>JAWKHV010000019.1:0-114101 GCA_041394645.1 Ilumatobacteraceae bacterium | reverse complement strand
TCCATCTCGACGGCCGTGATGTACAGCGCGGTCGGGAGGTCGGTGACGATGGCGTCGATCTGCTTGGAGTCCAGCGCCTGCTTCGCCGCCGCGTTGTCGTTGAAGACGAACGGGGCACTGTCCGGCTTGATCACGTCGGTGATGTAGTCGAGGCTCGTGGTTCCGGCGGCCGCTCCGAGCTTGAGCGCAGCGAACCCTTCGACGTTGTCGACCGTGGCCGCGGGAGAGTCCTCGTAGCCCAGGATCGCCGGGGCTGCGGTGTAGTACGGGTCGCTGAAGCTCACGACCTGCTTGCGCTCGTCGGTGATCGAGTACTGCTGCAGGTTGAAGTCGAAGCGCTTCGGGCCGGGCTGGACGGCTTCGTCGAACCCGGTGCGCACCCACGTGACGGCGTCGCCGGTGAAGCCCATCAGCTCGGCGACGCGCATGGCCACCGCGGCCTCGAACCCTTGGCCCGAGGCGGGATCGTCGTCGAGCACGTAGGGCGGGAAGGCCGGATCTCCGGTCGCGATGGTCAGGGTCCCGGCCGTGAGGGTCTTGCCCTCGGCACAGGTGGCCGGATCGGTGGCGGCGTCACCGACGTCGCCGGCGGCCGACGATTCGGTCGCCGCGGTGGAGTCGGAGCCTTGGGCCTCGTTGCTGTCGCTGCCGCACGCCGTGGTGAGCATGACGACCGACAGGGCAATCGAGCCGAGGGTGAGACGGCGTCGCATGGGTTCCTCCTGGGCCGATGCCGTCGGAGCGGCATCGGAGTGTGTTCACGAACCGCCGATCGTAGTGCCGGGAGACCGCTCGTCGCGAGCCCACGACCAGGACCTCTTGACACTGAGACGGAATCTCTCTTATTGTCTCATGGTGATGGATGTCACAGCGTCCCAACCTGTCGCGCCGGGGGGTGCCAGTGCTGCTCCGCGTCCGAGTGTTCGCTCGGACGCGGAGCGGCGCGTGCTCGAAGCGACCAAGCGGGGCCTGGAGCGATGGGGCTTCGATCGCGTCACCATCGACGACATCGCAGCGGAGGCCAAGGTCTCGCGTGCGACCCTGTACCGCCTGTTCCCGGGCGGCAAGGACGTGCTTTTCGAAGCGTTGCGGGTGTGTGAGCTCGAGGAGTTCTTCACCGAGCTGCGCCAGCATCTCGCCAGCGCCGACAACCTCGAGGATCTGCTCACCGTGGCCGTCGTCGAATCGTTGGCCGCGAGCGTGGCTGACGAGCACCTCGCCGCCATGCTCGCCGGGCCACTGGGGAGATCCCTGGCCAGCTGACCGTGGACGGGCTCCTGCGCATCATCCGGGTCGCCACGGTGTTCCTGACGCCGGTGATCCTCGAGCAGCTCCCCGAACGCCAACTGGCCGCCATTGTCGTCGAGCTGCTCGTTCGGCTCGTCATCTCCGAGTTCCTCGCTCCGTCCACCCTGCTCGACCTGTCGCACGAGCCGACGGCGCGCCCCGTCATCCGTACCTTCGTCCTTCCGGCCGTCTCGGCCGGCTGACCAACCCGAACACGAGGTCCCCACCCATGTCCGATCAACTGCACAACCCCAATGCCGCGATCATCGGTCGCAACGAGATTGACGACATCGACGCCATCTTGTCGGTGATCAACCACGACGTCGACGAGGTCAGCCACGCCGTCAAGGACAACTGCGAGGCCATGTTCACGTGGGACTACACCCTCGCCCGGCCGGCGCTGCGAAAGCTCTACGAGAAGGCCAAGACCGGACAGTGGAACGCCACCACCGATCTCCCGTGGGAGACCGAGGTCGACCCGGAGAAGGTCGTCGCCGAGACCCAGGCGCAGATCGGCACGGGCATGACGCCGGAGGTGTACATCGGGACCCCGGTCGAGAAGTGGGGCGACAAGGAGTGGCTGGAGTTCGGCGTCGAGTCGCAGAACTGGACCCTGTCGCAGTTCATGCACGGCGAGCAGGGCGCGTTGCTCTGCACGGCCAAGATCACCGAGACCGTGCCGTGGTACGACGCCAAACTGTATGCCAGCACCCAGGTGATGGACGAGGCCCGCCACGTCGAGGTGTTCCAGCGCTATCTCGACGAAAAGCTGACCGGCCACTACCCGATCAACGCCCACCTCAAGATGCTGCTCGACGACATCGTCCAGGACAGCCGGTGGGACATGACCTACCTCGGCATGCAGGTGATGGTGGAGGGCCTGGCGCTGGCCGCGTTCGGCTTCCAGCACCAGATGACCTCCGAGCCCTTGCTGAAGCAGCTCCTGCGCTACGTCATGAGCGACGAGGCCCGGCACGTCGCCTTCGGCGTGCTGTCGCTGAAGGAGGTCTACGACGGTATGACCGATGCCGAGATGAAGGACCGCCAGGAGTTCGCCTTCGAGGCTGCCGTGCGGATGCGTGACCGGTTCCTGTCCCAGGAGGTGTGGGACCGGATGGGCATCAATCCCAAGGACGTGTTGCCGCTCATCCTCGCCGACCCGACCCGAGCCATGTTCCAGTCGATGCTGTTCTCCAAGATCGTCCCGAACTGCAAGAAGCTCGGTCTCCTCGACCGCAACGACAAGTGGCTGCGCCACAAGTTCGAGGAGATGGGCGTCATCCAGTTCGAGGACTGGGAGGACACCGGCGAGGAGTACCTCAAGTTCGAACTCGGCATGGAGACGCCGGTTCCCGTCGCCGGGGACTGATCACCGCCGAGACGATCTCGCAGCCGGCCCGGCCGGCGCGCGAGGAGCAGGGGACCGATGCCCAGGTGCAGGGACGGTCCCCTGCGTCGCGGCCCGAGGTCAGGAGCGACGATTGCGCAGGCGACCGGCGAGGGTACCGCCAGCATCAACGTGATGTTACGACCAGGATCATGGTGGCGAGCACGTTGATCTGGGGCGGTCTGGGTGCGGCTGGCGCCGAAGATCTGTAGCGGGGAACGTCACCAGCGAGCCGGCGTTGAAGAACGTGATGATGAAGTCGTCGATGGACAACGCGAAGCTCAGGCAGCGCCGCGGCCAGGATGCCCGGGAGGATCAGCGGGAAGGTGACCTTCCAGAACGTCCGCATCGGCGATGCCCCGAGGTCCTGGGCCGCCTGCTCGAGCGTCCAGTCGAAGCCTCGGATGCGGGCCCGCACCGTGAGCGCCACGAAGCTGACCTGGAACATGACATGGGCGATGACGACGGTCCAGAACCCCCGGGTGATGTCCCAGTCGATGAACAGCGTTGCGAGCGAGGCGCCGAGCACGACCTCGGGGCTGGTGAGCGGGAGCACGAGGAACAGGTTCAGCGCTCCCACGCCGCGAAAGTCGTAGCGCGACAACGCCACGGCGATCAGCGAACCGGAGGATCGTCGCCATGATCGTGGAGAGTGCCGCGATGCGCAGACTCACCCACAACGCTTCGGTGAGGGCGGCGTCCTTGAACGGGTGCGCCCAGTTCTCGAAGTGAACTCGCGCCAGATGATGTTGAACTTGCCGGCCGGCTTGTTGAAGCTGAACGCCACGATCACCACGATCGGGGCGAAGAGGTACGCGAAGCCGGCGGCGGTGAAGACGTTCAACGCGCCGCGCCAGATCTTGGTGCGGGTGGTGGTCGCTGCGCTCATGCCAGGTCCTCCGTGCCGAGGAATGCTGTAGACGAACACGCTGACGGTGATGATCGTCATCAGAACCAGCGACATCGCCGCGGCAACGGGATAGTTGTTCTGGGTGAGGAACTGGTCCTGGATCGAGTTACCGATCATCGTGGTGGTCGGGCCACCGAGGATCTTGGCGTTGACGAAGTCGCCGGCGGCCGGGATGAACGTCAGCAGCGTCCCGGCGAACAGCCCGGGGATCGCGAGCGGGAGCACGATCTTGAAGAACGCCTCGACCCCGAGGAATACAGGTCCTGGGCTGCGCCGACCAGGCGGATGTCGATCTTCTCCAAGCTTCACGTAGATCGGCAGGATCATGAACGGCAAGAAGTTGTAGGTGAGCTCGCTGATCACGGCGCTCGCCGTGTTGATGAGGCGTCCGTTGTCGACCACGCCGATCGTCTCGAAGAACCCCACGAGATGGAACGTCCGCAGCGTGTTCATGAACGGACCTTCGTCGGCGAGGATCGTCTGCCACGCCAGGGTCCGGATGAGATACGACGTGAAGAAGGGGATGACGATCAGCCCGAGCAGCAGACTGCGATACCGGCCGCCCCGAAAGGCGATGACGTAGGCGTTCGGGAAGCCGATGAGGATCGTGAGGACGGTGGCGATGCCGGCGTACAGGAACCCCCGGCCGAACTGGGCGCCGAAGTCGCTCAGGGCGGTCCCGAAGTTGGAGAACTTCCATCCGAAGGCGGGGCGGACGTCGAAGCGGCTCTTGCGTTCCGACAGCGACATCCGCACCAGGCTCCACAGCGGAGCCAAGAAGAACAGGCACAACCAGAGCAGGCCCGGTTTCAGGAGTCCGTACGGGGCCAGCTTGCGGCGAGCCACCGTGCCACCGATCAGCGCTGCGGCGGCGTACAGCAGGATCGTGGCGATGAGGATCGCCACCACGAGCCCCGCCACGGCGCCGGTGAACCACCTGGCGCCGACGGCGATGATCCCGAGACAGAGCACGAGGAGCGCGCCGAGGCCGATCGCTTCGGCGCGTTGCTCGAAGAACAAGCCACGACCGGCGACGGCGCGCTCCATCGGTCAGGCCCCGGTGATCTCGGAGAAGCGGGCGTCGAACTCGGCCTCGACGTCCTCGCTCAACGAGGCGAAGGTCCGGAGCCGAGCGCTGGTCGCGTCGTCGGGGAACATCAGTGGATTCTCGGCCAGTGCTGCCGCGTCCCCACCGAGCTTCCTCAGCTCGTCCTGCACCCCGTCGACGGGGGAGACGTACTGCACGTAGGCCGCGATACGGGCCGCGTTGACCGGGTCGTACACGTAGTTCATCCACGTCGCGATCTCGGACCGATGCTTGGCGCCCTTCGGCACCACCATCGTGTCGTACCAGCGCATGCCACCCTCGTCCGGGACGACGAAGCGGATGTTCGGGTTGTCCGCCTGGAGTTGGAGGATGTCACCCGACCAGGCCGTCCCGGCCACGAAGTTCCCGCTCGCCAGATCGTCGAGGTAGTCGTTGCCGGTGAAGGCTCGGATCGTGCCGTCGTTCTTGGCTGCTTCGAGCTTGTCGAACGCGGCCGCCGCGCCGTCGAAGCTGGCGACGGTCGAGGGATCCTTGCCCTCGCCGAGCATCAGCAACCCGATCGTGTCGCGCATCTCGGTCAGCATGAAGATCTTGCCGGAGAACGCCGGATCGAACAGGTCCGAAACGCTGTTGAGCTCGCGGCCCGTCGCTTCGATGTTGTAGCCGATGCCGGTCATCCCGGACTGCCACGGCAGGTTGAACTTCTGGTCCGGATCCCAGGCCGGGCCTCGGAAGCCGGCGGAGAGGTTCGCCATGTTGGGGATCTCGTCGACGGGCAACTCGTCGCACCATCCGAGCGAGATCAGCCGGGCCGCCATCCAGAACGTCGGAGCGATGATGTCCGGATCGATCGTCTTGCCGGTACCCAGCGACGGCTGGATCTTGGCGAAGTACTCGTTGTTGTCGTTGTAGGCCTCGGTGTACTTGAAGTCGATGCCCGTCTCCTGCGCGAACAGGGCGACGGTCTCTTCGTCGATGTACGCCGGCCAGTTCTCGAAGTACAGGGTCTTGGTCCCCGATTCGGGCTGGGTTCCACCGGCTGCGGTGGTGTCGCTGCTGGCTCCGGACGAGGACCCGCCGTCGCTGCCGCACGCGGCGAGCAGGGCAGGAAGGCTCAGGCCGGCCGCACCGAGCAGCCCGGACCGGGCCAGGAAGGCACGCCGTGAGAGGTTCGGGCGCCGGGGAGTGTTGGAGGTAACCACGTTGTGTTCGACTCCTTCGTGGTTCTAGGACGACGCCTCGATGTCATCGACATCGGTGGTGGTGGCGCCGGCATGGGCAGGGTGTCCAGCCATCACGGACGCGACCCCCGCATCCCACTGCAACCAGCACCGGTCGCCGGGGGTCAGGGTCGCCGCTCCCGCGTGGGCATCGAGATGCATCACGAGTTGGGTTCCGTCGTTGAGCCGAGCCAATACTCGCCGGCTCGGGCCTTGGAAGACCACGTTGGCGACGGTGGCCTCCAGCGCGTCCGGGCTGGCCGGATCGGTGAGCGTGGGCGTGAGGCGCTCGGGGCGCACCATCACCGTCACCTCGTCCCCGACCGACGGGACGGCGTGCATCGCCTGGGCTCGCACCTTGGAGCCACCAGCCAGTTGCACGGCGACCGTGTCGCCGTCGGTGGCGGTGACCGCTCCGGGGAGCAGGTTCGCCGAGCCGATGAAGCCGGCGACGAACAACGATGCCGGCGACGCGTAGATCGCTTCCGGGCTCCCGATCTGTTCGACTCGACCCTGGCTCATCACCGCGATCCGGTCGCTCATCGTGAGCGCTTCCTCCTGATCGTGGGTCACGAAGATGAAGGTGATGCCGACCTCTCGCTGGATCCGCTTCAGCTCGAACTGCATCGCCTGGCGCAGCTTCAGGTCGAGCGCCGCCAACGGCTCGTCGAGGAGCAGTGCGCTCGGGAGGTTGACCAGTGCGCGAGCGAGCGCCACGCGCTGCTGCTGGCCGCCCGACAACTGGGTCGGCTTCCGGGTGGCGAACTCGCCGAGTCGGACGACGTCGAGCATCTGGGCCACTCGCGGCCGCCACTCGCGCTCGGGGACCTTCTTGCTGCGCGGCCCGAACGCCACGTTGTCGAACACCGTCATGTGCGGGAACAACGCGTACTGCTGGAACACCGTGTTGACGTTGCGCTTGTGCGGCGGCGTGCGCGACACGTCCTCCCCATCCAGCAGCACCCGGCCCGTGGTCGGCTGCTCGAATCCGGCGATCATGCGCAGCGTCGTGGTCTTGCCGCAGCCCGACGGGCCGAGCATGGCGAAGAACTCACCACGTGAGATGGAGAAGTCGGCCGATTCGACCGCGACGAACGACCCGAACTGCTTGCGAACGCGGTCCAGGGTGATGACCGCATCCCCCGGAGATGCAGCTTGGTCCGCAGCACTCGTGGACATCGAACTCCCTGCCTGTCCCGTCGGCCGGCTCGGACGCGGCCTGAGAACTGGAAACGTACCTGCTCAGGGCGGCGTTGACGAGGATCGATGTTGACAATACAAGTTACGTACAAGTACGATACAAGTCGTGAGCGATGCCTGGAAGCGACCCGTTTCGACGCAAGATGCCGCCTCGCGAGATGTGTGGAGGCCCGCGGTCTACGAACGGTTCGCCGCGGAGCGCGCCCTGCCGTTCCACGAGCTTCTCGCGCTCGTCACGCGCTCGACCTTCGATCGGGTCGTCGACCTCGGATGCGGCACCGGTGAACTCACCGCCGTGGCGGTCGAACGGCTCGCACCAACGAGGGCGGTCGGAATCGACTCCTCGCCGGCGATGCTCGAACGGTCGGCGGCCCACGCCGGGCCCTCGCTGCGCTTCGAACTCGGGGACCTGTCCGAGTGGACCGCCAACGGTGACCACGACCTGGTTCTGGCCAACGCCTCGCTCCAGTGGGTGCCGGATCATCGAGGGGTTCTGCGCCGCTGGGTGGCCGGCCTCGCGCCGGGCGGGCAACTCGCGGTCCAGGTGCCGTACAACGCGGATCATCCCTCGCACGTCCACATCCGGCGCACGGCGGAGTTGCCGCGTTTCGTCGAGGCCCTGGGTGGCGAGATCCCGGCCGACCCCGTCGCCGAGCACGTGCTCGCTCCCGAGGCGTACGCGGAACTGCTGCACGACCTGGGCGCCGTCGAGCAGCACGTGTCGATGCGGGTGTATCCGCACCTGCTCGAGTCGTCGTCGGCAGTCGTCGACTGGACTCGGGGTACGTCGCTGACGCGTTTCGCTCGCCGCCTCGATCCCGCGACCTTCGAGGACTTCGCGGCGGCCTATCGCAGGTCCCTCCTCGGCGAGTTGGGCGATCGGTCCCCGTACTTCTACGGGTTCAAGCGGATCTTGATCTGGGCTCGTTTTCCCGGCTGACCGGGCACGATCCGGGGTGATGCGTCGGCGGTCCACGGGGTCGCGTCGTTCGGAACAGCTGAGCCAGGCATCCTGGGTTCGGGAACGAAAATGCGGGATTGGATCGGTATCCGAGCGCCGCATCATTGTGGCGGGACAACATGTGTCGGACCGGACGGTTCGGCCGCCGGTTCCCTTCGTCGAGCACACAAGGAGACGATCCCTCATGGCACGCTTCGGTCAGATCCTCACTGCAATGGTGACGCCGTTCGACGCCGGAGGTCGCCTCGATCTGGACGCCGCCGCGGCACTGGCTCGCCACCTCCAGCAGGAGGGCAACGACGGCATCGTCGTGGCCGGCACGACCGGTGAGTCGCCGGTGTTGAGCGATGACGAACGGCTCGATCTGTTCCGAGCGGTCATCGAGGCCGTGACGATCCCGGTCGTGGCCGGGTCCGGCACCAACGACACCCGCCATTCGGTCGAGATGACCGAGCGGGCCACGGAGATGGGCGCCGCCGGGATCCTCGCCGTCGCGCCGTACTACAACCGTCCGTCCCAGGCCGGGCTGGCGGCCCACATGCGGGCGATCGCCGAGTGCACGCACCTGCCGGTGATGGTCTACGACATCCCCGTCCGCACCGGACGCAAGATCGCGACGTCGGTGATCCTGGAGCTCGCCCGTTCGGTCGACAACATCGTGGCGCTGAAGGATGCCGCCGGGAGCCCGGGAGAGACGGCCAAGCTCATCTCCGAAGCTCCAGCGGGGTTCGAGGTCTACAGCGGTGACGACGCGCTCACGCTTCCCCTCCTGGCGGTCGGTGCCGTCGGAGCGGTCGGCGTCGCCACCCACTGGACCACCCCGGACCACCGCCAGATGTTCGAGCTGCTCGCCAAGGGCGACCTCGAGGGCGCCCGGGCCGTGAACGCCCGGATGCTGGAGAGCTTCTCGTTCGAGACCGGGGACGACGCGCCCAATCCGTTGCCGACCAAGGCGATGATGAACTTCCTCGGCCATCGGGTCGGTGACGCTCGGCTGCCGATGGGACCGGCCCCGGCTGCGGTGCACGAGGCGGCGCCCGGGGTGTGGGAGCGATTGCGGGCCGCCCGGGCGGCCTTCGACGGCGGGCGCTGACCGGTCCTGCGTCGCGTCCCCGGCCGGCCACTCGGACGAGGGTCAGCGCGACCCCCTCGTTCGAGCGTTACCGTGGGGCCGTCATGGCTGCATCGCTTCGAATCTCGTTCCTCGGTGGTCTCGGAGAGATCGGCCGCAACTGCATGGTCGTCGAGCAGGACGGCAAGCTGCTCCTGATCGACTGCGGCCTGATGTTCCCCGACGCCGACATGCACGGCATCGATCTCGTCCTGCCGGACTTCAGCTATCTCCACCAACACGGAGACCGCATCGTCGGTGTCGTCGCGACCCACGGTCACGAGGATCACGTGGGCGGCCTGCAGTACCTGCTGCGAGACCATTCGTTCCCCGTCTTCGGCAGCGCCTTGACCCTCGGCCTGGCCCGGAACCGGATCGAGGAAGCCGGGCTCCTCGGCAAGACCAAACTCGTCACCGTCACCGACGGCGAGCGGCGCAAGATCGGTCCCTTCGACGTCGAGTTCATCGCCGTCACCCACTCGGTGCCCCACGCCCATGCCATCGCCCTCCACACGCCGCAGGGCGTCGTGTTGCACTCGGGCGACTTCAAGCTCGATCTGACCCCGGTCGACGGTCGACGGACCGATCTGGCCCGCATCGGCTCGCTCGCCCACAACGAAGGAATCCGCCTGTTGATGGCGGACTCGACCAACGCCGAGGAGCACGGCCACGCGCCGTCGGAGAGCTCGGTCGGCGGCGTGCTGCGGGCCTTGTTCGCCGAGCAGCGGGGTCGGCGGATCATCACCGCCAGCTTCGCCAGCCACATCCACCGGGTCCAGCAGATCATCGACGCCGCCATCGGCGAAGGACGCGTCGTCGCCACGCTCGGGCTGTCGATGAAGAAGAACGTCCGCCTGGCCCGCGAACTCGGGGCGTTGCGAGTGCCGGACGCCTCGCTCATCGACATCGAGCAGATCGACGACTACCCGCCGGGCAAGGTGTGTGTGATCTCGACCGGGTCACAGGGTGAGGCGATGTCCGCCCTGGCGCTGCTCGCCCGGGGCGACAACCGGTGGCTGAAGGTGAACGAGCACGACACCGTCATCCTGTCCAGCCACGCCATTCCGGGCAACGAGTTCAACGTGAACCGCGTCATCGACGGGCTGCTTCGGGCGGGGTGCGAGGTGATCCACAGCGGCGTCGCCGACGTCCACGCCACGGGCCATGCCCAGGCCGACGAGATCAAGACGTACCTGTCGATCGCCAAGCCCGAGTGGTACGTGCCGATCCACGGCGAGTTCCGGCACATGATGGCCAATGCCCAACTCGGCGAGCTGATGGGCGTCCCGCACGACCACATCCTGGTCTGCGAGGACGGCGACACGATCGAGCTGTCCGACGACGGCCTCCAGAAGTCCGGTCGAGTCCCGGCCGGTTACCTCTATGTCGACGGGATCGTCGGCGACGTCGGCAACGGCGTGCTCCGGGATCGGAAGGTCCTGTCCGAAGAGGGCGTGGTCGTGGTCGTCGTCACCGTCGATGTCGAAGCGGGCGAGGTCCTCACCGGGCCCGAGATCATCACCCGTGGTTGGGTGTACGCACCCGAGGCCGAGGACCTGTTGGACGAGGCGTGCGACCGGGTCGCGCAGACCGTCGAGGCCGCGCTGGCCAAGGGCGTGCGCGACATCGACGCCCTCGAACGCGACGTGCGTCGCGCCGCGGGCAAGTTCGTGAGCGAACGGACCCGGCGCCGGCCGATGATCGTTCCCGTCGTCATGGAGGCCTGACGGCCGGTGACCGCCGAATCGGCCGGGCCTCGGCGCGACGGCGGGCCTCGATGGCTGGTGCTGCTCGCCGCCACCCTCGTCCTCGCCTCGTGCTCCTCCGGGGACGCAGCCTCGGATCCGGGAACCTCGGGCTCGGGGGCGTCACCACCGGTCGTGGCGTCGGACCCGACCCAGACCCCGGGTGAGGCACCGTCGACCCCGGGAACGCCGGTGCTCGCGCCGCCGACCTCGATCTGTTGATCCCCGCCGTCGACGCCGTGGTCGCCGAGTTCGGGCAGGACGTGCGATTCACCGAGATCAACGTCCAATCCGACCTGGTCAACCTGTTCGTCTCGACCGGGGACGGCTCGGAGCGAGCCGTCGTCTTCCACGGCGGCGAACTCGAGGTTCCCGACGAGGTGCAGCCCGCTCCGGCCGGAACCGAGGCGTTCGATCTGTCGTCGGTGGACCTCGACGCCGCGTCGCGCTTCGACGAGCTCCTGCGGCCCGAGCTGCCCGAGTCCCGCCTCGCCGTCCTCACCTTGACCCAGACCGCCGAGACCGGGTTGACCTGGCAGGCGGTGATGGTCGGCGCACAGGGCACCGGGTTCGCCGTCGTGCTCTCGCCGGCCGGGGCGATCCTGGGCGCGTTGTCCGACTGACCAGGGTTCGGGGGCTCCCCCTCACCTGCCGGGCGGGTTGGTACCGTTGGCGTCATGGCCGACCGCAGCGGGAGTTCGCGCGCCAAGGCGTCTCCGGACGCCGGGAGCGCCGGGGAGACGACCTGGGGGTCGTCCCGTCGGGCGCGGGCCAAGTCCTCGGGCGGGTCCGACCCCGGTGCCCAGAAGGCGTCGAGGGCACGTTCGGCGGGTGACCGGTCGTCGAGTTCGTCGACGGCCAAACCGGCGTCGAAGGGCAAACCGGCCTCGAAGCCATCCGGTGGGAGCCGCCGCTCGACCGCGACCAAGGACCACACCCCGGTCCAACCGGTCCGCGACGTCGGCCGCCGGGCCGTGTCCGGGATGGAGCACGAGTTCGCCGGACTCGGGCTGGTCGCCATCGGCATCCTGCTCGGCCTGGCCATCTACTTCCGGTTGGCCGGACTGCTCGGCCGTTGGACCTCGAACGCGTTGGGCTGGACGTTCGGACTCGGCAAGGCCGTGGTTCCCGTGGCCTGTGTCGCAACCGGCGTCGCGCTCATCCGGCGGCGGGAGGGCGAAGATCCGGCCCGGGTCGTGGTCGGCTGGATCCTCGCCAGCCTGTCCGTGCTCGGGCTCATGCATCTCGCTCGTGGGGAGGATCATCTCACCGCCAGCTTGAGCCTGCTCGAGGACGCCGGCGGTTGGATCGGGGCCGTCGTGGCCCAGCCGTTGCGGTCCCTGCTGGCCGACGCCGGCGCCTTCGTCGTGCTGCTGTGCCTCCTCGCGTGGGGCGTGATGATGATCACCCGGTCGTCGCTGCGCGAGGTGGCCGGAGAGCTGGTGTTGTGGATCCGCGGTGCCACCCGCCCGCTCGGTTCGGCGGCCCGCAAGGCCTACGACGAGGTCTCCACGTTGTCGAGCGAGCGCAGCGGCGATCTGACCCGCCCGGTGCCGGGGATCTACGACGTCGGCACCGAGGAGTTGCCCGCCGGTCCGCCGATGATCGGCGAGCCGCCCGCTGCGGCCCCGACCGACGGCACGCCCAAGTTCTCCGGACGGCCGAAGCACGGCGCCCTGCCCCCACCGACCACGAACAAACCCAAGGTGTTCGAGGATCCGGAGTTCGATCTCACCAAGCCCCCCAAGCAGGAGGAGCTCGATCTCGGACCCGGTGCCCAGAAGGGTCAGTGGAAGTTGCCGCCGATGTCGCTGCTGGAGCGCTCCGGCAAGCAACGGATCGACCTCAAGGCGGTGCGCGAGCGCGGCCAGGCACTCGTCGACGCGCTCGAGGCGCACGGCGTGCTCACGACGCTGAGCGACATGACCGTCGGCCCCACGGTCACCCGCTACGAGCTGCAGCTGACGACCGACGAGGACAAGGGCATCGCCCGGATCTCGCGGATCACCTCGCTGCAGAAGGACATGGCGTACGCCATGGCGGCGTCGGACGTGCGGATCCTGGCGCCGATCCCCGGGAAGCAGGCGATCGGGATCGAGGTCCCGAACCACGAGCGTCAGCTCGTCGCCCTCGGGGACAATCTGGCCTCCGCCGAGGCCAAGGCGGCGACGCATCCGCTCGAGGTCGCCATCGGCAAGGACATCGCCGGCCGTTCGGTCTTCTTGAACCTGGCGACCACGCCGCACCTCCTGATCGCCGGTGCGACCGGCGCCGGCAAGTCGAGCGGCATCAACTGCATCATCACCTCGCTGCTGATGCGCACCACCCCCGACGACGTCCGCCTCATCCTGATCGACCCGAAGCAGGTCGAGATGGGTCAGTACAACCGATTGCCGCATCTCCTGACCCAGCCGGTGACCAATCCGAAGAAGGCGGCCAACGCCTTGGGCTGGGCGGTCAAGGAGATGGAGCGTCGCTACGACGTGTTGTTCGAGGTGGGGTTCCGCGACGTCGGTGGCTACAACGCGGCGTTCAAGCGCGGTGAGCTGCAGCCCGAGCCGGGCAAGGACACCGTGTACGAGTACATGCCGTACATCGTGGTGGTCGTCGACGAGTTGAACGACTTGATGATGGTGGCCGCCCGCGACGTCGAGGAGTCGATCACCCGCATCGCCCAGAAGGCTCGCGCCGTCGGCATCCACCTGATCGTGGCCACCCAGCGCCCCTCGGTGAACGTCATCACCGGCGTGATCAAGGCCAACGTCCCGGCCCGCATGGCGTTCGCCGTGTCCAGTCTCACCGACTCGCGCGTGATCCTCGACCAACCGGGCGCCGAGAAGCTGGTCGGCAAGGGCGACATGCTGCTGCTGCCGGGCAACTCCAGCGTGGCCCAGCGCATCCAGGGCTGCTTCGTCACCGAGGACGAGGTCCGCAAGGTCGTCGCCCACTGGAAGAAGCAGGCACCGGACGTGGTGTACGTCAGCGGCGTCGAGGGTGACGAGAACGGCGGTTCCTCGTCGTCCGGTGCCGGTTCCTACGGTGGTGGTGGTGGAGACGACGACGAGGACGAGACCCTCATGCGTCAGGCGATGGAACTCGTCGTGCGCAGCCAGCTCGGATCGACGTCGATGTTGCAGCGCAAGCTGAAGGTGGGCTTCGCCCGCGCCGGTCGGATCATGGACCTGCTCGAACAGCGCGGCGTGGTCGGACCCTCGGAGGGATCGAAGGCCCGCGAGGTGCTGATGACGGTCGAGGAGTTCGAACTCTTGCAGGATGCCGGCCAGCTCTGAACCGTCTGCGACTCGTCTCCGATCCGTCCTCCGGCCCGTCCAACGAGCCCGGCGAGTGGCTTCGCTAGGGTGAACCGACTCGCCCGCGGGGCGGCGAGGACACGATTCCCGGGGGAATGAACATGCACGAATGGCCGCACGGTCGCTGGGTCTGCGACACGCTCCCGAGTGAGAAGTATCGGATCTGGACTCGCGCCAACGCCGGTGAGGTCATGCCGGAACCGGTCTCACCGATGTCGGCCACGCTCAGCATGGGCACCGCCGGCGAGCAGGGCTGGCGCGATGCCTACGTCACCGGTGGCACGGCCCGACGCTCCGAGTTCGAGCCCGATCGCATGAACTGCATGGGCATCTTCGGTGGGTACCTGTTCTTGAACATGTCGCTCACCCGGATCTTCGGGGTCCGTTGCCCGGGGATGACGCCGGAGCTGGTCGATCTCCAGTACTTCGGCGACATGCCCGGCATCCCGTCCTACGAGTCCGAAGCCCGTTCGACCGACGTCGACGAGGAGTGCAGCATCAGGCTCGGCGAATGGATCCAGCGAGCGCTCGGCGTCGATGATCTTCCCGAGCTGCGCGCCGATCGAGCCCAGGTCGATCGCCGTATCGCGGCGCGACCGGAGCTGTCGATGTTGCCCGATCAAGAACTCGTCGACCACGCGCGCAGCTACATCCCCTTGTACCGCCGACTGTTCTGCCGGCACATCATGGTCTCGTCGCTCACCGGGGTCGGACTCGGGATGGTCGGCGGCGTGTGTGCGGCGATCGGCAAGCCGGAACTGATGATGACGTTGGTGTCCGGCCTCGGTGACGTCGACTCGGCCGCGCCGAGTTGGGCGATGTGGGACATGGGCCGGGTCGTCGCATCGTCGGCATCGCTCTCGACGGCGTTCGACGGCGGGGTCGAGGGACTCCTCGATCGGATCCAGGAGCTCGGAGCGGCCGGCGACGAATCTGCCGCGATGTTCCTCGGCCACTGGACGCGGTTCGTCGCCCGGTTCGGTAGCCGGGGCCCGAACGAATGGGAACTGCGTAGCCACGTCTGGGGGACCCACCCCGAGATCGCCCTGGTCGCGATCGACCGGATGCGGTTCGCTCCCGACGGCGAATCACCGCAGACGAGGACCGATCGGCGCATCGCCGAGCGCGAGGCGGCGTCGGCCGCGATCCGGGCCGCCCTCGCCGACAACGACGAGGCGCTCGCAACGTTCGAGGCCGGACTCAACGCGTCGCACGTGTACGCACCGGGACGCGAGCGGTCCAAGACCAACTGCATCCTCGTGGCCCACGAGATGCGCCTCCCGCTGCGGGAGTGGGGGCGGCGACTGGTGGAGCGCGGCGCGTTCGACCACATCGAGCAGGTCTTCATGCTGACCGACGACGAACTCGACGCGGCGGTGGCCGACCCCGCGGCCTTCACCGAGATCGTCCGTGAGCGCGAGGCGTACTACCTGTCGTTGTTCGAGGTCGAGCCGCCGTTCGTGATGGTCGATCAGCCGCCGCCGATGAGCGACTGGCCGACTCGGGACACCTCCACCACGGTCGCCGCGGTCGGGACGACGCTCACGGGCATCTCCGGGTGTCCTGGGGTTGCGGTCGGCCGGGCCCGCGTCGTGCTGGACCCGGCCGATCCCCGCGGGCTGGAACCGGGGGAGATCCTCGTGGCTCCCCATACCGATCCGGCCTGGACGCCGCTGTTCGTCACCGCGGCGGCGGTCGTGGTCGACGTCGGCGCACAGATCACCCACGCCGTCATCGTCAGTCGTGAACTCGGCCTGCCCTGTGTCGTCTCGGCGATCGGGGCGACCAGGACCATTCCGGATGGTGCGCTCATCGAGGTCGACGGAGCGCTCGGCACGGTGAAGGTGCTCGAACTGCCGGCGTGACGCCCGGGCGGGCCTTCGTCGCGGTGCGGGAGACCCGAGACGAAGGCCCGCTCGACCGGGCCCTCAACGGCGGAACGTCGACACGACGGAGTTGAGCTCGCCGGCCATGCGGGAGAGCTCGCTGGCGGTGTCCATCGTGTGACCGGCGCTCTGGCTCACGTGGACGGCGGCCTCGGCCATGTCGCCGAGGCCGCGAGCGATCTCGCCGCTCGCCTCGGCGGCGCCCCCGACGTTGCGGGCGATCTCGTTCGTGGCCGCGGTCTGCTGCTCGACCGCGGAGGCGATCGAGGCCTGGGATTCCCCGACCGTCGCGATGGTCTGGGAGATGCCGGCGATGGCCGCCACCGCGTCGGCCGCGACGGTGCGGATCGAGGCGACCCGACCGGAGATGTCCGCAGTGGCCCTCGACGTCGCCGAGGCCAACTCCTTGACCTCGTGAGCGACGACGGCGAAGCCCTTGCCGGCCTCACCGGCCCGAGCCGACTCGATCGTCGCGTTCAACGCCAAGAGGTTGGTCTGGGCCGCGATCGCCGCGATCACGTCGACCACCGACCCGATCTCGTCGGATGCGTTGGCGAGCGTCGACATCATCGTGTCGGCGTGCTGCGCCATTCCCGTCGCCGTCGCCGCCACGGTGGCGGCGTCCGTCGCGTGCCGGGAGATCTCCGAGATGGACGCGCTCATCTGTTCGGCGCCTGCTGCGACCGTGCCCACGTTGGCCGTCACGTCGCCCGCCGCCGACGACATCGTCTCGGTCCGTCCCGCGGTTCCGGTGGCGGCCTCGACGAGCTGGCTGCTCACCGCAGTCAGCTCCTCCGAGGCGCTCGCCAACGAACCCGCGTGGGCATCGATGGTTCCCATCGCGTCGCCGAGGCTGTCGAGGGCGTGATTGAGTGAGCGTGCCATCGACCCGAGCTCGTCGCTCGTCGACAGGTCCACTCGTTGGGACAGGTCACCGGCAGCGACGGCGTCGAGTGCCCCGGCGACGGCGCGAACGGGCCGCACGATCGTCCCGATGACCACGAAGCACAAGGCGCTGGCGACGGTGACGGCCAGCCCGAGGAGCAACCACAGCTGCCACATCCTCGACGATGCCGTCTCCAGGGCGTCGGCCTCGAACGACCCGGCGAGGGACGAGGTCCGTTCGACGATCGCGTCGACGGCGGCACGGTGCTCGGCGTAGGCCGCGGCGATCGGCCCGGCGAGGAGACGCTTGGCGCTGCTCACGTCGCCCCGGTCGACCGCCGGCACGAGCTCGTTCTCGATGAGGTCGAACATGGTCACGCCGGGGTCCCAGGCGTCGGTGAGCAGGAGCTGTCGGGACGTCTCGTCGACCAGGTCCTCGGTCCAGACGGCATGACGTTCGCGGAACGCGGCCTCCAGCCCGAGCAGGGTTGCCTCCGTTGCCGACACCGTGGTGTCGTCGCCGGCCTCGGCCGCCGCGACGAGCCGATAGCTCTCGAGCGAGGTCTCCACGAGATACGCCGGCGGCGGCAGCACGTCGGCCAGCAGCACCGAGTTCTGCTCGATCGACGCGAACGTGTCGCTCCCGATCCTCAGCTCCGACAACGTCTTCATCGACAGCCCTGCGAACCCGAGCAACGCAGCCAGGGCGATCCCGACGACGAGCGAGAGCCGCCTCGCGACAGACAGGTTGGTCAACCAACGCACGGTGTTCCCTCTCCTCCGGGTCGCTCGATCGAGCGGCCCTTCGCCATGGAGGTCGGGACAGGTCAGGGTTTGTTCAATCGAACAAAGCGGTGAATTCGAGCTGCGTCGGGATCGGTTCAGAAGAACAATCGACCGAGCGAGTAGATCGCCAGGCCGGCCAACCCTCCGACGAGGGTTCCGTTGATCCGGATGAACTGCAGGTCACGCCCCACCTGGAGTTCCATCTTGTCGGAGGTGTCCTCGGCGTCCCACCGCTCGACGGTCGTGGCGATGAGATCACCGACCTCTCCTCGGTAACGCGTCACTACATAGGCGACCGCTCCGTCGAGCCACCGTTCGAGTTTGTCGGCGAGGGCAGGGTCGGTGGTGAGCCGCGCGCCGAAGCGTTGCAGTCCCTCGACCATGCGCACCCGCAGTTCGCTGTCTGCGTCGGAGCTCGCGGACTCGAGCGCTCGACGGAGCTCGCCCCAGAGTGAGGCCAACCAGGCCCGCACGTCCGGGTGGGCGAGGGCGTCGTCCTTCAACTGCTCGCCCTTGGCCAGGAGCTCGGGATCGTCCTTGAGTCGTTCGGCGAAGGCGAGCATCCGGGCGTCCAGATGGCGGCGCAACTCGTGAGTCGGGTTGTTGGCCACCTCGCCCAGGAACGAGTGCACCCCGTCGTAGATCTTGGCGAAGATCCGTTCGTCGAGCGGCTCGGGAACCCACCACGGCGATTCGCGAGCGAGCTTGTCCCGCAGGACGTCGCGATTGTCGTCGAGGAAGTTCCCGACGGCGATCAGCGTCGAGTCCAGGATCCGTTGGTGATGGCCGCCGTCCACGGCGAGTTCGATGGAGCGGCCGACCAGCGGGGCGGCAGGGGTCGAGCGGAGCCGTTGTTCGACCAGCTGCTCGACGGCCCGCTGCACGTCGGCGTCGTCGAGGATCTCGAGCCCGGCGCGTACCGCGTCGCCCAGCGCTTCCGACGCCCGCTCCGCATTCGGGCGTTCGGTGAGCCACGCTCCGAAGCGGCGGGCGACGCCCAACCCGCGCAATCGTTCGGTGATGACCTCGGGGGTGAGGAACTCGCCTTGCACGAAGTCGCCGAGGCTGCGCCCGATCTGGTCCTTGCGCTCGGGGATGATCGCGGTGTGCGGGATCGGCAGCCCGAGGGGGTGGCGGAACAACGCGGTCACCGCGAACCAGTCCGCCAAGGCCCCGACCATCGCCGCCTCGGAGAAGGCCTCCAGGTAGCCCACCCAGCCGTAGCGGTCACCGAGGACCCTCGCCACGACGAACAGGACGGTCGCCGCGACGAAGAACGCGGTGGCGATGGCCTTCATCTGCCGGAGTTGCGTCCGCTTCTCGAGGTCGGACGGAGAGGACGGCTGCGTCATGTGCCCTGCACGCTACCCGTGCCGGGATCGCCCACCAGGGGACCGAGGGCGGGCACCTGTGCCCTCGGAGGCTCACGGGCTGAGCGACGACCGGGGGAGGCCCGCCCTCCCACGGCTAGCCTGGCTGCTCGTGGCACAACGGTTCTACGTCGAGACACTGGGGTGCCCGAAGACCCAGGTCGATTCGGACAAACTGATCGGCACCCTCCTGGCCGACGGCATGGAGCCCTGCGCCGACGCCGAGCAGGCTGACCTGGTCGTGGTCAACACCTGTGCCTTCATCGACGATGCGCGCCGGGAGTCGATCGACACCATCCTCGCCCTCGAGGACCGCCGCAAGCAGGGAGCCCGGCTCGTCGTGACGGGCTGCATGGCCGAGCGATACGGCGCCGAACTCAACGAGGCGCTCCCCGAGGTCGATCAGGTCGCCGGCTTCGGCGTCCCGGTGACGCTCGGCCGCAAGTCGATCGCGGTGAGCGCGCAACCCGCTCCGCCGAGCCTCGACCTGTTGAATCTCCCTCGGCCTCGCTCCACGTCGCCGTGGGCCTACGTGAAGATCGCCGAGGGCTGTGACCGCTCGTGCGGGTTCTGCGCCATCCCGAGTTTCCGTGGTCCGCAGCGTTCGCGCGACATCGACGCCATCCTCCGGGAGGTCGATGAGCTGCAGGCACGAGAGATCGTGCTCGTGGCCCAGGACCTGGCTTCGTACGGGAAGGACCGTCCCGCCGAGCTCGGGGCCGGGTCGATCGTGCCCCTCGTGAACGCCGTTGCCGAGCGGGCCGATTGGACCCGGCTGCTCTACCTGTACCCGTCCGATCTGACCGACGAGCTCGTCGGCGCCATCCTCGCCACCGGGGTCCCCTACTTCGACCTCTCGCTCCAGCACGTCGCGAAGGGGTTGTTGCGCTCGATGCGGCGATGGGGCGACGGCGACCGGTTCCTCCGGCGGATCTCGGAGATCCGGACCTCGGCGCCCGAGGCCGCCTTCCGCTCGAACTTCATCGTCGGGTATCCGGGCGAGACCGAGGACGACCACGATCAACTGCTCGAGTTCGTCGGCGCGGCGCAGCTCGACTGGTGCGGGTTCTTCGCCTACTCGCCCGAGGAGGGCACGTACGCCTACGAGTTGCCGGGAGCGGTGCCGACGGGCCTGCGCGACGAGCGGTTGGCCGAGCTGCGCAGTTGCAGGACGACATCACCGCCGCCCGCCGGGACGAGTTGATCGACACCGAACTGGTGGTCCTGGTCGACGAGGCGGGCGTGGCTCGCAACGCGCGAAGCTCCTGAGATCGACGGCATCGTCCAGGTGCCCGAGACCTGGCGGTGGGCGAGTTCCACTCCGTTCGCGTCGTCGGCGCGCTCGGTCCGGACCTCGTCGCCGAGGCGATCGAACAAGGGTGACGCCGTGCCGGTCGACGAGAGCAAGATCGCGACGTGGGCCGCGCGGTCACCGTGGCGCGTGCTGGTCTCGCCGGTCCTGTTCGCGCTGATCCCGAGCAACAAGGGTGGTTCGTGGATCGCCTTCGCCCTCTGGTTCGTGCTCTGCTCGACCGACTTCATCGACGGGTATCTCGCCCGGCGGCGGCTTTCCACCCGATCCGGTGCGTTCCTCGACCCTTCGCCGACAAGGTGTTGGTGCTCGGCGCCATGTTCACCCTCGTGAGCCGAGGCGTGTTCTGGCTCGTGCCGGTCGCGATCATCGCGGCGCGAGGACTGCTCATCTCGCTCTATCGCACCTTCGTCGGGGCCAAAGGGGTCAGCGTGCCGGCGAGCAAGCTCGGAAAGTTGAAGACCGTGAGCCAGCAGTTCGCCGTGGCCTTCGCCCTCGCCCCGATCACCGCGGTCGATGGACGGGCGCTGTGGCTGTTCTTCTTGTGGGTCGGCGTGGCGCTGGCTCTCGTGAGCGGTGCCCAGTATCTGTGGCACGCCTGGACCCGACCGGCCGTCCATGCGGTGTGACGTCGTCGCGATCGGCACCGAGCTCCTGCTCGGCCAGATCATCGACACGAACTCGTCGTGGATCGGCGAGCAATTGGCGGCGAACGGGATCGACTCACTGTGCCAATGGAAGGTCGGTGACAACCTGCCTCGCATGGTGGCCGCGCTCCGGCGAGCCCTGGAGGAAGCCGACGCCGTCATCGTGTGCGGCGGGCTCGGCCCGACCCACGACGACCTCACCCGGGACGCCATCGCCGAGGTGATGGGCGCCGAACTCGTCCACGACGAGGTCGTCGCCGACGTGATCCGAGACCTCTTCGCGTCGCGCAACCGGCGGATGCCGGAGAACAACCTGCGCCAGGCCCAGGTGCCGGCGGGGGCGACGGTCATCCCGCAGACCCGCGGGACGGCACCCGGCCTGATCTGCCCGGTCGGGGCCAAGGTCGTCTACGCCGTGCCCGGGGTTCCCCACGAGATGCGCGACATGGTCGAGCGGGCGATCCTGCCCGATCTTCGGCGGAGGGCCGGGGACGAATCGGTCATCGTGAGTCGGGTGCTGCGCACCTGGGGCGAGAGCGAGCGGGCTCAACGAGCGTCTCGACGGGCTGATCGCCGAGCTCGAAGCCGATCGACGGGCCACCCTTGCCTTCCTCGCCAGCGGGTGGGAAGGACTCAAGATCCGGCTCACCGCCAAGGCCGCGACGGCTGGTGCCGCCAGCGCGATCCTCGACGAATGGGATGCCCGGATCCGTGCCGAGCTCGGGACACAGGTCTTCGGGCTCGACGACGAGACGATGGAGTCGGTGGTGCTCGACCTGCTGCGCGAGCGGGGTCTGTCCTGGGGCTGGCCGAGTCGGTCACCGGCGGTCTCGTCGGGCCCGGCTCACCGGCGTGGCGGGAGCGAGCGACGTGTTCGTCGGCTCGATCGTCTCGTACGCCAGCCGGATCAAGTTCGAGTTGCTCGGTGTCCCCGACAGGCCGGTGGTCTGCGAAGCGTCGGCGGTCGCCATGGCCGAGGGTGCTCGTCGGGTACTCGGCGCCGACGTGCGGTCTCGCTGACCGGCGTGGCCAGGCCGGCCGAGCAGGACGGGGAGCCGGTGGGCACGCTCTGGGTCGGCATCGCCGGGCTCGGGGCGACCGTGGCCCGCCGACTCCGGTTGCCGGGCTCCCGCGATCAGATGCGCCAGATGGCGGTCATCTCCTCCCTCGACCTGTTGCGGCACGCCTTGCTCGATCAGCAGTCTGCGGGCCCGCAGCACGCGCCGTACTGACCGGGGTCACCGGCTCGTGGCCCGCCTGTTCGTCGCCGCCTACCCGCCCGCCGAGGTGGTCGAGAACCTGATGGCCCTGGAGCGCCACGCCAGTCCCAACGTGCGCTGGGTCCCGCCCGAGCAGTGGCATGTCACCCTGCAGTTCTTCGGAGCGGTCGACGAGGGGCTGGCCGTGGACGCCTTCGGGAACATCCGCAGCGCACCGACGGTCGCCAAGCTGGGGGCTCGGGTCGGGCGGCTGGGCGCGACGCAGTGATCGTCCCGGTGCTCGGGCTCAACGATCTGGCCAAAGCGGTCCGGTATGCGATGGCGGCGCTGATCCCGTTGGAGCAGTCACGATCGTTCGTCGGGCACCTCACGCTCGGCCGGATGCGCGGTGCGTCGGTGTGTGAGTTGGTGGACGGCAGCCCGGCAGAGGAGTGGACGATCGACGAGGTCGTCCTGGTCCAGAGCACGCTCGGATCCGGCGGTGCGGTTCATCGCCCCGTGGCGCGTCTGCCACTCCGACCGTCTCGCCGTCCTTGACCCGTCCCGCGGCCCCGGCCGGCCTGGCGTCCTGTCGCTCGCCGGCCTGGGTGAAGCGCGGCCCTGCGTCGTGCGGGGTTCTCGCGCCACTCGGCGGCTGCCCGGCCCGGGGGAGTTCACAGCACAGCCAGGAGGGCGAGGGCCTAGGCTGTCGCACCGAAACTCGCCCCTGTAGCTCAGCTGGATAGAGCAGCGGACTTCTAATCCGCCGGTCGCACGTTCGAATCGTGCCGGGGGCGCTCAGCATCATTCCCGCTCGATGTCGAGGATCGCAGCTCGCTGCTCGTCGTCCAGCGTGGGCCTCAGTTCGCGGAGATGTCTGAGGTCTGCGCGGACCGATACCCGCGCTCGGAGGGCTCGTCATCGCGAACTCCGGACATCTCCCTCGTCGTGTCGGCCGAACCGCTCTCCCGACGGCCAACGGAGGCGTACCGGCTGCGCGGTCGCTCGCCGATTCCAACCCAGAGAACCCCGAACGCCGGTCGGTACGGCGTGCCAGCACATCCGATCTGGGTTGATATCAATGTCAACTTCTGGTCGAATGGGCATCGCGCCGTGTTCTGGGGGCGAGGGGATCCCCAGTCGGCCAGATCAGAGGGGAATCCATGGCAGAGCTCATCGAAGTCGCGAACGGACTCATGTTTCCGGAAGGTCCGATCGCCATGCCCGACGGCACGGTGGTCGTCGTCGAGATGTTCGGCCCGCGCCTGACGCGGGTCCACCCGGACGGTCGCAAGGAGACGATCGCCGACATGCCCGGCGGCCCCAACGGCGCCGCGCTCGGACCGGACGGCAAGTTCTTCGTCTGCAACAACGGGGCCCGATTCACCATGGAGGACATGGATGGGTTGATGTTCCCCGGCGCGGTCACGCCCGGCAAGTACCTGGGCGGCAGCATCCAGACCGTCGACCCGGCGACCGGTCAGGTCGAGACCCTCTACACCGAGTGCAACGGGGTGCCCCTGGTCGCGCCGAACGACCTCGTCTTCGACGCCCACGGCGGGTTCTACTTCACGGACCACGGGATGAGCGAGGGCCGCACCGCCCAGCTGTCCGGGATCCTGTATGCCAAGGCCGACGGCAGCGAGATCCGCGAGATCGTGTTCCCGGCCCACGAGCCGAACGGGATCGGGTTGTCGCCCGACGGCACGGTGCTCTATTGGGCCGAGACGTGGACCGGGCGCATCATGCGCCGCAAGATCGTCGGACCCGGCGAGATCGAGGAGGCCGGACTGGTCGACACCTGGCAGTGCCTGTACGGCCTGCCCGGCTTCCAGTTGCTCGACTCCCTCGGCGTCGACGGCGACGGCAACGTGTGCGTCGCCACCCTCGTGAACGGCGGCATCACCGTCGTGTCGCCCGAGGGCGAACTCGTCGAGTTCGTCCCGGTGGACGATCTGCTCACCACCAACATCTGCTTCGGCGGACCGGATCTGCGCACCGCCTGGATCACCGCCTCGACCACCGGACGGCTCCTGAAGATGGACTGGCCGCGCCCCGGGGCGAAGCTCGAGTACCTCAACACCTGACCCGAACCTGGGGTTGGTACCGACCTCGGTTGGTACCAACCCGAGCCGGTACGAAGCACGGCCCGCTCGCACTGCGAGCGGGCCGTGTCGCGTCTGGGGCGAGATGTCGCCGGCGTCGTCAGTCGCCGGCGGGTCCGATCGGGGTGCCCATCTCGCCGTTCCATTCGTCCCACGGCTGGGGGTTCTGGGCGTACCCACCGCTCGCGCTCCACCCGCCGTCCACGCTGAGGACCGTGCCCGTCACGAAGCTCGACGCCGGCGAGGCCAGGAACAGGAACGGGCCGACCAGTTCGGGCAGCTCGCCCATCCGACGCATCGGGGTCCGGCTCCGCATCCAGTCCGCCATGCCCGAATCCTCGAGCAGGGTTCTGGTCATCTCCGAGACGAAGAAGTTCGGTGCCAGCGCGTTGACCCGGAGCCCGCGGTCACCCCACTCGCACGCCAGCAGCTTGGTCAGCTGATTCACGCCGCCCTTGGCGGCGAAGTAGCCGGCGGTGCGGTTCTCCGAGCCGGCGTTGCCGAAGATCGACGAGAGGTTGATGATGCTCCCGCCCCCGCCGCGGAGCATGTCCGGAGCCGCCGCTCGCGTCATGTAGAAGAGCCCGTTGAGGTCGGTGTTCACCATCTTGACGAACATCTCCGGCTCGCAACGTTCGGTGCGCACGAGGCGGTCGTCGGCCCATCCGGCGTTGTTCACCAGCACGTCGAGCCGGCCGAACTCCTGCATCGTCTCGGCGACCACCCGCTCGCAGTCGGCGTACTCGGTGACATCGCCGGCCACGGCGAGGCAGCGCACGCCGAGCGACTCGACCAGCGCCTTGGTCTCCTGCAACTTGTCCACCGAACGCGCCGTCACGACGACGTCGGCACCGGCACTGGCGAGGATCTCGGCGAAGAGCACCCCGAGCCCGTACGACGCCCCGGTCACGATGGCGACCTTGCCATCGAGGCGGAACGGACCGATCAGATCGACGGCCATCACAACGTCCCTTCCGTGAGGCGGTCCCGCAGCTCACGCTTGATGATCTTTCCACTGACGGTCTTCGGCAGCTCCTCGAGGAACACCACCGACTTCGGCTTCTTGTACCCGGCGAGGTTGTCGCGCGAGATCCCGATGATCTCGGCTTCGGTCGCCTGCATCCCCGGGCGCAGCACCACGACCGCGGTCACCTTCTCGCCCCAGGTCTCGTCCGGGATGCCGACCACGGCAGCTTCCGAGACGGCCGGGTGCTGATAGATGACTTCTTCGACCTCACGGCTGTACACGTTCTCGCCGCCGGTGATGATCATGTCCTTCATGCGGTCCACGATGTAGAAGAAGCCCTCCTCGTCGCGCCGAGCCATGTCCCCGGTGTGGAACCAGCCGTTCGCGAAGGCCTTCGCCGTGCCCTCCTCGTTGCGGAAGTAGCCCTTGAGGACCTGTTCGCCCCGGATCACGATCTCACCGACGACCCCGGGCGGGCATTCGTTCATGTCCTCGTCGACGACCTTCACGTCGGCCAGGCACATCGGGGTTCCGCACGAGGCGAGGAGGTACTCGTCCCCCTGGGTCGCTCGGGCGTGGGCGGCCTTCGGGAAGGTGAGCACGTTCCCGCCGAGCTCGGTCATCCCGAATCCGGAGTACACGATGGGACCGAACCGCTCGATCGCGTTGCGCAGGATCTCCACCGGCATGGCGGCGGCGCCGTACCCGATGCCGCGCAGGCTGCTCAGGTCGTAGTCGCGAACCTTCGGGTGTTGGAGGATGAAGTTCAACATCGTCGGCGCCATCGAGGTGCCCGTGATCTTGTGCTCGTCGACGAGCTGCATCCACAGCTCGGCCTCGAACATCGGCGTGAGCACGATCCGCCCGCCGCGCAGATGGGTCACGGGAACCGAGTAGCCCGAGACGTGGCACAACGGGAACGCGATCAGGGTGCGCTCGTCCGGCTGGGGCTCATACTCGATCACGGAGTTGAGCACCGCGACGATGAGGTTGCGATGGGTCAACATCGCGCCCTTCGGGAACCCGGTGGTCCCGCTCGTGTACAGGAGCCACGCCGTCGAATCCTCGTCGACCACCAGGTCGGGTTGGTCGCTCGACGCCGCACCGACGAGGTCGGCGTAGCTCACGTGGCGATCGGCCACGGCGTCGCCGATCACGACCACGTGCTCGATCGTCGGCACCGACTCCAGCAACGGCTCGATCTGTTCGACGAACTTCTCCTGGACGACGAGCACCCGGGCCTCGGCGTTGTTCAGGATCCACGCCCATTCCTTGGGATGCAGGCGATAGTTCAGGAACGTCAGCGCCATCCCGGCGTCGGGCACGCCGTAGTACATCTCGACGTACTCGGGGAGGTTCTCGGCGAGCACCCCGATCCGGTCGCCGGGAGTGGCGAGTTCCAGCATCGCGTTCGCGACCTGGTGCATCCGATCACGGAGCTCACCGAAGGTGACGATTCGGTCGCCTGAGATGACCGCCACCGCCTCCGGCGTCTTGCGACCGTTGAGCCTGACGATGTCGCTGAGCAGCACGACGACCCCCTTGATCGCGGTTGATCGGCGTGTTCCCCAACAGCCGATGTAGTTGACAACCGTATCAGGTGTGACATCACAATGAAGGAGTCGGCTGCGCCACGCCGCGCCGCGAAGGGGGAACCACGTGATTGTCAAAGAGGGTCGCCGACCCAACATCGAGCCGTTCGACATGACCGGCGTGGAGCGCTCGTCGGAGGGCGTGCTGCGCTACACGGGCCTGGTCGACTCCTTGGTCGACATGTTCCGCGACGCGGTCGCCGCCCAGCCGGACGGAATCGCGCTCGTCGAGCTCGGCGGAGAACGGGTCACCTACCAACAGCTGTGGGATCGCAGTGCCGCGGTGGCAGGTGGGCTGAAAGCCGCCGGCATCGAACGCGGCGACCGGGTGGCGATCCATCTGCCGAACGGGAACGACTGGGCCTATGCCTTCTTCGGCGTCCAGCTCGCCGGTGCCGTCGCGGTCCCGGTGAACACGCGATTCACCGAGTCCGAGGTGGAGTACGTGGTGACCGACTCGGGAGCGAAGTTCGTCTTCGAACCCGACGACGCGTTGCCGAACGGCGACCCCTTCGTCGTCGAGGGCCTGGCCCCTGGCGACCTCTCCGCCATCTTCTACACCAGCGGAACGACCGGCTTCCCGAAGGGAGCGATGACCACCCACGAGAACTTCCTGTCGAACTGTGAGACGTGCCGCCGGGTCATCGGGGTGCTCGACGACACCCGGCTGATCAACCTGATCTCGGTTCCGATGTTCCACGTCACCGGCTGCAACAGCCAGCTGCTGCTGACGATGTTCCTCGGTGGGACCACGGTCATCATGCCGACGTTCGACGTGCAGGCCTTCTTGCGTGCCATCGTCGACGAGCACGTGACGATGGTGACGTCGGTGCCCGCCATCTTCTGGCTGGCGATGAACCAGCCGAACTTCGCCGACTTCGACATCAGCGGCGTCCGCTACGTCACGTACGGGGGCGCACCGATGGCTCCCGAGATCATCGCCAAGCTCCGGGAGAACGTGCCGCACGCCCGACTCGGAAACGGCTTCGGCCTGACCGAGACCTCCTCGGTGTCGACCTTCCTACCCGACGAGTACTGCGACTCGCGCCCCGAGACGGTCGGGTTCGCCGCGCCCGTCGTGGAACTCGACCTCGACGGTGTCGATCCGACGACCGGCGTCGGCGAACTGTTGATCCGGGGCCAGAACGTCGTGGCCGGCTACTGGAACAAGCCGGAGCAGACCGCCGACACCTTCGTCGATCACTGGTTGCGGACCGGCGACCTCGCCCGAGTGGACGACGACGGCTTCGTCCAGATCGTCGACCGCAAGAAGGACATGGTGAATCGCGGCGGCGAGAACGTCTACTGCGTCGAGGTCGAAAACGCCCTCGTCCTTCACCCCGACATCTTCGAGGTCGCCGTGATCGGCGTTCCCGACACGATGATGGGGGAGAAGGTCGGCGCTGTCGTCGTCGGCCAGCCCGGGACCACGCCGGATCCGATGGCGATCCGGGCCTGGGCCAAGGATCACCTCGCCGACTTCAAGATCCCGCAGTTCATCTCGATCCGCGAGGAGCCGTTGCCCCGGAACCCGGGCGGCAAGGTGCTCAAGGCCCAGCTCCGTGAGGGCACCGAATGGGGCGATCAACTCCGGTGAACGCCCGACGGCCGGGGGTGCGCACCGTTGCGTCCCCCGGCCGTCCCCGACGTCCGTTGCGAGTTGTCCCGGGCTTGCCCGTGCCCCGAAGGGTCGTCAGTACCCGACCGGTCGTTCGGCCATGGTCAGGGCTCGACCCCGTCGGCGAGGTTCGCCATGATCGTGCCGTCGAGGTAGTAGCGGCGAGCCCAGATCCCGGTGGGATCCTCGTCCTCGACGGGCATGCGCCACGACAGCACCTTGCTGGTCGACGCCGACAACGAGACGCCGAGCAGGCGCGCGGCTGATCGATGGTGTTCTCGACGTACTCGTCCGCCGCCTCGATCGGCACGTAGCGCCGGGCGATCGTTCGATAGAGGTCGCGCCACTCGTCGTCGTGGCCCGGCGCGTACAGGAGCTCGGCGATCCCCTGCACGGTGATCTTGCGGTACGGCAGGGGTTCTTCGTCGATGGTCAGCCCGACGCGAGGATCTCGCATGAGGTTGGCGAGGAAGACGGAGTGCACGCGCGGCGTGAACACGATCCGCCCCTCGTGGAGGACGTACCAGATGGGTACGTTTCGAGGCATGCCGTCGGCGTCGACGGTCGCCACGCGGAGCAGGTGGCCGGGTTCGGCGAGGAACTCCGCCGCTTCGGTGTCGGTGAGCTCGGCATCAGAACAGGTCCCAGTACGACTCGCGTTGCTTCATGGTTTCAGCATCCTCCTCGAGAATCATTCGGCCGCTGCGCATCACGTAGGCCCGGTCCGAGATCCGCAGTGCCTGGCCGACGTTCTGCTCGAGCAGCAACACCGACAGTCCCTCGTCGGCAAGGGCGCGGACGGCGGAGAAGATCTGCTGGACGATGGCGGGAGCGAGGCCGAGCGATGGTTCGTCGAGCAGGAGCAGGCGGGGCGAGGTCATGAGGGCCAGCCTGAGACTCACCATTCGCTGCTGACCGCCCGACATCGTGCCGGCGAGCTGCTTGGAGCGTTCCTCGAGGATCGGGAACAGCTCGTACACCTGACCGAGGAGGCGGTCCCGTTGGGCCTCGTCGTCGAGGTTCGCCGCACCCAGCAAGAGGTTGTCGTAGACCGTCAGGTCACCGAAGACGAAACGCTCGGATGGAATCAGCGCCATGCCCCGACGGACGTTCGCCCGTGCCGCGGTCCCGGTGATGTCCTGACCGTCGTAGGTCACCACGCCGGCGGTCGGCTTGTACGCCCCGAGCACGTTCTTGATGACGGTCGTCTTGCCGGCGCCATTGTGTCCGAAGAGCGAGACGATCTCGCCGCGCCGGACCGACAGGTCGACGCCGAACACGACTTGCTTGCGCCCGTAGCCGCACGACAGTCCGCGAACGTCCAGCAGCATGGCGTCGTCGATCTCAGTTGGTTCCAAAGTACGCCTCCGCGAGCCGAGGTGAGTTCGTGAGTTCCTGGAACGTTCCCTGGTCCGTGATCTGCCCGAGTTCCATGAAGTACGTGTGGTCGGCGAGGTGGTCGACGACGTGGAGGTTGTGCTCCACGATGCACACGGTGCGCCCCTGCTCGCGAACCTTCTCGATGAGGGCGAGCATCGCCTCCACCCACTGGGTGTCGATGCCGGACGCCGGCTCGTCCAAGAGCAGGACATCGGCGTTGGTCGAGAGCACCCGGGCCAGCGCCACCAGCTTCGACTGGCCGAACGAGAGCGCCCCGGCCGGGGTGTCGGCGAACTCGGCCATGCCGACGAACGAGAGCCAGTCCATCGACGCCTCACGAACCTCCCGCTCGCGTCGCTTCACGTTGCCGACGTTGGCGAACAGCGGCCCGATGCGCTCCCGGCCTGGCCCTGCATGCCGAGCATGACGTTCTGCAGGCTGCTCATCCGGGGATCACCCGGACGTCCTGCCAGGAACGGACCATGCCTTCGCACGCCACCTTGTTCGGTTTCATGCCGACGAGCTCGATGCCGTTCAACTTCACCGAGCCCTGGTCCGGCGGGATGAAACCGGTGAGCAGATTGAACACCGTGGTCTTACCGGCACCGTTCGGGCCCACGAGCGCCGTGATGGTGCCCTTGCGCAGCACCATCGACAGGTCGTTGGCAGCGGTGATGCTGCCGAAGCGCTTCGAGAGGTGGGAGACCTCGAGCACGACCGGCGCCTCGGACCACTTGCTCTCTCGCCGCTTCTCGTCGGCAGCGGTCTCGGCGACGTCGAGACGGTTCTCCCACTCCTGGGCGGTGACCGCGACCGTCGACGGTACGGCTTCGGCGAGCTCCGGCTGGACACTCGGTGCTCGCCAGGTGGCCGGCCGGAACAGGCTGACGCCCTCCGGAAGCAGTCCTTGGGCCCGGATCCGCATCAGCACCACGAGGAGCAAGCCGTAGAAGGTCAGCCGCCACAGAGCGGCCGTCTCCGGGCTGAGCGACACCGCCCACTCCAGGAAGGGCTTGGTCAGGATCACGGTGGTCGCCCCGAGGATCGACCCCACCAGGTTGCCGGTGCCACCGAAGATCACCATGGCGAAGATCGCCAGCGAGACGTCGAAGCTGAACTGGCTCGGCGTCGCGAGGCTGTTGAATCCAGCAAGGAGCCCGCCGGCGAGCCCGGCCAGGCCACAGGTGATCCCGAACACGAGCACCTTGTAGAACACGACGTTCTTGCCGAGCGAGAGTGTTGCCTGGTCGTCGTCTCGGATGCCCTTGAGCACGCGACCGAACGGTGACTCGCCGAGTCGGTGGCAGATCGAGTACACGATGGCGAGGATCACAGCCAGCGGGAGCAACCAATCGCTGGTCTTGATGAGCTGGTGCCCGAAGATCGACGCGCTCGGAATGCCGATCAGTCCGTATGTGCCGCCGAGTTGCGAAAAGGTCGTGAACAACCCCAGCAAGACCGATGACACGCCGAGCGTCAACAGGATCAGGTACTCGACCGAGAGCCGCAGCGCCGGGAGTGCCACGACGGCCCCGACGATTCCGGCCAGGGCTGCGCCGAAGAGGGCGGCGATGAACACGTTCCAGCCGTGGGTGATCGAGAGGTACCCGACCGAGTAGCCACCGATGGCTCCGAACGAGGCGTGTGCCACCGAGACCTGCCCCATGTAGCCCAACAGGAGATTGAGCGACAGAGCGAAGATCGAGAAGATGAGGATCTGGTCGATGTAGTTGGCTGCGACTTGCACGGCTCTACGCCTTTCCGGTGATCGCTGCGCCGAGTCGTGTGAACACGGATCGGTTGACGGAGAACGAGATCAGATAGAGGACCAGGATCACGAAGACCACGAGTTGGGTCCACCGCACTGGGAGCCAGATCGAACTGATGGTCTCGATGAGACCGATCACGATGCCGGTCGCGAAGACCCGACTGGGGGGTTTCGCCGTCCCACCGAGAAATGCGACGACGAAGGCCAACACCACTGGGCGGAAGCCCATCGTTGGTTCGACCGAGTACTTGATGGCGGCCCAGACCGCGGCGACGCCGGCGAAGAGGCTGGCGATCGCGAACACGACGAGGTAGATCCGAGCGGGATCGACGCCGACGATCAGGGCCATCTCCGGGTTGCTGCGGGTCGCCTTGATCGAGCGCCCGAGCCCGGTGAAGCGGAGCAGCGCACTCAGTCCGCCGACCAAGATGGCCGCCGAGACGATGGAGTAGATGTCGATGTTGATCACGGTCGCGCCCAGGAACGTCACCGGCTTGATCGAGATGCCGAGCAGCGAGTGGGTCTGGGCACCCCAGAAGATCTGGATCAGGTTCCCACCGGCGATTCCGAGCCCGAGCGACGTCACGAAGATGGCGAGCAGGGCGTTGGTGCCCGCCTTGGCGGCGAGCGGGCGATAGATGAAGGCTTCGATTCCGACCCCCATCGCCACGGTGATCAGGATCCCGATCACGGCCGACAGCCAGAACGGCCATCCGACTCGGTCGAAGAAGGTGAATGCGAAGAACGCAGCCAAGGTGTAGACGGTCCCGAGCGTAGTGGAACCGGCCGGTGACGCCGAGGATCAGAGCGAAGGCGACCCCCAGGAGCCCGTACGCCGTACCGTTGACGATGCCTGGCGCGATCAACTGGCGCACGGTGTCGAGCGTGACAGCGAGCACGAGGTTGCCTCACTCTCTGGTCAGAGTTGGTGGATGAACGAAGGGCAAGACGCCGCCGGTGGCGCCGCGTCGAAAAACCGAGACGCCACCGGCGGGCAGAGGACGAGTGGGCGAACGTGCCTCAGGCGTCGCGGTAGTCGTCGCCGTTGATGTCGAAGTACGCCAACGGCGTGACCGGAGCCACCCTTGCGCTCGAAGATGCCCATCGGCCGACGGATCACCGTGTGGCTCACGGGATCGATCTCGTACTTGCCGACGGTCGTGGCGTCGCCGCCGTACACGCTGGCCGCGGTGAGGTCGGCTTGGAAGGCTGCGTCGAGATCGGCACCACTGTTGATGTCGCCGCCGCTCGCGATGACACGGCGGATGACGTCCCACATCGCGAGGGTGTTCTCGTAGAAGTTGGCGGCGTAGAAGTCGGGCATCTCGCCGTACGCAGCCTGGAACTCCGAGATGAACAGCTTCGCGAGCGGGTTGATGCCGACGTTCTCGTCGAAGTAGTCGGCTGCGAACATGAAGCCGTACTCGTCGTAGGCGCCCTTGGCGGCGTTCACGCCGTCGGGGTGAGCTCGAACCCGAGGAACGGGCACAGATCCCCGCCACTCGTGTACCACTGCGACGAGAAGTGACCCGGGTCCTGACCCGAGCCGTACGCGATCAGGATGTCGGGAAGGTTCGCCTTGATCTTCGGGATCAGGGTCGAGTAGTCCGACGCACCGACCGGATAGACCTCGTAGAGCCCGTTGAACTCGAACCCTTCGGCTTCGGCCTTGGCGAGGAGGTCCTCACGGATCTGGGTGTTCACCGGCTCGCCGAGGTCCCACATGATGTAGCCGAGCTTGGTCTTGCCGGGCATCGCCTTCTTCAGGTACTTGAGCGAGCCGGGCAGCGCATCGTTCGGCGTGATGGCCCGGGTGCCGTAGAAGTACGGCTTGCCCTGGCCGAAGATGCTCGTGCCGCCACCGCCGTCGAGCGTGAACATCTTGGACTGCTCGGTCTGCGGGAGCATGGCACCGAGGTCGTCGACGTAGGAGGCGAGCTTGGCCGGGACGCCCTTCGCGATGAGATCGCGCATGGCATCGATGCCGGCCTGGGCGTCACCGCTCTTGTGGTCGAGGGTGATCACCTCGATGTCGGGACCGCCGCGGCCTTGATGTGCTTGACGGCGAGGTCGATGCCATTGGTCATCGTCTTGCCGTAGTACGAACCCGGGCCGGTCAGGGCCAGCACGGCACCCATCTTCCAGGCCTGACCACCGCCGGCGTTGGCGGAGTCGACTCCCAGGATCTCGGCCAGCTGGGCGCCGGCATCGGACGCCGCTCCGCCGGTCGTGTCACCGCCACCGGAAGCGGCAGTGGTATCGGTCGATCCGCTCGAACCGTTGTCGTCACTGCCGCAGGCAGCGAGCACCGATCCGCCGACTGCCAGACCGACCCCGGCCAGACCGAAGCCCTTCAGCAGTTGACGGCGACTCGTCGGTCCGGCGAGATAGCGCCGAAGATCAGCATCTTCGTTGGACATTGCGTTCCCCTTGTGTGTGGGCGAGACGACCTGGGCCCCCAGGCCACAAGTTGACACCCCTATCAACTTGCGTGGCCATCCTGGACTCGCGTCCCTCCCCGTGTCAAGCGCCACGGGCCGAACGTCATCGCGACTCGTCCGGTCGACGCAGTGCGTGGTCGATGCCGAGCGCCCGGCAGTACAGGTGCGTGACCTGCTCGACGGCCGTCTCGAAGTCGTGGTCCTCGCCGAGGACGAACCACACGTAGGCGAAGCGGTCGACCATCGCGCCGAGGGCGTTGGCCGCGTACACGGCGTCGATGTCGCGCTTCACGACTCCGTCGATCTGCCACTCCGTGATGGCCCGGCGAGCGCGCTCGCGCCAGTAGCGATTCGCCGCACGTCGCTCGCGCGCCCGCTCGGGATGCACGGTTGCGGCCTGCTCGACGACCCGCTGCATCCTGGCGGTTTGCTGGTAGGCCCGGAAGAAGCCTCGGTTCGCCCGTTCGATGAGTGCAGCGGGTTCGGTGCTGCCGTGCGGCTCGGAGGTGGCGATGCGTTGCATCTCTCGATGGAGGTCTCCGACGACCTCGGAACAGACCTCCTCCTTGGAGGAGAAGTAGATGTAGAACGTGCCGTAGGCGACCCCGGCCGCGGCCGAGATCTCGTTGACCCCGGTCGCCAGGTACCCGTGCTCCTCGAACAGCGTCCTGGCCGCCGCGAGGAGCCGGGCGCGGGTTCGTTCGCCCCGCGCCGTCAGTGGCGGCGGCGTCGAGACCGGACGCGACGACTCGGCGAGGTCGGACGGGAGCGAATCGGACGGGTCACTCACGAGGCGGGGCCAAACATGATCCGTGAGTCAACTTCGAGGTCGACGGGTCGGGCTCCTCGGGCTACTTGATCACGACCGGGTTCACGGGGGCGCCCGTGCCGTTGACGACCTTCAGCGGCGCCGCGACGTACAGGAACGTGTACTGGCCGTCGCTCGCGCAATCCTCGGCCAGATCGTCCAGCCAGGCGATCTCGGTCAACGTCACTCCGAGATTGCGCATGAGCGCGTTGTGGAGTGGCAGCACGCAGCCCGAGACCGGATCCACGGTCACCTCGTTCGCGATGGTGTCGGTGACGATGTTCGGGATCTCCATCTGCTGGAACCACTCGACGAGGGCGCGGCTGTGGGTGAGGCCCGGCTCGATGAACTCCCCGTAGAACTCTTCTCGGGACACCTTGTAGAACTTCCCGATCCATCCGGTCCGGATGATCAGGATGTCGCGGGGCCGGATCTCGGTCCCCTGGGCTGCGGCACACGCCTGCAGGTCCTCGTGGGTGAAGGTCTCGCCGACGTCCAGGACGTCCTTGCCTCGGAACCTGGCCATGTCGAGCAGGATTCCTCGGCCGACCACACCCTTTTCGGCGATCGGGCAGATGCTCGCCTTCGAGAGCCCGCCGATCGTGGTCTTGGCGTCGTAGCCGTTCCAGATCTGGCCGTCGCACCAGACGTGACCGAGGGCGTCGTACTGGGTCGAGCCCTGGAGGAACAGCGTCATGTAGTCGTCGGCGTAGTGGGCGCCGCCGGCCGTTTCGGCGCCCTTCCCGGCGATGAAGTGGCCCTCGTCCATGACGTTGATGCGAACCGCACCACTGCGGCCCGGCCAGACCGGGTCGCCTTCAGGGTTCGCCATCTTGACCTGCAAGGTGAAGGTCTTGCCGGAGCGGATCGCGCCGGCGGCCGCGACGATGACGTCGGGCGTCAGGTAGTTGAGCGAACCGACCTCGTCGTCGGGGCCCCACTTCCCCCAGTTCTTCGGCGAGTCCGCCAACAGCTTGGCGATCGACGGTGAGTCGTCCTCGTGGACGTGCGACATGAGAGCCTCCCCAGGACGGGCCCATCCCCACGAGGGCCCTTCGCGGCCAACGTTCTCAGAAGATGACGCCGACGTCAACTGGCTCCGGCTCGGCGCCCTCTCATCGCCTGCTCAGGAGCCTCCTGAGGGTGCGGGCACACGGCGCTCGGCCGACTCGGACGGCCTTCAACATGACGGCCGCATCAGGTGGCAGCGGATCTCGAGCAGGTCGGACTCAGTTGGCTCGCGCCGTCCGCTCCGCCACGTCCGACGGGTAGTCGGGGAACGAGGGCTCGTCGCGGTGATACGGCACCCGCAGCGCATTGCAGTAGAGCCGGGTCAACTGCACGATGGCCTCTTCGAGCTCGAACGGCTCGCCCAGCACGATCCACACGTAGGCGGATCGGTCGACCATGGCGCCGAGCGAGTTCGCGGCGTAGAGCGGATCGATCAGCGGATCGATCAGGCCGCGACTCTGCCACCGCCGGAGGGCGTCGGCGTTGCGTTGGACCGAGGATTTGCGCGCCATCCGCCGCACCTGCGCCAGGCGAGAGTTGAACGTTGCCACCTGTTCGAGGACGGCCATCATCCGTGCGTTGGCGACGTACGAATTGAAATAGCCCCGGTTGGCCCGCTCGATGCGCTCGGACAGCCAGGCCTCCTCGCGCACCGGAGGCTCGGCGTCGGCGATCCGATCGCGATCCACGAGGAGCTCGTCGACGACCTCGGCGAAGATGTCCTCCTTGGAGGCGAAGTAGGTGTAGAAGGTGCCGTGGGCGACCTTGGCCCGGGCCGCGATGTCTCCGACGTTGGTCTCGAGGAACCCCTGCTTTTCGAACAACGCTCGCGCTGCTTTCACCAGCGAAGAACGAGTGCGCACCCCCCTCGCCGTCAAGGGGTAGTTGATCCCGCCGGGGGCCGGTTGTGAGCTGTTGGTGGCCGTCATATCGATCCGTCTCGCGTGTCCCGCTGTGCGCGCATTGGAAAAAGGTTAGGGCGAGTCGCGGGGTTCGTCACGCCATTCGTGCTCGTCTCCCCGCCTTCCGTGCCAAGGTGACACCCATGTCATGTTCATGGCGGGGGTCACCTCGATCGGCGTCTCTAGGCGCCTTGTGCAGGACTTTCGCGACGCGTGAAGCGTCCGTGGTCCGTGACACTCCAGAGTTGACACGCATGTCAATTTGGCGCGATGATCCGTTCGTGGTCTCCGCCGCATGGTCGAGGCCCGCCATGGGGGTACACGGCGTCGTTCTCGTCGAACGCGCCACCGCTGAGGACAACTATTGACCGTCGCGCGTCAGCACCACTGAGCGCGGCATCGCACCTCGCTCGCCGCGAGTTGCACGACACCAGAAGGCTGGAGCGCACGATGGACTTCGAACTTCCCGAGGATTTGACGAGTTTGCTGGCGGAGCTCGATGGGTTCATCGAGGACGTGGTCAAGCCGATCGAGAACTCCGATGACAACATCCGGTTCTTCGATCATCGTCGGGAGGATGCTCGCACGGATTGGGAGCGGGGTGGGTTGCCGAATGAGGAGTGGGAGCAGCTGCTGCATCGGGTGAAGCGGTTGGCGGATGAGGCGGGGTTCTATCGGTATCCGTTCCCGAAGGAATACGGCGGACGCGATGGGACGAATCTCGGCATGGCCGTCATCCGTGAGCACTTCGCTCGCAAGGGCCTCGGGCTGCACAACGATCTGCAGAACGAACACTCGATTGTCGGGAACAACGTCGGGCTGATCCTGATGCTCCAGTACGGGACCGACGAGCAGAAGGCGGAGTGGGTCGATGACCTGTGCGAGGGGCGGCGTGGCTTCGCCTTCGGTATCACCGAACCCAAGCACGGCTCCGATGCCACGCACATGGAGACCGTCGCGGTTCGCGACGGTGATGAGTGGGTGATCAATGGTGAAAAGACGTGGAACACGGGGATTCACAAGGCGCAGTACGATTTGATCTTCGCTCGCACGAGCGGCAAGGCGGGCGACGGCGCCGGCATCACGTGTTTCCTGGTTCCGACCTCCGACCCGGGTTTCGAGGTCGTCGAGTACTTGTGGACGTTCAATATGCCAACGGACCACGCCCACATTCGCTGCACCGACGTCAGGGTCCCGGACTCCGCCATCTTCGGTGGTGAGGGCAAGGGTCTTCAGGTGGTGCAGCATTTCTTCAACGAGAACCGGATTCGTCAGGCGGCCTCGAGCCTTGGCGCGGCCCAGTACTGCATCGATCGGGCGGTGGCGTACGCGCGGGAGCGCAAGCCGTTCGGCAAGGCGTTGGCCACGAATCAGGGGATTCAGTTCCCGTTGGTGGATTTGCAGGCGGAGGCGGAGATGTTGCGGGCGTTGATCCACAAGACGGCGTGGTCGATGGACAAGTACGGCGCCTTCTCCCAGTCCGACAAGGTCTCGATGTGCAACTACCGGGCGAACCGGTTGGTGTGCAACGCCGCGGACCAGGCGATGCAGACCTTCGGTGGCCTCGGCTACTCGCGGCATGAGCCGTTCGAGCACATCTATCGGCATCATCGTCGGTATCGGATCACCGAGGGCGCGGATGAGATCCAGATGCGGCGGGTGGCGGGGTACATGTTCGGGTTCATGAACCAGCAGGCCCCCAAAGGCGTCGAGGAGCGCTGAGCGATGACCGTCGATGCTTCCGCTTCACCGAGTCCGTTCGTCGCAGGGGTCGAGCCGATCACGGCGACCGACGACGAGTTGCGGGCCGCGCTCGACGAGGCGGTGCTCCCACCGCTGTTGCCGGCGCTCGCGTATCTCACCGGCGACCTGTCGTTGCTCCGCGACGAGCTGCGCCCCGACCCGTTGCTCGCTGCCGAGCCGCAGGGCGGCCTCACCGACGAGCAACAGTCCACGATCAAGGACCTGGCCCTCGCAGCGATCGTCCGGTTCCGGGACGGCGGCTCGATGCCGGCGCCGGCACCGAGCGACGACGAGCTGCTGCGGATCATGGAGTTCGCCGTCGGCGGCGCCGAGATGCGGGCCTACCTCCCGCTCCTCGAAGAGGAGCTCGCGTATCGCGGGGAGGACCGCCGGGCGCCGGATTGGAACCTGGCCGAGGTGGCGCCGGGCCGCTCGATGCACGTCGTGGTGATCGGCGCGGGGATGTCCGGCATCCTCGCCGGACATCGATTGGCCCAAGCAGGGGTGTCCTACGAGATCATCGAGAAGCACGACGACGTGGCGGGTACGTGGCTCGTCAACACCTATCCGGGCTGTCGCGTCGACAATCCGAATCACAACTACAGCTACTCCTTCGCCCAACGTCACGACTGGCCGTTCCACTTCTCGACCCAGGACGTGCTGCGGGACTACTTCCGCGAGTGCGCACGTGAGTTCGGCGTGGACCAGCACGTCCGGTTCGGCTCCGAGGTCGTGTCGGCGACCTGGGACGAACCCGCCGCCCAATGGGTGCTCACCATCCGGCGGAGCGACGGCAGCGATCCATCACTGCATGCGCTCCATCGGCACCGCCGAACGAGCCATCGAGATGATGGTCCACCGGGGACTCAGCCGGGAGGGCTTCGGCAAGAAGCTGATCAACCTGGGCAAGAACATGGAGATCATCTCCCGGTCTCGGATCGAGGTCGAGGCGATGCGGCTCATGGTGTTGCGCGCCGCCAAGGCAATGGACACCCTGGGCAACGCCGAGGCCCGCGTGTGGGTGAGTGCCGTGAAGGCGATGGTGCCCGAGAAGTGCTGCGACATCATCGACGAAGCGATCCAGATGCACGGCGCGGCCGGCATCTCGCAGTGGTTTCCGCTTTCGGAGATGTACCACGCCCAACGTACGCTTCGCCTGGCCGACGGACCGGACGAGGTCCACCATCAGGTGGTCGGACGAGCCGAAGCCAAGAGCTACGAGGGGTCGACGTGGAACGAGGCGTCCAGGGGCGCGAAGGGGCGTTTGTTCACCGGCCCCTGAGCACACACGGGCCGCGCTGATCGTGGCCCCAACCGCATCACCGAGCAGGAGCCCGAGCCATGACTGAATCCACTCTCTTCGATCTCACCGGGAAGGTCGCGCTGCTCACCGGAGCGTCCAAGGGCATGGGCCGAGCGATGGCCGGTGCCCTGGCCGCCCACGGGGCCAAGGTCATGGTGTCGAGCCGGAAGCTCGACCAGTGTGTCGCCGCGGCCGAGGAGATCTTCCTGCGTGCGCAGGAGCGCCGTGGCCTTCAGGCAACGCGGGTACAAGGATCAGCTGTAGGCGCTGGTGGGCGCGACCCACGAGCGGCTGGGCCAGGTCGACGTGCTGATCGGAAACGCCGGTGTGAACCCGTTCTACGGTCCGATGTCGGCGATCCCCGACGAGGCCTACGACAAGGTCATGTCGACCAACGTCAAGGCCAACCACTGGCTGGTCCAGATGGTGGCCCCCGACATGGTCGCTCGGGGGAGTGGCTCCATCATGATGACCTCGAGCGTCGGTGCGTTCGGCCCGTCCACCGAGATCGGGGCGTACGGCATCTCGAAGCTGGCGTTGCTCGGGCTGGTGAGGAATCTCGCCGCTGAGCTCGGACCGTCGGGCGTGCGCGTCAACGCGATCTGCCCGGGACTGATCCGCACCGACTTCGCCGAAGCGCTGTGGAACAACCCGGAAGCCGAGGCGATGGCCAACAAGTCCATCCCGCTGCGACGACTGGGCGAAGCCGAGGATTTCGAGGGGATCGCGGTCTTCCTCGCGTCCGATGCCAGCCGGTACATGACCGGCCAGGCGCTGACCGTCTGTGGCGGCAGCAACATGTGGACCTGACTCGGGTCCCGGAGATCGACGACGAACGAAGGGGGATGTCATGGAGATCGAGGACACGGTCGCGATCATCACCGGCGGTGGAGGGGGCATCGGCTCCGCGGTGGCGCGCCGATGGATCGCTGATGGCGCTCGCACCGTCGTCGTCGCCGACCGCGACGGCGATGCGGCCCGCCGCGTCGCCGAGGAGCTGGGCTGCGCCGGTGTCGAGCTCGACGTCACCGATGAATCCGCCGTACGCGAGCTGGTGGATCGGGTCGAGGACGAGTACGGCCCGATCGACATCTTCTTCTCGAACGCCGGTGCCAGCGTGGCGGGCGGCGTCGAGGCGTCCAACGAGGGCTGGCAGTCCCAGTGGGAGCTGCACGTGATGGCCCACGTGTATGCGGCCAGGGCCGTGATCCCGTCGATGACGGCCAGGGGCCGTGGCTACCTCGTGCACACGGCGAGCGCCGCAGGGCTGCTCGCCGCCATCGGCTCTGCGCCGTACAGCGTCACCAAGGCGGCGTGCATCAAGCTGGCCGAGACGATCGCCATCGCTCATGGCGACGACGGGATCGGGGTCTCGGTGTTGTGCCCCCAAGGGGTCAACACGGCCATGGCCCCCCGACAACTCGGCGACGGCGGCACCGACGGACTCGTCGAGCCCGACTACGTGGCCGACATCCTGACCGACGCCGTGCGCAACGGGCGCTTCATGGTGCTCCCTCATCCCGAGGTCCAGACCTACGTGGAACGCCGAGCCGCCGACGAGGACCGGTGGCTGCGAGGCATGCGGACGTTGCGGCGCCGCTCGTTGGACCTCGGTTCCTTGGGCTGATCCCGTCGTCCTCGAGGACGGTTCGGGCCTGAGCGGGAAGTGACCGGTGGGCGCGCCGAGCACGCCCGCCCGTTCGCGGCGGAGACGGACCGGCCCGGTACCATCGGCTCCGACGGAGCCGGGGCTCGCCCCGAGGGGATGGAGGTGCGCGTGCTGATTTCGGGCCAACCCGACGACAGCGTCGGCGCGCCGCGGCCGACTCGTCCCACCCACCGAGCCCAGCTCCTGCTGGCGTTGATCTCGGTCGCAGCGGTGGCGGTCGCCGTCGATCGGCCGTGGCAACGGTCGTCCGCCGACGCCCAGCCCGTCGTCGAGGCCGCCTTCGTGGCCGCTCCCGTCGCCGATGCGACCACGCAGGACGACGACCTCGCAGGCACCGATCCGGCCCTGTCGATCGGTTGCACGATGACGGTCCGCAGCATCTCGTTCGGCGCATCCGGCGACAGCGTCGTCTGCCTCCAGAAGGCGCTGGCCGCCACGGGCTATCTCGACCTCGCACCCGACGGAGCGTTCGGTCCGGCCACGCTCGCGGCGGTGCAGTCGCTGCAGGCCGATGCCGGGTTGCTCGTCGACGGCATCGTCGGCGAGGCAACGGCGCAGACCCTGGGCATCTGGACCGACGAATCGGCCCTCGTCGTGCGAACGCCGAAGCCGGCCGAGGGCGCGATGGACCTGATGGGCTACCGACTCTCGTCGGTGGCGTCAGCGGGGAAGCATGCGCCGCCGTTGCCGGACGGATCGGGTTCGGGTCGACGGCTCGTCTACGACCGCGCCGGTCAGCGCGTCTGGGCGGTCGGCGACAACGGGGAGATCATCCGCTCCTGGCTCGTGTCCGGGTCGATCTACGCGAACGAGGTTCCCGGGACCTACAGCGTCTACAGCCGCTCGGAGACCTCGACGGCTTGGAACGGTCAGGCCTACCTCCCGTTGATGGTCCGCTACCTGAAGACGCAGCGAGGCAACATCGGGTTCCACTCGATTCCGCTGCACATCGACGACGGCTCGGCCTACCAGACCGAGGACGAACTCGGGACCCGACTGTCGGGCGGATGTCAGCGCCAGGCGCGCCTCGACGCCGAGTTCGTGTGGGCCTTCGCCGACATCGGCACGAAGGTCGTCGTGGTCTGACGGACGGTCCGATCCGACCGGGTTTCGTCTGGTCGGTGTCAAGGGGATCGTCGTTGCGGAGTCGGTCGGTGATCGACCATGGCATCGGCTCATCACTTGAGATTCTCTTGACGTCACAAGCCTCCCATCGCCGGAGTCTCCACCGGTACAGTCCGGCGAAACCGCCGCTGTCGCTGCGGATTCACGCTCATGGCAACCATCACCTACGACGAGGTCAAGCTCATCACGGACGCTCTGGCGAACCGGGCGATCGACGTCCCCGGCGCGCGCCATCCGTGGACGCTGCTCGCCATCGCTCGGCGGGGAACGGTCGACGGCGAGGTGACCTGCGGCGACCGGTGGGGGCAGCGGGCCATCCTTCCGCCGGACTTCGTGGGTGCGGCCTGTCACGGCGACGGCGACCCGATCCCGTTCATCCAGACATTGCGGCTCCCGCCCGGGACCGTGGCGATCGCAGTGGCGATGATGACCCTCGTCCCGGACCTGGCGCCGGACGCCGACCTCGACGACCCACAGCTCGAGGAGCTCCGCGTGAGCCTCGTCGCCTCGCTCGCCCAACACGCCGACTGGATGATCCTCGCCGACGGAGTTCCACCTGAGTTCGCCCAGACGATCGGGGTCCGCTCCCGCCTGCTCGGCGCGATCCACACGGCGATCCGGCGGGCGTGGGACAACGCGCCGAGCCCGGCCGTCGCTCGCTGACGGCTGGTCGCCCGAACAGCGAGGCCCGTGCCGGGTCCACCGCCGGTCGGCTCGGCGGAACCTCCTCCGATCCTCGGGGCACACCGAACCCTGCGTAGGGTCGCACTGCGACGACCCGAGGGGGGAACGATGGATCTGGGGCTCCAGGGCAGACGAGTGTTGGTGACCGGTGCGAGCAAGGGGATCGGCAAGGCGATCGCCGCGTCGTTCCTGGCCGAGGGAGCGCGCGTGTCGATCTGTGCTCGCGACGCGGCGGTGCTGGCCGGGGCAGCCGAAGAACTCTCCGCCCTGGGTGAGGTCCATCATCTCGTCACCGACCTCGGTGATCGCTCACAGACCGTCGCGTTCGTGGAACACTCGGTCGAGCAGCTCGGGGGAGTGGACGTCGTCGTGTCGAACGTCAGCGCGTTCGGCGGCAAGGACTTCAGGTCGTCGTTCGAGGTCGACATCGAGGGTGCCCAGACGTTGATGCGCACGGCGCTCGCGCACATGGAGGACCACGCAGGCGGCAACATCATCTGCATCGGATCGCGGGCCGGCTCCGTCGGGGTGGCGTGGATGCCGGCCTACGCCGCGGTCAAGGCCGCAACGGTCAGTATGGTCAAGTCGATGGCGATCGAGGTCGCCCGGCGGGGGATCCGGGTCAACTGTGTCTCGCCCGGCGACATCGTGTTCGAGGGGGGAACCTGGGAGCGGGCCGAGACCGAGAACCCCAAGCTGTATCAGGCGATCCTGCGCGAGAACCCCTTCCGCCGCCTGGGGCGTCCGGAGGAGATCGGCGACGTCGTGGCGTTCCTCGCCAGCGATCGGGCCAGCTTCGTGACCGGTGCCAACTGGCTCGTCGACGGTGGGGCGACCCAAGGCCTCCAGCTCTAGTCCGACGCAGCACGATCGACGAGATGCGACGGTCCGGCCCGCCATCCTCGTCGGGCATGGCGCGCGGTCTTGGCTAGCGTCGGGTCGTGGCCGCCTCGAAGTCCCCCGCCGTCGAACTGGAGGTCGGCGTCCGCACCGTCCGGATCTCCAACCCGGAACGCGTCTACTTCCCGGAACTCGGACTCACGAAGCTCGACCTCGTGCAGTACTACCTCGCCGTCGGCGACGGGATCGTGAACGCGCTGCGCGAGCGACCGTGCATGTTGCACCGGTTTCCCAAGGGGTTGGCGGGTGGGAAGGTCCACCAGAAGCGGGTTCCGGCCGGGGCTCCCGACTGGATCGAGACCGTCCGGCTCCACTTTCCCCGGTACGGCCAGCACGCCGACGAGCTCTGTGTGACCGAACTCGCCCACGTGATCTGGGCGGTGCAGATGTCGACGGTCGAGTTCCATCCGTGGAACTCCAGACGGGCCGACACCGAACGTCCCGACGAGTGGCGGATCGATCTCGACCCGATGCCGGACTGCGACTTCGAGACGGTCCGCTCGGTGGCGGCGATCGCCCACGAGGTGCTCGACGAACTCGGCGATCGGATACCCGAAGACCTCGGGCGGTCGGGGTATCCACGTCTACGTCCGAATCCTTCCCGATCACGGCTTCGGGGACGTTCGGCGTGCCGCCCTGGCCTTCGCCCGCGAGGTCGAGCGCCGGGCCCCCGACCTCGTCACGACAGCGTGGTGGCGCAAGGACCGCGATCCGGCTGCGCTGTTCGTCGACTACAACCAGAACGCCCGGGATCACACCATCGCCGCCGCGTACTCGGTTCGAGGCTTCGCCGATGCTCGGGTGTCGGCGCCCATCACGTGGGACGAGATCGTCGACGTCGACCCCACCGAGTTCACGGTGCTCACCATGCCGGACCGCTTCGCCCGACTCGGCGACCTCCACGCTGCGATCGACACCACCCGTTCGATCTGGCGCCGCTCCTCGACTGGGCGGCGCGCGACGAGCGACGGCGCCGAGCCGCCTGCCGAACCGATGGACGACGACGCCTGATCCGAACCCGAAGGGCAGGGGCGTCGGCGTCGTGGACGCCTCACCTCGAGCGAGGGAGAGACGCTTCTGGAAGAACAGCTCCGCATACGGATTGTCGTTGTAACGGTCGATGCGGCGATAGCCGGCCCGCTCGTACATCGCGATGGCGTCGAGCAACACCCCGTTGGTGTCGAGCCGGACCGTTCGGTGTCCGAGCTCGACGGCGAGCGTCCGAGGCACGCAGCAAACGGCCGCCGAGGCCTGTCCCTCGCATCGACTCGTCGACCCACATCCGCTTGATCTCGCCGGTCGTTGGACGGAGCGACTGCACGCCTCCACAGCCGACCGCCCGATCGCCGTCGCACGACGAGGAACCCGCCCCGGGGCGGTCGCAGCGACTCGGCGTCGGCGGTGATCGTGTCGCCGGGATCGAAGCCGGTCGGGAAGCGGGCGTCGAGCTCGGCGAAGTAGGCCTCCATCGAAGCGACCGCGGCCGCTCTGCGGATCGACAGGGCGGATCTCGACGGCCGCGGCGGCGAGGAGGCGTTCGGCGGTCGAGAGTGCCGCCGCGAGCTGCGCGTCGCTGCTCGTCCAAGCAACCCAGGACTCGATCGGCTCGCTCGTGGGATCGCTGGTCGAGCTCCATCCATGAGCGCCGACCCGCCGCGGTCAATCCGATCCGCCGGCGGCGCCCGTCCTCGGGATCGGGCGTGGTCCGCACGAGGCCCTCGTCCTCGAGTTGGCGCAACATCCGGCTCAGGTAGCCGGAGTCGAGGCCGAGGCGCTCGCAGCTCCTGCACCACGAGGCCGTCGTCGTGGGCGGCACCGATGTCGAACAGCACGCGGGACAGTCGAGGGTGCGTCCGGATCCGAGGAACGAGTCGTCCAGCACCCCGATTCGACGGGTGAAGGACCGGTTGAAGGAACGGAGCGTCTCGACGGGATCCATCGATCGCTGACTCTAGTCAGAGAATCCGGGGATCGTTGACCTGGGTCAGCGAAGTCGGTCGAGAGCTGGAGCCGCTCGGGTTCAGGAGGCGATGGGGTCGAGCAGCACCTTGTAGGCGTAGATGTTCATCGTCCGTCCGGCCGTGTCGCGGGCCTGGACGATCCATCCGATGGCGTCGTTCCACACGAGGTGGACCAGGGCGGCCAAGGCGCCAGTCGCGAGGAGACAGCAACCACATCCTCAGCAACGTTCCGTCGTCCAGCTCGAGACGCGCCCGGTCGCCGAACACGCCCCAGCTGTTGTGCCGGATGGCCATCGGGCCTCGCTCGTCGAGCGTCCGACCCAACTTGTTCATCCGCCACTTCGACATCGGGCCCCGCTCGGCGCGGCGGAGCTTGCGGAGCTGGCGCTCGGACGGAACGAGCGTGGCCGAGGCCGCTGGCTCAGGACGAAACTCCATGCTCGGGACCGTATCCGGTGCCGGCCCGTCGTGGCCCGCGGCAGACTGGGCCGGATGGTCGAGTATGAGCACCTTCGCCTCGATGCCGATCGAGTGCGGACGGACCTCGACGCCACCAGCTGGATCGACGCCGTGCGGGGATTCCTGGTCGATCCCGATGGGGTCTTCGATGCCCTGCGAGACCGGGTCGACTGGCAGTCCAGCCAACTGTTCCGCTACGACCACTTCGTCGAGGAACGTCGCCTGGCGGCCGGATGGCGACGGGGCACGCCGTTGCCGCACCCAGCGCTCGCCGACGCGACCAGGTGGCTCCAACACCGCTACCGCGTCGAGTTCCCGGGCTTCACCATGATTCGCTATCGCGACGGCGACGACGGCCAGGGCTTCCACCGCGACACCGAGATGAAGTGGTTGGACGACACGATCATCGCCGTCCTCACCTTGGGAGCGACCCGGCCCTGGCAGCTGCGTCCCTACTCGAACCGCAACGACCCGAGCCCTGGCAAGGGCGCGACCCACGAGCTGTCCCCGGCCGGTGGCGACCTGCTCGTGATGGGTGGCCGATGCCAGGCCGACTGGCAGCACTCGGTGCCGTACCTCCCGGGCCGGCCGGTGGGCGAGCGGATCTCGATCCAATGGCGCTTTGCTCGCAAGGTCGGTCGTCCGTACTCCGGAACGTCCTACGCCGATCCGTTGACCTTCGGCCAACGTTCACGGCGCCGCGGTTGACGCGTAGAATCCCGATCGATGACGAGTGACGTGTCGCCAGCCCCGCCGGGGTTCTACTCGTCACTTCCCACCAAGCACGTCGCCGCCGGTTGCCTCATCCGGGACGACGAGGGCCGGGTGCTGCTCGTGGATCCGATCTACAAGGACCCGTGGGAGATCCCGGGTGGGACGTCGGAGCCGGACGAGTCACCGGCACAGACCTGTCGCCGCGAGATCCGTGAGGAACTCGGTCTCGATCTCGTCGTGGGGGAGTTGCTGTGCGTCGACTACCACCACGCGGTGCCCGGCCGTCGCGGGGACACGCTGCAGTTCGTGTTCGACGGCGGCCGCCTCGGCGCGGAGTCGATCGGTCGTATCGCCCTGCCTCCGGGCGAGTTGAAGGGTTGGGCGTGGGTCGAGCCGGACCGATTGGGTGACTACCTCATCCCATCGCTGGCGGAGCGGCTTCGTTGCTGCCTCGACGGACCGGGCGGGTCTCTGGAAGGCGGCACACGACAGGCCCCGGTGACCGAACCGGCGTCGACACCTTGACGAAAGGTCGGAACATGGGGCTGTTCGAACGGTACGAGCGAGACGACTTCTTCGACGAGGTCGTCGCCGATGACGGTCGGATACGCGATCCGTACGTCCAGCTCGTCGACCGGCTCGACGGTTTCGCGGCCGAGGAGCTCCATCGGCGCCAGCGGCAAAAGGACGCCATCTTCCAGACCCAGGGCATCACGTTCACGGTCTACGGCGACGAGCAGGGCACCGAACGAACCTTCCCACTCGACCTCGTTCCCCGGGTGATCCCACCCGACGAATGGCGGCTGCTCGAGAGCGGGCTCGTCCAACGGGTCAGGGCCCTCAACGAGTTCCTCGAGGACCTCTACGACGGCGACCGCGCCGCGATCCATGACGGTGTGGTTCCCGAGCATCTCGTCGAGTCGGCCGACGGTTGGTGTCCGGAGGCGATCGGCATCCGCGTGCCCCACGGCGCACGCTGCCTGGTGGCCGGGATCGACGTCGTGCGCGACGACGCCGGTCGCTATCTCGTGCTCGAGGACAACCTGCGCAATCCGTCGGGCGTGTCCTACGTCCTCGAGAACCGCTCGGCGATGACCAAGGTGCTCCCCGTCGCGTTCGATCGTTCGAACGTCCGCCCGGTCGATCACTATCCGAACCTGCTGCTCGAAGCACTGCGGTCCGTCGCTCCCAGCCACGCGCTGAATCCACGCGTCGTGCTGCTGACGCCGGGCCGGTACAACTCGGCCTACTTCGAGCACGCCTTCCTCGCCCGCCAGATGGGGATCGAGCTGGTCGAGGCCCAGGATCTCGCCGTGATCGACGGGTCGGTACGGATGCGGACCACCCGCGGCTCCCGGCGAGTCGACGTGATCTACCGGCGCATCGACGACGACTACCTCGATCCGGAGGTGTTCCGGCCCGAGTCGATGCTCGGCGTGCCGGGGCTGGTCCAGGCGGCTCGCGCCGGCGCGGTCACGATCTGCAACGCGCTCGGCAACGGTGTCGCCGACGACAAGGCCGTCTACGCCTTCGTGCCCGACATGATCCGCTACTACCTCGGCGAGGAACCGATCCTGTCCAACGTCGAGACCTACCTGCTCGAGGACCCCGACCGCCTCGAGACGGTGCTCGGCCGGCTCGACCAACTGGTCGTCAAGCCGGTCGCGGCGTCCGGTGGCTACGGGATGCTGATCGGCCCGAGCGCCACCGACGAGGAGATCACCTCGTTCGCGTCGAAGCTCCGCGAGGATCCTCGGGGTTACATCGCCCAGGAGGTCGTCCAGCTGAGCCGTCATCCGACCCTCGTCGGCGATCAGTTGGTGGGCCGGCACATCGACCTGCGCCCGTTCATCGTCACCGGATCGGACTCGGCCGTGCTGCCGGGCGGGTTGACCCGCGTGGCCCTGCGTGCCGGGTCGCTGGTGGTCAACTCCTCCCAGGGCGGGGGCTCCAAGGACACCTGGGTCCTGCACGACACCGAGGACCCGGAACCTGCACCCCGAGTTCGAGCCGCCCGCACCGACCGCCAGAGCGAGGTCGTGCTGGCTCGGGTGGGAGCCAACCTGTTCTGGGCTGGCCGCTACCTCGAGCGGGCCGAGGACACGGCGCGGATGCTGAACGTCGCGTACCTCGCGTCGCTGGAGGAACGACCGGAACACGTCCGTGACCGATTCCTCGAGCTGCTCCGGGTGCTCCGTCTGGAAGACGAGTTCAACGCGGCGGAGCACCCCGACGGTGCCGAGGCGGTCGCTCACTTCCTCGTCTCGGATCCGGCCAACCCCGGCTCGGTCCGGTCCTCGATCTCGACCGCTCGGGACAACGTGCGAAACCTTCAGGAGAAGGTGTCGGTCGAACTGTGGGAGACCCTGAACGCCCTCCACCTCGACCTGTCCTACAACCTGCGCAAGCGGGTCAGCGAAGAGCCCTTCGCGGTCTTCGACCGCGTCGTGCGGGGATGCCAGACCGTCACCGGCATCGTCGAGGACACCATGAGCCACAACGACGGATGGCGATTCTTGATCCTCGGCCGGATGATCGAACGAGCGATCCTGACCGCCGGTCTGCTCGACGTGCAGATCGCCCCGCTCATCCCGCTCGACCGCGCCGCAGTGTTCCATCACTGGGTCAGCACGCTGCGGGCGGTCGGTGGCTACCAGGAGTACCGCAAGGTGTTCCAGGCGTCGCTCGATCCGCTCGACGCCACCGAGTTCCTCGTGCAGTCCGACGACTTCCCCCGCAGCATCCTGCGTTGTGTCCGCCAGTGCGAGTCGTTGTTGCACGCCCTTCGGACCGACTCGATGGGGCCCGACGCCCGCCGACGGATCGGCCGCCTGCGGGCATCGTTGGAGTTCGCCGACATGGAATCCGAGCTCGACTCCGGGCTCCACCGGTTCCTGCGCGGGATCGTGCTCCAGCTCGAACAGTTCTCCGAAGTCGTCTCGGAGGAGTTCTTCTCGGCGGAGTGAGCCGCTGTCGGGGATGGTTCAGTGGCGCCCGGCCCGACGGGCTCGCAGATCGAGGGTGTAGGGCAGTTCGGCGTCGAGCTCGATCTCGGGGGGTGACAGCGGCGTCCCGGGATCGATGACCTCGACCCGGCGTTCCGAACCCGCGACGGGCGCGATGTCGTGCCAGCTCAGTTCCTCCGACCGCGGCGTCGGCGCCTCCTGGCTCACGTGGCGATGCTCGACGAATCGGCTCTGGCGCCGGGCCTCGGCCTCCAGCGCGTTCACCGGGAACACCTCGTACGAACGGCCACCAGGGTGGGCGACGTGGTAGCGGCAGCCGCCGACCTCGGTGCCCGTCCAGCGGTCGTAGATGGTCAGCTCCAGTGGGGTGTCGACTCCGATGGTCGGGTGCAGCGCCGACGGCGGATGCCAGGCGCGGTAGCGGACCCCGGCGACGTACTCGCCGCGAACGCCGGTCGAACGCAGCGGCACCGGCTGCCCGTTGCACAACAACAGATGACGACCGTCGGTGAACCCGCGGCCCTTGACCTCCAGGCGTTCCATGGACGAGTCGACGTAGCGGGTGGTCCCCGATCCCCCGACCTCCTCGCCGAGCACCGGCCACGGCTCGATCGCCGTTCGGAGCTCGAGCGCGAGGTCTCCGGACGTGACCGCGCCGAGCAGCGGGAAGCGGAACTCGAGGAACGGTTCGAACCAGGCGAGGTCGAACTCGAATCCCCAGCCCCTGAGGTCCTGGACGACCTCGCCGAGATCAGCGGCCACGTAGTGACTCAGCATGAACCGGTCGTGGAGCTCGGTGCCCCATCGCACGAGCGGCCGATGGTACGGCTCGTTCCAGAAGTGGGCGACGAGGCTGCGCACGAGGAGGGCCTGGAGCGCTCCCATCTGCCAGTGCGGCGGCATCTCGAAGGCCCGCAGCTCCAGCAGGCCCAGCCGACCCGAGGACGAATCCGGTGAGTACAGCTTGTCGATGCAGAACTCGGACCGGTGGGTGTTGCCGGTCAGGTCGGTCAGCAGATGGCGGAGGGATCGATCGCAGAGCCACGGCGACGGATTCGCCGCCGCCAGCAGCTCGTCGATGGCGATCTCGAGCTCGCGCAGGTTGTCGTGCCGGGCCTCGTCGACGCGTGGCGCCTGGCTGGTCGGTCCGACGAAGAGCCCGGAGAACAGGAACGACAACGACGGATGATGCTGCCAATAGGTGATGAGGCTGGTGAGCAACGACGGCCTGCGCAGCAGCGGGCTGTCGGCCGGGGTCCAGCCGCCGATGGTGACGTGGTTGCCGCCCCCCGTCCCGGAGTGGCGGCCGTCGAGCTGGAACTTCTCGGTGCCGAGCCGGGTCTGACGGGCCAGCTCGTACAGGTCCTCGGTGAGCTCGAGGTACTCGCGCCACGACGACGTGGGGTGCACGTTGACCTCGATCACTCCCGGGTCCGGTGTGACGGCGAAGCGGCGGACCCGGGTGTCGAACGGGATCGGATAGCCCTCGATCGCGATGGGGACGCCGGCCTGTGAGGCCGCGGCCTCGATCACGCTCAGCAGCTCGAGCGCCGGCTCGATGGCGGGCAGCGGCGGAAGGAACACGCGTACCAGCCCGTCGCGCGCCTCGACAGCCAGCGCGGTGCGCACGACGAGGTCGCTCTCGATCGCGCGGGGCCCGTCGGTGTCGCCGAGCGGCCCCAGCGCTTCGAGCGGGTCGCGATCGAAGGGTTGCGGTGCGAGCCGCTCCGGAGCGGCGGGCAAGGTGTCGAGCGGGAGTCGGAAGCCGAGCGGACTCGTCCCCGGGGTGACGAACAACTGCTTGCGTCGTACGGGCCATCGCGAGGTCCACCACACGTCGGTGTCCGGGTCGATCCCGAGTGGGAGCACGTAGCCGACCGGCGTCGCGAGCCCCCGTTCCAGGGTGCGAACCAACTCGTTGCGGGTCGCCGGGTCGTCGAGATCGTGATCGAGTGGGTCGACGTCGACGGGCACGGAAGCCTCTCGCCACAAGGCGTAGAGCGGATCCTCGTACGCCGGCACGAGGTACGGCGCGTCGATCCCGAACCCCGACCGGATCGCCTCGGCGACCCGACGGGCATCGTCGGCGTCGTGGCCGAGATCGTCGTCGGGCATGGCGAGGAGCGTGGGGTCCTTCCACATCGGAACTCCGTCGGGGCGCCACGCGACCGACAGCTGCCAACGGGGGAGTGGCTCACCCGGATACCACTTGCCCTGCCCGGAGTGCAGGACGCCACCGGGGGCGAACCGGTCCCACATCCGGCGGGTCAGCTCAGCGGCCAACAACCGCTTCGCCGGTCCATCGGCGTCGGTCGTCCACTCGGCGCCCTCCATGTCGTCGACCGACACGAAGGTGGGCTCACCACCCATCGTCAGTCGGACGTCTCCCGCCCCGAGCCGTTCGTCGACGACGTCGCCCAGGCGAACGATGTCGGACCATTGGTCGTCGGTGTAGGGCAGCGTCACCCGGGTCGGCTCGTGGACCCGGCGGACCTCGTTGACGTAGGCGAAGGAGACCTCGCACGGCTCCAGCGCGCCGGTGAGCGGAGCCGCCGACGGCGGAGTCGGCGTACAGGCGAGCGGGATGTGCCCCTCGGCGGCGGCGAGGCCCGAGGTGGAGTCGAGCCCGAACCACCCGGCACCCGGGAGGTACACCTCGGTCCAGGCGTGCAGGTCGGTGAAGTCCTCGGCCGGGCCGACGGGACCGTCCAACGGCTCCTGATCCGGTACGAGCTGGACGAGATAGCCGGACACGAATCGGGCGGCGAGCCCGAGGTGACGAAGGATCTCGACGAAGAGCCAGGCGAAGTCCCGGCAACTTCCGGCTCGCCGTTGCAGCGTGGTCTCGCACGTCTGGACGCCCGGTTCCATCCGGACCTCGTAGGCGAGGTCCTGCTGGAGGCGCTGGGCGAGGCCGACGAGGAACGTGACCGTCGGCGTCAGGGATCGGTCGACGCCCGCGAGCCAGTCGGCCAATTCGGGGACGAGCGGTTCGCGGGGAGCGAGGTAGGGGCTCAGCTCGTCGGTGGTGAGGGTGTCGTATCCGAACGGGTACACCTCGGCCGCTTCTTCGAGGAAGAAGTCGAACGGGTTGATGGTGACCAGTTCGGCCACGAGCCGGACGTCGATCTCGAAGGAGGTGACGGGCTCCGGGAACACCAGGCGCAGCTGATAGTTCCCGAACGCGTCCTGCTGCCAGTTCTCGAAATGGTCGTCGGGAGAGACCGCCAATCGGAATGCCTTGATCGGCGTCGCGGTGTGCGGGGCGGGGCGCAGCCGGACCACCTGCGGTCCGAGACGGACCGGTCGGTCGTAGGAATACGTCGTCCGGTGGTGGAGCGCCACGGTGATGGCCATGTCCCATTGTGACCGTCAGGAGCCCTTGGCGCAGACCCTCGTCGGTGAACGCCGGGCGAACAGCTGGTCCGGCGAGTCCGTTCCGAGGGGCTGACCAGGCACGACGTTCGTTCAGGTCGGGTGTTCGGCGACTCACATCGACGGTCAACGACTCCCCGCCCTCCGAACACCGTCCCGGAGGTCGGCGTCGCGCCGCGATAGTTGCGGCCCGCGGCCACGCGGACGTGATCCAGCCCGACCCGGCATCCGTTGGTCGGGTCGTAGCCGCTTTCACCCGAGCAGTGGGAGGTAGACCCAACCCACGCGGTAGGTCGGCCTGCTCGGCGTGTTCGTACCGCCCGCCGGTGAAGAGATAGCCCACGCGGTAGCGAGCGGGCAGGTCGAGCAGCCGGCAGCACAGATCATGAGATTGGCGAAGTCCTGACAGACGCCGGAGCCCACCCGGAGCACCTCGTAGGGCGTGGTCTCCAACGTGGTCGAGCCCGAGGCGTAGCGGAAGTCCCGTTGGATCGTGGCCGTCAGATCGCCGAGGAATCCGAGGACGTCGCGATCGTTGCGTTCGACGATCGAGTGGGCGAACGAGGCGATCGCCGCCAGCTGATCCTCGTGCAGTTCGGGGGGCAGCAGGTACGGCATCATCATCTGGCGCTGCCACGGCATCCAGGTGACGGGGTTCGCTGCACCGACGGCAACAACGACGGGTCGTCGATCAGCTCGACGACTTCGACGAGCGAGCGCGACGTGACGGTCAGCTCGGTGTACGGCGTCGTCACGTCGAAGCCGGTCACGATGTTCCCGAACACGTCCTCGAACCGGTAGCGAACCCCGTCGGCCTCGACGCGCAACTCGTGCTCCAACACCCGTTGGGACGCGCCCACCACCGGAGTCAGCCGAACCGGTGCGAGCTGCGGCGCGACGGGAACGTCGTATCGATAGCTGGTGCGATGCTCGACGTCGAGTAGGCGGGGCGGCCGATGCATCGCCGCGGGATGGCCGTGACGGATCACGTGGCGTTCGTCCACCGCGCACGCTGGAGGTCTGCGGGCTTGTCGACGCCGGGTTCGCCGATCCGGACCGGACGAGCCGGGCCGAGCACCCGGAAGGACCAGCGCCGCAGCGGGTGGCCGGGCGCCCACAATCCTGAGCGGACTGCACGATCGGGCGACGCACCCCTCTACCCTGGAGCGGGCGTGTCCGCACACGACGCGCACCGCCCCCCGTCCCCGACACCGAGGTCAGGCGTGAAATTCAAGAAGGGTGACACCGTCATCTACCCGCAGCACGGCGCTTGCATCGTGGTCGGGAACAAGAAGATGACCGTGTTCGACGAAGTGATCGACTATCTGATCCTGAAGACCGTCATCAACGAGATGACGCTCTCGGTGCCGGTGGACAAAGTCGACGAGGTCGGTGTCCGCCCTCCGGTCAGCTCCGACGAACTCGAGGACCTGGTGGCCGTGCTGTCCAAGCCCGACCCCCGAGTCCCGTCGAACTGGTCGAGGCGGTTCAAGAACCACCAGGAGAAGCTGAAGTCCGGCGACGTCTACCAGGTCGCCGAAGTCGTGCGTAGGAACCCGCGGCCCGCAACCGGGACGCGGCGCTGTCGGCGGCCGAGCGAACGATGTACGAGCGGGCCCGGATCAACCTGATCTCCGAGATCGCCCCGGCGTTGAAGGTGAGCGCGGAAGAAGCCGAGCGGCACTGACGACGTTGGCCAACGGTGTGCTCAAGGCACCCAAGGAACCGGCCAAGAAGAAGTGATCGTCGCCCGGTTCGACCGGGCGCCGGTGGTCAGCGTTGGCGGGGTCGGATCGGGCCCCGGATACCGGGCTCGTCGGCTTCGACGACGTGGACCAGATCGAGCGGCCCGACCGCTTGCAACACCCGCTTGACCCAGGCGGGCTCCGGATGGCGGAGCCGAGCCGGCCAGTTCGAGTTCGGCCGGGAGTGCGAACGACGGGTGGGTGGTGTGGCCCCAGTCGATGAAGAACGGCAGCACGCCACCGACCTCTGGCGTGATCCTCGGCATGGTCAGCTCCCTAGACCAGCTCGACGCCGTCGGGCCGAGTCCTGCTCATCGTCACGATCTCCCCCGGGTCGTAGCCGGCGGCCCGCACTCGCTCGACCACGACCGACAGCGGCTGGCCGGGACGAACGCACCACGCGACGAGCTTGGGTTCGGCGAGAGGCGTCGATCCCGAAGGGCCGGGATCTCGTCCGGTCTCCGGCTGACCGAGATCCGGTCCGATGATCTCGAGGTACGCCGAGCCGCTCAGCGACACGAGGTAGTTGCGCGTCCCGTGCCCGGGGGGATCCGCCGGGGGTGGGAGCGACGCCGGTCGACTTCTCGAAGTCGCGGACCGTGCGTTCCCAGATCGGGAGTGGCGTAGACGAGGTGGGATCGATCATGAGCTGAAGCCGGAGTCTAGACGACTCATCGCTCGGGAGCAGGAGTCAGTGGTCCTGATCGGCAGGATGGGCCGATGGCACTCGTTTCGTTTCTCGGTCTCGGCGTGATGGGCAAGCCGACGGCCGGACATCTCGTCACTGCCGGTCACGACGTGCGGGTCTACAACCGCAACTGCGCCCTCGGGCGGCGGAGTGGGTCGCCCGCCACGGCGGCGACTCTGCGCCCACCCTCGCCAGGCGGCGGCGGGTGCCGACGCCGTGATGCTGTGCGTCGGAAACGACGACGACGGGCAGCGTGGTCCTCGGCCCGCTGACGGAGCGCTGGCCGGAATGGCGCCCGGCTCGGTGCTCGTCGATCACACCACGGCCTCCGCCGACTCTGGCCTGCGATCGGCGCTGCGGCCGCGCAAGTGGGCGTCGGCTTCGTGGACGCTCCGGTGTCCGGCGGTCAGGCGGGAGCGGAGAACGGGGTGTTGACCGTGATGTGCGGTGGGGAGCAGGCGCACTTCGACCGCGCCGAGCCGTTGCTGGCGGCCTACTCCCGGTCCCGGCGCCTTCCTCGGCCCGGTCGGTGCCGGGCAGCTCACCAAGATGGTGAACCAGATCTGCATCGCCGGGCTGATCCAGTCGCTGTCGGAGGGCGTGGCCTTCGCCCAACAGGTGGGCCTCGACGTCGAGGCCGTCGTCGATGTGATCTCGAAGGGGGCGGCGGGTTCCTGGCAGATGGAGAACCGAGCGTCGACCATGGCCGAACGGCGCTTCGACTTCGGCTTCGCCGTGGAGTTGATGCGCAAGGATCTCGGGATCTGCCTCGCCGAGGCTCGTCGGGTCGGCGCCGAGCTGCCCGTGGCGGCGCTGGTCGACCAGCTGTACGGCTTGGTGGAACGCCGCGGCGGGCGCCGATGGGACACCTCGAGCCTCATCAGCTTGCTCGGGAACCCGACGGATTCGAACGAACGACGGTGACGAGGCGGGTCGCGTGATCGACGCCTCCCAGACTCACCCCAGGTCGGCACCGCCGGGCTAGCGTCGTCGGCGCCGGTTGCATCGCCGGCGGAGGAGATGGGCGAGATGTTCAAGACGGCAACGGAAATGCTCGAGGGAGCGATCCTCGAAACCGACGTCTGCACTCGGGAGTGGGCCGGCGGGTCTCACGGTCGCCTTGGGACTCCTCGCAGCCAAGGTGGCCTTCACCATGGTCGAGAGCGGCACCACCGAACACGAACCCGACGTCCAGGAACTGTCCGCGGTCGAACACTCGGGCCTGACGATGGCGAACGTCCAGGTGAACCGGTTCCGGCAGGTCGGCGGCAACTCCAACGCGGGTCGTCAAGATGGCCGATTCCCGGTACGGCGTGCGGTACGCCCCGCTCGACCCGATCGATTTCGAAGCCCGCCCCGAGATGACGCACAGCGGTTGGCCGATGTCCTACGACTCGATGCGGCGCCACTACGAGGCGGCCAACGAGCTGTGTGAAGCCGGACCGTTCGAGTACTCCCCGACGGGGTGGACCGAGGGAACCGACGGACCGTGGGAGCTCGACGCCGGCGCCGTGGAGTCCAAGGTGTTCCAGTTCGGGCCGCGAGATGCGTTCTTCGGCCGGGCCGTCGAGCAGATCACCGCCGCGCCGGAGCATCAGTCGATCCTCGCCGGCGCCACCGCAGTCGAGCTGGTGGCGTCGGACTCGACCGCTGCGGTCGAGGCCGTGCGCTGCCGACGGTTGGACGGCGCGACCATCACCATCCGGGCCAAACGGGTCGTCGTCGCCGGCGGGGGGCTCGGCAATCCGCATCTGTTGCTGGCATCGAATTCCCAGCGCCCCGCCGGGCTCGGGAACTCCAACGATCTGGTCGGCAGATTCCTCCAGGACCATCCGTTGATCGACGGCGGTTCGTTGCGGATGTTCGACAGGGCGATGTGGCCCCGCTCGACCTTCTACGACATGCGGCTCGTCGACGGGCACAGCGCGCTCGGCTACCTGGCGCTCTCGCCCGCCGCGATCCGCGAGCACGATCTGCGGGGCCTCAGCACCGTGTTGTTCCCGCGGCCGAGCCTGCGTCGGTCGCGTGGCTTCGCGCTCTACAAGGATCTCGTCGAAGCAGCGCGCACCCACAACTTCGGGATGGCCCAGGCCCGACAGGTGCCCCGAGCCCTGATGAGCGCCGACTACGTACCCACCGCGTACCGCAAGTCTAGTACGGCCAATCGCTCTACCACGGCTTCGGTCGAGGCGGGTGGTCGAACATGCCGCACCGCGAACAAGTTCGCCCGGTGGGAGGTCATCCACCAGGCCGAGCAGTCTCCCGACCCGACGAACCGTGTCACGTTGTCGCGCCGCACCGATCGGATCGGGATGCCGGTGTTGAACGTGAACTGGCGCTGGTCGGAGCCGATGTCGCCGCGCCGCCGCCGGCCGCCGACTCGTCGCTCGAGCCTTGGTGGACGGCGGGATCGGACGCGTCGAGTTGCCCGACGACGGCGATCTTCCGGCGATCGAGACCGCGGCGGGCACCGCGCATCACATGGGCACGACCCGGATGCACGAGTCCCCGACCCAGGGCGTGGTCGATCCCAATGGTCGCCTCCACGATTCGCCCAACGTGGGTGACGGGCAGCTCGGTCTTCCCGACCTCGGGGTACGCCAATCCCACCTCACGATCGTGGCGCTGGCCCATCGGCTCGGCGAACACCTGGCCGCCCACCCCGGGCCTAGCTGTACCTCGCTGGCGCCTTGCCGGCCGACTCGATCCCGTCGCCTCTTCGCCGCCGTCTCGCCGCCTTCGTTGCTGCGGGAGGGCCTGGAGCGGGCCGCCGGACGGCCGTCGATGACGCTGCTCGACCCGAGAGGAGCCGCGAGTGTCGGTACATTGACCGGCGGGTCAAGTCAAGGGGAGCACGTCCGACCGAAGTCCGTCGCGCCAGCCGAGTGGGTGGAGCTCGCTGCTCGACACTGCGTCGGCAGCGTCGGGGGCTGGTGTTCGGCGTCATGGTCGGCCTGTTCTGGAGCGCGGGAAGGTCACCGTGCCCTGCCGACCAGGGTTGCGGTCGACCGGGCGCTGGTGGCCCGGCGAGATCCGATCCTGCTGTGGGTCGGGCTGATCGTGGTCGCCGGAGTCGTCTCCGGCACCGTGTGGCGTTTCGCCGCTGGTTCGCCTTCCGGAGGCCCGCTGGTGCGAGACCGTGCTGCGCGAGAGCTCTTCGCCCACCTCCAGCGGCATCACGTCCGGTTCCACGATCACGCCCAGACCGGTCAGCTCCTCGCCCGGGCGAGTACCGATCTCCAGCAGGTGAACGCCTTCGTGGTGATGATCCCGATGACGCTCGCCAACCTCGCCACCGTGCTTGGCGTCACCACCGTTCTGTTCGTCCTCGATCCGTTGCTCGCCGCCATCGCCTTGTTCCCGTTGCCGTTCGTCAACCTGCTGGCGAACCGGTTCTCCCGCCGGATCCATCCGGCGGTCATGGCCGTGCAGCAGGAATCGGCCGAGTTGGCCACCGTGGTCGAAGAGACCGTCAGCGGCGTTCGGGTGCTGAAGGGCTTCGGTTCCGAGGACGTCCAATCGGATCGGCTCGCCGAGGAAGCGGGGGACGTGCGCCGCCGCCATCTGCGCCGCCAACATCCGCGCCACGTTCTTGCCGCTGATCGATCTGATGCCGGCGTTGGGCCTCGTCGCCGTGCTCGGCGTCGGCGGCCACCGCGTCATCGACGGTCAGATGTCGATCGGTTCGCTCGTGGCGTTCAACGTGTACGTCGCTCTGCTCGTGTGGCCCTTGCGGAACATCGGGATGACCCTCGCCGGCGCCCAGCGCGCCGCCGCCGCCCTCGAACGAGTCCAGCAGGTCATGTCGGTCTTCCCCGAGGTCGTCGATCCGGAGCGGCCGCTCGAGCTGGCGTCGGCCGCGACCTCACCGGTGGGAGCGGTCGAGTTCCGCGACGTGACGTTCGGCTACGAGCCCGACCGGCCGGTACTACGCGACTTCTCGCTCTCGATCGAGCCCGGAGAATCCGTCGCCATCGTCGGAGCCACCGGCAGCGGAAAGTCCACCCTCACCCGGTTGCTCGCCCGCTTCTACGACGTCGACGAGGGGGCCGTCCTCCTCGACGGCCGTGACGTCCGCCAGCTACGGGTCCACGACCTGCGGCGCGCCGTTGGCATCGTGTTCGAAGACACCCTGCTCTTCGCCGACACCGTCGCCGCCAACATCGCCTTCGGCGAGCCCGCCGCCGCTGCAGACCGGATCGTGGCCGCCGCCAAGCTCGCCGGCGCGGATGAGTTCATCCAGCGGATGGAGTACGGCTACGACACCGTGGTCGGAGAGCGGGGTCTGTCGTTGTCGGGCGGCCAGCGTCAGCGGCTGGCGATCGCCCGAGCCCTGCTCGGGTCGCCGCGGGTCCTCGTGCTCGACGACGCGACCTCGGCGGTCGACCCGCACAAGGAGCACGAGATCCGTGAAGCGCTCGGCGCCGCGATGGAACGCCGCACCACGTTGGTCATCGCGCATCGGATCGGAACGATCGAGCTCGCCGATCGGGTCGTGGTCCTCGAATCGGGGCGGGTGATCGCCGAAGGCCGTCACGCCGAGTTGCTCGCCACCGAGCCTCGGTACCGCCGGATCCTCGACACCTTCGACCACGACTCGGCCGAGGACGGCGCCGACGCCGTCGAGGGAGGACGACGCTGATGTTCGCGGTGCGCGCCACGTCGGCGGACGACCGGCTGGACCGGACCGCGGCCGCCCGCGTGCTGTCGCGGACCATCCGGATGGCGACACCGCAGCGGCGCCCGGCAACGGTGGCCGGTGCGTGCATCGTGTTGTGGACTGCATCCACCCTCGCCGGGCCGCTGTTGGTGGGCAACGGGATCGACGCCATCCGATCCAACGATCGCGGTCGCCTCGATCGATCCGTGATCGCGTATGTCGCCGTGGCGATCCTCGCCGCGGTGCTCTCCCGGCTCCAGGTCCGGGCGGTGAGCCGCGCGGGTGAGGGATTCCTCCAGGACCTACGCAATCGGGTCTTCCGGCATCTGCAGCGCCAGTCGCTGTCGTTCTTCGATCGGGAGCCCTCCGGCGTGCTCGTCGCCCGGATGACCTCCGACATCGACGCCCTGGGAGAGCTGGTGCAGTTCGGGCTCCAGCAGTTCCTGTCGGCCGGGCTGCTCCTGGTGTTCTCCATCGTCGTGCTCTTCGTGAAGTCATGGGAGCTCACCCTGGTCGCCCTGGTGGTGCTACCCGCCCTGCTCGTCGCATCGGTCAAGTTCCAGCGGGCGTCGAACGTGGCCTACCTCGCGGTGCGGGACCGGGTCGGCGAGAACATGACCGCGCTCCAGGAGGGCATCACCGGGGTCCGTGTGATCCAGGCATTCGCCCGAGAGCCCGAGCAGATCCGGCGGTTCACCCGGACCAACCAAGCCTCTGTACGACGCGCACATGCACTCGGTGCGGGTGTCCACGTGGTACTTCGGCCTCGTCGAGTTCGCCGGCATCTTCGCCACCGCCGCCGTGCTCGGGATCGGCGGCGCCGCGCTCCACGACCGAGTCAGCCTCGGGGTGGTGGTCGCCTTCGTGCTGTTGATCTCCAATCTGTTCGAGCCGGTCCAGCTGCTCTCGCAGTTGTTCAACAACGTCCAGTCGGCCGGAGCGTCGTTGGCCAAGATCTACGCGTTGCTCGATCACGCGCCCGAACTGTCGGAGCCCGAGCAGCCGACGCCGCTCCCGCATCGGGGCGAGGTCCGCCTGGACGCGGTGCGGTACCGGTACGAAGGCGCTCCCACGCCCGCAGTGGTCGACTTCGACCTGACGGTCCACGACGGGGAGCGACTCGCGCTCGTCGGTCCCACCGGCGCCGGCAAGTCGACCGTCGCCAAGCTGGTGGCCCGCTTCTACGACCCGGAAGCGGGCTCGGTGCGCTTCGGTGGCGTCGACCTTCGCGACGTGTCGTCCAGCGAGCTCCGCCGCAAGATCGTCGTGGTGCCGCAGGAGGGGTTCTTGTTCGCCGGCACCCTGCGCGAGAACGTTCGCCTCGCTCGCCCCGACGCGACCGATCGTGACATCGAAGCGGCCATCGATCGGATCGGTGCCACCGAGCGGTTCGGCGTGCTCCCCGAGGGCCTCGACACGTCGGTGCGCGAACGCGGGAGCCGATTGTCGGCGGGGGAGCGGCAGCTGGTCTCGCTGGCGCGCGCCGCGCTCGTCGATCCGGCCGTGCTCGTCCTCGACGAGGCGACCTCCAACCTCGACCCGGGGACGGAGGCGGTGGTGGAACGGGCGCTCGCGGAGCTGATGGCGCAACGCACGGTGATCGTCGTGGCCCATCGCATCACGACCATCGAGCAGTGCGATCGCATCGCCGTCGTCGATCACGGTCGCCTGGTCGAGTTGGGCACTCCCGCCGAGCTCCGGGCCGACGTCACGAGCCGGTACGCGGCGATGGCCGGGGTGTGGACCACGCCACTCCCCAGCCATCGAGATTGAACACGGCCCCGAGGGCCGTCACCTCAGATCGCGCGAACGTTGGTTGCTTCCAACCCCTTGCGACCCTGAGCGACCTCGAACTCTACGGCTTGTCCCTCTTCGAGCTTGCGGAACCCGGCTCCTGCGATGTTCGAGAAATGGACGAACAAGTCGTCACCTTCCTCGCGCTTGATGAATCCGTAGCCCTTCTGCTCGTTGAAGAACTTGACGACTCCCGTTGCCACTGACTTTCTCGTTTCTCACTTCGAGGGTCGTCCCGACTTGGACGGCCCGCGTCCTGCCAAGCCTAAGCCGATCCACCCGAGGTTGTGGACTCAGCAGGCTCCAGGATTTTGTTGTCGAGGGCCGCCTGACCTGGTGGTCAGGAGACGTCGAACTCCAACACCTGGCCGCGCGCGTGGCTGGAGCCACCTCCGGTGATGTTGCAGAGCAGCACGTAGTGGCCGGCGGCGAGGTCGACGGTCAGGGCGGCAGAGCTGCCCGAACTCAGCCGACCCGTCTCGCCGAGGAGCTGGGCCCGGTGCGAGCTGGCCCACGTCCACCGCTCCGCTCGCTTCGAGGGGCAACGCTTCGTAGCCTCGCCCGCGATCACGAGGAGCTCGTGGGTGAACTGGCCGTCGTTGCTCACGTCGAAGGTGACGGTTCCGGCCGTCGCGCTCGGCGGCGCCCCCACGGCCCACTCGACGAGCGACACGGCGATGGACGCTCCCGCCGCCTCGGCCCCGGCGTCGCTCTCGGTGCCGGGCGCCGCGTCGGTCGCCGTCGCTTCGCTGGTTGGCACCTCGGTCGGCGGCGGTTCGGCGGCGGACGTGGTCGTGGTCGCCGAGGACTCCGGCGCCGAGGTCGTGTCGGCCGCCGAATCGCTGGAGCCGCCACACGCAGCGAGCGCGAGCGACGCCACCGCGAGGGTGGCGATCGTGACGAGTGGTTGGGGTTCGCATCGGCGGAGCCGTCTCCTGGATCATGAGGGCGGGCCGTCTGGCCGACCATCCTTCGACATGCTTGAAATTGAAAGTATCGTACCCCGGGGGATGACCCCGGGGATGGCGCGTCGGGGGCACGACCCGGGGCGCAGGAAAGGACCACCGTGACCGAGCTGTTCGGACTGCCCGCCCACCCGTTCCTGGTGCACGCTGCGGTGGTCCTGACCCCGTTGATCGCCGTGGTGACCGCCATCGCCATGATCCGCCCGGTGTGGCGGGTGAGGGCCGGGTGGTGGATCGTCGCCGCCGGCGTCTTCGCCCAGATCTGTCTGCTCTTGGCCAAGAGTTCGGGCGAGGCGTTCCAGGAGGCGATCGACCTCCCGGTGGAGCGTCACGCCACCCTGGCCGAGACCACCGTGGTCCTGGGGTTCTTGTTCGTCGCGGCGACAGCGGCGGCGGTGTTCTTGAGCCGTCGCCGGGTCCGGGCGGTGCGGCGCGACGGTTCGGGTGAGGACTGGGCGAGCCCCGCTTCGACCTCGGCTGCGGCCGTGTCGGTCCTCATGGCGGTCCTGCTCGTGGTGTGGGTGGCGCGCACCGGTCACACCGGCGCCGAGGTGGTCTGGGACGGCGTGCTTCCCGGCAGCTGACCCGGGGCCAGCCCGAGTCGAACCAGGTCGCGCGCCGGTCAGCGAGCGACGAAGTACTTCGCCTGCGGGTGATGGCAGATGATCGCCGAGGTGGTCTGTTCGGGCTGGTACTGCCAGCCGGTGTCCTCGGAGACCTCGATGCCGAGGCGTTCCGCTCCGAGGAGGCGTGCCACGGTGGCGTTGTCCTCGAGATCGGGGCAGGCGGGGTAGCCCCACGAGTAGCGACCGCCTCGGTACTGCTGGCGGAACAGTCCGGCGATCGAGGGTCCGTCCTCGGTCACGAAGCCCCACTCCTCGCGGATGCGATGGTGCCAGTACTCGGCGAGCGCTTCGGCCATCTCGACCCCGATGCCGTGGAGGAAGAGGTAGTCCTGGTACTCGTTGGCCGCGAACAGCTCCGAGGTCCGGTCGCTGACCGCGGAACCCATCGTGACGATGTGGAACGCGGCGTAGTCGGCTCCTTCGCCGATCGGCCGGAAGAAGTCGGCGATGCACAGGAACGGAGCCTGGCGCTGGCGGGGGTAGTGGAACCGGTACGCCTCGTCGGTGCGCGTGTCGTCGGTCCACACGACGAGGTCCTGACCGTCGCCGTTGACCGGGAAGTAGCCGTAGACCACCTGGGGGACGAGCACGCCCGACGCCTTGGCCGCCGCGAGTTGCTCGCGGAACATCGGCCGCAGCCGAGCCTTGAACTCCTCGTCGGTCTCGCCGTTCTCCGGACGGAACTGCCATTGGTTGCGGAACAGGGCGGTCTCGTTGACGTAGGCGGCGATGTCGTCGAGCGAGAGGCCCTTCACGATGCGTGAACCGAGGAACGGCGGGGTGAACACCTCGTTGTCGGTCGCGACGTCGGGCGACCGGCGGGGCAGCTCGACCTCCTCGACGACCCGCTGCGACGCCCGCGGGGGAAGATTGCGTCCCGTCGGCACCCGGCCGAACTCGGGATCCTCGCTCCCGTTCCGCTTGAACTCCATCAGCCGATCGAGGGTCGAGAGGCCCTCGAAGGCGTCCTTGCCGTAGAACACCCGTCCGTCGTAGATCTCCCGGAGGTCCTTCTCGACGTAGGTTCGGGTCAGCGCGGCCCCGCCGAGCAGGACGGGCACGTCGGCGGCCAGGCCGAGCTGGTTCAGCTCCTGGAGGTTGTCGCGCATGATGAGCGTCGACTTCACGAGCAGACCGCTCATCCCGAGAGCGTCGGCGCCGACCTCTTTGACCTTGGCGATCATGTCGGCGATCGACACCTTGATGCCGATGTTGTGGACCTCGTAGCCGTTGTTCGAGCAGATGATGTCGACCAGGTTCTTGCCGATGTCGTGGACGTCGCCCTTCACGGTGGCGAGCACGAGCTTGCCCTTGGCCGACGAGACGCCCTCGGCCCGTTCCATGTGGGGTTCGAGGTAGGCGACGGCCGCCTTCATCGTCTCGGCGGACTGCAGGACGAACGGCAGCTGCATCTGGCCCGAGCCGAACAGTTCGCCCACGACCTTCATACCGTCGAGGAGGATGTCGTTGACGATGTCGAGCGGGGCGAGTCCCTCGGCCATCGCTCGATCGAGATCGGCGGTGAGCCCTTCCCGGTCACCTTCGATGATCCGCTGCGACAGCAGTCGGTCGATCGTCCAGTCGCTGCGGTCCTCGGCGACGACCTTCACGCTCTTCACATCGGCGAAGACCTCGAGCAAGGTCTGCAGCGGGTCGTAGCCCCTGGCCGCGTCGCGGCGGTCGTAGATGAGATCGAGGCAGACGTCGAACTGCTCCTGCGGGACACGAGACAGCGGCACGATCTTGCCGGCGTGCACGATCGCCGAGTCGAGACCGGCCTTCACCGCTTCGTCGAGGAAGACCGAGTTGAGCACGTGGCGAGCGGCGGGGGAGAGACCGAAGCTGACGTTCGACACCCCGAGGGTCGTGAACGCGCCGGGGATCTCTGACTTGATCCGCCGGATCGCCTCCAACGTCGCCATGGCGTCCTTGCGCAGGTCGTCGTCGCCGGTCGAGAGGGGGAAGGTGAGGGCGTCGAAGATCAGGTCGCTGGCCGTGAGCCCGTACCGCTCGGTGGCGATCTGGTGCAGGCGATGGGCGATCTCCATCTTCCACTCGACGTCTCTCGCCTGGCCCCGCTCGTCGATCAGGAGGCAGATGACGGCCGCGCCGTACTCGCGGGCCAGGGAGAACACCCGATCCAGCCGGGAGTCCGGCAGCTCGCCGTCCTCCAGGTTGGCCGAGTTGAGGATCGCTCGCCCGCCGATGTGACGCAGCCCGGCTTCCATCACCTGGGGCTCGGTCGAGTCGAGCACCAACGGGACGCTGGCCTGGGTCGCGAACCGGGCCGCGATCTCGTCCATGTCCGTGGTGCCGTCGCGGCCGACGTAGTCGACGCAGACGTCGAGCACGTGGGCTCCCTCGCGGATCTGGTCCGTGGCCATCTTGGTGCACGAGTCGAGATCGCCGGCGAGCATCGCGTCGCGAAACGCCTTGGATCCATTGGCGTTCGTGCGTTCGCCGATGATGAGGAAGCTCTTGTCCTGCTCGATCGTGACCGGCGAATAGATCGACGTCACGCTGGGCTCGAACTCGGGGGTGCGGCGGGCCGGCTCGAGGCCGCGCACCGCGTCGACGACCGCCTTCAAGTGCTCCGGGGTGGTTCCACAGCAGCCGCCGACGACTCCGACGCCCAGATCCTGCACGTGATGGCGATGGAACTGGGCCAGCTCCTCCGGGGTGAGGTCGTAGTGCGTCTTGCCATCGACGATCGACGGCATGCCCGCGTTCGGGAGCACGCTGAGCGGCATCGTCGCGTGCTGGGACAGGTAGCGGAGGTGTTCCTGCATCTCGCTCGGCCCGGTCGAGCAGTTGATGCCGAGGAGGTCCGGACGCATCGCCTGCAGCGACGACACCACCGCACCGATCTCGGAGCCCATCAACATCCGACCGGTCGTCTCCATGCTGACCTGGACCTGGAGCGGGACCGAGACGCCCTCGCGTCGCATCGCCCGGCGGCACGCGATCATCGCCGCCTTCACCTGGAGCAGGTCCTGGCACGTCTCGATGAGGAACAGATCGACGCCGCCGCGGAGCAGGCCGACCGCCTGCTCCTCGTAGGCCTCGGTGAGGTCCGTGAAGCGGATGTGGCCCAGGCTCGGGAGCTTGGTGCCGGGGCCCATCGAACCGGCCACGTAGCGCGGGCGTCCGTCGGACTCGAAATCGTCGGCGACCTCACGGGCGAGCCGTGCGGCCCGCTCGTTGAGCGACATCGTCTTGTCGGCGATCCCGTACTCGTCGAGCACCACGCTGAACGAGCCGAAGCTGGCGGTCTCCACCGCGTCGACACCGACGGCCAAGAAGGCCTCGTGCATCGCCCGGATCACATCCGGGCGGGTCTCGCAGAGGAGCTCGTTGCATCCCTCGAGATCGGCACCGCCGAAATCGTCCGGACCGAGACCGAGGCCCTGGACGAAGGTTCCGAAAGCACCGTCGAACACGATCACTCGTTCGTTCACGGCTTCGAGGTACGGCTGACGTGTCATCGAACCCGAGGCTACTTGGGGCCGTCGAGCGACCACATGCGCCATTCGGCCAGGTTGTAGCGTTGTGGCTCTCCATCACGTAGCCCCGGGAGGCGCTCCATGGCCATTGCCGTCGACATCGCACGATCCACCCCTCGCTCGGCCGAGGTGGTCGGCATCCCGGTCGCCACCTCCGGCGCCGTTGGGCGAGGCGTGGGACTCGAGCCGGGCCGCCCTGGCCTCGTACGGTTTCGAGGGCAAGGCCGGCCAGACCCTGATCGTGCCGAGCGCGTCGGGTACGACCGTGATCGTCGTCGGCATCGGTGCGCCGGGTGAGATCGACGCCAACGGGTTGCGCACGGCGGCGGCCAACCTCGCTCGTGCGGCGTCCAAGCATTCGACCCTGGCCACCGGTCTGGCCGACGTCGACGGCGTCGAGGCGCGAGCCGCGGCCCAGGCGGTCGTCGAAGGCGTGTCGATGGCGGGCTACCGATACGTCGAGCTGAAGGCCGACCCGTCGAACGTCTCGAAGCTGGAGCGCCTGACCCTGATGGTCGGCGCCTCCGATGTCGCTGCGGCGACGGCGGGCGCGGAACGGGGCCAGATCATCGCCGACGCCGCCTGCCTGGCCCGTGATCTCGCCAATACTCCGCCATCCCATCTGACCGCGGCGATGCTCGCCGACCGGGCCCAGGGTCTCGCCGAGTCCTGCGGCCTGGACTGCGAGATCGTCGACGCCGACGGTGCTCGCGAGCTCGGCCTCGGCGGCCTGCTCGGCGTCAACGCCGGGTCCACCGAGCCGCCGCGCATGGTGAAGCTCACCTACACCCCGCGCCGTCCGAATGGTCACGTGGCGCTGGTCGGCAAGGGGGTGATGTACGACTCGGGCGGCATCAGCCTCAAGCCGTCCAACGAGATGCACGCCTTGATGAAGATGGACATGTCCGGCGCCGCCGCGGTGCTGTCGGCGATGACGGCGCTCAAGGCGCTCAAGGTACGCACCAAGGTCACGGCCTACCTGATGTGCACCGACAACATGCCCTCGGGCAGCGCGATGAAGCTGGGCGACGTGCTGAAGATCCGGAACGGCAAGACGGTGGAGATCCACAACACCGACGCCGAGGGGCGCTTGGTCCTCGCCGACGGGCTGAGTCTCGCCGCCGAGGAGGAGCCGGACGCCATCGTCGACATCGCCACCTTGACGGGCGCCTGCCTCGTGGCGCTCGGTACGAAGGTCGCCGGCGTGCTCGGCAACAACCCGGGTTGGGTCGATCAGGTCGAAGCGGCTGCCGCTCGGGTCGACGAGCCGGTGTGGGAGCTGCCGCTGGTGCCGAAGTACCGCAAACTGCTCGACTCGAACGTCGCCGACCTCAAGAACGTGGGCGGGCCCTACGGCGGAACGATCACGGCAGGGCTGTTCCTGCAGGAGTTCGTGGCGGATCGCCCCTGGGCGCACCTCGACATCGCCGGTCCGATGAACGTCGACGCCGACGAGGCCTGGGTCAGCCGGGGCGCGACGGGCTTCGGCACCCGGGTGCTGATCGATCTCGTCAGCGAGTTCCGCCCGCCGTCGAGCTGAGCGCAGCGGCCCGTCCGGTCTCCCAGGCCGCATGGGCCGCTCTCGCCGCTGCCGGAAGGCGCTGGATCCGTCCGGGAACGAGCACCGGCATCCGGGTGACGACCTCGAGCACGTCGGCGTGGACCTCACGTGCCAAGCCGAACCGGACGCATCGCTCGATGCTGCGCACGAACGGGGTGCTCTCGTGGCGGGAGTAGCGCAGCCCGAGCGCCTTGGCGGTGGCGTCGAGGTCGAGCTCGAACCCGGCGGGTCGGTCGCGCAGTTCGTGGATCAGGCGTCGGATCAACCACGTGGCGGACGGCCCGAGGAGCGGCAACCAGAATGCTTCGACGTACGGGTCGTCGACGTCGATCGTGGTGTCGGCGCCCGGGTGGCCCGACGACCAACCGGGGTCGTCGCTGGTGTCCCGGGAGCGTGGGTCGTCGTCCCAGGGGAGTTCGCTGTCCCAGGGAAGGATGAACAGTCGGGTGGGCGGAGCCTGACGGTGCTGGGTCATGGCCCCAGGTGTGCGTGGGTCAGGCCGGTTCGGCAGTTCGTCGCCCGGCCGTCCCGCTCGGCAGGCGTCGGACGGTGGTCGTGGGCGATCATGAGGTCATGACGGAGGAACTGGCCGACTCGATCGCTCGGGCCCGCGCACTGGTGTCGAGCGCGACCCGGATCACCGTGCTGACCGGAGCGGGGATCTCCACCGACTCCGGGATCCCGGACTTCCGAGGCCCGCAAGGGGTCTGGACCAAGAACCCGGAGGCCGAGAAGCTGGCCACCCTGCAGCACTACCTCGCCGATCCCGAGGTCCGCCGCCGGGCGTGGCAGAACCGCCTCCACTCGACCCACTGGGCCGCCGAACCGAACCACGGCCACCGCACCCTCGTCGCGTTGGAGTCCTCGGGGCGGATGCTCGGGCTGGTCACCCAGAACGTCGACGGCCTGCACCAGCTGGCCGGATCCGACCCCGAACGGGTCGTGGAGGTCCACGGCACGATGCGCTACTCCCGGTGCTGGGACTGCGGTGACCGCCTGCCGATGGCCGAGGTACTGGTGCGGGTCCGTGAAGGCGAAGCGGATCCCCCGTGTCGCGAATGCGGCGGGATCCTGAAGAGCGACACCATCTCCTTCGGGCAGTCGCTCGTCCCGGAGGTCATCGACCAAGCGATGTTCCTCGCCGACACCTGCGACCTCTTGCTGGCCGTCGGCACCAGCCTCCAGGTGTACCCGGTGGCCAACATGGTGCCCCGGGCCCGCTCGGTCGGCGCCGCCATCGTCATCGTCAACGGCGAGGCCACCAAGATGGATCGCTTCGCCGATGTCGTGCTCCGGGGCCCGATCGCCGAGTTGCTGCCGAGATTGGTCGAACGTTCGGACCTTCCGTGAGCGTTGAATCCCGACCCAGTTGGTAGGGTTTCGGCCATGGCAACCTTCCGAGACCTGCTCAACGCAGCGAAGGCCGAGATCACCGAGGTCGATCCGGCCGAGGCCGAGGCTCGCATCGCGGCGGGCGGCAACCTCGTCGTCCTCGACGTCCGCGAGCCCGACGAATACGACCAAGGCGCCCTGCCGGGCGCGCTCCACATCCCGCGTGGCCACCTCGAGGCCCAGGTCGAGGGCAAGATCCTCGACAAGGACGTGCCGGTCGTCGTGTACTGCGCCGGGGGCGTCCGCTCGGCGTTCGCCGCCCGCACCCTCCAGGAACTCGGCTACTCCGATGTCGTGTCGATGGCCGGGGGGTTCGGCAAGTGGAAGGACGAGGGCCGGGCCTGGAAGCTGCCCGTCACGCTCGATGCCGGGCAGCGCAACCGCTACATGCGCCACCTCCTCCTCCCCGAGGTCGGGGTCGAAGGGCAGGCCAAGCTGCTCGACGCCAAGGTGCTCATGCTCGGCGCCGGTGGGCTCGGCTCGCCCGCTGCGCTGTACCTCGCGGCGGCCGGCGTCGGCACGATCGGCATCGTCGACATGGACGAGGTCGACGAGTCCAACCTCCAGCGCCAGATCCTGCACAACCTGGACCGGATCGGTGACCGCAAGGTCGACTCGGCCAAGAAGACCCTCACGATGTTGAACCCCGACGTCAACGTCGTCACCTACGACACCCGCCTCGATGCCGGCAACATCCTCGACATCATCGAGGGTTACGACGTCATCGTCGACGGCGCCGACAACTTCCCGAGTCGCTACCTCCTGAACGACGCCTCGGTGAAGCTCGGCATCCCGGTGGTCCACGGCTCGATCTTCCGGTTCGAGGGCATGGTCTCGGTCTTCGATCCGAAGAACGGCCCGACCTATCGGGACATGGTGCCCGAGCCGCCGCCCGCCGAGCTGGCCCCGAGCTGCGCCGAAGCCGGCGTGCTCGGTGTCCTGCCCGGGATCATCGGCTCGATCCAGGCGTTGGAGGTCATCAAGCTCATCCTCGACCTCGGGGACTCGCTGCGGGGCCGGATCCTCGCCGTCGACACCCTGGAGATGAGCTTCCGCACCTTCAAGCTCCGGCCCGACCCCGAGAACCCGGTCACCTGGGAGCATCGGGATCAGATCGAGATCCGCGAACTCGACGGTCTGTGCGCCCCCTGGATGGGCGGCCACTGACCGGCGCCCTCCGCTCGCGGAGGGGCCTCGTAGCCAGCATCCTTCGATGGCCCCGGTCCACCGGCCGGGGCCATCTCGCGCTCCGACGGTGGCAGGCTGAACGGCGCCACTGCTGCGGAGGTGCACGATGCCCACGGGATACGAACTGCTCACCGATCGATACCGGAACAAGGGCACTGCGTTCACGCACGCAGAACGCGACCACTACGGCCTGCACGGGCTCCTGCCCCCGGCGATCGAGGATCTCGAGCTGCAACTCGAACGGGTCGCCTTCGAGGAATCCCTGAAGCCCGACGATCTGGAACGCCACGTGTTCCTGCGGGCCCTGCAGGAGCGCAACAGCGTCCTGTTCTACGCCTATCTCCGCCGCGAGGTGGAGCGGCTCCTCCCGATCGTCTACACGCCGACCGTCGGCCTGGCGTGCCAGCAGTGGTCCAAGATCTACCGCAGGGAGCACGGGCTGTACCTGTCGTGGCCGTTGCGAGATCGGGCCGACGAGCTGCTCGATGCCGTGGTCGGCAACGAGGAGATCGACGCCATCGTGGTCACCGACGGCGAGCGGGTCCTGGGTCTCGGTGATCTCGGGGCGGGTGGGATGGGCATCCCGATCGGCAAGCTCGCCCTCTACACCTCCGTCGGCGGGATCGACCCGGCGCGGACCCTCCCCGTCGTCCTCGACGCCGGGACCGACAACGAGCAGCTGCTCTCGGACCCGCTGTACCTGGGCTGGCGCCATCGCCGGGTGCGCGGGGCGGAGTACGACGACCTCGTCGATCGCTTCGTCGACGCCGTCCGCCGGAAGTTCCCCCACGTCCTGCTGCAGTGGGAGGACTTCGCCCAGGTGAACGCCCACCGGCTCCTCGCCCGTCACCGGGATCGGATCTGTTCGTTCAACGACGACATCCAGGGGACCGCAGTCATCACCGCGGCCGCAGTGGCTGCGGGACTGGGCATCGCCGAGGTCCCGGTCGAGGAGTTGCGGGTCGTCGTGGTGGGCGCCGGCTCGGCCGGCACGGGGATCGCCGGACAGCTCGCAGCGATGCTCGAGACGGCGGGCCTCGCCCCGATCGACGCCCGGCGACGGTGCTGGCTGGTGGACCGGGACGGACTCCTGCACTCGAAGCTCGCCGGGCTCCAGGCCTTCCAGGAGCCGTTCGTCCACGAGTGGAACGCCGTCGCCGGCTGGGATCCCGACGACGCCGGGCACATCGGGTTGGAGGCGGTCGTGCGCCGGGTCCGGCCCCACGCCCTGATCGGCGTGACGGGCCAGCCCGGGCTGTTCACCGAAGCGGTGATCCGCGCCATGGCCGAGGGCGTCGAGCGCCCGATCGTGCTCCCGCTCTCGAACCCCACCCCCCGTGCCGAAGCCATCCCGGCCGACGTGGTGCGGTGGACCGATGGGAACGCCTTGGTCGGAACCGGGAGCCCGTTCGCTCCGGTGGTGTACGAGGGAGTCGAACATCAGATCACCCAGGTGAACAACGTGTACGTCTTTCCCGGTGTCGGGCTCGGCGCGATCGCGGTTCGGGCGCAGCGGGTCACCGACTCGATGCTCACCGCCGCCGCCACGGCGATCGGAGAGCTGGCGTCCGCGGCAGCCACCTCGGGACCCGTGCGGCTCTTGCCCCCGGTCGACGCCGCCCACCAGGTCGCTCGACACGTTGCGGTCGCGGTGGCCCGGTGCGCCGTCCAGGAAGGCGCCGCGATCCTCGAGGGCACGGGGTCGATCGAGGACCTGGTGGAGGGCGCGGTCTGGGAACCGGAGTACGACCACACCGTGCCGACCTGAACCGGCGCTCTGGCTCGGTGCGAGCCGTGGAGGGATCGGTGGTCAGCCGTCGCGGGTCTGGAGCATCAGTGCCCCGAGGACGAGGGCGATACCGGCCAGTTCCTTCGGAACCGGGCGTTGGGCCAGGGTGACCGCACCGATCACGACGGCGGTGACGGGAAGCAGGGCCTGGATCACGGCGAAGCGCCGGGCCGAGGTCAGGCGCAGGACGTGTTGGTCGATCCCGTAGGCGACGCCGGTCGAGAGAACGCCAACGAGCAGCGCCGTGGCCAACAGGCGTGGCGCGGTGAAGGCGGCGGGCAGGCCGGGTGCAGCGAGGGGCAGCAGGACGAGGTCGCCGACGACCAGTCCGAGCACCAGCCCGTCGAGTCCCCGATCCAGCCGGGCGACGCGCCACCCCATGACGATGTAGCCGGCCCACATCGTCGAGGCGGCCAACACCCAGGCGGTCCCGGCGGGGTCGAACTCGACCGTCGACAGGGTCCAGACACCGACCAGGGCCAGTGCGACGGCCGCCGCGTTCCGACGGGACCGGGTCAGCACCGCGGCGACGGCGATCGGTCCGCTGAACTCGATCGCCACCGCCTTGCCCAGGTCGATCCGGGCGAAGGCCTCGTAGATGAACAGGTTCATCAGGGCGGTCGCGGTGCCGAACGCCGCGGCGGTCGCCACGGACGCTCGAGTCCAGCCGGTCCAGGGGCGCCGAGCGGCGCGGCGATGGTCGCGGCGCAGCCAGGAGAAGGCGATGAGGCTGAGCGCGCCGCCGAGCACTCGCAGGAGGGCGACGGTGGCCGGCCGGAGGTGGTCGAACAGGCCGATCGCCAGCGAGGCGCCGGAGTACTGCGCGATCCCGCCGAGGACGAACAGTGCCTCGGGGGGCACCGGGCCCCGCCGACGAGCGACGGGGCCGACGTCGAGGGACGTCACGACGGGCGGAGCCCGACCAGGATCAGTCGAACAGATCCGGGTCGGTCCGGCAGACCTCCTGCCACAGCGGCTGGAAACTGAACCAGCCGGCATACGGATTCCCGGTGATGCGAGCTGAGTACTGGGCCATCTCGTGCGGGATCAGCTTCGGGGTGCCGGCCGCCTCGGCCAGGAGTTGGGCCTGGCACGAGCGCTCCATCGTGACGAACCAGAAGACCGCTTCGTCGACGGTCTGGCCGACCGTGAACAAGCCGTGGTTGCGGTGGATGCCGGCCTTGTTCGAACCGAAGGCGGCGGCCACCCGACGGCCGGCCTCGACCTCGAACACCACGGCGCCACCCTCTTCTTCGATGAGGACGTGGTCCTCGTAGAAGATGGTCGAGTCCTGGGTGATCGGGTCCAGGGTCTTGCCGAGCGACGAGAACGCCTTGCCGTACACGCTGTGCGAATGGGCGGCCGAGATCACGTCGGGACGGGCCTGATGGATGGCCGCATGCAGCGCGAAGGCGGCTTGGTTCACCGGTTGATCGCCGTAGACGACGTTGCCGTCGTGATCGACGAGGATGAGGTCCGACACCTTGATGTGGCGGAAGCTCATGCCGAACGGGTTCACCCAGAAGTGATCGGTGAACTCGGGATCGCGCACCGTGATGTGGCCGGCCACACCTTCGCCGAATCCGTAGCGCCCGAAGATGCGCAGTGCGCCGGCGAGTTTCTGTTTGCGAAGGAGACGCTCCTCCTCGACGGTCGCGCCGACTTCGGGAGTCGGAGGTTGGACCGCTTTCGGCGTGAGCTCCACGCCGTCGATCATCTTGGGGACCTCGGCCGAGATCTCCTGGGTGTGGTCGTCGATCATCGCCATCTGCCCACCGTATCGGCCGTGGACTGCCGTCGCGGGACGGAGCGACGCCGGTACCGTGGCCTGGGCATGGCCAGGTTCCGGATCCTCGGCATCCCCGTCCAGATCGACCCGTGGTTCCTGCTCGGCCTGTTCTTCGTGTACTCGTGGGCCGGTCAGGGCGACCAACAGGTCGGATTGTTCGCGGCCGTCGCCATCGGCATCCTCACCCTGATCCACGAACTCGGCCACGCGACGGTGGCCCGCTCGTTCGGGTGCGAGGTGTCGGTGCGCCTCAACCTGTTCGTCGGCTGGGCGTCGTACCAGGCGGCCCGGCCCCTGCGGCGCCGGGAACAGATAGCGATCAGCCTGGCCGGGCCGCTCAGCCAACTCGCGGTGGCAATGGTCGCGATGACGCTGGTCCATCGGTTCTTCCTCGCCGAGTCCGGCGATCCGATGACGCTGTTCAACCTGTGGCGGGGCCTCACCTGGGCCGGGGTCGTCATCGCCCTGCTGAACCTGTTGCCGCTGTGGCCGTTGGACGGCGGCCACGTCGTGCACCACCTCCTCGGCCGGGTGCTCCCACCGAAGGCCGCGCTGCGCACGATGCTCTACGCCACGCTGGCGTTGCTCGTCGTGGTGATCCTGGTGGCGACAGCCGCCTCGAACAGCACGGGGGCGCTCGGCGAGTATCGCGACCAGGCCCAACGCGATGCTGCGCTCGCGGTGACCCGGGAGAGCACCGTCTCCGCGCTGTGGGCCACGGTGCACGCCTTCCCGTCCTATCTGCTGTACCTGCCGTGGTTCCTGGTGCTGTTCTCCGGGGTGGCCACGTTCCAGACGCTCGGCCGGTTGCGTGGTGCCGGGGGCCTCGACGACGACGCGGCGCCCTCGGAGACCGAGATCCGCGCCGCCATGGATGCCGAGCGCCAGGGCTGGGCGCAGTCGGCGGTGCCGAAGTTCCCGGCCGGCTGGTCCCCGTCACCGTGGTTGGTCGCCCACGTCGCTCGCCGCCGGGGCGACGAGCGAGGAGTGGCCGCAGCGCTGGCGCAGGCGACCGTGCCGGGACGCCGTTGGGTGCTGCCGGACCCCCAACGCCCGGAACTGGCCGCGCTGATCCCCGCCCTCGGCCCGGAGCCGCCGGTGGGCGAGGTCGCTCCGTCGCTCGTGCTGGCCCGCATTCTCGCCATCCACGCCTCGCCCCAGGCGCTGCTCGACTACGTCGGCCGGGTCTACGCCACCCATGGGTCGGTCGAAGCGCTGTACGTCGCAGTTCGCGGGCTGATCTCGGCAGGGCATCCCGACGACGCCATGCGCTGGCTCGAACGAGCCCAGCGCGAGGTGCCGGACCTGCACCGGCTCACCGGCGACCCGATGTTCCTCCCGCTCCACGGCCACCCCGCGTTCGGCCCGCTCGTCGACGAGGTCACCGCCCGGACGTCCTGACCGGTCGGTCGGGGCGGGAACTCGGCCGTCGTCTGTGAGCGAGTGGCGTCGCCGTCGTACGCTCGGCGCATGGCTGACGACCGCAAGCAGACCGATTCCGGGATCGAGATCAAGCCGCTGTACGACGCGTCCGACCTCGAGGGGTGGGACGCGGCCAGCGCCCTCGGTGCGCCCGGCGCGGCGCCGTACACCCGCGGCGTGTACCCCTCGATGTACCGAGGTCGCCTGTGGACGATGCGCCAGTACGCCGGGTTCGGCTCGGCGGAGTCGACCAACGAGCGCTTCAAGTTCCTCCTGAAGGCGGGCCAGACCGGACTCAGCTGCGCCTTCGACCTGCCCACCCAGATGGGATACGACTCCGACCATCCTCGAGCCGAGGGCGAGATCGGCAAGGTCGGCGTGGCGATCGACTCGATGGAGGACATGCGGCTCCTGCTGGCCGACATCCCGCTCGATCAGGTCACCACCTCGATGACGATCAACTCGACCGCCGCCATCTTGTTGCTGATGTACGAGCTCGTCGCCGAGGAACAGGGCATCGCGTCGACCGCCATCAAGGGCGGCACCATCCAGAACGACCTGCTGAAGGAATACATCGCGCGTGGCACGTACGTGTATCCGCCCCGGCCGTCGATGCGCCTGATCACCGACATCTTCGCCTACTGCAACGAGCGGATTCCGAAGTGGAACACGATCTCGATCTCCGGGTACCACATCCGTGAGGCCGGCTCGACGGCGGTCCAGGAGATCGCCTTCACCATCGCCAACGGCATCGCCTACGTCCAGGCCGCGGTCGACGCCGGGCTCGACGTGGACGACTTCGCTCCTCGGCTCTCGTTCTTCTGGAACGCCCACAACAACTTCTTCGAAGAGGTGGCCAAGTTCCGGGCGTCGCGCCGGATCTGGCACCAGGTGATGACGGAACGCTTCGGGGCCAAGAAGGAGGCGAGCAAGCTCCTGCGGTTCCACACCCAGACCGGCGGGTCCACGCTCACCGCTCAGCAGCCGGAGAACAACATCGTTCGCGTCGCCATCCAGTCGATGGCCGCGGTCATGGGTGGCACGCAGTCCCTCCACACCAACGGTTTCGACGAGGCGCTCAGTCTGCCCACCCAGCGGTCGGCCCAGATCGCCCTGCGGACCCAGCAGATCATCGGGTACGAGAGTGGGATCGTCGACACCCCGGATCCGCTTCGCGGGTAGCTACTTCGTCGAGTCGCTGACCAACGAGGTCGAGCGGTTGGCGTGGGAGTACCTGGAGAAGATCGACGAGTTGGGCGGGGCGGTGTCGGCGATCGAGGCCGGCTACCAGATGGACGAGATCGAGCAGGCGGCCTACGACTACGCGAAGTCGATCGACAACGACGAGCGAGTCATCGTCGGGGTGAACAAGTTCACCGTCGTCCAGGAGGGTGACCCGGAGGTGTTCCCGATCGACCCGGCGTTGCAGGCCGCTCAGCTGAAGCGGCTCAAGGCGTTCAAGGAGAACCGGGACGCCAACGCGGTCACCAACCGGCTCGACGAGGTTCGCGAGGCGGCGAGGGGAACCCAGAACGTGCTCGTCCCGATGCGCGAGGCCCTCAAGACCGGCGCGACCCTCGGCGAGGTCAGCGACGCCCTGCGCGACGTGTTCGGTGTCTACCGGCCCCACTGACCGTTCGCCCGCCGATGGAGGTTCCCGAGACGCTGCGCCAGCGGGTGCGCGACCATCTCCGGACCTTGTTCCCCCGCCACGGCGAGGAGCTGATCGACGCCGTCATCGCGGCGGTGGGCGTCGCAGCCGCCGACGACGGGTCGGACCGGCGCGAACCATGGAGCGAACGGGACGCCGTGCTCATCTCGTACGGCGACACGCTGCTGCCCACCTCCAGCGACGAGGCGCCACTCGTCACGCTCCGCCGGTTCGTCCAGGCCCACCTCCGGGATGCGGTGTCCGCCGTCCACGTCCTGCCGTTCTTCCCGTACAGCTCCGACGACGGCTTCTCCGTGGTCGACTTCCGCGCCGTGCGCGAGGACCTGGGTTCGTGGGACGACGTCGAGGCGCTCGCCGAGTCGTGCGGGTTGATGGCCGACCTCGTGCTCAATCACGTCTCCTCGCAGTCGGTGTGGTTCGAGCAGTTCGTCGCCGACGAGGAGCCGGGGCGGAGCTACCTGCGAACCGCCGACCCCACGGCTGATCTGAGCGCCGTGGTGCGGCCGCGAACGACCCCGCTGCTCCGGCCGGTGGAGACCGCAGCGGGGATCCGTCACCTGTGGTGCACCTTCTCCGCCGATCAGATCGATCTCGACTACCGCGAACCGAAGCTGCTGTGCGAGATGCTCGGCGTGGTCGACACCTACGTGCGCCGCGGCGCGCGGATGCTGCGCCTCGACGCCGTCGCCTACGTGGGCAAGCAGGAAGGGACGATGTGCGTCCATCTTCCCCAGACGCACGAGCTGGTGAAGCTGTTGCGCACGCTGCTCGAGTGGCGGGCACCGGGAACCCTGCTCGTCACGGAGACCAACGTGCCCAACCGGGACAACCTCAAGTACTTCGGCCAGGGCGACGAGGCGCACCTCATCTACAACTTCAGTCTCCCGCCGCTGGTGATCGACGCCCTGCTGTCGGGCCACTCGCGTCACCTGTCGACCTGGATGATGTCGATGCCACCGGCACCTCCGGGGGGTACCTATCTCAACTTCCTCGCCAGCCACGACGGCATCGGCATCCGGCCGGCCGAAGGATTGCTCAGCGACGCAGAGATCGACCGGCTCATCGAGACGGTCCAGCGATCCGGTGGGCTGGTGTCGTGGTACGAGACGCCGAACGGCCCGCGGCCCTACGAGCTCAACGTGGCGCTGCGCAGCGCCTTCGACGAGCCGCACGGCGGTCCGGACGGCCTGGGCCTGGAGCGGTTCGTCTGCGCCCACGCCATCCAGTTCGCCATCGAAGGCATCCCGGCCGTCTACGTGCACAGCTTCCTCGCAACACCCAACGACCTCGACGGGGTGACGCGAACCGGGCGGGCTCGCAGCATCAACCGATCCCAGCGATCGGAGACCGCGGTCGAGGCGGCGCTCGCCGACCCGACGAGCGAGACCGCTCGCGGCCTCGGAGCGTTGACCCGACTGCTGCGAGTCCGGGCCGCACAACCGGCGTTCCACCCGTCGGCGACCCAGTTCACCCTCCACCTCGGACCCCGCCTGTTCGGGTGTTGGCGCCAGAGCCGCGATCGCCGGCAGTCGATCTTCGCCGTCAGCAACGTGACCGCGTCGCCCGAGCGGCTGGAGATGGCCTCCCTCAACCTCATCCTCACCGACGAGTGGTTCGACGTCCTGTCCGGTCGCGCGGTGGCCGAGGAGTGTTGGGAGCTCGCTCCCTACGAGACGGTGTGGATCACCAACCGCCCGGCCGGCGACTGAGGCGGCCGGTCACTCGTCGGCGGCGTCGGCCTCCACCGCGTCGTCGAGCCCGTGGAGCACCTCGGGCAGCGCGGAGGCGACCCGCGACCAGCTGGCGAGGAACGGTGTCTCCATCGGGTTGGCGAGGAAGTGGTGCCCGGCGCGCATCACCGCCGACGCGAACAGCTCCACCGTTGCTTCCTCGCGGTGCCGGTCGTAGTCGAACCCGTTGATCGTGGCCACGTCCTGGTACCGGTCGACCATGTCGAGCGCGCTGCGGTAGTACGCCGCCTTGACCGTCCGGAACACCTCGGGGGACAGCACGGCACCCTTGGTGGCGAGCTTGCGGAAGATGGCCTTGGAGATATCGGTCGCCATCCGGTTCAACCCGGCTCCGGGGTCGTCCTCGGCGACGTCTTGGTGCTTGTGGTCGTAGGCGCCGGCGATCTCGACCTGGCAGATGCGTCGGGTCGTGTAGTGCCGGTGCACCTCGGTCAACAGCCCGATCTCGAGGCCCCAGTCGGCCGGGATCCGGACCATCTTGGCCACGTCGAGCCGCATCGACTGCTCACCGGCGAGGGAATAGCGGAAGCTGTCGAGGTAGTCGAGGACGTCGTTCGGCCCGAGCGTGGCGCGAAGGGCGCGGATCAGCGGGGTCACGAGGAGTCGCATCGCCCGTCCGTTCATGCGGCCGTCGGCGGCCCGGTAGTAGTAGCCCTTGCAGAAGGCGTAGTCGAACGTCGGATGGACGATGGGGTAGAAGAGCCGGGCGAGCATCCGGCGGTCGTAGGTGACGATGTCCGCGTCGTGCATGGCGATCGCCTTCGAGCGACCGCTGGCGAGGACGTAGCCGAGGCAGTACCAGACGTTGCGGCCCTTGCCCGGCTCCGGGGGAGCGAGACCCTCGGTGTGCAGTGCGGCGTCGAGCTGCCGCAGGCGGGGCCCGTCGTTCCACAGGATCCGATGGCGCTGGGGGAGCCGGGAGAAGAACTCCTTGGCCCGCCGGAACTGTGCTTCGTCGGCTCGATCCAACCCGATCACGATCTCGTTCAGGTAGGGAACCTCGACGAGCTGATCGACGATCGCGCTCAGCGCCGGCCGCTCCAGCTCCGAGAACAGCGACGGAATGACGAGCGCCATCGGCTGGTCCGCGGACCACTCCACCAGTTCGGACTCCAGGTCCTCGAGCGAGCGGTCACCGAGGTCGGCGAGCGTCGGGACGAGTCCGTTCTGGAAGAAGTCGGCCATGTCCGGCCAGACGCTACCGGCGGCCCGGTTTCGAGTCCGCTGCCCGCTCGTTACGCCGAGATGACAGAAAGGCGCACGGCCGGGCGCAGGGGCGCCTGGACCGCGCCGGTCCGCCAGCCGAGGTAGACGATCGCGGTGACGTGGGTCCCGACCGGGAAGTCGGACAGCATGGCGACCGCGTCGTTCGCCCCCTTCGGGCACGAGCCCCAATAGCTGGCCAGACCGAGCGCCGTGGCGCCGAGCAGCAGGTTCTGGATCCCGGCGGCGACCGCGTCTCGGTTCTCCGCCGTCCGCAGCTCCGTGTCGCCGGGCTCGGTCCCGACCACCAGGACGGCCGGGGTCCTGAGGTATTTCGTGCGCGCCTTGTCGACCTTGGCCGGTTCCTCCCCCTGGGCGTCGAGCACGTCGGCGATCACGTTGCCGAGCGATGCCCTGCCGTCGCCGAGGTACACGGCGAACCGCCATGGCCACGTGCGCTTGTGGTTCGGTGCCCACTGGGCGAGCTCACACAACTCGGCGACGAGCTCCGGCTCGACCGGGCGTTCCTGGTCGACGAGCATGCTCGTGCGTCGGGAACGGATCAGCTCGGCGAGTTCGTTGAAGGCGTCGGCCATGGCGACCATGATGGCGGCCGATGGACAGCGAACCTCGCCCGGCCGGTCAGGCGATCGTCGAACAGTTGGCGGCGTGCGGTGCCGACCTCGCCTTCGGCGTCCCGGGCGAGAGCTACCTGGACGTGCTCGACGCCCTGCGCGACTCGTCGATCCGATTCGTGACCTGCCGGCAGGAGGGCGGCGCCGGCTACGCCGCCGAGGCCACGGCGAAGCTGACCGGCCGTCCGGGGGTCGTCCTCGTGACGAGGGGCCCCGGCGCGACCAACGTCTCGGTCGCGGTGCACACCGCGCAACAGGACGAGACGCCGCTGCTCGTCCTGGTTGGGCTGATCCCGACCTCGCAGCGGCATCGAGACGCCTTCCAGGAGTTCGAGCTGGCCGGGCTGTTCGGCTCGATGAGCAAGGCGACGTACGTCCTCGACGACCCGGATGCCGGTCCCGAACTGATCCGGCGGGCGTGGATCACCGCCGTGGCCGGCCGCCCCGGACCCGTCGTCGTCGGACTGCCCGAGGACGTGCTGGCTCGCCCGACCACGGCCGCCGTCGTCGCCCCCGGCGAGCGGTTCGAACCGGCGCCTCCGCCCGGGTGCGCCGAGCGGGTGCTCGATCTGCTGCGCCGCGCCGATCGGCCCCTGGTGCTGGTCGGTGGGAGCCGTTGGGACGACGAGGCGATCGGGCTCCTCGACACCACCCTGGCCGGGGTGCCGGTCGCGACGAGCTTCCGTCGTCAGGACCTCGTCGATCACCGTTCGCCCCGGTTCGTCGGGACCCTCGGGCTCGGCGTCGACCCGACCTTGGTCGCGCGGTGCGACCGGGCCGACCTCGTCGTGGTGATCGGGGACACCCTCGGCGACGCCACGACCGCCGGTTCGACCCGATTCGGGGGCCCGGTGCCCTCGATGCCGATCGTGCAGGTGCACCCGGACGAACGAGAGGTCGCGAAGGTCTACTCGTGCACGCTCGGCGTCGTGTCGACTCCCGGCCGGTTCCTCCAGGACCTGGCGCGGGCGGAGCGAGCCGAACCGCTTCTGGATCGCTGGACCGCATGGCGGGACGAGCTCCGTCAGGGCTACGAGCGATGGTCGACCGGCGGCGGGGAGGGCGAGTCGCTCGCGAGAACGCTCCGGGACCTGTTGGCCGACGACGCCATCGTCACCACGGGCGCCGGGAACTTCACCCGCCCGCTCCAGCGGGCCTTCCGGTTCGGTCGCCCCGGCCGGTTCCTGGCCCCGGTCAGTGGGTCGATGGGCTACGGACTCCCGGCTGCGCTCGCCGCCTCCCTGGTCCATCCCGACCGTTCGGTCGTGGCCGTGGTGGGCGACGGAGAACTGTTCATGACCGTGCAGGAGTTGGCGACCGTGGCGCACACCGGCGCGACGGTCGGAGTGATCGTCGTCGACAACGGTCGCTACGGAACGATCCGCACCCACCAGGACCGGCGCTTTCCCGGGCGACCCTTCGCCGTGGACCTGACGAACCCCGATGTCGCCTCGGTGGCGCTGGCGTTCGGCATGGCGGCGCGGCAGGCGACCGGTCACGCCGAGGCCGAAGGGGCCCTTCGTGAGCTCGTGGCCGGGCGCGGTTCCTGGCTGCTCCATTGGCGGGTCGACGCCTGACGGGGAGCGGCGACCGGCCAGGACACCCCATCGAACACGAGGGTCATCTCCTCGACGTCGGGCGAGGTGCTGTCGATCCGCACGTCGATGGAGCGGGCGTGGTCCGGTTCGCCGGGGTCCCGGCCGGTGACGCCCAGGACCAGGGCCCGAAGCGCGCCCGAGTGCGTGCACGCCACGACATGCCCGCCCGGACCGACCAGCCCGGCCTGGGCGGCGAGGCTGAACCACAGGCGACTCAAGACGTGGTCGGGACCTTCCAGCGAGACCCAGCGCCCGCCGAGCCAGTGGCCGATGGGATCACCGCCGAGGTCGTGCACGTGCCAGAACCGGCGGAGCTCGGTGACCCACGCTGCGGGCGGGGTGGCCGACGACGCCGACCGGAACATCGGGTACAGCGCCGTCACCTCGTCTCGGCGTCCGGGTGCGTCGACGACGAAGTTGTCGAATCCGGGATCCGGGCGGCGCGGCGACCAGGCCGCGGCGGAACCGCCGGCGACGAGCGCCTCCAGGATCTCGGCCGCGGTTTCTCGGAGCATGCGCGGGGAGTGGGTCACGATGATCGGCCCGTCGAGCTGGTCGGCGAGTTCGCGCCCACACGCTCGGGCCTGGTCGCGGCCGAGGTCGGTGAGACCGAGATCACCCCGGTGGCCGATCGGCGCGCCGTGCCGGACGAGGTGGACGATCGTCGGTCGAGTGCCGACATCAGAACGCATGGAACCACGGTACGACCGCGACCCCGCCGCTGTCTCCCATGCTGTCCCGATTGCCGGAACGACCCGGACGGTAGAGCGTCACGGTCACGATGCCGGAACTGCGTTCCACGAAGCGGAACGACAGGTTTGCCGTCGGTCGGGCCAACTGCCACAGTTCGCCGGACGTGGATCGGTGCTCATCGGTCCCGGGATCTACGACCTGAGGGGGGTGGGATCCGATGGTGTCGGTCAGGCGCGTGACCTCGGCGGCCCGGGTGAGCTGGGTGGAGTGGCTCGACGCCGAGATGCTCGCGCCCGTCGGGTCGGTCGGAGCGAAGAGTCACCACCTGGCCCGACTCCACTCGGCCGGCTTCCGGGTCCCCGACGGCTTCACCGTGACCACCGACGCCTTCCGGTCCTCGATCGCTCGGCATCGCCTCGACCAACGACTCTCGGAGCTGTTCGACGAGACCATCGATCTCGGCGACGCCGAGCTCATCGCCCGATCCGCCCGGGCCCGATCCGAGCTCCTCGACAACGGCCTCGACCCGAAGCTCGAACACGAGCTGCGGGCGGCGTACGCCGTGTTGGCCGAGCGCTCGGGTCTCCTCGACCCACCGGTCGCCGTTCGTTCGAGTGCGACGACCGAGGACCTGACCGGCGCGAGTGGGGCGGGCCAACAGGACACGGCGTTGTGGGTGCGCGGCGCCGACGATCTCGTCAACACCGTGGTCCGGTGCTGGGCCAGTCTGTACACCGATCGGGCCGTGCTGTACCGCCGTGATCATGGCCTGGGTACGGGGACGCCGGCGATGGCGGTGCTCGTGCAGCAGATGGTGATCCCGGCCGCGGCAGGGGTGGCCTTCTCGATCGATCCGGTCACCGGAGCCCGCGATGTCGTGCTCATCGACGCTGCGTTCGGCCTCGGCGAGGCGGTCGTCTCGGGCATCGTCACGCCGGACCACTTCGTCGTGGACAAGCCGTCGGGGCGGGTCCGGTCCCGGCGGATCTCGACCAAGGAGTGCGAGTGCGTCGTCGCCGACGATCGGGTCGGACGACGGGAGCTCGAACCGACCCGGGCATCCCTACCGAGCCTGCGCGATGACGAAGCCGTGACGGTCGCCGAGCTCGCCATCGCCGCCGAGCGGTTCTTCGGGGCGCCGCAGGACATCGAGTGGGCGCTGTGTCGGTCGCCCGGACGCTCACCGGAGCTGTGGATCCTCCAGAGCCGACCCGAGACGGTGCAGTCCGGATCGGCCGGGCCCACCGTCCCCCGCGGGGTCACCGAGCCCGTCGCCATCGCGGCGCCGCCGGTCGCACCCCGTCACCTCCCTGCGACCCGCGCCCCCGGGGTCGACGGCATCGTCGAGTCGCTCATGCGGCGAGAGGAGGCGGAGGCGCCGTCGGCACGCCGACTCCCACAGATCGGGGCCGTCGGCACGCCCCCCGGGGCCGACGGTTGGGCGGACATGTATCCGCGCTCGCTGATCCTGCGAGCCGAGGATGGCGATCGGTTCTGGTTCCGGGACGCGTCCCACTGGCCGCGGCCCTTGGCCCCCTTCGAGGCCACGGTGTTGCAGTTCGCGATGACCTCGCTCAGCCAGTACAACACCCGGCACTTCCTGATGCCCGGGGCCCTCGGCATCGAGCACCGAGTCCTGCACGGGTACCCGTACCTGAGCACGATCGCCGTGGACGACGAGGACGAGATCGACCGACGAGCCGAGGAGTTCCGGGCCCGTGCCGGCCACTACTTCAGCCATTGGGACGAGCTCTACGAACGGTGGATGGGTCAGGCCCGCGAGGTGATCGGGCGCTTGGAGTCGATCACCTGGCCGGCGCTCCCGGCCGCGGTGCCGTTGGAGACCGTGCTCGCCGGCACCGGGATCGGGACCCCGCACGAGCTGATGACCGCGTATCACCGGTTGATCGAGGGATGCCTCGAGCTGTGGCAGCTGCACTTCGAGTTCCTCAACCTCGGCTACGCCGCCTACCTCGACTTCTTCGAGTTCTGTCGAGCCGCGGTCACCGGCACGACGGAACTGGACATCGCCCGGATGGTCACGGGGATCGAGGTCGACCTGTATCGACCCGATCGCGAGATGCGACGCCTCGCGGTGCTCGCCGTGCAGACGGGCGTGGCCGAGGAGCTCCGGCAGATCCCGGTGACCGACGCCTTGGTGCCGAGCCTCGACGGCCCGGTGGCGGACTGGTGGCGAGCGTTCGAAGCGGTGCGTGACCCGTGGTTCAACTTCTCCACCGGCACCGGCTTCTATGCCGACGATCCGACGTGGGCAGCCCGGCCCGACATCCCGTTCTCGCACGTGCGTCGCTATCTCGATCTCCTCGACACCGGGCACACCATCGATACGCCGGTCGAGGAGGTGGCCGCAGAGCGGGATCGGATCACGGCCGACTTCGCGGGTCGGCTCGGCTCCGACGATCGCGCCCCGTTCGAGACCAAGCTGGCTCTGGCCCGCACCGTGTTCCACTTCGTGGAGAACCACAACTTCTACGTCGAGCACTGGGGCATGACGATCGTGTGGCGCAAGGTCCACGAACTCGGCGAGGTCCTGCACCGCACCGGCGTGCTCGACGACGCTGACGACGCGGTCATGTTGCGTCGCGACGAGCTGGGCGAGGCCGCGTGGGATGCCGCTACCGCCTGGTCACTCGGCCGGGTCCCGACGCGAGCGTGGGCCGATCTCGCCGCCCGCCGTCGCGACGTCCTCGACGCCTGCCGTACCGTCGAGCCGCCCACGTTGCTCGGAGCCGAGCCCCGCACCGTGAACGAACCGTTCACCGTGATGTTGTGGGGGATCGGCGGGACGAGCGCCGATACCGACGGCGCCGGCGGAGTCATCGACGGGTTCGCGGCCTCACCCGGGGTCGTGGTCGGGCGGGCCAGGGTGTTGCGCGACGCCAGCGAGTCGGGCCGGCTGCGGGCGGGCGACGTCCTCGTGACGACCTCGACCACGCCCAGCTGGGCCCCGGTGTTCCGCACCATCGCCGCCGCCGTCACCGACACCGGCGGAATCATGAGCCACGCCGCGATCGTGTGCCGTGAGTACGGCGTGCCGGCCGTGACCGGCACGATGCGCGCCACCCAGCTGATCCGGGACGGACAATGGTTGCGCGTGGATGGCAGCAACGGGCGGGTGACCGTGCTCGACGAGGCCCCGCCGGGCTGGGAGGACTGACATGGATCAACTGACCACCGTGACCAAGGCACTGCGGGTGCTGCAGGCGTTCACCTATGAGCGGCCCGTCCTCGGCGTCTCGGAGCTGGCGCGCGAACTCGGGATGGGCAAGAGCTCCGTCCACCGGATCCTGACCACGTTGGCCGAGCAGGGATTCGTCGCCAAGACGACCGACGATCGGTATCGCCTCGGCCTCAAACTGCACGAGCTGGGCCAGCTCGTCGTGAGCAGCCTCGAACTCCGCGAGGTCGCCCACAGCCCCTCGAGCGACTCCGCAACGAGACGGGCGAGACCGTGCATCTGGCCGTCCTGGAAGGAGCCGATGTCGTCTACGTCCATCGGTTCGAGTCACAGGCGACGTTGCGCATGTTCTCGTGTCGGGCGTCGGATCCCGGCGCACACGACCTCGTCCGGCAAATGCCTCCTGGCCTTCTCGCCCCCGGCCGCGGTCGAGGTCGTCCTCGCTGCGGGGCTCAAGCGGGTCGGGCCCCGCACGATCACGTCCCGCGCCGCGTTCCTGGACGCCCTGGCCAAGATCCGCGCCAACGGGTACACGGTCAGCACCGAGGAGAACGAGCGGGGCGTCGTCAGCGTGGGCGCCCCCGTGTTCGGGCACGACCGCACCTGTGTCGCCGCGATCTCGATGGCGGGGCCGATGTTGCGGATGACGCCCGAACGGATCCCGGCGCTGGCGAGTTCGGTACGCCGCTGCGCGAGATCAGCACCGGGATGGGGTTCCTCGATCACGCCGACGGCGGCGCACCGGCGGGCCCTCAGCGGCGCGGGGACGTGAGGAACCGCAGGAGCAAGGCGTTGAACTCCTCCGCCCATTCGATCTGCGTCCAGTGCCCGCACCGCCCGAAGACGTGGAGCTGGGCTCGCTCGATCAGGCGGACGAGCTGCTCGGCGTTGGACAGCGGGATCACCCGGTCGTCGCGACCGTGGATGACGAGCGTCTCGTGGGGGATCGCCCGGATCTCGTCCTCGGGGGTCACGAGCGAGTCCACCCACCGTTGGCGCGGCGCGGGGAACATCGACGAGAACGCCTCCTGGACGCCCGGTTCGATGCTCGCCCGGTATCGCACCTCGGCCAGTTCGTCGGAGACGAGCCCCCGGTCGTGGGCGAAGATGTCGAGGATCGACCGCATGTGCTCGATCGACGGCTCGTACCCCCACACCGCATCGAGTCCGTCCGTGATCGGGAACGGCACGCCGCACGCGCCCATCAGGACGAGCCGGTCCACGCGGTCGGGATGCGTGGCGGCCAGGCTGAGCGCCAGTGCGCCCCCGAAGCTGTTGCCCACGATCGACGCCCGCTCGATGCCGAGGGCGTCGAGGAAGCCGAGCAGCTGGGCCGTCCACTGGTCCATCGAGTACCGACCGGGCTTCTCGCTGAATCCGAACCCCGACATGTCGGGTGCCAGCACGCGCAGTTCACCCGACAGCGCGGGGATCGTGAGGCGCCAGTTGGCGTAGGCCGTGACGCCGGGCCCGGAACCGTGGACCAACACGACCGGCGAGTGGGGGCCGTCGAGCGGTCCCGCGCTCAGGTAGTTGGTCTGCAGCCCGGCCGCGGCGACGGTGTCGCCGATCTCGGGGCGCGGGGCGGTGGTGGTGACTCCTGTGATGGTCATCGATCTCCTCCTCGGAAGGCGTGGCGGGCGGTGAGGGTGCGTTGGATCCCGAGGGCTGCGGTGCGCACGGCGGATGCGATGCGATCCACGTCGAGATGGGCGGGGGAGCCGGTGACCGACACTGCGCCGATCGCTCGGTCGTGGAACAGGATCGGCGCCGCCGCGCAGTTCACCCCGATCGAGTTCTCCTCGCGATCGAACGCGACGCCGGACTCGGCGATGCGGTCGAGCTCGGTGAGCAGCACACTCGGATCGGTGATCGTGTACGGCGTCCTGGCGATCAGCGGCGCCGCGATGGTGCGCTGCCGGGCGGCGGCGTCGAACGCGAGGATGGCCTTGCCGACGCCCGTCGACGCGGCGGGAAGGCGGCCACCCACGCGGGAATCCACCCGCGCTGACCGATGGCCGCGGATCCGTTCGAGGTACACGACGTCGACACCCTGGAGCACCGCGAGGTGAACGGTCTCGTGGGTCGCCTCGTAGAGGTCCTGCATGAACGGCAGCGCCGCCTCGCGCAACGCGTGTTTGCGGGGGACGCGCTCGCCCAGCTCGAACAGGCGCAGCCCGAGTTGATAGTTCGAGTCGATCTTCTCGACCAGACCGAGGTGCTCGAGTGCGGCCAGGAAGCGGTGCACGGTCGGCTTCGGCAGTCCGGTACGGCGGCTCAGTTCGGCGAGCGAGAACGAGGTGCCCGGGCCGCTGGTGAAGGCGTCGAGGATGTCGATCGCCCGGTTGAGGACGGCGATCCCCGGTCGTCGTTCCTCGCCGGATTCCGGCCGATCCTCGGTGCTCACCGCCCGGCACGGTAACCCCGACGGTTCAGCGGGCACCACAGGCGCGTTCCATTTTGCGGAACGCCGCCCTTGCCGAGCCGGGCGCGGCGTTCTCTACGATCGCTCGCATGATGACGAGCGAGCAGCGGCAGGCTGCAGCGGACGCACTGTGGGACGCCGAGCAGGCTCGGCAACCGATCGCGCCGCTCACGGAGACCTATCCGCAGTTCGACGTGGTGGACGCGTACGAGATCCAACTCCTCAACGTCGCCCGTCGCCGGGCCGCGGGGGCGCTCGTGCGGGGGCACAAGGTCGGGCTCTCGGCCAAGGCGATGCAGCAGATGCTCGGCGTCCACGAGCCCGACTACGGACACCTGATGCACGACATGTTCCTCGACGAGAGCGACACGGTCTCGATCGACCGGTTCCTCCAACCCCGGGCCGAGATCGAGGTCGCCTTCGTGCTCGGCCGTCCCCTGCAGGGACCGGGTGTCACGGTGGCCGACGTGGTGCGGGCGACCGACTACGTGCTGCCGTCGATCGAGATCGTCGACAGTCGCGCCGCCGACTGGAAGATCAAGATCCAGGACACCATCGCCGACAACGGCTCGTCCAGCGCCCTGGTGCTCGGGGGCCGCCCGACCAGACTGGAGGACGTCGACCCCGCGCTGATCGGCGCGGTGTTGCGAAAGAACGGCGAGATTCTCGAGACGGGATGCTCGGGTGCCGTCCTCGGCAACCCGGTCACCGCCGTGGTGTGGTTGGCGAACAAGGTGGCGCAGTTCGGCGTGACCCTCGAGCCGGGGCACGTGATCCTGCCGGGATCGTGCACCCGTATGGTCCCGATCCAGGCGGGCGACACGATCCGCGCCGACTTCGATCGGCTGGGCTCGGTCAGCATCTCGTTCTCCGCCTGATCCGATGAACCTGCTGATCCGATGACGCTGACCCGATGACCCGATGACCCGGCTGATCCGATGACCCGAGCCTCGGCCGAGGACGCATCGGGCACCGCCGTCGTGCTCGGAGCGGGCGGCGCGCTCGGGAGCGCCATCAGCGCAGCGCTCGCCGGGCGGGGCGTGGCGGTCCTCGGTGTCGGGCGGACCGCGACCGACGAAACGGAGTTCGAACGGGCCGTGCCCGGAGGCCGCTGGCTCACCGCCGATGCGTCGACCACCGCCGGCGCCGATGCCGTCGCGGCCGCGGTCGACGGTCCCGTGCGGATGCTGGTGCAGGCGGTCGGCCTGCCCGGCGGTGGCCCCCTCGACACGATCGATCCGGCCGCATTCGGTGCGGCCATCGACCTCAAACTGGGTGGATGGCTCCGGATGATCCGCGCCCTCGACGATCGTCTCGGCGCCGATGCGCGGCTCGTGGCGTTGGGCGGTCACTATGGGGCCGAGCCGTCCCCCGCCGCGCCCCTCGCCGGGGTGGTGAACGCAGCGTTGGCGAATCTCGTGCGCCAGCTGTCCGACACCTACGGGCCGCGGGGATCACGGTCCACATCGTGGCCCCGGGACCGGTCGAGTCCGAGCGCATGGAGCGCATCGCCGACGTCGCGGCCGCTCGGCGAGGAACCACCGCCGAGGTCGTACTGGACGAATATCGCGCCGCCGCACCCCTTGGTCGATTGACCACCACCGACGAGGTGGCATGGGCGGTGGCGATGCTGCTCGACCCGCACGCCTCGGCCCTTCACGGCTCGACGTTGTGGCTCGATCTCGGCCGTCGACGCGGCCTGGCGTGATCCGGCGTTGCGTTCCGTGATCCGGAACGGAACCGTTGTGCCGCTGCTCGACGCCGTGGTGTGCTGACCGGCGATGCCGAAAGTACAAGCCGCCATCGTTGGTCCGGGCAACATCGGGACCGACCTCATGTACAAGCTGCTCCGCTCGGACGTGATCGAACCCCGATACATGGTGGGCGTCGATCCGGATTCCCGTGGACTCGCACTCGCCCGCGACGCCGGACTGGAGGCCTCGCACGAAGGGGTCGACTGGTTGCTCGCCCAGAACGAGCTGCCGGGGATCGTGTTCGAGGCAACGAGCGCCTACGTCCACGTTCGGAACTACAAGCGATACCAGGAAGCCGGCATCCGTGCCGTCGACCTCACTCCGGCCGCGCGCGGGCCCTACGTCATCCCCCCGGTGAATCTGCTCGAGCACGTCTCGGCGTGGAACGTCAACATGGTCACCTGCGGCGGCCAGGCGACCATCCCGATCGTGCATGCGGTGAATCGGGTCGTGCCCGTCGACTACGCCGAGATCGTGGCGTCGGTGTCGTCGGTGTCCGCCGGCCCCGGGACCCGAGCCAACATCGACGAGTTCACCATCACCACCTCCAAGGGGATCGAGGTGCTCGGCGGAGCCACGAAGGGCAAGGCGATCATCATCTTGAATCCGGCCGATCCGCCGCTGCTGATGCGGGACACGATCTTTTGCTCGCTGCCCGCGGATGTCGATCGCGAGAAGGTCGGCCAGTCGATCCACGACATGGTGGCCGAGGTCTCCACCTATGTGCCGGGCTACCGGCTTCGGGGTGAGCCGCAGTTCGACACCTTCGACGACGGCACCGGTCGCGTCGCCACCTTCCTCGAGGTCGAAGGAGCGGGCGACTTCCTGCCTCCGTACGCCGGGAACCTCGACATCATGACCGCCGCCGCCACCAAGGTCGGCAACGAGATCGCCCGATTCCTGCAGTCGAGCGCCGAGGGAGCGAAGTGACCATGACCTACTCCGAAGAACTCGACATCCGCATCACCGACACCTGCCTTCGCGATGGTTCGCACGCCAAGCGCCATCAATTCACCGAAGACCACGTGCGATCGATGGTGGCCGCACTCGACGACGCCGGCATGCCGGTGATCGAGGTGACGCACGGCGACGGGCTGGGAGGCTCGTCGTTCAACTACGGCTTCTCGAAGGTCGACGAGCGCACGCTCATGAAGACCGCCGTCGAGACCGCACAGCGGGCCAAGATCGCCGCCCTGATGCTCCCGGGCCTCGGGATCAGCGACGACATCAAGGCCGCGGCCGACCTCGGCGTGTCCATCATCCGGGTCGCGACCCATTGCACGGAAGCCGACATCTCGATCCAGCACTTCGGCCTGGCCCGCAAGCTCGGGCTGGAGACGGTCGGATTCTTGATGATGGCCCACTCCATCCCGCCCGAGCAGCTCGCCGCGCAGGCGCGGATCATGGCCGACGCCGGGTGCCAGTGCGTCTACGTGGTCGACTCGGCCGGCGCGATGATCCTCGAGGACGTCACCGTCAGGGTCCAGGCGGTCATCGCCGAACTCGGGAACGACGCCACGGTCGGGTTCCACGGCCACGAGAACCTCGGGCTGTCGGTGGCGAACTCGATCATGGCGGTGCGGGCGGGTGCCGTGCAGATCGACGGCTCGACTCGCGCCTTCGGCGCCGGCGCCGGCAACACGCCGCTCGAAGTGTTCGCAGCCGTCGCCGAGCGGCAAGGGATCTCGACCGGGCTCGACGTGTTGAAGATGATCGACGTCGCCGAAGACGTGGTTCGTCCGGTGATGGACGGCGAGTGCGTGAAGGATCGACTGGCGATCATCATGGGCTACGCCGGCGTCTACTCCAGCTATCTGAAGCACGCCTACCGCCGCCGAACGCTACGGCGTGTCGGGGCCGAGATCCTGATGGAGTGCGGTCGCCAGAAGCTCGTCGGCGGGCAGGAGGACCAGATCATCCAGATCGCGTCCTCGCTCGCCAACCGTGAGATGGCGGTGAGCGCGTGAGCCTCGTCGGCGAGTGCGCCGACATCGTCCAGGGCGCGGTGCAAGCGCGCACGGCGATGGGACGGCTCACCGAGCGCTTTCCGGAGCTCGACCTCGCCGCGGCCTACGACGTGCAGGACGAGATCACCGACCGTCGGGTGGCAGCCGGCGAGGTGGTCATCGGGGCCAAGCTCGGTCTGACCTCGCGGGCCAAGCAGGTCCAGATGAATTGCACCGAGCCGATGTACGGCATGTTGTTCTCCGGGTCGGTGCATCCAGCGGGGGATCCGATCGTCGTCGATTCCCTGATCCATCCTCGTGTCGAGCCGGAGATCGTGTTCGTGATGGGCGACTCGCTCGCCGGGCCCGGGGTCACGGCCGCCGACGTGCTCGCCGCGGTGAAGCACGTCGGGTGCGGTCTGGAGATCATCGACTCGCGCTACGCCGACTTCTCCTTCACCGCGGCCGACGTCGTGGCCGACAACACCTCCGAGGCTCGATTCGTCCTCGGGCCGACGATGATCCCGCCGGACGGGATCGACCTCTCGCTCGTCGGTCTCCTGCTGGAGGTCGACGGGGTCCAGGTGGCCACCGCGAGCGGTGCGGCGACCATGGGCCATCCCGCCGAGGCCGTCGCCATGCTGGCCAACCATCTGGGTGCTCGGGGCAAACGTATCGAGGCCGGCTGGGTGATCCTGACCGGCGGTCTCACCGCTGCGGTTCCCCTGAACCCGGGAACCCACGTCACCGCGACCTACGGCCACCTCGGCCAGGTGACGGTCCGCGGCGTCTGACCGCGTCGTCATCCACCCGTTCGTCGCCCCAACTCGTCGCTCCACCGGCATCTCGGGCCGCTGCCCGAGGTCCGTTCGGCGCGCCCGGATCTTCGAGCCCGCAACCCCTTCCAGGAGTCAGAGACCATGACACTCGAACTCAAGAACATCATCGATGGCGAACACCGTGACGCGTCGGACGGTCGCACGTTCGACTCGGTCAGTCCTGCGACCCAGCAGGTGTGGGCGACGGCCCCCAGGTCGTCGATGGCCGACGCCGGCGCCGCCGTCGACGCCGCCCGCCGTGCCTTCGACGACGGCCCCTGGCCGAACATGTCCCCCGACGAGCGGGGCCGGTTGATCCATCGCTTCGCCGATCTGATGGAGCAGCACGGCGAGGAACTCGCGACGCTCGACACGACCGACATGGGCAAGCCGATCACGCAAGCGATCAAGAAGGACATCCCGCGTTCCGCGCTCAATTTCCGCTTCTTCGCCGACTACGCCCGCATGGCCGAGGACGAAGCGTTCGCCGTGTCGACCCCACATCACATGTACACGCGCTACGAACCGGTCGGGGTGGCAGCGGCGATCTCGCCGTGGAACTTCCCGCTGATGCTCGCGACGTGGAAGGTGGCACCGGCCCTGGCGTTCGGCAACACCGTGGTCCTCAAGCCGGCCGAGCAGACGCCGGCGTCGTGTACCCGCATCGCGGAGCTGGCCCTCGAAGCCGGTATCCCGCCGGGCGTGTTCAACGTCGTCCACGGATTCGGTCCGGGCGAGGCCGGCGAGGGCCTGACGACGCACGACGGGGTCGACCTCGTCACCTTCACGGGAGAGTCGAACACCGGACGGGCGATCATGAAGGCGGTGTCGCCGACCCTGAAGCGCGTCAGCTTCGAGATGGGTGGCAAGGGCGCCAACGTGGTGTTCGCCGACGCCGATCTCGACAAGGCCGTCGACTGGTCGATCCAGGCGATCTTCACCAATGCCGGACAGGTCTGCCTCGCAGGTTCCCGGCTCTATGTCGAGCGCCCCATCTACGACGAGTTCCTCGCTCGATTCGTGGCCAAGGCCGAGGCGATGAAACTGGGCGACCCCATGGATCCGGCAACCGACATCGGGCCGCTCGCGTCCGAGGAGCACCACCAGAAGGTCACGGGGTATCTCGACCTCGCCGAGCAGGAGGGCACGAAGATGCTCACCGGCGGTCGGGCCGACGGCTGGTGGGTGAAGCCGACGATCCTGGTCGACGTGTCCCAGGACATGCGCGTGTGCCGGGAGGAGATCTTCGGTCCGGTGGTCGTGGTGCAACCCTTCGACGGTGAGGACGAGGGCGTGCGACTCGCCAACGACACGCCGTACGGCCTGAACGCCATGCTGTTCACCGAGAACGTCCGTCGCGCCCATCGGGTGGCGGCGAAGCTGAAGGCCGGCACGGTCTGGGTCAACTGCTTCTTCGTGCGTGACCTGCGCGCCCCGTTCGGCGGCTACAAGGCATCCGGGATCGGCCGCGAAGGCGGCAAGTACTCACGGGAGTTCTTCACCGAGGCCAAGGCCGTCGTCATGGAGCTCTGAACCGCGCCACACCTCCCGATCATCGAGCGCTCGTCGTCGCGCTCCAACCGGCCCGAGCGCAGCTGCGCTCGGGCCGGTTCGCGCGTCGAGCGATCTGCATCGCACCGTGCCGCCGAGTCGCGCCGTGAGCCGGTGGATCGCCGCTGGCGACGATCGAAAGAATTCCGGGCGGGCGTTCCGGATACCGGGACGCCATCGTGTACGCCGGCGTCAGACCCAGTGCAGTGTGGCGCTCGTGAAGTCAGAGGGGGGCTCTGTTCCGGTCGGGTTCGACACGAACGCGAAGTTCGTACGAATCGTGAACCGGCGTGCCGACGGCTTCGTCGAGTTCGAGTTCGCGATCGGCGAACCGGAGATCTTCGTGGAGATGATCATGTCGCCTGCCGCGTTCGTGGAGTTCTGCTCCGCCAACGCGGTGACGATGCTCGATCCACGGCTGGACACCGACGAGATCGACGACTGGGCCTGGAACCTTCACGACGCCGCCACCCGTCGCTTCCGTGACCACGGCACCGACACCCATCGCTGAAGGAGCGTTCATGCAGATCGATCTCCGGACCGTCAGTATCCAACCGAAGCGGGTCACCTTCGACCACGTGGCGGAGGAACTGGGCCCGAACAAGACCCCGTCGCGCTATCAAGAAGCGACGTTGCGGGTCCAGGCCGACGCCAACTTCCACTACCGGCCGACCTGGGACCCGGACCACGAGATCTTCGATCCCGGTCGCACTGCCATCACCATGGCGAACTGGTATACGTTCAAGGACCCGCGCCAGTTCTACTACGGGACCTACACCATCGCCCGGGCCCGGATGCAGGAGACGGCCGAGTCGGACTTCGACTTCGTCGAGCAGCGCGGCCTGGCCGAGACCTTCGACCCCGAGGCTCGACGGATCGCCCTCGAGACCCTGCTCCCGCTGCGCCATGTCGCATGGGGCGCGAACATGAACAACTCCTCGATCTGCGCCTACGGCTACGGGACCGCGATCACGGCGCCGTGCATGTTCCAGGCCATGGACCAGCTGGGCATCGCCCAGTACCTGTCCCGGCTCGGTCTGCTGTTCGAGGGTCCCGAGGCACTCGATGCGGCCAAGCAGGCGTGGCTCGACGGCGCCCAGTGGCAGCCGCTGCGCCGGTACGTCGAAGACACCTTCGTGGTGTCCGATTGGTTCGAGCTCTACGTCGCTCAGAACCTCGTGCTCGACGGCGTGCTCTACCCGCTCGTGTACGAGCAGCTCGACGCCGCGCTCACGACCCAGGCCGGACCGACGCTGTCGATGCTCGTGCGCTTCCAGAGCGAGTGGTTCACCGAGACCCGCAAGTGGGTCGACGCCACCATCAAGACCGCCGTCGCCGAGTCGGCCGAGAACGCCGCACTGATCGGCGGCTGGTTCGCCGCATGGAAGCAGCGAGCGGTCGACGCCCTGCGCCCCATCGCCGAGCAGGCCCTGGGCGCCCAGGCCGATGCCGCACTCACCGCTGCCGTCGCGCAGCTCGACGCTCGGGCCGCCAAGGCCGGACTGAGCTGAGGAGCCACCCATGTCCACCGTCTTCATCGCCTTCCAGACCTCCGAGGAGAGCCGCGGCATCGTCGAGGCCATCTTGGAGGACAACGCGAACGCGACCGTCAACGAACAACCGGCGATGGTCCGGGTCGACGCACCCGACACCATGACCATCAACCGTTCCACCATCGAGGACAAGCTCGGTCGGTCCTTCGACCTCCAAGAGCTCCACCTCCACCTGATCACGCTCACCGGTCACATCGACGAGACCGACGATGAGTTCACCCTGAGCTGGGCCAACTGAGGAGCCACGAACGATGACGATGACCAACCCCGCCAGCGACGCTGCCCGCCCGGTCAAGAAGCTCGGGCTGAAGGAGCGCTACGCACTCATGACCCGTGGTCTCGATTGGGAGACCACCTATCAGCCGATGGAGGCGGTGTTCCCGTACACCGAGTACGAGGGCATCAAGATCCACGACTGGGACAAGTGGGAGGACCCGTTCCGGCTCACGATGGACGCGTACTGGAAGTACCAGGCCGAAAAGGAGCGCAAGCTCTATGCGATCGTGGATGCCTTCACGCAGAACAACGGTCACCTCGGCGTGACCGACGCCCGCTACATCAACACGCTCAAGCTGTTCCTCACCGGCGTGTCGCCGCTCGAGTACATGGCGCACCGTGGCTTCGCCCATGTGGGTCGCCAGTTCCCGGGAGCGGGCACCCGAGTGGCCTGCCAGATGCAGGCGCTCGACGAACTGCGCCACGCGCAGACCCAGATCCACGCCATGTCGAACTACAACCGGTTCTACGACGGCTTCCACGCCTGGCGCCACATGCACGACCGGGTCTGGTACCTCTCGGTCCCGAAGTCGTTCTTCGACGACGCCATCACCGCGGGCCCGTTCGAGTACATGATCTCCATCGGCTTCTCGTTCGAATACGTGCTCACCAACCTGTTGTTCGTGCCGTTCATCTCCGGTGCGGCGTACAACGGCGACATGGGTGCGATGGCCTTCGGCTTCTCGGCCCAGTCCGACGAGTCCCGCCACATGACCCTCGGACTCGAGGTCATCAAGTTCCTCCTCGAGCAGGACCCGGACAACCTGCCGATCGTCCAGCGTTGGATCGACAAGTGGTTCTGGCGTGGCTACCGGGTCCTCACCCTGGTCGCCATGATGATGGACTACATGCTCCCCAAGAAGGTGATGAGCTGGGCCGAGGCGTGGGAGATCTACGCCGAGGAGAACGGTGGAGCACTCTTCGCCGACCTCGCCCGCTACGGCATCCGCCCGCCGCTCGGCTGGCAGCAGGCATGCGACGACAAGCACCACATCTCGCACCAGGCGTGGTCGACCTTCTACCAGTACCAGGCCGCCGCCCCGTTCCATACCTGGATGCCCTCCGAGGAGGAGATGGGTTGGCTGAGCGAGAAGTACCCCGAGAGCTACGACACGTACTACCGCGACCGGATGACGTACTGGCGGGAGCAGAACGAGGCGGGCAACCGATTCCTCAACACGACGCTGCCCATGCTGTGTCAGGTCTGCCAGATCCCGATGCTGTTCACCGAGCCCGGCGACCCCACGAAGATCTGCTACCGGGAGAGCGAATTCGGCGGCGACAAGTACCACTTCTGCTCCGACGGCTGTCAGTCGATCTTCGACCACGAGCCGGAGAAGTACGTCCAGTCGTGGCTGCCGGTCCACCAGATCTATCAGGGCAATTGCTTCTTGCCCGACGCCGATCCGACCGCGGAGGACTTTGCGCCCCTGCCGGAGGTCCTGCGGTACTACCACCTGGCCTTCGGGCAGGACAACGCTGACTACGGCGACTCCGAGGACAAGGCCAACTTCGAGGCGTGGCGCGCCTTGAGCGGGAAGCAGTGAGCAAGGAGACGACGATGACCACACTGGCAGTTCGCGAGTATCCGGTGCTCCCCAAGGACACCGCCGACAAGTTCCCCGGAGGCGCCCGGCTCCTGTACGTCGGGTGGGACGACCACCTGATGTTCTGTGCACCGTTCGCCTACCCGCTCCCGCCGGAGATGCCCTTCGGAGCGCTGATCGAAGCGGTCCTGCCGGGATCGTTCGGCTATCACCCCGACTGGGCGAAGATCGACTGGTCCACGGTCGAGTGGTTCAAGTCGGGCCAACCCTTCACCCCCGATCCCACCAAGTCCCTGGCGGAGAACGGGATCGGTCACAAGGATGCGCTGCGCTTCCGTACGCCCGGATTGACGGGCATCGGGGGCACCTCCTCGTGACCTTCGAACTCACCGTCGAGCCGCTCGGCCAGACCATCGACATCGAAGAGGGGCAGACGCTGCTCGACGCTGCACTGCGGGCCGGGATCTACCTTCCCCACGCCTGCGGTCACGGTCTGTGCGGAACCTGCAAGGTCGAGGTCCTCGACGGTGAGATCGACCACGGTGAGGCATCGACGTTCGCGCTGATGGAGTACGAGCGGGAGGAGGGCCAGTGTCTGGCCTGCTGCGCCCGCCCGGAGTCCGACGTGACGATCGAAGCGGACATCGACGAGGAACCCGATGCGCTGCACCTGGCGATACGCGACGTGACCGCGACCGTCACCCGGATCGAGCGCCTCACACCGACCATCGTCGGGGTGTTCGCCCGAGTCGACGACGGCGCAGAACTCCCGTTCCAGGCCGGTCAGTACGTCAACGTGCAACTTCCGGGCGGAACCGGGCACCGACCGTTCTCCTTCGCCAACTCGCCCGCCGCCGACGAGATCGAACTCGACGTACGACTCGTACCGGGCGGCGAGGCGACGACCTGGATCCACGAGCGGCTGGCCCCGGGTGACCGTCTCTCGCTCTCGGGCCCGTACGGCCAGTTCTTCGTCCGTCGGTCGAACGGCGGCGCGCTGCTGTTCCTCGCCGGCGGCTCCGGGCTGTCGAGCCCGCGCTCGATGATCCTCGATCTGCTCGCGTCCGGGTACTCCGAACCGATCACCTTGATCCACGGCGCCCGTTCGGTCGACGAGCTGTATCACGTCGAAGAACTCACGGCGCTGGCCGAACGACATCCGTCGTTCACCTACGTCCCGGCGCTGTCCCACGAGCCCGACGATTCCGGCTGGGAGGGTGCACGGGGCTTCGTCCACGAGGTCGCGAAGGAACGGTTCGAGAACGACTTTCGCGGTCACCAGGCCTACCTCTGCGGCCCGCCGCCGATGATCGAGGCCTGCATCACCACCCTCATGCAAGGCAGGTTGTTCGAACGGGACATCTTCATGGAGAAGTTCCTGTCCGCCGCCGACACACCGACCGTCCGCAGTCCGCTCTTCAAGCGGATCTGACCCATCCGATCGATCCGACCAGAACGACCATGACCACCTACCACCACGTACGAATCGAATCCGACGGGGAGCCGGTCGAGTTCCGTTGTGCCGAGGACAGCAACGTCCTGGTCGCGATGGAGCGCCTCGGGGGCCGGGGCATCCAGGTCGGTTGCCGCGGCGGCGGCTGTGGCGTGTGCCGTGTCGAGATCCTGGAAGGCGACGTGGTTCGGCGTCGAATGAGCCGAGCCCACGTCACCGCCGAGGACGAAGCCAACGGCCTGGCCCTGTCGTGTCGCATCTTCCCGCGTAGCGACCTCGTCGTTCGCTACGTGCCCTCCACCCAGAACGGCCGATCGACGGCAAGCGCCGCCGGATAGACGACCCGCCGCGTTCCCACCGACCACCAGCAACCACCAGCAACATCACCACCACCACTTCCGAGAGGGAGAGGAGCATTCCAATGGCAATGACCGGAGTACTTCGTCCGGGGCACATGCAGATCCGTGTGCTCGATCTGGACGAATCGATCGAGTTCTACACGAACGTCATCGGCCTCATCCAGACCGGCCGTGAGGGAGACCGCGCCTACTTCAAGGCCTGGGACGAGCACGACCACAACAGCTTCATCATCCGCGAGGCCGACGAGGCCGGCGTGGACTTCTTCGGGTTCAAGGTGCTCGACGAGGCCACGTTGAACCAACTCGAGGCCGACCTCAACGCCTACGGCGTGTCGACCGAGCGGATCCCCGCGGGCGAGATGCTCGAGACCGGGGAACGGGTCCGGTTCGAGATCCCGTCCGGCCACCAGATCGAGCTGTACTGGTACAAGAAGGACGTCGGCAACGGCCAGGAGTACGTCAACCCGGCGCCGTGGACGCCGGCGGCCGACAACGGCATCGCCCCGGTCCGCATGGACCACTGCCTGCTGTACGGACCCGACATCGAAAAGGTGCAGGACCTGTTCGTCAACGTCCTCGGCTTCTACCTCGTCGAGCACATCGTGCTCGAGGACGGGGTGACGGATCTCGCGATCTGGCTGTCGTGCAGCACCAAGGCCCACGACATCGCCTTCGTCCGCAACGAGGAGCCCGGCAAGCTGCACCACACAGCCTTCCTGCTCGACAGCTGGGAGCGGGTCCTGCGTGCCGCCGACATCATCTCGATGAACAAGGTGTCGCTCGACATGGGCCCGACCCGTCACGGCGTCACCCGCGGTACCACGATCTACGCCTTCGATCCCTCGGGCAACCGCTTCGAGACGTTCTGCGGCGGCTACCAGACCTACCCGGATCACCAGCCGCTGAAGTGGACGTGGGACGAGGTCGGCCCGGCGGTCTTCTACCACGACCGCAAGCTGAACGACGCCTTCCTGGCCGTCTACACCTGATCCGACGCGGTGCCTGAGATGTCCGACTCCGGCGCGATCACGTCGCGTTCGACCCTCACCTTCGCCGGGGCGCGTCGCGTCCTGGACGCGGCCCTGGCCGAGGCGCAGCGGCTCGGGATCGCAGTGTGCGTGGACGTCGTGGACGACGCCGGTTGGCCGATCCTCACCGCCCGCATGGACGGTGCGCCGCGCCTATCGGCCCGGATCGCCGCCGACAAGGCGTTCAGCGTCGCCTCGTTCAACGGGGTGCCGACGGATCGGTGGTGGGGGATGATCGAGCACGACCCGGCGCTCGTGCACGGCATCACCAAGACCGAACGGTTGGCGATCTTCGGCGGCGGGGTCCCCGTCATCGTCGATGGCGCGATCGTCGGCGCGGTCGGGGTCTCGGGCGGATCGGCCGAACAGGACGTCGAGGTCGCCACCGCTGGTGCTGCGGCCTTGGCGGTGTAGCGGCACTCAGGTACGTCTGCCCCGCCTCGGTGCTCCGGCAAGGATCGGACACCGAGGCGGGGCAGACGCGCGCTCGGGGACGGTCGTCTGGCGTGACGTGAGCGAGTGGTCCGAATTGCCGATGGGCTCGGCGTCGCTCCCTTCCTACTGTCGGCGATCGCACGGTGCGGCGCCCGACCTGGCGGAGGTGGAGCGAATGATGAGCACGACACCCGACGGCACGACACCGGTCAACACGGCGCGCACTGGCGCAGGGATTCTTGCCGTCGTGGTCGGCGCGGTGTTGCTCGCGTGTGGGTGTGGTCCGTCGGCACCGCCCGATGGTGCCCACGAGTCAGCGGTTGCTCCCGCCGTCGCGCTCGTCCAGGACACGCCGACCACCGTGCCGGACTCCGTCGTCGCCGCGACGACTCCCGCGGTGGCCGTGACATCCGAGCCACCCCAGGGCGACGGGCAGGTGACAGTTGACGTCCGGGCCAGGATCGAGTCCTCGGTGCGCAGCCACAAGGATCGGTTCCGCGCGTGCATCGCGTCGCCGTCCGACTGCGACCCCGACCGGTTCGGAGCACCGGGAAGCCCGTATGTCGCCTGGCTCGGCGGGCTTCGGGACTGGTACCTCGAGGGCGGCTACGTCGCCCGCTTGCACGACGAGGTCAGCTGGCTCGAGGTCGACGAGATCGTCGTCGACGAAGCCGCTGGGATCGCGACCGTGGTGATCTGTGATGTCGACGGGGACTGGATCGTCGAGCCGGCCGCCATGGCTGGACGAGACATCGTGGTCGACGACTCGGTCGTGGCCCGTAAGCAACGGATCGAGCTGCACCGCGCCGAGGACGGTTCATGGCTCCGCGTCGTGCACGAAGATCTCACCACCAACCGCGGCCACACGGGTGCATCGAGTGACCAGCCGGCGCCGCACCTTCCTCGCCGCGATCGCCGCGATCGCTGTGGTCGCGTCGTTGGTCGCCGCCACGACCTTGCTCGTGGCCCACCTGGTCCCAGTGCCGCCAGCGGCAGCGGAGGCAGCGGTGCAAGCGACCCATCGAGCGCCACGATCTCGGCGGGGGTGTTCGTCTATCGCGGCGGATGGCGTGGGCGCCAGGGGAGTAGCGGGTGTTCGTGGGAACCGTTCCGGGGTGACACCGCCGTCGACGAGACCCAAGGGGTGGAGGCGATCACCAAGGTCGTCGGCGGGGTCCGCTACACGCTCTTCGAGCGCGACTGCCCGGGTTCGGGAACCTCACTGCACTGGATCGGCCCGCCGTCGATCAGCCGAGTCAGGGGAGTCGCATGGGACGAACTCGCCGAGCTCCTCCCCGCGCCGTCCCCAGCCAGCGCCCCTCCTGCGAGCGAGGCGTACGTGGGCGTACCGACGTGGTTCTGGACCTCGACCGAGTGGAGCCCGATCTCGGTGTCGGCGTGGGTCCCGACGGAGCACGGCGCGACGGTCTGGGCCACGACCACGGCGACCCCGGTGCGGCTGGTTCTCGATCCCGGCGACGGAAGCGCACCGGTCGAGTGCTCGGTCCCGGGCTGGCGTGGACCCCGGCCGCTGGCGACGACGCCGTCTCCGCGTGTTCCCACGAGTTCCTCCACACCAGCCTGTTGGCGGCCAACTCGCAGAGCTATCCGGCGACGATGTCGATCGAGTGGGAGGTGGCGTGGACCGGGTCGACCGGCAGCGGATCGCTCCCGGGCATCACCACCCGCCGCAGCCTCTCGTTCGTCGTGGGCGAGATCCAGGCCGTCGTCAGCGGATGAGCGACCTCGACTCGCGGCGCGCGCTCAGTTCGCGTGGAGCACCGAGTTCAGGCCGCCCCAACTGCCCGTGCGCTGGCGGGCTTCGACGATGCCCGTGCGGTCGTTGCGGAGGTACATCAAGTTGGACGCTCCCGAGAGTTCCTTGGCCTTCACGACCTCGCCATCGGGCAACGTGACCGGGGTGGCCGCAGTCAGGTAGAGCCCCGCCGCGACCACACAGTCGTCGCCGAGGCTGATCCCGATCCCGGCGTTGGCGCCGAGCAGACAACGCTGTCCCACGCTCACCACTTCCTTGCCGCCACCGGAGAGCGTGCCCATGATCGAGGCGCCGCCACCGATGTCGGAGCCGTCGCCCACGATGACGCCCGCCGAGATCCGACCTTCCACCATGGAGGTCCCCAGGGTGCCGGCGTTGAAGTTGCAGAAGCCCTCGTGCATCACGACGGTGCCTTCGGCGAGATGGGCGCCGAGCCGGACGCGGTCGGCATCGGCGATACGGACCCCGGACGGCACGACGTAGTCGAGCATCCGCGGGAACTTGTCGATCGATCGGACCATCAACATCCGGCCGGCGGCGCGCTCGGCCAGCTGCACGTCGAGCAGGCGATCGGGATGCACCGGTCCGAGGTTCGTCCACGCCACGTTGGCCAGCAGACCGAACGCTCCGTCGAGGTTCACCGTCCGTGGCGCCGTCAGGCGATGCGACAGCAGGTGAAGTCGCAGGTACACGTCGACGGCATCGGTCGGAGCGGCGTCGGTGTCGATCACCGTGGTGATCGGCGTCACCGTCACCGCTCGGAGATCGTCGGCCCGTTCCTCGGGGAGGGAGGCCTGGGCGATCTCGTCGACCACCTCGCCCCAGCCGAGATGTGGGTACCAGGCGTCGAGCACGACGCCCTCGTTCGTGATCGTCGCCAGGCCGATGCCCCACGCGCTCGCCATGTCAGAAGACCTCCGGTCGAAGGGTCGGGAACAACAGCACTTCTTTGATGGAGTCGGTCCCGGCGAGCAGCATGGCGACCCGATCCATGCCGATGCCGAGACCGCCGGTCGGCGGCATCCCGTACTCCAGGGCACGCAGGTAGTCCTCGTCGACCGTGCCGCGCTCCGCGTCGCCGGCCTCCTTGAGCCGCTGCTCCTCTTCGAACCGCTCGCGCTGTTCACGCGGATCGTTCAGCTCGCTGTATCCGTTGGCCAGCTCACGGCCTCCGACGAACAGCTCGAATCGTTCGGTCAGGTGCGGATCGTGGCGATCGACGCGGGCGAGCGGTGAGATCTCGACCGGGTGGCCCGTCACGAACGTCGGCGCGAGAAGTGCCGATTCGGCCGTGGCTTCGAACAGCTCCTCGATCAGCTTGCCGGGTCCCCACTGCGCCTGCGGATTCACGCCGTGCTCGACGGCGAGCGCCGCAAGCTGCTCACGGGGCATGCTCGGGTGGACCTCCACCCCCGTCGCATCGGCGACGAGATCGATCATCCGTGCTCGCCGCCAGGGACGGGCAAGATCGTGTTCCTCCCCGGCGATCGTCACGACCGAGGAGCCCGTCGCGTCGAGCGCGGCGTTGCGGATGAGCTCCTCGGTGATGTTCATCACCTCGGAGTAGTCGGCGAAGGCCCAGTAGAGCTCCATCATCGTGAACTCGGGATTGTGCCGGGTCGAGATGCCCTCGTTGCGGAAGATCCGCCCGATCTCGTACACCCGCTCCATCCCGCCCACGATCAGTCGCTTGAGGTGCAGTTCCAACGCGATCCGCAGATACAGCGTCATGTCGAGGGCGTTGTGGTGGGTGACGAACGGGCGGGCATGGGCGCCGCCGGCCTCGACGTGGAGCACCGGGGTCTCGACCTCGATGAACCGATGCGCATCGAGCGTGCGGCGGAAGCTCGAGATCATGGCGTGGCGGATCTCGAACATCCGCCGAGCATCGGCGTTGACGATCAGGTCGGCGTACCGCTGCCGGTACCGCGTGTCGGTGTCGGTGAGGCCCTTCCACTTGTCGGGAAGCGGACGCACCGCCTTGGCCAGCAGTTCGAACCGCTCGACCTTGATCGACAGTTCGCCCTTGCGGGTCGTCATCACCGTGCCGTGGACGCCCACCCAGTCACCCAGGTCCAGATGGCCGAACGTATCGAACGCGGTCTCACCGACCACGCCTTTGGACACGAACAACTGGATCTCGCCCGACCGGTCCCGCATGGTGGCGAAGATCAGCTTGCCCTGCTGGCGCTTCAGCATGATGCGTCCGGCGACGGCGGCGCGATGCTCGGTCTCGGTGCCTGGTTCGAGGTCGCCGTGGAGCACGCGGAGTTCGGCCAACGTGTGGGTGCGATCGAAGCGGTAGGGATACGGCTGGCCACCGCTGGCCCGGACGTCGTCGATCTTGGCGAAGCGCTTGGACCGCTCGGCCGCGAGCCCGCTGCCGCTCAGTTCGTCGTCGGTGATGGTCTCGTCCGGCGCTTCGTCACTCACGAACAGGACACGCTATCGAGTCCACGCCGGCGCCCCGCGGTCCGTTTCCGCCCGCGGCGACGCCCGGTCGGCACTCGTCTACCGTCGGCCGGATGAACCGAACGTCCTCGCGCGTCCTCGTCGCGCTCTCGCTCGCTGTCGCCGGTTCGATCAGTTCGATTCCCGCGGTCGCCGGCGCGCCCGCGACGCCGCCGGCCGCCTCCGGTGCCGTCGCCGCGACCCGGTCCACGCCGTCCTCCCTCGGCATCGTGTCCGTCAACGAGACGAGCACGATGTCGGCGACCACGATCGCTCAGGTGCGCCGGGCCGCCGAAGCCGCAGGAGCCGAGGCGTATCCGGCCCAAGCAGCGCAGGTCGCCATGACCTCGCTCAGCCGCGGTGACACCGTGGTGCAGGCCCCGCCGACCGGTTATCGCATTCCGATGGGCCTCACCGCCATTCCGCCGGAGGTGGCCTACGAGCTGTTCCCGACCGAGGTCGCCCGCTCGATGGAGGCGGGTGGCGTGGTGCTGGGGCAGACATCGGCCGACCTGCGCGGCGCCCGGGTCGGCGATGTCGTCCGGGTCCTCGACGCCGCGGGCAGGACCCAGGCCCTCACGATCGATGTCATCGCGGCCGACGACGTGGTCGGCGGGGCCGAGCTGCTCGTGTCGTCCGAGACGGCGGCCGGGCTCGGCATCACGTCCACCACGAGGATGTTGATCTTCGGGTTCACCAGCCGATCGGCGATCGACAGCGGGTTGGCGGCGCAGGGTCTCGTGCGTTTCCGGGTCCGGATCTCGCGATCGTGGGACCCCCGAACCCGGATTCCACGTTGAGCACGTCGCAGCTCAAGGCCATGGCCGGTGAGTTCGCCTACCGACCGCTGTCGAACGGGGACGCCTCGCTCAACAGCGGATGGTCCGCCGCCCACATCAGCGAGCGGCGCACGTACGCCGGGGTCGCCATCCGAGCGAGCTGCAACCTGGCGATCGTCGACGCGCTCCAAGGGGCGATGAACGACATCGCGGCCGCCGGCCTGGCAGCGGAGATCAACACCGCCAACACCAACAGCTACGGAGGTTGCTTCTACCCGCGGCTCAATCGTGTGACCGGCAACCTCGGGTTCCTGTCCCGTCACTCCTGGGGCGCGGCGATCGACATGAACACCACGCAGAACCCTCAGGGCGCCGCCCCGGAGTTGAACTGCGGAGTGGTTCGGATCATGCGGAAGTGGGGCTTCGCCTGGGGCGGCAACTTCGTGAACCCCGATGGGATGCACTTCGAATACGTCGGGGAGCGCCGCGACCTGCCGACCGGCTACCCCTCGGCGTACTGCCCGAACTCGGCGGCCCTGACCGATTCGTCGGCGACGGCGGCGCTCAATGCGGCCTCAACCGCGACCAGCTCGGCCGACGGGCTGACGGCGCCCGACGACCGTGCGGGCATCTCCCGATTCTTCGCAGACGACGGCTTGTCCGAGTCGTAACCCTGGACGCATGACGGGGACGACGTGGCCGTATAGCCTCGCCCCGTGACCTTGCGCTTCGTGATCATCGGTGGAGGGCCGGCGGGGAACACCGCGGCCACCCATGCCGCCCGCCTCGGTGCCGAGGTGACGATGATCGAGCGGGACATCGTCGGTGGCGCCGCTCATCTGCTCGACTGCATCCCGTCCAAGACCATGATCGCCACCGGTGGAGCGATCTCCTTCGCGAACCGGATGTCGGAGATGGGCCTGGAACGCCAGGACGCCCAAGCGGTGGACTCCGATGCACTCCGCACGCGGATCGAGGCCATCACGGCCCGGATGCGCGACAACACCGAGCAGCTCCTCGCGAGCCAGGGCGTGCGGATGCTGCACGGAACCGCTCGCCTGACCGCAGCCCACCAGGTCCACGTCGACCTGCCCGACGGCTCGAGCACGCAGCTCGAAGCGGACGCCATCCTGATCTCGACCGGGACCCGGCCGCGAATCCCCGACTGGTGCACCCCCGACGGCGAGCGGATCCTGACGACCCGGGACTGCTACCCGCCGACCGTGTTCCCGAAGAGCATCACCGTCGTCGGGTCCGGCGTGACCGGTGTGGAGTTCGTGCACATGTTCGCCTCGTTCGGCGCCGAGGTGACCCTGGTGGTCAGCCGCCAGCAGGTGCTGCCGAGCAAGGACCCCGAAGTCGCAGCCGTCCTCGAGGAAGACTTCTTGCGCCGCGGTGTTCGACTCCTCAAAGGAGCCCGGGCCGAGGCGATCGAGCGCCAAGGCGACGAGGTGCTCGTCACGTGCGACGACGGTCGCCACGTGCGCTCGTCCCACGCCGTGCTCGCCATCGGATCGGTCGCCAACACCGACGATCTCGGGCTCGCGGAGGTCGGCGTGGTGCTCGACGGCGGGTACGTCACGATCAATCACCATTGCCAGAGCTCGGTGGCGCACATCTACGCCGCAGGCGACGTCAGCGGCAAGCTGCCGCTGAGTTCGGTCGCCTGATGCAGGGGCGCAAGGTGGCCGAGCACGTGATGGGGCTCCACACCCGCGAAAGCACCGCCATCTCGACTACGACAAGGCCGCCTCCGCGATCTTCACCGAACCGGAGATCGCCGACGTGGGGTTGGCGGAGCCGAAGCGTTCGCCAGCGGTCGCAAGATCCGCGTCACGAAGGTGCCGTTCAGCGCGACGCCCAAGGCGCTGATCAACAACGACTCGCGGCTTCGTGAAGATCATCTCCGATCCGGCGACCGGAGTCGTGCTCGGCGGTTCGATCGTGGGCCGCCATGCTGCGGAACTGATCAGCGTCATCGCCCTCGCCGTCACGGCCAACCTCAAGGTGGCCGACATCGTCGAGAGTCTGCTCGTCCACCCGTCGCTCGCCGAAGCGCTGGCGGAAGCGGCGGAGTGATGCTCAGCACGCCGCGTTCGCTCCCGGTCCCGGCGGGCGAGGTGCTCGTCTCACTGGCTCGGCGGGGATGCGCGGCAGCGGTCGACCTGGCCGCGGTGGGACTACCGACGCTGGTCGCCGCGCTGGCCCTCCACCATCGTCATGGCGGGCTCACCGCCGACGATCGGTTCTGGTTGGGAGTAGCCGGGGCGCTCCTGCTCGTCGGCTATCAGGGATCTCGGTGGCGCTGACCGGCCGGACGCTCGGGAAGGCGTGGTTCCGGTGCCGGGTGGTCCAGGCGTCGGACGGCTCACCGCTCGGATGGACCCAGTCGTTCATCCGGCAGTCGTGGTGGGACTCGCCACCGTGATCCCCGGTGTCGCCGTCCCGACCTTCGCCGTCGTACATCTCCTGGCCTGGCGCCATCCCCGCCAGCAGGGTCTCCACGACCGAGCCGCCGGCTCGATCGTCGTCCTCGACTGACCCCAGCCGTCCCGACCAAACCGGGTGACCGGGCGTTTGGTCGCGCCGGCACGGTGGTGCGCCGGGCGACCAAACCGGGTGTGACCGGGCGTTTGGCCGCGCCGACACGGTGGTGGTGCGCCGGCGACCAAACCGGGTGCGACCGGGCGTTTGGTCGCGCCGGCACGGTGGTGGTGTGCCAGCGACCAAACCGGGTGTGACCGGGCGTTTGGTCGCCGGCACGGTGGTGGTGCGCCGGGCGACCAAACCGGGTGTGACCTGGGCCGGTCCGGTGCTCGGACGCCCACGGCCCGGCCGATCACCATCGCGATCGGCCGGGCCGTGTGCTCGATCCCGCCGCCCGGGCGGGCCGGGATCACTCGATGACGACCACGACGTCGCCGCGTCGACCGTGGCTCCCGCCTCGACCTTGATCGCCTTGACCGTGCCGGCCTTCTCGGCCTGGATCTGGTTCTCCATCTTCATCGCCTCGAGCACGACGACGGCCTGCCCGGCCTCCACGGCCTGGCCCACCTCGACCAGGACCTTGACGATGGTGCCCTGCATCGGCACGACGACGTCACCGCTGCCGGCTCCGCCGCCACCGGAGCCACCGCTCGACTTGCGGGACTTCGGAGCCGCCTTGGCCCCGGCGCCCCCGGCCACCACGAGCGGCTGGTCCGGCACCCACATCTTGACGTCGAACCGCTTGCCGTTGACCTCGACCGTGGTGGACCGCTGAACGAGGGGAGCGGCGTCCTCCTCGGTCTGCTCCGGGGCGGCAACCTTGCCCGACACCCCGCTCAGGTCGAGGCGCTCTCGACTCCACTTCGTGGAGTGGGTGACGTTCTGGAAGTCCGGGTGGCGCAGGATGGCCAGGTCGGCCGGAATCGTGGTGGCGACGCCGGTGATCTCCATCTCCTCGAGGGCGCGGATGGTGCGGGCGATGGCGGTGGCCCGATCCTTGCCCCACACGATCAGCTTGCCGACCAGGTTGTCGTAGTACTGGCTGACCTCGTCGCCCGCCTCGTAGCCGGCGTCGAACCGGACCCCGAAGCCATCGGGCGCCCGCAACGTCTCGATCTTGCCGGGTGAGGGCAGGAACTTGCCGCCGGCCGGGTCCTCGGCGTTGATCCGGACCTCGATGGCGTGGCCTCGACGCACGGCGTCGATCTCGGCCTGTGTCATCGGCAGCGTCTCGCCGGACGCCACCCGGATCTGCCACTCGACGAGGTCGATTCCCGTGATGGCCTCGGTGACGGGGTGCTCGACCTGGAGTCGGGTGTTCATCTCCAGGAAGAAGAACTCGTTGTCCTGGAAGATGAACTCGACGGTGCCGGCGTTGAAGTACCCGACGGCACGAGCGGCCTTGATGGCCGCCTCGCCCATGGCGGCTTCATGCCCTCGGGAGCGCCGGCGCCGGAGCTTCCTCGATCAGCTTCTGGTGGCGGCGCTGCGCCGAGCAGTCCCGGAGCGAGACCCACACGTAGTTGCCGTGCTGGTCACCCACCAGCTGGACCTCGATGTGGCGGGGCCACGTCAGGTACTTCTCGACGTAGATCTCGTCACGGCCGAAGAAGGCCTTGGCCTCACGCTGGGCCGAATCCATGGCGTCTTGGACCTCGGCCGCGCTCTGCACGACCTTCATGCCCCGGCCACCACCGCCGAAGGCGGCCTTGATGGCGATCGGCCAGCCGGCCTCCTCGCCGAACGCAGTGGTGATCTCGTCGGCAGAGGTCACGAACTCCGTGGTGCCGGGCACGATCGGGGCCCCACCGCGCCACGGCGGCCTGGCGGGACGACACCTGGTCGCCCATCTCGACGATCGCCTGGGCCGGCGGCCCGATGAAGGCCACGCCGAGATCGGTGATCGCCTGGGCGAAGTCGGCGTTCTCCGAGAAGAAGCCGTATCCGGGTGCACGCCGTCGGCGCCGCTCTCCTGGATCGCGGCGAGGATCCGCTCGTGTTCAGATAGCTCGGCAGCGGTCTGACCGCCCAGGGCATAGGCCTCGTCGGCCAGGCGGACGTGCAGGGCATTGCGATCGAGTTCGGAGTACACCGCGACCGTCGCGATCCCGAGTTCTCGGGCCGCCCGGATGACCCGGACGGCGATTTCCCCACGGTTGGCGATCAGGATCTTCTTGAGCACAGGTGCCATTGTTTCCGCATGGACCTACCTGGCGCCAGATGGCGGGGATCCTGGCCGCGTGACTGGGAGGTTCGTCGGGTCGCGGCGACGGGCTCGACGAACGCAGATCTCCTGGTCGCGGCGCATGCCGGCGCGCCGGATCGCTTGGTTCTGGTCGCCGACCATCAAACCGCCGGCGCGGGCCGCCTGGGCCGGATCTGGGACGCGCCGCCCGGAACGAACCTCCTCGTGTCGCTGCTCCTGCGGTCGATTCCGGCCGAGCTGCACCAGCTGACCCAGCGGGTCGGCCTGGCCGCGCTGGCAGCCGTCGCCGAGATCTCCGGTCGCGAAGCCCGGTTGAAATGGCCCAACGACGTCTTGCTCGACGGTCGCAAGCTGGCCGGAATCCTCGCTCAGGCGGCCAGCCCACCCGGGAGCTCCTCGGTCGAGGCGGTCGTGGTCGGGCTGGGGCTCAACGTCGGCTGGGCGCCGCCGGAGGCAGCGTGCCTCGGCACCGGGACCCCCCGAGCGGTGCTCGGCGCCGTGCTCCGAGCCTTCGATGCCCTGCCGAGCGACCCCGACCAACTCCATCAGCGCTACCTCGACGCCCTCGACACCATCGGCCGACGCGTCCGGGTGGAGCTCGGGGCGGGCTCGTTCGAGGGCGCTGCGACCGGCGTCGAGCGGTCGGGGACGCTGATCGTCAGCACCGAGAGCGGGGCGCGACACGTCACGACGGGTGACGTGATCCACCTCCGTGTTACGAACCCGTGACAGGTTCGGCGATCCGCGGCCGTTAACCTCGTAGCAATGGCGACGACGAGCAACGACCGTTCTCGTCGGCTGCGCCGAGGGCGGGTGACCAGCGCTTTGACGCTCTGCGCCGTGTTGGCGGGGGCCGGGACCACGGTGCTGGTGTCCTCCAGCGAGACCGAGGCCGCCAAGGTGACGGTCGACTTCGAGGTCGAGGACGCCCTCGCCGACGCCGACCCTGGTGGCACCGTCGAGAACTTCCTGTTGGTGGGGTCGGACTCCCGAGCCGATTCCGACCCCGACAGCCCCGACTACGGGGGGATCGGGAGCGCGGACCAGACCACCGGCCAGCGATCCGACACGATCATGGTGCTCCGCCACGACCGCGTCACCAACGAAGCGGCCCTGCTCTCGTTGCCTCGCGACCTGTGGGTCACGATCTCGGACACGGGCAAGAAGAACCGCATCAACGCGGCGGTCTCCCACGGCCCCGACGTCTTGGTCCAGACCATCTCCGACAATCTCGGCATCCCCATCAACCACTACGTCGAGGTCGATTTCTCGGGCTTCAAGACCCTCGTCGACGCGATCGGCGGCGTGCCGGTCTGTTTCGACTATCCCACCCGGGATCACAACACGGGGCTGATGGTCGCGACGCCGGGCTGCTACGAGCTCAGCGGCATCGAAGGACTCCAATACACGCGCTCGCGCCACTTCGAGCAGTTCAAGGATTCGGAGTGGACCGAGGACCCGACGAGCGACCTCGGGCGCATCAAGCGGCAGCAGGAGTTCATCGTCACCGCGCTCCAGCGGGCCAACGGCCGGATCGGGGAGAATCCGTTCGTGATCAACGGGCTCCTCGCCGCGGCACAGGAGTCGCTCACCATCGATCCCGGGCTCGAACTGCTGTCCCTGGCCA
>JAWKHV010000018.1:0-119026 GCA_041394645.1 Ilumatobacteraceae bacterium | reverse complement strand
TCCACTGACCAACTCCGACAGTGACGGCGTTTCCAACGAGCTTCCATCTCAGGTCCCTCTCACCAGCCATCAGCGCCGGTTCGCTCCATCCTCGCGGGAGTCCCTGCAGCGACTCGCCGTCTTCAATCGTGGGTAGAAGGAACTTGCGCCCCGCTGGATTCAAAGGAAACCAGATCGCTGGTGCGCTCGGCAGACCGAGCATTGACCCGCCCTTGAGTGTCGGCACGGCCGAATGAACGAGGCCGAGACCCGTGCGACCTTCCGTCCAATAGAAGCCGGACGGGCTGCCGTGTCGTTGTTTCTGTTCTGGTGACGTCGTCTGGCTGTCCTCGGCGAGAAGTCGCGTCGCGACCTCGTCCTCGTTCTCCGCGAGGATGATGACGCGCGGTCGGCGCTGCGGAACGCCCGTGAAACGCGAATCGACGGTCCGATAGACCCAGTTGTATCCGAGACTTTCCAGCTGGCCGGTGATGTACCGCATCCCCGCACCGCTGTGTAGCCCGAGCAAGTTCGGCACGTTCTCGAGGACGACCAGTCTTGGCCGGCTCTCGGCGGCGATTCGGAAGACTTCTCCAACCAGGCCCGAGGCATCGCCGTGGATCCCTGTTCTACTGCCAGCGTGCGAGATGTCGGTGCAAGGAAATCCTGCTGCCAAGACGTCGTACTCGCATGAGGCGGAGAAGTCCCTGACGTCGCCGTGGATCTTGAGATCCCGGAAGTGGTGGCGAAGCACCCGCACCGCCGGTTCCCAGGACTCACATGCCTCGACGATACGGTGACCAGCGCGTTCCAAGCCCAGATCTAGTGCGCCGACACCCGAGAACAGAGACACGACGCGGAGCGACTGAGTGCTCTGTACGTCGACGGCGGACACACTCGGGAAGGGTACTCGAGCCGCGGCGCCAAGCGAACGGCCAAGTACCCTCGACGTGCGGGGACGGAGTGGCCGCCCCGTCGAGAGGAGTGGCGTGCAGACCCTGACGTTCACCGTCGACGCGAAGCTGTTGAGCGAGCTCGGTGAGCGGCTGGTCGGTCGTCCACATATCGCGCTGGCGGAGCTGATCAAGAACTCGTACGACGCTGATGCGCGTCATGTCGAGCTGACGTTCGAGGGTGATCTGATCCGGATCGTGGATGACGGGCATGGAATGAGCGCGTTCGTTCACCGATCGATGGATGCGCGCGTCGGAACGACTGCCAAGGTCCAGGAGCAGCGGAGTCCGGCTCTTGGGCGATCCCTGACGGGCTCTAAGGGCGTAGGTCGGCTGTCTGCTCAGCTACTCGCTCACTCACTTCGGCTCCGCAGCGTCGCCGCCAAAGAGCCCTCCAAGCTCTGGTCCACTAAGACGCCGGCGTTGGAGAGATCCAAGCCTCGATCGACTGGCCGACCGCGATCCGCTCCAAGGATCTCACCGACGTTCAAGTCGACTTCGACACGAAGTCGGCGACGTCGACGTTCGCAAACGGCTCCACCCACGGAACCGAGATCCTGCTGAGCGACCTAGCGACCGACTGGAGTGCGAACGCATTCCGTGATTTGGCACGCGAGATTTGGGCTCTGCAGCACTCCCTTCGCCGTTGACGGAGAAAGCGACTTTCGCGCCACCCTGTCTACGCCATTCGAGTCAATCCAGGAGACGTTCGACGATCAGATGTCGGCCCTCATGGATATCGCCTCTGCGCGCGTTACCGGCACCCTCCTCGATCCAAAGGCGAAGCTTCCGGCGCGTACGTCGGATCGTTCTGGACAGCACGCCGACCGATGATGATCAATCCGATGCGAGCAAGTCGGATAACCGCCAGATGTCGCCGACGAGGCGGTGCCTTATCGTGGTGCGGCTGGTCGGATCGGCAACCGAGCGGTATCTCGTGGAGATTCCTGACTGTCAGCTCGATTCGATCGATTTTGAGATCCGGGTCTTCGATCTCGTACATCGGCAGCCTCGCGGCATCAAGGTTGACGTCGCGCGCAGCTATCTCGCCCAGTTCGGGGGCGAACATCTACGACGCTGGCTTCCGGCTCCCCTACTACGGACCAGAGGTTGATTGGCTCCGCCTCGAACTCGATCACGCTCGTCGGCTCTCGCGGAGCCGCCTCTTGCCTGAGGCCCTTCAGGTCAAGAATGCGATGCAGGACCTGCCGACGAACAAGCGAGTCTTTGGGATGGTCCGGGTGTCGACTTCGGCCGAGGAACGCATCCCGAGCAACCGGAAGGCGACCGCAGGACGCCCTGGCGATCCAGATCCGCGCGATCGCCTTGTCGACAACAAGGCTCTCGATCAACTTACGCGCCGTTCGGCTCAGCATCGACCTCTATGCGCTCGTGAGGGCGAAGGCCAAAGCCAAAGATGTCGTCACGCGTCCGAGGCGATCGAAGGCTGATGCTGACGAGGCTGCACGTGCCGCCGCTGACACCGTAGAGTCGCTGAAGCCTCAGCTACCTCCGGAGGCATACGCATCGCTCCAAACCTCGATCGCAGCACTATCCGAGTCGTCGAGGACTATTCGCGATGAGGCACGAGCCTACGCCTCGCTATTGGGTGCGCTGGCGACTGCTGGGATGACGTCGCTGGCGTATGAGCATGAGGTCTCGAAGCAGCGACGTGAGGTTGGGGCCGTCGCACGAAGACTTGAGCGACTCGCCGAGTCGATTGCCGGCACCTCTGCCGAGGCACTCAGGTCGGAAGCCGAGACCTTGCGCGATGGTCAATTCGGGCGAAGCGCATCCGGTCGCTCTTCGCCCCTCTGTTGAGTGAGGAGACAAGGACAGCTGTCGGTGAGTACGGAGCGGCGAAGGTCCTGTCGGATGTAAAGCGGACCATGCAGGTTCTCGCACGTGGTGCTGACGTGGATCTGCGTCAGGTGCCGCTCGACTTAACGCTGCCAGAGGCGTCATACGCAGCTTGGATGGCGGTCTTCCAGAACCTGCTGACCAACGCGTTCCGGGCGACGCTGGACGAACGGCCCGGTCGAATCGCGATCTCAGGGGGCAAGCGAGCTCGATCTGCGTGGCTGCGGGTGCAGAACACCGGGCTTGCGGTCGACCTTGAGGACGCCGAACGGCTCTTTCTCCCGTTCGAACGGGTGGACAGCGCCACCGAACGGAGCGAAGCGCTGGGCCTCGGCGGTAGCGGGCTCGGGCTGACGATCGTGCGAATGATTGCGCAGGACGTCGGTTGCACAGTTCGATTCGTAGAACCGGAACCGGGATGGTCGACGTCGATCGAGCTCGAGTGGAAGGTGGAGCAGTGAGCGCAGATCTGAGGGTCGTCGTCTGTGACGATGACGGGAGCCGTGTCGAGGACTGGGCTGATGAGATCGGGCACGTCCTTAAGCCGGGCGGCGTTGCCGAGGCGCTCCCCGCTCAGTTCGCGGGCAGTCGCCGCTCTCAAGGAACGTAGGTCTGCCGGGCGAGCCGGGGATGATGCGGCCTCGGTGTTCGACGCCGCTGACGTTCTTGTTCTGGACTCGGACCTGACGCCTGATCATGATGCCCACGTCGACGACGAGGTTCGGACGCACCTGACGTCTGAGATGGGCGGAGAGGTCGCCCATCTGGTGCGCGGCTACACCACGGCGGGTGCGATCATGGTCGTCAACGAACGGACCCAGCAGAGGACGTTCGACCTCACGTTGATGGGGCGGGCGATGGCGGTCGCAGACGTCTACGTGAGCGAGGACGACATTGCGAATGCGCATCTTTGGGGAGCCGGCGATGCCGCGGAAGATGCCTTCCATCCGTCGGGTTGGCCGCGTCTTGACCTACTTCCTGCAGCAATTTCTAGCGGAGTCGACAAGAGTCAGCTCGACGCGCCCTGGGTCGCGGTTCTCGACCTGGAGGACGCCGATTGGACATCGCTGCACAGCGGTCAGCTTGAGTCGCTGGGTCTACCAGAGGTCGGCGAGATCTACTCGATGACGTTTCGAGATCTTGCCGCACACCCAGCACTTGGGCTGCGCCGGAAGGAAACGACGAGCCCCGAACTTCTGGCACGTGTGGCGTCCTGTGCCCTTCGGCGTTGGATCGATCGCGTGCTCCTCCCGTCCCAAAACGTGGTGGTGGACTTGCCTCATCTCATGCAGAGCCATCCGTGGTTGGTCGACGGTCGTGACGACGTCGACGCATGGAACGCGGTGCGTGGCCGATGGTGGGGCGAGGACCCGCCGCTGGCCCAAGAGGCGTTCCACGGCAGGGTCTCAGAGCTTCTCGGGCGAAACGTCTGGCTCACAAGTCACCTTGAGCCGCGGCCCCTGGCGAGGGTGCAGCCCGGTGATCCAGTCTTCTGCGAGGACATCTCACAGTTCCGGCAGCTTCAGAATGTCCGGGATTTCGTCAGCGATGTCGAGGGGCCGTCGGCACGTCGCTTCGTCGTCGATCTTGAGGACGTCGAGTACATGCCACGCAACCGACTCGCGGTATGAGCACTGTCATTGCTGAGCCGCACGACGAGGCGGATCTGAAGGCAATGTGGAGAGTGCTCGCGGGGTGGCTCCGAGCGAAGCAGGCGAAGGGATCGGTCGGGCCGGTGCTTGCTCAGCGTTTGCGGGAGTTCACGCCCGTGGACGCGCAAGTGCTTGAGCACACGGTGTCGAGGGCCACTCCGCCCCTGCGGCTACATAGCTACGGCTGGGTGGTTGGGGACCCGTTGCCCAGATATGGACGACCCGTCGTCCCCGTCACCACCGTGGTTGTCGAGAAGCTGATCAACGGGCGCGTGAGCGAGCTCAAGATGCGTGTCGCGCTCCTCCGGGAGCGGGAGGACGGCTCAGTTCATGCCGAGGGCTGGCGCTTTGAGTCGGCTGAGCACGTGGTCGACGAGACTGGCCCGGAGAACGGCGAGGATGGCCCCAGTGACTCAGTGACAGCTCCCCTCATCCCTATGCCCACGCACAAGCGATTTTCGGATGGGAACGGGACAGTCCGTGCCTCATCCATCCGCCGCATTCAGAAGACGATCCCTGCGATGGAATCGACTTGAGCGGCCATGCTGACATCGACGCGGAACGGCTCCGAGCGGCGGGCGACTCTCGATACGCATCCCGCATTCCCTTTGCCTGCCGCAACGTTGACGGGGCTTGCACTCGCGGTGGTTGCCACTCTGTACGGCGCTCGACAAGCGGACGCAATCGTCGAGGGCGACGCCTTGCTCGCCCATCTGGACGGATTCATCGCCAGAGACCTCGATGTGCTTCGGGGCTGACTAGCTGAGCAGCATTCCAGCTACAAGACTGGCGGCCTCGTCGTGCAGCGTCGGGCTGACGTGGCTGTAGATGCCGAGCGTGATCGCGATCGTCGAGTGGCCGAGGCGTTCCTGTACGACTCGGGGGTGGATGCCTTGTTCGAGTGCCAGCGTCGCCCAGGTGTGGCGCAGACCGTGGAGCGTCAACCTCGGTAGGCCGTACTGGCCGACTCGCCGTACGAACTGAGCGCTGACCGCATCTGGGCGGAGGCACGAGCCGTCAGGGTGGTGGAACACGAGGCCCTCGTCGGAGAAGTCGGGGCCGACGAGGAGGCGCTCTTCGAGCATCGTCCTTCGGTGTTCGCGGAGCACGCCCACCGTCGCGCCGTCAAGCGCGATCGAACGTCGGCCGCGCGCTGTCTTCGGCTCGCCGATCGTCACCTTGTTCCGCGCCTGCGTGATCGTCTGGACGACGCTGAGCAGGCCCTTGTCGAGATCGACGTCCTTCCACCGGAGGCCGATCGCCTCGCCGCGGCGCATGCCGGTCGTGGCAAGCAGCACCCACAACGCGGAGACGGTCGCCTGACTCGCGTGAGCGAGCGAGGAAGGTGCGAAGCGTCTCTGCGTCCCACGCATGGACGCCGTCGGACTTCTGGCCGGCGCGCGGTGGATCGGCGGCGTCTGCCGGGTTGCGCGCCAGCCGGCCCCAACGAACGGCATCCTTGAACGCCCGGTGGAGGATCGTGTGGACGTAGTTCACCGTGCGGCGATCGAGGCCCTCGGGCATGTCGTCGATCGCCCGCCGCTGTTCTTGCCGGCGCAGGAGCGAGGCGAGCGTGTCCTTCGTGATGTGCGACGCCTCGGCGGACTCGGTCTCGCAGCAGCTCGGCCGTGGCAGTGAGGGAGTGGCCGTCGGCGCGCTTGAGCGCCCGGTCGACTACCTCACGGGTGTAGCCACGACCGGTCCGCGACGGGAGCCGTCGACCCGAGGTGAGCAGTAGCGAGTACAGACCGTTCAGCACGATGGCGTCGACCTTGGCGAGCTTGGTCGTGCCGATGTGGGCGATCACGTGGTTGTGCATGTTGCGCTCGTACGAGTCGAACGTTGACGGGCGCACCGTGTGCTCGATCGCCTTCAGCCACTCCGTCAGGTAGTCGGCAAGCGTCTGCTGGGTCGGCTCGACGTACTCGCCGCGGTCGAACTTCGATAGCAGATCGACGCGCGCCTTCTCGGCCTCGCGCTTCGTGTTGAACCCCGAGTGCCACTTCTGGCGACGCTCGCCGGTGAGCGGGTCGGGATCGAGCTCGATCTTGACGAAGTACCGAGCACCCTTCTTCACCACCGATCCACGCATGGCTACGCCTCCTTCGGCTTGGGCAGTTCGTCGCGGAGCTCCTCGAGGCTCATCGCCTCCAAGCGCTCACGCTCTTCGTTGGGAGCCGGGCGTCGCCCTCCCGGTGCGACATCGACTCGAGGTAGCCGCGGGCCGAGCGCCCGACCTTGCTCGCGAACTCCTTGAGGAAGCCGGCGACCTCGTCGAGCCGGTCGCCGTACTCGCGCTCGATCTCGTGCAGCCGCTTCTTGCGCCATGTGCGGAAGCTCTCGTGCCAGTTCTGCGCGCCCTCCTCGGGACCGCCGAAGACAGCGGCGAGCACCGGGTCGGTCTCCTCGGGGTTGTTGATGCGGATCTCAGCGAGCCGCTCGTCGAGCGGGTCGAGCTGCCACTCCTGACCGAGCAGTGCTGCGTACAGCTCGGTCACCGGGCGGTGGTGTCGGCGAGCACGTTCATACCGGTGCCGGGCGGCGGGACGAAGAAGTAGGCGATCGGCACGTCGAACACGACCGACAGCAAGTAGAGCTCGTGGGCGTCGAAGCGGCGCCGCCGGTCGCCGTCGAAGCCGCGCTCCATCGCCGAGGATCGATGCCTGCGGCAGCTGGTGGCCGGTCAGCCGGCTCAGCCGCTCGGCGACCGACTGCTGTGTCCAGCCCCGTCGCTCACGGATCGCCTTCACGTTGTACGAGACGACCGCGTTGACGTCGAGCGCGCGGCCGGTCTCGGCCGTGGCGCCGGCTCGGGCTCTGTCTTCTTGCGTGCTCGGACCATGTCAGCTCCATTGCTCCGTGTTGTGCTTGACAACCATAGCACATAGCGCGATCATCGCACCCTGCTACATGACATGCGGAGGTGTTGAACGATGCTCGATGACCTTCCTCCGTTCATGACCGTCGAACAGGCGGCCGAGGCGCTCCAGCTCGGACGCTCGAAGACGTACGAGCTGACGGTCGAGTGGGAGTGCAGCTCCGGCGCGAGCGGCCTTCCGTTCGTGCGGTTCGGCTCCCAAGCGCGTGCCGCGTGCCGCGCTCGTCCGGCTGATCGAGTCGATGCTCAAAGACCCGGACGAGCGCGACGAGACCGACGAGCCACCCGCGGCCTGACCAGATCGATGTCGGGACACGCCCGCCTCGTCCTGGGCGAGGGGCCAACGCAGTTCGTCGCCAGGTCGGCCCCACATCGTGGGCCGCGCTCGAGGTACTCGTGGCACTCGGCGACGGAGACGGTCGAGCCGTTGCACCGGTTCGCCACGTCGGCGGAGCTCGGCATCTCGAAGAACACTGCGCACCGAGCTATCCGCCGGCTCGTCGATGCCGGCGTCGTCAGCCCGCTCCAGGAGCGTTCGATCGACGGCCGCTTCCTGATCGGGAGCTACCGGACTCGAGGTTCCCGCCGACGCCATCGGCGCGTCCCGGTCGAGCCACGCCCTTCGATCCCATCTCCGAGCGAGCCTCCCGACGCTCGACCGCCACCCGTCGTCACTCCACCGACGACTCCACCCAGCTCTCCCTCCTCACCTCCTGACCCGATCCGGTCGCCCATTCCCATGAACGTTCCCGACCACGCACTCCCGACAGAACAGACAAGTGCCCAACGGCTGGGCGGGCAGTGATGCTCCGGTCCGCACGATCTACGCCCACTCCGCTGGCGCCGCGGTCGACTACTACACGCTACCTCACCGAGGCGCCCGGCGAGATCCCCGGGACGTGGCGCGGCCAGCAAGCGACCGGGCTCGGTCTCGCCGGTGAGGTCACGGCCGACGACCTGCTCGCGATCCTCGAAGGCCGTGACCCGCGATCGGGGACACGGCTCGGACGTGCCTTCAAAGACCGGCAGCTCGCCAACGGCACGATCGTGAAGGCAGTCGCCGGCTTCGACGCGACCTTTTCCGCACCGAAGTCGCTGAGCGTGCTCTGGGCACTCACCCGCGACACCCGACTGCTCGAAGCACACGACGTCGCCGTCAACGCCGCCCTCGCTCACATCGAACGGTACGGGTCGACCACACGCGTCCGGGTCGCCGGTGGACGCCGCCTCCACCCCGACTCTCAAGGTCTCACCATCGCCACCTTCCGCCAGACGACGTCGCGGGAGGACGACCCTCAGCTCCACACCCACTGCGTCATCTCGGCGAAGGTCCAGACCGAGGACGGGCGCTGGCTGGCGCTCGACGGCCGCTACCTCAAGAAGCACCCGCGCGTCATGGGCGGCCTGTACCAGTCGGTGCTCCGCAACGAACTCGCGCACCGCTTCGGCATCGCCTGGGGCGACACCGAGAAGGGCCAGGCCGAGATGTCGGCGATACCCGACGAACTCCTCACAATCTTCTCGAAGCGCACCGACCAGATCGACGAAGCGCTCGCCGCCAAGATCGACGACTTCGTCGCCCGGCAGGGCCGCGACCTGAACCAGTGGGAGCTCGGCGCCATCAAGCGCGAGGCTGCCGTCGACACCCGAGCCCACAAGTCCGGCAACGGTGTCCCCGACCTGACGACACGGTGGGATCGGGAAGCCGCCGCTGTCGGTTGGACTGGCCTCGACCTCGTCGACGCGCTCGAAGCGCAGCGTGTCGACACCTCGGAACGGCCGCCCGCGATCTCCGTCGACAGCCTCATCGATGCGCTCTCGACCGCCGGCTCGTCGTGGAACCGAGCCCAGATCGTCGGAGCCCTCACCGATCTCGCTCGACCTGACCCGACGATGTCCGGCGGCGAGTGGGCCAGCCGGATCGAGGCATGGGCCGACGCCATCGCGGCCCGGTGCGTCGAGCTCGACCCGGAACAGACGAACGCGCAGCAGCGAGCCTCCGACGGCCGCTCGATGTGGCACGAGCCGATCTCGCCGCACATCACCACCGAGGCGATCCTCGCCGAGGAGGAGCTCATCGCATCCTGGGCGCTCGCCGCGCAAGCCGACGAAGCCCGGCCGTCGCTCACGGTCGTAGCAGGGCACCCCGACGTACTCCAGGCGGAGGTCGCTGCAGCGGTCGCCGGCGACGATCGCCTCGTCCTCGTCGTCGGTCCGGCTGGTGCCGGCAAGACGACGACGTTGCGCCGCCATCGACGACCTCAACGCCGACTGCCGCCCAGTGTTCGGCGTCGCGCCGTCGGCCAAGGCAGCCCGTGTCCTCGAACGTGAGACCGGAGTCGCGTCCGACACCCTCGCCAAGTTGCTCCACGAGTGGCAACGCGGTGACCGCCCGCCGCTCGATCGCTACCGACTCCCGGCTGGCACGACCGTCATCGTCGACGAGGCCGGCATGGTTGGCACCGCATCCCTCGCATCCCTCACCCGCCTCGCCAGCGAACACGACTGGCGCCTCGCGCTCGTCGGCGACCACCGTCAGCTCCAAGCTGTCGGTCGCGGTGGCATGTTCCACGAGCTGTGTGCGACCGGCCGGGTGCACGAGCCGCCCGCATCCACCGATTCGCCGAGGAGTGGGAAGCCGCCGCGTCCCTCCTCCTGCGACGCGGCGACCCCGGGCGCTCAACGCCTACCTCGAACACGACCGCGCCGTCGCCGGCACCTTCGACGAACAGCTCACCTTCGTGGTCGACCAGTGGCGGACCGTCCACGCCAGCGGCGGTGTCTGCGCCATCAACGCATCGAGCAACGACCACGTGGATACGGTCAACGCTGCGGTCCAGTCGGCGCGGCTCGCCGCCGCTGAAGTCGAAGGCGGCCGCGTCGCTCAAATCGGCGGATCAGAGCACGCGTACATCGGCGATGTCGTCGTGACCCGACGCAACGATCGCCATCTCACGACCGACCTCGGCGAGCCGGTCCGCAATCGCGAGTCCTGGACCGTCGTCGGAATCAGCGACGACGGAACCCTCACCGTGTCCTCGAATGGGGGCGCCGGCCGTGCCGACCTGCCTGCCGAGTACGCCCGAGAGTATGTCCGGCTCGGCTACGCAGCCACCGAGCACGGCATCCAAGGCGACACGACGACCGTCAGCGTCGAGCTCGTGTCCGAAGCGACGACACGACGCGGCCTGTACGTCGGCGCCAGCCGCGGACACGAACGGAACATCATCGCCGTCATCACCGAGTCCCACGACCTCGAAGAAGCCAGGGACATCCTCGAACGAGTCCTCGCCAACGAGCGCCGACCTGCCCGCCATCGCCCAACGCCGCCAACTCGCCGCAGAAGCCCGGCCGGTCACGCAGGCGCAACCCCGACCCGAGCCGAGGTGCGAAGTGCCCGAGTGGTTCGACGAACTCGCCGCCTCGATCGGAGACAGCGTCCGGAAGCTGGAGGAGACTGAAGGCCGCTTCGATCGCGAGCGCTCGCAACTCGCCGAGCGTCTGGCGGAGGCACGGCGGCAACGGACCGAAGCAGATCGACGGCTCGACCCCCACCGACCAGCACTCGACCAGGCGAGTCGCGCCGTCGAGGAGAGCCAACGTCGAGTGTGGTCGGCGAACTCCCAGCTGTCCCGGTCCTCGGCACTCAAGCGACGCGGTGCTCGCCGAGAACTCGACGATGCGCGCACCGACCTCGACATCGCCCTCGAACACCAACAGCAGGTCGAACTCGTCAGCCGCAGGGTCCTAGGGCACTAGTTTCTGTCCTTTGGAGGTACGCCGAGGTACGCAAGCTCAGAGACCGGCTCAGGACGCTGGACGTACGAGAGCGAATGGCCCTCGGCTACACCGACGTCGGCCAGTACCGAGATCTCGCTGAAGCCCTTCACCAGTGGCGCCGTTGGGCGGACGGCCACCCTGTGCCAGCCGAGTCCGTCGCCCACATCGTCGAGGTGCTCCGGAGCACCAGCTCCATCGACCGCGTCGACGCAATCACGCTCGTCACTCCGGTTGCACACTGGGCAGCGAACCGAAGGCTCGACGTGCCATCGCCCGCTGCCCAGCCTACTACGTCGCTCGGCATCGACCTCGGCCTGTAGGCCTGCAACAACGTCACACCCATTGAGCAAGATGGGGCGTGCGCGGCAGCGCCGCGCCAACTCGGTCCATCGGGACCCCCAACTGAGCCAAGTAGTTTGGGAGGAACCCCGATGGTCGCGCACCAGCGGATCGTCGAGCGGCAACTGTCGTTCGACCTCGGAGAGGAAGTGGACGTCAGCGTGTTCGAGATCGACGAAGCAGGCCAGCACGGCGAGGTGTTCACCCGCCGCTGGGTCGTCGAACTGATCCTCGATCTGACCGGCTACACCGCTGACCGTGACCTCGGTGGCATGGTCGCCATCGAACCGTCGTGTGGCGCCGGTGCGTTCCTCGTCCCGATGGCCGAAAGGCTGATCGATTCATGTCAGCGACACGGGCGCGACCTCGACGAGATCGGTGGGGCGCTGCGCGCCTTCGATCTCTTGCCGGCGAACGTCGAGGTGGCACAGAAGGCGGTGTCCAAGGCGCTGACGGACGCGGGGCTCCAGCACCCGCACGCCTCGAAGATCGCCGCGCAGGCCGTCCGCTGCGCTGACTTCCTTCTCACCGATCATGCGGAGGATGCCGACTTCGTGATCGGCAACCCCCCATACATCCGGCTCGAGGACGTCCCAAAGGCCCGCAGTGCCGCCTACCGGCGGGCCTGCCCGGCCATGCGGGGTCGCAGCGACATCTTCGTGGGCTTCATCGAGACCGGGCTTCGGCTCCTCAAGCCCGAGGGCGCACTCGGCTTCATCGTCGCGGATCGCTGGATGCACAACCAGTACGGCAGCGACCTACGCAAGTTCATCGCCGACGGGTACTCGGTCGAGACGGTGCTGACGATGCACGACGTCGACGCCTTCGAGGAGAAGGTGTCCGCATACCCGGCGATTACCGTCATCCGTCGCGCTGAGCAGTCGACCGCTGTTGTTGCGAACGCCACTGGCGAGTTCGGCGAGGACACAGTTCCGGTCTTCTCGAAGTGGGTGGGGTCGCGCAGCAGGTCCAAGACGACGAGAGCGGTCACTGCGGTGAAGCTGCCGACGTGGTTCGACTCCAACACCTCATGGCCTTCCGGTAACCCGGCGAATCTCGCATTGCTGGCGGACCTCGAAGTCGCGCTTCCCGCCGCCTGAGGACCCGAGCACCGGCACGCGTGTTGGCATCGGCGTCGCCACAGGAGCGGACTCCGTGTACCTCACCGACGATCCCGACCTCGTCGAGCCCGACCGCCTGCTTCCGATGCTCATGACCCGCGACACGACGACCGGCGTTGCGAACTGGTCCGGCACCTACCTCGTGAACCCATGGGAAGACGGAAAGCTCGTCAACCTCGACGCATACCCGCGGATGAAGCAGTACCTCGAGTCGTGGAACGGCGAAGTCCGCAACCGGCACGTTGCGCAGAAGAGCCCGTCGCGCTGGTACCGGACCATCGACCGCGTCGAGCCGGGATTGCGGGACCGGGACAAGCTGGTCATCCCTGACCTCAAGGCCTTCATCCAGCCAGTGCTCGATCGGGGCCAGACGTATCCGCACCACGGCCTCTACGTCGTCACCTCCGACAGCTGGGACCTTGAGGTGCTGGGCGGTCTTCTGCTCTCGGACGTAGCGGAGCTCTTCGTCTCCATGTACTGCGTGAAGATGCGCGGAGGGTGCTACCGCTTCCAGGCCCAATACCTCCGACGGATCAGAGTGCCGCATCCTGAAGGGCTTAAGCGGCGGGACGAACGCCAGCTTGTAGCCGCCTTCGAAGCGCGATCGTCGAAGGCCAGCGCCGTAGCCCGACGCGTTTACGAGCTCGACCCAGGCCTGAGCCTGGCCGCATCCTGATGGCCAACGATCTCCCGATTACACCGAGCGCTGCAGGCGGCCGTGGCGTCGTACTGGGAGGTGCGTGAATCGCAAGCGCAGCGTTCGCGAGACCTCGGCGTCGTGAACACGGGGCTACGTGCCGAAGTGACCGGCGGTCGGCACCTCGACGCTCTTGAGCTGCTGCTGATCGAGGTGCTCGTTGACGCGGGTGTCCCGGCCCGAGTGATGGAGGTCAAGCGTCGGCCGATACCGGGCTACTTCCGACGAGACAAGAGCTGGGACATCGTGGTGACGATCGAGGACCGCGTCCTCGCAATCATCGAGCTGAAATCGATCGTCGGCAGCAACCCGGGTCAGAACTTCAACAACAGAACCGACGAAGCGCTCGGGCAGGCGATGGACGTGTGGACCGCCGTCGAGCGAGGAATCATCGACTCTCCGCTTCGTCCATGGCTCGGCTACTTCATGCTCATCGAGGACAACGACGCGTGGAACCGGGTCTCCGCAGCTCGATCAGCGGTCTGGCCAGCCGATCCCACCTTCGACGGCACGAGCCCCGCTGACCGAACAGCGATCTTCTTCGACCGCATGGTGCGGGAGCGCCTACTGGATGCCGCTTGCGTCGTAATGGCCAACCGATCGACGGGTGAGGTCGGCTATCGCCAGGACAACCTCTCCTTCCAGTCCTTCGCCGCCGCGATGTTCGGTAGGGCACTTCAGTTTCGGGCAGTCAACCCGACCCTTGTCTGGCCCGAGGATTGACGCCCCGACCGTTCGTACCCTGCGGTGCCTTCACGTCTCGTACGCGATTGTCGGCTACGTCGCGCTGTCGCCCTCGGCGCAGCCTCGACCGCGGATGCCACCGCGCTCACAATCGCTGAAGCCTCGGCAAGCACCTCGGCATATGTGCCCTTTCGAAGTGCCTTGGCGAAAGAGCCAACGGCCTCCTGCAACGCCCAGACCGCCTCCTGCGCCTCGTATCCACTACTCATGTATCTGCTCTCCATCGGCCGATGCCAACCTCGATTGTTGACGCAGCGTCTTCAACGCCGCAGCAACGGACGATCGATCATCAACGGTGATTCCGACTGCGACCGAGAACTCGCAGCGTTGTTGTTGACCCACCCACGTCGCCGCGCTTACGCCAAACAAATGGCCGAGAACCTCAGCGGCCTCGCCCGGCGTCTCGAAGAGTAACGGAACTCGAAGGTTCCGCTTGATGAAGGTGAGCCCACAGTTCCGAGGAGAGCGTATACGGTCACGCCGTCGTCGCCGCCACTCCTCCATTGACTCTCGGCGATAGTCAGGTTCTGGGACGAAGCGGTACCACAGGTCGCTCAGTTGGTCTCGAAAGTTCTCGTCCCAGCCAACCGTAATGAGAACTCCACCGGGCTTCAGGACGCGGTGCACCTCGCTCATTTCGGCAAGACAGGTCTGCTCATCCCACATATTTGAAGGGAACGCCCAGCTACTGATCACAGCATCGACTGATTGGTCATCGACCGGCAGGCTCTCATTTCTGGTGTGAACCAATCTAAGGCGATCAAGCAATCTTGGCCGGAGGTTGAGCTGACGCCCAAGGTAGGAGAACATCTCGTTGGAGGCATCAACGGCTACGAGCGTCTCGATCTCTGGCCTCTGTTCGAGAGCTGTGAACGTGAAGCGCCCCGTTCCCGCTCCGAGTTCAACAACGGTCTTCGCACCAGGTGGGACCTGCTCCAGGGCGAACCGAAGAGACAAACCTAGCGGGTCTTCGGCTTGTGCAAACCGGTCATAGATATCGGGGTTGACGTACCACTTGTTGGTGTCATCGATAACCATGCCGTTCTCAGGCCAGCGAAAGCTTCGCTCTATCTGCACCGCCCGTCGCTTGAGGGGTGCTCGATCGCGCAGATCGCCTCCGACAACGCCGCCACCACATGGTCGTCGCCCTCCGACTCGAGCGCAGCGTAAAGGGTGGCCAACGATCGAGAGTCGCCGATCTTCCCAAGCCCACGAGCTGCGTAGGCGTGGGTCCGGTAGTACCGAGCCTCGCCGACGGCGCTCTCGAGCAGCAGCCTGGTTCCGGGGCTTGCGATCTCGCCGAGAGCTTCTACGATCCGTGGCCGGAGGGTATGGCTCACATCCTCTGCCTTCTCAAATAGCTCCAACAGCCCCTCAAGAGCCTCCGGTTCTGTCACACGTAAGCGCTCTAGAAGCCACACTGCGTTCTGGATCTCGGGGCGACTCCGCGACCGAAGCGCTTCACGGCATGCCGGAAGAATCGTTGCGGGCACGTTCTCGATCGTGGCTGCCCGCAACACTCCGATGACCGCAGGTCGCTGGCTCAGACGGGCCAGGCAATACGCCAGATCATCCCACTCGCTGCCCTTCAGCGTGCGCTTCTTTAGGTCAACGGCATCAGCCATGGCCAACTTTTCGAGCGCGTCCGCTGCGCACCACCAGGCGTCATAGTCCCGGCACGCCTCGCATACACGAAAGAGAAACTGGACGATCCGTTCGTCATCGCTCCCGAGTTCGCCCAATCCCCAGGCAATTCCTTCACTCGTGAGGAGGGTTGCTCCGTGCTCATGAACGATCTCGGCGACCATTTCATGCTCGAGCTGCGAGGTGATGAATCCGACGTTCCAATCGAACCAACGGCGAGGCTGGACGCTCGTAGCGATCAGAAGTTGCTCACAGAGCTCGTAGTCCTTTGAGAGCTCACTTGCGAGCTTGCTCGCACCGGCTGGCTCGATAGAAGACTGCGAGAGGCCTTCGTATGTCCGCGCTCGCAGTTGCTCGAGGAGTCCCTGCGTGGGCTGATCGCTCACATCGACCTTTCGCCATCGCCCAGTCTTGAAGAGTCGAGCCCGAGGATCTCGACCATCGCATCGAGTGCGGCGTCCAAGGTGTTGAACGTTCCAGTGCAGTGAATCCCTAGCCACTCCGTATGCGATGTTCGCTTCTCGTCGACGAAGAGGACCGGGACCCCTCTTGCGATCGCGTATCCCATTTCAAACGCAGAACCGAGACCGGAAGGGTTGGTCTCCTCGAAGTAGAAGAGTACGAGATTTGATTCATCCAACCATCGCCGCTCAGTCTCAGCGATCTGCCGCATTGACAGATCGCGCAGCGTCGATGGATCAAAGAAACCGACATCCGAAAAGGCCTGCACAATCGGGTCTCGCCAGGGAGTCCTTGTACCACCTGACAGGAAGACCCGCGGTTCACGTCCAGCGGCTAGTTGATTCCACTCTGGCTCATTGCCGCTAAGCGGGTCAAGAAAGCTTCCTTCTTCTTGTTCCATCGTTGTAGGTTTAGCTCCTGAAGTGAAAGGCCTTGGATAGTGCGGGTAGCAAGTTGATCGAGAGCGCTTCCGTCTGATAGTCGACCTGACTGACGGGTGCCAAGGATGACTGGGAGCTCATCAAACCCAATGTCTTCGTCAAGCAATACGAAAACGGGCGTGCTTTGTATCCAAAGGGCGCCAAGCTCGAACATGCAGAAGCTGCTTTGGAGGTAGGCGCGAGTCATCACACACAAGACAAAGGGTGCTCTACTCAGTGCGTCTCCGATATACGCGACGAAGTCTTGGCCGTTGGGTACACCGAGACCGTCGATGGAGGTGCAGAAGATGTTGCCCGCTGAGGCACCGGCGCCAGTCTGAAGCAAGTCGACGAGGTGGTCCACAATTGCGGTGTCGTGATGTGCGTGGCTAATGAAGACCTGTGCTGGCGCGTCTGTGTGAGGGACGGTTTGGACTTCATGATCCACCCCGACGCCCGCGCCTGATGGCTGGTCCGGCTTCTCGAACCCCATCGCAATCGGGTCGCGGTGAGCAGTTGCGGCGATCGCCCGGTCGAATGCAGCGTTACGAGTGAGGCTCTGATCGTCGAGGATGCGCCTGAAGAGTTGGGGTATCTGATCACGCTTGAGCGCGGACACGAACGCCGTGGCACGGTCTCGCGCCGTCGCACCGCCGCTGCTGGCGTACGCGTCGCCGAAACCAGCATCGCCCAAGACACGTCTCATGCGATGTTCTGACTGGCTGCATAGGAGCTCAATCAGATCGCTAGCCGTGGGCACCCTTCCCTCCATGTTCGAGAGTCTTGCAGATGCGGTCGGCGCACGGCTTCTGGCGTGCTCGGCCTTTGGGCGAGTGGACGCGCGGCACCGCCGCCTGGGGTGCACGTCCGGGGTCCGGCGGACGAGACGAGGTCTCATCGATCTTCTACCGAATCTTCTACCGGACGGGTAGAAGCGGGGTAGAAGCGCTCAGCACGTTACAGCACTGTAGTTTGTATCGCCCCACATAGATCGACATTTCCTGGACTCTTGCGGACTGTGGAAAACACCGAGAATCGGAGTTCAAGTCCCCCCTCGCCCACCAACCGGACTCTGAAACCCCTGCTCAGCGGGGTTTCTTTGTGTCTGGAGATCCCCACTTCTACCGAACTCAACCTTCCCGTACGTAGGCCGATCGCAAGGGTCGCAACTACGACCCTCTGAGTGGTTCGTCGTCCCGCTCGAGGTGATCGACCAGGCGATCGACCTGAACATGTCTGGAGACATAGTGCACTTCGTCTACGACGCCGAGGTGCGGCGGTCCGTCAAGCGCGACCGGTAGGTCAGGTTCGTGAGCTCGATGGGATTGCCAGCGAGTGAGATGATCTGCGAGGTGAGGCCAGCTCAGGCGGTGAGCGCAATCACGTTGCGAGCCAATCGTGAAGCGTCCTCGACCGTGTAGCCCTCGGGCAGCTCTCCGATCAGCGCGCCGAGGTCGCGCACGAACTGTGCGTCGTCGAGCTTGGCGTGCAGGTTGTCGAGAGCGCAGCCGGCGCTCCACCCGTCCGGGCGGTACGGCTCGAAGCACGCAGCGATGTCCTCAGGGGCGACGCCGGCCTGCCGAACGGCGAGCCAGAGATCGAACAGATCACGCCCCTTCTTGCGCTGGAAGAGCGCGCGAATCTTGGTTGCGATCAGCTCGGCAAGGTCGAACGTCGGTACTTCGGCGTGTCCGGTGAACCACGGGCTGTCGACGCCGTAGCCCCGCCGGACGATCGGGCGCGCTGGAGATCGCTCGAACGTGTTGATCTCGATCTTGATCGTCATCGCGTCACCCGTCGCGAAGGTCGAACGGAAGCGCGCCTTCGGATGTTGGCCGATCGCTGTGTTCACGCGCTCGAACCCGACGCGTTCGCCGATTGATCGGAGCGCTGTCAGGATCTCACCGACGCCGCCGGACGTTGTGCGGACGTAGTCGAGGTCCTCGCTGTATCGCCAGGGTCGGTCGAGCCACAGCTTGTGGAAGCACGTACCACCGCGGAACACCAGCTCTGGGCCGAGGAGAGGATCGTTGGCGATCTCCACGATCATGCGCGACAGCACGAGATCTTGCTCGACCTGGTCCGGGTCGACACACGGGACGCTTGAGCGCCAGTGGGCGATGTCTGCGTCGGTGATCACAGGTCGTGCTCGATGTCGACGTTGGCGATCACGCGCCAGCGGCGGTCGTGCTCGCCCTCGCGTGGTCGCTGTGGATCCAGCACGGTGTAAGTCGCGTCGGCGACGAGCTCCTCGAGCCGGTCGAGCTGGATCGACGAAGCGACCTCGTCGGCCATGTGACCGACGAGGTAGCCGGTCCGTTGTGCGACGGCGCTGGGGTAGTCGGCAGCGGCCTCGGCGAGCGCATCAGGATCGATGGCGCCCTCCTGCAACAAGTCGCCGATCACGGTCGCCGCGTTGCCGAGTCCGGCTCCCGACGAGGGGGCCTCGACGAGGTCGAGTACCACGACCTCTGGTGTGGCGACGGTGATCCGCCCGGTCGGCACATTGCGTTGCACGGTCGGTCGACTGCCCGCCAACGACCGCCGAATGAACTCGATCCGGTTGCTGCCGACCCGGCGGTCCCGAAGTAGGGCCGGGGTGACGACCTGCAACACCATCGGCACCTGATGTGACGCACCATGCAGCCGCGCCGCCGAGAGCAGGCCGACGTAGTACGGGTGGCCGAGATGACGCATGAGCGGGTCGATGTAGTGCAACGGCGGCGGTGCACCGGCCTCCCGGTACTCCGGCGGTACAGGCACCCATCCGCCCTTCGTGACAGAGACGATCTTGTTCGCCTCGCGTGCCCGCTGCAGACTGACCGACACGACGGTCGGTTCGACCCCGACCAGCTCGGCCACCTCCTCGGTGGTGACGAAGTGACGCCCCCGTGCGATGAGCCAGTCGGCCAAGGCGCTGGGGCTCACGGTTGCGGTCGGCACGTAGCGCAGGATATCAAACCATGGCAAGCTGCAAGGGTTTGATATCAGAGACGACGCGTAGCAAACGGCGCCGACCCTTCGTGAGGCCTCTCCGGCCGATAGCCATCACCTGGTGAATGCTGGTGGTTCGGCCGGATCAGTTGTCGAATCGGGCGAAGTGGAGCGAGCGGAGCTTGTCCGAGAACTCGTTGGGGCCGAAGGCGTCCGGGTCCAGAGCGGCGCCTCCCCAGGCGGTCGCCCACTCGGCTCGCTCGGCGTGCTCGGGGTACGACGGGTCGCCGAGGATCTCGAGCAGCTCGTCATAGCGCCAGACACCGCCACAGTCTTCTGGCGGGCCGGCTCGGCGGCCGTCGATGCACGCCGGAAGCGAGGCGATGGGCGACGCGTCGAGCACCTTCTCCACGGTGACCTTGCGCTCCCAGTTGTCGCCAGATCGGTGGTTTCGAGCCCCTGCGGTCCGCAGGAGCCGCGCCCTCGCCGATCGCCTCGACCGCCACGCGCGCCCGGTGAGCTGCGGTCCGTCGCGAGCGGCGGCTCCGTCATACGTCGGCGGTGTGACCACCGAGATCTTTGGCGTCGGGGCATGTATCCACGACAGCTCGTCGAGCGGATCGTCGAGTTCAACCGGCTCGCCGTACAGACGGCACCTCGTACGGTCTCCTTGGATCCTGACCCGGTGCAACGGCGCGTCCCGTCCGCCAGAAGCCACGGGGCAGCGTCCGACCGTCGTCAAAGAGATTGGCGCATTTCTTTAACAGGTTCGGCCCGTGCCAAAGGGCGCTTTAACGACCAGCGCCCCGCCGGGCCCACAAGAACCCGTCCGAGGCCGGCGGCGAGAAGAACAGCCTGGCGACCTCCTCCTGGAACGGTGTGAGCCCGCTCACCGGATCGCTTCGTCGATGATCGGTTGCCACGCTCCTCGGATCTCGCGAGGTAGAACGAGCTCGGGCCACAGGTCGATGAGCAGCGCGCCCTCGATCCTCGGTCAGGCGACGGCCCCCAAGGCATCGAGCGCCGCGATGAAGTCCTCACTCGTGGTCGGCTCGCTGCATGCCACGACGTCGTAGCCAGATTCGATCCAGCCGACGCAGCGTTCCGAGGTACCCGGTTGGTCGGACGGGTCGGCGACCTCGCAGCCGTTGCGTCCGCGCACCTCGACGTCCACGAGTTCGATCTCGCTCGCGCTCAATGGGCACGCTTCGGGCTGGACGCCCTCGTAGGTGTGGAGCGTCATCCACCTGCCGTCGTGACGATAGCTGGTCTCGGTGAACCGGCCCGGCACTGCGTTCGGGACGTCTCGGACCTCGATCATGAGCTCGTCTCCGTCGTCGAGTCGTGTCGGGTCGAGGACGAGACTGCCGGAGTACTCGGGGTGCGCGTCCAGCGCCGTGGCGACCTTGCCGCCGACGTCGCTGTTCGGACCGGTGGTAGTGACCAACGGCGGCCCAGGGGCGAAGACGGTGTCAGACGGTGCGGTGGGACCGACGACGGTGCTCGACGAAGCGTCCCTGGTGATGTCATCGGAACTCGTGGTCGCGAGTCCTGATGATGTCGTGCCCGGCGAGAGTTGGGCGTCGCTCCCCGAACAACTGGCGAGGGCAAGCGTCAGGAACGCGCCGAGCAGCAAACCTGAATGCCGGCTCCGGTCCTTCGCAGCGCATGCCCGGTCGTCATCCTCCGCCATCGACGCGAACGTAGACGCAACGCGACGATCCGGTGCGCCGCGTCCTCAGGTCCCAGCGACATGGCCGCAAACTACGGGCCAGACCGGTCCTCGGAAGTCGGGTCGTTCACACGAGGGAGAGAACGACGCGGTCCTCGTCGAGCGAGAAGCTCTCACTTGCGAGTAGCCGGAGCGTTCCGGCGTCCGCAACGGTGACGGACCAGCAGACGTTCCCCGTGATCGTCCCACCCGGGAACGTCTCGCCGGCATCGTTGATCGGATTCGGGATCACTCCACAGCTGGCGTTGAACGAGTAGGTGACGGCGGAACCTCCGACCGCTCTCAGGTCCATGTCGAGCCAGAATGTCGACGACTCCGATCCGGTGTACGTCGCCTCGACGGTCGCCAGGAAGAACTGGTGGCCTTCCGCCGGAGGATCGTTGAACTGGTTCGCGGCAGCGATCTCGCTCGCGGCGTCCGGTGTGGCCGAGACGACCTTGATCGTCCAGTCGCCGACCGCGAAGGACTCGCCCAGTGGGGCGCCGTCCGGCGGCTGTGGCACTGGCGCTCCCGCGGTCGTGGACCCGTCGACCGGCGTCGCAGCCGGGTCCATCGATAGGAACCTCCGGTCGTCGTTGTCGAACGAGAAACTGGCGTCGGCGAGCAGCGTCAACGAAGCGGCGTCGGTCGAATCGATCGCCCAACAGGCATTTCCGATGATGGTGCCGCCCGGGAACACTTCTCCCGCTTCGTCGATCGGATTCGGGATCACACCGCAACTGGTGTCGAAGCCACTCTCGTACGCGACGTTCGAGGCGCCGACCGCTTTGAGGGTCATGTCCCACCAGAACGTCGACGATCCCGATCCGGTGTACGTCGCCTCCAGCGACGCCATGAAGAACTGCTTGCCCGCAGCCGGAGGATCGTTGAACTGGTTCTCCGCAGCGATCGTCTCGGCAGCATCTGGCACGACGCCGACGACCCGAACTGCCCAATCACCGACCTGGACCACCTCGCCCACGGCGGCCGGCGCAGCAAGGCTCACCCCGCTCGCCGGTGCAGTCGTCGTCGGTGCCTCCGTGGTCTGCGTCGTCGACGGCGCGGCGGTCGTGTCGGGCGCCTCCGTCGCATCGGGTGGGGCGGAATCGGCGACCTGCTCGTCGGTACCAGATCGAGCCGTGGACTCGCTGCGCTCCACCGCGGTCGTGTCCGACGCCGTCGCGACGACCGCTTCGTCCTTCCCGCCGCCGGCGATGGCCCCGATGATTCCGAGGACGGCGAGACCACCGAGCGCCATTGCCCACCAGCGACGCCACAGCGGCTTCTTGTGCTGGGTCACGATCGGGGAGTAGATCGGCGTCGTCGGTGGAGCCGGCGGCGGCATCGGAGATTGGCGCGCTGCGTCCGGATGGCTTTCGGGCGGATACCACTTGCCGTCGCTCGCCTGCCACCAACCCGAACCTTGCGACGTATCGCTCATTTCCGCCTCCGCGTTGTTTGCCCGTCTCCAACGTTCCGCCCGCTGGCAGAAGGATCGTAGGTGGAATGTCCCGCCATCTTCCGTCGCTCCATGAGGAGCGATGAGAACGGAGCACTCGGCCCCGTGCGGTGGTTTCGTATCCCCTAAATGCATCGGGTTGCACGGAGACAAGCGGGTGCGGATGGTTGACGCTCGCCGCACAAGTACCGGCGAGAGGTGCGGCCGCCACAGTCGTCATGCTCCGTCGACACGGTCAGGGGCGCTTGCCGCAGTGGCTAACGTCGCGGCCGATGGGCACCGCTGACGGTCGTCGTGGCCGACGACACGATGCTGCTCCGGCAAGGTGTCGTCGCAGTGCTGCGCTCGCTCGAGGACATCGACGTCATTGCCGAGTGCGAGGACCTTCCCTCGCTCCTCGCGGCGGTCGAAGCGCACGAACCGAACGTCGTGGTCACCGACATCTGCATGCCGCCGACGATGACCGACGAGGGCATCCGCGGAGCCCGCCAGATCCGGACCGAACACCCGGCGATGGGCGTCGTCGTACTCAGCCAATTCGCCGAACCCGAGTTCGTCGTGGCCTTGTTCGAGAGCGGCAGTGATGGTCTCGGGTACCTGTTGAAGGAACGGGTCGGCGACCCGCTCGAGCTCGAGCGCGCCGTACGGTCGGTCTCCGTAGGGGGTTCTGTCATCGACCCGCGCATCGTGGACGTGCTCGTCCAGGCTCGTTCCCGACGTTCCTCGCCCATCGATCGACTCACACCGCGAGAGCGGGACGTGATGGCGCTCGTCGCGCAGGGATACAACAACGCCGCCGTCGCCGAGCAGCTCGTCGTGAGCGAGAAGGCGGTCGCAAAGCACATCAACGCGATCTTCTCCAAGCTCGACCTCGGCTTCACCGATGACCGCCACCATCGAGTCGTCGCGGTGCTCCGGTGGCTGTCGGCCTGACGACGTCTGTCGCCGGAGCGCCCGACGGCGTCTCGTTCGCAGCAGACACCGACCTCACGATCCGGCGGGTGCGTCAGCTCTTCCGGTCCGAACAGCTCCTCGCCGCGAGCGCCGTCGCGACGGCGATCTGGCTCAGACTCACCGTCGTCGACGCGGCCACCGGCTACGTGGTGCTCACCGCCCTCGCCGTGCCGGTCGTGGCAACGCAGTGGGGCCTGCGACGAGTTCGGGCCGACAACGTCGTCCCGCTCGTGCTCGGCCTCCTCGCCTTCTACTGGGCCTCGACGTTGGTGGTGGCTCCGCTGGCCCCCTTCGCCTTTCCCATCATGCCCTTCGCCGTCATCGTGCCACTGCTCGCCGCTGGTCCGATCTTCGAGGGCCCCCGGCTCCGGATGCTCATCGCGGGCGGAACCGTGGTGATGGTCGCGATCGGGGTCCTCGCCCTCCGATGGTCCTCCGACGCGATCGACGACGACATCCCACCAGCAACCCAGCACGCCATCGTGATCTCGGCGCTCGCGATGCGCGTCGTCACCGTCTCGTTCGCAGTGCTCGACGCCAACCGCCGTCGTTACGCGTCGATGCACGCCCTCGAGTCGGCCAACGCCGCGTTGCGAGCCGCGAACGATTCGTTGCAGGCGTCGCGAGCTCGTGTCGTGACCGCCGCCGACGAGGAGCGTCGGCGCATCGAGCGTGACCTCCACGACGGCGCGCAGCAACAGCTCATCGCCCTGTCGCTGCGTCTCGGTCTCGTGGGCAGTCGCCATCCCGAGGCGGCCGACGACGTCACCACCCTCGCCGACGATCTCGGGGGCGCCATCGAGACCCTGCGCGAGCTCGCGCACGGGATCTATCCACCACTGCTCGAGCGGCGCGGGCTTCCCGGCGCGCTGGCGGCCGCCTGTCGACGATCGCCGCTCGACACGACGCTGGAGGCCGCGGACGTCGCCAGGTACGACCGCCGTCGAGAGCGCGCTCTACTTCGTCGGCCTCGAAGCCCTGCAGAGCGCGGCGAAGTACGCCGGACCCGACAGCTCGGTTCGAGTCCGCCTGTCCGAGTCCGCCCACACCCACACCGTTCGTGCGCTCGAACTCGTGGTCGCCGACGACGGTGCCGGGTTCGAACCCGAACTGCTCCACGATCCCGGCCGAGGCCTCCGGAACATGGCCGATCGCCTGGGAGCCATCGGAGGTGAGCTGCTCGTCGAGAGTCACCCGCGGCGCGGCACGGTGGTGCGCGCCGTCGTCCCGCTCGAGCACTGACGCTCGGCGGTGTCGCCGTCGGGTGGTGCCAGTACCACCGGCGTTCGGGGTGTCAGGACCCTCGACCCCGCGTCCCGGGCCGTCCACGGTCGAGGGATGGAACAGATCGACCCGCCCACGGAGCGGTCTCGCCACGAGCGGGACGGCGTCCTGCTCGTCGACGCCGCGTCGCCGACGGCGGAGGCCGTTGCCGACGTGATCCAGGCGGCCGGCCTCGGGCTCGCCTGTTGGGCTCGCAGCGTCGACGCGGCGAACCGGCAGCTCCTCGGACCGTTCCCGACCGAGCGCCTCGGTCTGGTCATCGTCGACGCCGACCTCGAGCATCGCAGCGCAGCGCTGGCGGTCGAGCTCGCCCATCGGGTTCCGCAGGCCACGGTCCTCCTGGTCTCGATCCACGGAATCGACGATCTCGAGGAACTGGCCGCCGTGCCCAATCTGCACGTGGTCGCCAAGGAGCGACTGTCGCCCGCAGTGCTGCGCCGCCGCGGTCGAGGACCCGAGGGTGGCGTCGTCCGCTCCGCCCAGCCCGGTGGTACTGGCACCACCGCGACGGAGCGTTGCACCACGACCTGGCGGGTCCGCTCACCTCGCCTGACACGCAACCCAGCGCCATCGAGACGAGCCGTCCGTGAGCGCAGCGTGAAGCACATGGAAACCACGCTTCACTCCACCACCGCCCGGACCACCTCCACGACCGATCCCACCGCCTGCCCCCCGTCCAACCGCCGCGAGCGCCGAAACCGTGACCGCCGTGACCGCCGAAACCGTCGCCGCCACGTCGTCGGCATCGCAGTCGTCTCCCTCGCCGGGATCATGGGCTCGGCCATCGCCGCTCCGCTCCCGGCCCGAGCCGAAACCGTCGCCGTCGAGGTGACCGCTCAGCCATGGGAGGCGCTCGGCATCCGGGCCGACGCCACCGCGACCACCACCTGGTTCGGCGATGCACGAGTCCTGATCGCCGGCGGCTTCTCGGTGCAGGTCGGCACATTGTCCATCCCGATGCCGGACGGTGCCGTCGTCCTGCAGAAGGATGCCGCCGGCGGGTGGCAGGTCGCCTCGGGATATGCCGCACTCCCGGTCCCCGACATCGGCGTCCTCGCCGGCGCCTCGATGACCAAGGCCCCATTCGCCCGCTTCGGCCGGGCCACGGGTGCTCAGCTCCGGCACCTCGACGCCCACCTTCGCGACGAGTCGACCTACTGGTACTTCCAGTTCGACGGCTCGGTCGAGTTCGATCTCCCGCTCGTGCGGCAACTGGGCCTCGGTGTCCTCGCCGGTGCGATGGCCAGTGGCGGCGGCCCCGGGTTGCTCGTGGTCGAGGACCACGGCACCTACGCCTACTTCGGCGGCGATTGCCCCAACCCGCCGACGAAGATCTCCAAGGGCGGCACGAAGGGGACCTCGAAGGTCTCCCAGGCCCGGGCGGCTCGGATGCAGCAGGCGTCCAAGCAGCTCACCGAAGCGGAGCGGGTCAAGGCCGCGAGGCGCAAGCAGCTGGCCGACGTCTCTCGACCGCCAAGGACGTCAAGACGATCCTGACCGACACGCTGGGCGACGTCGAGTTCCCGATTTCCGCCGAGCCGACCGACGTGACGGGTACGGAGTGCGGGTTCGGGGTGTCGTTCGACAACTCCATCCCGGGACCGATCTCCAGGGCCGTTCGTTCGGCGCGTCGATCGTCGTCGACGGCCTGATGACCGTGAACCCTTCATCGAGGTGGACGGCACGGCGATGGTGGGCGTCGGCGCCGGACGCATCGTCATCCAGGCCCGAGGCGACGTCGTCGCCACCGTCCCGCTGACCGATCTCGACCTCGGCCTCGGCGAGGCGGCGGCCCAGCTCGCCATCGACGAGTCCGGTGCCCGGCTCACCGGCACGGCCCGCTTCGCTCCCGACGGCATCGCCATCGATGGCAACGCCACGGTCGACCTGATGATCGCCAAGCAGCTCGAGGATTCCTTCTTCCACGCCGACGCGGCGATCTCGGTCGGCGGCACGCCGTTGAGCAACGCTCGGATCGACGTGGACCGCACCGGTCTGACCGTGGCCGGCGGCGCTCGCCTCGGCGACGTGTCGATCGACCTGGAGGGCAAGGTCGGTCCGAAGGGGGTCGATCTGTCCGGCACTGGAACCGTGAAGCTCCCGAGCCTCAACGAGGCGTTGATCAGTGGGACGAAGACCTCGATCACGAAGGTGACGAAGAACATCTCGGGGATCGAGTCACGTCTGAGGACGGCCCGTTCGACGGTGCGAGAGGACAACATCCGCACGAGTGATGCACTCAAGCAGCTGGCCCGAACGATCTCGAACGAGACGAAGAACCTGGAGCGCATCGACGCTGCGATCAAGGCCGACAACGACCGCATCGCCGTGCTCCGGAGCTGGATCGCCAGCGAGAACCGCCGGTACTCCGGCTGGACTGGTTCCAGAAGGGGGTCCAGGGGCCGGCGCACCTGGCCACCATCGGGCGCTACCAGGCCGAGATCACCACCAGGCAAGCGAGCATCACGCTGCAGCAGGGCTACCGAGTCGTCGCCCGAGATGCCCTCGCCCTCGCCCAGCGAACCGTGACCGATCTGGAGCGATCGATCCGCAACGCCAACGTCGACAAGGATTGGCGGGTCGCCCCGATCATCGCCGAGCTCGACGCGGCCAAGCGGGAGAAGAAGAACCTCGAGTCGCAGCTCGCTTCGCTGAACAACTCCGGTCGCCTGCAGGGCATCGTCACGATGCACGCCGGGACGTCCGGGATCGGTGGCTCCATCAAGGTGGAGCAGTGCAACGGAACCCGGTGCGCTCCGCTGGCCGGCGCCCGCCTCGTGATCACCCCGACCCCGCAGGCATGCGTGACGCTCGCCCCGCTGCCGGAGGCGTGCGTGAAAGCTCTGAACTCCGATCAGTCGATCATCGAGATGCGCCGCCGCCGGTTCTCCCGGCGGCGGCGCCGCGTCCGCTTCGCCGTCGTGCTTGACGGCGAAGGGCGACTCCGGCGAGCTCTCGACGTGCCCCACGCCGGCGCCACCCTCGGCACCGTCGACTGCGCCGTTGCAGACGCCCATCGTTCCGTGCCGAGACAGCGTGGATCTGGTCGGGCAACTCGCCGAATAGTATCAAAAAGGTGACCTTAAATGCCCCAAGTGCTGATAATGTACAAAAGGATACATGGAGGGTGTCGTGGAGTTGAGCATGATGACGGCCTCGGAGCTGGCCTCGGAGTTGGGTGCCCGGGTGCGCAGCGAGCGTGTCCGTCAGAACCTGACCCAGCAAGCCCTCGCTGAACGGGCCGGCGTGTCTCGGTTGACGGTGCTCCGGATGGAAGAGGACGGCTCGACCACGCTGACCAAGTTCCTGGCGGTCCTCACTGCGCTGCGCCGCGCCGGCGATCTGGACGGGCTGCTCGAACCGCCGCAGCCGACCACGATCGACGAGTTCGTCGGAACCGCTCGCCCGATCCGCCGCCGGGTGCGCTCATGACTGCGATCGACGTCGTCTTCGAAGGGGCATCCGAGACCTGGGTCGCGGCCCGTGCGGCCCAGCGTGGCACGCAGACGTTCATCGAATACACCGACGATCACGTCGCTCGCCACGTCGAGCTCGCGCCGGTACGTCACCCGACCCACGACCGTTCGCGCACCTTCGATGGTCGCAGCGCCGAACACCTACCCGGCCTGCTGTCGGACTCGATGCCGGATACTTGGGGTCAGCTCGTGCTCCGTCGCGACATGCGCCAGCACGGCATCGAGCAGCCGACCACGATGCAGATGCTCACATGGTTGGGGCGCCGCACGATGGGAGCACTCACGTTTCGTCCTGCGGACGGGCCCATTCCGAGCGACACGACACTCGTGGACCTTGACCGAGTGCAGGGAGAGATGCTCCGGCATCTCGCTGACGAGGAGCCACAGGACTTGCCGGCCGACGCGCTGACCCGTGCCGCGGGTTCGGGTGCCGGTGGTGCCCGCCCGAAGTTCACCGCCGCCTACACGCCCGACGGAGAACTCGTCGTCGACGATGGCGTCGTCCCGGACGGTTCGACCCCGTGGCTGGTCAAGTTCCACAGCATCGACGACAGCAAGTACCTCTCCGCGACCGAGGCGACGTATCTGCAGATGGCCTCGGCCGCCGGAATCTCGGTGTGTGAGCATCGATTGATCGCCGGTTCTTCAGGCACCCGCTATCTGGCGGTGCGCCGCTTCGACCGTGTCGCCGTACCTGGCGGACAGCCGACCCGAATCCACATGGCGACCGCTGCTGGATTGCTCGAGGCCTACCCGGAGCACAACCAGCATCTCAGCTACGACGACGTGATCCGCCTCACCCGCTACTTGACCGGGGACGTGCGAGCCGTACGGGAACTGGTCCGCCGCGCCGTGTTCAACGTGGTCGCCCACAACCGCGACGACCATGCGCGCAACTTCACCTATCTGTTGACACCGGACGGCTGGAGTCTGGCCCCTGCCTACGATCTCACCTACTCGATGGGCCCCCGTCCGGCGTACGCAGCGAGTGAGCCCGGAGAGCATTATCTCGACGTAGCCGGCAAAGGCAAGCAGATCACACGGCAGGATCTACGGGGGTTGGCCAGGGCATCCGGTCTGCGACCCGCCGAGATCGACGAGATGATCGACCGCACGATGGACGTGGTTGCCAACTGGTCCGAGTGGGCGGTCGCCAACGGGGTCGATCCGCAGTTGGCCGCGCAGGCAGCCAGACGGCTGCCCGCATTGGACCGCTGACGAGACACCCCGCTCGCTGCGAATCGCCGCTGCGATCGGCTCGCGAACTCTCGCGCGGTTGGCCACGCCCAGAGCGTGAGCGCTACCTGTCCAAAAGCCGGTCGGTCAGTCAGCGCAGGCGGTTGAAGCCGTCGAGGAGGAACGCGACCCCGGCGGCAACCGGGTCCGCGCCGTCGGCCATCAGGTCGCGCCGGGTGACTGCGGCGCCGAACGGAGCGTTCCAGAACCCCTCGTCCCCCGGTCGATCCGACGTCCACGGTCCGACGTACAGGTACGGCTCCTCGCTGAAGCTGTCGCCTGGCGAACCACCCAGGTTGACCCGTCGAGCCGGATGGGCCTGAGCCTCCACCGCCACGTCGAAATGCTCGGGCCACAGCCGGGGCAAGGTCTCGTCGGCCCGGTCCGGCATCTCGCCGAGCACCCGATCCAGGATCACCGCGACGACCCCGAACCACTCGTTGATCTCGGCGGCTGCCGCGGTGTCCAGCGCGATCGGTTCGTTCACGTCGCCGACCGGCGGTGTGTCGTGGCCCACGTCCAAGTCCTCGCTCAGATCGACGCCGGCGAACGTGGCGAGATCGGCGAGCGAGCGTCCGTCGATCGCCGTGCTCCGCGCCCACGGCTCATCCATCGTGTCCGCCTCCACGATCAGATGCGCACCCGACACCCGTACCCGCCGCCCGTACGAGCCGAGATCCGGCGTCCCGAACCCGCCGGGCGTGACCCGAAGCGAGAACCGTCCCGACTGCGCGACCCGCGCCCGGGCGCAGATGTGAACGGCTACACGATGAAGGGAGGATCGGGAGGCGGCGAGGGGGTCCATCCCGCCACAGTCTCACAAGTCGGCCGGGATCGCAGGCCGGGCGAGTGAGATGCTCACCCTGCACCGGCGACCCGAACCGAGCACCGGTCCTGCCAGGAAATCGAACCACGTCGACGAATGGCTAGGTTCGGGCGATGAACAGCAGGCGTCTCGAGGCATTCAGCGACGGCGTCATCGCCATCATCATCACGATCATGGTCCTGGAGTTGCGACCACCCGAGGGCACCACCTTCACCGCACTGCGGGATCTGCTGCCCAACGGTCTCGCCTACCTGCTCAGCTTCGTCTTCCTCGCCATCTACTGGAACAACCACCACCACTTGATGCAACTGGTCGAGCAGATCGACGGCGCGGTCCTCTGGGCCAACATGCTCCTGCTCTTCTGGCTGTCTCTGGTCCCGTTCTCGACCGCATGGATGGGCGAGCACCACGACCAGCGAGATCCGGTCCTCCTCTACGGCATCGTCCTGCTCGGCGCGGCGATCTCCTACTTCGCCCTCACCCGAGCGCTGCTCCGCCTCCACGGTCAGCAGTCGACGCTCGCGAACGCGCTCGGGAGCGATCGCAAGGGAACGATCTCCGCCGGTGTCTACGTCGCCGCCCTCGTGCTCGGACTGTTCTCGACCTGGCTCGCCATCGCCACCTTCGTCGGGGTGGCGATCGCCTGGCTGGTGCCCGACCGACGGATCAGCCGAGCGGTACGCGCCAATCCGACTGCCGACCATCCGGACGCCTGAGCCCCCGGCACCGACAGGGGACGAGGCCCCCCTGACCCACAGCGCCGAGCTGACCCGCGCCCCACAGCGTGCGCTACGTCAGCAGCAGGCGATCGATCCGGCGGGCGGTGAGCGACAGACCGACCAACCCCATCGCCGCCAACACTCCGAGATGGCCCACGTAGGACCACGCCAGTTCGCCCTGGTTCAGGCCCCGGACCACCGCTACCCCGTGATAGAGCGGGCTCAGCTGTGCCGCCCACCGGTAGTCGCCGTAGCTCGACAGCGGGTAGAAGGTCGCCGAGAACAGGAACATCGGCAACAGCAGCGACGGGATGAACTCGAAGTCGGCCCACGTCCTCATGTACGTCGTTCCGGCGATGGCCACCGCGCTGAACGCGAACGAGATCAACGCCGCCACCGGCACCATCGCGAGCGACCACACCGAGCCCGTCATCCCGAGCACCCACATGGTGAGCAGGAACGCCATCGAGTACAGCGTGCCCCGCAACATCGAGTACAGCATCTCGCCCAGCGCCACGTCCCCGGACGTCATCGGGGTGGCGAGCACCGCGTCGTAGGTCTTCTCGTACTTCAACTTGAAGAACACGTTCGTCGCCTCGTACACCGCGCCGTTCATCGCCGAGGAGGCGAACAGCGCCGGCGCCACGAACTCGGCATAGGTGAACGTGCGTCCTCCGTCGGTGACGTCGCCGACGAGACTCCCGAATCCGGTGCGGATCGACAGCAGGTAGAACAACGGCTCGAAGAACCCGCTGAGCACGATCATCCAGCCGCCTCGCCGGTTGATGATCCACTGCCGCTCCAGCATGCGTTGCGGCCGCCGCGCCGCGAGCACGGCGGGCGGGATGATCCGCAGCGGGAGCTCGGTGAGCGTCATTGTCCCAACCGCCGTTGGAACGACCGCCGGGCCGAGAGCCAGCCCGCCGCGACGAACAGCACCAGATACCCGACGTGCACCATCGTCGAGCCCCACTCGAGCCGCTCGTTCACCGCGCCGCGCGTGAGCTCCACCCCGTGCCACAGCGGCGTGGCCTTGGCGACCCACTGCAGCCAGCCGGGCAATTGGCTGATCGGATAGAACGCCCCGCCGAACAAGAACAGCGGCGTGATCACGAACCGGTTGATGTTCGGGAACGAGTAGTCCTGCTCCCGGGTCGCCGTCCACGCCACGATCACCGAGGAGAACGCCAGCCCGGTCAGCCCGCCGAACACCACGGCGAGCGGGAGGCCGATCGATCGTGTCTCGCTGAACAGCGCCAGCACGAGCGCCACGCCGCTGGCGGCGATCAGCGCCTTGGTCGCGTGCCACAACGCCACGCCCGCTTGGATCTCGCCGGGTGACAGCGGCGTGGCGGCAGCTGCGTGGAAACCGGACTGCCACTTGAACCCGCCGAGCACCGGCCACATCGCCTCGGACGAGCTGACCATCATCGCGGCGGTCGCGATCAGCGACGGGGCGAGGAACTGGAAGTAGGTGAGGCCGTCGAGCAACCGGCCCGAGTTGCTGCCCCGGTCGACGAGCGAACCCACTCCGACGCCCATGCCGAGCAGGTACAGGAACGGCTGGAAGAGCGCGCCCATCACGTTCGACCGCCAGATCGTCCGGTACAGCCGCATGTGGCTCTCCCAGACCCGGACCGGAGCGGGCGTCGACATGCTGCTCAATCGACCAGCGACCGGCCGGTGAGGCGGAGGAACACGTCCTCGAGCGAGCTGCGTCGAACCAGGGCGGACTCGGGCTGGCTGCCTCGGGCGTGGACCTCGGCCAGGGCGGCCTCACCGTCGTGGGCGTAGATCAACACCCGATCCGGGAGCACCTCGCTGCGATCGCCGATGCCCTCGACCTCCGGAGCGTGCTCCTCGTTGCTGCCCGCCGGGTACCGGAGTTCGAGCACCTCCCGGGTCGAGTGCTGCGCGATCAGCAAGCGGGGCGAGCCCTCGGCGACGATCCGGCCGTGATCCATCACGACGAGGCGATCGCAGAGCTGCTCGGCCTCGTCCATGTAGTGCGTCGTGAGCACGAGCGTGACCCCGCGCTGTTTCAACCGGTACAGCCGATCCCAGAGCACGTGGCGGGCCTGGGGATCGAGCCCGGTGGTCGGCTCGTCGAGCAACAACAGCTCGGGTTCGTTGATGAGCGAGCGAGCGATCGTGACGCGCCGCTTCATGCCGCCGGACAACGGCTCGATCTTGCTCGTCGCCCGATCGGCCAGCTGCACGAAGTCGAGCAGCTCGGCGGTCCGCTTCTTGCACTCCGAACGAGGGAGGTCGAAGTAGCGGCCGTACAGCTCGAGGTTGTCGCGCACGGTCAGCTGCTCGTCGAGTTGGTCCGCCTGGGGCACGACACCGATGCGCGCTCGGATCTGCTTGCCGTGGGTTGCGGCGTCCATCCCGAAGATCTCCAGGTCGCCGCTCGTCCGGGGCGACACGCACCCGATCATCCGCATCGTGGAGGACTTGCCGGCCCCGTTCGGGCCGAGGAACCCGAACGACTCGCCTGCGTGGACCTCGACGTCGATCCCGTCGACGGCGGTGAAGTTCTCGAACCGCTTGACCAGATTGCGGGCGATGATCAGCGGCTCGGGCATGGGCTCGTGACGCTAGCAGCGGGCCGCCCGGCGACCGCGGGGCCTTTTCGGACGATCCGGCCGAGTCGTCGCCGCCCCTAACGTTCGCACGGGATGCGGCGGGCGAGCCGTCCTCACTACAGTGCCGCCGTCACCGTGGGGCGGTGACACGGACCAAGCGATGCCGACGGCCCGGCCGCCAGATCCTGGCCCGGCGCGACGACGAGGGAACGGACGAACACATGAGCTTCGAGGGTCAGACGTGGTGGGTCACGGGGGCATCCAGCGGGATCGGCGCGGCGCTCGCCCGCCGGCTCGGCGAACGGGGATCACGCGTGATCCTGTCCGGTCGTGACGAGACTCGCCTCGCCGAGGTCGCAGCGACGGTCGCCACCGAGACCCTGACGCTTCCCTTCGACGTCCGCGACGAAGCGGCCATGCTCGATGCGACCGACCGGGCCATCGAGTGGTCCGGCGGCATCGACGGGTTCGTGGCGAATGCCGGCGTCTCGCAGCGGAGCCGGGCCGTCAACACCGAGATGAAGGTGTACCGCGAGCTGATCGAGATCGACTTGATGTCGCAGATCGCGGCGACGCAGGCGCTGCTGCCCCACGTGACCGGCCGAGGCAGCGGGCAACTCGTGTTCATCTCGTCGATCGCCGGCAAGGTCGGCGTCCCCATGCGCACCGCATACAGCGCGGCAAAGTTCGGCCTCGTCGGCTACGCCGACGCCCTGCGCGCCGAGCTGTCCCAGACGGGGGTGACGGTCCACGTGATCTACCCGGGCTCGGTCGCCACTGCGGTCAGCACCAACGCCTTGACCTCCGACGGGTCGAAGCGGGGCCGGAGCGACGCCGTCATCGACAACGGCATCGCGCCCGACGTCGCCGCCGAAACGATGCTCGACGCCCTCGCCGCCCGCGAGCGCGAGATCATCGTCGCCCAGGGCTTCGAGTTGACCATGGGGGAGATGCGCCGCACACCCGACGAGCTCCTCGACCAGGTCGCCGCCATGGTCGCCGCCGGCTACATGGACCAGATGGAAGCCGAGAGCTGACACACCGGGCCACGCCCCGCTCCGGAGATCCAGCGGCTTCAGCGCAGTTCGTACATCTCGTACACGAGTTGGCCGGTGTCGGTGAAGTGGCCCTTCGCCGCGGCCTGATCGCGATCGAAGGCCTTGATCGCCTCACCCTCGTCGGGCAAGGCGGCTTTGCGACGGTGTATTCGGCCTACGAGCCGTCCCTCGATCGTGTCGTCGCGGTGAAGGTCCTCACGAGCTCGGACCGCGACCAGACGGATCGGTTCCTCCGTGAGGTGCAGCTGATGGGGAACCTCACCGGGCACCCCAACATCGCCCCGGTGTTCTGGTCTGGCGTCACCGCGGACGGCCACGCCTTCCTCGTGATGCCCTACTACCCGGAGGGCTCGCTGAACGATCTCGTCGCCGCCCGCCGAGCCCTCGAGGTCAAAGAAGTGCTCCGCGTCGGCGTCAAGCTGTGCGGCGCCATCGAGACCGTTCACGGCGGCGGCATCATCCACGGCGACATCAAGCCCCACAACGTTCTGTTCACGTCGTATCACGAGCCGGTGCTCACCGACTTCGGCGTCGCGCTTCAGATCGACGCTGCGATCACGTCCCAGGTCGCCTTCAGCCCGGGCTACGTTGCGCCGGAGATCATCAACGGCGACGCCCCGATGTCGCCGGCGAGCGATGTGTTCTCACTGGCCCTCACCATCGCGAGCGCGGCGGGGCACGAAGCCTGGACGCCGGGCGAGCCGCTGGAGCGAATCCTCGCTCGCCGGTCGGCGCGGGAGGAACTGTCGGAGCGGGTCGACCCCGGATTGCGGGCCGTGCTGCTGCCTGCGCCGATCCCGCTTCCAGCGCTCGACCGACGGCCGGCGAGCTCGGCGCTGCACTCATCGAGCTTCAGGTGCGACGGTCGGAATCGGCGACCCAGATGTTGATCATCGAGAGCCGGCCGTTCACCCCGGAGCCAGCGCCGGAACCGGCGACCCCGGCATGGATGCCGCCGCCGCTGGGCTCCATGCCGGCATCGTCGCCCGATCCGACCATCCCGCCGCCCCCTGCCGATGCGATCCCTGGAGCCGCGCCAGTCGCACCAGCTGGACCAGCTGCGCCGTCCGGACCGGCCGCAGCGTCTGCATCGCCCCCGCCCATGCCGCCCGGGCCACCCGCCTCCGCTCGAGCATCCGTTGGTACGGATCCGTCGATCACCGTCACCGGCGGCGCGTGCAAGTCGGTCACCGCGCCCCGGCCACCTCGTCTCGATCCGGTGGTCGCAGGGCCGGCGGATTGGGCGCTGCTCGCCCTGCCGTTCATCGCTGCGTTCTGCTTCCTCGGCAACCTCGCGCGTTGGATTCGTCGCGCCAGCGTGGCGATCGTTCGGGCCGTTCGGCGCCACCCGTCGAGTCGTCCAGAGCCCCCGACCGAGCATCAACCGTCGCTGTCGACACTTCTCGCCGATCGCCCCAGCCCGATCGATCTTCTCGACGTCGCGCCGATCGTCGAAGGCCTTGCTCGCGTCCTCAACGATCCGGGCACCGCACTGCCCCTCTCGGTCGCGCTGACCGGGCGATGGGGCGCGGGGAAGTCGTCGGCGATGCTGCAGCTCGAACGTCGGCTGTCTGCTCCGTCGGGGGCCGACCGCACCTGGATCCCCGTCTGGTTCGACGCCTGGCGCTTCCAGGGCCGAGACGCCTTGTGGGCCGGGATCGCCCGCTCCATCTTTCGCGATGGACTGGCCCACCAGGACGGTCTGCGGGGTCGATTGGGTTTCCGCGTCCGCCTTGCCCGTCGACGGCTCGGTTGGCCGAAGATCGTGAGCTCGATCGGGTTGGTGCTCGTGGCCGTGGTCTGGATCGCCGTCGCGACGATTCGGAGCGGGACGGGAAGCATGTGGGAGACCGCGACAGGGATCGGGGCGGCCGTCACCGGAATCGTGGGTGCGGGCACGATCCTGCGCGAACTGGGCGATCCGTTTCGCCGGGTCGCCGGCGTCTTCGGTCGCTCGGCGAGCGAGTCGGGGCCGACCGACCGGGCGGAGCACGACATCGACTGCCTCATCTCGACGCTCACCGATCGAGGGGACGCCCTGGTGGTGTTCCTCGACGACCTCGACCGGTGCCCGGCGAGCGTCATTCGTGAGGCGCTGGTGTGCGTCGCCGAGGTGTTCGGCCGGGGGATCGGCGACCCCGTGGTGTTCGTCCTGGGTGTCGACATGGATCTGGTCGTGAGTGTCGTCGAGAACGATCTGGCGCCCGTTCGCGACGCGCTCGTCCAGGTGAACCCCGAGCGTTCGGGGCTGCTCGGCCGGCAGTTCGTCGAGAAGATCTTTCAACTCCAGGTGTCGCTCGAAGCGACACGCCGCCTTCCCACGGAGCGGTTGATCGGGGCGGCGCCCGTCGACGGAGTCGACCCCGACCGGTTGTGGCGGTTCCTCCAGGAGCTCCGTCATCTGCCGACGGACGAGGCCGCTGGTATCACCATCGTGCGAAACGACCACGGACTCGGAACGGGCGACGTCGACCGCTCCGACCTCGCGGCGCTTCGCGCTGCGGTCCGGATCCGGCGCTCCGAACTGCTGTCATCGAGTGCCGACGAGGTGCGCCGCGCCGAACTCCAAGTCCTCGCCGCGCTGCGCCTCACGCCCCGCGCGGTCAAACGTCTGGACAACTCGTTCCGGATGCAGCTCCAGATCGCCACGAACACGCCGGGCAGCGAGCTGCGATACGAGCCCCCGGACCTGCTCGCCTTGGCCAAGTGGACCGCGCTCCGCTTGTTCTTCCCGACGATCACTGCGGCGGCCACCGCTCAGATCGGCCTGTGGGAACAACTGGAGAGCGCTGCCGCCGCTGGTGCGTTCGATCAGGTGCGCGACCTGCGGAGCTGAGCGCCGGCGGGAACGAGCTCTCGAGTGACCTCATCAACCTGATCGCGGTCGGTCTCCTGACGCGCCCTTGCGGCGGCTTCCCTTCAACTCCTTCGCCGACGTCGTCTGAACCTTCGGCGGCGCTTCCGATCCGGCGGTCGATTCGGCGGCGTTGCACGATCCCGCTGTCGCCGGGTCAGCCGTTGGGGCAGGTCCACACTCCGACCTCGATAGTCGGCGCCGGTGCGACCGGTGGCCAGCGCAGCGGCGCCCGCTGTCCGACCGCGATGTAGCCGCCGTCGCTCGCCACCATCGCCCCGCGGCTGCCCGTCGACCTCGACACCGCGAATGGTCCACTCGCCCTGGTCAGAGCCCTGGAGTTCGAGCATCCGCCACCCGCCGTCGGTCGCGGCGTGGACCAACGCGACGACGCCCGATGGTCCCCAGGTCGTGGCGGCGACGACGTATCCCCGACCCTGCGTGCCGTCGAAGGTCTGCTCGGTCCAGATCCTGCCGGCCGCACTCGACCAGACCGCTAGTGCCGCACCGAGGTTCACCTCGGTTCCGTCGACCTCGACGACCGAGCGACCGACCGTTCCGATCGCGATCAGCGATGTCGGCGTCGCGAGGATCGTGTGCACCGCAGTGGACTGCCCGGACAGCTCCTCGTAGGTCCACGTGCGACCGTCGTCCTCGGAACGGGCGATCCGAGTGGACCCTGCGATCGACACCGCAGCGACGACGACCCCTCCGAGGGATGCCGGAGTCCTCCAGTCGGACACGCGATCGCCGGGCGCGGACGATGTGATCGGCGTGATGCCGGCGTCCGACACCTCGAGCACGAGCGGTGACCCATCGTCGCGGACGGCGATGAGCAGATCAGTGGTCGCCGTCGACGCGATTCCGATTGCGCGTGCCGCCGAGCCCCCTACGTACTTCGTCGTGAAGGCGTCGGCCGATCCCGCTCGCGCCCAGACCACTGGCACGACAACCCCGTCGAATGACTGGTGCCCGAACACGTAGTCGGTTCCGTCCGACGCCGCGAACGCGGCGACCGGCACCGCCCAGTCCGACTCGAACACGATCGGCACCGGCCGCCAGGTCACCCCGTCGGGGGACGACCACACCAGCGGCTTCGAGGTCTGCTCCTCGACCGACGAGACACCGAGCGCCAACATCCCCGTGCCGGCGGTCGCCAGGTCGGTGACGTCGACCGACTCGACCGGAACACCCACCTCGTCCAGCGTCTGGCGGACTCGGGCCGAGAGGTCGTCGATCGAGATCTCGCCACTCGTCCGCCAGGCGAGGTTGCCGGCCCCGTCGATCATCACGAACGTCGGGAACCCATTGACGCCCAGCGCCTGTGCAGCCGAAGCGGACTCGTCGTCGGCGAGCACGGCGAACGGGACCGCAGCGTCGGCGAGCCATTGCGAGGGTTCCTGCACCGCCTCGGCTGCGATCGAGCCGACCAATCCGGGCCGATATGCCGTCGAGACCGCGGCGATCTCGACGCCCGCCGGAATCGTTCCGGACCTCGCCCACTCAGCGAGCAACGGGGCCTCGCGTTGGCAATGCGGGCACCAATGCGCCATGACGGCGATCAACGTCGGAGTGCCCGAGATCGGCAACGTGAGCTCGACACCGTCGAAGGTCTGCCCGTCCACCCGGGGCGCCTCGACGCCGACTGCGCCGCCATCGGCCGCCGCTCCGTCGTACTCGGGAAGTGGGTCACCGAGAACCGTGACCGGGCGCATCTCCTCCGATTCGCCGCTCCCAGTCGTCACCACCGCTCGGGTCGATGCGGCGATCGGTAGCGCACCGACCCGAAGTGACCATGACCCGGGCTCACCGTCGGCGGCGCTCGTCGCGCCGTCCTTCGTCGAGCCGTCACCCGCATTCGGGCCCGCCGCCGAACCGTCGATCGACCGGCCGTCGCCTCGCGAACGAATGATCAGCCCAGTGCCGACGACTCCGGTCGCGACCATCGCCGCCGCCGACCACGCCAGGGCGTTGCGTCGTGAGAATCGGGACGCACCGGTCGAGTCCAACGCGCCGAGGTCGACCGGAACGGACGCCCGATCGAGCTCCTCGCCGTACCGAACCAGCTGCTCCATCAGGTCAGACATCGTGCGCTCCGAGCTCGCGGCGCAGACGGTCCATGCCGCGGTTGAGGTGATTGCGAAGGGTGGAGACCGAGACGCCGAGGATGGCCGCCGCTTCCGAGAGCGTCGTGCCCCACGCGTTCACGAGCAGCACCGCCTGGCGTTGCTGCTCCGACAGGCGGTTCAACGCCACTGGAAGACCGGGCTCGAATCCCGGTTCGGCAGCCTGATCCGGAAGCACGAGGGGAAGCGGGCGGCGGCGATTCCTCGCGGCGTTGCGGCCCACCCGGTACAGATAGCCGGCCGGGTTGTCCAGGGCACCGACCCGTTGCCAATGCTCATAGCCGTACGCCATGGCCTGGGCGGCCGCTTCACTCCCTGCTGACGGACCGAGCGCTGCGACGAGCGCCCGCCGAAGCTGTGGCTCGGTCCGGGCGTAGAACTCGGCGAACGCGTCGGCCGTCGCGTCGTGAAGGTCGTGTCGAATCTCGGTCACCAACTGATCAAGGCAGTGAGTACCTGGATCGTGTCACACCAAACCGACAGCTGGCCCTGATCGGGCGCTCGATGCGTTCCTTGGGGGTCGGACCCGGTTCCGGCTCAGAGCGGCTCGGCGAAGGCGACGACGTTGTCCTCGTAGCTGCGAGCCTCGGCGTCGTATCGGCCGCCACACGTGATGAGCACCAACGACGGATCACCGCTGGTCGTCCAGATCCGCTCGCGCGGCAACTCGTCCTTGTCGAACAGCGCGACCTCGGTGACCACGAAGCGCTGGGACGTCGCCGAGTCGAGCATCACCGTGATCTCGGCGCCGACGTCGAGGTCCCTCAAGTACCGGAAGACGCCCGGGACCCGGTCGTAGTTGACGTGGCTCGCCAACACCGCGGCGCCGGGCGATCCCGGCGTGGCACTCGATCGGTACCAGCCGACCAACTTCGGGTCGGGCACGTCGAGGAACCCGACCTCGTCCACGCCGACCGGCTCCACCGGAGCGTCCTCGACGCCGAGCGACGGGATGGAGATCCCGATCGGTGCGGGTCGGGCCCGGTGCTGGTCGGGGTCGTAGCGGGCCGAACCGACATCGATGATCGCGTCCGCGAAGGACGCCCGATCCGAGCTGTCCGAGCTGTCCGAGCCGCTCGCAGCCTCGACACCGGCGAGATCGGTCGTCGGGACCGACTGCGCATCGATGGCTGGCTCGGCGGCGGCATCGGAGGCGGCCGGGGCCACGACCGCTGGCGACGACGCGGTCGCATCGTCGCCAGCGGGTTCGGTGGCACAGGCTCCGAGGGCGGCCAGGGTCGCGCCGACCCCGACCACCCCGATTCGGAACCGCCGGATCACGCAGTCGTGCGCCGGCGCAACGCGCCGGTCGAGACCGCCGCCAAACCCAGGATCCCGGCCGCAGCCAACGGCCACAGCGGCATGGTGTCCTCGTCGATCGGGCTGTTGCCGGTGTTGACGCGGGCCGGCTCGGTGCCGAGGCCCTCGATGGTCTCGGTCAACACGGTGAGCGATCCGGCGTCGAGCGAACCAACGGCGTACACCACGAGGGACGTGCCGTCGGTGATCGCCAGGTCGGCCGGGCCGATCACGACCGGTTCGGTCGCTCCGGCGGGCACGACGTCGGCACTGATCGTCCCGACCGGGAGGTCGGCCGAGGCCTCGGCCCCGTTCGTCACGCCGGCGAACGCGACCTGTCCGTTCGCCCGGACGTCGACCGCCGGTGCGGCCGCTGCGTGCCGGACGACGAGCCGACCTTCACCAGCCGCGATCGGCGAGGTGTCGTTCTCGAACACGGCCAGGGCCGGTGCGCCGGCTGCGTCGAGGTGGGCGATGACCGTGTAGTTGCCCGATGCCGGCAGCGCCACGTCGCCGGCGTCGATGGCGACGTCTTCGGTCCCGGCCACCTTGATCTGGAGGCCGGCCAGCGTCTGGCCGGCCAGCGCCGAGAGGTCCTTGGTCTCGCCGAACGCGAAGTTGGCGAACACTTCCTCCCCGCCGGCGTCGACGTCGACGGGAGTGTCCGGAATGCCATGGATGAGATGGATGCGGGCAGCTTCCTGCGCGCCGGCTCCGGGCACACCGGATACCGCAACGAATGTTCCGAGTGCGCCGACGCTCAACACCGCGGCGGCGAGGCGGGAACGAGTCGTGGTCATGATGGGGTCCTTTCGTGACGCGGTCGTCGGTTGGTACTTCGCCGCCGGCAGCCCCGCTGGATGCGCGTTCGGGAAACTTTTCGCACTAAATGTTCGCGGTTCGTGCATCTGGGCCACGCACTGCATCCGAAGAACTGATTGCATGACTGCGCAGACCGTTCGCCGACCGCCTGATTGGACGTCTCGACGCGTGATCGCCGTGCCCGCCGAATCCGACGACCTTGCCGAGCGCTTCGTCGCCGGCGATGGTGACGCGCTGCGGCTCGTCTACGAGCGCCACGGTCCCCTGGTGCACTCGTTCTGTCGGCGTACCGTGGGGGCCGATGCCGCAGCCGACGTCACCCAGGAGGTCTTCGTCGCCGCGTGGCGTGCCCGCGATCGGTTCGATCCGCACCGGGGCGCGCTCGGAGCGTGGTTGATGGGCATCGCCAAGAACAAGGTGTTCGACGTGTTGCGTCGCCGACGGGTCCACGTGGTGGACACCGATCCCGTCGTGGCCACCGACGGTCCGATCGAAGCGGCACCCGACCCGGTCGACGGGATCGGGGACCGCATGGTGCTCGCCGGGGCGCTCGAACATCTCGCCCCTCGCGCCCGCCAGATGTTGCACCTCGCGTTCGTCGAGGACCTGACCCACGAGCAGATCGCGGCGCGCACGTCCGTCCCGCTCGGCACGGTCAAGAGCGACATCCGCCGCGCCCTCTCCCGGCTCCGAGCGCAGATGGAGGGCGGCGATGACCGAGTTCGCTGATCTCTCCCCGGACGATCTCGCCGTGGCCGAGCTGTACCGATCGCTCACCCCCGAGGACTTCGAACTCGTCGCGCCTCCTCCCGGACTCTGGGCGGCGATCGAAGCCGAGACCCAGACCCAGACCCAGGCCCAGGTCGAAGCCACCGAGAACGCGGCTCACGTCGCGGCGCGGCAAGCGCCACCGACGTCGCAAACACCTCGTTCCGAACCGACGAGCCGAGCGCAGTCGGCCGTGCGGGCGATGTCTCGGCGCGGAGTCGTCCGGTTCACCGCGGTGGCCGCGGTGGCGGCACTCGCCCTCGTCGGATTCGTCGCCGCTCGACGACTCGGTGCCGACCCCGAACGTCAGCTCGCACTCGTCGAGCTGACCACCGCCGGACTCGAGACGCCGGAGCCGACCGCCAGCGGAACCGCGGAACTCGTCGAGGAAGGCGGTCACCAGGTGCTCCACCTCCACCTCGACCGGGTGACAGCCCGCAGCGGTGAGTACCTCGAGCTCTGGCTGATCGACACCGAGGTGAGCGGGATGGTGTCGCTCGGAACGGCGCGCGACGGCGCCGAGTACCCGCTGCCGGCGGGACTCTCGATCTCGGAGTATCCGATCATCGACGTGTCGAGCGAGCCCTACGACGGCGACCCCGCCCACTCCAGCCGATCGCTCGTGCGCGGCGTGGTCTCGATCTGACCGACGCCGTACGGCGGTGCCCGGTCAGGGCGTGATCGTGCGCTTGGTGTCCTTCTTGTCCTTCTTGGCGCTGCGCTTCTCTTTGAGCGTCTTGCCGGCCTTCTTGGCTGCGGGCCGCTGGGGTGCCTTGTCGGGCATGGTGGTTCCTCTCGGAGCCGGATCCGACGGATCCTGACGGATCAGTTCGCCGCAGGGAGCGGCGACAGACGGGGGGAGTTCTTGGCCTGGGCGATGGCGCGGGTCGCGCACCGCCAACAGTCCTCGGTCGGGTCGAGCTCACCGAGGTGGACAGCGAGCCGCTTCGGATGCACGACCGTCGAGGGCCCGTCGGGCGGGGAGAGACGGATCGCGACGTCGTTGGAGCCGCGCGCGGTCTGGATCATCGTCACCCGGCCGGCGATCAATGGTTCGTCACGGTCCTCGTCCACGTGGACCAGCACCTCGTCACCCAGCCGCAGGCTGTTCCAGAGCAAGCGGATCACGAGGCACCTCGAGCCGAGTCGGTCGGGTCGGGGGACGATGTGTGGGGAACCGCCCGGGCCATCGAGTTGGATCGTCGGTTGGGGAGCAACTTGTCGGCACACGCCGGACACGCCCACCACTCGCGAAGCTCCATCGGATGGGTGCCGGCCTCGATGGCGAAGAGCTGACGGCAACGACCGCATTGGCGGGTCGGTAGCTCCACCGTCGAAGGGCGGCCTTCGGCCGGCGTCGGCGAGAGATGGACGGACATGTTGACTCCTCGAACCAGATGGCTCGGGTCAAGGCGTCGGGCCTGCACGGGGCGACAGCGCTACTGGCCGTCCTGCCCAAACGAGGCGACTCATCCCAAGACCGTCACCCTATCGCGGATCGGAAGTCAGCAGCCCGCCCGACGCTGCGAACCCGGTGACGGTACGGTGGCCCACGCCGTCATCTCCGACGGCTCGCACGATCATCGTGAACCGGGGGTTCCCATGGATGCGCTCCGGATGCAACGGTCGACTGGCGTGCGCCTGGTTCCGGACGCTCGACGCGTCATCACCAAGCCGTTCCTGCCGCGCGAGGAGATCTATCCCGATGGCACCTCGCGGATGCAGGTGGTGCTGCGGCGCATCATCGACATGGCCGAGTCGGAGGTGGCGATCACGCTCGCCCGAGCGATCGACCGATTCGAACGTCGGCACCGTGATCTGGCGGGCGTCCTCGACCGGAACTTCGAACTGGTGGCGGAACGTCTCGGCCACCTCGATCTCCTCGACGCAGACTTCTCGCTGGACCGTCGGCGGTTGATCGGGGCGTACTTCACCCACGAGTACTCGATCGAGGCGGCCGCCTTGGGCAATCCGTCGATCGTGCTCGCCCCGGATCAATCCGGACTCGACGACGGAGCGGCGCGGTTCGTGATGAGCCTCCGAGCGATCGGAGAAGGCCACATCTCGTCGATCGAGTTCCGCTCCGGCGTCGTCGACGCGGACGCCTCCGTGCGGCTCGATGAACCGAGCCCGTTCGCCCGCACGGGGGACCGGACCCCGCACTCCTACGACAAGACGTTCTTCACCAACAAGCTCGATGATCTCGGCATGCTGAACGTCGTCGAGGCCCAGATCCTCGTGCGACTGGAGGACCGGTTCACGATCACCGAACTGGAACGGGCGATCGCCGCGCTCGACGACGACGGCATCGAACGCTCCATCTCCGGCGAGACGGCGCGGGTGCTGCACTGGCTGGCGTCGTCGAACTACCGCACGTCGTTCCCCACCTCCGTGCCGCTCTCGGAACGGGTGCTGTTCCCGAGCGGACCGACCGAGAGCCACGGCATGGAGGACGCTCGCTTCGTCCGTTTCCTCGACGACGACGGGAGCGTTCGCTACTACGGGACCTACACCGCGTTCGACGGTCATCAGATCCTGCCGCAGTTGCTCGAGACGACGGACTTCGCCGAGTTCCGGGTGGCCACGCTCACCGGCAAGGCCGCACACAACAAGGGAATGGCGATCTTCCCTCGTCGGATCGGCGGGAAGTTCGTCGCGCTCGGGCGGCACGACAACGTGAACAACTACGTGATGACGTCGAGCGACGTGCGCGTGTGGCGCAGCGCAGCGTTGATCCAGGAGCCGGAGCGGCCGTGGGAACTGATGCAGCTCGGCAACTGCGGCTCCCCGATCGAGACCGAAGCCGGCTGGCTGGTGATCACCCACGGCGTCGGACCGCTGCGGCGCTACACGCTCGGTGCGCTGCTCCTGGATCTCGAAGATCCCACGCAAGTGATCGGGCACCTGAAGGAACCACTGCTGAGCCCGAACGAGGACGAGCGCGACGGCTACGTCCCGAATGTCGTGTACTCGTGCGGCGCGATGTTGCACGCCGGCCATCTCGTGTTGCCGTACGGCTTCGCCGACGTGGGTGCCGGTGTCGCGACGATCGCGCTCGACCGGCTGCTCGACCGACTCCTCAGTCCGGCACGCTGACCAACGGTCGCGTGGCCGAGCTTCCGTCCAGGCGGTGGGCGTGTTGGAGCGTCGAGATCAACGCCAGTGTCGACTCGGCCCCTTGATTCAGGTTCGGCCCGCTCGCGGTGAGCCCGTCGTAGCCGCCGTGCGTCTGCGCGTCCCACATGACCGCACCGAGGTCGTTGTTCCCCTCGAACCAGCTGATCGCCAGCTCGAGCCCGCGACGCCACTCCTCGTCGCCGGTCACGGCGTAGGCGCGAGCGCAGGCATCGGCCATGGCCGCGACCTCGATCGGCTGCTGGTCGAAGCGCCCCGTGGCGGCGTCGTCCGGACCGGCCCCACCGACCGGCGTCGGCGACAGATGACCGTCCACGGTCTCGCGGTCGAGCAGCCACCGAAGCAGCTTCAACCCGTCGCTCAGGACGCGGGATCGCTGCAGGAGGTGTCCCGCCGCGATCAGCACCTCGGGGATGGCTGCGTTGGCGTAGGACAGGCGGTGTTGCGGCCACGGCCAGAGCGAATTCTTGGCGATCGGTCCGATCGTGGCGACGGCGTCGAGCAACAACGCCTCGGCCGCCTGGTGCCCGTGGATCTGTTCAGCGACCTCGGCCGCTCCCAACGCTGCGAACACCATCGCTCGGACGTGAGGCGAGCGTTGGACGGCGCCGCGTTCGAAGCAGAGGATTCCGAGGGCGCGTGTCGAGGTCTCGGGGGCGCGACGCGCCGCGGTGCCGAACGCCCACAGGCTCCGGCCCCAGCAGTCCTCGGTCCCGTGTCGGTCGGTCCACTGCCCGTCGGCGTCCCGGCGGTTGCGGGTCCGGCCGGTCGCACTCTGCGACTCGGAGAGGAAGCGGAACGCGATCCGGCTCAGTTCGCGGACGTGGAAGCGCGGGGCTCCGGCCGCGGACGGTCACGATCGAGAGCCGAGCCACGTCGTCGGTGCAATACCCGTGTTCGCGTCGCAAGGGTGGCGAACTTGGCGTCTTCGAAGATGCCGACACGGTCGCTCAGCGACAGGGCGTGGGAGACAGGTCGGGTTCATCCGGCGACCCAGCTTGGGGTCGCGGTGGGCGTCGCGAGACGGTTCGTCAGGTCCACGTACTGTCGCTACGGCCGCCCAGGACAGGTCCGGCGACAGCCGCCGGGCTTCGGCCGCCATGGAGGCGGCCAGATCGGGCTGGGTGAGCACCGACCGAATCGCGTCGGCGAGCGCACCCGGATCGCGTTGAGGGACGATGATCCCGGCGCCGCTCGCCAGCAACTCGACCGCATGCGGGAAGGCCGTGGAGACCACCGGGCGTCCGGCGGCGACAGCGACAGGACTCCGGAGGTGACCTGATCGCGCGAGTCGTAGGGAAGCACCACGAGATCGGCGGATCGAATCAGCCGGGTGAGCGAGATCAGGTCGCGATAGGTGTCGTCGAACACGACCCGAGCCCCGGTGCCCGACGCGTCTGCCCGTCGGCGCAACATGTCCCGGTACGAGCTCTCCCTGGCGTTCGCGAACCTTGGGATGCGTCGCGCCGGCGATCACGTACTCGGGGCTGGGTCGAAGATCGGCCAACTCCCCGAAGGCATCGATCGCCCACTCGATCCCCTTCCCCGGACCGAGCAGTCCCCAGGTCAGCAGGCGCGGCGGTTGGTCCGGTTGCCGAACCGGTGGCGCCGTGCGCGACGACGGTGTCGCAGCGCCGTGGGGGATCAGGGTCACCTTCTGTGGATCGACGCCGAATCCCTCGACCAGGCGTCGTCGTGCCATCTCGGTCATCACGACCACTGCGTCGGCCGCCCGACACACCTGTTGGAGCACCTGGCGTTGGTGGGTGGTCGGTTCGCTCAACACGGTGTGCGCCACCACCACCGTCGGCACGTCGATGGCGTCGAGCACGGCGATGATCGACTCGCCGTCCGGTCCGTCGTACAGCCCGTACTCGTGCTGGACGATCACGCAGTCGTTGGCGTTGAGCGAGTCGATCGCAGCCCGCGTCGCGGCCGTGGACGGGCCGCCGATCGTGCCCACCACCAGGACATCGTCGGACTCGACCGGAACTCCGCATCGCACGACGTCGACCGACCCGCCATCGGCGATCAGCCCGGCGGCGAGTGCCGCGGAAAAGGTCGCGATGCCGCACGACGTCGGAGGAAAGGTGGACACGATCCCGAACGAGCGGGCGCGGCGCCGCCCTTCGCGGATCGGCAGAACGGGGGCGACGGTGCGCACGACAGAACTCCTAGAACGGCTCAGTCGATGCGACAAGCCTGCGGAGGGCGACAGCGCCAATGGCCGTCCAGCCCAAGCGGGCGCACCAATCCAAGGGGGTGGGATGCACTGTAGGGGCCGCAGCCGGATTCCGTGCCGGTACGGTGGCCGCATCCCCGTTCACGACAGCGGCACCGGTTCCGGCCCGCCGCTCAGGATCGCCGTGTTGGCGCCGATCGCCTGGCGGACTCCACCGCGCCACTACGGGCCGTGGGAGCAGTTCGCGTCGTTGCTGACCGAGGGCCTCGTGGCCGCGGGTCATCGTGTCACCCTGTTCGCCACCGCCGACTCCCGCACGGCAGGTGAACTGCACGGCACCGCGGCCACCGGCTGGTCGGAGGACCCCTGCGATCGAACCGAAGGTCGCCGAGTGCCTGCACATCGCCGCGGTCTTCGAGCGGGCGGCCGACTTCGACATCATCCACAACGGCTTCGACTTCTTGCCCCTGACGTACAGCGGGCTGGTGGACCGCGCCGATGGTCACGACCATTCACGGTTTCTCGTCACCTCGGATCGTCCCGGTCTACGAGCGCTACGACGACTCGACCCATTACGTGGCGATCAGCGATGCGGATCGGCACCCGAACCTGGGCTGCGCGGCAACCGTCCACCACGGCATCGACACCGCGGCGTTCGCCGTCCACCCCGACCCCGAGATCATCTGTTGTTCTTCGGCCGGATCCATCCCGACAAGGGCACGGCGCCGCGATCGAGGTCGCCCGTCGGTCCGGTCGGCGCCTGGACATCGCGGGGATCATCCAGGACGAGCGGTACTTCCACGAGGCGGTCGAGCCGCACCTCGACGACCGCAACGTGCGATACCTGGGCCCCGTCAGCGCCGCCGATCGTGCCGAGGTTCTCGGCTCGGCCCACGCACTGCTCCACCTGATCGACTTCGACGAGCCGTTCGGGTACAGCGTGGTCGAGGCGATGGCGTGCGGGACGCCGGTGGTCGCGTACCGGCGCGGTTCGATGGCCGAGCTGATCCGTCACGGGGTGAACGGACTGCTCGTCGACGACGTCGAGGGAGCGGTGCGGGCCGTCGACGTGGTCGGCGACCTCGACCGTTCCCTCATCCGCTCGATCACCGTCGAGCGGTTCGACGTCGCGGCGATGGTCGAGCGGTACGTCGAGGTGTATCGCTCGATCCTCCGGGATGACTGAGCGCGCTGGTCAACCCAGCCAGTCGACGAGGGCCGCGGCGAGATCCTCCCCGCGATCGTCCTGCGCGAAGTGGCCGCCCGGCCGGAACTCCTGGTGCGGCTGGCCGACCGCCCCGGGTACCCGCTCGATGAACTCCTGATGGAGCGCACCGAGCACCGGATCGTCCGGACACCACAACGTGAGGAACGGCTTGTCCCAACGATCGAGCACCTCCCATGCGGCCAGGTTCTCCGCCACCGAGGCGTGTTCCGGCGTGACCGGGACGAGGAGCGGGAACTGGCGTGCGCCCGCCATGTAGGACTCGTCCGGGAACGGGGCTCGATAGGCGTCCATCTCGGCCTCGGTCAGCTCCCGAGCCGTCGTCGCTCGTTGCAGGAGCGCACCGCAATCCATGAACGCCATCGCCTGTGAGGCCTCGCTCCACGCGGCGAATCCGGGGCCCAAGGACTCGCCGACCGGGAGTCCTGTGTTGGCGATCGCGATGCGATCGAAGCGGTGGGGTTCCTCGGCGGCCACCCGCAACCCGATCAACCCGCCCCAGTCCTGGGCGAACAGCGTCGCGGGCGGCAGCTCGATGGTGTCGAGGAACGACTTCATCCAGCCGATGTGACCGGCATACGTGTACGCGCTCCGCTCGGTGGGCTTGTCGGAGCGGCCGAACCCGATGAGGTCCGGGGCGATGCAGCGATGGCCGGCCGCCACGAGGGGCGGGATCATCCGGCGGTACAGGTAGCTCCACGTGGGTTCGCCGTGGAGCAACAGGATCGGCCGGCCGTCCGGAGGTCCGACGTCCACGTACGCCATGCGGAGCCCGTCGATCTCGACGTAGTGCGGTGGATGGTCGAAGTCGGGAACGTCGGCGAAGCGCTCGTCCGGCGTGCGGAGGAACGAGAGCCCCCTCGGTGTGGTGCCGTCGGTGGTCATGCGGATCTCCCTGTTCGGCTCGTCGGGCCATCGGGCCATCGGTCGGTGCCGATGCTCGCGCATCCGCAGCGGCCCCGAGAACGGAGGCGCCCTGGCACCAGCGTCGGGCCAACGCAACGACCGACTCGGCACCACTCGGCCCGCCGAACACCACCGATGTGGTGCCGCGATGCCGCAGCCGCGATCATCACCGCGTGTCCCTTCCCGACCTCGCCACCGTTCTCGAACTGACCCCGCACGGCACCGACGCCTGGGTGGGGCCGCCGGTCTCCTATCCGTGGGGAACCCGGCTGTTCGGCGGGCAGGTCATCGCCCAGGGGCTTCGCGCTGCGCTCCACACCGTCGATCCCGAGTTCCGGATCCATTCGATGCATTCCTACTTCATCAGGGCGGGACCGATGCCGAGCCGATCCGGTTCGAGGTCGACCGGATCGCAACGGCCGCTCGTTCTGCACCGGCGTGTGGTCGCCCGCCAGGCCGGCGGCAGATCCTCAGCCTCAACGTCCTACCACGTGCGCGAGGACGAGCCGGAGGCCATGCCGATCACACCTCCGGACGTCCCGGGCGGACGGATGGACCGCACCGGATGGGGCTTCATCCTCGACCGCAGCAGCATGTGGTATCCGCCCGGGACCGGCCGAGGGACCGGTTGGGTGCGGCTGCTCGATCCGCTCCCCGACGAGCCTGGTGTCGCCGAGTGCGGCCTGGCGTTCACCTCGGACACCATCCAGTTCGAAGCGGCGCGCAACGGGCATCCGATCGCGGATGACGACACCGACCGCGACGCCTTCATGGGGGCGAGCCTCGACCACGCGATCTGGTTTCACCGCCCCATCGATCCGACCGAGTGGCACCTCTACGACTTCCGCTCCAAGGGACACATCGGCGGACGCGGCCTCATGTCGGGTGAGGTCTTCGACCAGAACGGCGTCCACGTCGCGAGCGTCGCCCAAGAGGTCCTCCTCCGCGTCCGCCGCTGAGCGGGCGGCCCGTTCGAGCCCTGGCGTCCATCGCCGGTACGGTCGCACGATGGCCGCAGAGCAGATCCTTCACGGCGTTCGCGTCGTCGACATGACCCAGTACCTGTCGGGCCCCACGGTCACCCGGCTCCTCGCCGAGCAGGGCGCCGAGGTGATCAAGATCGAGCGGGCCCCCTACGGCGATCCGTCGCGAACCCTGCCGATGATGAAGGACGGCCGCTCCGGGTACTTCGTCCAGCAGAACCGCGGCAAGCGCAGCGTGTGCATCGACTTCGACGACCCGGCCGGTCGAGAAGTGCTGGACGCGCTCATCGCTCGGGCGGACATCCTCGTCGAGAACTACGGCCCGGGCGTGATGGAACGGCGCGGGCTCGACTGGAAGACGCTCCACGCCCTGCATCCTCGGCTGATCGTCGCCTCGATCTCCGGGTTCGGAAAGGGTTCCGGCGAGGAGACCGGGCCCAAGGCGCCCACGCCGATGAGTCACAAGACGGCCTTCGATCTCATCGCCCAGGCCTACAGCGGGCTGCTCCATCTGACCGGCCCCGCCGACGGCACCCCGACCCCGGTCGGCCAGTCGTACGCGGACGTGATGTCCGGCGTCCACGCGGTGGCCGGAATCGGGCTGGCCCTGTTCCACCGCGAGCGCACCGGCGACGGCCAGCACGTCGACATCTCGATGGTCGACTCGTTGTTCCACACCCACGAGATGTCAGTGCAGGGCTCGTCGCTCTCGGGCGGCCGCTGGAGCGCGAAGCGGATGGGATCGCGATCGATGCTCAACACCCCGCAAGGGGTGTACGCGACCGCCGACGGCAACCTGGCGCTCCACGTGATGCAGGACCAATGGGTGGGGTTCTGTCGGGGCATCGGCCGGCCGGACCTGATCGACGACCCCAAGTTCTCCGGGCTCGCAGGTCGCAAGCAGAACCGGGACGAGCTGAACGCGCTCATCGAGGAGTGGACCACGGCGCGAACCACCGAGGACGCGTTGGAAGCGCTCGAAGCCGAACGAGTCCCGTGCGCCCCGGTGCTCGCCCCGCAGGACGCGATCGGCCATCCGTACTTCACGGCGCGCAACATGGTCCGTCTCGTGGACGATCCGATCCTCGGCGAGGTGCACATCCCGGGCAACCCGATCCGGCTCTCGGCCCAGCCCGAAGAACCGCATCTCGTCGCACCGACCCTCGGTCAGCACAACGGCGAGGTGCTGCGCGAACTCGGCTACGACGACGCCGCGATCGCGGCCATGGAGGCCTCGAACGTGCTCGCCGACGCCCCGACCTGATCGGCTGTCGCGTCGAGGTCCGTCGGTAGCCGGGTCAGCCCGGTTGGTTCGTCGTGTTCGACGAGAACTGGGCGGCGTAGTCCAGGAGGTCCGCTTCGGCCAAGGGTTTGGCGAAGAAGTAGCCCTGCAGGAGGTCGAACCCGATCTCGGACATGCGCCGGGCGAGTTCCTCGTCCTCGACGCCCTCGGCGACGGCTTCGAGCCCGAGTCGATGGGCGAGGTCCAACACCGACCGCACGATGGCGTCGTCGGCCGGTGAGGTCAGCGACGCTCGGACGAACTTCTGGTCCACCTTCAGCTCCGACAGCGGGAGGTGGGGGAGGACCGAGAGCGAGGTGTACCCGGTCCCGAAGTCGTCGATCGAGATCCGGATCCCGGCGTCGCGCAACGGGCGGAGCCGGTCGACGGCCTGGACCACCTCGAGCGCGGCCGACTCGGTCACCTCCACCGAGAGCGCCTCGGGTGGGAGGTTGCGTTCGCTCAGTGCGAACAGGATCGTCGAGGCGATCGCCGGATCGAACAGCGACAACGGCGACAGGTTGATCGACACCGGGAGATCGACGCCTCGAGCCCGCCAACGGGCCTGGGCGTCGAGGGCTTCGTCGAACACCCACGTGGTGAGCCGATCGATGAGACCCGTCCGCTCGGCGAGCGGGATGAACACTCCCGGCGGCACGAACCCGTGGACCGGGCTGGTCCAACGGAGCAGGGCCTCGACCGAGACCGGCCGCCGGGTGAGCGGGGAGATCTGGGGCTGGTAGGCCACCCACATCTCGCCGCGTTCCGGAGCGAGCCGGAGATCGGACAGCACGGCGAGGTCCTTGGCCGTCAACGCCGGGCTCTTGCCGTCCCAACGGGCCGAACGGACGCCGGCATCGATGGCCTGGCGAGCACTCAACGACGCGAGGCGCAGGAGCTCGGTGATCTCGACGGCGTCGTCCGGTGCGATCGCCAGACCGACATGCGCTCGCAACGAGACCTCGATGCCGGACACGACGTAGCGCCCGGCCCCGATGCCGTCGATCAGTTCCGCCGCCAGCGCCGAGGCGACCGCATCCACGTCGAGCGACGGGTCGATCGGCTGGGCGACCACCAGTTCGTCACCGTCGGTCCTGGCGATCAGTGCGTCGGCGTGCATCACCTGGCCGAGGTCCTCCACCGCGCGGCGGAGGAGCTCCGCACCGACCTGATACCCGAGCGCTTCGCGAGCCTCGTCGAGACCTCGGAGCACGATGGCGGCGATCGCCAAGGATTCGTGTCCGTCCCGCCCCAGCCGCTCGGCGAACTTGAAGGTGTTGGGCAGCCCGGTGTCCCGGATCGACCGTCGACCGGTTCCTGGCCGAGAAGGTCAACAGGGCGACGGTCGCCGCGACGAGCATCGACAGGACGCCGATGGCCAGACCGGTCGGGATGGCGACGTGTGCTGCGTTGTCGAGGGCCAGTGACGCAGCCACCGCAGCGCCGAGCAACAGCTCGTGGGCGATCAGCTCCCGGAGCCCGAGGAAGATGGCCAGGAAGACGCCGACGAGGACGCCGAACGTCACCGGCCCGGCCGACCCCGGTCCGCCCTCGGTCCCGACGATGACCGCCACGATCTGCACCAGCGCCACGACCGCGTAGGCGTGACACTGCGTGCGGCTGAGCGCCTTGAGCCGGATCAGGACGACGGTCGCGGCGACGCCGAGGACGAGCGCGCCGATCATCGGAACCGATCGGACGTTCGCTGCCCCGAGCCAGCTGACGAGGATCCCCGGCAGCGCGAGCAACGCCAGGACCCGGGCCACCGAGAGCGGGCTGAGCAGCTCCAACGGTGCGCCGAGGGCGAACCAGGAGCGGACCTTGGGGAACATGCGGTTCTTCACCGGGGCCCCGCCGGCGAGTCGGTCGCTCACGACCGAGGCGCCCGCTTGTCCGGCCTGCCATCCGCGCCACTGGGGCGAGGCGCCGGTGGATCCCATGGCTCGACTGATCGGCGAGATCGCCCCCGATTCAAGAGGACGGCGGGTGAACCTCGCCGTCGACGAACGAACAGGCTCTTCGCCACCCGGGGCCCCGGGGGACCAGCATCGCTCGGTGGGACCCCGTGACGGCCACCAGCTCGGCCTGGGCCGGATGTCGTTCGCAATACCGTTCCGCCTGATCGAACGGGACGACGGTCTCGTCCCGGCTGTGCACGACCAGGACGGGAACGGGGCACGGGAGCTCGATCGGGGACAGCGAGGGCCGCTGCTCCGGGCTGACGAATGCATCGACGGCCCCCGTTCCGAGGTCGCGGGCAACGGCGTCGTCGAGGTCCAACAGCCCGCCGAGCGACACCACCCCAGCGATCGACACCACCCCGGCGATCGACACCGCGCTTCCGGGCGACGCCGTCCCGGCGGGCTTGGTACCCGTTGCTCGCGACGCCAGCCACAGGGCGAGCGTGGCCCCCGCCGAGTGCCCGATGAGCGTCAGCGGCTGCCCGGCGAACCCCTCGGCCGCGCTCGCGGTCTCGAGTGCCAGCGCGACGTCGTTCGTCGTCTCCGCGAAGCCGCCGCCCTCACCGACGCGGCGATAGCCCAGGTTCGCGACGGGGTGCCCCCGTCGGACGAGGTCGATCGCGAGGAGCCAGGTCGTCCGGCGCGAGTGGGGGAGACGCCAGAACCCTCCGTGGACCAGCGCGACCGGCGGGTGATGCGCTCGTCGGGGCGCCCACACCTCGACTCGCTGGCTGGGCGCGTCGCCGTAGGCGATGGTGCGGGGGCGCCAGGTCACCCCGGGGAGAGTACGGCATCGCGTTCCCCGCGCCGCCTCCCTCCGAGCGGTTCGTGCTCGCAGCGACCTGGCGCTCCGGCACGAGCCCGGTCGATCAATCGTCGTAGCCTCCAGACCATGGACCTGACCTATCCGCCCGAGGCCGACGAGTTCCGCGCCAAGGTTCGCGCCTTCCTCGAACAGAACCTGCCCGCCGACTGGCAGGGCATCGGACGCTCCCGCACGAAGAGGCCGCGCGTTCATCGAGAAGTGGCGCCACGTGCTCTTCGAGAACGGCTACCTCGCGCTCAGCTGGCCCAAGGAGTGGGCGGCGCCGGGCTCACCCCCTCGAGGAGCGTCGTCGTCGCCGAGGAGTTCGCCAAACTCGGTGTGCCGACCGGTGGCCCCAACGACGGGTTCGGCATCACCATGCTCGGCAACACCATGCTCAAGTGGGGGACCGAGGAGCAGAAGCGCCACTACCTCCCGCGGATCTTGAGCGGTGAGGACCGCTGGTGCCAGGGCTACAGCGAACCAGCCGCCGGAAGCGATCTCGGCAACCTGGGTTGCCGGGCCGTGCTCGATGGCGACGAATGGGTCATCAACGGCCAGAAGATCTGGACCTCGGCCGGTCATCTGGCCGACCACATCTTCGTGCTCGCCCGCACCGAGCCGACGGCGATGAAGCACCGCGGCATCACGTTCTTGCTCGTGGACATGCGCCAGCCGGGTGTCGAGGTCCGCCCGATCAAGATGATGTCGGGCGACAGCGAGTTCAACGAGGTCTTCTTCAGCGACGCTCGCTGCCCCAGGAGAACGTCCTCGGCGAGGTCAACGGAGGCTGGGCCGTGGCGATGGCGCTGCTCGGCAACGAGCGGGGCGCCGGCGCGGCGGTCCAGGCCCTCTCGTTCCGGGGTGAGCTCGACAAGGTGGTCGCGCTGGCCAAGGAGCGCGGCGTCGCCGACGACCCCAACATCCGTCAGCGGCTGATGCGGGCCCACACCAAGGTCGAGATCATGCGGTTCTTGTCCTACAAGGCGCTGACCTCGTTCCTCCACGGACACCAGCCGGGCGCCGATGCGTCGATCGGCAAGCTCTTCTGGAGCCACTACCACCAGGAGATCACCGAGCTGGCGATCGACATCCTCGGCGCCGACGCCCTCGTCCCGACGGGCCAGGCTCCCCAGCAGGTGTTCGGCACCGACGCGCCGGGATCGCCCAACGACAGCGCCAACTGGACCGGCGTGTTCTTCAACGCCCGGGCCGGGACCATCTATGCCGGGACGAGCCAGGTGCAGAAGGGCATCGTCGGCGAGCAGATCCTCGGGCTGCCCAAGGAGCCTCGCGCCGACGGCGGCCCGTGGAACGAGATCCCGGGCCACGGCTGACCGAGCAACACCCCGGGCGACCGGGTCGGGCACCCGCTGGTGCCCGACCCGCTGCCCGCCCGTCGGTGAGTGTCAGCTGACGTTCAGGTCCTGGGCCAGGTTGAACACCGAGCCCGGGACGGAGGGATAGCCGAGAAGGTCGAGCGCGAGGTTGGCGACCTCGTGCTCCCGGATCGGCTGGACTCCGGTGGCCGGCGGCCGGTTGGTGAACGGCCAGGCCCGGTCGTCCGGGTTGAGCTGGTACAGGTCGGTTCCCCAGGCGACGCCGGGGCCGTAGACGACGAACGGGATCGTGTAGTCCTCCCGGATCGTGTGGTCGCTGTGGAAGAACTCCAGCGTCGGACCGCCGTGGTCGGCCACGACGATGACCGCCGTCGACGATGCCCACGCCGGGTTGGCGTCGATGCCGTCGAGGATCCGACCGAGGATCGTGTCCGCGGTGGTCGCCGCGTTCCGGTAGTCGGCGGTGGCCCAGCCGAACAGGTGGCCGATCTCGTCCGGCGTGCGGATGTGGAAGAACATGTACTGCAGGTCGGGGTCGGCGTTCATCTGCTGGAACAGCACGTCGACGGCCAGCGCCGGATCGAGGCGCTGGTAGTAGTCGATCTTGTCGGTGCCGTTGTCCGCCCCGACCGTGTCCGGCGCTCCGAACTGGCTCCACTCGCGATCCATCATGTCGAACTTGGGCTTCCCGGCGAACAGGAGGGTGTGACCCACGGTCGTGGACCACGTCGAACACCGAGGCGACGTAGGTGCCGGCCTCGGCGTGGACCGTGGACCCCATGTCCTCGTTGTAGTCGACCTGGTGACCGCTCGGGCCGTACATCGGCCGACCCGTGAACTGGGAATGGTGGTTCGGGAGGGTCTGGGTGTTGTCGGGGTCGAGCGAGCGTTGAGCGTCGGGCACCCGGTTGCGCAACCGAGTCAGGTTCGGCATCAGTTCCGGCGTGGCGTGGTCGGCGCGAAGTCCGTCGATGCTGACGTGGATCACCCGGGCCACTTCCTTGCCCGGATCGACATCGGTCGACGCACAGGTGCTGTCGGAGGGCTGGGCCTTCAGCCAGGTCCGGACCACGTAGGTCGCGTCCGGGAGTGCTGTTGGTGTCGGTGTAGGTCGAGCTGCCGTTGCCCGGTGTCGCGATCCAGGTCCCGTTTCGCAGCACGACGTGGGTTCCGCCGTTGTCGACCCACGCCAGGTGCGCCGTCGACCCGGCCCGGCTGATCGCGCATCCGGTGGGCGAGGTCGGGATGCACGTCCGGTCGGTCCGCTGCCCCTTGATCCAGGTGCGCACCTGATACGTGGCCCCGGCCGGGCTGGCGTTGTCGGTGAAGATCGAGGCGTTGCTCCCGGGCGTCAGAGGTAGTTGCCGTTCCGGTACACCACGTGGATACCGCCGTCGTTCTTCCACGCCAGCATCGACACGTTGCCGGTTCGCGTGACCTCACAGATGGTCGGGTCGTCGACGACCGCCGACGACGCCGTCGCTCCGAGCGCCATCGTCGCGATGAGCGCCGCCGACGCAGCGCCGAGCATCACCTTGAGTCGCGTCGTGGAGGTTCGCCGGGATGACTTCATAGGACTCCACGCTAGGGGTGAGTTCGGGCGGCGTCGAGTGAGCCGACCAACCCAAGTCCTCGATATGACGACCGATATTCATCAGGGTCCAGAGCCGGGGGTGGTCGTCTGCGTCCCGACCGTGGCCAGTAGTGTCGGACCACCGTGAGCCCGGATCCGACACCACACCAGGACGGGATGCTCGTCGACGAGTCCGAACTGGTCGAGACGGTGTCCGGTCCGATGACCGATTCGCTCGTGTGGGCCACGTGGGCGTTGTTCGTCGGGCTGGGCCTGATGCTCGCCGGCGCAGGAGTGTTCGCGACCCTGATCGCCCAGTACGGACCGAGCTCGACGGGTTCCGGCCCGTCGAGATCGGGCTGGTCAGCGGGGCGTACTTCCTGGGCTTCCTCGTCGGATCCCGGTTGACGCTGCGGTTCCTCATCGCCGTCGGTCACATTCGGTCGTACTCGGCGTTGGCGTCGTTGCTCTCGGTGTCGATCCTCACTGCGGCCTACGTGACGTCCCCGCTGGCGTGGATCCTGTTGCGGCTCCTCGCCGGTGCCTGCCTCGCCGGCCAGTACGTCGTGGCGGAGTCCTGGTTGAACCAGATCGTCTCGAGGTCAGCGCCGCAGCCGCCTGCTGTCGATCTACACCACCCTGACGGTGTTCGCCTTCGGGGCCGGTCAGTTCGGCTTCACCCGGTTCGATCCCGGGAGGTCACCGGATTCGTCGTCGCGGCCCTGCTCATCTCGGCGGCCGTCGTCCCGGTGTCGCTCTCGGTCGATGCTGCCCCGCCGATCATCGCCGCGCCGGAGCACATGTCGCTGCGGGAGTTGTGGGCCCTCGTGCCGACCGGGGTGGTGACGTCGTTCCTCGTCGGGCTGGCCCAAGGTGGCTTCGCGGGACTGAGCGCGGTCTACGCCACCCGAGCCGGGCTGTCGTCGACTGCGACGGGATTGTTCGTCGCCATGCCCGCACTCGGCAGCCTCCTCATCTCCGTGCCGGTGACCGCAGCATCCGACGGCCGCGATCGGCGAATCGTCGGGAGTCTGGCGGCGATCGCCGCGGCCGGCGGTGCGGTGGTGCTGTCGCTGGCCGCCTTCGACTCCTGGGTCGCCTTCGGTGCCATGGCGGTGATCGGTGGGATGAGCTATCCGCTCTACTCGATCGCCGGTGCCTACACCAACGACTGGGTGCCGACGAGCAAGCTCACCGCGGTCGCCGGCCAGTTGGTCCTGCTCTACGGAGCGGGCGCCTTCCTCGGACCGCTCCTCGCATCGACGATGATGACCGAGGAGGGGATCGTCGGCTATCCGCGCGCCATCGCCGTGACCCACCTCACGGTCGCGGTGTACCTCATCGTGCGGATCGCCCAGCACCGGCCGGCCGATCGGGCCAAGCCGTGGAATGCCGTCCCGGTCGCTGGCCGCTTCCTGCTGCTGCCTCCGACGGTCGTGTCGATGGGTCGCCGCCTGCGGCCGTCACGGCGTCGCGCCCGACCCTGAGCCAGGTCGAGGCGCGGCGACGCCGGACTCGGTGTCTTCGCTTCGGCGCCGAGGGCGAGCGGGAACGAGACTGCGCTCCACGACGAACTCCGGGGGAGAACAGCCATGGACGTACAGGGGACGTGCGACGACCGATTCGGCGAGTTGTCCGAGTTGCTCTCGGCCAGCGTGGACAGCGGCGCCGATCTGGGCGCGTCGGTCGCCCTCGTGCTCGACGGCGAGATGGTCGTCGACATCTGGAGCGGGTGGATCGACCCCGAACGGACGCGTCCTTGGGAGCGCGACACGATCACGAACGTCTGGTCGACCACCAAGACGATGACCGCTCTCTCCGCCCTGGTACTCGTCGATCGCGGCGAGCTCGACCTCCACGCTCCGGTGTCGAAGTACTGGCCGGAGTTCGCGGCCAACGGCAAGGAGGGGGTCGAGGTTCGTCACCTCATGTCGCACACCTCCGGGGTCGCCGGCTGGGATCAGCCCATCACGCTCGCCGACATCCTCGACCCGATCTCGGCCGCCGACCGTCTGGCCGCACAGGCTCCGTGGTGGGAACCCGGCACGGCGTCCGGCTACCACGGCATCAACCAAGGACACCTCGTCGGCGAAGTGATCCGCCGCATCACCGGCCGCTCGCTCGGCACCTTCTTCGCCGAGGAGATCGCCGGTCCGCTCGGTGCCGACTTCCACATCGGGCTCCCCGCCGAGCACGATCATCGGGTCTCTCCCGTTCAGCCACCACCGCCGATGGACATCGACATGAGCGCGATCGACACGTCCAGCCCGGCCTTCCGCTTCTTCACCGGTCCACCCGTGGCGCCGACCGACTGCAACACCGCCGAGTGGCGGCGGACCGAGATCGGTGCAGCCAACGGCCAGGGCAACGCCCGGTCGGTCGCCCGCATCCAGTCGGTCGTGTCCCATGGTGGCGAGGTCGATGGCGTGCGGTTGCTCTCACCGTCGACGATCGAGTTGATCTTCGAGGAACAGAGCAACGGGGTGGACCTGTGCTTGGGCGTGCCCCTGCGGTTCGGAATCGGCTACGCCCTGGCCGACCACGAGCAGTTCGACTACCTGCCGGGCTCGGGGATCTGCTTCCGGGGCGGGTGGGGTGGCTCGATGATCATCAACGACCTGGACCGCCGGATGTCGATCGCGTACATGATGAACCAGATGGAGCCGGGCATCATCGGCGGGCTGCGCAGCGCAGCCCTGCTCCGCGCCACCTACCGGGCCCTGGGCGTCGACCTCGACACCTGACCGGCCCGGCGTCGATCTCGAGGCCTGACGAGTCCTGGGAAGATTTCTGCCCGAGCCCGGGAACCGGCGGTCGGCGCGGCGACGTCACAAGGGCATGAAGAGGACGCACACCGCACTCGCCGGTCTCACCGCACTGATGCTCGTCGCGAGCGCCTGCGGTGATGACCGCACCATCGCCGGCGGCGACTCGCCGGATTCCACGCCCGCCGTCGCCGACGGCCGCATCGCCCCTCGCCCGGTTCGGATCGGGCCTGGATCATCTCCCACCGGATCCCGCCTCGCCGCCGAGTCGGCGAGCGCTGGGGACCTCGCCGGCGATGTCGCCGTCGATTCGATGATGATCGCCCCGTGGGGCTCGCTCAGCTTCCAGCTCGGCGCAGACCTCGCGCTCCCGACCGCGGACACCGGATGGGTGTACGCCGGGATCGTGACCCCCGATCTCGATCGCATCGCCTCGCTGGCGGCCGCGCTCGGGATCGCCGGTCCGGTCGAGACGGTGCCCGCCGACCAAGGGGGCGGATGGCGAGTCGGTCCCGGCGATGGTTCCGCTCCGTCACTCTGGGTCTCGGCGACCGGCCAGCTCGACTGGTGGTACAGCCCGGCCTGGGCAACCATCGACCGCGGAGTGGTCGACACCGCGGTTGGCGAACCGGCGGTGGACCCCGCGCTCGGGCCCGACGAAGCACCTCCGGTCGATCCTGCCGATGCGGGTGTCGCGGCCGATGACCCCGTCACGGTGGACGACGACATGTTGGACGAGGACATGGTGGTCGTCGGCGAGGACGCCATCGCTCCGGACGAGACGATCCCGCCTCCGGTCAACGTCCCCGACGAAGCGACCGCTCGGCAGCTCGCCGCCGACCTGTTCCAGGCTGCGGGGGTCGACGTGTCCGGGATGCAGGTCGACGTCTACGCCGACGAGTGGCAGGCGAGCGTGTCCTACTCGAGCACCGACACCAGCCGACCGCCGGTCTACCTCTCGGCCGGGTTCGGCGAGAACGGCACGCTCGTGTGGGCGAGCGGGATGCTGGGCGAGCCGCAGGCCGCCGGTCCGTTCCCGCTCGTCGGGTTGGACGACGCGATGAACCGCTTGAACGAGTACTACGGCTTCGAGATGACCGACGATGCACCCATGCTTCGTTCGGACACCGTGGCGGTCGCCGAGGACACGGCCCCGGCGGCGGTCGCCGAGGACACGGCCTCGGTCGCGAGCGATGAGGCGATGCCCGTTCCCGACGACGTCGAGTTCGTCGACAAGGTCGCCAACCTCGTGTCGGTCGAATCGTCGCTTTGGGTGGCGTGGGACAGCGACGGGTCGGTCTGGTACGTCCCGGCCTACGAGTTCGCTGACGACGAAGGCGGCCTCTGGATCGTTCCGGCCGTGACCGACGAGTACCTGATCGTCGACCCGGCCATGGACGCTCCGGCCATCGAGGAGCCGGCGATGGTCGAGCCGGGGGTCGAGGACGTCGCTCCGGCCCCGGCACCGGAGACGCCGGCGTCGCCCGGCGCCGAGATCACCGACGACCAGGCGAGCGCCCTGGTCGGGCTGAGCGAGGACGAGGCGAGGAAGGTCGCCGAGGGCAACGGCTGGGATGTGCGAGTCGTGGCTCGTGACGGTGAGCAGTTCGCCGTCACTGCGGACTACTCGACCAGCCGAGTGAACCTGACCGTCGACGCAGGAACGGTCACCTCGGTCTCGATCGGCTGAACGGCCGGGCCTTCAGGCCTGCCAGGTGAGCAGCTCGGCGGTTCCAGTGAGCAGGAGTGAGCCCGGCATCACCCGGAGGCGATGAGGTTCGAGGCGCAGGATCCCGAACGACTCGACCTCCGGATCCGTCCAGCCGGGAATGATCGACGGGTCGTACCCGACGGGCTGTGGACCGTTCACGAAACGGTCCCAGCCCGCTCGGCGTTCCTCGGGCGAGGTCTCCCAGACGGTGTTGCACTCGGCGGTGGCGATGTCGTGGGACGGGTCCCAATACGTGAGCGACACCTCGGGGTTCGCGGCCAGGTGTGACGCCTTGACCGATCCAGGGCTGGTGGCGATCCAGCCGGTGAGCGAGGTGCCGTCCCACTCTCAGATGGGATGCAGGATCCGCGTTCGGGGATGGCCGTCCGGGTCGACGGTGGCGACGGTGCACCACACGATCCGGTGGGCGACAGCGACGAAGGACGGGGCGGTGTCCGCGAGTGCGGTCATGGTCGGCTCCTCGGTCGGGCGTCCGGACGACGGCCCGTCCGGGTCGACGGTAGTCGGGACCGCGACGTGCCCGCTCCGGATTCAGCGACCGACGCCCAGCGCGCTCAACACGGCGCCGATGCCGACGACGGTGAGCAGCCCGAGACCGGTGAGCACGAATCGCCGATCCGACTCCTGGGTCCAGCGGAACGTCAACCATGCGACCCGGGTGAGCGGCGTCGCGATCAGCACGGCCACGGCCGCCGCACCGAACGCCGATCCCGCCGTTCCCGGGAGCGCCGCTCCGAGCGCGGCGAGGACGAGCAGGACCCGCACCACCCATTGCAGCGCTGGGACCTGACGCCGTCCCCGGATCGAGCTGACCGCGCCAGCCGGAATCGGCTGGCGGTCGGGACGGTCCGCTGACTCGGTGGCACTCATCGGGTCACCAGCAGCACGGCGACCAGGACCAGCAAGCCGCTGCGCAGGTAGCGGATGGCGACGGGGGAGAGGTGGTGCTGGATGTGGGCGCCGATCTGTCCGCCGAGCAGGCTGCCGACCAACACCGCGGCGCACGAGCGTGGCTCGATGCGGCCCTGGATGGCGTAGACGATCAACGCGACCGAGGCGGTCACGCCGACGGTGAAGGTGGTCGTCGCCGTGGCGACCTTCATCGGGACGCGCATGATCTCGGTCGCCGCCGAGGTCTTGACGAAGCCGCCTGATACCCCGGCGCTCCCGGCGATGAATCCGGCGAGCGCCATGAAGCCGAGCGCGGGCGCGACCCGTTTCGGCCGGTACGGGACGACCTGATCGCCAAGCGGGTAGGCGCCGTCGAGGGCCCCGATCCGTTCGCCCACGTCCGACGGTTCGCACGCGGGGTCGGGCGGATTGCGGAGCCCTCTCCCACGCGCTCCGATCACCGCGGCCGCGAGGGCGACGACGGCGAGCATCCAGGCCACGAACGTTTCACCGAGCAGCCCGGAGACGAGCGCCCCGACGACGGCCGCCGCGGAGGCGACGAGCTCGATGGTCACGCCGATGCGGTGGTTGACGACTCGGCTCGTGAGCTGCCTGCGGCCGGCTGCGACCGACACCCCGGCCACCGTCACCAGCCCGAGCGGTGCGGCGCTCGTCGCCGTCATCCCGGTGAGCAGCAACGCCGGCACCAGCAGGATCGCGCCGCCGAGACCGGCCATCGCGGCCAGCACCCCGGCTGCCATCGCCAGCAAGCCGTCGCCGAGGTGCTCCACGTGGCTCACACTACGGAACTCGTCTGCTGGTCCGGACATTGGCGGAGCCGTCCCGGGGCGTGCCGTGGTTGCTGGCCGGTCGAGCGGCGTGAATGCTTCGCGCCGAGCGTTCCGGTCGGCAGCGTTCGTGTCACGGGCTCGCGAACTGATTCGATCTGGTCGTCGTCCGCCGAACAAGGGAGCGCCGCTGTGGCATGGGATTTCTCGACGGAACCTGAATTCCAGGAGAAGCTCGATTGGGTCGAGCAGTTCTGCAAGGACGAAGTGGAGCCCCTCGGGCTGCTCTTCCCGAGCGCCGTCCGCCTGCCGGACCCCGCCGTCAAGCGACACGTCCGCAACCTGCAGCAGCAGATCAAGGATCAAGGGCTGTGGGCCGTCTTCCTCGACGAGGAGCTCGGTGGTCCGGGCTACGGGCAGCTCAAGCTGGGGCTGCTCAACGAGATCATCGGCCGGTACCCGGCAGCACCGCAGCTGTTCGGCGCAGCCGCGCCGGATACCGGGAACATGGAGATGCTCGCGGCGTACGGCACCGAGGAGCAGAAGAAGCGGTGGCTCGAGCCGCTGCTGAACCAGGAGATGTTCTCGGCGTATTCGATGACCGAGCCCCAGGGCGGTTCGGACCCGAACCTGTTCAAGACCCATGCCGTTCGAGACGGCGACGAGTGGGTGATCAACGGGGAGAAGTGGTTCACCAGCGCCGGCCGGGTCGCCGACATCCTGTTCGTGATGTGCACCAACGGCATGTTCGTCGTGCCGCGCGAGACGCCGGGCGTGGAGATCATGCCGGAGCCTCGGAACCACAACCACATCAAGTACACCGACGTGCGCGTTCCGCTCGACCACTTGCTCGGGCCGGAGGACGGCGCCAAGGTCCTGGCCCAGCGCCGCCTGGGTGGCGGGCGGATCCACCACGCGATGCGGACCATCTCGCAGTGCAAGCTGGCCTTCGACATGATGTGCGAGCGGGCCCTGAGCCGTGAGTCGCACGGCAAGATCATCGGCGAACACCAGATGGTGCAGGAGAAGATCGCCGAGTCCTACGCCTCGATCCAGATGCTGCGGCTGTTCGTGCTGCACACGGCGTGGAAGATCGACCAGACGAGCACGCAGGAATGCCGGACCGAGATCGCCGCGGTGAAGTTCACGATGGCCAAGGTCCTGCGCGAGGTCACCTTCAACGCCTTGCACGTCATGGGTTCGCTCGGCACGACCAACCTCACGCCGCTGCAGGACATGTACGCGGCGGCCCCGACGATGGGTCTCGCCGACGGCGTGGACGAGGTGCACATGGCCACCGTCGCCCGTCGCGTGTTGAAGGGCTACCGCCCCCACGAGGGGTTCTGGCCGACCGAGTACCTGCCGGCCAAGCGGGAGGAAGCCTGGACCAAGTTCGAGGGTCATTTCGAGGCCGACCCCGACCTGCGCAAGTCGGCCGAGGGTTGGTCGAAGTACTTCGAGAAGCGTCGCTGACCCTCGATCTGACCGGTGTCACGCCCGTCGCTCGATTGCGACCGGCGTGGATCGGGAACGGTCGGGAATGCCCCGAACTCAACCCGCTCGGTCGTCGAGCGTTCCCCGAGTCGTCGTGATCGGTGCCGGATTCGGTGGCCTCGCCCTGGTGAAGGGGTTGGCCGACGAGCCCGTGCGCATCACCGTCATCGACGCCAACAACTTCCACACCTTCCAGCCGTTGCTGTATCAGGTCGCCACCGCCGGGCTCGACGCCGATGACGTCGCCCGGTCGATACGCGGGGTGTTCCAGAAGCAGCGCAACGTCGAGGTCCTGATGGCCAGGGCCACGAGCATCGACGTGGACCGCCGATGCGTCGAGCTGGACCGCGGGTCGGCGGTGTCCTACGACGTGCTCGTCCTGGCCTGCGGCGCGATCTCCGACGATTTCGGGATCGACGGGGTCGAGCAACATGCATTCGCCCTCAAGACACTCGACGACGCCGTCCGGCTACGGTCACACCTCCTCGACCAGTTCGAGCGGACGGCGCTCGATCCGTCGAAGGCCGAGGCCGGAAGCCTCGACGTGGTGGTGAGTGGGGGAGGCCCGACCGGGGTCGAGATGGCGGGCGGTCTGGCCGAGCTGTACCACCGGGTGTTCGCCCACGACTTCCCCGAGCTTCCCGTCCGTCACGCCAAGATCGTGCTCGTCGAACCCACCGATCGACTGCTCGGCGGCTTCAAGCCGGCGTCGAGCGAGGACGCTCGCACCGAACTGGAGCGGCTCGGTGTCGAGGTCCGGCTCGGCGTCGGTGTCGAGGAGGTCACCGCGGACGGTGCTCGGCTGTCGGACGGAACCGAGGTCCCGGCCCGCACCGTGGTGTGGGCAGCCGGGGTGACCGCCAGCCCGCTCGCCCGGACGCTGAACGCGGAGACCGTGCGGGGCCGGGTGGTCGTCGACGAGTACTTGCGGGTCCCGGGTCATCCGGAAGTCTTCGCCATCGGCGACATCGCGGCCTCACCGTCCAAGGAGAGCGACCGGCCGTTGCCCCAGGTCGCCCAACCCGCCATCCAAGGTGGCAAGCACGTCGCCGAGCAGATCGCGCGCTCGCTGCGCAACGAGTCACCAACGCCGTTCCAGTACCGGGACAAGGGTTCGATGGCGACGATCGGCCGCCGCGAGGCGGTCGCCGAGCTGCCGGGCGGCGCCCGGCTCTCGGGCACCGTCGGCTGGTTCGCCTGGCTCGGGCTGCACCTGATGTATCTCGTCGGGTTCCGGAACCGATTGAACGTGTTCGTGAACTGGGCCTGGAACTACCTGACCTACGACCGGGCGAGCCGGATCCTCTCCGAGGGTGAGCGGCACGAGGCGGACGTTCCGACCGACCCGTCGGTCGCAAGCCGCTGATGAACGCTGCGCTGACTCCCTGACGTCTGGGCGAGGGATTTCGGGTGTCGGCGCCGCGATCGCGCTCACCGACGGAAGCGCATGTGCCAGTTGGCTTCCCACGTGATGCCGTCGTCAGGGGAGAACGCCTGCTCCCATCGAGGGTGTGCGGTGGCGGTGTCGAGCCAGCGGAAACGAACCAGGATCGGCCGGCCCTCGAACGTGTCGGGCGTCTCGAACGTGCCGACCCCGTCGGCGAACCGGCCGACGACCGGAGGGTCGAGGTCCTGGGGCGAGCGCTGGTCGAGCCACCAGATCGACCACACGCCATCGGCCGGGTCGAACGCCCGCATCGCGAGCGCGCCGTAGGCACCGGAGGGATCGTCGAGCCAGTTGTCGTCGACGTTCCCGAAGCCCGCGGTGGCCGGCCAGCAGGTGACGGTGCCGGAGAACTCGTCCCACTCGTCGCATCGCACCAGGCGTCGCCGGAGCTTGCGGTGCTCCACGTGCCAGCTCCCGTGGAAGAAGTCGAAGTCGTGTGCATCGGACATGGCGCCATCTCCTCAGTTCGGCGGCCCGACCGGACCGTCGGGCAACACGTCGGCGACGTAGGCGGCCAGGTCGGCTTCGTCGGATCCGAACACGTGGCGGACCCAGGCCGACCGCTCGTGGCCGAACGGTGGGAGCTCCCAGATGCAGCCGATCCAGCGCTGCTCGATCGTCACGAAGTTCGTCGAGTCGAGGTCGGCACAGCCCAGGTGGGGTTGCGCGGCCGCCGCCGCGTGCACCTCGACGACGTTGTCCCACACCCAGCAGTAGGCGTTGAGGTACATCGCGGTGCGGTCGCCGCCCTCGTGGAGGATGATCCACCCGGCCTCGGGCGTCTGACCATCGCCGGCGGGGACGAGGCTCGGCAGCATCGCCAGGGCCGCCGCCTCCACGTCCGGTCGGATCGGCTCGGCGGTGACCGTGACGTCGTAGCGCTTCATCGTGCGGGTGCCGATCGTGACCGGCGGTCGCGATCTGATCAGCTTCGGTTCGAGTGCCATGTCGCCATGCTGCGGTTGAAACCTGACAGTTGATGGCAGTGTTTCGTGGTCAACTGTGGACGTGCGTGTCGCCCGTCTGCTGTCGCTGGTGTTCGAGGTCGACAGCCGCCCCGGCGTCACCGCGGGTGAGCTGGCCGACGAGCTCGGTGTGTCGGTGCGCACGATCTATCGCGACGTCGCTGCGCTCCAAGCCGCCGGCATTCCGCTGTACGGCGAGGTCGGCCGCGCCGGTGGGCTGCGGCTCGTGGAGGGCTACCGCTCCCGGTCGGCCGCGCTCCGGTCCGATGAGGCGGCAGCGTTGCTCGCCGGCGTGGTGCCGGGCGTCGCCGAGCAGTTGGGCCTCGGCGCCGACGCCGAACGCGCCGCACGCAAGGTGCGCTCGCAGAGTGAGCGAGGCCGGGACAGACCGCGATCGTCCAGCGCACCTGCGATCGGAGTGGGCGAGATCCTCGTCGATCCGGTGGGCTGGTACCGCTCACCCGACGAGGTGCCGCACCTGACCACAGTGGCCGAGGCGATCCGGACGCACTCGATCCTCTCGATCGTGTACCGCCGCTGGGCGGAACCGTTCGAGGTGCGGCGTCGAGTCGCGCCACTGGGGCTCGTGTTGAAGGCGGGGACGTGGTACGTGATGGCACGGTCCCGTGGGCAGGTGCGCACGTACCGGGTGAATCAGATCGTCCGTGCCCGCCTCCTGCCGACCACGTTCGAGCCGGACCCCGCGTTCGACCTCGTCGCCGCGTGGGCCGCGTTCGTGAGCTCGTTCCGCGACCGGCTCCGCGTGGTGGACGCCCACGTGGTCATGACCCGCGCCACCCGCGATTGGATCCGGACCGAGGGCGACCCGGTGATGATCGAGGCGCTCGACCGGGCTCTCACCGACGATCTGCGCGGCGGGCCCGACGACTCGGCCGAGCGCGCCGTCGTGTTGCCCTACGAGTCCATCGAGCGGGCCACCGCCGAGCTGCTCCGGTTCGGGCGTGGGGTGGAGGTGCTCGGGCCGCCGGAGCTGCGGGCGTCGGTGGCGGCGGCCGCGGCCGACGTGGCTCAGCGTTACGCCACGGCCGATGGCGCGCGACACTGAGGTGGTCACGACCAAGAGATGGGGGACGAGATGGCCGAGTACACCGCCGACGTGTTGGTGGAGGGGCGCTACTTCTGTGAGGCGCCGCGCTGGCACGACGATCGCTTCTGGTTCAGCGACTTCTACGCCCACGAGGTGTGCAGCGTCGACCTCGACGGAAACGTCCGAGTCGAGTTCACCCTCGACGACCAGCCGTCGGGCCTCGGCTGGCTCGCCGACGGTCGCCTGCTGGTCGTCGCCATGACCTCGCGGCGGGTCCTGCGGCGCGAGCACGATGGTTCCCTCGTGGAGCATGCCGACCTGTCGGACATCGCGACCTTCCACACCAACGACATGCTGGTCGACGCCGACGGCCGCGCCTACGTCGGCAACTTCGGCTTCGACCTCGATTCGATGCTGACCGAGGTCGGGGTCGAGGGCCTGCTCGCCGCACTCGCGAGCGACCCGACTCCGTATCGGGCGGCGCTCGCCGCGGTCGAGCCCGACGGGAGCACGCACGTGGCCGAACCGGACATGGCGTTCCCGAACGGCATGGTGCTGCTCGACGGCGGTGCGACCCTCGTGGCGGCCCAGACGCTCGGCTTCGAGCTGACGGCCTTCGACCGCGGCGCCGACGGTTCGCTCTCGAACCGCCGGACGTGGGCACCGCTCGGCGACCACATGATCGCGCCGGACGGCATCGCCGCCGACGGGCGCGGTGGCATCTGGGTCGCGAACGCGCTCGGCCCGGTGGCGGTTCGCGTGGAGGAGGGCGGCGCGATCACCGACACCGTCCATGCGTCGCGCAACGTGTACGCGTGCGCCGTCGGCGGGCCCGACGGCCGTCACCTCCTGCTGTGCACCGCCGTCTCCTCCGAGGCGCTCGTGGCCGCCAACAACCGCGACGGCCGCCTCGAGCTCGTCGAGCTCTGACCCCTGAGTGAGCGATGACCGCGTCGATCGCGGTCGTCGCTCACCAGCCGGGCGTTGACTCCCGTGACGTCATGTTTCCGGGGTTGGGATTCAGCCTTCCAAGCTGGTGATGCAGATTCGGTGGGGTCGTCCGCTCCACGCGCGAAACCCCAGGTCAAGAATGATTTCCTTGCCAGGGTTCGTGTAATGCCAGACGCCGGAAACGGCCGTCGTGCCTACACGTGCCTAGAGAGTTGGCACCGAGCACGAGGAGCCGACCATGGCCCGAGCCCGTCCCTTCGGCAGCATCCGCAAGCCGCCCAGCGGCCGCTACCAAGCGCGCTGCTGGCACCTCGGGAAACAGATCCCGGCCGACACCACGTTCGCCAACAAGACCGACGCGAGGCGCTGGCTCGCCACGATCGAGGCCGACATGTTCCGCGGCGTCTGGACCGATCCGAACGCCGGCAAGATCCCGTTCGGCGAGTACGCCACTCGGTGGGTGGCCGAGCGTCCCGTGCGCCCGCGGACGCGGGATCTACGAGGGCCAGCTGCGCCACATCGTCGCCCTGTTCGTCGATGTGCACCTGTGAGATGTCCACCCGGTCGCGGTGCGGACGTGGCACGGCCGGTCGCTGCGAGCGGCTGCACCACAACCCGGTGGCGAAGATCTACCGCCTGTTCCGTTCGATCATGACGACCGCCGTCGACGACGGCCCGATCGCCAGGAATCCGGTCCGTATCAAGGCGCGCCGGCCGAGCGAATGATCGAACGCCCGAGGCTCTTCGAGCGGCAACGACATCGCCCGCACGATACGGCGCTGGGACCGTCGGCCTGCGCGAGGATTCGTGCAAGGTCGACACGCTCACGCAGGCCAGTTGGGCGCCGCTGACGCACGAGCACAAACCGCCCGATATCGCATTGCGCCGCTGACGGCCTCGCTCCGCCCATCGCGGCACGTTCGAGCGGGTTGACCCGCTCGGAATCGTTCAGAGCGGGGCGGCGAGCTCGTCAGCCGAGAGCACCAGGTGTGCGCAGACGTGACGCAACGACCTCGACCGGATCGCTGTTGAGATCAGCCGAGTCCACGACCAAGTCAGCCTCCGGCCACGGTTCATACGAAAGCCGAGTCACGTCCTCCCACGTCGGCATCACGTGACCCGGCAGGTCCGGGCCCTCGACTCGACTCGACGCCGGTGCAGGTCCTCGTCGCTGCACACCACCTCCACCGTGAGAACGTCGACACCGAATTCAACGCGGAGATCGGTCCAACCCTGCCGCCGCAGCAACAGGATTGACCGCATCGACGATCACGTCCATCCTCGACGAGCATCGATCTGACGACCTGATGACCCACGACATACCCGGCAGCTCCCACCGCCAGAGACGACTCCGAAGCGAGGGTCATGCCGGTCTCGATCGCATCGATGCGAACGAAGTTCGCTCCGTCCGTCGAGCGAGAGCAGCTGCAATGGTTGTCTTGCCCACTCCCGGAAGACCTCCAACGACAACGAGCACAGACTCACCGTAGATGTAGCGAGCACTCACGAGGGGTGCGCGATATCAACGTCGCCGCAGTCGCTTCGACACCGCTGCAGTACGGCACATCGGCGGAGCGTTCTTGGTTTTGGACCCACTCGAGATCGCTCAACGAGCGACGTGGCCCCGGGGGGGGGAACGATCAGCCTGCCGCCAGCGGGTTGGCGATGTGGAGTCCTCGTCGCTCCCCGGCGGCGCACAGATCCGCATCGGCACTGCTGAGGACGGTTGCCCCAACGAGTAGAGCTGCGGCGAGGTGGACCGCGTCGTAGCCGCGAAGTGCTTCGGCCTCGGCGAGCTCGGCTGCCTCGACGATCAACTCCTCGGTCGCTTCGACAACGTGGAGATCGGCGAGCAGCGCGTCGAGTTCCTGTCTGGCGTCGGCGTGTTGCTCGGCGGTGAGTCGTCGCCCACGCTTGGCTGCGGCGAGCGCGGCTCTCGCTTCGACAACGACGAGCACTACCGACGCGACGGTGTCGGCTGACGTCCAGATCGTGCTGGCCTGATCGGATCCCTCTTCGTCGATTACGAGCTTGAGCAGTGTCGACGTGTCGACGTAGGTGACCATCCCGTGGTGTGGTCAGCGTCGTTGCTCGGCAACGAGGTCGCTCACAGGGGCCTTCGCCTTGATACGGCGCTTCGGCACGTGACGCTCGCGACTCGCCGGTGGACGAACCAGCCCCGCGGACACGAGATCAGCCAGTCGGTCCTCGGAGGCATCGACTGACGACAGCCGTGCGACAGGGCGTCCTCGATCGGTCACGATCACTTCTTCGCCGGCGCGGACGCGGTCGATGTACTTGCTGAGCCCGTTCTTGAGCTCGCGGATCCCGACCTCGGCTCGTGTGGTGGCTACATCCATGAGATGAGTGTAGCCACCTGGTCAAGCAGACTGCCCGCACATATCGCCGGCCCGGGCGGGCGAGACAGCCCGCCCAGTTCGGCACGTCGGCGCTCGCTCACCCGCTCGAAAATGTGCGGCCTCATCTACCGGAGCGCGTTTCCGAACGCGTGCAGCACCTGTGGTGCATATCTGCAGGTCGTTGGGACAGCGAGAGCTGGGGACTGTTCGGAATTCGATCGTGGTCGTGAATGGCCCGGTTCCGATCGTGGCGGACGGCCGTGGAGCGGGCGGCGTACGATTGCGGCATGACGAGTACGTGGGCGGTCGAGGCCGGGAAGGCGGTCTGGGACGGTCGCCGGTCGGTCGAATGGCTGCCGACTGTCGTGGCCGAACTGGCCCGCACGTTCGACCCCGCCGAGATCTGGCTCTACGGATCGGTCGCTCGAGGAAGCGACGACGGCGACAGCGATCTCGATCTGCTCATCGTTCTCGACGAGTACGACCCCGCCGACGCCATCGAACTGAAGACGACCGCCTCGCGGGCCGTCACCAGCCCCGTCCCGTTCGACGTCACGTTCACTGACCCCGCACGGTTCGAGGACCGCGCCGCCGTTCCCGTCACGGTCGAACGGGCGGCGACGCTCGAAGGGCGTCGCCTGCACTGTCGTGGGTGACGACGATCTTCGCGCCGCTGGCGCCGCCGGATGGCTCTCGAAGGCCGACGATGACCTCCGATTCGCCGAAGTGTTCGCTCTCTGACCTCTCGCGTCGCTCCAGTCCGAGATAGGAATCAACCAGCAACCTCCCATCCTTGTCGACCCTCGACTCGCCCGGGTCGCTCAGTCCAGGTCCCACCAGTAGTTGACATCGCCGAGCGGTTTGCGATCCCCTCCGAGTGATCCGTAGAGCGCCTGTGCGGTCCGGTTAGTGTCCACCGGTGGACAGCCAGAACTTCGTGGAGCCGTTCCGGCGAGCGATCGACATCGCCTCACGGACGAGCGCTGAGCCGATGCCTTGCCGTCGTCGATCCTCGTGGACGTCCAGCTCGTGGAGGTAGGTCGTCAGCCGCCCACTCGGTGAACGCATCTGCAGTCCCCATGCCAGCCCGACCGGCGCGTCGTCGACGTAGGCGCCCAGCGCAAACGTGTTCGGCTCCCGAAGGAACGCGTCCGGCGCGCTCAACTCATCCACCAGAGCAGTCGGCGAGCCGGGGAGCACTGCGGCGAACAGCGCCACCAACCTGTCACCGTCGCCGGCCACGAGTTCCCGGATCTGCACCTCGGGAGTCTTCCACGGTGGTCCTGCTCATGCGCCAGGAGCCGAAGGCTCCCGACCAGCTGCCAAAAATCGCCGCAGTCACGCCGCTCCGAGACCGACGCGCCCGCTCGACCTGCACGTCTTCGCCGGCGGACCGATCGGACGTCGCTGACTGCGGCGATTATTGGTTGCCCGTTGCCGGCATCAACGTGAGGGCCGGTCACCGACGCCGAGGTCGCTGGACCGGTCCGGATTCGCCTGATGCCGTCGAGCCGCCGGTCATCGGAGGCGGCGAGGAGCCCATCCTCGGCTAGTCGATCATTCGTTCTCGGTGCGGCGGATCGGCACCAACGCGTCGATGAGGCGTTCGATGAGGTCGTAGGGAATCGGCTGTTTGTAGAGGAACCGGACGGTGTCGGTCTTGGTCCGGTACGGCCCGACCTCGGCCTCGAGCTCCGCGGGGAGCGGTGGGATCGGGTACAGCCCGATGTGGTGCTTCCAGGCGCCGACGTACACCAGATAGATGCCGTCGAAGGTGAACACCGGCATCTGGTAGCGGATCGACTCGTCCACGCCCGGCACGCGGGCCGCGATCAGCCGGCGGATCGTTTCGAGCACTTCGCGCGAATGATCGGGCAACGCCGCCGCGTACGCGTCGACCGTGGTCGGACCTGACACTCTCCTACCTCCCCGTCTCGAGGTCCTCGCGGACCAGCTCTCCGAAATGCGCCGCCGGCACAAGCGTGAACACCGCCGACCTCACGACGACACCGCAGGGCCACTCCGCCCGTCCGCCTTCTCGGTCAGCGACCGCAGCACGCAGAATTCGTTGCCCTCTGGATCGGCCATCACGACCCACGTGGACGCGCCCTGCCCGACGTCGACACGCTTCGCCCCGAGACCTTCCAGGCGGCGGACTTCGGTGTCCTGGTCGCTGTCGGGGCGAAGGTCGAGATGGACTCGGTTCTTGGCGACCTTCGGGTCGGCTGCGGGCATCAGGCCGAGTCGGCGTGCCGACCCATCCCGAGCGGCGAGCAGGTGTCCGCCAGACGGCCCGGTCCAGACGTGATCGAGGTCGAGCGCCGCACACCAGAACCTCGTCATCTTGTCGAGGTCGACGCAATCGATCAGCACGAGGTCGATGGCGAGGGACATGCCTCCATCGTGGCCTGCGTCGCGCAGCGCTGGCCACCATCCGCGGACGAACATTCACCGTCGAGCGTTTCGGGCAGGGCAACCACACGAGAGACCGCGAACCGAACGGCGTGCCGCGTCGTACTGTTCCCGCGATGGGTCGGCGCACGCTCAACGAACGCATCCGGGACCGTGATCCCGACGCGTACGCCGAGCTCTACGACGAACTCGGCAAGGCCGTCTACTCCCTGGCGTTCCACGCCCTCGGCAACCGGCCGCTCGCCGAGGAGGTGGTCCAACTCACCTTCGTCAAGGTCTGGCGCTCCGCCGAGCAGCTGATGGTCGACCGACCGCTTGCGCCGTGGGTGTACACGATCGCCCGGCGAACTGCCATCGACGTGCACCGCCGGGAAGCACGCCACGCCACGGTCGACCTCGACCGCGACATCGCCGCCGTGACCGACACCTTCGAGGATCTGTGGGAGATCTGGGAGGTCCGTACGGCCGTCGACCGACTCCCGGATCCGGAGCGAGACGTCGTGCGGGCACTGCACTTCGACGGCCTCACGATGCAAGGCATCGCGGACGAGCTCGGCATCCCGGTCGGTACCGTGAAGTCGAGGTCCCACCGGGCCTATCGGAAGCTCGCCACGACCCTGAGCCACGTGAGAGGAGCGACGGCATGAACTCCGACGACGCTCCCGACATCGAACGGATCCGACCCTGGCTGGACGCTCCGGCGGTGTGGCAGGAACCGTCCGACCACCTCCGCTCCGACGTCCTCGCCGCCCTGGCCCGGGAGGCCACCGCCTCGACCGTGCCCCGCAGGCCCGGCGCCGCGCCGCGCCCGAAGGCCCGCCGAGGTCTGCGGGGATGGCAGTCAGGACTCCTCGTCGTGGCCGCAGCGGCGGCCGTAGCGATCGCGGTCGTGCGTCCGTGGCAGAGCGACGATTCACCGGATTGGACCCAACGGCTCGTCGCCGGTCCCGCCGGTGCAGGGCTTCCCGCCGCGCTCGTCTCGGGCTGGAACGAGGATGCCGGAACCCATCTGCAGATCGACGTGTCCGGCCTCCCCCTCGCGCCCGAAGGGGCCTTCTACGAGATCTGGATGACGGCCCCCGACGGCCGCCACGTCTCGGCCGGGACCTTCCGGTCCGGTGGCGTCATCGATGCCTGGTCCGGGGTCCGCCGCGGCGAGTTCCCGCGCATTCGGATCACGCTCGAGCCGAACGACGGCGATGCGGCGTTGAACGGACCAGCGGTCCTCGACACGGCCGAGTGACCCGCACGATCCGAGGGCACGCGACGTCGACGTCGAGATCGTGCGAACCATTCCGTCCCCTGCGGCGTACTGCTCGGTGACGTCCTCGAAAGGAACCCACCATGAAGCGTTTCGCCCTCGCCTCGGCCACCCTCATGCTCCTCGCCACCACCGCCTGCTCGGACGACGGCGGGGACGCATCGCCCATCGCGTCACCCCCCAGCGCTGCGGTGGCGACCGGTCCCGCGTCGATCTCGCTGGCGTCGTCGTCGATCGGCGACGTCGTCGTCGGCCAGGGGGGAATGTCGGTGTACCTGTTCGTGCCGGACGGCGCCAAGACCCCGACCTGTGTCGACTCCTGTCTCGACCGCTGGCCGATCGTCGCCGAGGTCGCCGAGGTGGGCGCGGGGCTCGATGCCTCGCTCCTCGGACACGTCACCCATCCCAACGGCACGGAGCAGGCGACCTACAACGGCTGGCCGCTCTACTACTTCGGCGGCGACACCGCGGCCGGCGACACCAACGGGCAAGGTGTCGGTGACGTCTGGTTCACCCTCGATGCGGCCGGCGCCGCCAACTCCTGAGCACTCGCCCCAGCGTTCGTGACGGCCGCACCCACCGGAGATCCCACCGAGGCGATCAGTCCAGAATGTGGACCGCCTGGACGGTGCACTGAACCGGGAACGATTCGGCACACGGACCGGTCACCCAGACCTCGACCCGGTCGCCGCTGCGAAGGTCACCGGCGTCGAGCGAGCCGGATCGGCCCGCCGCCACCACCGTGGCCGCGTCGGCGAGTGACATCCCGAGGAAGTAGTCGTCCGAGGCCTCGCTCAGGAACGGGGCGTTCGGAAACTCCGTACCGAGCCCCACGGTCCCCGTCACCGACGGCTCCACCGCCGGTGTCGAATCGCTGGACCCGACGTCGTCGTTCTGACAGGCGCCGAGGTAGACGAGGGCGGCCGACATGGCGAGAGCGGGGATCCAGCTGAGGCGCATGATGTTCAGACGTCGCACAGGGGCGTCCGGTTCCAGGCATCCACGAACCCTGCGTAGTGTCGAGGGTTCCGGGATGTCGTGGGAGGACAACGTGAAGCGTGGGATCAAGGAACTGCTCGCCGAGGCCAACGCCGAGATCGAGACCCTGACCGTCGAGCAAGCCGCAGCGTTGCTCGATGACGACGGGGTGGTCTTCGTCGACCTCCGGGATCCGCGAGAGCGCCAGCGCGACGGCACGATCCCCGGGGCCTTCCCGTGCACTCGCGGGATGCTCGAGTTCTGGGTCGATCCCGAAAGCCCGTACGCCAAGCCGATCTTCACCGAGGACAAGCGATTCGTCTTCTACTGCGCAGGTGGTCTGCGTTCAGCGCTCGCCACCAAGACCGTGCAGGACATGGGGCTCGAGAACGTCTGCCACATCGAAGGCGGGTACGAAGCGTGGGCGACGGGCGGCCAGCCGACCGAGGTGGTGGAGGCAAAGAAGCGGTCGTGATCGACCGAGTCCCGGATCGACGTCGGGTCGAGGTCGGCCGCTAGGTTCCTTCGCCATGCCAATGGCGGAGGACTCTCACAGCAGCTGCTCGTCTCGGATCGGTCGTCCCCGGTGGGTACTCGGTGTCGCCGCCGCCGCACTGGCGATGGCCGGATGCAGCGACGACTCGCCGTACGCGATCCAGGGTGATCGGACCCCGACAACCGTCGCGGCCACGAGTCCCGTGGCGAAGCCCGTCTCCCTGGTGCCGTCCGGTGGCTCCGAAGCTCCGGGCGGCGCGGCGTCCGAGGGGGACGAGGTCGCTCCGAACGGGGAATCGGTGACGGTCGTGGCGATCGACAACACCTTCCGCCCCGAAGCCATCGAGATCTCGGCCGGCACCGAAGTGGTGTGGAACAACCGCGGCCGCAACGAGCACAACGTGGTTCCTCTCGAGGGTGACGCCTGGGGCGTCGCCACGGCGGACTTCGGGCCCAAGGCGAGCTACTCCCATGTCTTCACCGTTCCGGGGACCTACCCCTACTACTGCTCGATCCACGGGACGGCCACCGTTGGCATGGTCGGGACCATCGTCGTGACCGGCTGAGCGCTCCGATCGCAGCGAACCGACCCGACACGGCAAGAATCGACACACGAATATCGACGGAGTCGCGGGCGGCAGCCCCGGCACCGCTGGGGGGAGAACCGATGACGACACGACGATGGGTGGGCGTGCTCATGGCCGCCGCACTGGGGCTGGCGGCGTGCGGGGGAGGCGACGACTCGACCAGCTCGGCCTCGACGGCAGCTGCGACGACCGCGACCACGGCAGCCTCGACGACGGCGGCGCCGACCACCGACGCCCCGACCACGACAGCGGCTCCGCCGACGACCGAGGCTGCGACGCCCGCCGGCTCGGGCGCGATCAGAGTTCCCGAGGACCAGCCGACGATCCAGGCCGCGGTCGACGCGGCGGCCGAGGGCGACCTGATCCTCATCGCCCCGGGGACCTACCACGAAGCCGTCAACGTCACGACGAACAACCTCACCATCCGAGGCCTCGACCGCAACGAGGTCGTGCTCGACGGCCAGTTCGAGATGGAGACCGGCAGCCGCGACCGCGGCGCCAGCGGCGTCGCCGTCGAGAACATGACCGCCATGAACTACTCGAAGAACGGGTTCTTCTGGACGGGCGTCGACGGCTACCGGGGCTCCTACCTGACGGCGTACCGGACCGGTGACTACGGCATCTACGTGTTCGATTCGATCAACGGCTTGCTCGAGCACTCCTACGGCGGTGGCAGCCCCGACGCCGGGATCTACATCGGTGAGTGCTACCCGTGCAACGCCGTCGTCGACGACGTCACCTCCGAGCACAACGGGCTCGGCTACTCGGGGACGAACTCGGGCGGCAATCTCGTGATCGTCAACTCGGTGTTCCGCAACAACCGCGCCGGCATGGTGCCGAACAGCGGCAGCTACGAGCTGTGCTATCCGGAACGCGACACGACGATCATCGGCAACGCCGTCTACTCCAACAACGAGACCGACACACCGGCGATCGATGTCGCCATCCTGGCGATGGGGAACGGGATCCTCGTCGCCGGTGGGGTCCAGAACCGGATCGAACGAAACCGGGTCGACGACCACAACAAGACCGGCATCGGGTTGGTGCCGTTCCTGGAAGAAGACCCGAACGATGTCGAGCCCTCGCCGGACTCCTGGACCCGGCCCTGCGCCGAGACCAAGAACGATCCCGTTCCGGATCCGGACACGGTCCCGGACGCGATCTTGTGGGACGCCAAGCAGAACAGCGTCGTCGCCAATGTGGTGACCGGGAGCCGGGTGGCCGACATCGCCGTTGCGTCCCTCGGTGACGTCGCGGTCCTGGGCAACTGCTTCGCCGACAACGAGGCGGCGTCGTCGGCGCCGCTCGACCTCGAAGCCCTGGCGCCGTGCGACGGCACCGGTACAGGCGACTGGACCGCTGGCCTCATCGACATCGGCCAGTGGCTGGTGGATGCAGAGAACGCCCCGCCCTCGGTGCCCTACGACAAAGCGGTCCTGCCGCCCGTCCCGGTGCTCGACGGCATGCCCGATCCGGAGACCGCGCCGGCCAACCCCGCCGTGAACATGCCGCCGGCGGTGGACCTCGATGCCATCGGCGTTCCGGAGCTGCCCGCCTCATGAGGCGCTGGTCCTCGGTCCTCGCGCTGGTGCTGATCGCGGGATGCGCCAGCGCCGGCCCGGGGCCTGGGTCGGCCGCAACGGACATGTCGACGATGGACATGTCGACGATGGACATGCCCGTTCAGGAGCCGAGCGTGATGGGAGTCCCCGACCGCGGGTTCGTCGGACCCCAGGGCCGGTCGGCGCAGTTCGTCGTGGAGTGCACCTTCAGCCACGCCTTGCCGGACGATCCGATCGTCTACCCGAACGAGCCGGGCCAATCCCATCTGCACGTGTTCTTCGGCAACGCCGACACCGACGCGGACTCGACCGTCGAGTCCCTCGCCGGCGCCGCAACGACCTGCGATCAGCCCCTCGATCGCGCGTCGTATTGGGCGCCGGCACTCCTCCAGAACCGCCGCATGGTCGAGCCGATCAAGAGCACCGCGTACTACCGGCCCGGTCCAGACGTCGACCCGACCACGATCGAGCCGTTCCCCGCCGGTCTGATGATGATCGCCGGCGACGCTCATGCGACCGAGAGCCAGCCGACGTCGGTCGTCGCGTGGACCTGTGGCACCGGTGCCGAGCGCGACTCGACCCCTCCGTCGTGTGGCGTCGATCGAACCCTGCGGATGCTCGTCACCTTCCCGGACTGCTGGGACGGCGAGCACGTCGACCTACCGGGGCATCGGGCCCACATGCACTACTCGAGTGGTGGCGCCTGTCCCGCCAGCCATCCGGTCCCGGTGCCGCAGCTGACGTTCAGCGTCCAATATCCGGTCTCGGGCGATCCCAGCGATCTCGAACTCACCTCCGGTGGCCTGCTCACCGGTCACGCCGACTTCTTCAACTCGTGGGATCAGGCGGCGCTCACCCAGGAGGTGCAGCTCTGCCTGCACCGAAACGTCGTGTGTGGGATCACCTCCGGCCGCAAGACCGGTTGATGGCTCAGGCGTCGGGGCCGGCCTCCTCGAACGGTGTCCGGAACGTGTCGGCGTAGACCAGTTCGGACAACGGTCGGCGCGAGATGGGACCGTGGCCCTTGCCGACCGGGTACCCGATCGGGATCATCGCTGCCGTCGCCCAGGGCGCCGGGATGGCCAACGCTTCCAACACCGCCGGTTCGTCGAGGCAGTGCAGCGTCGTGAGCGTGCAGCCGAGCCCCTCGGCCACACAGGCGAGCAGCAGGTTCTGCACGGCCGGGTAGATCGAACCACCGCCGACGACCGACACCCGATCCTGCCCGGCATCGGTGACAGCGAGGCGGCGAGGGTCGAAACAGACGACGAGGATCGCCGGAGCCTCGTGCAGATGAGCGGCGAGGTGGTCACCGGCGATCGCGGTCCGATCCAATGCGCTCGCGTCGAACCCGGGCTGGCCTTCGAGGCGGGAGCGGACGCCCACGGCGTAGGCCTCCCACTGCGGGCGGTAGACGTCGGCGAGCTTCGCCTTTACCTCCGGATCACGCACGACGATGATCCGCCACGGCTGGACGTTGCCGCCGGTCGGTGCCCACGCCGCGGCCTGGAGGACGCGCTGGAGCACGTCGTCGGGAATCGGGTCCGGCCGCAGCCGGCGCACGGCGCGTTGGGTGCTCATCAGCCCGTACAGCGCCGCTCGCACGGTCTCGTCGGTCTCAGCCACGTGTCCTCCTCGTTGTCGATGATCGGTTTCGAATGGTCCGCTCGAATGGTCCGTTGTCGTTGGGCCCGCAGGATTGCCGTTGCACCCGGGTGCTCAGAGCGTGAAAGTCATGGTCGGCAGACCGAAGGCCATCCGGCCCGTCACCTCGTTCGTCGCCGGTGCGACCATCCCGTGCTGGGTGGCGACGTGGGTGTCCCGGAACACCCGGAGCAGGGGGCTCGTCTCGAACACGCTCGTTCCGCCGGCCGCCCGATGACACAGGTCGACCGCGTGGGCACAACGTTCGGCCGCGTTGGTGGCGGCGAGCCGGAGCAGTCGCCGTTCCTCGTCGGTGACGGTCCCGCCGGCCGCGACCGAGTCCCAGCACTCGGTGACGGTCGAGTGGAGAAAGGCTCGGGCGCTGCGAACGGCGGCGTCGGCCTCGGCGAGCGACGCTTGGACCACCGGCCGGTTGGCGAGGGACCGCGATCCTCCGACCGGCACCTTCTCGCCCAGGGCGATCAGCTCGTCGATCGCCCGCCGGCCCAGACCGAGCAGCACCGAGGCGACCCCGGCGGCGAGGGCACCGAAGAACGAGAACCGGTACAGCGGATCGTCGACGATCGGCTCCGGGCGGGTGACCACGTCGATCCAGCGGCCCTCGGGCACGAAGGCGTCGGTGACGGTGTAGTCGTTGGAGGCCGTGCCGCGCAGGCCGCCGACGCGCCAGGTGTCGAGCAGCTCGACGTCGTCGCGATCGAAGAAGGCGAACACCGTCCCGCTGCCGCGCCGGAACGGTTCCCCCGACGCATCGACCAGGCGGAGCCCGCCGCCGATGCTCGTGCAGTGATCCGTGCCGGAGCCCCAACTCCAACGCCCCGTCGCACGAATCCCGCGCTCACCGACCGTGCCCGTGCCGGCGGGCATCGCGAATCCGCCCGTGATGGCGTCGGGCGCACCGAACACCGCGTCGGCGTGCTCGGCCGGAAGCAGTGCCGCGGTGAGGCCGGTGGTCATCGCGATCATGACGCACCAGCCGACCGATCCGTTCGCCCGGGCGGTCGTCTCGATGTCGCACAAACCCTCGGTCATCGCCGCCTGGTCGCCGCCGTAGTCCTTCGGGACCCAGCGCTTGAACACGCCGGTGGCCGCCAGATCGGCGACGAGGTCGGTCGGGAGTCGGCGGAGTTCGTCGATCTCGGCGGACCGGGTGTCGGCGTCGAGTGCGATGTCGGACAGCGAGCGCGTCATGGTGGTCCTTCCCATCGGAGCCGCCATCAACGTACCGCTCTGGGACGTGTCGACCAGACCCGAACGGACCACCCGACCGGCTCGCCAGGAGGAGTGCGCCCTCCGACCGGTCCGGGCCCTCACGCTCGTGGGTGAGATCGTGCCGATTCCGCTTGGACCCCGACGGGAGCGGGGACTGCCGGGAGGAGACACGTCATCGATGACGGCGTCCCGACCCCCCCCAGGAGGAACCACATGTCGAGCACCGACGAACGCGTCACCAAGGATCTCATCGAGACCCTCGAGGACGGGAAGAAAGGCTTTGCCACCGCAGCCGAGAAGTTGGCCGGCGACTCCAAGCCCGACCTTCGCCAAGGCGTTCCGTGAGTACTCGGCCCAGCGGAGCATGTTCGCCGACGAGCCTCCGTCGGCTCGCTGCTCATCACGGCGACAAGATCGACGAGGACGGCTCGGTCCTGGGATCGCTGCATCGGGGATGGCTGTCGATCAAGGACGCCGCATCGGAGACGGGCGCCGTGCCGACGCGGCGGAGCAGGGCGAGACCACGCCACCTCGGAATACACCGCGCTCCAGCAGGACATCTCGCCCCATCTGTGGACGCTCGTCGAGCGTCAGGCTCCAGGACGTTCCATCGCCCACGACGCGATCAGGAGCTTTCGCGACTGCGTGAATTTGCGGCACGCGCCGAGTTGACGTCATCGTCAATCACCCGGGGCCGGCGATCCGTTCGACTTCGCGATCGTCGGATCCGTCGGCCCCGCATCTTGAGGATGCTCGTCGCCGCGATCTCCCCAGGGTTCGCTCCGGGGACTCGCGGTGCTCGCACGAGCGACGTGCTCGTCGCTTCGGGCAGACCGCCAGGCTGTCGGTGACCTCGTCCGTCGACGTCGCCGGATTCGTTTCACGTGAGAGGGAACGACGATGCACGACTTCCGCGGAGATCGGTTCGCGCTTGAGCAATTGGGGTCGATGGGGCCCGACGACGAGCGCGGGACTGCCAACTTGATCACGCCCGAGCGGATCAAGCACGCGGCCCACCCTGGTGAAGCGAGGGGCGATCTTCGACCTCGATCCTTCGACGTGAACGGACCGCAGCCCGGCGGGGACAGGATCAACCCGGTCCGCCTCATGTCGGAGACCGGCCCCAGCAGGACTTCCCGGTGCCTTCCACTACGCAGACGATTACGTGTTCATGCCGTTGCAGGCGGCGTCGCAGTGGGACGGATTGGCCCACGTCTTCTACGACGACCAGATGTACAACGGCTTCCCGTCGAGCGATGTCGGCCCCAAGGGCGCCATGCACTGCTCGATCGACAAGATGGCCAAGGGAATCGTCGGGCGCGGCGTGCTGCTCGACATCGCCCGGCTGAAGGGCGTCGACTGGCTGGAAGCAGGCCACGTCATCACCCCTGACGACCTCGATGCGGCCTGCGCAGCCCAGGGCGTCACGGTCGGATCGGGCGACATCCTCTTCTTCCGCACCGGCTGGCGCACCGTTCAAGCAGGATGCGGATCCGGTCGCCCATGGAGGGCGAGCCGGGTATCGGGCTGGATTGCTATGAGTGGCTGCACGAGCGAGAGGTCGCCGTGATCGCCTCCGACAACTGGGCGATCGAGGTGCTCCCGGCGAGGTCGAGACCGAGGTCCTCCCGGTGCACATGGTGTTGATCCGCGACATGGGCATGACGCTCGGCGAGATCCTCGATCTCGATGAACTGGCCGAGGACTGCGCCTCCGACGGCGTCTACGAGTTCCTCACGACGGCGCCACCGATCAAGTTCACCAACGCGGTCGGCTCGCCGATCAACCCGCTCGCCATCAAGTGACCTGACTCGCTGGTCGGCGCCGGGTCCCCCGGCCGCCGGCTCAGCCGAGCGTCGACGCCCCGATGGTGGTGCGGTGCAGCAACCGGTCGTATCCGTCGCAGCCCCCGCGGCGCGGTGCAACAGTGAGCGGTTGTCCCACATGATCAGCATGTCGGCCTCCCATCGGTGGCGATAGATCGAACTCGTCCCCTCGCCCGCCACGCGAGCAGTTCGACGAGGAGGGCGCGAGCTTCGCCGTCCATCGACTCGATGCCGGATGATGTAGCCGATACAGCTGAAGATCCTTGCCGCCTGGTCTCGGGGTGCTCCCGGACCAGTGGATGGAGCTGGTGGCGGTGGCGGTGTCCGACGGCCGGATGTCCATGCTGCGTCCGGCCGCCTGGTCGGCGGCACCGTACATTCCGCTCGGCGTATTTCCGCCCTGCGCCGAGTGAACGGCGAAACGGCCTCGATCCGGCGCGCAGCGACTCGGGCATGGCATCGAGTGCGGTGTGTTGGTCGGCGAACAGCGTGTCGCCGCCGACGGGCGGAATGGTGATCCCGAACAGACAGGTGCCCGCCGGGCGGCGGCCTGGAAACTCCAGTCACTGTGCCAGTTCTCGGCGAACAGCGGCGCGGTCTCGTCGGCCCTCCGGCTGATGGCGATGACGTGTTCACGGCCTGGGATCACCCCGATGTAGGATCGTCGTCGAAGGGACCGCGATCGCGTGAAGCGCCTCGAGATCGTCGTCGTCCAACGGTTGCCCGGGAAAGGCAAGGACGTGGTGTTCGAGCCACGCCGAACGGAGCTCGGCGACCGTGTCGGCGTCCAGTGGTTCGCAGGTCGATCGCCGTGACGGTGGCGCTGCAGACCTGTCCGCTCGGTGCCACCTCCATCGGTGCGACCTCAGCTCGTCATCCTGCCGAGGCCGACGAGACCACGGGCCAGTTCGATCTCGCCCATGTGGCGCAGGCCGTGCTGGTAGTGCCAGCACTCGAAGGCGTCGAGGACGGTGATCCCCTGCGGGCCGGCACACCGCGCGCTGTAGGTGCTCGCCACCCGCGGCGGGTACGGCGGCGGGATCAGGACCCGGACGAAATCGGTGGGGTCGATCGTCTCGAGGTACGCCTCGGTCCGGTCGAACACCGCCCGTTGGTACTCCTTGAACGCCTCGAAGTCACCGATCCGCTGGCCCTCCATCTCGGCCACGGTGAGTTCCTTGCCGTGATCGTTCACCGCCATCTGGACCCGTGCTTGCCAGTCGTCGTTCCACACCGGGACGCCACCGCCGAGGAAGGGGAACGTCACGTCCTGCATGTTGGTGTAGTGGAACAACGAGAAGGCGATCGGCAACACGCCCGGCCGCTCGAAGTGGTTGACGTGCTCGGGGCCCATCGATTCGACCGCTTGGTAGTACAGCGAGTGCATGGTGCGCATTCGCCGCAGGAGGGAATCCTGGACGAGCGCGAGTCCGTCGATCTCGGTCATGGGTTCGGTGTCTCCTCGGTGGTGGGGTGCGCCGGCTCGCCGGCACTGCGTCGCGGCGCGTAGGGCCAGGGCTGGTTGCGTTCGGGGACGTCGGCGTGACGTTGGGCGTCGAGCCGTTTGCGGGCGACGTCGAACACGGCGTTCATCGCCGGGTCATCGGCACGGTTGTGGGCCTCGGCCGGATCGGCGTCGAGGTCGTACAGCTCCCACTCGTCGGGAAGGATCTCGTCGCGGTACCGGTCGCCGTCCGGACCCGATTCGGTGAGATGGCGGACGTGGGGTTCGGTCCATGTGCCGGGGTCGTCGAACGTACGCACCAGCTTCCACAGGTGTCCGGCACCACCGGCTGCCGCATCGTCGTCGATGCGGGTCACCACGCCCTCCAGATTGGCGCCGACGTCGGCGGGCACCTGGATGCGCAGGTTCGGGGGCGGGTCGGCCGCCAACCCGAACGCTCGGGCCGCGGCGCTCGCCCCGGTGTCGCCTTCGAGGATGTTGTCGCGCGTCATCACGTAGACGCTGCGCGAGCGGTCCGGTTCGGCGCGTCCGGTCACGACCGGCATCAGGTCACGACCGGGAAGCGAATGCACTTCGCTGAACGCCGCCCGCAAGGACTCGCCGACCGAATCGGCGTCGATGCCCGCCGCGGCGAGCAGCGTCGGCACGAGATCCACGTGGGAGGTCGGCGCACCCTCGACATGCCGGCCCTGGGTCGAGCCGGCCCCGACCTGGGCGATGGCGAACGGGATCCGAGTCGCCTCCTCGTACAGCGTGAACCACTTCTGGTGCAGCCCTCCGTGGGAACCGAGGAGGTCACCGTGATCCGAACTGCGCACCAGGATCGCGCCGGTCGGATCGTCGGCGTCGACGTGGTCGGTGACCGCCCGGCGGACCCGGTCGACCGGATCGGAGGCCAGCGCCTGCAACCGGGCGTAGAAGTCGCGGTAGTCCTGGGCGCCCTCGTCGTACTGCGATGCGATCAGCTCGATCGGTCCGTATCCGGTCGCATAGGAATCCCGGTACGCCCGTTGCGCGGCCGGTTTGGTCGACAGGTCTTCGCCGTCGGTGGGACCGGCCGGGTACTCGGGCTGGTCGGCCAGCGGTTCGCCGAGCAAGCCCTGACGCCGCCAGATGGGGAACAGCACGATGTCGTGCGGGTTGACGAAGCTGGCCACGAGCAGGAACGGTCGCAGCGCGGCGGGATCTCCGGCCCGACGCCGGGCGTACCGGTCCTCCAGCCAGGCGACGACCCGCTCGGCGATGATCGGATCGCGCACCGTACCGCTGTTGGCCCGCAGGCCGCCGTGCGGCTCCGGCCCGACCCACCCCGAGAATCCGTACGGGTCGAGGCGGTCGGCGTCGAGGTAGCGCTGGACGGCGTCGGGATCGACCACCCCGTCGTCGTCGTTCGTGGCCACCGGCTGGCCGGCGTCGTCGAGGAGATCGGCGTGGGACAGGTGCCACTTGCCGTCGTAGTGCGTGTCGTACCCGGCCGCCCGGAACCAATGGCCGAGCGTCGGGACCTCTCCCTCGCGCATCCATCGCAGGCGGGAGTCCTCGGCCGTCTTGCCCAGCCCGTCGGTCTGCGAGACGCCGTGGACGTCGGGGTACTGGCCGCTGAACAGGGTGGTGCGACTCGGGACACACGCGAGCGAGCCGGTGTAGTGCCGGTCGAACCAGACGGCGTGCTGTTCGAACCACTCGTTGCCCGGGAGGGACCGGCGCCAGGCGACGAGCTCCGCGGGCTCGTACGACATCACGGCCCGTTCCTCGTCGGTCAGGATGACGATGACGTCGGGCCGCCCGGCTCCGCTCGATCCCGCCTCCGCTGTCGATGTTGCTGTCTCGTTCATTGCCTGAGGCCCCCCGACCGGGCAACGTACCCCTGCGCCGATCGAGCCTGCGACCCCAGTGGACCCCGCCCGGCGAAACCGGACTCGAAGTCCGGGCTCGACCACCCGGCTCGATCGGCCCGGCTGAGAGCCGGGGTGGACCGGCCCCTAGGGTCACCGGAACCGAACCCGCTCTCGACGGAGGTCATGCGTGTCCACCCCCCAGCCGTCCCGGATCCCCGCCATCGCCGGCGTCGCCCAGATCGTGCAGCGGCCGGGCGACCGACCATTGACCGACGCTCGTGGCGCCATCGAACTCATGGTGGACGCGGTTCGAGCCGCCGGCGAGGACGCCGGGGTGCCCGCGTTGGTCGAGCGCGCCCAGCTCGTCGCGTCGGTCGGTGGCTGGTTCCACTACAAGAACCCGGGGCAGCTCGTGGCCGAGCAACTCGGGATCCCCGATGCCCACACCATGTTCAGCGGGATCTCGGGCACCACGCCCCAGGACATGGTGGGCATCGCCGCCCAGCGCGTCGCGGCGGGGGAGATCGACGTCGCCCTCGTCATCGGAGGCGAAGCTCGCTGGTCCCACGCTCGGATGAAGCGTGACGACATCGAACCGACGTGGATCTCGGACCCCGGCGACCGCGAGCCGGAGATGATCGCCGCCTTCGCGCCCGAGATGATCACCGAGATGCGGGCCTTCGGCGGGGCGCCCGCTCCCTACGCCGTCTTCGAGGACCGGCTCCGGGTGTCAGCCGGACGCACGATCGAGGAACAGCGCGATCACATCGCCGCGCTGTGGGCGCACTTCAGCGAGGTGGCGGCGCAGAACCCGTACGCGTGGGATCGCCGGCCGCACACCGCGGAGGAGATCCGGACCGCGACCCCGGACAACCGGATGATCGCCTTCCCGTACACGAAGGCGATGGTGGCGAACAACACCGTCGACATGGCCACGGCGATCATCGTGTGCTCGGCCGAGGTCGCCGCATCGGCCGGCGTCTCGTCCGATCGACTGGTGTTCCCACAGGTCGTGACGAACGCTCACGAGACCTGGCTGGTCGCTGCTCGCCGTGAACTCGACCAGAGCCCGGCGCTCGCCGGTGCGGCGCGGCGGGCCTTCTCCCACACCGGCCTCGGCATCGACGACATCGAGCACATCGATCTGTACGCCTGCTTCCCGTCGATGGTCCAGCTCTCCGCCGGTGCACTGGGGATCGGTCCCGATCGCCCGCTCACGATCACCGGGGGGCTGGGCTTCGCTGCGGCGCCGATCGGGAACTCGGTCGGCCACTCGATCTGCGCCATGGTCGAGCGGGTCCGCGACGGCGGTCTCGGCCTCGTGCACGGGAACGGTGGCAGTGCCACCAAGCAGTCGTTCGCCATCTACTCGACCCGCCCCGCCGAAGCCTTCGCCAAGATCGACGTCCAGGACGAGGTCGACCTGGAACCTCGCGAGGTGCTGGCCGAGGACTGGAGCGGTTCGGTGACGGTCGAGGCCGCCACCGTGCTGTTCGATCGCGAGGGACCGAGTCACGTGCTCGCCGCGGTGCTCGACGGGTCGGGTGCCAGGGGATGGGCGCAGTGTCGTGACACCGGCGCGATCGAGACGGCGATGACCGAGGGTTTGGTCGGCTCGACCGGCGTGCGTGACGCCTCGGGGGGCCTGTCGCTCTGACAGCTCGCGGTGCCCGAGCGAGGGACGTGGCTAGCTTGCGAGACCGAGGAACACCACGATCGATCGAGCCAATCTGGCCATGTCGTCCTCGGGCAGGTGGCCGATTCGTTCGCCGAGTTTCGAGCGGGGCACCGTCGTGATCTTGTCCACCATCAAGCGGCTCGGCTCCCGGATGCCGGTCGCATCGTTGGCTTGGACCGGGATGCGAAGAAGCGGAGCGTCGGTCTGATCCGTGGTGAAGGCGCAGATCGTGACCGACGCAGTCGCATCGAAGAGATCGTCCTGAAGGATGACGACGGGCCGTGGCTTGCCGGCGTACCCGCTGCCGGCGGCTGCGGTCCAGATCTCGCCCCGCTTCACCCGTCGTCGCCGAGCGCGTCGATGAACGCTTGATCGTCCGATTCGTGATGGCTTGCCCGAACAGCGAGCGACTGAGCACGGGCTTGCTGGACGAATTCAGGTGATCGAACGTCGGGCACCCAGAACTGAACGGGGCGAAGGCCTTGGGCGCGAAGGCGGTCTCGATGCGCACGCACCCGTACCGCAGACGGTGAATTCGATCGCTGGTGAGCCACCCTCGAGATGTTACATGTAACGTCCTGGTCCTGCAACGGCACCGACGTCAGCGGCCGTCCGAACGCCGAGGGCCTACTTCTTCACCTTCGACTTCATCATCGGCCCGATCAGCGCGGCGAGGAGCGTCAGCCCGACGACCGCGGCCCCGACCCGGAAGTCACCCTGGTTGCGGCGCTCCACGAAGTTGCCCGACTCCGCCGCCGACAGTGCGCCACTCGCCGTGCCCGTGGCGACCGTGGTCGAGGTGCTCGTCGTGGTCACCACCGTGCCGGGTGCGTCCCCGTCGCGGGGCCATCGGATGTCCACTGTCGGTCCCTTCGTACATCCGCCCTCGACGTCAATCTACGAGGCGGGAACCTAGCGATGGGGGAGCGGCGAGCCCGTCACCCTGTGCGGGAATCCCGGGTCACACGACGCTCCGGACGGTCGTGGGCCGGAAGTCGGTGGCCGCGGCCTCGTCGTAGTACCGCACGACGAAGCTCCGCGGCGGCACGAGTTCGTCGAGCCGGGCCAGATCCTCGGCGTCGATCGACACCTCGACCGCGCCCAGGTTGTCGGTCACCTGTTCCAGCGTCCTCGGGCCGATGATCGGCGCGGTGATCCCGGGCTGGGCCATGTTCCACGCCAGCGCGAGCTGCGAGACGCTGCACCCCTTCGCCGCCGCCATCTCCCGCAGCGCGTCGAGCACGTCCCAGGTCCGTTCGTTCGCGGCACGTCCCTGGTGGTCCTTGCCGTCCTGCCAGCGCGCCCCGTCGACGTTGGAGTCCCGGTCGTACTTGCCCGTCAGCAGCCCGCCGCAGAGCGGGCCCCACGGGATCACGGCGAGCCCGAAGGACTGGGCGGCCGGGATCACCTCACGCTCGGCCGTCCGATCGAGCAGGTGATACGCCGGTTGCTCGCACACGAACCGGTTCAGGCCGAGTTCCTTGGCCACCCACAACGATTCGACCATCTGCCAGCTCGGGAACATCGACACCCCGATGTAGCGGACCTTGCCGGCCCGGATCAGATCGTCGAGGGCGCGCAGCGTTTCGTCGATCGGTACCGCGGCGTTGCTGCGGTGCAGTTGGTAGAGGTCGATCCAGTCCGTGCGCAGCCGGCGCAGCGAGTCCTCGCAGGCCTGGATCACGTGGCGGCGACTGAGGCCGCGGTCGTTGCGGTCGGCGTCGGGCCCCACCGGGAAGTTGAACTTGGTCGCCAGCACGATCCGGTCTCGTCGGCCGTCGCGGGCCAAGGCCTCGCCGACGATCCGTTCGCTCTCGCCGGCGTTGTAGGTGTTGGCGGTGTCCAGGAAGTTCACGCCGGCGTCGAGCGAGGCATCGATGATGCGGTGTGACTCGTCGTCGTCGGTCTTGCGGCCGAACATCATCGTGCCGAGGCAGAGCTGGCTGACCTGGACACCGGTCCGGCCGAGTGGGCGGTACTGCATGGTGGACTCCAATCGTCGAGCAACCGTGGGGGAACAGTCGAGCACCCGGAGTCTTGCCGCGCTCAGCGAGGCGGGTGGGCCCGGATGAGCAGTTCGGCGGCGTCGGCGGCGACGTCGGGGATCTGATCGATGTCGCCGCTGATCGCGGCGAGGAGCACCGGTCCGACGAGCAGCTGGGCGATGCGTTCGGGATTCGTGTCGGGGGCGAGCCGCCCTTCCCTCACCCCGAGTTCGATGACGACTTGGATCGCCGAGAGCTTGTCGCTGCGGTCGTGGGCCTCGATCTCGGCGACCTCCGGGAGTTCGCGCCGCAGCGAGATGAGGGCCGGGAAGACCCGCATCCACCGCTCGTCGCCCATCTGAGCGGCGAGCTCACCCATGACCGTCCGCAAGGAGGTCTCGAAATCGGAATCGGTCGACGGTGGTTCGATCGCCGGCATGCAGTGGCGCATGACGTCGACGAGCAGCTCGGTGATCGATGTCCACTGCCGGTACAGCGTGGACTTGGCCACGCCCGAGCGCTCGCACACCGCCTCCGTCGTGACCGCCCGGACCCCGCCGTCCACCAGCAGGTCGGTCGCCGCGTCGAGCAGCCGGGTCCGGCTGCGTGCGATACGTGGATCGAGTTCCTGGGGCGGTGTCATGGGACTTCTGTCACCTCTGGTTGACGACATTTCGGGTTGACCCGAGAAACGAAACGATACAGTCTTGTTTCGTTACTTCCGCTTCCTCGGCCGTGTCCCCTCGACGACCGAGTCTTCCCCGAAGGAGCCCGATGAGCGCGAACCCTTCTCTCGCCGCATCGGCGGTCACCGCGTCGGTGGCCACCGACAAGCGAGCCCAGCGCAACATCATGATCGCCATGATCACGGCCCTGGTGGCGGTGATCGCCTCGGTGTCCGGACTGAACGTCGCCCAGCAGGACCTCGCCATCGATCTCGGCGCCAGCCAGGGCGGCGTGCTCTGGATCATCAACGCCTACACCCTCGCCCTCGCCGCGCTGCTGATGCCGATCGGCGCCATCGGTGACCGATGGGGTCGCAAGGGCGTGCTGATGACCGGGCTGGCGCTGTTCTGCGGCGCGAACACCTTCGCCGCGTTCGCCACCACGACCGGCGCCATGATCGTGGCCCGCTCGCTCGCCGGGGCGGCCGCGGCGATGATCATGCCGGTCACGCTGTCGGTCATCACCTCGAGCTTCCCGCCCGAGGACCGGGCTCGGGCCATCGGCATCTGGGCCGGGTTCGCCGGGAGCGGCGGCATCATCGGCCTGTTCGTCTCGTCGTTCATGGTGGACGTCGTCACCTGGCGCTGGTCGTTCGCCCTGCCCGTCGCCCTCGCCGCGATCTCGCTCGTGGTCACCCGTCGCTTCGTCCCGAACTCCCGCGAGCACAGCGAGCATCCCTTCGACACCGCCGGATCGATCCTCTCGGCGCTGGCGATCGGCGGCATCGTGCTCGGCATCCACGAGGGTCCCGAGCGGGGCTGGACCGACGCCTTGTCGTTGGGAGCGCTCGTCGTCGGCATCGTCGCGGCCGCCGGATTCGTCTGGTGGGAACGGCGCAGCCCGGATCCCCTGCTCGACGTGTCGGCCTTCAAGGACCGGGGCCTGGCCTCGGGCTCCTCGACGCTGTTGATCGTGTTCGCCGTGATGTTCGGCATCTTCCTCGTGCTGTTCCCGTACTTCCAGGCGGTCGTTGGCTGGTCGGCGCTGCATAGCGCCGTCGGGATGTTGCCGATGGCGGTCGTGATGATGCCGATGTCGACCTTCGCCGCGACGATCGCTCAGCGCATCGGCAGCCGGACCACGATGCTCACCGGCGTCGCCATCTTCCTCACCGGCCTCGTCACCCTGGCGCTGCGGGCGTCGGTCGAGGGCGGCTACCTGTCCGTCCTCCCGGGGCTCGTCATCATCGGGCTCGGGATGGGGCTCACGATGACCCCGGCCACAGCCGCGATCACCGAGACCCTTCCCGAGGAGAAGCAGGGTGTGGCCTCGGCACTGAACGACACGTCCCGTGAGGTCGGCGGCGCCGTCGGTGTGGCCCTGCTCGGCTCGATCCTCACCGCCGGATACAAGTCGGCGATCGGCCCGTCGCTCGTCGGTCTCCCGCCCGAACTGGCCGAGCCCGCCAAGGAAGGCATCGGCGCCGCCTACGCCGTCGCTGCCCAGGCCGGCGATCGGGGACCGGCCATCATCGACGCCGCCCAGCACGCCTTCGTCGCAGGTTGGGTGCGTTCGATGTGGGTCGGCGCGGCGATGGCAGCGGTCGCCGCCGTGATCCTCGTGGTGCGGGGACCCGTCAGTGTTCCGGCGGCGGAGCGTGTCGAGTTCGACGAGCGTGAGCTCGACGATCCGGATCTCGACGGGTACGCCCCGGTCACGAGCTGATCGATCGGCTGCTCGACCGAGCTGCTCCCGAGCGCCTCGAGGACCCGGCCGATTCCCCAACGAATCGACCCGGATCCCGGAGAGCTCGGGAGCATTCGTCGTCGCCGGGCCGTTTCCCGGGCCCAAACGGGTGGCAGGGTGGGCGGGTGAGTGATCCGACCGACCCGTCCGTGCGGCTCCGCCGCGAGCCCCCGCCGCTCGAACCAGCCACGGTGATCGAGCGGGAGGAACGCTCGCCTCGCCTCGTCCGACTGACGTTCGAGGGCGCAGCCTTCGCCTCCTACCCGGATCTGGAACCGGGCGGGAGCATCCGGCTCCTCGTCCCCGGTCCGGTCTCGACCGAGTTGGTCATGCCGACCTGGAACGGGAACGAGTTCCTCCTTCCCGACGGAACCCGCCCGATCCTGCGGACCTTCACCCCGCTCCATCTCGATCGCGACGGGCAGCGGCTCGAACTCGAGATCGTGCGCCATCCCGGGGGTGCGGTGTCGGCGTGGGCCGAGCAGGCCGCGCCCGGCGACCGGGTTGCGATGTCCGGGCCGGGCGCCGGCTACGAGCTCGAACCCGACGTGCTGCGCTATCTGCTCGTCGGCGACGAGACGGCGATGCCGGCGATCGGCCAGCTGATCGCGCTGATCTCGCCGTCGATCCACGTCGACGCCCACCTCGAAGTCGTGGACGAGCGAGCGATCCTGGAAACCCCGTGGCAGGAGAACGCCCACGTTCGATGGCACGTGCGCGAACCCGGCGAGGCGCCAGGCGCTCAGTTGGTCGAGGTCGTCCGCCGGCTCGAGGACGTTCCGGACTCGATGCGGGTGTGGGCCGCCGGTGAGGCAGCGTCGATGCAGGCGATGCGGAACCATCTGTTCAAAGCGCTCGGCGTCCCGCGGTCTCGATGCTCGATCCGGGGCTACTGGAAACCCGCTACGCCAACGGAGTGAGCTGCACCTTGATCGCTCCGGAGGACTTGTCGGCCGCGGCTTCGAACGCCTCGGCCGCCCGTTCCAAGGGGAAGCGGTGCGTGACGAGAACCGAGCAGGCGTCAGGGTGCATGGCGATGACGGCGGCTGCTGCCGCGAACTCGGACTCGCCGTGGTGGTGGGCGGCGTAGATCGCCGGGACCATCGACACCTCCTTCAGCAACGACAGCGGCCCGATCGAGACCGGTGTCCAGAACCCGCCGACCTCGACCACCACACCGCCGTAGCGAGCCCGGTCGATCGATTCCTCGATGGCGGCTTGCGATCCCACCGAGTCGATCACGACGTCGTAGCCGGCCTCGGCTCGCACGATTCCGCCGAGGGCGTCGGCGGCGTCGCGCTGGTGCGGGTGGCGCGCGAGCACGTCGACGTCCACGCCCATCGATCGGGCGGCGAGCACGGCGGTCAGTCCGATCGAGCCGGCGCCGATGACGAGGACCCGCATGCCTGGCTCGATCCCACCTCGATGGACGGCGTGGAGCGAGACCGAGAGCGGCTCGACCAGCGCGCACGCCTCGACGGGAAGACCGACCGGCAGCGGGAACAGGGTCTGCTCGGGGACCACGATGCGCTCGGCCATCCCGCCGTCGAGCCCCATGCCGATCAGGCGGCGGGTCGCGTCCAGGCAGAGGTTCTCCTCGCCCCGGAGACAGAACTCGCAGGTGCCGCACACGATGTTCGGGCGGACGGCGACGGGTGTCCCGTCGTCGAGCAGGCCGCCGAACTCGTGGCCGATGGTGATGCCGCGACTGCCGAAGCCGTGGAGGTCGCTGCCGCAGATCCCCGCCGACTGGACGTGGACGACCACGCCGTCACCCTCGGGCTCCGGCACCTCCACCATCTCGATCCCGTTGCCGGTGCGTCGTACGGCTCGCATCGCGGCCGATGATGTCAGGCTTCGGGATCCCCGCGACAGCTGGAAGGGTCCGGCGGCGTTGAACGGAGGTGATGGGTCTGCAGCAGCACCACGAGACGACGGAGTCATGGACAGCGTTCTACGAGGCGAACTTCGCGCCCTGTTACCGCTACGGAATCCGTCGCGGCGGGCGACGCGACATTGGCCGAGGATCTCGTACACGACGCCTTCCTCGGGGTCCTGTCGGCGTGGAAGCGGGGCCGGGTCCCCGAGCTCTCGGGTGCGATCCTCACGGTCGCGGTCCGACAGCGTTTCCTCGACGGCATTCGCGGCCAGCGTCGTCGGGAGCGACGCGAGACCTTGGCCTCGGCTCGTGATGTCCACGTACCGGGTGACCCGGACGGATCCGGTGCCACCGGAATGCTCGGTGTGCTCCGCTCACTTCCGCCTCGTCACCGACTCGCGCTGGTGATGCGCTACGTCGACGATCTCTCGATCGAGGAGGTCGCTTCGCAACTCGGGGTGAGCACCAACGCCGCCGAGTCCTTACTCGCTCGGGCCCGCCGTGATGCCCGCCGCCTTCTCGAACGGGGTAACCAATGAACGACGACCGCGAGTTGATGGAACTCCTTGCCGGACCGATGCCCTCGCCTCGACCGGCGCTTCGGACGGAACTTCGCGAGCAACTCGAAGCGGAGCTCGAGAACGAGCCGGCCGGACGTGTCTCCCGGCTGGAGCGTCCGGCGATGCGGGATCGACGTCCGTTGCTCGTGACGGCAGCGTTGTCCCTCGCCGCGACGGTCGCCCTCGCCGCCGTGCTCATCAGCCGTTCCGGGGACGCCGAGCGCGTCGGAACGGTGCCGGGCGACACGAGCGAGAGCCCGACGTCGACCAGCACGTCGCCGGCGACGACTCGAGTCGACTCAGAGCTGTTCGACGCGCTGGTCGGGCAGCTCTGGATCTCCACGGAGCCCGGGCCGTGGCGACCCGAGGCGACCCCAGCGGTGCGCTTCGTCGAGGCCTCGGATCGCTCCACCTCGCCGACCATGACCGCGGCCGATGGGTGCAACGAGTTCCAGGCGTCGGTCGTGTCCTTGGCCGATGGAACGATCGACCTCGAGAACGTCGAGACGACCGCGGTCGCGTGTGAATTCGATCGCTCGCCGGTCGTGCCGGTGGACGGGAACCGAATCGAGCTCACTGCCGACCGGTCGTCGTTCACGCTGTTCGACGGTGACACGCCCATCGGCTCGTACGTCTCCTTCGACGCCATGTCCCCGGCAGCGTCGGCGGTGTTGGCGGGGGACTGGACCGTGACGGGAGCGTCGCCCGCGATCGTGTCGTTCAGCCAGACGGACCAGCTCGCAATCGTCGGCACGTGCGCTGTCCGATGGACGGTCGCCGACGGTCGTCTCACGACGGAGGGCTGGCCGGGCGATCCGATGGAGTGTGCCGGGAACGCCGATGTCGAGCAGGCCGCGGGAACCACCTCGCTCGTCCAGTTCCTGAGCACCGGTGCCGAAGCGAGGATGACGCCGGACGGCGATGGACTGCTCCTCTCGAAGAACGACGGCTCCGTGTGGTCCGAAGCACTGCGCCTGCTGCGTTCTGGTCCGGAGCAGCCGGACGGTTCGGTCTCGGCCCGGTTCGGTGTCGTCTTCGGTCATCGAGCGGGCGAACAGGTCGACCCCGACACGGTCCTCCGCGACGTGGCCGTCGACCTCGGCGCTCCGACCCACGACACCGGCTGGTACGACGTCGAACTCGTGACCTACGAGGACGGCACCCAGGACTGCCTCTCGGGACGGGCCTACCGGGTGCTGTGGTGGGGCGATCTCAGCCTCGCCTTCTGGCGTACCGACACCACGGACCCGGTCCTGTGGGCGTGGTCCGTCGGCGATCGCTCGGTCTCGGGTTGGGGTGACCGTCGGGAGCCGTACAGCCCGCCGCCCGAGGCCGATTCGGGTCTCGTGACGGCCGAGGGCCTCAGCATCGGGTCGAGCGAGGTCGAGGCGCGCCAGATCGCGACCACGGCTCGGTCCTTCCTCGAGTACGACGATGGCAGCGGAACCACCTTCCTCGATCTCGTCGACGGGACCCTCGCCGATCCGACCCACGGGGTCATCGCCATTCGGGACGGCTTGGTCGTCGGGTTCGGCGACGCGCTCCGCTTCTGCTGAGCCCGGACACCGAGCCAGCGCTGTTGGCTCGTCTCGTCCTCGGCGGGCGGGGCTCTGCAAGGCTCCCGGCATGAAGCTCTCCGTCGACTTCCCCAGCGTCATCGGTCGCGAAGGGCCGGCCAAGGTCCGGGAGTTCGCCGCTGCGGTCGAGGAGATCGGCTACGACGACATCGCCGTCTACGACCACGTCGTGATGGGGCACCCGGCACCGGGCCGTGCAGCTGGCCCCTACCCGGCGGCCATGCCGATCCTGGAGGCGGTCGTCCTCATGGCCACGATCGCGGCCGTGACCGATCGGGTCACGATCTCGAGCGAGGTGCTTGTGCTCCCACAGCGCTCCCCGGTCCTGACCGCCAAGCAGATCTCGACGATCGACACCCTCTCGGGTGGTCGTGTCCGGCTCGGCGTCGGCGTCGGCTGGCAGGAGTCGGAGTACGACGCCCTCGGGTTCGACTTCTCGACCCGTGGCCGACGCATGGACGTCGCGATCGACACCCTGCGCGCCTACTGGCGTGACGAGTCGGTCGATGTCGTCTCCGCCGACACGAACTCGGTCGCCATGGCGATGGAACCCAAGCCACCTCAGGGCGCGGGACTCCCGATCTGGATCGGCGGCGCGTCCCCGGCGGCGTTCCAACGCGTTGCCGATCGGGGTGACGGGTGGATGGCGATGCCGGGCCGCGACGACGACCACACCCGCTCGATGATCGACGAGATCAGGCGGCGCACCGAGGAAGCCGGGCGCGACCCGGACGCACTCGGGTGGCAGATCGGGCTCGCCACCCCGCCGAGCAAGGACGGGGGAGGGAAGCGCTTCTACGCCGATCACGACGCCGTGCGCCGCCGGGCCGCCGTCTCGAAGGAGCTCGGTTTCGGCTGGCTCGCCGTCAACGCCACGGCGGTGTTCCAGGCCGGCGCCCGTTCCGTCGATGCGCTGATCGAGGCACTGCGTGGGCTTCACGAAGCGATCCACCAAGAAGTCGGCTGACCGCCGAGACGAGGAGACCGACCGATGACCGACCGCAGCTACGAAACGATCCGCTACGAGGTGGACGAGGAGATCGCCACGATCACCCTCGACCGTCCGGACAAGATGAACGCCTGGACTCCACAGATGGCCGAGGAACTCGCCGACGCGATCACCCGGGCGAACGACGACCCGGCGATCGGGGCGATGATCATGACGGGCGACGGCCGCGGCTTCTGCGCCGGTGCCGACATGGACGCCGTCTTCCAGACCCGCATCGATGGCACCGATCCGGGCAACGACACCGCCGGTGGCTCGGGTGGCATGCCACGCAACGTGGACTGGGTCGGCCTCATGCGGTCGAGCAAGCCGATCGTCGCCGCGATCCACGGCCCAGCGGTCGGGATCGGAATCACCATGGTCCTGCCGGCCGACGTGATCGTCGCGACCGAGGACGCCAAGATCGGCGTGGTGTTCATCAAGGTCGGCATCGTGCCGGAGCTGGCCAGCACCAACCTGCTCGTGCAGCGGGTCGGCTGGGGTGCGGCCTCCGAGCTGTGCCTGTCCGGCAAGATCGTGCGCGGTGAGGAAGCATTGCGGATCGGGCTGATCGACCATCTCGCGTCGGATCGGGAGGCGATGCTCGTCAAGGCCCGAGAGGTTGCCGCGTCGATGGCGGCGAACCCCTCTCGCCAGGCGGTCATGATCAAGCAGCTGCTCACGCTGAACGCAGCCGAGACCGACCTGCACCTGGTGCAGCGGCGTGAGAGCGAAGCGCTCGCAGAATGCTGGACCACGGCCGAGCACAAAGAGGCCGTGGCGGCCTTCAAGGAGAAGCGCCCACCGAAGTTCCGCTGAGCGCTCTGCCGAACGCTCACGAGGCGCCGCGTCCGGCCTTGCGTCGACGCCGAGTCCGCGCCGCCGACCGCCTGCGAGTCCGAGTTCTCGGTCCGCTACCGCGAGTTCAGTGGAACTGCATGGCCCTCACTGGTGCTCGTCCGCGTGCGGCGGCGAGCACCAGCGCTCGTCGCTGGAGCTCGGCCGCCTGAGCTGGTGCGGTCGCCTCGAGGAGCCGTGCCGCCTCCAGGAGCGCGCCGATCTCGGACTCACGTTCATCGACCGTCATACCCCACCTCCTTCGACCAACGCCGTGACGATTCGGTGGGGAGTCATCGGCGATCGGGTGTCGCGCTGAAACGAACGAGGGGCCGTGACAGGGCGCCGGCCCGACGTTCGACCGGGAACGGTACGGCGCCCGGGGCTCGATTCGCCGCAACCTTCACAGTCATCGGTCACGCCTGATCGCATCGGGCACGTCGTCGTGACGACCGGCCAGCTCAACGCGGGTGCGACTCGAGCGCCGCACACCGATTCATCACATTCCGAAACGTACGACCGACGGCTCGGACCACTCCAACGGGTGATCGATGACGACCTGCAGATCGGGTTCTCCGTGCTCGTCGGGTCGACAGTGCTCGACGACGAGCCGAGCGTCGGTGTCGTCGTAGCTGAGCACGCCCATGTTGTTGGCGAAGATGGGGCCGTCCTCGAGCTCCCACGACAGCGGGCTGTCGGGACGTCGCACGGATCTCGCCAACCAACCTCCGAGACGGCGGCCTGCCTTGCTGATGGCGAACTCGATGGCGCGGCGTTCCTTGGTCTCCAGAGCGTTGCGGATCGGCGAGCTCACGACCTGACGGATGGCGCTGGTGACGCCGGCGTCCTCCGGAGCGGTGATGTTCGAGACGTAGGCGAAGTGGATGTCGCCGGCGAGCAGCGTGATGGTGGACGGCGCATCCCGTTCGCCGCTCGGCGTACCGGCGTCGACGAGCAACCGGCAGAACTCGCGGAACGAACGATCGAACGCCGACCAGTCCTCCAGGTCGAGCGCCCGGCGGAGCTTCTCGCCGAGCCAGGCGAATGGACGGCCCCAGGCGCCGTCGCAGATCGCCTCGTTCCATTGCTGGAGGCCGTGGAGTCCACCCGGCACGAAGACGGGCAGCGAGCACGCGAGGACCAGGTGCTTGCACGGGGCGAGGGCCTGCTCGCGGATCCAGGCCCACTCGTCCTCGTCGACCATTCGCCGTTGGGTCGGCGTGAGGACCCGACCGTTGCGGCAATCGATCATCACGAGGTGCACGTCGCCGAGTTCGCGGTGGTAGCTGAAGTAGTAGCCGCCGGGATTCGGGGTGAATGCCTCGGAGCCCGCGGCCCACTGCCTCAGCATCGTGGAGCCGTCGTCCACTTCGAGGAGGCGAGCGAGGATGCCTTCTTCGGCGATGCGGGCGGGCGCCAGGTTCCCGAGGTGCTGATGGATCCAGTACGACTCGAGTCCCCCGAGGATGTGTTCCTCCCACCAGTCCTCGCCTTGGATCTCGTCGACCCAGGACTCGGAGATGTTCCAGTCGTCGATCATGTCGTGATCGTCGAAGATCATCGTGGAGGGAACGCAGGACAACACCCACCGTTCGACGTCCGGCGTCCAGGCCTCCCGGTACAGCCAGGTGTACTGCTCGAAGTCCTCGACGATCTCGCTCGGCAGCTCGTGTTCCCCCGACCGCTGGCCTTCGATGGCGCGTTCGGTCCGGGGCGACGCGTCGTCTGCGTAGATCTGGTCGCCGAGGAACACGGCGAGGCTCGGCCATTCGTCGGCGGACTGCTTCAGCATTCTCAAGCCGTGAGCGCGCAACGAGTCGACGCCGCGAGCCCGGTCGTCTCCGTCGATCTCGAACGAGTAGGGCGTCGTGTGGGGAGCTGCGGCTCGGCAGCTGCCGAACACGAGCCGCACCGGACCGTCGCCCAGGGTGCGGATCGAGGGAGGCGGGAACGGATACTCCGGAGGTGGCCAGACGACGTGCCCGTCGAGCGCGACGTCATACTCGTTGGTCGTGCCGGGCTCCAGGCCCGTCACGATCGCCAGTGCGTAGTGATGCCCTCGCACGGTGAAGGTCGTCGTCGTGTGACCGAGCACCTGCACCTCGCACGGACGGTCCGTTTCCATCCAGATGGTGGCCTCGCTCCGATCGACGAATCGGAGCACGGGCCCGAGTTCGAGGGTGGGCGGAAGCGGGCTGCTCGGTTCCGCCGCCTCGGCCACGTTGTCCGCCGCGATGCCCGCTGGTTCGTCACTGCCCATGACGCTGATCCGAGCTCACGACGGGGTCGGGCCGACGACGGCGAGCGGGTGCTCGCCCTGGGGACCGACGGTCGTCTCGGCTCCGTCGAAGTCGTCCGACTCGTCCTGCTGGCGAGCCATGCACTGGCGCAGCAGGTAACGAACGAACAACAGCGCCGTCAGCCCGAGGACGGCGCCGCCGAGCACATCGGTGGGGTAGTGCATTCCGAGATACAGCCTCGACGAGGTGACGATGGTCGGCCCCATCACCCCGACCACCACGGCCACGATCCGCGAACTTCGCGTGCGTCCCCGGGTCCAGAGGATGATGGCCAGTCCGATGTAGAACACGACCGACGCGGCGATGTGCCCGCTCGGCCAACTGTTGGTCGGCGCGCCGTCGAGTTGCTCGACCGGCGGGCGGGGCCGCCCGACGATCTCCGACGCCGTCCCGAAGACGCAGACCTCGAGCAGCAGTCCCACAGCGAGCGTCGCCCACTCGAACCATCGTCGATAGAGCCAGAGCATGATCGGGATGAGCAGCACCACCATCGTCACCTTCGTCACGGTGTCGGACAACGCCGAGCCCCAGTGGGCCAGGCTCGTCCACGAGTCGGTCCGATGATCCCCGAACCAGCGGTTCACGCTGGCGTCCCACCGCCCGAAGCGGCTGGGCTCCCACCAACGGTTGATCGCCGCACCGACCAACGAGAACGTGGCGGTCAGGACGAACCAGGCGCCGACAAGTCGCCCCAGCCCGTGCCTGTCGATCGGGAAGCGCTTCTGGAGCGAGCGTGGGGACGCGTCAGGCATGGGCTGGGTACTCCCCCTCGCCGCGTCGAGGTAAACGGCCGGTGCGCAGCCCGGACGGCCGGTCGTTCACCCGGTCGGGCGAAGGCGGGCCGCCTGGGTTTCTGCCGTCCTGCATCGGGTACCGGACCTGGTCATGCTGCTGCACGTCACCGTGGTCTCCCTCACCGTCTGCGCCATCGTTGCGGTGTTCGGCCGGCCGCCCCGGATGCTCGCCAGCATGCAGTCGTCCGACACACTCCCGCTCGGCACTCGTGGGCGCCGATCCGCCGCCTCCACCACAACCACCTCCGGTCCCACGGCCGATCGTCTCGGCAGTGGGAATGGTCGGGATCCCGACGAGCGCGGTCAGCGCAGCGAACGCAACGACGATGGGATCGACGACGCGGTGGCCGACAATGTCGCCGACGTCGTCAACGACCATCCCTGGGTCGAGCCGCTCGCCCGCATCGGCTGGGTCGCCAAGGGCACCGTGTACGTCCTGATGGGCTTCCTCGGTGTGGCGATCGCTCGCCACACGCCGCAGGACGACAACGCGTCGCCGGAGGGGGCGCTCGGAATGGTGGCGGAGCAGCCGCTCGGCCGGTTCCTCCTCGTGGTGGCCACCGCCGGGCTCGTCCTGTACGCCTCGTGGCGATTGTTGACCGTGGCACTGATGCGCGGGAGCGACGCGACGACCTGGATGGAACGAATCGGGTTCACCTTCTCGGCGCTCTTCTACCTGTTCCTCGCCTTCACTGCCGGTCGGTCGGCCTGGCTCGGCACCCAGCCCGAGGACGGCAACGGGGTGGAGCGACTGTCCCGATGGGCGCTCGAACAACCGGCCGGTCGGTGGCTGCTCGGCATCGCAGGAGTGGTGACGATCGGCGTGGGCATCTACTTCGCGATCCACAAGGCGCTTCAGCGCTCGTTCACCGAGGACCTCTCCGGAGTGAGAAGGGCTTCAGCGCCAATACGGGGACGTCGCTCGTCATCTTCTGGAGCGGTGTGATCGGCTGGATCGGTCGGGGCGTCGTGACCGGTCTCGTCGGCTTCTTCGTCACCCGAGCCGCGATCCGATTCGACCCGAACGATGCCGCCGGTTTCGATCGCTCGCTCGAGCGCATCGCCACCACGAGCACGGGATCGTTGCTCGTGCTCGTCGCTGCGATCTGTCTCATGGTGTACGGGCGTATTGCATCGCCGCACACCGGCGACGTTCACTGGCGCGAATCGTCATGACCGACACGCCCGAGATGACCGACACGAAGGCGGCCGAGCCCCGTCATCGACCGCTCGACACCGAGCGTCAGGAGCGCTGGTTCGTCGCCCACGCGCCACGGGGGATACGACCCGTCGCCCGACGGATGGACCGTCACGTCCTGGGCGCCGCCGGTCTGGCCGGAGCGCTGGCGTTCGTCTTCTTCGCTGCGGCATCGGTGGGGTGGATCCTCGACACGGTCGATCAGAACCGGGGGTTCGCGCGCTGGGACGAGAGTGCGGCCGAGTGGGGTGCCGCCCACGCCACGACCTGGTCGACGAACCTGCTCGACGGGATCACCCAGTTCGGATCGACCGGCTTGCTGGTGATCGTGTTCGCACTGGTCGGCGTCGTGAGCGGTGTTCGGCATCGACGTTGGAACGTGTTGGCGTACCTCGCGGCCGTCGGGCTCGGCGTCTCGCTCGTCAACAACGCGCTCAAATGGTCGATCGACCGGGAACGGCCCGACATCGCTCGTCTCACGGGGTACGGCGGTTCGTCGTTCCCGTCCGGTCACACCGCCGCTGCGGCAGCCTGCTGGGCGGCGCTCGCCCTGGTCGCCTTCCGGTTCCGTCCGGCCCAGATCCGTTGGGTCGGGGCGATCGGAGCACTCGTCATCACCGTCGGCGTCGCGGCCTCCAGGGTGCTGCTCGGCGTGCACTGGCTCACCGATGTGATCGCTGGGTCCCTCGTCGGTTGGGCTTGGTTCACATCCGTCACCCTCGCCTTCGGTGGCCGCCTCCTCCGGCTCGGCGAGCCGGCCGAGCGCATCGCTCGGCGGACGGCGACGGACCCCGACGACCCACCGTCGACCCCACCCCTCGAATCCGCCGTGGAGCACACGTCATGAACCGCAACGATCCCAGGAACGGTCCCAGGAACGGCGACCGAACCGTGAACCGCGAACGGGGGCAGGCAGAGGCAGGAGTCAGCACCCGCCCTGCCATCGTCGCGGTCTTCAACCCGGCGAGCGGGAGCAGCAGCGGGCTCGACACCGCCGCGCTGCAAGAAGCGCTCGGTGCCGAGGTCGAAGTGGTGGAGACGTCGCCCGACGATCCCGGGCACGGGCAGACCCGGGACGCCATCGACGGGGGCGCCCGATGCGTCGTGGCGTGCGGTGGCGACGGAACCGTGCGCGCCGTCATGGAGGAGCTCGCCGGCTCGCAGGTCGAGCTGGGTGTGATCCCACTCGGTACCGGCAACCTGCTCGCCGCCAACCTCGAGCTCGACGAAGGACTCGACAATGCGCGGTGTGCCGTCTCGGGAACGGCGCGCCGGATCGACACCGTGCTCCTGAACGGCGAGCGATTCGCCGTCATGGCCGGGGTCGGGTTCGACGCCCTCATGATCCGAGACGCGAACTCCGCGACCAAGCGTCGATTCGGCTCGATCGCGTACGTGTTCTCGGCCGCTCGCCACGTGCCCGCCCGCCTGTTCGGAGCGACGGTGACCATCGACGGCGAAGCGGTCTGGCACGGACGCAGCGCCATGGTGCTCATGGGGAACTTCGGCACCGTGTCCGGCGGGCTGACAGTCTTCCCGGATGCCCGGCCGGACGACGGCTGCGTGGACATCGCCGTCCTTGCGGCCCGCTCGGTGCGCGAGTGGGCCTCGGTCGTGACGAGGCTGCTCCTCCGCCGATCACAGCGCGACCAACTCGTCCATCGCTTCTCGGGTGCGGAGGTCGAGGTGACCTTGGATCGAGCCGTCGCCTACGAGATCGACGGCGAGGATCGGCCGCCCACCACCGCCTTGCAGGCGAGCGTCGATCCGCGATCGCTGCGGGTTCGCTGCTGACCGGAGCGGGCCGCGGCGGCCACTCAGCCGCTGAGGGTCACTTCGAGGCGTTCGCCTCGGATTCCTCGATCTGGCGACGGACGTCGTCCATGTCGAGGCCACGAACCTGGGAGATCAGGTCGTCGAGCACGTGCTTCGGAAGGGCGCCGGGCTGGCGGAACACCAAGATGCCGTCCCGGAAGATCATGAGCGTCGGGATCGAGCTGATCCCGAGCTGGCCGGCGAGCTGTTGCTCGGCCTCGGTGTCGACCTTGCCGAAGGTGACGTCCGGGTTCTCCGTCGACGCCTGCTCGAAGATCGGGGCGAACATCTTGCAGGGCCCGCACCACTCCGCCCACAGGTCGACGAGGACGATGCCCTCGCCCATGACGGTCGATTCGAAGTCCGCGAGGGTCAGATTCACAGTCATGCCGGTTCCAACCCGGATACCGGCTGGGGTATTCCCAGCGACGCAGATCTTCCGTCATCGGGTCCATTCGAACGCTGTGCGTGAACTTTGGAGAAGTTTGTATTCCGTTCCTCGCTAACGGCTCGTTATTGCAGTCCTGGTTTGCTGCCAGGCACGGAGTCGAGGGAAGAGAGTCTGGGATGGAAGACAGATCTCGTTGCGCTCGTCACGTTCGGTGGTCCTACGCCGGTCGCGACGACGAACAGCTGGTGCAGGCGGCCCAGGCCGGGGACGCAGTGGCGTTCGAAGAACTGCACCGGCGGTACCACCGGTTGGTGCTGTCGGTGCTGCAGTCGGAGATGAGGTGCACCTCCGACTGCCCCGATGTCGCCCAGGAGGTCTTCACCACCGCCTGGCGCAGGATCGGAGCGCTGCGGGACCATTCGGCGTTCCGTCCGTGGCTGCTGCAGATCACCCGGCGCCAGGCGATCGATCACGCTCGGTGGATGGGGCGCCGACCGACGCTCACCGCTGACGACGAACTCTGCCTGGTGCTGGCCGAGGACGTCGCTCCGGGGCCGGTCGAATTGGCCGAAGCCGCCGACCTCGCCGGCCGGCTGCGCGACGGCGTGGCCACCCTGGCGCCGCGAGATGCGACCGCGATCGCACTCGCCGCGCAACAGGGCTACGGAACGGCGGAGCTGGCCGAGGCGTTGGGGATCACGACCAACAACGCCAAGGTCGTGCTGCATCGGGCCCGGACACGGCTGCGGGTGGCCCTCGCCGCCTGACTCGCTCGGGAGTACGTTCGCGACCGTGAACGAGCAGCCCGGCGACCGGAATCAGGACCGGAGCCACGCGCGCACCGGGGCCATGCGGTGGGTCCGACGGCGGGTCGAGCGTCCGATGACGACACTCGCCGACCCCGGATCTGCCACCCGCTCGACGTTGGCCCACTGCGGGATCGAGTTGGCGGCGGGTTCGGAGGTGGCGATCGCCATCGGATCACGGGGCATCCGCGATCTGGTGGTGATCGTCAGCGAGGTGATCGATTGGGTCCGAGCCGCCGGCGCGACCCCGTTCCTGGTCCCGGCCATGGGCAGCCACGGCGGTGCGACGGCGTCCGGGCAGCGAGCGGTACTCGAGTCCTACGGGCTCGGCGAGCTCGGTGTCGAGATCCGGGCCACGATGGACGTGGTTCCCCTCGAACAGGGCGGCGCGCCGGTGCCGGTGGTCTTCGACGCCGAGGCGGCTCGGGCCGCGGCCACGATCGTGATCAATCGGGTCAAGCCCCACACGGACTTCCACGGCCCGGTCGAGAGCGGCGTGCTGAAGATGTGCGCCATCGGTCTCGGTAAACGAGTCCAGGCGGAGCGACTGCACGCCTACGGGCTCGAAGGACTGCGCGACCTGATGCCACGTGTCGCACGCCAGGTCGTCGCGGCGTCGAACGTCGTGCTGGGCGTCGGCATCGTGGAGAACGCACGCGACGAGACGATGCTCGTCGAAGCGATGCCGGCGGCGGCGATCGAGTCGTCCGAAGCGCGGTTGCTCGACCTCGCCCGCCGAGCCATGCCGGTCCTTCCCGTGGACGACCTCGACGTGTTGCTCGTGGATCGGATGGGCAAGGACGTGAGCGGGGTCGGCATGGACACCAACGTGATCGGCCGGCTGATGATCGCTGGCGCACCGGACCCAGTTCGTCCGCGGATCGCCATGATCGGCTGCCACTCGCTCACCCCCGCGTCGCACGGGAACGCGACCGGCGTCGGGCTCGCCGACGTCGTGACGCGCCAACTCGCCGATGCGATCGATCACGAGGCCACGCGAACGAACATCGTCACCTCTGGTTTCCTCTTGCGGGGCAAGCTTCCCGTCGTCGCCGACACCGCCGCGGACCTGTGGTCCTACTGCTTGCGCGGTGCCCACGTCGTCGAACCGGCGTCGGTTCGCGCCATGCGGATCGTGGACACGCTGCACACCGAGGAGGTGTGGGTCACCGAACCGGTCGCCGCCGAGCTCGACGCCACACCGCCCGCCGACGCGACCGTCATCGATCTCGGGCCCTGCGGGCCGCTGCACGACGACGCCGGCGCGCTGCGTCCGTTCACCGGGTGAACCGCCGCGCCTACGTCCTCGCCGACGATCGAACCGGCGCGGCCGAGACGGCCGGGGCCTTCGCGGCCGCGCTCGGCTCCAAGGTCGCCGTCACGACCCCGGCCATGTGGACGGCCGAAGGCAGCCGCTCGCTGGACGAGATCGATCTGATCGTGGTCGATCTCGGCACCCGCCACCTCGCTCCGGCCGAGGCCACCCGACGATGCCGCGAGCTGATCGAGTCGATCGGGGATCGAGCGCTGCTCGGGCAGAAGATGGATTCGACGCTGCGGGGGAACTGGGCGGCCGAAGCGGTTGCGATCCGGACCGCGCTGGGCCGCCCGGTCGTGGTGGTCGCGGCCTTCCCGGCTGCGGGTCGGGTCTGCGTCGACGGTGTCGTGAGCGAGCACGGGGTCCCGGTGCATCTCGGGCCGGCCGGGCGCGATCCCCGGATGCCGGTGCGTTCCTCTCGGCCGGCCGACCTGGTCCGTGCGGCAGCGCCCGAGTGCCTGGTCGCCGAAGCCCCCGACCTGGCCGCCGCGGCGGCCGCGTTGGACGCCGGATCGGTGGATTTCGTCGTCCTGGACGCCTCCGACGATCGGCAACTCGTCGCCGCGGCCGGCTTCGTCCGGGACCGAGGGGCGGTCCTGTGCGGGACCGCGGCGGCACTCGGAGCGCTGGCGAATCCGTCCGCTCGACGGGCGCCCGGCGTCGACGTGGTGATCGACGGCTCAGTGGTCGTCGCCTCGGCCAGCCGGCACCCCGCGGCGTTGGCCCAGTGCGAGGCGCTGCGCGACGCCGGAGCGAACGACTGGGTCCCGGGCGAGCTCCGCCGCACCGACGGCACCGGTGGGGTCGTGCTCGTGACGCCGTGGCGGGTGCCCACCGGCACCGTCGATCCCGGGATCAGGTGGGCGGAATCGATCGGCGACGAAGCTCGGGGGGCGACGGTCGCGCTCGGCGCCTCCACCCTCGTGCTGGTGGGCGGCGACACGGCGGCCGCGGCCCTCGGCGACGAGCCGTTCATCGTCGACGGGCTGCTGGCTCCCGGCGTCGCCACCGGGTTCGTGCCGGCGCTCGGTGATGTCCGGGTGGTCACCAAGCCGGGCGGTTTCGGCGAACCCTCGCTCCTCGCTGCGCTGTTGGCCGACCCGCTCGCCGCAACGGCGACGCCCGGCGACCCACCAGCCGATCCGTCGGCCGCTGATCCGCCGGACCTTCCGTCGGACCGATCTCGGGCAGTCGGACCGATCTCGGGCAGGATGAAGCGATGAGCCAGGACCGTCCTTCCGGACCGCCGATGGGCATCACGATGGGGGATCCCTCGGGGGTGGGGCCCGAGATCGTGCTCCGTTCGTACGCGACGGGCTCGCTCGGCAGCGACCCGATCCGTCCGGTCGTCGTGTACGGAGACGTCGCCATCCTGCGCCACGGCGCGGAACTCCTGGGGCTCGACGTCCCGATCGACGCGATCCCCGATCCCTCACGCGCCCGTCCCGGCACGCTGCCGGTGATCGATCTCGGCCAGCTCACCGCCGACCAGCACCGGCCGGGCCGACTCGATGCCGCCTCGGGAGCAGCGGCTCGGGACTACGTCGAGCGGGCGACGCTCGACGCCATCGCCGGCCGCAACGCCGGGATCGTGACCCTGCCGATGAACAAGGAGGCCACCCAGCTCACCGACCCCACGTTCGTTGGGCACACCGAGTTCGTGGCCGGCCTGTGCGGGGCGCCGAAGGTGACGATGATGCTCACCAACGGCCCGCTCGCGGTCACCCACGTGAGCACGCACTGCTCGCTGCGAGACGCGATCGAGCGCACCACGACGTCGCGGATCCTCGAGGTGCTCGAGCTGACCCAGGACACGCTGCTGCGGTTCCTCACCCGGCCGCGGATCGCCGTGTGCGGGCTCAACCCGCACGCCGGCGAGCACGGATTGTTCGGCCGCGAGGACATCGAGCAGATCGAGCCGGCGATCCGAGCGGCCCGGGCGCGAGGGTGGGAGGTCACCGGCCCTCACCCTGCCGACACGGTGTTCTTCCAGGCCGTCCGGCACGACGCGCACGACGCCATCGTGTGCATGTACCACGACCAGGGGCATGCCCCGATGAAGCTGCTCGCGTTCGAGGACGGCGTGAACGTCACGCTCGGCCTGCCGATCATCCGCACCTCGGTCGACCACGGCACGGCGTTCGACATCGCCTGGAAGGGCGTCGCGTTCACCGAGTCCCTCGAACACGCGCTCGGCTACGCCTGGAAGCTCGCCGGCCGTTCCTGAGAATCCTGGTCCGCGGTGTTACCGGGCCGACTCCCCGACGTCTCGTTCGCTGTCCGAGGCCGGGGGTGCTCCTCGACTCCTGCATCCCCGGTCCCGGACGACCTGTCCTGCGATCTCGGCAGGGCCCGGGTGCCAGACCGTCGAGGGGACGGTCACAGCAGAAGGCGAGGGGTCAGATCTCGCGCAGGAGTTCGTCGGCGGCCTCGCGCACCTGCCAGTCCTTGTCGTCGAGGGCACGTCGCAGCGCCTCCTCGACCTCCGGCCCGTCGAAGGCGACCAGGGCGATGACGGCCCGGCGGCGGATCGCCGGCTTGTCCCTGGTTCCCGCCAAGACGGCGTCGCGGGCACGTTCGTCGCCGATCGCACCGAGCGCGGCGATGCAGGCCTCGCGCACGAGCGGGTCGCAGTGGTCCGTCGCCAGTTCGACCAGCCGGGTGAACGTGGCCTCGGGAACCTGTTCGTGTTCACCGCAGGCCCACGCGGCCATCTCGGCGACGAGGGTGTCGGGATCGTCGAGCGTGGCGGTCAGATCGACCGAGCGCTCGGTCGCGGCCAGCTGGGCGGCCCGGCGACGAACCTCGGGATCCCGGTCGGTCAGCGCCGATCGAAGATCGTCGGGTGTCAGGAGTTCGAGTCGGCGCATGGCGCCGAGCGCCGTTGCTCGGATCGCCGGGTCCGGGTCGCTCATCGCGCCGCGAGCGAGTTCGAGGTCTCCCAGATGGCCGGCCAGTGCAACGGCTCGCCGGGGCGATGCGCCGGCGGGGTCGTTCACTTCAGCATGCCGGTGAGCGTCGTGACCGCATAGATCAGGACACCCGCGACGATCGTGGCGAGCACCGCTCCGACGACGGCGGACACCACGGTCAGACCGGTGGCCGCGGCGAGACGCTCCCACCATCGGGGCGGCCGGTAGATCGGGACGGGGAGCTGCTCGACTCGGATCGCGCCCATCGGACGGCGGCGGGACACCGGGATCCAGAGGCGCGTGCGCGCCGGACGGTTGTTCGAGACCAGGATCAACACCAGGAGCGCTGCCAGCGTCACGATGGCAGCCCGTATGGTGATGTCCGTCGTGAACATCTCTGCAGCGGTCACTCAACCGAACACCGTACCCGGCGCGGCCAAGGCGCACTGGGCGGCGCCACGACTTCCCGATCCCAAGCACCGTCGTTGGGCGGTGCCGTTGGCCGTCCTCGGGCTGCTCCTGGCCGGAGCGTTCCTCGCCGCATCGGTGGTGCTGATCGACCGTTACGCCGAAGCGCCGGGCGCCGCCAGCGCCGTCGGGCCCCGGATGAGCTTCGACGCCGTGCCCCGATACGAGCCCGACGGTGCGCTGCTGTTCGTCACCCTGTCCGGCCCCCACCTCACCGCGCTGCAGGCCTTCGCCGGCTGGCTCGATCCGGATGTCGACGAGTTGACCTTCGAAGAGCGCTACGGCACGGTCACTCCGGACCAGGACCGGGCGATCAACCTGCAGATGATGCGCAGCGCGAAGGACGACGCGCCGTACGTCGCACTGACGAAGCTCGGCTATCCCACCGAGCTCGTCGCCGGTCGGGTGATCGTGCAGTCGGTGCTGTGCCTGGAGGCGGACGAGTCCGGGACGAAGTGCGTCGAGTACGTGCCCGCCGATTCCTTCCTCGACCCGGGTGACGAGATCGTCTCGGTCAACGGTCGCAACATCGAGGTCCGCGAGGACCTCTCTGCCGCCCTCGAGGGCCTCGTGCCGGGGGACCGTGCCGAGTTCGTGGTCCGTCGGGTGACGGCGAAGGACGAGGACGACACCGTGACCGGATCGGTCGAGCTGATCGCCAATCCGGACGATCCGGCCCGGGCCTTCATCGGGATCCAGCTCGCCGACACCTCCCAGGTGAAGCTGCCGTTCGACGTCTCGATCGACACCGGCGCGATCGGCGGTCCGTCGGCTGGATTGGCCTTCACCCTGGCCATCCTCGACGAGCTGACGCCGGGTGATCTGACCGGTGGGGCCAAGGTGGCGGTCACGGGCACGATCGACGTACGTGGCAACGTCGGCCCGATCGGCGGCCTCCGGCAGAAGTCGGTGGCGGTCGAACAGTCCGGCGCCGAACTCTTCATCGTGCCTGCCTCGCAGTCCGATGCCGATCTCGCCGCAGCCCGCAAGGTGCTCGGTGAGGACCGGGTCGTCACGGTGAGCACGCTGGACGAAGCCCTCGCCGTGCTGGCCGGTCTCGGCGGCAATGCCCTCGAACTCGGGACCCCAGGCGCCGATTGGGCCGGCTGAGCGCCGGATTGCCGCGGCCGAGCAGGCCGGGCGACCTACGCTCGTGGAATGGCCGTTTCGTATTCGCGTCCCGATCCCCGCACGCCGGCTGCGGTCGCCGCGGCCTCCTTCGACACGGTGCGAAAAGGCTTCGACCCGCTCGAGGTCCGCGAGTACCTGCAGAAGGTCAGCGCGGAGATGGCGACGCTGCTCGAACGCATCAACACCCTCGAGCACGAACTGCGTCAGGCGAAGCAGACCAAGCCGCCCGCCGTCGAAGACCTCGACGCGGCGACGGTGACCACGCTGCTCGGCGAGGAGACGGCGCGCGTGCTGTCGACGGCTCGGGAGTCGGCGGCGCAGATCCGGGCCAAGGCCGAGGAGAGTTCCGAACGGCTGTTGCGTGAGGCTCAGGCCGATGCGGCCCGGATCCGGGAGGAAGCCGAGCTGGAAACGGCGCGGAAGCGTCAAGACGCCACCCGTGACGCCGACGCCGAACTCGACCATGCCAAGGCTCAGGGCCGGGAGATGGTGGCCGAGGCGCGGGCGTACCGGGAGAAGGTGCTGGCCGACCTGCAGAAGCGGCGCGAGCTCGCCCGCCAGCAGCTCCTGCAGCTCGCCGGCGGCCGGGCTCGGCTGCTCGAGGTGTTCGCCGGTGCCCAACACACGGCGGAACAGGTGCTCGCCGAGCTGCAGGAGCTCGGTGACGAGCCCGAGGAGTACGTGAACCTGGCGCCGACGACGGGCCCGGTGCCGGTCATCACCCGTCAGACGCCCCGGCCGGTCGAGACGGCGCCAGGGCCAGGGCGTCTCGGCGGCCATCCCGACGCCCGCCCGGTCCGGCGCCCGCCCCAGCGAGCCGGACGCGGCCCCCGAGGCAGCTGAGCCGGTCGAGGCAGTCGAGGCAGTCGAGCAGGCTGCCCCCGTCGAGGAAGCTGCTCCGATCGAGGAGGCTGCCGCCGCCGAGGTCGCTGAACCGATCGAGGAGGTTGCCGCGGCCGACGAGGATGTTGCGGTCGGGGAGGCAGCTGTCGTCCCGGAGGTCGAGCCAGTCGAGGTGGCCGAGCCGGTCGAGAACACCGTTGCGACGGAGTCGGCGGTGGCGGACGAGTCGACCGCTGAGCAGCCCGACGAGCAGCCCGACGGTGATCCGGTCGCGGTGGCGCCGGTGGTGGCGCTGTTCGCCGGCGAGCTCGAGGACCGGGCCGAACCCAAGCGGGCCAAGCCCCGGGTCGACGATCTGTTCGCCAAGCTCCGAGCTGCCGAGCAGGACGCCCAGCCGGTCGACGCGGCGTCGACGACCGACTTGGCGGCCGTCACCGAACCCGAGCCGACGGCCGCCGCGGCCGGCGATCCCGCCGTGTCGCACGAGCAGGACGCGACCACCGAGTGGTCGGCCGGCGACGTGACCGCGGCCGAGGTGGCCGCCGAGCTCGCCGAATCCGACGAGTCCCCGTTCCTGGACCGCGACGAGGCCCTGGCCCCCTTGGAGGTCGCCCTGTCGCGCCGGTTCAAGCGGGCCCTGGCCGACGAGCAGAACGACGTCCTGGACGTGTTGCGGCGCAAGGATCCCGTGCGGACCTTGGCCGACCTGCTGCCGTCCAACACCGATCAGGTGACTCCCTACCTCGTCGCCCTGCGCGAGGAGTTGCCGGCGGCGGCGATCGCCGGTGCCCGCTCCGTGTCGGAGGAGGAGGCGGAACGTCTCGCCCGCCGGGTGAACGATGCCGGCGTCGTGCAGGACTGCGAGGTCGTCGTGTCGCGAGACATCGTGGAACCGCTGCGTTCCCGGCTCGAGCACGCCATCGCGGAGGCCGACGGAGACAACTCGGCCATCGCCCAGACGGTGCGGGTGCTCTACCGGGAGTGGAAGACCCAACTCCTCGACGAACTGGCCGAGCAGCTCGTCCGACGGGCCTATGCCCGTGGCGCCTACGCCGCGATCGTGCCCGGCACCCCGGTCCGATGGGTGCCGGATCCCGTCTCGCGCTGCGCTCACGAGGACGCCAACGTGAGCAATCAGCCCGTTCGCGCCGGCGACCGTTTCCCTGGTGGCGAGGTCAGCCCGCCGTCGGCTCCTGCGTGCCGCTGTCTGCTCGTCGTCATCGACCGGTAACGTCGGCCCGGTGAGGGTCCCGTCCGACTTGCCTCGTCGCTCGTCCCGTTCCAAGAACCGCCGGATCGGCAACCGGGGTCGCGTCGCGCTGATCGCGCTGTTCGGCCTGCTGTTCGTCCTGTTCGTCTCGGCTCGAAGCCTGGCCGGCTTCTACGTCGAGACGCTGTGGTTCAACTCCGTTGGCCGCAGCGATGTCTTCTGGGGCATCCTGCGCACGAAGGTGCTGTTGGCCGCGGTCTTCACCTTCGGGTTCATCGGGCTGGCGCTGCTCAGTCTCACCGTCGCCGACCGGATGGCGCCGCTCGATCGAGCCGCCGGTCCGGAAGAGGAAGTGTTGCGCCGCTACCGCGAGGTGGTCGGCCAGCGGCAGGGGCTCCTGCGGATCATCGTCGCCACCATCTTCGGGCTGATGGCCGGGCTGCCGGCCTCGTCGCATTGGCAAGAATGGATGCTCTTCCGCAACACCATCAACTTCCAGGTGGTCGACGAGCAGTTCCAGACCGACGTTGGGTTCTACGTCTTCCGGCTCCCGTTCCTGAACTACCTGGTCAACTGGCTGTTCGCCGCAGTGTTCGTGATCCTGCTGCTCACCGCCGTGGCCCACTACCTCAACGGTGGGATCCGGGTGCAGCCCGGCGGACGCCACGTCACCGCTCAGGTGAAGCTGCATCTGTCCGCCCTCCTCGCCGTGCTCGCCCTGTTGAAGGCGGCCGATTACTGGTTGCAGCGCTTCGAGCTCACGACATCGTCGCGGGGCTACCGCGATGGTGCGATGTACACCGACGTCAAGGCCCAGCTCCCCGCGCTGCAACTGCTGTTGCTGATCTCGTTGCTGGCCGCCGCGTTGCTGCTCTACAACGTGCGGCAGAAGGGCTGGCGCCTGCCGATCATCGCCGTCGGGCTGTGGCTCGTGGTCGCGGTGATCGCCGGCACGCTGTACCCCGCCGTGGTGCAGCGGTTCCAGGTCGAGCCGAGCGAGTCCACCCGTGAGGCGGACTTCATCTCGCGCAACATCCGGGCGACTCGCGCCGCGATGGGGCTGGACACCGTCGAGGTGGTGCCCTTGACCCTCGGCAGCGTCACCCCCGACGAGGTTCGCAACGATCTGGCCGGATTCGAGAACGTCCGACTGCTCGACCCCACGTTGCTCGGTGAGACCTTCGACGTCGAGCAGGGCCTGCAGACCGGCTACCGGATCGGCGGGCCGGGGCGCGACATCGACGTCGATCGCTACGAACTCGACGGCGAGACGCAGCAGGTCGTGCTGGCGACGCGCGATCTCGACCCGTCGAACCTGCCGATCAGCAGCTGGGAGGGCGAGCACCTCGCCTACACCCACGGTTACGGCCTGGCGTTCGCCCCGGCGAGCGAGGTCACGACCGAGGGCAAGCCCAACTACGTCTCGGTGGCGTCGCCGACGAACGATCTCGGGCTGACCCAGCCGGCGATCTACTTCGCCGATGGGATGAGTGGCTACGCCGTGGTCGGCACCGACCGCACCGGCGGCGAGGAGAGCCTCGACCCCGACCGGCCTGCCTATGCCGGAACCGGTGGCGTGCAGCTCGGCTCTCGCCTGCGGCGGGCCGCGTTCGCCATCTACTACGGCGAGTACAACCTGTTCGGTTCGCGTCTGATCAGCGATCAGTCCCGGATCATCTACCGGCGCGACGTGCGGTCGATGGTGGAGAAGACGGCGCCGTTCCTGAAGCTCGACGCCGACCCGTACCCGGTGGTGCTGAACGGGCGGATCATGTGGGTGCTCGACGCCTACACGACCACCTCCCGGTATCCGTACTCGCAGGCGGCGGACACTCGTCAGCTCACCAACGGCAGTGGTCTGCGCACCTCGTTCAACTATGTGCGCAACTCGGTCAAGGCCGTGATCGACGCCTACGACGGTTCGATGACCTTCTACATCTCCGACGCCAAGGATCCGATCGTCAACGCCTGGGCCAAGGCATTCCCGGATCTGTTCACCTCGATGGACGCGGCACCGGACGAGCTGAAGTCGCACTTCCGGTATCCGGAGGATCTGTTCCGGGTGCAGACGAACATCTATGGGCGCTACCAGCTCCAGTCGCCGTCGGACTTCTACACCCAGAGCGAAGGGTGGAGCGTCGCGCAGGCCACGCCGATCCGTCAGAGCGGAACCGCGGTGTCGACGTCGGCCAGCGACCCGGCAGCGACCGGGAACTCGCTCGGCGCCACGGGGCTGAACAGCGACGCCAACACCCAGCGGTTCGAGCCCTACTACTCGTTGTTCGAGGCGCCAGGGGCCAGCGATTCGGAGTTCGTGTTGCTGCGTCCGTTCGTGCCTTGGAGCCGGGACGATCAGCGTAAGGAGCTCGCCGGGTTCATGACCGCCTCGAGCGATCCGGAGAACTACGGCAAGCTCACCGTGTACGACATCACCGGGGCTCGTCCGACGGGTCCGCTGACGGTTGCCTCGCAGATCTCGCAGGAGTTCTCCCAGATCCTGACCCAGCTCGATCTGGCGGGTTCGCATGTGGAGTTCGGTGACCTGCAGATCGTGTCGGTGGCAGATGTCGGGCTGGTGTATGTGCGGCCGTGGCTGCTCGTGCCGGACAACCCGCCGCAGATCGCCAAGCTGATCTCGGTCAGCGTCACGTACAACAACGAGTCGGCCCGTGGTGCCTCGGTCGGCGAAGCGCTCAACGCGCTGTTCCCCGGTCTGGACGTCGAGCTCGGGTCGCCGACCAACGGGGTGCCGATCTCGACCGGGACCGATACCGGCTCGACGTCGGGTTCGGGATCGGGCGACACCGGTGGGACGACCGGTTCCGAGGACCTCACCTCGGTCGAAGCCAAGCTCGCTCGGGCGCAGTCGCTGTACGACGAGGCCCAGGCGGCGTTGGCGGCGTTCGACTCCAAGACCTACGCCGACAAGATGAACGAGGCGTACACGCTGTTGCAGGCGGCGGCGGAGCAGGCGACCGGACTCGATCTGCAGACACCGACGGTCACCGATCCGGCGACGAGCACGACGGTCCCGGCAACCGACGCCACCGCTTCGGCCGACGCCGAGTCGACGAGCACCACGACCGGCTGACCCGAGCGGCGGCTGGTCGGCGGGGTTGGCTGGTCGGCTGGTCGGCTCGTCCGGCCCGGTTGCTCGTCCTCAGCCGGCCCGGGTGCCATGGTGGCTCGCCGGCAGCGTCTCAGTCCGTCGGCGGAACCGGCGGAGGGAGCGGGCTGCCCGGCGGTCGGGTGCGAAGCCGTTCGATCACGTCGCCCAGCTCGTCGCGGAGTTCGACCGATTGCCGGGCGTGCTCGCCGGCGAGGCGGCGCTGTTCGTTTCGCAGCGCCTCGAGCTCCCGGTCGAGGGCGAGGTCGCTGATCGCCGCCGCGGCGCGAGTGGCGGTGGCGGTGCGCTCGATCTCGTAGCCGAGCAGGGTGTGGCGCCGTTCGAGGTCGTAGGTCAGTTCCTCGACCCGGCGGGCCATGCGCTCGACGACGGCTCGAAGTTCGTCGAGCTCGAAGGTGGTGCGTTCGTCGTAGGAGATCTCGTCGGGGCCGGGATGTACCGCCGTCGGCGGGGGGAAGGGAGCACGCCCGTGTGGGTGGCTCCCGGTGCCAGCGTCCGCGCCGGTGGTTTGCTCGGCTCGTCGCTCACCTCGTCGCTCATCGCCCGAGCGCCGCTCGGGGGCGGTCGCCTGGCCCAAGCCGGCCTGATCGGGAGTCGGTTGGTGCGACTCGTGGCTGCGCCGGTCCAGACCGCTGCGCTGGTCGACGAGTTCCTGGGAGAGCTCGATGTTGCTGCGCTCGAGGTGATGCAGGCGCTCTTGGAGGAGGGAGGTGGTGAGCTGTTCCTCGTGCAGGCGTTCACGGAGGTCGACCACCATCCGGTGGACCTCGGCGAGTTGGGGTTGGTTGTCGGTTCGTCGACCGAACCGGCCCATGGTGTCTCCTCGCGTCCGCCGCTGCCGCCAACGTGTCACGGTAGTTCTGGGTCGGAACGTCGGCCGGGACCTGGGCGGTTCAAGGGCGGAAGTGATTCGAGCGGACCACGGGTTGTCACCCGCAGTTCATCTCGCTAACGTTCCAATCCTTCACCGCGGGGTGGAGCAGTCCGGTAGCTCGTCGGGCTCATAACCCGAAGGTCGCAGGTT
>JAWKHV010000017.1:0-123698 GCA_041394645.1 Ilumatobacteraceae bacterium | reverse complement strand
GGGACGATGCCGTCGGATCAAGCCGACCAACCGCCCCACCGCCTCGTCCATCGGTGCCTGGTGGAAGCAGGCCGGATGCTCGTTGGGGGCGGTGTCGACCATGCCCGAGTCGCGGTACCCGAGCATCTCGACGTGGTCGAACCCGATCGCCTCGGCCGAGCGCTGGAGCTCACCGGGACGAGCGGCGATGATCGCCGCTCGCTCCTCGGCCCGGGTCAGCCCGAAGTACGGGCCGCCCGGCTCTCGGAGCCCGGGGTTCTGGAGATCGCCTTCCTCACCGCCGGTACAGCAGACCAGGACGGTGGAGACGCCTCGCCGGTGATAGCTGGCGAGGGTCGGGGCCCCCTTCGAGGCCTCGTCATCGGGATGGGCGTGGATCGTCATGAGGCACGCGGGAGCGAGGTCCGGGCGGGTCATCCCGACCCAGGTTACTGGGGCATCGGCGACCGCTGCCGAGCGGCGGTGCCGGAAACCGGCCGGCCGGGGTCGCTACCATCACGGCGTGCTCCGACGTCGCGTGGCCATATCGATCGCTCTGGTGGTGACCTGTGCTGCGGCCTGTTCGTCCACCGACGGGCGCGAGCTGCCCGCTCCGGGACCGGATCAGACGGCGACGATCTCGACCGAAGTGACCGCAGCGGCCAGCGCCGATCCTGCGCCCGAGGCCGAAGGCGCCGACGCCCTCGGCGGCGACGATCAGTCGACGGGCTCCGGGTCCGGCGTCGTCACCTTCGACGCCGGTGACGCCGCTGGGTCCGATGAGGCTGGGTCCGATGAGGCGGGGTCCGAGGGCGCGGACGAGGTGCACAGCGAGGAAGCGTTCGACATGACGCTGCTCGGTCCGTGGGGTGAGCAGGGTGCCATTCCGGCCGTGTACACCTGCGATGGGTCGAACACCTCGCCCGAGCTCAGCTGGGCAGGGTTGCCGAGCGAGACCGTCGAGACGGCGGTGATCGTGACCGACCTCGACGCCGAGGGGTTCGTCCACTGGGTCGTCTACAGCATCGATCCGAGCATCACGAACCTGGCCCTCGGGCAGGTCCCCGAGGGAGTCAGCCAAGCGGTGAACTCCTTCGGCAACGCCGGCTTCGACGGTCCCTGTCCTCCTCGGGCAGCACCCACGCGTACCTGATCGAGGTGTACGCGCTGGGACAGCAACTCGAGATCCCCGATGGCGCCGCGGCCGCCGAGGTGATCGAGGCCGTGCAGTTCGCCTCGCTCGCTCAGGTCTCGCTGCTCGGGAACTACACCCGAGCCTGAACGCTCGGGTCGCCGGTCGACCCCCGATCGGTACCCTGCTCGCTGCTGGCCGTCACCACCGTCGACCTGCTGTCGCTCGCCGTGCTCGGCCTGGTCGGGTTCCGCTCTGGCGACGGGGCTGCGGTTCTCACTGCGCGGATCCGGCCGTCGGCTGGTGCACGAGATCGTCGGTGGGTTGGGCTGGCGGCACCTCTGGCCGGTGCCGTTCGTGCTCACCGCGGTCGTCGTGTTGGCCACCTTGCTCGTCCAGCTCCCGGTGCTCTCGTGGGGGTGGTGGACGGCGATCGGCGGTCGGGGCAACCCGGTGACCGGCGAAACGGAGGCGACCGCCGGGACGATCTGGGAGTGGTTGATCCCCTCGCCTTCCTGTCGATGCTGCTGCCGGCGTTGCCACTCTTCGCCCATGCCGAGGAGCGGGCGTTCCGCCAGGGGGCCGAGCACTGGTCGACCGAGCGCCGGGCCGCGAAATGCGTGCAGTTCGGTCTGGTCCACGCCCTGATCGGGATCCCGATCGGCGTGGCGCTGGCCCTCAGCGTCGGAGGGCTCTACTTCCTGGTCGTCTATCTGCGGGCCTTCAGCCGGACCGGCAGCCGTCACGAGGCCACGCTGGAATCCACCCGGGCCCACACGGCCTACAACGGGGTGATCATCGGGGTCGTGCTCGTGCTGATCGCGGCCTACGTGGCGCTGCTCGGGATCGACACCCTCACCGCCGACGCGGTCCAGGTTGGAATGACGTGAGTGCGGCGCCGCGCGGTGTTCGACGGCGTGCGGTCCAGGTACCGTCCCGGTCGTGAGTTCCCTGCCCCCGCCGCCGCCGATGCCAGAGGCGACCTCCGCCTCGGTCTGCTACCGACATCCGGACCGGGAAGCCTGGCGGCGTTGTACCCGCTGCGGGAAGGTCGCGTGCAACGACTGCCTCGTCCAGGCCGCGGTCGGCTCCCAGTGCGTGGACTGCGTGCGAGCCAACCGGGCGCCGCGCTCCCAGCAGGTGGCCGCGTGGAACGCCCGACGCAGCTTCCCCGTCACCCAGTTGCTCGTGGCCATCAACGTCGGCGTGTTCTTGTTCCTCATCCTCGCCGACAGCGGGGCACTCGGCGGTTCACAGGTCACCCAGGGAACGTTCGACCTCGGCCTCAATCGGGTGTTCATCGCCCGGGGTGAGTACTGGCGCCTGGTCACCTCGGGGTTCATCCACTTCGGCCTGATCCACCTGGGGTTCAACATGTTCGCCCTCTGGAGTCTGGGCCAGCTCCTCGAACCGATCACCGGACGGGTGGAGTTCGCCCTGCTCTACGCGGCCTCGCTGCTGTCCGGTTCGGCCGGGGTCATGCTGCTCGACAAGAACGGGATCACGGGCGGCGCGTCGGGCGCGGTGTTCGGGCTCTTCGCTGCGGCGGCGGTGGCCCTGCGCCAACGGGGGATCAACCCCTTCCGCACCAGCATCGGTACCGTGCTGCTGTTGAATCTGCTGCTCACCTTCACCGTGCCGGGCATCTCGATCGGCGGCCACCTCGGCGGGCTGATCGGCGGCGCGATCTGCGGAATCGTGGTGTTCGCACCGGCCCAGCGGCGCCCACCGGCGGCCGTGGTCTACCTCGTTCCCGTCCTGGTGGGCCTGGCCAGCGTCGGGATCTCCGTCGCCGTCGCCTGACCTGGCCTCGCTCCGGTGGATCCGAACGCCTGCTGACCCTGTGACACCCTGCGCCTAGCCTGGGCCCACTTCCCCCGAGCAACCCGTCGAGTCCTCGTGAAGGAGGATCGTCGTGTTGGAGTTCGTCTGGCGGGCCACCCGTCGTCAGGAACCGATCACCAGTCTGGCCGACCTGGTGGACGTGTCGGTGGTGTTCGCTGACCGATTGGCCCCCGAGGGGGTCGCGGTCGTCGTGCTCGACGCGGAGCAACGCCCGGTCGCCGGGTTCAGCGTGTTCGAGCGGAACGACCCGGGATGGCTCGGCGACGCCATCGAGGCGGCCCGCCAGATCGGGGTGCTGCAGGAGCCGGCGGGATCGATCGTGCTCGTCTCGGTCCGGCCGGGCGACGACCGGTTCGTCGCCGCCCACGACGCCGATCGCTGGGCGACCTGTACCGCCGAGGCGGACGCGGCGGGTTGGCCACTCCTGGAGTGGATCGTGGCCACGCCGAGGTCGATGATCCTGCCCCGGGAGCGGGCCGGGGTCAGCTCCCGGCTCGGCGTCGACGCTCCGCCGGGCTGAGCCGGGTCCCGGAGCGCCGCAGCACGGCGAGGAGTTCGCGGCTCGTCACCGCGACGCGCCCGCCGCCAACAGCTCGTCGAGGTACTCCTCGGGCACGTCGTAGTGGTCGCCGTGGAACGCCCGTCAGGGCAGTCCCTGGCCTGCAGCGAAGGCATGGAGCTCTTCGAGCGAGTCGGCCACGAGGTGGCTCCATCGCCGGCCGTGCTTGGTCCAGTGCGGTGGGTCGACGTACACGGTCATCGTGACCGAGCGCCGTTCGCCCTACCCTGCGGTCCGTGGATCCGCTGCTCCGATCGGCCTGGACCGCGGTGGCTCGCCGGTGGCGGCCCGGCGGACCCTCGGGCCGAAGCGGCGACGCTCGACGAGCTGTCGTCCCGGTACGCGCCGAGCCCGGGCGCCACTATCACTCGCTCACCCACCTCCGGCACGTGATCGCCGACTGCCTCACGATCCTGGGCGATGGTGACGACGATCTCGCGGTGGCCGCCCGACCCCAACGTCACGAGATCCTCGCCGCTGCGTTCTTCCACGATGCGGTGTACGAGGTGCCGGCGGATGGCTCCGACCCCCGCAACGAGGCACGCAGTGCGGACCTCGCCGCGACTCGGCTGGCGGCGTTGGGCTGGGCGAGGCGATGCCGTCGACACCGTGTGCTCGTTGATCCTGGACACCTGCACCCACGACGCCACCACACCGGCCGGCGCCGTGCTGCTCGACGCCGACCTCGCCATCCTCGGTGCCGATCCGGCGACCTACGAGACCTACGTCCGTCTGGTCCGGCGGGAATACGCCCACCTCGATGCGGCGGCGTGGCGGCGCGGACGTCTCGCCGTGCTCGAGTCGTTCCTGGCTCGACCGGTGCTCTTCCACACCGCATGGGGACGCCGCCGGGACCGCCGGGCCCGAGGCAATCTCGGTGCCGAGCGCCGAGCGCTGCAGACTCCCGATCAGTGACAGGCGCAATGGCCGCCGCAGCCACCCGCCGGCCGAGGGGCCACAGCAGGTGCCGGTGCCGACGAGCCGCCGCCGACCGAGGCGAACACCGAGAGCAGGCGGGTCGCCGGATGGCCCTCGGCACACACCGTGGCCTCGTTGGCCTCGGCCATCGGCCGACGGACCTCGAACACCGTGTCACAGTCCTTGCACTTGTACTCGTAGAGCGGCACGTCGGGCAGGCTAGCCGAGCTCGGCGGACCACACCGCTGCCGGGCGTGCTTGACTGGGGTTCGTGTCCGAGACCGCAGTGCGCCCTGCCGAGACCCGACCCGACCTGGATCTGACCCCCGAGACCGAGGAGCCCCAGGTCGCCCACATCGTGAAGACCAAGCCCGGCGAGAGCGCCCAGGCCAAGGTCCTCGAAGCGCGGATCTACGGCACCCCGCTCGAAGCGTTGTGTGGACACACCTGGGTCCCGTCTCGCGACCCCAAGCAGCTCCCCTTGTGCCAGAAGTGCAAGGAGATCTACGACATGTACCGATTCTTCAACGACGGGTTGGGCGAAACCCCGAGCGACTGAGCGTCTCGTCGCAGTACGTTCTCGCAATGCCCACGATCACCACGCTGCTCACGTTCGCAGCCGCCTCGTTCGGTCTGCTCGTGATCCCCGGCCCGGCGGTGCTGTTCATCGTCAACCGCAGCGTCGCCGACGGGCGCCGAGTCGGGCTGGCGTCGGTCGCCGGGATCGAACTCGGCACCCTGGTCCACGTGGCCGCAGCCGCGGTCGGGCTCTCCGCGGCACTCGCCGCCTCGGCCACCCTGTTCGACGCCGTGAAGTGGATCGGTGCGGGCTACCTCGTGGTGATCGGGCTCCGCACGTTGATCACTCGCCCGGTGAAGATGTCCGACGATCTCGGCGCGGTCACGATCGCTCCCCGCCGAGCGTTCCGGCAGGGCATCGTGGTGAACGTCTTCAATCCCAAGGTGGCCCTGTTCTTCTTGTCGTTCCTGCCCCAGTTCATCGATCCCACACGGGGCCGGGCGGGACTCCAGGCGTTGGCCCTCGGGCTGGTGTTCGTGTCCATCGGAACGCTCACCGACGGGCTCTACGCGATGGCGGCCAGCGCCCTGCGGCACGTGCTGGTGGGTGGTCGCACCCTGCCGTTCGTCCAGCGCTACGTCGCCGGCACCGTGTTCGTGCTCCTCGGGGTCCTGGCCGGCACGCACCGTCGTGTCGTGACCCCCGGATCGTGAGCCCGGGATCGTGAGCGACGGCTCGCTCAATCTTCGCCAGGCGGTCCGGGCGCTCGTCGTCGATCCGGACGGGCAGCTCTTGCTCGTCCGGTTCGCCTTCCCCGGCGGCACCGTCTGGGCGCTGCCGGGCGGGGGGATCGAACCCGACGAACCCGAACTCGATGCGCTGCACCGCGAGCTGGCCGAGGAGGTCGGCCTGCGCGGCGGCGATCGGTGCGTGCGTCTGGGAGCGAACCTGGGTCGGCACGATGGGTTCCTGGGATGGCCAGTTCGAACGGGCGTATCTCGTGCGGGCCCCGCGCTGGGACCCGACCCCGGGTTGTCGTGGGACGCGCTGCGGGCCGAGATGCTGGCCGAACTGCGATGGTGGTCCCTCGACGAACTGGACGAGCTCCATCGTTCCCCGACCCCGGACTTCGCGGGGTTCGCCCTGTTCGAACTTCCCGGTTGGTGCGCGAGATCATCGAGATCGGACCCCCCGCCGAACCGACCCGCCTGCGCGAAGGACCCCGGTAGATCGCGGGCTGAGGCGAGCTTTCATCCGCCGGCCCCACCGAGTTCACCGGGTCGCCACAGCGTTCCACCTCGATGTGCGATCGTGCCGCTCGACCCGCCGACCGGGCGGGACGATCAGCGCTGGGAGCTCGCCGATGGCCGCCGACGCAATCCGCCCACGGCTTCCGTCTCGTTGGTGACGGTGGAGGACGTGGTGATCGTGCTCGCCAGCGGGCACGACCGGATCGACGAGACCGCGACGACCGTCCGGTCGACGATCTGACCCACGCCCTGCAGTGCGCCCACGAGTCCTACCTGCACCGGCCGCGAGACGACGAGTTCCACATCGCCGCGCTGGTGCACGACCTCGGCCATCTGCTCGGAGCCGACGACGTCGGTCGAGCCCACGCCACCCGCGGTGCTGGGGCGGTCCGCTCGCTGTTCGGCGACCGGGTCGCCGATCTGGTGGAACTCCACGTCGGGCCAAGCGCTACCTCGTCGCGACGGAGCCCGACTACGCCGCGGCCCTCACCTCGTTCAGCGTTCGCACGTTGAAACTCCAGGGCGGCCCGATGTCATCGGCCGAGTGCCGACGCTTCGAGCAGCGCCGCCACGCCATGGATGCCGTGATGCTGCGGCGATGCGACGACGCCGCCCACGATCCGGTCCACGCCGTCCCGTCGTTGATGACGTGGCTGCCGGTCATGCGATCCGTCGCGGCCGCAACGAGCCGCCTCGCATCGGCCTCGTGAGGTGGCCCTCCCCGAGGGCGGCCGGCCCGCGCCCAGCATGATGGCCTCGCGCCGATCATGATGGTGCGGTGGTTCGCGCTCCCATCGTCGAACTCCGGGGCGACATCGGGCATGGCCGATCGTTCGTGGTCGGAGGTCTGGACCTCTGCGTCGAGCCCGGCGACCGACTCGAGATCCGCGGCACGAACGGGTCGGGCAAGACGACTGCGCTCCTCCATCTCGCCGGGCTGACACGGAGTCGGACGGCTCGCCGAACCGGGTCGTCCACGGTGGCCTGGATTCCCGCTGCGCTCGAGCCGCCTCATCACCCGACCCGGGAGTGGCTCACCGGCTTTCGTCCCCACGCCGTCGATCCGCGAGCCGTGCTCGAGCGGCTCGGGTTCTCCGGATCCTTGGCGCAGCCGCTCGACGAGTTGTCCTTCGGCAACCTCCGCAAGGTGCTCCTGGCCGAAGCGTTCGCCGCCACCCCCGACCTCGTGGTCATCGACGAGGCCGCCAGCGGGCTGGACGTCACCGGGGTGACCGTCCTGGGCGAACTGTGCCACGATCACGCCGAACGGGGAGGTGCGGTGGTCTGGGCCGACCAGGACAGCGCTCCCGAGCTTCCGGCGACGGCGCGATTCCGCATCCGCTCGGGTCGACTCCTCGACGCCGGTCCCGGCCGCGCCGACCGCGGCGTTGCTGGACGACGATCCGTCCGCTTCGACGGCGGCGCGGCCGAGATCGAGCAACTGATCCGCCGTGCCGCCGACCTCGGACTGGCGCCCGCTCCTGAACTCGACCAGCCGTGACGGAAGCGGTTCGGTTCTCGGTGTCGCTCGCGGTGCGTTCGCTGCGGTGGGTTCCCGCCGCCCTGGTCCTGCTCGTGTGGACGATGATCGCCACCTATGCCCCTGAGCAGGTGACCCAAGAGGTCGCGATGTTGGTGCCGGGAGTCGTGCTCGCGGCGGTCTGGAGCGGAGTGGCGGCCTTCGGCGTCGACGCCGACTCCCATCGCCGAGTCCTCGCCGCGGCCGCGGGCGGGCCGCACCGGCTCCACCGGGCCCGGTTCGTGGCGGTGCTCGTGATGGGCCTCCCGGCCGTTGCCGTCCTGACCGTCTGGGCCGCGACGGCGGCCGGTCGCGCGACGCCCCGACGTTGCTCGCGGCAGTGGCGGCGCTGTGCGGGGCCTGGGCCCTCGGCTCGGCGTGGGCCGGACTCCTCGGCCGTCCCGTCGTGCAGCGGATCCCGGTCGCAGTGTTGGGGGGATGCGTGCTCGGGCTCGGGAGCCTGTTGATCGGGCCGATCCTGCGGCTGCTCGACCGGCTCGGGAACGCCGAACTGGCGGCCGGCTGGCTGATCGCCGCGCTGGGGGCCGGCGCAGCGGGCGTCGTGGCGTGGATCGGGCCGGAGCTGGCGCGCCGCCGTGAGTGACGCCGACCTCGGTACGTTCGAGGCAATGGAAGCGGTCGAGGCGACGGGTACGAGGGCGACGGGTGCGAGGGCGGCGGGTGCGGGTGCGGTGGCCCAGGACCCGATCTCGGACGAGGATCTGCGCACCGTGATCGACCAGGAACTGGCGCTGTTGCAGCCCGAGGTGCGCACGGATCGCATCGCCTGGAGCAACTTCTCCACGAGGGTTCCTCGAAGTCGGGGTCTCGGGCCGGATCTGGCGGCGGCCCGAGCTGATCGAGGCCCTGATGGCCGAGCAAGGCGAGCGCGACGACGAGCCGGTGGCGTCGGTCGTGGAGGACCGGGTCGATGCCGAGCCGATCGGTCCCCAGATCGTCGTGGTCTCGTACCGCACCGCTCGACCCGATGACGACGGGACGGTCCTGATCGCTCGACGCAGCTCGTGGTGGCAGCTCACCCCGGCGGGATGGAAGATCCGCTTCCACCTCGGCGTCGCCGAGCGCTGAGCGTCCGATCCCGCCTCAGCGGAAGTCCCGGGAACCCGTGCTGGCCGGCACCGGCAGCGGTTCGAGGTGCTCGGCCACGATGTTGATGACGCCCTCGCTGCGCTCCAACGTGCCCCGGATCAACAGCGCCGGTGCTTCCCGGGCGACCCGGCGGTAGCGGGCCCAACAGCCCTTGGAGACCACGACGTTCATCAGCCCGGTCTCGTCCTCGAGGTTCATGAACGTGGTGCCCTGGGCCGTCATCGGCCGCTGCCGGTGGGTGACCACTCCCCGACGAGCACCTTCGATCCCGGCTCACGGTCCACAGCCCCTGGGACGTCACCACACCGAGCTCGCTCAACCGTTCCCGGACGAACTGGGTCGGGTGACCGTCGGGCGAGACCCCGGTGGCCCAGAGGTCGGCGACCGCCTCCTCGACCGGACCCATGCCGGGCAGGCGAGGCGCATGGGTTCGGTGACGATGCCCTCGAGCCGACCGGGCCGGGACTGGGACACCGCGCCGACGGCCCAGAGTGCCTGGCGGCGGTCCATGCCGAAACAGTCACCGAACACGCCGGCGGTGGCGAGCGCTTCGAGTTGTTGCAACTGCAACGACGGGACCCGGCGAACCAGGTCCTCCAGTGAGGCATAGGGCCGACCCGCGTCGATCTCCTGGGCCAGCTCGGTGCCGATCCCGCGCACCGAGCCGAGCCCGAGCCGCACGGCGAGCCCGCCCTCGCTCCCCGCACACCGCTCCAACGTGGCGGTCGCCTTGGACGCAGCCAGATCCGGGGTGTGCACGACGACGCCGTGACGGCGGGCGTCGCGCACCAGTGAATGGGGCGACCAGAACCCCATCGGCTGGGCATTCAACAGCGCGGCGCAGAACGCCGCGGGCTCGTGGTACTTGATCCACGACGAGGCGTAGACGAGATAGGCGAACGAGACCGAATGCGACTCCGGGAAGCCGTAGTTGGCGAAGGCCGACATCTTCACGAACAGCTCGTCGGCCACGTCACCGGTGATGCCTCGATCGGCCATGCCCTCGTACAGGCGTTGCTTGAGCCGTTCCATCCGGGCCCGGGATCGCTTGGACCCCATCGCCTGGCGCAGCTCGTCGGACTCGGCCGGGCTGAATCCCGCGACGTCGATGGCCATCTGCATCAGCTGCTCCTGGAACAGCGGCACGCCGAGGGTCTTGGACAGCGAGTTCTCCAACAACGGATGGAGGTAGGTGACGGGCTCCTTGCCGTTGCGGCGGCGGATGTAGGGGTGGACCGAACCGCCCTGGATCGGGCCGGGCCGGATCAAGGCCACCTCCACCACGAGGTCGTAGAACGTGCGGGGCCGGAGCCGGGGCAGGGTCGCCATCTGGGCTCGGGACTCGATCTGGAACACGCCGACGGTGTCGGCGCGGCACAGCATCTCGTAGACCTCCGGCTCCTGGGGAATGGTGGCCAGGTCGACCTCGATGCCACGGAACTCGTGGATGAGGTCCACGGCGTAGTGCAGGGCGGACAGCATGCCGAGCCCGAGGAGATCGAACTTGACCAGCCCCACCGCCGCGCAGTCGTCCTTGTCCCATTGGAGGACCGAGCGCCGGTCCATCCGGGCCCACTCGACCGGGCACACCTCGATCACCGGACGATCGCAGATGACCATCCCACCGGAATGGATACCGAGATGGCGGGGGAAGTCCTCGACCTGCTTCGCCAGCGCCAGCACGTCGGCGGGGATGTCGTGGGCGGGGGATCCGTCGAGGTGCTGCTGGCGCTCGGTGGCCTCGACCCGCCCCCAGGCGTCGACCTGCTTGGACCAGGCGTCCTGCTGTCCCGGCGCGTAGCCGAGGGCCTTGGCCATGTCCCGGACCGACGAACGCGACCGATAGGTGATCACGTTGGCGACCTGAGCGGTGTGGTGACGGCCATAGCGTTCGTAGACGTACTGGATCACCTCTTCGCGGCGGTCCGACTCGATGTCGAGATCGATGTCGGGTGGGCCGTCACGCTCCGGCGACAGGAACCGTTCGAACAACAGCCCGAGCGAGACCGCATCGGCCTTGGTGATGCCGAGGGCGTAGCAGACCGCGGAGTTGGCCGCGCTCCCCCGGCCCTGGCAGAAGATGTTCGCCCGGCGGCAGAACTCGACGATGTCCCACACGACGAGGAAGTAGCCGGGAAACCCGAGGTGCTCGATGATGGCCAGTTCCCGCTCGATGACCCGCCAGGCCGCCGGGTTCCGGGCCCGTTCGCCGTACCGGCGCTGCCCCGCCTCCTCGACGATCCTGCGGAGGTAGGCCATCTCGTCGAGCCCGTCCGGGCACGGGTAGGGCGGCAGGCTCGGCGCCACGAGGGAGAGATCGAACGCCAGGCTCCGCCCCAGCTCGGCGGCGGCGTCGAGCACCCCTGGGTAGCGGGCGAACCAGCGGGCCTGTTCCGCCCCGCTGCGCAGGTGGGCGGCGCTGGAGGCCGGGAGCCAGGGGTCGAGTTCGTCGAGGCTGCGACGGGATCGAACGGCGGCCAGCGCGCTGGCCAGGTTGCGGCGGGCGGGCAGGGCGTAGTGCACGTTGTTGGTGGCCACGGCGAGGAGCCCCTCCGCTGCAGCCAGTTCGGCGAGGGCGTCGTTGCGGTGGGAATCCAAGGGGCCGCCGTGGTCCCACAGCTCCACCACCACCCGGTCGGAGCCGAAGGCATCCATCAACCGGCGCAGCTCAGCGGCGTGCCCCCGCCGGCCCCTCCGACTCCAGCGCGGCCGGGACCGCCCCTGCGGCATCCGGTCATCACCCACCAGTTGCCCCGGCCGGCGTCGGCGAGATCGCCGAGGGGTGAACCGGGCCGCTCCCTTCTCGCCGGCGAGGTGACCCAGACTGAGGGCCTTGGCCAGGGCGGCGTACCCGGATGGGCCGTCGGCGAGGACGAGGAGGTGGCGGCCGAGCGGGTCGGGCTGGGGACGGGCGGCGTCGCCCCCGGGTCTGCTGACGGGCCGTCTGGGCCTCCGGAACGGGCCAGACGGAGCTCGTCGGACTCCCCGGGGAGCAGCCCGATCTCGGCCCCGAACACCGTCGGCAGCCCCACGGCGCGAGCTGCCTCGGCGAAGCGGACGATCCCGTACAGGCCGTCGTGATCGGTGAGGGCGAGCGCTTCGAGACCCAGGCGGGCTGCCTCCTCGGCCAGCTCCTCGGGGTGGGAGGCACCGTCGAGGAACGAGGAAGTTCGAATGGCAGTGCAGCTCGGCGTACGGGACGATGGCCCGGGGCCGTTCCAGGGGCAGGGAGGGGTCCGGTTCGTACGGTTGGCGCTTGCGGCTCCAGGCCGGCCCGTCACCGCCGGCGTTCCACGACGGGCTCCCGGCTTCGCGCCCGGTGGCGTGGCGCTCCGGCGTCGGGCAGGCGCGGCCGGACAGGCGGGCTTCGAGCTCCTGCCACGGCATGTCGGGATTGTTGAAGCCCATGGCCCCAACTTACGAACACGTTCGATTCGGCAAGGGGGCCGCGCGACCCGTCCCCCGGAGTCGGTGTCACCTCGGGGCGGTCCCGGCGTCTGGGGCCTCATGACGATCAGGCGAATCGGTGCGCGCCCGGGTGGCGTGCGCTTCACGGTGACGGTGGGGATCGGGCTGCTCGTCCTCGGCGCGTGCGGGGCTGCCTCGAGGCAACCCCACGACCGAGGGCTCCTCGGAATCCGGGGGTGCGACCGCGGGTGACACGGCCGACGACACGGCTGCTGCCGGACACGCCGCTGTTCGACAGCGACCTGGTCGCGGCCTGCCTCGGCACCTCGGTGCGCGAGCGACGGCGTACACCAGCAGCCCAGGCCTGCATCCGGTCGTCGTGCTGCAGGGGAACATCCGACGTACTACGCCCAGACCGGGCTCCCCGACGGCTGGTCGGTGATGTACCCGGACTACGAGCAGACCGAGCTCGTCGCGTGCGTCGACCGCACCGCGACCACGGCTGCCGACCTGTGCCGAGGGCTACGGGTCCGACGGTGAGGCAACCGACCACAAGGTGCAGACCTACGGCGCGACGTACGAGATCAAGGTGGTCGCGGCGGCCTCGGGCGAGGTGCTCCACAACGAGACCATCGAGGTCCCGAGCGAGCGTTGCCCGACCTTCGTGATGTTCTCCGACGACGAGGAGATCACCGACTGGTACGACTCGACGACGGATCGGATCGCGGCGATCGTGGCCCCCTTCGTCGACCCGCAGGGCTGAACCCGGGAGCCACATTCGAACGTGACACTCGACCGGCCGGCGCGGTGGGCCGGACGAACTACCGTCGTGAGGGTGTGCGCTGCCCCACTCCTCGAAGGTCGACCATCTGACCCGACGCTTCGGTGATCGGGTCGCCGTCGATCAGGTGTCGTTCGAGATCGGGCCCGGGAGACCTACGGCCTGCTCGGCCCGAACGGGGCCAGCAAGACCACCACCATCTCGATGATCGCCGGTGTGCTCCGGCCGGACGGCGGCGGGGTCACGATCGCCGGGCAGCCCGCTCGCCTCCGGTGGGGCGGCCAAGTCTGGCGATCGGGCTGGTCCCCCAGGACATCGCCCTCTATGACGAGCTCTCGGCGGTGGAGAACCTGAGGTTCTTCGGCCGCTTGCACGACCTGGGAGGCAAGGAACTCCGAGCGACGGATCGCCGAGGTCCTCGAGACGGTCAAAGCTCACGGATCGGGCCAAGGACCGCATCTCGGAGTACTCGGGCGGCATGAAGCGTCGAGCGAACATCGCCGCCGGGCTGCTCCACGGACCGAAGTTGCTGATCCTGGACGAACCGACCGCAGGTGTCGATCCCCAGAGCCGCAACCAGATCCTCGCCGCGATCGAGCAACTCGGTGGGGCCGGTCTCAGCGTGCTCTACACCACCCATTACATGGAGGAGGCCGAGCGGCTCTGCCATCGCATCGGCATCATCGACTCCGGCAAGCTGATCGCCCAGGGCACCCAGCTGAGTTGGTCGCCCTGACCGGGGTGCAGGACCAGGTGGTGATGGAACTCGCCGCCGGCACCACGCCGGCCGCCCTCGAAGTCGACGCTCGCCGCAGCCCGCGCCATCCCCGGGGTCGCCGACACGGTCCTCACGGATCAGCGCCTCGTCCTCACCACCGACGACGCCGCTCACATCCTGGCGGGCGCCGTGGCCGCGGTGTCGGAACGGGGCGCGCAGGTGCAGTCGGTCGAGGGTGCGGCGGCCGGACCTCGAAACGGTCTTCCTGACCATGACCGGTCGAGCCCTGCGGGACGCGTCGTGATCCATCGGGTGCTGGAGCTGACCCGCCTCGAGGCTGCGGCGGCGGATCAGGAACCGATCGACGATCATCACCGCCTTCGTCGCGCCGGTGGTCGTGGCCCTGGTCTTCGGCGCCTTGATCGGCGGATCGTCCGATGCCAGCTTCGACATCGGAGTGGTCGACGCCGGCGGCACCGCCTCGACGGCGCAGCTGGCGGCGAGCCTCACCGGGGATGCCCAAGCCGGCAACGTCACCTTCGCTGCGTACGACGATCGGGCGGCGGCGGCAGGAGCGGTCGACGACGGCGATCTCAACGCGGCCATCGTGATCACGGCCGACGGGGACCGCCCCTCGTTCGAGGTCCTCCGCAGCTCGGACCGCCTCGTGTCGGGCCAGATCGGCACTGCGGTCGCCCGATCCCTCGCCGCACGTACCGACCTCGTGTATCTGACGATCGCCGCCGACACCGCCGTCTCGGGCACGGCGCCCACCGCCGCCGAGGTCGACCGTCTCGCCGCAGCAAGCCCTGGCGGCACCACCCGCCTCGAGCTCGACGACACCGGCGCCGGGAAGGGGTCGACGCCTTCGCCTTCTACGGCGCGTCGATGGCGATCCTGTTCCTGTTCTTCACCGTCGGCTTCGCCGGGTACTCGATCGTCGCCGAGCGCACGAGCGGAGTCCTCGCCCGGGTCCAGTCCAGCCCGGCGACACCGAGCGAGATCCTCATCGGCAAATCGATCGCGGTGTCCCTCCTGGCCTTCGCCGGGTTCTGTCATGGTGTGGCTCGTGACGAGCCTCGCGTTCGGCGCCCGTTGGGGCAACGCCACCGGCGTCCTGTTGGTGATCGCGGCCACGGTCGCCGCACTCGGTGGCGTGGCGACGTTCGTCGCCGCCTTCGCCCGGACCCAGCAACAGGCCGACATGTACGTCTCGGCCGTGACGTTCACCTTCGCGCTCCTCGGCGGCAACTTCGTGGGCCCCGATGCTCCCCCGCTCCTCGCCACGTTGTCGAAGCTCACTCCCAACGGGTGGGCGCTCGGCGCGTTCACCGATCTCCTCGGTCGACCCGATCGGGCCGGTCGGCGTGCTCGGCCCCGTCGCCGTGTTGCTCGGCTTCTCCGTCGTGTTCGGGGTGGCGGGAATGAGCCGTCTCCACCGCGGATTCCGGGCATGAGCCGGGTCCGGGCGGTCTACGCCTTCGTGGCGGCGGTGATGAAGTCCCTCGTGCGCGACCGGACCTCGATGTTCTTCATGGCGGTCCTGCCGGTGGTCGTCATCGTCGTGATCGGCACCACCTATGGCGGGACCAGCACCATCAGGCTGGGGATCGTCGCCCCTCCGGGATCGACGACGGCGACGGCCCTGCGCGACCGGCTGGCCGACGAAGCGTTCGAGCTCTCGAGTATTCCTCGCTCGACAGCGCGGCCTCCGCCGTGCGCCGCGGGAAGCAAGACGGCGCCATCGCCGTGGTCGACGACACGACGGTGCAGCTGATCACCGCGGCCGACCAGGATTCGGTCACGATCCGCACCGCCGTGAGCGGCGTCGTCGCCGACCTGTCGGCCCGCCTCACTGCGGCCGGCTCGGTCGCCACGGACACGGGGACCGATCCGGCGACGGCCGCCGCGGCCGTGGCTGCGGCCGACTCCGCAAGCCCGCGACGGTGACCGTGACGACCGTGGACGGCAACGCCGGGAGTTCCACGATCTCGAGGTTCTCGTTGACCGTTCCACAGAACCTGGTCCTGTTCACGTTCATCAACGGCGCGGCGAGTGCCGGCTTCCTCGTCCGCACCCGGCGGGAAGGCGTCATGACCCGGGCCATGTCGAGTCCCGCCTCGACCGGCACCCTCCTCGCCGGGCTGGGCATCGGTTGGTTCGCCGTCGCCCTCTTCCAGTCGTTGCTGATCGTCGTGATCGGCGCGGTCGTGTTCGGGATGGACTGGGGGAACCCACTCGCCGCGGGGATCCTGGTGGTGCTGTGGGCGCTCGTCGGAGCCGGTGCGGGACTGCTCGTCGGTGCGATCGCAGACGACCCGGACCGAGTCAGTGCGATCTCACCGCCCGTCGGCATCGTGCTCGGCGCCCTGGGTGGCTGCATGATCCCGTTCGAGGTGTTCTCACCCACCATGCAGTCGATCGCCAAGGCGGTACCGCACACCTGGGCCCTCAACGGCTGGAGAACCCTGGTCTTCGACGGCGGCGGAGTCGCCGATATCCGCGGCTCGATCGCCGTGTTGTCGGTGTGGGTCGTCGCGCTGCTGTCCGTCGCCAGCGTGCTGTTGCGCCGCCGCCTCACCTCGGGGTCGTGATCGGCCCACGGCCAGGGATCACGGTCAGGGCGCGCCGAGCGGTTCTGCTTGCTGATGGCCTTCCACCGGGCCCGTTCCTTCGCCGCACCCAGCCCGGTCGCCCCGCCGCCGTTCGAAGGCGAGCTCGCGCTGGAGCTTGCGCCAGCTCGCGATGCGCCGGGATCGACGTCGCCCGACGTCATCGCGGCCTCGATCGCACATCCGGGCTCGCCCCGATGGGCGCAGTCCGAGAAGCGGCACTGCGTCGCCAGCTCCTCGAGATCCTCGAACGTGACGCCGAACCCGTCGCCGGCCCCGTCGGCGAGCAGCCCGAAGCTGCAGGATCCCGGGTGCATCCAGCAGGACGCCGGCACCCGGGATGGGGACCAGCTGCCGGGAGGTGGTGGTGTGGCGTCCGCGAAGTCGGCGTCGCGCACGGCACCCGTCGCGGAGGATCTGCGAGCCGACCAGGGCGTTGGCGAGCGTGGACTTCCCGGCGCCGGACGCGCCGAGCAGCATCGCGGTCACGCCGGCGGGGATCTGCTCGCGCACGGCATCGAGACCCGATCCGTCGACGGCCGAGGTCACGAAGACCTCGACGCCGCGCAACCGGTCGGCGAGCGCGGTGCCGATCTCCTCGGGTGACTCGGCGTCGGCACGATGGGTTCGGTCGGCCTTGGTCAGCACCACGATCGGGCGAGCGCCGGCGTCCCAGACGGCCACCGCTTCACGCTCGATCCGGTTGGCGCTGACCGGGCGGTCGAGCGGCACCACCGACGCGACGATGTCGACGTTGGCCGCCAGGAGTTGGGCGGTGTCGACGGAACGGCCCTGAGACACCGGGTCGACCCGTTCGAGGACCGACCATCGTTCGGCGACGTGGTCGACGCTCCACGGTTCGGCGGTGAGGCCGCTCGGCACGAGCGAGACCCAGTCGCCGACGGTGAGATCGGGGCGGAATCGGACGGCGGTGGGGCCGTCGTGATCGACGGCGGCGAGTCGGCCGCGGTCGGCGCGAGTGAGACGGGCAGGGTGGGCGGCGTCGGCGAGCAAGGCGGCCACGCGTGGACTCCAGCCGATGGCGACGAGAGCCGCCGAGACAGAACGGGACACGAGAATCTCCGATGAGGAACGAAACGAACGGGTGCGAGACGAGGGCCTCGCGAACACTCGTGGTTCGGCGCTCAGCGAGGCGAGGGCAGGGCGCGTCGCGAGGCGACGCCGGCGCAGGTCACCATGTTCATCGCCTCCTCTCGCTCATTCGGGTCGGGTGCACCGTACCCCACCTCCCGGCGAGGAGGTCGCCGATTTTCTGGGCAGGCTGGACCCATGCTCCAGATCACGGACCTGTCGAAGCGCTACGGCGATCTCCAGGCCATCGACGGGGTGTCGGTCGCCGTGCCTCGAGGACGCATCGTCGGCTTCGTGGGCCCGAACGGTGCCGGCAAGTCGACGACGATGCGATCGATCTTCGGTCTCGTCAGCCCCGATCGCGGCTCGATCACCTGGGACGGTTCACCGGTCGACGGCAATGCCCTGGCCCGGTTCGGCTACATGCCCGAGCAGCGTGGGCTGTACCCCAAGATGAAGGTCGCCGAGCAGGTGGCGTTCTTCGCCGAGCTGAAGGGGGTCGACACCGCGACGGCCAGGCGTGATGCCCGCGAGATCCTCACGTCCCTCGGGTTGGAGGACCGGCTCGACGATCCGGTCGAGAAGCTCAGCCACGGCAACCAACAGCGGGTTCAGCTGGCGGTCGCGCTGGTGAACGAACCCGAACTCCTGGTCCTCGACGAGCCGTTCAACGGGCTCGACCCCGTCGCAGTCGACACCCTCGAGACCTCCCTGCGAGCCCGGGTCGAGGCGGGCACCGGGGTCCTGTTCAGCTCGCACCAGCTCGACCTCGTCGAGCGGCTGTGCGACGAACTCGTGATCATCGTGGGTGGGATCGTGCGGGCCGCCGGCTCCGTCCACGATGTGCGGGCCTCGACCGGGCATCGCATCGTGCGGATCGAGGTCGAACGTCCGACCGTCCCGCTCGGCGACGTGATCGACCGTCCCCACCTGGAGGCGACGACGCAAACGGTCACCGTCGCGGTGTCGGACGATCGTGAGTTGGAGGACCTGCTCGCCCGAGCCCGGACGGCCGGACCGGTGACCCGCTTCGACTACGACCTGCCGAGTTTGCAACAGGCGTTCACCCGGATCGCCGGGCGTCCCCAGGAGGAGGTCTCGGCATGACCGTCCCGATCCGTCCCCTCGGCCAGCGGCGCGCCGTGTGGCTGATGACCCGCCGAGAGTTCGTCACCCGGGTCCGCTCCAAAGCGTTCATCATCGGGCTGGTCACCACGGTGGCGCTGATCTTCGGCGCCTTCGGGCTCAGCACCCTCGTCGGAGGAAACGACCCCATCCGGCTCGGACTGGTCGGCGACCAACCGGCGGGCGTGACCGACCGGTTGGACGCCTTGGCGACCTCGGTGGCGAGGAGGTGACGACCGAACAGGTGGCATCGCGCGGCGCGGCCGCGGCGGCCATCGAGGCCGGGGATCTCGACGCCGCCGTGGTCGACGGCTCCGAGTTGGTGATGAAGCGGACCGACGATTCGATCGTGCGACTCGTCGTCCCGGCGTGGCAACAAGCGGCACTCGTCGACGCCATGGGCGGCGCCGGCTGATCAGACGGAGGTCGCCTCGGTGCTCGGTTCGGCCGATCCGCTCGCGGTGACCGAACTCGAACCGGACCCGAACTCCGGCGCCAAGGACGGCGTGGCGTTCGCCAGCGTGGTGCTGCTCTTCCTCGCCATCCAGCTCGCCGGGGCGTACATCATGATGGGCGTCTTCGAGGAGAAGTCGACCAAGGTCGTCGAGCTGGTCCTCGCCGCGGTTCGGGCCCGCGACCTGCTCGCCGGCAAGGTACTCGGCATCGGGCTGCTCGGACTGATCCAGGTCCTCACCCTGGTCGTCGCGTCGGTCCGCGGCGGCGGTCTTCGGATCCAACGTGCTCCCGACGCTGTCGGTCTCGCTCCTGGCGACGAGCGTCGTGTGGTTCCTGCTCGGCTACGTGCTCTACGGCTCGGTGTTCGCCGCCGGCTCGTCGCTCGCTCCCCGCCAGGAGGACGCCCAGGCCACGCTGGGACCGATCTCGATCGTGTTGATGCTGAGCTACTTCGGGGCCATCTTCGCCGCCTCGTCACCGGACTCGGTCGCCGCCAGGTGATCAGCTGGATCCCGCTCACCGCGCCGTTCTCGATGCCGGGCCGGTTGGCGGCCGGCGGCGCGGCGGCCTGGGAGGTCGCCGGGTCGATGGTGATCACGGCCATCGCTGCGTTCGGGGTGCTGCTGCTCGCCGAACGGATCTACGTCCGCTCGGTGATCCACACCGACCGCAAGCTGGGTTGGCGCGAGGCCTGGTCGATGCGGGACTGAGTCCGGTGGGGCATGCTGGGCGGGTGACGCACCCCGAGGCCGACGAGCTTCGCGAGCGCTGCAGGCGCGGCGATCGAGGTGATCGAGACGATCGAGCTGCGTCAGGTCCACCTCCCGCTCGTGGTCCCGTTCCGGACCTCCGCCGGGGTCGAGCACGAGCGCGACGCACTGCTCGTGCGGGTGACCGCCCGTGACCTCGGCGGTCGGCACCACGACGGCTGGGGGAATGCGTGGCGATGGCGGCGCCGTTCTACACCGCCGAGTACGCCGACGGCGCACAAGCGGTGATCGAACGATGGCTCGTCCGCTCCTCGCCGGGGTCGGACCGGGCTCGATCACGGCGGCCGGCGTGTCCGACGCACTCCGCCCGGTCCAGGGCCACCCGATGGCCAAGGCCGCGATCGAGGCCGCGGTGCTCGACGCTCAGCTGCGGGCGATGAACCGATCCCTGGCCGCGGCGCTCGGCGCGACTCGCGATCGTGTGCCCGCCGGGGTCGCGGTCGGTATCGCCGGGAGCATCGACGAACTGCTCACCACGGTCGGCCGACACCTCGACACCGGCTATCGACGGATCAAGCTCAAGATCGCTCCCGGCCACGACCTCGAGCCGGTCCGAGCGATCCGGGATCGGTTCGGAGACGGGTTCCTCCTGACCGCGGACGCCAACGGCGCGTACACCCTCGCCGACGCCTCGGCCCTCGCCGCCCTCGATCCGTTCGGGTTGTCGCTGATCGAGCAGCCGCTCGCCGCCGACGACCTGACCGGCCACGCCGAACTCGCCCGGCGCCTCTCGACGCCGATCTGCCTGGACGAATCGATCGCTTCGCCGAGCGACGCCCGGCGAGCCCTCGACGCGGGGGCCTGTTCGTGCATCTGCGTGAAGCCGGGACGGGTCGGCGGGATGCTCGCCGCGGTCGAGATCCACGACCTGTGCATGGCACGGGGTGCGGACGCCTGGGTCGGGGGGATGCTGGAGACTGGGATCGGCCGCGCCGCCAACCTCGCGCTGGCCGCCCTCCCGGGCTTCACGTTGCCCGGCGATCTCTCGGCGACCGACCGATACTTCGCCCGAGATCTCACCGCACCGGTCGTGGTCGACGACGGCCACATCGCCGTGCCGACCGGACCGGGACTCGGGATCGCGCTCGACACCGGGTTCCTCGACGAGGTGACCACCTGGCGCACGACCCTCCCGATCCGCCCGGAGTCGTGACCCCCGCAGGACCTCCGGCCCTGTCGATGCTGACACCACCGAGCGCACGCTGGGAACGAACTCAAGGAGGTGCCGGACGTGGAAACCCGTGATCGCAGCGGCATGGAGGTGCTCGATGCCGCCGAGTGCTGGAAGCTGCTCGCCGAAGCTCAGGTCGGACGATTGGCCGTGGCCATCTTGGACCATCCCGACATCTTCCCGATCAACCACGTGGTCGACGATCACTCGATCGTGTTCCGCACCGCCGAGGGCACCAAGCTCGCGGCCGCCGTCCTCGGCCGAGGTGTGGCGTTCGAGGTCGACGGCTACGACGCCGAGAGTGGCCAGGCGTGGAGTGTGGTGCTGAAGGGGTGGGCGACCGAGATCGAACGGGTCGAGGACCTCCTGTCGGCCGAGGACCTCCCGCTGTTCCCCTGGAACGCCGCGCCCAAGAGCCGTTGGGTCCGAGTGGAGCCCCAGGACGTGTCAGGACGCCGGTTCGCCGTGGTAGACGGGTTGGTCCAGCAGCACTGACCCTGGGCAAGCCGTCGGACGTGAGCGGCGGACCGGCGCGACGTCAGGGACGCCAGACCATCCGGACGTCGGGTGAGCGCTCTTCGTTCGTCGAGCCGTCGGTGAGTTCGACCTCCGCGAATCCGTGCCGGGCGTAGAAGCGGCGGGCTCCGGCGTTGTCCTGGAACGTCCACAACGAGAGGCCGTCGGGCGAACGGCGCTTGGCCTCGGCGATGCACGCCGAGCCGATCCCGCTCCCCCACCACGGCGGGGCGAGGTAGAGGTGGTCGAGGTGGCCGGCGCGCACGGCCAGCATGCCGACCGGAACCTCACCGAGCTGGACGACGAGGAGATCGCCGGCCGGGACGAGCACGTCGCGGACCCAGTCGGCGATGTCCGGCAGCGAGTGGACGACCGGCACCGAGGGCAACGAGACCACGCGGCTCCACCAGTGCACGAAGGCGATCGGCACGGCGTCGGACGCGGTGGCGACGCGGAACGACACGCGGGCGGGGTCCGGGCGCAGGGCGTGCAACGCGCCAGCGAGTCCTTCGTCGGCGACGGCGACCGCTTCGTCCCACCCGAACCATCGGCAGTCCGGGCTCTCTCCCATCGGTGGCGACGGATCCACGTCCGGGGCCATGACGAGATACCGGGTGTCGAGGTGGGTGTGGCCGCGCGGGCCGGGGTGGACGTCGACGTGGAACAGCACGGGGAGACCCCCGTAGAACGAGACGGGCAGTCCGGTCTCCTCGTGCGATTCACGCAGGGCGGCCTGGGCCGGGGTCTCGCCCGGGTCGACGTGACCGCCGGGCTGGAGCCAGATGCCGAGCCGCTTGTGCCGGTGCAACACGACCCCACGAGGACCGACGACGACCGCCGAACCGGTCACGTGGGTGGGGTCGGCGTCCTCGGAGAACGGCGAGTCGAGCCGGTCCATCGCGTCGACGAACTCGCGGGCCGAACGAGCCGCCCGGTCGTCGATCGGATCGAGGGCGAGCACGGCGCGACGAAGGTCGGCTCGGGTCTGGTCATCGGCGGGCATCGCCCCAGTCTGCCCTCACCCGTCGGTGCGCTCACGCGTCGGTGCCCTCACGCGTCGGTGGCGTACGGCGCCGCGGCGGCGTCGGCGCAACGGGTCGGTGACTCGGCGACCACGGCGGCGATCTGGGCGGCCGGCGAAGCCTGGCCACCGTTGCGCCAGTCGTCGAGGAACGGTTGCGGCCAGATCTCGCCCCGGCGCACCTCCCACTCGAGTTCGGGGCACGGGCGCGAGATCCCGAAATGGGTGTGGCACACCGAGTTGCGGGCGTTGCCGGTCTGGCCCATGACGCCGAGCACGTCGCCGGCGGCGACGCGCTGGCCCGCCTCGACGGCCACCGAGCCGAGGTGGGCGACGTAGTAGCGGACGCCGTCGTCCCCGACGAGCGAGACGAACTCACCGCCCCGGTGGGCGGGGTTGTCGGACGCCGAGTCCCAGAGGTCCTCGGTCCGGACCCGCTCGATCGTTCCGGAGGTCGTGGCGAGCACCTCGGCACCGCACCCGAACACGTCGGCGGCCGGATAGTCGTGGTGGGTCGATCCCCAGGACACCTCGACGCCGCGGAACGGGAACACGTACTGGGGTGCGGCTGCGACGGTGGTGGACGGAGCTGCCGCGGTGCTGGTCGTCGCGATCGTGGTGGTCGTCGCGATCGTGGTGGTCGTCGCGATCGTGGTGGTCGTCGCGATCGTGGGGTCGTGCGACGTGGTGCTGGTCGCGGTCGTGCTCGTGCTCGTGTCCGTGCTCGTGAGCGTCGTCGGTGCGGTGCTGGTCGAGGTGTCGGCGCTCGATGCCGTGGCCGCGGTGGTGGTGTTCCCGTCGCTGGCACAGGCGACCAGTCCCAGGACGGCCGCGGTCACGGCTGCGAGACGTCCGAGATTCACCTCAGGCGCCGGGCCGGAACATGTCGCGAGGAACGCTGATGAACACCGCCGTCGATCGAGCGAGGACGTGCCCGGTCTCGGCCACCATCAGCTCGCCCGCCATGAACAACTTCCGGCCCTCGATCCGATCGAGTCGCACCCGGCAGGCGAGCGGAACGCCGATCGGGACGCCAGCCTCGTAGCGAACGCGCAGCTCACCGGTGAACGCGGCCTGGGAGATGATGTTGAGCACGAAGCCGTACACGTCGTCGAACAACGCTGCGACGATGCCGCCGTGGCTCCGTTCGGGCGCGCCTTCGTGGGCTGCTCGCAACGTCAGATGTGCCACGACCTCGTCGCCATCGCGACGGATGTCGAGATCGAGGCCCCACGGGCTGGCCCGCCCGGACACGGGGCGTTCGTCGTAGGTCACCATCGTCGCTCCGTCGGCCGGTGGTTCGGCGAACTCGGCATCGGAGGACATCTGATTGCGCGAGCGGGCCGACCCTGGTCGAGCAGCTCGGTCAGCCGATCGAGGGTCGAGGTCACTTCGCCGAGGAGCTCCACGGGGACGTGATGTCCGACGAGGGCGTGCCCGATGTCGCGGATCGCCCGCCCGGCCTCGGCCCGCGCTTCGGCGATCAGGTCGGGGTGATCGGGTTGGGCGACGTGGACCAGCGGATCGAGATGGGCGTCGGGCATCTCTCGACCCTAGGCAGCGGACCTTGGCCGCCGCGAGTCAGATCGGGCCTCGACACTCGACACTCGACGATCTGGCGTCTCGATGGGCGTGTCGGATTGGCGTCTCGACGAGACCGCTGCTCCCCTCCCATTTGTGTATCGAATCCAATTCTTGACTCAGTCCAATTTTGGCGCGAAGGTAGGAGCCGTGCCCGAGTACGCCGCCCACCGCCTTCGCAGCCACGGCTTGCAGGTCACCGCGCAGCGCGTCGCCGTGCTCCGTGCGGTCACCTCGGCCCCGCACGCGACGGCGGACGACGTGGTGGGGTTGGCTCGGACACAGCTCGGCGCGATCTCCCGGCAGGCGGTCTACGACGCGTTGTCCGTGCTCGTGGACCGTGGCGTGCTGCGGAGGATCGAACCGGCCGGGTCGCCGGCACGTTTCGAGGACCGCGTCGGCGACAACCATCACCATCTCGCCTGCCGAGGATGCGGGCTCCTCGTCGACGTGCCGTGCGTCGTCGGGGAAGCACCGTGCCTGACTCCCTCCCACGACGCCGACTTCGAGATCGACGAGGCCGAGGTCGTGTTCTGGGGGTTGTGCCCCACCTGCAAGACGGCGAGCGATTGACAGGCGCCCACCGTCCTCGAAACCCGACCGCCACACGAACGACCGCCACACGAACGACCGCCACCTACGGACTTCCGGAGGGAACCCATCATGACCGACCAGCAGCACCATTCACCCGAGTGGGGATCGCTCACCTCGAGCGAGTTCCAATCCAACGAGAAGTGGTGGCCGAACTCGCTGAACCTGCGCATCTTGCACCAGAGCCATCCCGACTCCAGCCCCTTCGACCCCGATTACGACTACCGCTCGGCGATCGTCGGGATCGACATCGACGCGCTGACCCGTGACGTCGATGCCCTGATGACCGATTCCCAGGCGTGGTGGCCGGCCGACTGGGGTCACTACGGACCGTTCTTCATCCGCATGTCCTGGCACGCCGCCGGCACCTATCGCGTCAGCGACGGTCGGGGTGGGGCGGGGACCGGGGCCCAGCGCTTCGCACCGCTCAACTCCTGGCCCGACAACGGCAACCTCGACAAGGCTCGCCGGCTGTTGTTGCCGATCAAGCAGAAGTACGGCAAGGCCATCTCGTGGGCGGACCTGTTCGTGTTCGCCGGCAACCGGGCGCTCGAGACCATGGGATTCCGCACCGCCGGCTTCTCCTTCGGTCGCACCGACATCTGGGCGCCCGAGGACGACATCTATTGGGGTCCGGAGCACGAGTGGCTGGCCACCAAGGACGAGCGGTACACCGGGACTTGGGAGGACGGCAGCCGGGTGCTCGACAACCCGCTCGCTGCGGTCCAGATGGGCCTGATCTACGTGAACCCCGAGGGCCCCAACGGGGTGCCGGACGCGATGAAGTCGGCCCAGGACATCCGCGAGACCTTCGGCCGGATGGCGATGAACGACGAGGAGACCGTGGCGCTCACGGTCGGAGGCCACACCTTCGGCAAGATGCACGGCAATGGTCCGGCCAGCGCGGTCGGTGCCGAGCCCGAGGGTGCCTCGATGGCGGCGCAGGGCTTCGGGTGGGCGAACAGCCACGAGACCGGGCTCGGCGAGTACACCGTGACGTCCGGGCTCGAAGGAGCCTGGACCCCGACCCCGACCCAGTGGGACAACTCGTACCTCGAGACGATCTTCGCTCACGAGTGGGAGCTGGTGGAATCGCCCGCGGGCGCCAAGCAATGGCAGCCCCGCGAGGTGAAGGACGGCTTCTGGGTCCCCGACGCTCATGTCGAGGGCAAGATGAACCCGCCCACGATGTCGACCGCCGACATGGCGATGATCACCGATCCCGCCTACCTCGAGATCTCCAAGCGCTTCCACGAGCACCCGGACGAGCTCGCGGACGCCTTCGCCAAGGCGTGGTTCAAGTTGCTCCACCGCGACATGGGACCCGCCGTCCGGTACGTCGGGCCCCAGGTTCCGTCGGAGGAGTTCTTGTGGCAGGACAACGTGCCCGCCCACGAGGGCGCACGGATCGGCGAGGCCGAGATCGCCGAGTTGAAGTCGACGATCCTCGGCTCGGGTCTGTCGATCGACCAACTCGTGCGCACCGCATGGGCGTCGGCCTCGACCTACCGTCGGACCGACTACCGAGGTGGAGCGAACGGCGCCCGGATTCGGCTGTCGCCCCAGAGCGACTGGGACGTGAACGTCCAGTCGGGCGTTGCTGCAGTGGTGAGCGAGCTGGAGAAGATCCAGTCCGCCTTCAACGGCAAGGGTGGCGCGCAGGTCTCGCTCGCCGACCTCATCGTGCTCGGCGGCGGGGCGGCGATCGAAGCGGCCGCTCGCGCTGCGGGACGCGAGCTCACCGTGCCGTTCACGCCGGGCCGGACCGATGCCAGCCAGGACCAGACCGATGTCGACTCGTTCCAGTGGCTCGAGCCGACCGCCGACGGGTTCCGGAACTACGTGAAGAAGCAGGGCGACGTGCCCACGGAGCACCTGCTCATCGACAAGGCGTTCATGCTGAACCTCACCGCGCCGGAGATGACCGCACTGGTCGGCGGCTTGCGGGTGATCGGCAACAACGTCGGTGACGAGGGCTACGGCGTGTTCACGGATCGTCCGGGCCAGCTGACGAACGACTTCTTCGTCAACCTGCTCGACATGCGAACCGCCTGGTCCTCCATCGGTGAGGGCGAGGACACCTTCGAAGGTCGGGACCGAGCAACGGGCGCACCGAAGTGGAAGGCGACCCGGGTCGACCTCGTGTTCGGTGCGAACAGCCAGCTGCGGGCGATCGCCGAGGAGTACGGCGCCGCAGGTGGCGAGGACCTGATGCTCGACGCCTTCGTGCGGGGTTGGACCAAGGTCATGGAGAACGACCGCTTCGACCTCGACTGACGATTCGGGCGTGCCGGATCAGACGAGGGTCGTCACGGGGAATTCGCCGGGGCGAGCGCCCCGGCGACCGCTCCTGCGACGAGCGCGTCGGGCGCCGCCCACTGGTAGCCGCTCATCGTCACGAGCCCTTGAGCGATGCCGTTGAGGCCGCACACCAAGACCTCGGAGCGCACCCGGATCTCGTCCGGTGTGACACCGTCGCCAACCGCCTCGGCCAGGCATTGCCGGAACAGGTCGAAGCCTCCGATCAACGCGTGGTCGTCCAGGAATCCGGTGACGTCGTCCTGGGTGACGCCTCGGCGATGGGTGATCCACTTGTCCCGACCGGCCACCACTCGGTTGCCCGCTCAACGGAGGCCGGGGCCGAAGCCCCGGCAATGGATGGCCACAGTGACCGCTGATGTGGTCGCGGGTAGGAACGCTCAACGAAGGCCGGGGCCGAAGCCCCGGCGATGGCTGCCTTCTCCACGTCGTCAAACGCGCCGGTCAGGTCCGCTCAACGAAGGCCGGGGCCGAAGCCCCGGCGATGGCGCCACGCGGTGCTCGTCGAGCACGAGGATTGCTTCGACCGCTCAACGAAGGCCGGGGCCGAAGCCCCGGCGATGGCTTCGTTGGTGAACTCTCCGGTGAACCCGCCCACGAACGCTCAACGAAGGCCGGGGCCGAAGCCCCGGCGATGGCTTCGCCGTTGGCGACTCGCCAGGCCCGGTCTCGCATCGCTCAACGAAGGCCGGGGCCGAAGCCCCGGCGATGGCGGACGGCGACAGCTGCGCCTTTCGACTCGGTGTCGAGCGCTCAACGAAGGCCGGGGCCGAAGCCCCGGCGATGGCTGACCCCGGGCAGAGTGAAGCGTCGGCGATCGACGACGCTCAACGAAGGCCGGGGCCGAAGCCCCGGCGATGGGACAACCAGACCTCGAAGCCGCACAACGTGGTGGTGGTGGTCGCTCAACGAAGGCCGGGGCCGAAGCCCCGGCGATGGCGGGATGTTCGCGGCGTCGTTCGTACCGGTGTGCACCGCTCAACGAAGGCCGGGGCCGAAGCCCCGGCGATGGTTGGGAGCCGGTTCCGTCACTCCTGGTGGCGGAGCTGCGCTCAACGAAGGCCGGGGCCGAAGCCCCGGCGATGGGTCCAACGCATCTGGCGCACCGACCAAGGCTTCGGCGCTCAACGAAGGCCGGGGCCGAAGCCCCGGCGATGGCGTAACTGGGCGATGTCCCTGCCGCGCTCCCCGATACCGCTCAACGAAGGCCGGGGCCGAAGCCCCGGCGATGGTCGAGTGGTACCGGCTGGATCCTCGCACCGGCAAGTTCGTCGCTCAACGAAGGCCGGGCCGAAGCCCCGGCGATGGGATCTACGTCGGGCGTCCCAGCGAGTGGGGCAACCCCGCTCAACGAAGGCCGGGGCCGAAGCCCCGGCGATGGAGTGAGCCCGGCCGTAGCGGCCAGCAGCACCACGAGCGCTCAACGAAGGCCGGGGCCGAAGCCCCGGCGATGGTCGCTCCGGGGATCTCGTATCGGCCGGAACCGATGTGCGCTCAACGAAGGCCGGGGCCGAAGCCCCGGCGATGGGGTGTCGCCGAACGTGTAGATGGCGTCGGCGTTGGCCGCTCAACGAAGGCCGGGGCCGAAGCCCCGGCGATGGGAGACGATGGTGTCCATCAGGCGGGATCTCCGTAGACCGCTCAACGAAGGCCGGGGCCGAAGCCCCGGCGATGGCTTTGTCGACGATCGACGAGGGGGCGCCACCACCGCTCAACGAAGGCCGGGGCCGAAGCCCCGGCGATGGGCGGGGACAACGGGGCCGCCGTCGGCGAAGTCGCTCGGCGCTCAACGAAGGCCGGGGCCGAAGCCCCGGCGATGGACGCATGACCTTCCTTGTAAGGGACAGGACGATTCGCACCGCTCAACGAAGGCCGGGGCCGAAGCCCCGGCGATGGGGACACCTGCTGCACGTAGGCCCGGCCGGAGATCTGCGCTCAACGAAGGCCGGGGCCGAAGCCCCGGCGATGGTTGCACGCCCTGCGGCATCGGTTCGGGACTCGGATCGCTCAACGAAGGCCGGGGCCGAAGCCCCGGCGATGGCCGTCCGTGGGATGTCCGGCCTGATCCTGCACACAGCGCTCAACGAAGGCCGGGGCCGAAGCCCCGGCGATTCCCAGCCTTGCCCGACCTCCCGCTTCTCCCCCCACGAAGGCCGGGGCCAGCCCGCGATGGATGCAGCAGCACCGCCAACGCCCCGGCACGCTCAACGAAGGGGCCGAAGCCCCGGCGATGGTCCCAGCCTTTGCCCGACCTCGGCCGCTTCCTCCCCCCGCTCAACGAAGGCCGGGGCCGAAGCCCCGGCGATGGATGCAGCAGCAGCACCGCACAACGCCAAGTGCCGGCACGCTCAACGAAGGCCGGGGCCGAAGCCCCGGCGATGGTCTCCGGCGGTCGTGCTCAGGGGTTGGTCGAGAAGAACGCTCAACGAAGGCCGGGGCCGAAGCCCCGGCGATGGATTCGCTCACCGCCGGGGCGAAAGCGTCGGACTGCCGCGCTCAACGAAGGCCGGGGCCGAAGCCCCGGCGATGGCGTCGTCACCGTTGACGCAGGAGGAGACGTGGACGCCCGCTCAACGAAGGCCGGGGCCGAAGCCCCGGCGATGGGGCCACCGACCTGCGCAACTTCCACGAGACCGTGAACCACGCTCAACGAAGGCCGGGGCCGAAGCCCCGGCGATGGAGACATGAAGCGTGTCGAGGAACTGGGCGGCCGGACCGCTCAACGAAGGCCGGGGCCGAAGCCCCGGCGATGGCGTCGAGCACGCCGCCAGGGAGAGCGTTCATGTCGAGCGCTCAACGAAGGCCGGGGCCGAAGCCCCGGCGATGGTCGGTCTCCTCGTCGGCCCTCTACGGGTCGTATGTGACCGCTCAACGAAGGCCGGGGCCGAAGCCCCGGCGATGGCCGTCCTCCTGCGGGAGAGCGAGGCTCTCGCTCTGCCCCGCGCTCAACGAAGGCCGGGGCCGAAGCCCCGGCGATGGGACCACGGAGTGGACCTCGGAGCGGAACGCAGCGAGCGCTCAACGAAGGCCGGGGCCGAAGCCCCGGCGATGGTGCTATTCACACCGAGAGTGACAGGTTGCGGGCGTGCGGCCCTACTTCAGCACTCTAGGTGCCGCTCAGACCCTCGGAGGACGTCATCTGGCTTCGGTTGTCAAAGATCATCGCAGGTTCGCACCTGCTCAAAGCATCCACGGATCACCGAGGTTCCGGGGCGGTTTGCGCCCGAGTTGGACGCGTGAAGCGGAGAGCTCGCCTGGGAATCGGTAGAGCATCACGCTGTCGCGCCGTGGATCGATCGCGTCCAACAGCTCCGAACGCAGCGCCACCAACTTGACCTCGTTAACGCGGCATTCGAAGACCGAGAGCTGCACGCGATGGCCGTACTTGCTGCAAATGTCAGCGACTGCACGGAGTCTCGCTGCGCCGCTTCCTGCGGTGTCAGCGATGTCGTAGGTGACCAGAACATCCACTCGGTCACCGCTGCATGACGTACCCCGGATAGGCCCGGAGGTCGCCGCGAAGGGAGCGGGCGAGCAACGTGGCCTGGATGGACGGCAGCGCCCAGCGTTCGACCGCCCGGTCGAGAACGGTGTGTGGCACCTCTCGGTTCTTGTCCACCTCCCACAACTCGAGAAACGCCGCTCGGCCGAAATCGCTGAGGTAGGTCCCTCCTCCCGGCATTCTTCTGAAGCTGTCGGTACCGATCTGTCGCCGACGGAGGACTCGGACGACGAAACGATCGACCAGGGGACGCAACTCCTCCGCCATGTCGAGCGCCAGACTCGGTCGGCCCGACCTGGCCCTGTGCAAGAAGCCGATCTGGTGATCCAAACCGACGCTCTCGGCGGCCCCCACCATCTCGGTGACCAGCAGGCCGTAACCGAACCCCAGCATCGCATTCACTGGATCGCGGGGTGGTCGCCGGCTCCGGAGTTCGAAGGAGAAACCCGAACCATCGAGGACCTGCCCCATCCCGGCGAAGTAGATGCGAGCAGCATCACCCTCGATACCGAGCAGCGTCCCGGGATCGTTCGCGTTCGCGAGGCGCACGAGCCGGTTGCCGATCGCCTCGGCCCGGAGCGCAAGGTTGGCACGGGTCGCGACTGGCGCATCCCGCGACCAGCGGAGCAGCATTCGTCGCGAGTTCTGGAGCTTCGCGGCCAGGAACGAGCGCGCATAGTCGACCGAGCCCGCACCGTCAGCGACCCGGTGTTGGGCCGTGCGGAGATGCACGTTGCCGCCACGTGGACCGCCGACGACGAAGCGCACGGCACCATTGCGGCGAAGTGCGCACACACGGACCTCGTGTCGAACGCAGGCGTCGATTGCGCTGGTCGTGACCTGGGAGTTGCCGAGGAGCACCACCGAATCGATTGCCTCGAGAGGGACCCTATTCGAGCGGCCGGTTCTCGTGACGACGATCGATCCCTTGCGATGCCCGACGGTGGCGTCGTGGCCGCTCACGTAGAGCGTGTTCAGGTACCGCACGACCACACCTCGTCGATACTCCGCTGCACGGTCGAGCCCACTCCTGCCGTGACAGAGGGCAGGCAATGATGCACCAGTTGGCATTGATCGCAGCGGCTGTCGGCTGGTGCTGCAGGAAGACGACCCGACTGGATCTGTTGCCGGACCTGCGTGATCCGGTCGAGAGTGCGTCGCCGTAGTTCGTCGTCGAACTCGACCCGGATGCGCCTCCGCAAGTGCCCGTACCAGATGAAACCGTGGCTGACCGGAACTCGGAGCATCTCTTCGAGACAGAAGCCTTGGGCGCAGATCTGCACGTCGGCGGCGCGGCCGTGGGGCGTCCCGGCCTTGTGTTCAACTGGGACGACGGCGCCATCGGCGGTCACCTCAACGACGTCGGCCCGCCCGGACAAGCCGAGCGTCTCTGACCACAAGGGAATGGAGCGGAGCACCTGGTTGCCGCGCTCGCGGCGACTCGCCCCGCTGTCGACGCGCCGGTGAGCCCTCTGGCCAGCGATCGTGTGCCGGTTGTCGGCCCACACGCCATCGACGTGGATCAGGGCGCACTGACGAGGGCAGTACTCGAAGTGCTCGAGCGCCGAGATCGGGACCACCGGGTCTGTCTCATCCACCATCACCACACCCGCCTACCCCCGAGCGCCCGTGTGGCGTCAGCGCTTCCGCGACTCTCGTACGCCAACGCAGACCAAGCTGCTATGACTCCGAGCCCGCTGCGCAGCCGGATGTCGGTGGGCTGATCCAGCAGCGCGTCGATGGCATCAGCGGAGAGCGGATATCGCCACGCGATCCACGTGAACGGCGCATCGCGCGTGCTTCGCCGCTGCCGAGGTCTCCGGGATGATGAGGCGATCCGCTCGTCGCTGCCGTCGCCTCTGAGCGGAAGCACCGCCAGGGCAAAGAACGCCAGCGTCTCGACGACTGGATCGACGAAGATCGCATTTCTGTCACCCAGGCTGCCGATGCGTCGAACATCGAAGCCGAGCCCGTTGTCGCCGACCCGGTCGAGCACCCCGGCCGCAGAGGCCGGTACGGCGGTGGCCGGGTCGTTCACGGTTGCGCTGACCTTGACCAGGCGGTGGTGCAGCCACTTGATCGTGCCCGGGCCCGCTGGGTCAAGGACTCCGTGCCTTGCCTCACCCGCCTTGTCGACCACGAGGTCGGTCATCGTCGATGTCAGCGTCCAATCGTCGCGGTGCCCTCGAGAGGCCTGCATTCGCGCCGCGAGTACATCGACAGGCACCCTTCTTTCCATCGGGACGTCGAGCCAGTCGCGAGCGATCGGCATCGACTGCAACCGTTCTGCGGTGGGCCAGGCACCGGCGAGGACCTCAAGGGGGTCCCCGTCGTCACAGGACAGCACGGCCGCCGGCTCGGGGTCGTTGGTCCATGAGAGGTGGAGCCGTTCCGATAGCACGGTGGCGCCGACCGCCGCGAGCCAGGCGTTGAGCCACGATGCCGGCCATCCGATACACGTCGTTTGCTGAGTCACTCGATCGCCCTTCCCGTCCAACCGCCGCCTGAGACTGCGTGATCGCTGCGCCGCACGATTGCCTCCAACAGGGCCAGGCCCCAAGGTCCGAACTCGTCGTTGAGGAGCCGGAAGCGCCGAGGCTGTTCCCAGTCGACATCGGACAGACACGCCGCGGCGGCGCGGTCGGTCCCGTCGAGAGTGAGCGCGACGTCTCCGCCGGCGGTGTCCGCAGCAGGAGCGATCATGGGCCGGGCGTGGCCGTGGTGGCTCACGACGAGGTGAAGAAGCAGCGCCGCCTGGACCGGCCCCAGGCGTGCGCCCTCCTGGGAAGTCCGTAACCATTCCTGCACCAACCGGCCGGAGAGCGCTTCGTGACGACCGCCCTGGAGCCAGCCCGCGGCCCTCGACTCGCCTGCCACTTGGCGGGGAACGACGAGGACTTCGCAATGAGGCCTCCCGCCGCCGTCGGGGTCGAGCCACCGTTGAAAGCGCCTGTCGGCCTTCCCGACATCGTGGAAGCGGCCGGCGAACGCGACCACTTCGGCGAGGTCGTTCGGTAGTCCGATCGCTGCCCCGGTCGATCGGCTCCGATCACCCACTGCTTCGCACGTGTGGCGCGAGCCCGACCTGAGCGTTCGAGATCGACAGTTCATCGAGCGAATCGGCCAACGTGACCGGTGGCGCTGTGATCCGCCGGAGGCACGGCACCTCGCCCAGCGGGCGAGTCGGCGTGCGATCCAGCGGAGTCAGCCACTGCCGCCACTCGTCAGCAGGCAACGGCGGGCTCGGCGAGGTCGCCGAGTGCTGCGAGGAGTTCAGTGACCGCCGCCGCACTCTCCTCAGGGGACAGGTCATCGCCAACGTCCCCTCTCCGCGTGCCCGGCGAACCAGGGACCGTTGGGACGTGCCGGCGAAGAGCGAAACGGCGTCCTCGTCCAATGGGAGCCCATGTTCGACCAGCGCCACATCGAGTACGGGTCCCCGAGAGGACGGGTTCCAGCCGTACTGATCGTAGAAGCCACGAGACGACTCGAGGACGACGACGTCGCCGGGACAGGCGCTGGCCTCGACCTTTTCAACACAGCCGCTCGGCATCGAGTCGGTGCACGGGCGCACCTCAGGTCCTCTCGCAACTCCCAGACGGGGATCTCGATCATCTCCGCATTCACTGGTCTCGGCCACAGAGGTTCGCCGTCGCCGGGCAAGTAGCGCGCCAGAGCACCGACGCATGCCCAGTGGGCGACTCGATGCCACTGAAATAGGGCTCCACGGGTGCCTCTCCTGGCGGTGGCATCGTGGTCTTCACCCATTCCCAGAGCAGTCCTCGCCACTTCGGGAGCCCGGCCAGGATCGTCGCCCGGCGATCCGACCGCTCCCGCGACGCGAGCAGGCGAGACGTCGATAGGCGCACCGCTTTCTGCAGCAGCTCGGAGCCGGGCGAACACCGTCTCTGGCTCTGTTCCGTAGACCGGCCAGCCATTCTTGCCTGGGCTGCTCTGGATCAGGACGGCCTCGGCATCGGCGTACCGACCCAAGCGATTGAGGCGACCGAGGCGCTGGGTCAGCGACCGAGCGCCGCACGTCTCGGTCACCAACACGTTGGCGTCGAGGTCTGCGCCCACCTCGAGCGTCTGGGTTGCGACCACCACGAGATGGTGACCGCGGGGCAGTCGAGTGCGACCTGCAGGCATTCCCATCTCAGGGTCGAGAACCTCGGAGCGAATAGCTGACGCCTCCCGCTCCCGGAGCCGCCCGGTCAGGAGGAGCACCCGCATCGGGACGGATCCCTTCGTCGATGCCGAGAGCCGCCGATGTACCTCCCGAGCGGTCGCCGGTTGATTGCAGAACACCAGGCAGTCGCGGCTCGCGGCGAGACCCGCGAGCAGCGAGCGTCTCCTCAGCGATTGCCTTGCCGGCTTTGCCTGCAACCGCTGTGGATTCCACAAGTCAAGCGGTTTCGCCGCATGCAGCCTCCTCAGAACCTCCGGATGCTCCAGATCACGCTGCGTGAGATCGAATCGGTCCCGCCCGTCGCCGGTAGCGGTGAGAGAGACCACCGCCGCTGTGTTGCGGCCCCCGGCCAAGAGGCCGCCGGGCTGGCATCAGGCGTGCGCAGCCGGGACGAGCGTCATCAGGTGGCGGGCGAGGTGTGCCTCATCGACGAGCACCAACGAATCGATACCGGCAAAGGATGCGTCGATCGGCCGCATCGAGCGAGACGACCCGTACCCCCTGAACAGCAGGCGTGAGCCGAACATCGGAACCGTCGACAGAATGACCGCTGGCTGAGACGGGTCGATTGGCCGCGTGCTCGGCGCTGCACCCCGTAGGCGATGCACCTCGAGCGGTGCCGACGCCGGGTCTGCGGCAACGCTACGGAGCGCATCCGCTATCTGGGCCAGGACCCCTGAGCGTGCCTCGGCCAGGCTCCTCGCCAACCCCTCGGCGTGGTCCATGGTCGAATCGACGAGGAGGCGCCGATTGACGACCCACCAGATGCGGGTCGGGGCGTGGCGGGCTGGTCCACGAACAGCGGCTTCGTGAGCGAGCCACCACACCGCGATGTCGAGGCACGATGTCTTGCCGAGGCCCGTCGGAACCCCCACCTCCTCCGGCCACCCGGAGCCTGCCAGACGGTCGGCCAGCGCCTCCTGCCATGGAAAGGGCCGGCGCCCGTGAACGGCTTCGTAGAACGCGCTGAACTCCGCGACCGTCACCAGAGCACCTCCCCGGCGTCGCTGTTGTCCACGGGTACGCACAACCCGAGACCGCGCTGGCGACCCATACCGATGGAGACCGGGCCCTGGATTGGATCAGCGAACCGCATCACGACGTGGGAGTACGGCTGTGTTCTGCGCCCTGGGCGGGCTACTTCAGGCGGAGCCAGAGCGACAGCACCCGGGATGAGAGGCTGCCGATCCCAACGAGCGGCGACGGGTTCGGGCAAACCTGCATGCGTGCACCAGCGTGCAATCTCGCTGAGTGACAGTGGACCGTGCCTTCCGTGCACCGCCGGGAACGCAGTGGCCCACACAGCCGACGTTGCTTGCCAACGATCTGGTCTCGCAATGGGCCGGATCGTGCCGTCATAGGAGCGACGCCCACGGCGAGGCCATGTCCATGCAGATGCGACAGTCCGTGGGCGGCGTAACGGGCCTGCTGGCGCGCAGCCGGATCAAGGAGCGGGTACCCACAGAGCAAGACCATGGATCCGTCCGGTCAGTAACGGAAGCCGGCGTCGGGGAGCGCCAGATAGCCGGTGAGGTGATATCCGTTGGATCTGATCCGTGTCCATGGAGCTCAGGGGGTGGCTCCCCAAACAACTGCTGATGCGACGCAAGGACTGCCTTCTTGAACAAGTCGGTCAGCCTCGAGACCGCGCGCCCGGTGACGGGCCGGTCGAGCATCAACCACGCCGCGATCTCACCGATTGGCGACACAGCGCGCTCGGCCCCGTTGCTGTAAGCGACACGATGATCAATTGCCGGGAACTGCGCGCGCGACACCGATGGGCCCCGACGCTGCCACGCTTCGAAGGCAGCGTCGAGCACGGCGATCGTTCCGGACCGAGGAACTCTGATGTATGTGTCGCCCGACGGGTCTGGGTCGAGTCGAACCAGCGTGGCGACGTCGCCGACTTTGTCGTGGACCCGAAGCCGTACAGGCGAGTCTGACGTTCCCAGGTAGCCGACCCGTGCGCAGCGCCGGGCAATGGCATCAGCCCACCGGGTTTCCATGTCCGGCCACAAGTACCAGACCGTGGGCCAACGCACCGCAGCACGCACACCGGGCCGCACCAGCGCGCCCTTCTTCCCGACGTACTCCTGGTGGGTACCCGATTGGTGGACGCCCGCTTCGACGACGAACCTCTCCTCGAGAACATGGTGCACAACGTCGGGCGGCCCGGCGGCATAGATCATGGGCGGTCTCGCCTCTTCGAGGGCGACGAGTTCTTCGCCAGAAGTCACCCGACACCGCTCACCGGTACCGTCCGCTGCCACCAGGGCGGAGAACAGCCACATCGGCGACGGTGGCCACTCCGCTTCGGTCGCCTTGCCGGTGACCGCGGCACCGTCGGGGTCGGCTCGGATCGTGCCCATGAGCAGCTCTGCGCTGATCACCAGCATCAGGAGAGCTCCGGCCACGTCTGACGAATCGCCTTCGCCAGGTTCTCTTTGGGCTGAAGGAGAACCGGCGCCACAGACACCCGTCGAGAGGGACCCCGGCAGCACGTGCGTTCTCGGTTGCCTCGGCGACCAGGCCCACTGTGTCGTCGGCGCTGCCAGATCGATGGCCTCGTCTGCTGTCGAACCGAGCCAACGGGCCGAATGCCGCGTCGTTCGAAGGTCCGCCCCAGAGCGCAACGCCATCCCACGACCGAATGCCAGTGAGTGGCCATGCAGACCCACAGCGACGAGTAGAGCGCGCATCGCCGCATCTGCGCGACCATTGCCAGTACCGAGACTCAGTTTGCGCAACTCGGCGAAGGACACGATTGTCCGTTGGGTGATCGACCGGAACGATACGCCGGCAAGAGCAGACTCACTTCCTGCGAAGGGAACTTGCCCGTGACCGATCTCGGAGAGCCGATCCTTCTTCGCTCCCTTGATCGCCGCTACCCCGACCTCCCAGAGTCTCCTGTCATCTACAAGCGAGGTCACCTCGACATCGCTCGTGAGATTGAGAGGGTCGCCCTTCGTGCCCGCAAGGCGCGAAGTCACGTCTGCCGGCGCCCAGCCGATGATCTCCGACGACCAGGCCCGAGCGCTCTTGGTCTGTGCCGCCTTCTTCCCGAGATGTGACTGCCAGAAGCCGAACAGCAGCGCCTGAGGGAACCACCCCATGAGTGGCCCGGCCGCCCAGGGTGTCGCAGCAAACAGGGAACGCCCGAGTTCGGACTTCATGAAGTCTTGGCCTTCGAGCAGCGAGTCGCGGAGGTACGCATCAGCCACACGGTGGGGGAACTGCCAGCTGGAGATCTGCCCTGGAAGATGCGGAGGCAAGTTCTCGATTCCGCTGAGATCCAGCAGGATCTCAGGGAGGCCAAGCGCTGCCGCCTGCTGTCGCAGCGCAGCTTCGATGCGATTCGCCTGCGAGGCGACGTTGTCGATCACCACGATGTCAGTCGGGTGCTCATCATCGGGCGAGGCCCAGCGCTTTCCCAGCTGGAACACACCCCCGATGTAAGTCGGTGGCTTGATCGGAGACCCTTCACCCGCGAGCGGCTCCAGGTTCGCATCTATGACGATGCCGCTATCGAAGGCATCGTCGGAACAACCGGTGATCAGACGTTCGAGCATGAGGCGATCAGGCATTGGTTTCCCTCCCGGGGATGTGAGCGCTGGGACAACGGAGGATGGCGTTGCATTTCGACCAGCGCTCGAAGGAGCGAAGGCAGCCGAACAGGCGGACTGTTGGAGGCCTCGAAACGCGATCCTGCGCCGACCAGCAGACGGCCGAATTCATCGGGCCGCATCACCGCTCCCCGCAGAACTTCATGGCCTCGTTCCACCTCCGCCGTAGCTGGTGAGCATCACCAGCCGATGAAACTATAGATTGCCCGTGTGACACCTTAAGGACGCCACTGGCGGCCACCACTGTGCTCACCACCGACGCGCTCGAAGCGAGCAGCTGGTCGGCACGGGCGCGGGCGTCCACCGCAGCACGAGAATCCTCGATCACCTCGACCGGGCGGGCTCGTCCACGGAGCGATTGGAGCCGGGCCGATCGGCGCGGGAAGGAGGAAGCCAAGCTCGCGATACGTCCGCTCCGACGAGGCGCGGGTTTCGCTCGGACGTTGCGCAGAGAGGGTCAACGCCGACGAACCGCTCGGTGTAGGGGTGGTGGTCTGCCCTTGAGAGGCGTTCATGCACTGGTTCACCGTCGCTACACCTTCCTGTCACGCTTGCCGGACCCACCCCATCTGACGGTGCTGGCACGTCCCGGCGTTGTCAGGGCTGCTTCCACCCTCCCCGGCGTCCCCCGGGTCAGGCTGCCCTCAGCTTCACCTCGTCCGCCGCGACGGACGAGAGGCGGTGCCCTTTCATCACTGCACGGTTCGAGAGCGCCTCGTGGCGCTCGATGTCCAAGCACCACATCGGTGCAGGACCCGCTGGCGGCGACCCTCTGGCGCTGCCCGATCGGCGGATTCAATCGTTGTCCTCGGAAACTCTGATACACCCCCCCCGAGATGATGGCGGCATGTCGAATGGAACGGGGACAACCGATCCGATGGAGCGGTTCGAGACGTGCGTGTCGCTCGATGTGGGCAGACTGTCGTCGGTCGGCGAGGTGGAGCGATGGGTTCGTGCGGTGTCCTCGTGCCGGGCCGTGTTGGAGGTTCGGTTGGCGGAGTTGGCGGCCCGTGCCGATCAGCTCGGAGCCGCACCGGACGGCTCGGCGTCGGGCGGGGTCGGGCGAGAAGTCCTGCGTCGGGGTGCCCGCGTGTCCGGTGCCCAGGCGACGGCCGAGTCGGGGCGGGCCCGGGTGGTGGAGCTGTTGCCGGAGTTCGGACAGGCCTGGGAGCACGGGCAGATCGTCGGGGAGCACATCGACGCCCTCGCCCGAGTCCTGCGCGACCTGCCAACTGCGAAGGTGCCCGAATTCGCCGCCGAGGCTGCTGCGCTGGTCGACACCGCTCGTCGATCCAGCCCCGAGCGCCTGGCGCGCGAGGCCCGCAGCCTCGCCAACAGGGTGTGCCCGTCCACCGCCGAGACAGAGGCCGCCCGGCTCCAAGGCGAGCGGGGGATGCGCTTCATCCGCCATCGCGACGGCACGTTGTCGGCGGTGGTCCGGTTCGGGAACGAGGGCTCGGAGGCGAAGCGAATCGTGGAGCACGAGGCATCCCGTGTGCTCGCGGCCCACGAGCGCCAGGCCGAACCGGAACCAGTGACCCATGAGCAAGCGAACCTGGACGCCTTGATGAGCTTGATCCGGGGCGAGCACTCCCACCGCAACGGCGATCGGCCGGTGAAGACCACCTTCATCGTCCAGGTCACCTTCGATGATCTCCGTCAGGCCGGTGGCCCCCTCGGCGCGGTGACCTCCGATGGACTCCCGGTGCCGTGCGCTCGGGTGAACGAACTGCTCGGCGAGGCCGAACTGCTCCCGGTGCTGCTGGACGACGCCGGGATCGGCGTCGAGCTCACGATCGCCGGGCGGCGGCGCCTGGCGAGCTTCGTGCAGCGTGCGGTGCTCGGCTCGATGTACGCCACGTGCATGTTCCCCGGATGCGGGGTCCCGTTCGACGACTGCGAGATCCACCACCTGGTGCCGTTCAACGGGGCCAACACGAAACTCGAGAACATGGGCCCCGCCTGCGGCCAGCACCATCACGACACCCACGACCGAGGCTGGAAGGTCACGTTGGACCACGCCAGAACCGTCACGGTGCACGCACCGGATGGCACTCGATGGGCCACCGAACCATTCCGACCGCCAGACCATGTGCGGCGGCGGTCGATGCATCAGCAACCAGCTCCGCCCGGCGTGACCCACCACCCCGAAGCGGCCTAGCGCCTTCCCCGGATGACGCTCATTGACAACTGAATCGGAGCCGGAGCGGACGCCGCGAACGGTGCGGCCGGACGCTAGACATCGGGCGATGTCTCGCCGCCCGGTCCGCCGCTTCCTGCCCGATCCGCTCGATCGGCGGATCGCGGCGCTGGCCGTACCGGCGCTCGGCACCCTCGCCGTCGAGCCGCTCTACGTCGCCACCGACACCGCGATCGTCGGCCACCTCGGCACCGAGCCGCTGGCCGGGCTGGCCGTCGCCTCCCAGATCCTCGTCCTGTTGGCCTCGCTGGCGAACTTCCTCGCCTACGGCACGACGCAACGGCTCGCTCACCTGCGCGGCGCGGGACGGCAGCGAGATGCCTCGCACGCAGGAACCCAGGCCCTGTGGCTGGCCGCCGGTCTCGGAACCCTGGCCGCGGTGGTGATCGCGGTCGCGGCCCGGCCGCTGGCGTCGCTGATCGGGGCCCAGGGTCCGGCGCTCGAGCACGCCGTCACCTATCTGCGGATCAGCTCGCTGGCCCTGCCGGCGGTCCTGCTCACCATCGCCTGTCACGGCATCCTGCGGGCCGAGCTGCGCCTGGGCGGCCTGCTCGTCGTGGTGGTGGTGGCCAACCTCGTGAACCTGGTGGTCGAGTTGGTGTTCGTCAACGTGCTCCATCTCGGGATCGCCGGGTCGGCGTGGAGCACCGTGATCGCGCAGGTCGGCTCGGTCCTCGCCTACCTCGCCCTCGTGCGTCGGACGGTGGCGCCGGCGCTCGGTTGGCCGCGCTGGTCGGTGATGCGCCCGTTGCTCGACGTCGGCGCGGTCCTGGTGTTGCGGGTCGGGGCGCTGATGGCCACCTTCACCATCGCCACCGCGATCGCGGCCCGGATCGACCCACCGACGCTCGCCGCCCATCAGATCATCGGCAGCCTGTTCATCCTGTTCGCCCTGTGCCTCGACGCCCTCGCCGTGCCGACCCAGACCCTCGTCGCCGAAGCGATCGGGGCGGACGACACCCCGCTCGCGGCGCGGGTCGCCAAACGTTCACTGCGCCTCAGTATCGGGGCGGGTCTGGTCCTCGGCATGGCGCTCGCCGCGTCGGCACCCTGGGTCGGCAGGCTGTTCAGCAACGATCATGCGGTGGTCAGCCGGGCATCAGGCGGGGTTCTGGTCCTGGCCGTGCTGTTGGTCCCGGGAGCGGCGGCGTTCGCGGTCGACGGCATCCTCATCGGAGCGGGCCAGTTCCGGGCACTGTCCCACATGATGCTGGTCGTACTCGTGGTCTTCATCGGCTGCGCAACCGTCCCGATCCTGGTTCCGGCCTCGGGAGTGATCGGTATCTGGGGCGCTCTCGCCGTCTGGATGCTGGGTCGAGCGTTCTTGGGGGTTCGGTGGTGCCAGCGGTACCTGTGGGTCAGCCCTGGGCCCTCGGACCCAATAGATCACTTTATGTAGTGGATCCGGTGCGGAAAGTGTAAGCGGCGCGTCATGGTCCGGTCGAGTGTGCGTCTTGTCGGTTCAACCAGCCACCACTCGCACTGGATGACGCCGGATGATGAACGAACCTGCTCTCACTCCCGAATCGAGCCCTGCGCCTCGCGCTCTGCTCATCGACACCGACTCGCTGCTTCGACGCGGCTGGGAGAAATCCCTACGCGCCGAAGGCTTCGCGGTCACCGGGACCTCTGAACCCGATGCCGCGATGATCCTCACCAATTCGTTCAAGCCGGACGTGGTGGTGCTGGATCTGCGGCTCCGGGCGGTCGGCCCGCACCGGGCCGGCTTCTTCGCCGAGATCCGCGGCATGACCGATGCCTATCTCATCGGCCTGACCGATCACAGCGACGAGCTGGAGCGGGTCCGCCTGCTCCGGGCTGGCGCCGACGACGTGATCACCAAGCCGATCTCCACGATCGAGCTCGCCGCTCGCCTCCGGGCGCTGCTGCGGCGGCCGCGACGGATCACCGAGGGACTCGTCCTCGGACCGCCCCCGACCGTGATGCACTACGGCCCGCTGCAGATCGACCTCGGTCGCCGTCAGAGCCAGGTCAACGGGTTCAATGTGAACCTGACCCGCATCGAGTTCGACCTGCTGGCCCACCTGTGCCAGCGCCCGCGGGACGTGAGCACCCGCCTCGAACTGCTGCGCAACATCTGGGGCGAGAACTGGGTGGGTGACGACCACGTCGTCGACGTGCACCTGTCGAACCTGCGCCGCAAGCTCCACCACCATGCGCCGGACGTGTCGTTCATCTCGACGGTCCGTGGCGTGGGGTTCCGCTTGGCCGACGAGGTCCTGCGGGCGCCCGAGCCCCTGGTCGAGGTGGCCGCTCCCAGCGCGGTCGACGCCGACGAGCCGGCCTTCGAACCTCAGGACCTGATGCCCGAGGTCGACTGACCCACGGTTCCCACGGCGGGGCGCAGGGCGGCGTCCGGTCGAGGATCTCCGCTCGGTGGGACCGACAACGAGGTCGGTCTCACCGGCGGGGTGAACCGCCCGCACAAGCGAGTGATCCTGGTTCGAGACCCCGGCAGGATGCCGGGGTCTCGTCGCGGCGGTCGCCAGTTCCGGCCGGTCCGAGATCGTGATCGACGAACTCGCCCGGCTGGTCCCGATCGGCCCGTGACCGCAGCCCCGGTGATCAGCCCTGCTGGAGCCGGGTGGCGCAGGCGAGCTTCACACGTCGCCAACCCGGCGATCGCCGCTTCGAGATCGGCCTGGCTCGGGAAGCTCGGAGCGATCCGGATCGTGCGGTCCTCGGGATCGTTCCCGTACGGGTGGGTGGATCCGGCCGGGGTGAGCACGACGCCGGCCTCCTTGGCCAGGCGGACCACCTCGGTCACGCAGCCCGGCAACACCTCGGGCTGACGAAGTAGCCGCCCTTGGGCGTCGACCAGGTCGCCAACCCGGTGCCACCGAGCTGCTCGGTCAGGATCCGCTCGACGGCGGCGAACTTCGGCGCCAGCTGCTCGCGATGACCACGCATGTGGCGTCGCACTCCGTCGGCATCCTTCAGGAAGCGGACGTGGCGGAGCTGGTTGACCTTGTCCGGGCCGATGCTGCGCTTGGAGTTGTTGGCCAGGATCCACGCCACGTTGGCCGGCGACGATCCGAAGAAGGCCACGCCGGCCCCGGCGAAGGTGACCTTGGAGGTGGAACCGAAGACGAAGACCCGGTCCGGATTCCCGGCCTCGGCGCACAGGGCGAGGATGTCTCCCACCTCGACCTCGTCATCGGTCAGATGATGCAAGGCGTAGGCGTTGTCCCAGAAGATGCGGAAGTCCGGCGCTGCGGTGGTCATCCGGGCCAGCCGCTCGACGGTGACATCGCTGTAGGTGACACCGTCGGGGTTCGAGTACTTGGGCACGCACCAGATGCCCTTGATCGCCGGATCGTCGGCCACGAGTTGCTCGACGGCGTCCATGTCGGGACCGTCCGGCGTCATCGGGACCGAGATCATCTCGATGCCGAACCGCTCGCACAGGGCGAAGTGACGGTCGTAGCCCGGGACGACGGCGATGAACTTGAGCTTGTCCTCCTTCGACCACGGTCACGCGGCGATCCGGGCATGACCGACAGCAGGGCGTGGACGAAGCAGTCGTGCATCAGCTCGAGGCTGGAGTTGCCGAGCGCCAACAACTGGTCGACCGGGACCTGCAGCAGCGGGGCGAAGATCTCCCGCAACTCGCTCAGCCCGGTCAACCCGCCGTAGTTGCGGGTGTCGGTCCCGTCGGCCGCTTTGTAGTCCTGCCCCGGCAGGTCGGGCAGCCCGTTGGCGAAGTCGAGTTGGGACGCGGCCGGCTTGCCCCGCGTGATGTCGAGCGAGAGCCCGGCGGCGGCCAGGGTCTCGTACTCGGTACGGGCCGACTCGAAAGCAGGCTGGCGAGAGCATCGGGGGTGAGCGATGAGGTGCTCATGAGCGGTCATGACTCCCTGAGGGGCGGGGCAAATCAGGCGGCCTCGACGGTATCGAACCTCGGGCCCGTCCCGGCACCGGATTCCCCGGTCGTCGGGCACCGGTGCGTGGCGCCGTGACCGTTCGGTCATGAGTACTGGGCGTCGACCCCACTCGCCACCGTCGAGGCTGACGAGAACGGCTTCCCCGGACGCCAGCACCAACTGGAACCGGGCCCGTCGGCGGGCCGTTCGCGATCCCACCACCGTTCCTCGATCACCCAGGGCCCGGCCTGGCTGGTCACCACGTCATCTCGGGTCCCGCGCCGGACCACGGTGGGTTCGCCGGTGACCGCACCCCGCCCCGTCACCCCGACGGGCCGGCCCGTCGGGTCGAGGACCAGGCAGGGGCGGCGATCGTCGAACAGCCGAGCCGGTGACGGGGCCGGCAGCCGGCCGGGCCACGGGCCGCTCGTGACGGGCGCTTCGACCCGGGTCCGATGCCGATCGGGTTCTCCCAGCTCGGCGAGCGCCGCCGACACCAACGAATAGGCGTCCCCGGGTTCCCGCCCACCTCGCCATTCCGGGACGAGCACGGCCTCGGGGCCGAGCAGGCCGACCAGCCGGGTGGCCGCCCGCATCGCCGAGTCGTCGGCCTGGGTGGCACCGCCCCAGAACCCGAGCTGGCGACCATCGGCCGCTCGCACCTCGGCGGGGACCAGCCGCAACAGCTCGACCCCTCCGGTCAACCCGCCCGGACGCTGGACCCAGCCGTCGAGTTGCCAGCGGACCCGTTCGGCCATCGTGACGGCGTTCATCCCCGCCGCCCGGTACCAGACCCGTTCGGTGCGTTCCCCGTACTCGGTCTCGGCCACCACGACCAGGCGGACCACCACCATCCCGTGGGCGCCGAGCCGTTCGGCGAGCTCGTCGGCGAGCTGCTTGGCCACGAACACCAGCGGCTGGAGCGAGGTCACGGGGGCCTCGAAGCTCCGCTCGGCCACCAGTTCGGGGGGAGGTGGGGCGGCATCGGGGAGCCCCGGGTCGAGCCCCGCGGCCAGGGCGTGGGCGTGGGCGCCGAACGGACCGAACCGGGCGAGGAGATCGGCGGCCGGGAGCGCCGCCAGGTCCCCCAGGCGGCGCACCCCGAGGCGGCGCAGCAGGTCGACCAGCTCGTCCTCGATCCCGCCGGCGCTCGTGAGGGTCGGGATCGAGAACGGGGCCAGGAAGGCCGGCGATCCGCCGGGGGCGACCACGAGGGGCCGGCCGAGCCGGGCCGACCGACGCGCTGCCACCGTCGCCGCGAATCGGCCGTCGGCGATCCCGACACCGACCGGTGGAGTGGCCCCTTCGAACGGGGCGACCGCGAGGGCATGGACCCGGTCGCCGAGCGACTCGTCGCCGCCGGCGTAACGCGAGGGGCCTCGGGTGGCGAAGGTCAACGTGCCGGGCTCGGTGACCTCGAGCACGGGAACCAACTCGCCCACCGACCGGGTCACCTCCTCGAAGGCCCGGGCCGCCGCGTCCGCGTCGTGGTCGCGGATCTCCAGCGTCGGGCAGCGGGACTGGGCCTCGCGTCGGCGCAGCCCAGGACGGATGCCCTCCGCCGCGGCAGCCGGGGTGACCGACAGGACCCGGTTCGCTCGCAACACGGCCAGTGGGACCTGGCGACCGTCGCCGGCCTCGCGCCGCACCATCACCTCGGCCGCCCAGCCCGGGAACCACACCGCGGCGAGCCGCGGCGAGGTGTCGGGGCGGCTCACCTCGCGCCCCTCGATGATCGAGCGCCGCTCATCGGAACCTTGCGGTCGACGAAGGATGGCGGCCGACGAAGGATGGTGGCCGACGAAGGGTGGCGATCGGCGGCGGGGCCTCGGCCACGGCACCGTCGGCCGCCGGGAGCCACAGGTCTGCGCCGAGCGGACGGCCGATCCGGCGGCCCGTCGTCTCGACCCGAACCCGGCGGGCGACCAATCGGCCGTGGCCGGCCCCGATCCCTTCCCAACCGAGCACCTCGGACCGCAACACCAGTTCGGGCGAGTATCGGGCCGGGTCGGAGCCGGCCTCCACGACGAGCAGCACCGCTCCTCGGGCCTTGAGCCGGGCCTGGACCCGGCGGAGCTCACCGGCGTGCACCGACGACGGCACGCGGGTGATCACCACCTCCGCCCCTTCGGCCGCGACCGACACGATCTCGGACCATTGCCGGCGGGGTGGCTCGGCCACGAGGAGCAACCGCTCCAGCGCCACCCCCAGCTCCGCCGCCGCCGCCAGCCCGATGCCCGGCACGCCGACGACCGCGGTCCACGATCCCCGGGCGGATGGACCGGCCGCCAGGGCCAGGGTCAACGAGGTGGCGGCCGAACCGGTCGTGGCCACGGTGGTCCCCCGCTGGAGCCCACCGAGCGGCAGCAGGTCGCGAACCGCCTCGCAGACCTCGAGACGTCGTTCGCGCGCCAGAGCGCCCGGGACCACCCGGGCCGCGAGTTCGGCCAACGCCGCAGGATCTCGAAGGGAACGAGCTGCCTCCGCCACCCCTTCGACGCTAGTCGAACATGTGTTCGATCCTCAAGGCGCCTTCGGGCCCGATCGCTCCAGCACTCCGACGAAGGCCGCCGCACTCGCCGCGTGATGGTCGGCCCCGCTCGCCGGCAACCACCCCGGCTCGGTTCCTGCGCCGCCGATCACGATCGGCACCCCGGAGGGGAGCACGGTGCGCAGGGCGGCGACCGCCTGCTGCACCGCGGGCCGACTGCCCTCGGTCGTACAGCTCAGACCCACGGCGACCAGGTCGTTCCCTGCCGCATTGACCGCGTGGACGAACGACCCCGCCGGCATGTCGACGCCCAGATCGAGCACCTCCCAGCCGGAGTAGCGGACCAGGTCGGCGAGCATCGCCACCGGCAGCGCGTGACGCTCCCCTTCCGGCGCTCCCACGAGCACCAGCCCCCGGGACCGACCTCGACGGAAGGTGCGGGCACCGAGTCGGCCCATCAGCCGGGCCACGGTTCCCGACGCCAGATGTTCGGCCGAGACGTCGAGCTCGCCCTGCGCCCATCGCTCACCGATGGAACTCAGCGCCGGGGCCATGACGTCGCTGTAGCACTGTTCGATCCCGACTCCAGCGGCGAGGGCCGCTTCGAGCACGCCCCATGCACCGTTGGTGTCACCGACCACGAGCCGTCGTTCCAGCCGACCGGCCCAATCGGCCCCGCCTGCCCGATTGGCGCCGGTGGCTCCGTGCCCGCCGCTCGCTGCGGACGGCGGAGCGGGGGAGGACGCGGCGGAGGCGTTGGCGGCCTGGTCGGCCTGGAACGCCTGCAGATCGCTGCGCTGTACCCGCCAGCCCCCACCGACCTTGTCGGCGGGAAGCCGACCGATCCGCACGTAGCGATAGGCGGTCATGTAGTGGACGCCGAGTATCTGTGCTGCGTCCTGCAGCGTGAGCCAGTCATCCACCGCCGAGGTTGTAGTGCACAACCCGCCCTCGCGAGAGGTTCAGCTCCCGGTTCGTCCCGATCCGGGACCAGCGACCTGGTCGGCCCCAGCCGGTCTCGATGCGCCCTGACCAGCCCGACCGGTGGGGGTCAGGAGTGGTTGGCCTTCCATCGCTCCCGGGCCGCCCGCGACCGCTCGAGCAGATGGGCCGGAACTCGCTGGGCCGCTGCGGACAGCGCCGGATCCCCGCCGGCGTCGGCGGCCGCGGCCGGAGCCGCTCCGCCGCCCGACTCGGCCTCGGCCGCGGCGGTCAGTTCCTCGAACGACGGCGGCTTCATGCCCGGCTTCCAGTACTGGTACAGGTTCCCCACGATCTCGGCGATCCCGCTGGCGTCGAACCCGCGAGCGAGCTCCACGGTGACGATGTTGCCGTAGACGTGGACCGCGGCCACTCGTCCGCGGCCGAACAACCGGCGGGCCAACTCGGCGGCCGGGGTGTCGCCCACTGCGTCGATCGTCGACTGGAAGCGCTCGTGGCCCATCCCGGTCAGACTGCGGTTCGTCTCGAAACGGACGATGCCGGGCGTGGTGCTGGGCTTCTGGATGACGGCGACGGGCTGACCCATGAGCGAGCAGGCTAGCCAACCGAGGGGTGGAGGGAGCCATCTCCTGCTCCATCGGCGATCTCGTCCCGGCGATCAGGGCTGCGGTTCGACGGCGAGTCGAACGATGCCGTCGATCGCGATTCGCTGCTCGGCGAACTGCAACGAACGGGTCGTGGCGTCCTCGACGTAACGATCGGTATAGGTCCCCCAGATGAGCCGGATGATCACCGATCGAGCGCACGGCGATGAACGGCATCCGGGCCTGGAGGGCGTCGCCGGCCGGGTCGAACCGGGCGGGTCCCTGGAGATGGACCGACGTACCGGTGGTCTGGCTCGATAGAACTCCTCGATCGCCGTCCGGCCCTCGTAGGCCTGGTGTCTGCGAGCAGGTCGCATCGTCGGCGAAACATCCGGCGACAGCCGTGGCGTCGTTGGTGTCGCATCCTGCGCCGTACCGATGGACGAGTTCGCGCGCCTGCTCCCCGGCGTCGGAGCTCGGTCACTTCGGCTTCCAACAACGACGCCAGACGCGTGAAGCGCGCGCCTCCTCACTCGACTCGGACATGCGAACCCCCCAACGACGATCTGGCTCCAGGACGATCTGGCTCCGGGACGGGTCTGACTCTAGGACGAACGTCATCGGAGGGGCTCGGGACCCGTCTGCCGATCGCCCGCTAGGACCTCGGGGAACTGATCGGGCGTGCAAGCGAACGCCGGCACGCCCAAGGCGACCAGGGCGGCGCGGGTCGTGGTCGAAGGCGGGCGCTCCTCGTCGGACAACGACAGCAGGGCGATGCACGTGACGCCGCGCCAGCTGGACGAGATCCGCCATCCGGTGAACGAGCGCGCCGCACTCCCTCGAACAGGTCGACAGCAGGAGCACGGTGTCGGCGGGACGGGTGATCAGCGTCTCGCAGTACGCAACGGCGCTGTCGATGTCGGTCCCACCGCCGAGTTGCACGCCGAACAGCACGTCGATGGGGTCGTGGAGCGACGCGGTCAGATCGACCACGCTGGTGTCGAAGGCAACGACCGAGGTGCGGTGGCGGCTTCGCACCGACGCCAGCACGGACCCGAAGACCCCGGCGTGCGACGATCGATTCGGCCATCGATCCGCTCTGATCGATCGCCAACACCAGTTCCTTGTCGAAGGAGCGCTGTCGACGCCTGTGCCCGATCAGGTGCTCGTGGATCACGGTGCGCAGCCCGGCTGGTAGTGCCGCAGGTTGGCGTGGATGGTGCGGCCCCAGTCGACGTCGACGAGGCGGGGGCGGCGGGTACGCTGGATGACCGCTGGACCGCTCCGGTGACGGCGGCGACGGTGCGCTGGGCGAGGCGGGTCCGAGCTGGGTCGCACACCGTCCGCACGACCGCTCGAGCGTTCCGACACGCGTCGGGGAGCAGCTTGGCCAGCTCCAGGAGGGTGGCGACGAGATGGACGTCGGGCTTCGGACTGTCGGCAGACTTCCGGTTCCAGCAGGAGCCGGTGCAGATCCGTCGTTCGATGGCGTCGCGCCGCAGCACCTGCACCACGCTGGTCGGAAAGTACCGACGGACGTCGCCGAGCCAGCGCGACACGCCGGGCGCCGACGCCCCCGAGCCGCCCCGACGTCGCCCGGAGCTGCTCGATGCGCGGTGTCGCGCAATCGCGGCGAGGGCCGCATCGATGCGCGGAGGTCCTCGCCGGACAGCCGCTCCTCGGTCCCGTCCTCGGCCCCGCCGAGCACCAGGCGCCATCGACGCAGCTTCGCCCGGTGCCTTCAAGTCATTTCATCGCCGCACCCCGAGCAACGTGCGGACGGTCGCCAGCGCAGCGTCGGCCCGAGCCGGATCGACGTCCCAGCGCCGTACGGGGCCGGTGCCCGGCCGTCGCCCCGCCCTGCCACCAACTCACCGATCCGCCGGGCGCCCCCGGCTTCGAAGGCGCCGAAGGTGCGACGTAGCAGCGGCACGATCGGTGAACGCAGCCCGGCCAAGCCGGTCAGCCAGCGGTCGATCGTGCCGAGCAGGTCGGTGTCGTGGAGCAGCGCCGTCCTGACCTCGGCCAGGAACCCTCGACGTAGGACGTGCCGACGAGCGGTGGGGTGGCCGAACGAGAGCGCCCGTGACAACTTCGCCCTGCCTCTCCGTGGTGGTCCAACGGTCGGCGTCGACGAGGAGTCGCCGCCCGCCGCGAACCAGCCCGTGGGCGCCGGGGAGTCGGCAGCTGTTCGAGCACACGTGGCCACAGGTCCCGCCGCACCGGGTGTGTTCGATCAGGGCGAAGGCGGCCTGCGCCGCGGTCAGTCGCTCCGAGCCGGCCTGCGCCGCGTCGTCGTCCAACGACGCTGGGCCGGGACGAGCCCGGCGCACACTGCACGGCCAGGGTGTCGATCACCTCTCGGACCGCGACCACGTCGGTGCTGCGGACGTCGCCGTAGCGCACGGCGCGCCAGCGGCCGAGGGCGTCGAGGAGATGGGCGACATCGTGGCCGTCGGTGGCCTGGACCGCAAACGAGCCGCATGACCGGTTCGACCACATCGGGCAGGTCGGCGAGCAGCGCCTGTTCGACGATGCCGGTGAGTTCGGCCAGCGCACTGCTCGCGCCGGCCCGTTCGATCAGTCGCTGCCGCGGCCGTCGGCACCGTCGTCCTGTAGGGGTTGCCTCCACCAGGCGGACCGACAACTCCGGTTCCCACCGCAGCCGCCACGTCTCGGCGTAAAGGTCCCGGTGCTGCGCCGCGATGCTCTGGCGTCCCCCACGGCACCCCGAGGGCCCAGAGCCGGTGGAGCAGTCGGGAACGGGCGAGGCCGGCGCCCGTCCGCACGTCCAGCCTCGAGGTTCTTGGCGCTGCCGTCCGGCTTGAGCCGCGCCGCCTTCTGGTCGGCGGCGAGCGAGCGGGCGAGCGGCACCATCGGCGTGTCGGCTGGACCGAGCCGAGGTCGTGTCCCACGACGAGCTGATCCTCGATCAGCGCCAGTGGTCCTCGCTTCTCCTCGCCGAGGATGGCCGACGACGCGCCGGTGACCTCGGCCAGTCCCGGCGGGCCGCCCGCAGCACGGCCAAGCTGTCGGCGAGCCGGACCGCGGCGACGAGATGATCGGGCGAGACCGCATGATCCTGGGCCCGCAACAGCTCCGCGGCGCGAAGAACCACCGGGTCGCCCCGGCCGGCCCGGATGGGCGAACACGTGGACACCAACCGGCGCGACGACACACCGGCGCCGTATCCGCTGTGGGCGCCGAGGCGAAGATTCGTCCACGCACCCAGGTCATCGCGGCCTTGGTGCGGGGCAGGCCCCGAAGGGCCGCCTTGTCCGACCGCGCGAGTGCCGGGTCGATCGAGCCAGTATCGAGGGCCGGGACGTGCCACGCCCCGCAGACCACGGCGATTCGCTGGCTGTCGGCGCGACCGCCGTGCGCAGCCCGGCGCATCGTCGCTTCTCGACGTCGTTCGATCCCGACGCCTCGGGGTCGCCGTTAACGGCGGCCATCGCGCCGGCGATGGCGCCGAAGGGATCAACGTCCGTCCAGGTTCGACCACGTCCTCCCACCACCGCTCGGCGTCGCCGTACCCGGCGGCGCGCCGGCCAGGACCTGGAGCGGATCGCCGATCGCGCCCTGGCCGGCCTTCGCCTGGCGAAGGCCTCGTCGGGGAAGCCGGACGCCAGCAGGGCGAGCGGCGGTCGATGCAGCGGAGGGACACCGCCAGCTCCGCGGCGTGGCGCATCGCGACCCATTCCGGCCGGAACGAGGCGAACGGCAGTTCACGGCACGTTCGGGGTGATCCGGGACATAGCCGAGCATCGCCACCGGCGGCACCATGTCCGCCCGACCCACCAGTTCCCCAGATCCCCGCCTCCTTCGAGCCCGAGCAGGATCAGTTCCGGTTCGAACGACGCCAGGGCGCGCCCACCGAACGGGCCGACCCGGGGCCGTGATGGCGGATGCCGAACAGCCGGATGTCGCTCATACGCGGCCGGGCCTAGGAGTCGAGGGCGCACGCGCCGTAGAACTCGCCCCATCCCGGTCGTTCGCGCACCACGCCCTCGAGGTACTCTGCCGCCGACGACCTGATCGCACCGGACGCATCACCACGCTGCCGACGATCCCGGCCGCGGATGTCCTCGACGCCGAGCACCCCGGAACCGAAGTGAGCACTCGAGCGACAGCCCGTTCACCAGCACCGAGATGGCCTCGGCGGTCGACAGCGTCGCCGACGGGACTTCAGCGAGCCGCCCGTCCTCGGTGAGCCCGTCGCGCAGCTCACGGAACACCGTCACGACGCGACGGATCTCGACATCGGCCGCCGGGATCGCCGGGAGTTTCGAGGGCCCGGCCGAGTTCGGCGACCCGTCGTTCGACGATCGCCACCTCCTCCACGGTCGTCGGCAGCGGCAGACCGTTCGAAGAACCGGCGCCGCAGCGCGCTCGACAGATCGCCGTGATCCCTCGATCCCGGTCGTTGGCCGTGGCGATCAGGCTGAACCCTTGGCCGCCTGGACCTCGGTCGACAGCTCCGGCACCGGCAGCGTCTTTTTCCGGACAGCACCGTGATCAAGGCGTCCTGGACGTCGGACGGCATCCGTCAACTCTCGATCCGGCCCAGCGAGCTGCGCCCATCGCCGTCATCACCGGGCTGGGCACGAGCGCTCGCTCCGACGGGCCCTCGGCGAGCAGGCGGGCGTAGTTCCAGCCGTACCGGATCGCTTCCTCGCCGGTCCCCGCCGTTCCCTGGACCAGCAATCGCGGAGTTCCCGCTGATCGCCGCAGCGAGGTGCTCGCCTGCGCCAGGTTCGCGGTGCCGGGAACGCCGAGCAGGAGCAGCGCCCGATCGGTGGCGAGCGTCGCCACCGCGATCTCGACCAAGCGGCGGCTGCCGACGTACTTGGGCAGGATCGCGGTTCCGTCGGCGGCCTCGCCGCCGAGCACGTAGGTGAGCACGGCGCGAGGCGAGAGCTGCCACCGGGGCGGGCGCGGCCCGTCGTCGGTCGCAGCCAGCGCGGCCAGCTCATGGGCGTACTGCTGCTCGGCGTGGGGACGCAGTACGTGGTCGGCGGTCATGGGTGGAGCTCCTGGATCATGGCGTGGCGGGTGGCGGCGAGGTCGGCCAGGGACAGGGCGATCCCCATCGTGGCGCGCTGGTGCCCGCTCGGTTGAGCCGGAGCGGCGATGACCGGGAGGTGGTCGATGGGCACGGAACACAGGACCCGTTCGAACATCGGCTGGTGGCGTTTGGAGAACTCACCCGACTCCAGCCCTTCGGCGAGGGCGCCGGCCAGTGCGTCGGCGTCGGCACGGGCGAGGCGCTGGACGTCGGCCGGGATGCCGGCGGCGGTTCGGCCGGCACGGCCGAGGTTCGCCGGGACCGACCAGGTCGGGGAACAGCTCGGCGAGCCAGTCCCCGAGCGGACCGACCGCCTGCAGGGCGAGGGCACGCCGGGGCGGATGGGCGCGGAACCGGTTGAGCAACGGGACGGGCGGCTTCGGGCGCCAGTCGCCACCGTGAGCGACGAGGGCCCTGAGCCACGTCGACGAGTTGGCCAGGCGTCGAGGAGCTCCGCCAGACGCGCCGTCGCGGCGGGCGGACACACCGGGCGCGGGTCGGCATCGGCGACATCGAGCAGGGCGATCGCTGGCCCCGGCCGCAGCCCGCCCCGGCGGAGCGCGCCGAGCGCGGCGACCTGGTCGAGCACGGCTTCTCCGGCGTCGCCGGCGTGGCGATCGGCGACGAGATCGGCGAGGTCGCCGTCGGGGGCAGCGGGGCGGACCGGCGATCCGTGCCGAGCAACGCCACTCGCGGCGAGGATCGCCAGTGCTCCGCCAGCGAGCCGTCACCTGGCGCGCCGACCGAGCCGCGACCTGGCGCAGCGCCGGTCACGGCCGGTCCGCCCAGCGCCGCTCGTGGAACCCGGCCTCGGGGGCCGAGGTCCACCGACTGGCGGACGTCGGCTCGGCCCTCGGCATCGATCGGATGGACGGCGAGCGGGATCACCCCGGCCGGAGTCCATTCGGCGGTCACGGTGACCGGATGCCCGCCCGACACCGCGACACGAGCGTCGGCCAGTCGGCGCCGGTTCCACGACCGGCAGCGAACCGGTGTGGTCGGTGAGGAACCATCGGCCGCCCGACCGGGTCGGGGCGGCGTGCACGGTCATCGGCCAACGCTCGAGCCACGGGACATCGGCCAACGCTGCGCCGACCTCGTCACACCCCCCGGCGAGCGAGGCGCTGCGCACCGCGCGCGGGGCCGCGCCTGGTTGCTGGTCGTGGACTCGGCCGACGAGGCAACGCAGCTCCCGCCGACCCGGATAGCGGTGCAGATCGGCGACGACGGCCTGACCGACGGCCAGCTCGCGCTCGAGCTCCTGACCGTAGGCCGCGAACGACAGCAGGAGGGCCCAGTCGCCGCTGGCCTCCCCGCGCGCCCACAACCGTCGCACGACGATGCGGTCCTCGAGGGTGTCGCTGCGCCCGAGCACGTGCCAACGGTCCGTCTCCGGTGCGGTGTCGAGCACGTCGGCCTTGCGGATGGTCCAGCCGACCGCGGTCCGCACGGCATCGGCCAGGTCCTCCTCCAAGGACGGGAGGCGTCGACCGGCTTCGGCGATCAGGTGGACGGTGCCCAGCTCGGCGAGCACCTGCTCGTGCCACGCCGGTCCCACGCCGACCTGGCCGGCGATCCGCTTGAGCCGGTTGGCGAGCGCCGGTGCCTGGGAGTCGACGAGGCGCGACGCCGCCACGTCCCAGGTCGCGTAGCGAGCCAGCGCCGGTGCGGTCAGCCCGCCGCGCACGCAGTCGGCAGCCCAGCGGTCGACCTCGGCCAGCCCTGCTGCGACGCGAGCCGCCCGTTCGGCCGCCCGCTTGTCGGGCGGCGGCGAGGGCGGGTGTTCGGAGCCGTCCCCCGGATCGTTCCCCCTGGCACGCGTGCGGGTGGCACCGGCCGGCGCCTCGACCTCGGGGTCGGCCTCCCGGGCCGCCGCGTCGAACCCTTCGATCGGAACCGGAGCGGTGCGAGCGGCTCGGGCGGCCAGCCACTGCGCCGCGAACGACGGCCGCTCCGCGGTCGCGATCTGGCCGGTGGCCCACAGCAGCAACACCCCCAACGCGTGCTTGCACGGTCGACGCCGGCTCGGGCAGCTGCACCGGAAGGCCGGCTCGGCGAGCTCGACGCACACCTCGTAGGGCTCGGCGCTCCCGCCGGCGTAGACGCCCCACACCGCGGCCGCATCGCATCCGGTCGACGGCCACGACGACGGGACGGCGACCGCCCGAGCGGCCGAGGCCGCGCTCGCCGATGGCGCCAGCGCGACCACGTGGTCGACGGGCCAACGGGCCGGGGCGGTGGGCGGGGCGGACACGAGGACGAGGGTACCCAGCCGGTGTCACAGCGTTGCCGGACCGGCTCATCCGGTGGGGACGGCTCGGAAGGGGCGCACGCGCACCCCTTCCGAGTCGCCGGGTCCCCACCCGGTCTCCGGCACCCGTTCAGGTCGTCAGCTTGGCGACCCAGGTGTGCAGGTTCTGGTTGGCCGGTTCGTTGCGGCCGAACAGGAAGTCGGTGTGCCCGTCCAGCGCCGGCACCGTGTCGTTGATCCCGAGCACCGTGGCGAAGTCCTCGTCGCCGGTCACCGCGGCGTACAGCTTGCGGCGGGTCTCCATCTCGGTCCGCTTGGCCTCGCTGTCGATCGGGTCTCGCCGGTAGTGGTACTGGATCACCGTCGAGCGATCGGGCGTCGGGCCCGGCACGATCCGACTCATCATCGTCGAGCGGCTCGCCTGCCCGGAGATGGAGATGTTCGGGAAGAGGTAGTGAACGAGGCTCATCGCCTCCACCAGATCCCACTCCTCGACCGGCTGATCCGCCATCGCCTTGATCGGATGGTTGGCGAAGCCGATCCGGACGTGGGGGCCGTACAGGTCGTAGGTGTTGCGGCCGCTCATCGTGCGCTGACCGATGTTCGCTCGGTGCAGGTAGCTCACGTGGTAGCCGTCGAGATACCCGTCGGCCGTGCTCTTCCAGTTGCCGCTCTCCAAGGTGGTGGTCTGCTCGTACCGATGCACGTTGGCGAGATCCAGCGCCTCGAGCGCGCCGGCCATGTCACCCAGCCACGCATCGAGGTCCATCGTCGCCCCCGGTGTCAGCACCGCGAACACGATCCCGGAACGCTCCTCGGTGGGCAGTTCGATCAGACCCGTCACGTCGATCTCGCCGAACTGATCGCGTTGGGGTACGCCGATCAGCGCACCGTCGGTGTCGTAGACCCAGGCGTGGTAGGGGCAGGCGAGGCGACGCTCGTGCCCGAAGCCGTTGCAGGCCACCTTGGCGCCGCGGTGGCGGCAGGCGTTGAGGAAGGTTCGAGCCACCCCGTCCTTGCCCCGCACGCACACGATGGGACGCTCGACCAGATCGATGGCGAACAAGTCGCCGGGCTCGCGAAGGTCGGCGCTCAGACACACCACGAGCGGCACCTTGCGGAAGATCTCGGCGATCTCGCGCTCGTAGGCGTCGGGATCGCTGTAGGCGGTGACCGGCACTCGCATCACCTGTTCGGCGAGGTCGCCGGACTCGTGTTGGACGTGGCGGAGCAGGCGCTGGGCGACATCTGTCAACGGTGTGGCGGTCATGGCGCGAAGTTCCCCCGAGGACTCGACGAGATTCTTGAGTCCGACTGTAGAAACTCACGGCCGACGGCCAGAAGGGACCAAAGACCCGACGCCGAGACCCGGATCGACAGGCCTCGTCGTCAGCCCGATCGCGTCGGCGCGGGGTGAGCGGCCACCAGTGCCTCGCCCATCTGGCGCAACGCCGCCCGCAACTCCTCCGGTTCGAGCACCTCGAGCCCACCCGCGAACGCGACGAGGTCGCGGGCCAGCGACGCGGCATCGCGACCGCGCACCTCGACCTCGACCCGCCCGTCCGGCGTCGACGGCCCGACCGTGACGGCCGAGGCGCCGACGTGGTGGCGGAGGAACTTCGCGTACTTGGCGTCCACCAATGCTCGGGCCGAGAACGGGTTGCGCAGCTCCTCGACCCGGTCCATCACCGAGGCCCACGCCTCGCTCAGATCGAAGTCCCGCGGTCGTTCGAGGCGACGGCCGGTCGGTTCGAGGTGCCGGATCCGGTCGATGCGAAACGTTCGTTGCCCCGCCTCGGTCCCAGCGACGAGATACCAGATCGTCCCCTTGGCGGCGACGCCCAACGGGTGGATGAGGCGCTCGCTGACCGAACCGTCGCGCGCCACGTACCCGAGCCGGAGTTCCGCCCCGTCGATCACCGCCCGCTGGACGTCGTCGAGCAGTGGGGGCGGCGGACGCTCGCTCGCCACTCGGTGCCAGGCAACCGGGTCGACCACGAGGGACGTCGAGGCGGCCTCGGCCCGTTCCCGCATCGGTTCGGGCAAGGCGCGCAGCAGTTTCCGCAGGGCCCCCTTCATCTGCGGCGTCACCTGCGACGACGGACCGGCCACCATGAACAGGGCCCGGACCTCCTCCGCGTTGAGCCCGCTCAGGTCGGTGCGCCCGCCGCCGGCCAGCCTCCAGCCACCGTTGCGGCCCTGCATCGAATAGACGGGGAGCCCGGCGACGCCGAGCGCTTCGAGGTCGCGACGGGCGGTCCGCTCGGAGATCTCGAGTTCCTCGGCGACTTCCGCCGCGGTGACCTGACCCCGCGCTTGGAGGAGCAGGAGGATGGCCACGAGTCGGTCGGCGCGCATGGGGAGAGAATCTCACGGAAACCGGTCATTACGTGTCCGGTTTATCCGGTCATCCTGGATCCATGAACTCCAGCGCCACCTCCTTCACCGCTCCCGACTTCGCGATCGACCCGAACGTCGACCCCCGCCCGCAGCTGGCGACGGCCCTCGACGTCGCCCGCTCCACCGTGCTCGGCGTCACCGCCGATCAGCTGACCCACCCCACCCCGTGCTCCGACTTCGACGTGGAGCACCTCGCGGCCCACCTGCTCGCGGTGCTCGTCCGGATCGCCGCCATCGGAAACGGCAACGATCCGATGGCCCAGTCGGACTCGTACCCGGTCGAGTTCGCTGACTGGAGCGGGGCGTGGGACGAACACGTCGACGCCGTGAACACGGCGTGGGCCACCGGTGCCCGGCTGGACGAGGTCGTCCACCTGCCGTGGAGCCAGGAGACCGGTCGCGTCACGCTGCTCACCTACCTCAACGAGCTCAGCGTGCACACCTGGGACCTGGCCACCGCGACCGGGCAATCGCCGAACTGGGACGGAACCGTGCTCGCCTACGCCTTCGCCGGGATTCGACGCGGGCTTCCCGCCGAAGGCCGACGCGAGACCTTCGAGGCCATCTTCGCCAGCGTGCCGGCCGAGGTCCGAGCGATGATGTCGTTCCCGTTCGCCGAGGCAACCGACGTGCCCGCCAGCGCCCCGTTGATCGATCAACTCGTGGCTTGGAACGGCCGCCGTCCCCGGTGACCGGTACGGTCTGCCCATGACCTCTCACCCGATTCGAGTCGGCGTCCAGCTCCACCCCCAAGCCACCTCCATGGCGGATTTCCGCGCCGCGTGGAAGCGGGCCGAGGCCGCCGGAGCCGACTCGATCTGGACGTGGGACCACTTCTACCCGCTGTACGGCGATCCCGATGCCGCTCACTTCGAGGGCTGGACGACGTTGTCGGTGATGGCCGCCGACACCAGTCGGGCCAAGCTCGGCATGCTCGTGACCGGGAACAACTATCGGAATCCCGAGCTCCTCGCCGACATGGCTCGCACCCTCGACCACGTGTCGAACGGGCGGATGTACCTCGGCGTCGGCGCCGGCTGGTTCGAGCGTGACTACGCCGAGTACGGCTACGAGTTCGGCACCGCACCCAGCCGGCTCAAGCAGCTCGGCCGGGATCTGCCCCGGATGAAGGAGCGGCTCGCGAAGCTGAACCCGGCACCGGTCGGCGACCTCCCGATCCTCGTCGGCGGGTCCGGCGAGAAGGTCACCCTCAAACTGACGGCCCAATACGCCGACGCGTGGAACACCTTCGGGCCGCCGGAGAACTTCGCCCACAAGAACTCGGTCCTCGACCGCTGGTGTGCAGAGCTCGGCCGGGACCCCGAGGCGATCGAGCGGACCGTGGCCGTCGACGGCAAGGACGTGGCCGACATGGGTCGCTACCTGGATGCAGGCGCGACCCATGTCATCGTGATGGTCGGTGCACCGTTCGATCTCGCGCCGCTCGAATCGCTCGTCGCCCAACGCGACGCACGCTGAGCAACGCCCCGATCAGGTCGGCGGCACGCTGCGGTCGCTGACCCAGTTGCCGTGGAAACCGAACGGAACCCGCTGGGGCAACGGCACGCGAGCGACGTACCCGCCGGTCGAACTCCTGGGCGTCGAGCACCACGAACTCCGCCGTGTCCGCGGCGAGGTCGTGCACGAAGGTGACGAGCCAACCGTCGTCCTCGGCGGTGGCACCGGCGCGCGGCACGAAGACCGGCTCGCCGGCGGCGCGCGTCGGGCCGTGATCGAACACCCGACGTTCGCCGGTCTCCAGATCGTGCTTCAGGGTCGGCCACGCCCCGTTCACCTCGAGCGACGGCGAGGCGCAGTACCCGTAGCGATACGGCTGGTTGCCGACCGAATGGGCGTGACGGGGGAACTCGTTGGGCGAGTCGTCGATGAGGGTGACCGAGATGGAGCGCCGCTGTGGGTCGAGCACCCATCGCTCCAGGCGACCGGGCGTGGCGTCACCGAACGGTCCGTTCACGTCGACGTCGAAGATCCGGTCGTAGTTGCACACGTCGATCACGACTCGCGGCAGCCCGTCGCCGCCGACGGTGTCGTAGGCGTTCATCGGGTGGAACACGTAGCCCATCGGGATGTCGATCCAGATGATGTCCGCGGCGGACCCCTCGCGAGGCAGGAGACCGAGCCGGTTGCCGTACTCCTGGTCCCAACGGAACGGGAACGGCGACCCGGCGAAGGCGAGATCGAGGTTGACCGTGACCGGCTGGTCGTAGATCACCGCATAGGTCTGGGTGAGCGACATGTCGTGGATCATCGTCATGCCGGGCAACGGGATGTCGACGGTCTTGCGCACCAGGCCGTCGGTGCCGACCACGACGTACTGGGCGTGGTCCATCAACTGGGCCCAGGCGTAGCACATGGCGTGCATCTCGCCCGTCGCCGGGTCGACCTTCGGATGGGCGGTGAACCCTCCGGTGAGCGAGCCGTCGAAGTCGTTGCGCGCCACGCTCTCGAGTTCGTAGGTCAGCTCGACCGGACACCCGCCTGCTTCGACCATCGCCCACGTGCGCCCGGCGAACCCGCCGACGTTGGTGTTCGGTCCCAACCCGCTCCCGCTCCAGTTCGGCCCGGGGATGTCGTCGCGTCCGAGCGCGCTCGCAATCGACGGGGAACCGACGTACCGGTTGCGGTACCACTCGGCCTTCCCCTCGCGAAGCCGGATCCCGTGCACCATCCCGTCCCCGATGAACCAGTGGTGCGAGTCCAGATCGACCTCGCCGACCGGGTTCGGGCCGTTGCGCAGGTACCTGCCGTTCAACTCGGGCGGCAACTCGCCGATCACGGCCAGGTCGAACGCGGTGACTTCCTCGCGGACCGGGCCGTAGTTGCCGGCCAGATACCGGCGGGCGCCGGTCAGGGTCTCGAAGGTCTCGGACATCTCGTGATCCTCCTCGCGGTGCCGCCCCCAGCGGACGCACCCTGCCAATAACATAGTTATCGAACGGCGCGCCGTCCACCCCCAATCGCGCCGCGCGCCGGACCTCACCTCGGCGGGGCGATGCCCCGGTGGCTACGGTCGCACCCCATGGCTGAGGATCTTCCCGGGTACGACCGTGCCGCCGTCGAGCGATGGGTGGGCGAGCACGTCGAGGGACTGGTGCCGCCCTTCCAGTGGCGGCGGCTCGAGGGCGGACACTCCAACCTGACCTTCGCCCTCACCGACACCGAGGGTCGCGACGCCGTCATCCGCCGGCCGCCGCTCGGCAAGCTGCTCCCCAAGGCCCACGACATGTGGCGCGAGTACCGGATCATCGCCGCCCTCGGCCCGACCGCCGTGCCGGTGCCCGTGGCCTATGGGTTCTGCGAGGACGAGTCGGTGACCGGTGCGAAGTTCTACGTGATGAGCCGGGTCACGGGGCGGGCGCTGTACACGCTGGCCGACGTCGAGGAGCACGTTCCGGTCGAGAACCGACCGCGGTTGGCCGAGTCGTTCATCGACACCCTGGCGGCGCTCCACTCGGTCGACCCGGAATCGGTCGGGCTCGCCGACCTCGGTCGCCCCGACGGGTACGTCGCCCGCCAGCTCAAGACGTGGTACGGCTCGTGGACGGCCTCTGCCGAAGGCGCGCAGTACGACGACGCCCGGATCCACGAGCTCCACGAGCACTTCTCGACGAACCTGCCCGAGCAGGGTCCCGGGCGGATCGTCCACGGCGACTACGGCCCGCACAACGTGATGACGGCCTCCGAGGGTCGGGTCACCGCGGTGCTCGATTGGGAGATCGCCACCCTCGGCGACCCCCTCGCCGACATGGCCTATGCGTTGAACGCGTGGGTGAGCAAGGACGAGGCGGAGCGCCGGGGCATGCCGACGGTCGCTGCCACCTCGGCCGAGGGCTTCCCCTCCTCGGAGGTGCTCGCCGAGCGCTACGCCGCCTCGACCGGAGCCGATCTCTCCAACCTCGCCTACTACCGGGCGTTCAACTACTTCAAGACCGCCTGCATCATCCACGGGGTCTACTGCCGGTACGTGCTCGGACAAAAGAGCAGCGACGGCGTCGATCTCCCCCTCCTCAAGGCTCGCATCGCCGACTCCATCCAGGCGGCGAGCGCTGCGGTGGGGATGGGCTGACGTGGAGGACGTGCCGGACGAGTTCGTCGCCCCGACACTGGAGCCACTCATCCAGCTGGACGTGTTCGTCGAGCCTGCGATCGACGTGGGCACGGGACCGAACGGCACGCGCAAGCTGATCCCGATCACCGACGGCGCGGTTCGGGGCGCGTTCACCGGACGAGTCCTTCCCGGCGGGGCCGACTTCCAGTTGATCCGCCCCGACGGGGTCGCCGAGATCGAAGCCCGGTACGTGATCGAGACCGATCGCGGCGAGCTCGTCTACGTCACCAACACCGGCGTCCGCCACGCCCCCGCCGACGTGATGGCCCGGCTCGCCGCAGGCGAGATCGTCGATCCGGCGGCCGTCTACTTCCGGACGCTGCCGAGGTTCGAGACGGCGAGCGAGCGCTTGCAGTGGCTCACGCGCGACGTGTTCGTCGCCACGGGGGCCCGGCTCCCCGACCGGGTCCGGCTGGCCTTCTACCGGGTCAGCTGACGGAGCGGACGAGCGGATGCGAGCGATCATCGCCGGCGGAGGCATCGGCGGGTTGACGACCGCGATGGCGTTGCACGAACGGGGCATCGAGGTCCAGGTCTACGAGTCGGTCGCCGAGCTCCGTCCGCTGGGGGTCGGCATCAACCTGCTGCCCCACGCGATGGCGGTCCTCGACGGGCTGGGGTTGCTCGATCGGATCCTGCCCCTCGGTGTGCAGACCGCCGAACTCGCCTTCTTCAACCGCCACGGCCAGCTCATCTGGCGCGAACCGCGCGGGCTCGCGGCCGGCTATCCCGTTCCGCAACTCTCGGTCCATCGCGGCCAACTCCACATGGCGCTGTTCGAGCTCGCACGCGAACGGCTCGGTGACGACGCCGTTCGGTGCGGCGCGGAGGTGGTGTCGTTCGAGGCCGGGGGCGGCGACGTCGTGGTGCTCGATCGAATGACCGGCGTGACGTTCGAGGATCGCGGTGACGTGGTGATCGGCGCCGATGGCATCCACTCCGAGGTCCGACGGACGTTCGCCCCCGACGAGGGGTTGCCCCGATGGAGCGGCAACGTGCTCTGGCGGGCGACCACCTGGGCCGAGCCCTACTTGACCGGGCGCTCGATGTTCATGGCCGGACACCGTCCCCACAAGTTCGTCGCCTATCCGCTGACCGGACCGCGTCACGACGGCAAGGTCCTCGTCAACTGGATCGCCGAGTTGGACCGGACCGAGTTCGGCCTGCGCGACCGGGAGGACTGGAACCGCGCCCGGCGACCCCGCCGACTTCGCGCCGCGCTTCGCCGACTGGCGCTTCGACTGGCTCGACATCCCTGCCCTCATCGAGCAGGCCGACTCGATCTTCGAGTTCCCGATGGTCGACCGCGACCCCCTCGACGGTTGGACGGCGGGCCGGGTGACCCTGCTCGGCGATGCGGCGCACCCGATGTATCCCATCGGCTCGAACGGCGCGAGTCAGGCGATCCTCGATGCCCGGGCGTTGGCCGACGCGCTGAGCGAGGAGGCCGGCGTCGAGGCCGCCCTCGCCCGCTACGACGCCCAGCGCCGCCCGGCGACCGCCAAGATCGTGCTCGCCAATCGGCAGCACGGACCCGAGGTCGTGATGGACCTCGCCGAGGAACGGAGCCCGGCAGGGTTCGAGCGGGTCGAGGACGTGTTCGCCCCCGGCGAACTCGAGGAGATCTCGGCCCGCTACAAGGCGATCGCCGGGTTCCAGCGCCCTGCTGGCCAGAACCGGCGCCGAGCAAACCCGTCAGGTAGGGATCGCACGGCACCATGACGACGAGCGTCGCAGCGAACACCGCGAGGGCGATCGCCAGGGTCAGCCAGCCGCCTCCGGACAGACCGAGGACTCGACCCCGCTTCGACGCCGCGGCCCCGATCGCGATGGGTACGCACAGCAGCACGCCGAGGCCGAACGCAGCGTCGGCCGTCGCCGGCCACGTCGTCCCGGGCTCCCCGTCCACGACGATCGCCACCAGCTGACCGACCGCCACCGAGGCCGGAACGACGAGCAGGAGGATGCTGGCCCGCCTCACCCACGCCGGCACCCGGAGGACCGGCTCCCGTTCCACAGCGCCCCATGGATGAGCACCTCGGCCCACCACTTGAAGACACCGACGATTGCGTTCGCCACGAGTCCCACGGATGCCCAGGACGCCGATGCCCGGGCATCTCGACGCCGGGCTGCCCTCGAACCGGGATGCCGGACCGCGACCGTCCTCCTGGCCTAGGCTCGATCGATGGCCGTGAACCGCAGCCGGCACGCGCGCGCCGCCCGCAAACGCAAACGGCGTATGGATCGCGTCGAACACGACCTCACGTCGGCCCAGTGGGAAGCGCTGATGGTCGCGTGGGGTGGGTGCGCCTACTGCGGCGACCAGACCGGGCCGTTCCAGCGCGACTGCGTCCTCGCGCTGTCGCGCGGCGGCCGCTACACACTCGACAACATCGTGCCGGCGTGCCGGTCGTGCAACGCGAGCAAGTGCAACGACGAAGTGACCGGGTGGATGCGGCGCAAGCGGTTCGACGAACGCACCTTCCTCCTGCGCCGACTCGAGATCTCGACCGACCTGGTGGCCCGCTTCCCCTCCGATGTCTGAACCCTCCGCCGTGTGAACCCTCCGCCGCAGGGCCCGATCAGCGCAGGCCGGTCCCGTCGATCGCGAGCTCGATCAGGATCTGGGCGACGAGTTCGACGATCAGTTCCACTCAGAACAATGACGTTTGTTCGTAGGGATCAGGACGTAGGCGGCGCAGATTGGGGCTCACGACGTAGTGCTCCATGAACACCCAGCTGCGCCGATGGATCGCGCTCGGACCGTAGCCCTGCAGGGCCCGCTTGTGCAGCGGGCACGGATACCCCTTGTTCGTGTCGAAGTGCCAGTGGGGGTAGTGCTCGGACTCGGCCCGCATGATCCGGTCCCTCGTCACCTTGGCCAGGATGGAGGCTGCCGCGACGGGCAGGCACACGGCGTCGGCCTTGATCCGCATCTCGACCTGGCCGACGTGCGGCGACACGAAGTCCCACTTGCCGTCGACGACGGCGACCGACGGAACGACCGTCAATGCCTCCAGCGCTCGCTGGGTCGCCAACTTCTGAGCCGGTGCCATGCCGAGCTCGTCGCACTCCTCCTGGGATGCGTGACCGACCGCCCAGGTGAGACACCACGTCCCGACCCGCTCGAACAGCCGCTCCCGCTCGAGTTCGCTGAGCTGCTTGGAGTCGCGGATCCCGTGCACCCGACCGGTCCGCGGCAACACCGCCGCGCCGACCGTGAGCGGTCCGGCCCAGGCGCCGCGACCCACCTCGTCGATGCCCACCACGTACTCGTGGCCGGCCGCCCAGAACTCCTGCTCCAGGTGGCGCGTCGGGGCCTTGGTCCGAGAGACGCGTCGAGCAGCCACGGCGCCCGAAGCTAGCGACCCGTCGGCTCCATCAGCTCGATCCGGTTGCCGAACGGGTCGGAGACGTAGCACCGGTCGTAGCCCGCGAGCGGTTGGTCCTCGATCGTGTCGATCCCGACGTCGGCGAGCCGCCGACGAAACTCCGCCAGCTCCGACACGAGCAGCGCCGGGTGCGCCTTGCGGGCGGCCCGGAAGTCGACCTCGACGCCGAGGTGCAGCCGAACGCCGGGCCCCTCGAACCAGCAGCCGCCGCGAACGGCGAGATGGGCCGGCTTGGGCACCTCGATCAGACCGAGTGCTCCGCCGTAGAACGCCCGCGCCTCGGGCTCTCGCCCCTCCGGCATCGCCAACTGGACATGATCGATCCCTGTGATCCCCACGCCCCGATGATACATGTTCGATACAAGTGCGGACCGCGGCGAACGAACAACCCGAGGGTCGGGCTCGGGATCAGGCCAGGATGAGGCGCGCCGACCCCGCGGTGGCGAACACGAGCACCGCGATGATGAACGGCCGCTGCGGGATGTGCTCGAACACGCGCCGCCCGACCACTGCGCCCAGCACCACGCCCGGCACCAGCAGGGCGTCGTAGCGAAGGGTCGACCCGGTGAAGAAGTGGCCGCCGTCGCTCCAGGCGCCGAGGGCGAGGTAGATCGGGATCTTGGACAGGTTGACGGTGAAGTAGAACCACGCCGAGGTGCCGACGAGTTCTCGCTTGTCCAACCCCAGGCGCAGCAGATGAGTGTTGAGGATGGGACCGGCGTTGTTCGAGACGAAGGTGGCGAAGCCGCCGCTCGTTCCGTAGAACGCGTCGGCACCGACCGACGGGGCGGCCGATGGAGAACGCCGCACCATCCGCCACACCTGGATGGCCACGATCACCAACACGATCCACCCGATGACGACGTTCAGCGTCTTGGGCGCGTTGCCGATGGCGACGAAGAACGCCGCGCCGGCCACGAAGCCGGCGGCGACCCACGGCACCATCGGACGCAGCAGATCCCACCGGGCCGACCGGGAGTACCAGGCCACGGCGAAGAGGTCGGCGGCGACGAGGATCGGCAGGGTGGTTCCCGGGATCGCCCGTCCTTCGACGACCATGGCGAGCAGCGGTGTCGCGAGCAGGCCGGCGCCGGGGAGGGCGGTCTTGGACAGCCCGACGATCAGCGCAGCGATCGCTCCGATCACGTAGTCACCCGGCGAGAACATCGCCGAACCCTACGCACTCGACCGACCCGCCCGCCCTACCATCGACCCCATGTCCACGGTTTCAGATGCTCCGTTCGAGGTCGGCCCCTACCGCTTCACGCTCACCGACGCCCGCCGGACCATCGCCAACCTGTCCATCTGGTGGCAACTGATGACCGAGGGCATGCACCCGGTCGACTTCCCGGAACTTCCCGCGATCGGGGCGCGGCTGCGAGCGACCGAGGCCGAGTTCGCCGACCGACCGACTGCGGAAGCACTCGGTCAGGCCTGGGCGGATCTCCTGAGCGCCGCGGCCATCCTGCGGTCGGCACATCGGCTCCCGACGAGCGGCACCGGTGCCGTCGCCCAGCTGAACCGATCCGGTGGCGGCGTGCCCAAGCAACCGGTGAGCGAGGTCGAGGTCGAGTTCGGTGGTGTCGTCGGCGACCGGCAGGCGACCCGCGTGCACCACGGTCGCCCCTGGCAGGCCCTGTGCCTCTGGAGTTCGGAGGTCATCGCCTCGCTCGCCGCCCAGGGCCATCCGATCCGCCCCGGCGGAGCCGGCGAGAACGTCACGATCTCGGGCCTCGACTGGTCGCACGTCCGGCCCGGTGTCCGTCTCCGGATCGGCGAGGTCCTGTGCGAGTGCTCGTTGTACGCCCTGCCGTGCAAGAACACCGCGTTCAACTTCGTCGATGGTGAGTTCGGCGTGATGCACCACGAACGGGGTCCGGTCAGCCGGATGTACGCGACCGTGATCGAACCCGGCACGATCCGCACCGGCGACGGTGTCTCGCTGGAGGTCTGATCGACGCGTCCGCTCAGTGCTCGAAACAGGACGCCGTGAATTCGTCGAAGGCCTCCATGTCGGCGGTGATCCGCAGATGGCCTTCGACCCGCTTGATGTCGAGGGTCGGGCAGAAGAATCCGCCTTGCGGGGTGAAGAAGTGCGGCGACCCGATCACGCCTCGGCTCCGGCCCTCCTCCCAGGAGGCCGCGACCGCAGCCCGCTCGGCGTCGGTCGGCATCGGCACACCGTGGCGCTCGGCGATGCCGGCCAACACGTCGTCGTCGCCGACGTCGAGGCCGTGCTCGAACAGGGCGTCGCGCACGGCCAGGCTGACCGCCTCGCCGGCCGCCTCACCGACCGCGTAGGCCGACTCCACGAGCGCCATCGCGGGGATCGACGAGGACGGGAAGGCATCGACGCGGAACCCGGCGAACAGGTCGGCCGCGACCTGAGGGCGGATCTCGTCGATCTCCTCACCGATGAACTCACCATCCATCGGTTGACCGTTGACCAGTTCGAGCGGCCACGCCCGAACCCGCAGCACCGCATCGGCGCCGAGCTCGGCTCGCCGTTCGACCAATCGGCGCAATCCGACGTGAGCGAACGGGCAGCAGACGTCGGCATAGACCTCGATCGTCGTCATCCCGCCACCGTACCCGCCGACACCCGTTGGGCATACTCCCGGGGGTGTCGCCGACGACCTCGCTCGCGCCCCGCGGCGACGCATCGATCGTACGATCGGGACATCTGACGAACAGGACCGTGTCGATGGCCCAGAACATCTACGACGATCCGGCATTCTTCGCCGGCTATTCGACGCTTCCCCGCTCGATCCGAGGACTCGACGGTGCACCGGAGTGGCCGTCCCTGCGGGCGATGCTGCCGTCCCTCGCAGGGCGCCGGGTCGTCGATCTGGGTTGTGGCTTCGGCTGGTTCTGCCGATGGGCCGCCGCGCAGGGCGCGGCCGAGGTGCTCGGGCTGGACCTGTCGGAGCGGATGTTGGAACGGGCGACGGCCGACACCGCTGGAGCCACCGGCCATGACCGGATCTCCTATCGGCGGGCCGACCTCGACACACTCACCACCACCGAGCTCCCGAGCGAGCGCTTCGATCTGGCCTACAGCTCCCTCACCGTGCACTACCTGAGCGACCTCGACCGGTTCCTCCGGACCGTCCGTGCGTCGCTCGTCCCCGGAGGAACGCTCGTCGTCTCGGTCGAACACCCGATCTTCAGCGCGCCGTCCCGGCCCGGGTTCACGACCGACGACCGGGGCCGGGTGGTGTGGCCGGTCGACGACTACCTCGATGAAGGCCCGAGGACGACCGATTGGTTCGCGCCCGGTGTCGTGAAACGACATCGAACGATCGGCACCTACGTGACGGGGCTGGTCAGGGCGGGGTTCACCCTCACCGCGCTCCACGAGTGGGGACCGTCGCCCGAACAGATCGCCGAGGTCCCGGAGTGGTCCGTGGAGCGGGACCGCCCGCCGTTCCTGCTGCTGTCCGCCACCCGGTGACGGCGCTCCCTCAGGTGGGGGCGAGGGGCGGCAGCGAGATGGGGTTCGGGAAGCGGATCACGCCGGAGCCGGCGATCGCCGCGGCGAGCGGGGTCAGTTCGGCCAGCACGCGCTGGCCCGCGCGGGCGGGGACGGCAGCCCACGGCGCCGAGGCGGCGCGGTCGGTGGCGAGCTCGATCCGATCCCGCACGCTCCGGCCCGCCTCGGTCAAGATCTCGCCCGCGGGTCGCGTCTCGAGCAGTCCCCGCTCGGACAGCGCACTCGACGCCCGCTCCCAGTCGTCGACGGTCCACCCTCGCGCACCGCGCTGGAGGTCAACGGCGGTGGTGCCGGCGCCCGAGGCCGCCAGGAGTACGTGGGCGTCGAGCCCGCACAGTCCCTCCGCGACGTAGGCCGCGACGTGGCCATCGCCGCGGTGCTCGCGCAGGTTGGTGCAGACCTGCCACAGCCGGGCGACCGGTTCGTCGGGCAGTTCGAGGTCCTGATTGGCGGCGAACAGCACCCGGCCGCACGGGTCGGCGGCCGACGAGACCGCTTCGAGGAGCTCGTTGACCGACGTCGCTCGACGCACGTCGGCGTCGTCGATGCGAGTCAGCGCCTCGACGGCACTCGCCGACCGCGCCGCCACCCAGGCCGGCGGTTCGGCGACCACCCAGGCGCCGGGGACCCATCGGCGCACGAACGAGGGAGCGAAGTTGGCGAAGGACGCATCGACCATGGTGGGACCGACCGAGCCGAGCGGAGCGGCGCGCATCCCGAAATACGTCTGCCAGAAGCCGGCCGAACCGAGCGCCCGTCCCGCCTCGACCGGGGCCGGGTCGAAGTAGGTGACGGCGTGGACGGTCTCGATCCGCAACCACACCTGGCGAGCGAAGTCGGGGTCGGGTCGGTCCGTCACGCCAGCACGCTCATACAGGTCACGCCGGCCTCGATCTTCTGGAGCTCCGACACGTCGAGGCGGTGGACGCCGAAGCCGAGCGCGGCGATGAACTCCGCCGTCTCCGGTGCGTCGTGCGGCAGTACGACGTCGTCGCCCACGCACAGCACGTCGCCGCCGCTCGGTTCGAGGGAGCGGTGCACCACGTAGCCCATCGCTCGAAGGGCGTCGGTGTCGACCCAGTCCTCGACGGCGACGAGGGACCGATCGGGAAGGACGTGACCGCCGACTTCAGATGGAGGCAGCCGGTGACCTCCATCGGGACCACCTCGACGCCGAGCGGTCTCCCCGATGGCGGCGAGCTGCGCGATGCCCTCGTCGTTGGTTCGCGGCTGCGACCCACGAAGGCTCGGTCCCCGACGACCAGCACATCGCCCCCGTCGAGGGTCCCCGGGCCGGTGATCGCCGACATCGTGACGCCGAGCGTGGGAGCAGGGGCGCGATCGAGTCGACCTCGCCGCGCCGGCTCAGGGCGCCGGGCCGGGTGAGCACGCCTCGCCCGGCGAGCATGACGAGCGCGTCCTCCACGAACAGCCCGTCCGGGTGCTCGGGCGCGTCGGGCGCGATCACGAGCGAGAGGCCCAGCCCGGCGAGTAGCTCGCAGTAGGCGTGATGCTGGGCATGGGCCAGTTCCACGTCGAGCGGCACCCGAGCGAGGTGGGTGACTTCGCCATCGGCGATCCGGGGACTCGGCCGCCGGACGATGGCACGGGTGGGACGGGACATGGCCGGATCCTACGACGCCGCCGTCGCGGTCCTCCGGGTTTCGTAAAGGACGGCTGCCGGACCTTGAGCCACGCACCGGCGGGGCGATGTACCAGCCATGACCCCGCACGAGAAGCCGCAGGCGACCGTCGACACGGCGACGCAGGCGACGAGCACCGAGGTGCTCGATCGGGCGATCGGGCGGGCCCTCGACGGCGTCGGGATCCGGTGCGTGTATCAGCCGCTCGTCGAGCTGCACTCGTCGCGGATCGTCGGGCACGAGGCGTTGCTCCGTGTGGACGGCCTCGGCGGGGGCGGTGTGGAGCTGCTGTTCCGCCACGCCGCGGCAACGGGTCGGGGTCCGGCGCTGGAGGCTGCCGCGATCGCTCTGGCCCTCGCCAATCGCCCCGGCGGCGACGGTTTCCTGGCGGTCAACGTCAGTGCGACATCCCTGCTGGGTGGCGCGGTCGAATCGCTGCTGCGCAACCTCGACGACCTGCGGACCATCGTGTTCGAGATCAGCGGGGGACGGGTGGACGAGCTGTGCGAGGTGCGCGACCGCTACCACGCCCGTGGCGCTCGCTTCTCGCTCGACGACGAGACGATCACCGTCGCCGATCTGCGGCGGATCATGGCCCTTCGGCCGGCGTTCGTGAAGCTCGACCGAGCCCACTTCGAGCAGGTCGCCCACGACGAGGCCACCCAGGCCTTCATCGAGGCCGTGGCGCTGATCGCGGCGCGAGTCGGCGGTGCGATCGTCGCCGAGGGGATCGAGCACCCGAGCGAACTCCAGGCGCTGCGCAGCGCAGGTGTGGCGCTCGGCCAGGGCTTCCTCCTCGGCCGTCCCGGCTCGATGCCCACCGCCGCCGAACTGGCCCGCCTCGCCTCGCTCACCGACGAGGTCGCCGCAGTGGCCGGCCCCGACGCCGACGCGGCGCTCGCTCTCCTCGTCGAGGGCGCGGTGACGATCGAGGAGTCGGAGCTCGCCCGGCTGAGCTCGGCGATCGCCGAGCACGTATTGGGCTTCGCGGTCCTGGTCAACGAGTATCACGAGCCGCTGGCGGTGCTCCGCCGTCGGGGCAAGGATCTGCAGACCGTGCCGATCTCGGTCGCCCCGCTGTCGGGAACGGTTGCCCGGGCCGGGCGGATCGCGCTCGGCCGTCCGCCGTCGACCCGGTTCGAACCGATGGTGGTCGTCGACGACGACGGTCGTTTCGTCGGTGTGCTCCGCCTGGAGCGGCTGCTCGGGTGGCTGGCCAACGACACCTCGGCGGGCGAACTCCCCCGTCACGACGTGGCGTGCGCGACGACCGCCACGCCGACGATCAACCGACGCCGCACCCGGCGCCGGCGTCACCGGCGCTGCTGATCAGCGCCGGCGCGACCGCTCGTGGCGTCAGCCGTCGAGGTGCCGCTGGGCGGCATCGAGGCGAGCCGACCACGACGAGCGCTGGGCGAGCTGGGAGCAGAACGCGGCGCGGCGAACGCTGCCGGGCAGGGTCTGGGCCGGCGTCGGCACGGCGTCGTACAGATTCGAGAACCACGCCGTCAGGGCGGTGATCGCCTCGGCGCGGTACTGCGCCACCCGCTGGAACGTGATGCCCATGTCGGCGGCGATGTCGACGAGTCGCTCGTTGCCCCAGTGGGTGCGCACGATCACCGAGTGCAGCGGCTCGGGCAGGGCGTCGACCGCCTCGCGCAGGGCCCCGATCAGCTCCTGCTGAGCGAGGATCTCCGAGGGATCGGCGTCGGGATCACCGAGGGCCGCGGCGGTGGTGGTGCCGGTGGTGTCGGCGTCGAGCGACGAGGAACGGGCCAGCGCGGCGGCATCGTCGAGGCGCTGGCGCACCAGGCCGGCGTCGAGGTGGCTCCGTTCGGCGACCTCTTCGATGTTGGGCACCCGCCCCAGTTCCTGGGTGAGCTGCTCGACGACCGCGGCGAGATCCCGCAGGCTGCGGCGGAGGCGGCGGGACGCGAGGTCGGCGCCGCGTGCAGCTTCGAGCATCTCTCCACGGACCCGAGCCGCGGCGTACGCCGGGAAGGGAACGTTCAGCGAGGCGTCATAGCGCCGAGCCGCCTCGACCAGGCCGAGCACGCCGGCTGACCACAGCTCGTTGCGCTCGACGTGGTTGGGGAAGCGTCGGGCCGTCTGGCCGACGAGCCGGTCGACGAGCCACAGGTGCTCCTCGACGAGGGTGCCCCGGAGGTCCTCACCCATCGACTCCGCGATCCACTCCCGGTCGTCCTCGTCGATCGGAGTGGCGGAGATCCGGGCTCGGCGCTGGGCCATCCTCCGGGTCTTCGCACGCTCGCTCGATCGTTCGGAGGTCCCCGGGAAGGGGATCACCGCGTTGTCTTGCTCTCCACGCACTGGGTCGCTCCTTGAACTCCGCCGTTCGTGGACCGACCGTGACGGCTGAGCCAGGGGTGCGGCCCGGGCGACGCCACCCTAGGAGTCGATATACCTACTCTTTGTGGCTAGAACGTCGGGCGGTCCGTCCGATGTATCGGAGGAGGGGCCCAGCTCGCCGCCGAGAAAGGAGCGCCCTGTGACCACGACGACCGCCGTGACCGGCACGTCCAATTCGTCCGCGTCCGCCGGGTCGTCCGGCACGACCGGTACGAACACCGCATCGACCGACTTCCAGCAGGCGCTCAACCTGAGCATCGCCGACGCGGCGTCCATCCCGACCACGTCGATCGGTTCGCTGGTCGAGGCGGCCAAGGACGCCGGCCGGTTCCCGGCCGTGACCACCGCCGCCACGGCGGCGGCCGCGAGCCAAGCGCTGCAGAGCGCCTCCGGGGCGTCCTCGGCCGCCTCGACGTCGTCGACCGCCAAGACGTCGTCGACGGGCAAGCTCGTGGTCCCCGAGGAGCTCAAGGCGTACGGCAACGGCAAGATCCCGGCCGATGCGCCTCGAGAAGATCGGCATCAAGAGCCACCGGCTCTGGGCTCCGGCGGCCGAGGCGTTCAAGAACATGCGCAGCGCAGCCGCGGCCGACGGGGTCGACATCGGGATCACCGACTCGTACCGCCCCTACGAGGAGCAGGTCGACCTGGTGCGCCGCAAGGGCCTCTACTCCCAGGGCGGCCTGGCCGCGAAGCCCGGTACCTCGCCTCATGGTTGGGGATGGCCCTCGACGTCGACGTGTCGACCGAGGGACTGAAGTGGCTTCGGGCCCACGGCACCGAGTACGGCTTCGTGGAGTGCGTACCGCGCGAGCCGTGGCACTGGGAGTTCCGCCCCTGACGGGCGGAGCGCCGCCCCGCGACCTCTGCCCCCGCTCGTACCCGACTGAGCCGCTCGCGACGCGCCGGCCCGACCGACACGCACCGAAGATGACCCCGCCGTCGCCCGGATCGGACGACGGCGAGGTTCGACACGTGGATGGCGCGTGGAACGCAGGTCGGTCAGCGCGCTCGAGAGTTGCGTTGGATCGGGTTGGACGTGAACTCCATCGCCGCCACGGCGTCGGTGCCCGCCTCGTCGCTCAGCGACTCCTGATTGTTGGCGGCCACCGCCTCGACCAGCTCGGAACGAAGGACACGGACCGAGCGAGGCGCCTGGATGCCCACCCGGACCACGCCGGGTTTGATGTCGAGGATCTCGATCTCGATGTCGTCCCCGAGCTTGAAGCTCTCGCCCTCTCGACGAGTCAGTACGAGCACGCCGTCACCCCCTTGCCTCGACGGCGTGACGCAACGGCCAGCCCTGACGGTCCAAGATCACCTGGCGGGCGAGGCGTTCCGTGCGATGCACCACGATCGGTGCCGCCAGATTCAAGAACACGGTGGTTCGTTCCGGGGTGAGTGTCACCACGACGTACAGCTCGACGTCCTCGGGTCCCGTGATCGAGATGCGCTCGAGTTCCGCTTCGGGCAGATCGGGCTCGTAGCCCGGAGCCAGCTGCCACGGTTCAGCGACGAGGATGCCCCGATCGGGCGCGTCCTGAGGCCGCAGGAGGCAGAACACCGCCTCGGGATGGGAACGCTCCAGCGCCCACTCCCGGGACTCGTCGAACCCCGGGATGCCCTCGGGGGTTCGCACCGGTAGGGTCGTCCGGCCATTCAACATCGTGTCGTTCATAGGCGTCCTCTCGCCGGCCGCACGTCGTGTGCGGACCGCGTCGTGCGGTTCTGCAACGACTCTGGAGGCCCGCTCGAGTGCCCGGCCCGCCGTTGCCATCGATTTCTCGATCCACCGGTGACGACGCGGATGACGACGTCAGCGAAGAAAGTCCATGATCGACAAGCCCATGGTTTTACCCGTCACGGAGAGTGCGGCTTCATAGGCCGTTTGAAGCATCGTCTGACGGGTGATCGCCTCGGCCAGGTCGACGTCGCGGATCAGCGACAACTGGTTCTCGATGGAGATCGACGTCGCAGCATTGCGGTTGACGGCGGTGTCCGCTCGGTTCGCGGCGGCGCCGATGCTGGCGTGGGCCTCGAAGAGGGTCGACCGCAGGCCGTCGATCGTGTCGAGGCCCTGGACGACCTCCTGGCCGTCGCCGGTCGTCAGATCGTCGATCATCGAATCGAGGAAGCTGAACAGGTCGCCGTCGTCGTTGGCGAACAGCTCCCCGGCCGTGACGTTCACACGGATCGACTCGCTCGGGCTGATCCGGCGCTCGATGCGTCCGGTGTCGGCGTCACCCTGGAGGGTCCAGTCGCCCGGCTCGCCGTCGACCGCAGGGTCTGCGGACAGTCCGGCGAACAGCGGGAGGCCGAGGTACTCGGAGTTGGCCACCGCGACGATGCCGTCACGGATCTGGGCGAGCTCCGAGGCGATCGCGCCACGGCTGTCCGAACTCATCGTGCCGTTCGCCGCCTGGAGCATCAGCTCACGGATGCGGTTGTAGCTGTCGCCGATCTGGGTCAGCTTGGCGTCGGTGACGTTCAGCCGAGCGAGCGCGTCGTCGGCCGAACGCCCCACGGCGTCGAGGTGATCGAGACGCTCCTGGAGCAGCGACGCCTGGCTCGCCGCGACCGGATCGTCGGAGGGCCGCACGAACGCCTTCTGGGAGGCGACCTGGTCCGCGGACTTGTTGAACTTGTCGTACGCCGCGGTCAATCGGTGTTGGATCTGTCGGTTGTTGCCCAAGAACGTGGGCCGGGTCACAGCAGCCATGGTCGTTACATCGCCAAGAGGGTCTGCATCATCTCGTCGACGATGCTGATCACGCGAGCGGCGGCTTCATAGGCCCGCTGCTGGGTGATCAAGTTGGTCATTTCCTCGTCCAGGTTGACTCCGAGGACGGAGTCCCGGACGGCGACGGAGGCATCGTGGACTCCAGCCGCGGTCGTCGCAGATCGGTCGAGCGACGCGATCTGGTTCGAGACGTTCGTGACGACGTCGCGAAATCCCGAGCCGAGCGTGCTTCGCATCTGGGCCAGGTTGTCGGCGACGGTCGCACCGAGCGGGCCGTCCGGATCCGCCGACGCCGCGAGCTCCGCCGGATCCTGAACCAGCACGTTGACCCGGTTGTCGACGATCTCGAACAGATCGCCGCCGAAGTCGCCCTCCATCGTGTAGCCCTCACCGTGCATCTCGTTCATGGTGTCGGCCATGTCGGACACGAAGGTGACCAGCTTGTCCCGGAACCCGGCGATGTCGCCGGTGATCGCCTGCTGCAGGCCGCCCGCCGAACCGCCGAGCTGGATGTCACCGCTCGGGTGGAGCACGGAGCCTGGCGGCGAGTCGGGCACCTGGAGCACGGTCGCCCGGTCGGCGTCCACCAGCGCCCAACCGTTGATGGTCACGCGGATGCGGCCATCGGGCTGGGTCTCGGCCGAGGCGCCGGCCAGGTTGGAGAGCCGATCCAGGGTCAGCTGGAGCTCGTCGTTCAGATCGGCGGGAAGTCCACCGGGGGTACGAGCGAAGGTGTTGATCTCGGCCACCCGTTCCGACAGCGCATTGATCTCCTTGATCTGCGCGTGGAGACGGGTGTGGGCGTCGAGGTCGATCCCGTCCAGTCCGGTCAGCACGTCGTTGGCCCGGCCGGCGAAGTTCTGCAGTCCGGACAGCACCTGGGCTCGCGCCGCGGCGTCGGTCGGAGTCGTCGACCACGCCGCGAACGAATCGAACAGGGTGTCGAGCGCGGTGTTGATCCCGTTGTCCGGCTCCCCGAAGACGTCCTCGGCGAGGAAGCCGATCTGGGACCGGGTCGTGTAGAACTCGTGGCTCGCACCCGATCGGCGCACGCGCTCGTCGGCGAGTCGATCGGCCGCCTGCGACAGCCCGGCGATCTCGACCCCCGAGCCCAATGGGCCGATGGCCGTGAACCGCGGGTAGCCCGGCTTCAGATCGAGCCGCTCGCGCCGGTAGCCCTCCGTGGCCGCGTTGGCGATGTTGTGGCTCGTGACGTCGATCGCTTGCGAATGCGCCCGCAGGGCGCTGATCGCGATCGACAACGATGATGTCGACATGGGTCAGCCCACTCCTCGGATCCGACGCAGCCCACCATGGGCGTGCGCGCCGTTCGAGTCATACGTCCCTGCCGACCCGACGGCGATTCGTTCCACCTCCTGCAGATCGGCCAGTGCATGCCCCAATTCAAGGCTGATGGCCGCCGACTCCCGCTCGACCCGCTGGGCCGCGGCGAGCAACCGCCACCGCTGGGCGGTCAATTCGAGCGACTGGGTCGTGACCACCGCGGCGATCACGTCTTCGAGCCTCAGCTCGGTGGGGTCGAGTTCGAGGTGTTCGGCGAGCCTCGTCACGGCTCCCGAGCGCTGGCCGTCCATGGCCTCGAGGCGCTCGAGCAGCCCGGTGACGTCCGACGTCGCCGCCTCGACCATCTCGGCCGGCCCGTACTGGGCGGCGCCGAGCAACTGCAGCCGCTCGGCCAGCTCGTCGAGGAGCGTGGCGTAGGCGGCGAGACACTCGGCGAGCGAGAAGATCTCGGTCTCGATCGGAGTACTGGTCATGTGCATCCCTTCGCGAACCAGATGTCTGGTGACTTCCATGTGCTGGTGACTTTCTCGGTGGTGGTGACCCCGTGGGGCACCGCTCGATCACTGCTTGCGCAACACCTCGACCGCGGCGGCGACCACGGTCGGATCGAACAACGTGCCGGCTCCGGCCTCGACGATCGCCGGATCGGAGTCCGCGGTGGCGAGCGCCTCGGCGACGGCGACGATCCGGGCCGCGGCCGGGATCGACGGACCGGCGAGGCCGTCGGGCTTCCCGGAGCCGTCCCAACGTTCGGTGACGTGGCGGAGTGCAGCGGCGACGAACGGGCCGGCGGTGGCCCCGACGACACGGGCGGCGAGTTCCTCCGGCGCCAGCGCCTGGGTGGAACCGACCGCGTTGCCGACGTTGGCGACGTGGGCGCAGAACCGCACGAGGAGCCGTTCCTCGCCCTCGAAGCCGAGCCGGCCGGCGATGTCGCTGGCGAGTTGGGCAACGGTGGAACGCGCCGGGCCACCGACGCGGGATTCGGCCAGTTCGGCCAGTCGCATCGTGACCTCGAGCTCGGTGGCCGTGGCCAATGGGCCGGCGAGCTCGCCGGCACCGAGCACGGACGAACGCTCCTCTTTGGCTGCGGTTGCTTCGGCGCGACCGGCGAGTTCCCGGAGGGTCGGCAGGTCGGTCGACGACTCGGGACCGGCGTGGCCGATCGCCACCAGCAGCGGCAGATGGGAGTCCGGCGTGTAGGACGCCACGACGTCGATGATCGCTTCGCCCAACTGAACCGCTTCGGACTCGGTCATGCCTGGCGAGATCAGGACGAACGAGCCCTCGCCGAGGTCGAACAGGTCGCCGTGACCGATGCAGATGTGCTTGAACAGGGCACCGAGCCGGCGATGGAGCAGGGTTCCCGCCTCGGCGCTCATGCGCAGCCGAGAGGGGTCGGCCAGACCGGGCAGCGAGAACGAGATGATGCGGTTCGGCAGTGCGGTCTCGGGCGGCGGCGCGGCGATCTTCGCCGCGAGGGCGCCGTACGCCGGGAGGCCGGTGACCGGGCTGACGAGCGACGCCGCGCTCGGCCGGGCGTTTCCCGTGAGGTGGCGCCCGATCCGGGCCTCGTAGGCCTCGAGGATGGCGTTGGTGCGCGACGCGATCGCCCGCTCGTCGCCGGCGAGAGCGCGCAGTGCGATCGGGTCGCCCTCGGCGATCGCGACGTCGGCACCGGCGGCCAACGCCTCGATGGCCAAGGCTTCGCCACCCGGGTTGACGAGGATGACGACCGGCGTCCCGAGACTCTGGGCAAGGCTGACGTACTCGCTGATCCGGTGCCGGGGCAGCCGGGTGGACACCACGCAGTGGGTGGCACCGTCGGCATCTCCGGTGAGCTGGAGTCCGGCGACTTCGAGCGCCGCCACCACCGGGGGCTTGGGTGACGGCACCCAACAGATGACGTCGGTCTCGTCGAGGGGGATGACGAGATCGGCCTCGGTGACGTCGCCTTCGAAGAAGGCCAGCGCGGGCGGACCGTCCTCGGAGGAAGCGGACGCCGGAGCGGCGGCCGGCTCGGCGACGTCCACGCCGCCGCCGGTCTCGTCGAGTTCGGAACTCGCGTCGGGATCGAGATCGTCAGCCATCAGCGCACCAGTTCGTCCGTCGTCTCGTTCGCGCCCGGCGCGATCGGGTCCGGGAGGAGGTCGCGGATGCGACCGGCGAGGAGATACGGGTCGATCCGCTCGTAGCGATCGCCCACCTGGGTCCAGCCGAGGGTCGCACCCCAGGCATCGGCGACGCGCAGCGCCTCGAGCAGTTCGTGTTCGGTGGCTGCGCTCACGATGTCCGGACGGACCGGTACCAGGTGGTGCCAAGGGCCGCCGATCACGACGTGGACGCTGTGGCTGCGACCGGCGGTGCGCAGCGCGGAGGCCGTCACGTTCGGGACGGCCACGGCGGCGTCGCCGTGGAGTTCGGCGAGATCGGTGGCGCTGCGGCACGGATGGCCGAGCTGACGGGCCAGATTGCCACTGAGCGGTCCGGCCATCACGGCGGGTCGCTCCGGCAGGGCGCCGCACAGATGGCGAACACCGAGCATGAAGTTCACGATCCACTCGGTGTCGTCGCTGGCGTGGGCCTGCTCGAACTGGCGCACGAGCGAGTCCGGCACGCCGTAGGCGCGCAACATCGGAGCGGACCACTTCCCCGGCTCGGCCGCCACCGCGGTGTCGGTCGGCACGATGGGGTCGGCCGGAGCCACGGCCTCGACGGGAGCCGGGAGTTCGAGCGCGGACGGACCCCGCTGGGCGACGGGACGTCGACCGCAGCCGGAACCCCGCTGGGGCTCGAGCCGTCGCTGGACGCCGGGGCCTCGATGACCGGATCGGATTCGGACGCAGGCAGTTGGAATTCGGCGAGCTCCGTGAGCATCGGCTCCATCAGCGAGAACTCGTCCTCCTCCGCCTCGGCCGCCAACACCGCCGCCTCGGCCGCCACCACCGCCTCCTCGGACGCCAACACGGCCTCGACGGCCTCCGGAGCGACCTCGACCGCGGCGGCGATCGCCTCGGCGCCGGGTTCGGCCGGAGTCTCGACCGGTGTCTCGACCGACGTATCGACCGACGTCGACCGGTGTCTCCACCGGCGCCTCGGCGGGTGTCTCGATCGGCAGGTCGACCGAGAGCTCGGCCGCCGTGGTCTCGACCACCGGTGCGATGGGTTGGGGGTCGTCCGGGGATGCCGCCGCCTCACGCAGGCCGAAGATCAGTTCGGCCCGCCGGGTGCGGGGCCGTTCGTCGAAGAGGAATCCGACCGTTGCGTCGTCGAGCGTGGTCGCGGCGTGCGATCGGCTCGGTGGCTCGGTGGGCGACGTCGGGTCGGAGGTCGCTGGTCCGTCGGCCCATTCGAGCTCGGCACCCCACTCGAAGGGCCGGCTCCGAGCCGAACTCCTCGTGGGCGATGTCGGCGGCCCGGGTCTCGAACCACGCGCCCGCCGCCGTCGGCGGCCTGCTGGACCGCCGCCACGTCGTCCTGCTCGAGTGCGGCGAGGGCTTCGCGGAACGCGGGAGCCCAGTCGTCGAAGTCGGTGTCGGTCGCCGGCGCCGGCGCCGGCTCGGGAGCCGCCACGGGACGTTCGACCGAACGCGGCACCCCAGGGCGCACCTCCTTCGTCGGCTCGGGCGGCATCCGCACCGGGATGTGCTCCAGCGGATCGACCGGCGCCTCACGGCGCCGCCGGCTCCGGCGACTCGATCGGCGTGGCGGGACGCAGGCCCGTCTCGGCGAACACGTCCTCGGCGCTCTGCACGCCACGAGCGGTCAGGTCGGCGAGCTCGGCGCGCAAGCGACTGCCGAACTGGCCCGACGAGGGGAGCGCGCTCAGCAGCGCCTCGGCGCTCGCGAAGTCCGCCGGGCGCTGTTCCGGCGCCGCCAGGCCGATCGATGCCGCCGTCGCAACGTGCTTCGAGGTGGCGACGAGCCGGACCAGTTCGGTGGCGAAGAATCCACCGAGGCCGCCGCTTCGAACACGCTCGACCGAGACGACGGTGCAGGTGGCGCCGAGTTCTTCGACGGCCGCGCCATGCGCCTCTTCGGCACTCCGTGCGAGCACCACGATCCGATCGCCCGAGTGCTCGATGACCGGGTACGACTTGCTCATGTCCACAACCTCCGGACCGGACTCTGCAGGCTTCGGGGACCCGATGGCCCGGCTCCCTCAACGGTCGGGCAACGAACCAGACGAATGACCCACTCGCCGTGAGATGGGGAAGCGGTGCTCATGCTCCGACGACTTCGGTGACCGAGATCGTCAGGGTGGCGCGGAGCTCGCGATAGGCGAACACGGGGAGCTCGATGTCGGCCGACGACAGCACGCGAGCGATCGGGCGGCGCAGCGCCGGAGCGCACACCATCACCACGGGGTCGCCGCCGGCCAGGCGTTCCCACGCCGAGCGGATCGCGTCCCGGAGTGCCTCGAGCATCTCGGGATCGAGCGCGAGGTGGGCGGCACCGTCGACCTCACGGATCGCGGTCATCAGCTTCCCTTCCAGCTCGGGCACGAGGAGGATGGCGGCCACCGATTGGTTCGGGGCGACGGTCGCCGCGATCTGAGCGCCGAGCACGGCGGGCACTCGTCGGCCAGCGCCTCGGGGCTCCGGGCCTCGGTGCCGGCCGTCGAGAGCGCCTCGACGATCCGGGGGAGATCGCGAATGGCGACCCGTTCGGACAGCAACGAGCGCAACACCTGGTGCAGCATCGCCATCGGGATCCGGTCCTGACCGATCTCGTTGGCGAGCAGCGGCTGGTCGTGGCGGAGCGAGTCGACGAGATCGGCGACGTGCTGGCGTGACAGCAGATCGGGTGCATAGCGCCGAGCGAGTTCGGCGACGTGGGTGACGATCGCCGCCGAACGGCACGAGCGTGGCGCCGGCGGCCGGCCGTCCCCCGGTCCGATTCGGGAATCCAGTAGCCCGTGAGCCCGAACACCGGCTTCGACGACCCGCTCGCCGAGGGTTGCGAGCGGCGCCTCGTCGAACATCGACGGATCCGGAAGGGCGAGCACGGCCCCTGCGGAACCCGACCGGAGCCGACGTCCACGCCCCACACGGCGATCCGATACTCGCCGGGCGCCAGCGTGGCGTCCTCGCTCGTGACCACATGGGGAAGGACGAATCCGAGTTCCGTCGCCAGCTGGCGACGGAGCTCCCGGATTCTCGGGAGCAGGTCGCCACCCGCCACGAGATCGGTGCAGTCGTAGGCGAGGCGCAACTCGAGTGGCTCGGTCCGCATCCGGGCGATCAGGACCTCTGGATCGTCGGGATCGGTGGTGATCGAGACGTCGGTCTCCACCTCTTCCGCGGTGGCCTTCTCCGACGCCACCATCCGGCTGGCGAGGAGGAACAGCAGTCCGGCGAGCCCGAAGAAGGGGATCTTCGGCATGCCCGGGATGAAGGCGACGGCGAGCGCACCCGCCCCGGCCGTGCGCAGGGTCAAGGGGCTGGAGGCGAGCTGCGACCCGAGTTCCCTGCCGAGGTTGGGGATCTCGCCCTTCACCCGGTTGACGAGCATGCCGGTCGCGAGCGCATACAGGAGCGCCGGGAGCTGGGCGACGAGCCCGTCGCCGACGGTCAACAGCGCGTAGGTCTGAGCCGCTTCGCCGACCGGCATCTTGTAGCTCACGACACCGATCGTGAAGCCACCGATCAGGTTCACGAACACGACGATGAGACCGGCGATCGCATCGCCCTTCACGAACTTCACGGCCCCGTCCATGGCACCGTAGAAGTCGGACTCCTTGGCGATCCGTTCGCGTTGCGGCGCGAGCTCCCCGCTCGTCGAGCAGGCCGGCGGCGAGGTCGGAGTCGACGGCCATCTGCTTGCCCGGCATGGCGTCCAAGCTGAAGCGAGCCGCGACTTCCGAAGCGCGTTCGAGCCCTTCGTGATCACCATCAGGTTGATGATCGTGAGCACGAGGAAGATGACCAGACCGACCACGACGTTGGAGCCGACGACCACTCGGCCGAAGGTCTCCACGACCTGACCGGCCTTGGCGTGCAACAGGATCGACCGGGTCGTCGAGACCGTCAGCGCCACTCGCGCCGTGGTCGTGACGAGGAGCAGCGACGGGTACGACGAGAAGTTGACCGGATCCGGGACGTTCAGCACCGACGACAACGTGACCAGACCTGTCACGATGTTGACGGCGAGGAGCACGTCGAGGATCGCGGTCGGGACCGGGACGATGAGGCAGATGATCACCCCCACGATCAAGGTGGGGAGCACGAGATGGGCGCGGTTCACGAGGCACCTCGGTCATGCGTGGCGGATGTGTCGACAGAGACGTTGGGGGCCGAAGCGCGCATCGAGGCCGGAAATTTTCCACGACGCCAATACGCGGCCACGAGGACCTTGATGACCTCGTCGAAGAACTTCTCCGGCACGTAGCCCCCGACCTTCACCTGGCGGTACAGCGCTCGGGCGAGGGGACGGTTCTCGATGATCGGCACCCCGTTGCGGGTCGCGGTCTTCCGGATCTTCTTGGCCGCCTCGTCGGTGCCCTTGCCGACCACCTGTGGCGCGGGAGACCCGTCGACGTAGGCGAGGGCGACGGCGAAGTGGGTCGGGTTGGTCACCACGACGTCGGCCTCGGCGATCGAGGGCAGCCCCGACCGGCGGCGCAACTCCATCCCGCGTCGCTTCCGAGCCGCCTTCATGTGGGGGTCGCCTTCGGTCATCTTCGACTCGTCGATGACTTCCTGACGGGTCATCATGAGGTCCCGCTTCCACTTCTGCTTGGTGTAGAGGAAGTCGAGGCCGGCGATGATCACCGAGCCGAGCACGACCCGCCAGGCCACCGCCTCGAACGCCTTCCACACCTCGCTCGCCACGTGCGGGAGGTCGGCATCGCTGAGGACCGAGTCCTGGAGGGCCTGGATGGGACCGACGAGGGCGAGCCCGACGACGGTGACCTTCAGGGTGCTGCGCAGGAGCGTCATGCCCGCTTCTTTGGGACTGAGCTGGCGAAGTCCCCTGGTCCACGAGAGGTTCTTCAACGTCGGCTTGGCCGACTTGGGCGCGAGGACGAGCCCGGCCTGGGCGACCTGGACGCCGATCCCGGCCACGACCGCGGCGAGGATCATCGGTGACCAGGCCAGCGTCATGGTGGTGGCCGACGACGTCACCCAGTCGAAGCGCAGCGCTCCCCCGGTCGAACCGGCGCTCGAGAGCCAGAAGCGAACCTGGGCTTCGGTCGTCCGGATGGCGCTGGGTGCGGTGATCACGAGCACGATCAACGCCGCGGCGAGGACCGCGAGACTCGATGCCTCTTTCGAGCGGGGCAGGTTCCCGTCGCGCCGCGCTTCTCGCTTGCGGCGTGGTGTCGCCTGTTCTGTGCGTCCGTCACGCTTGGCCATCGAACTCGCTCACCCCCCGAGGAGCTGCAGCACCGTCTCGGTGCCGGTGGAGACGAGTCGGTCGACGTGACGGGGAAAGACCGTCGCTGCCGTCCCGAGCATGGACAGGGTGAGCAGCGTCTTGAGCGGAACGCCGATCAGGAACATGTTGAACTGGGGCGCGAGGCGGTTCAGGAGTCCGAACGCCAACTCCCCGAGGAAGAGCACCGCCACGATCGGCAGGGCGATCTGGAGGCCTTGGGCCATCAGCCGGTTGACGGTGTCGATGGCCGCATCGGAGACGCCGGCCATCGATCCGAGCCGGCCGTCGAGCGCGATCACCTGGGTCGAGAACCACAACACCTGGGTGAGGACGAGGAGCCCTCCCCCACCGATGAGCAACGCCTGGGCGGTCAGGGTGTAGGCCCGAGAGATCGGGCCCGGCGAGGTGCCGGCGTCGGGGTCGAAGACCGATCCCATCGAGATGCCGCTGGCGGCGTCGATCACGCCGCCCGCGACCTGGAAGGCCTGCAGCGGGATCCCGATCATCCATCCGAGCAGCGCGCCGAGCGACACGTTCACGAACGCGGCGGTCAGCAGGTCGCCGGTCGACGCGTCGACCGACAGGCCGATCGGGCCGGCGATGAACAGGCCGAGCGCCAGCGCCAGCGAGGTACGCCCCATCGAGGGAATCGTGCGCGGGACCCACGGGCACAGCCCGATGAACGCGCTCGATCGAGCGACGGCGAGGCTCAGTCCGAGGGCCCAGTCGACCGAGAGGTCGAGCTGCATCGCCATCACTCGATCTCCGGGATGGTCGACCACAGCTCGTAGACGAGCGAGGACAGCACCTGGAGCATCCAGGGCCCCATCACCACCAGGATGATCCCGACGGCGGCGAACTTCAGGACGAACACGATCGCCTGTTCCTGGATCTGGGTGATCGTCTGCAGGATGCTGACCACCACACCGATCACGAGGATCACCGCGAGGACGGGACCGGCCACCTTGACGCCCGCGAGCGCCATACGGCGAAAGACGTCGATGATCTGAGCGTCGTTCATCGTCAACCCGCCGATCTCAAGAGGGAACCGGCGACGAGCGCCCAGCCGTCGACGAGGACGAACAGGGCCAGCTTCACCGGCAACGACACGACGACCGGCGGCATCATCATCATGCCGAGCGCGGCCAGGAGGCTGGAGACGATCAGGTCGATCAACAGGAACGGGATCCAGATCAGGAACCCGATCATGAAGGCCGTCCGCAGCTCCGAGAGGATGAACGCCGGGATCACGAAGCGCGGGCTGAGGTCCTCGACGGCTTCCGGAGGCGTCTCGTCGACCAGGTTGAAGAGCATCTCCATGTCGGACGTGCGGGTGCGATCGAGCATGAAGTCGCGCATCGGTGCCCAGCCCGCCTCGAGCGCCTCGCTCGTCGTGATCTCGCCCTTCGACGCCGGCTGGATGGCGACCTCGTTGATGGTCGAGAACGTCGGGCCCATCACGAACAGGGTCAAGAACGCGGCGAGGCCGGCGAGCACCTGGTTCGGCGGCGAGGTGTTCAGACCGAGCGCCTGGCGGGTCAGGCCGAGCACGATCAGGAACCGGGGAAGGTCGTGGTCAGCAGGAGCAGACCCGGCACGACCGAGATGAGGGTGACGAGGACGACGAGCACGACCGAGCTGCTCGCGTTCTCGGGCGCGGCGAGGGTGAAGGTGGGATCGGTGCTCGAGGTGTCGCTGACGGTCGGCGTCTCGATGGTGTCGACCGGAGCGATCGACGGCACGGTGATGTCCGGACCGACCGGACCGGTCTCGGTCGAACCGCCGGTCCCGGTCTGCGTGGAGGTGCTCCCGGTGCCGGCGTCCTGGGCTCGCGCCGGCGACGGCGCGCCGAGGACCCCGACGCCGAAGGTCAGGGTGACGAAAACGAGGACGAGCAGGTACCGGGAGCGGCGCATCAGCCGACCTGTGCCTCGGCGGGCACGTCGGTGTCCACGGCGGGTTGGAGCACGAGCGGGTCGAGCGTGCGGGTGGTCGCCCGGCGGGCGCGTTCGATGATCGAACGGTCGTCGTCGGCGACGACGGGAGCTCGGACGGCTTCTGCGGGGAGACGTCGTCGACGGGCGAGAGCTCGGTGAGCAGGGAGACGCCTTGGGCTCCGCACCGAGCAGGAGACGGCGTCCCTCGATCTCGACGACGACGATCGTCGCGGTGCGGGACAGGTTGGAGGCGCGCCGTGGCGCGCAGGCGTTCCGGGCGCATCGCGCCTCCGGTCCGCTTCCTGACCATCACCGCCACCACCGCCAGGGCGAGGGTCACGATGATCAGGCGGTACATGTCACTGCCTGACGGGGAGGATCTCGGCGATCCTGACGCCGAGGTCGTCACCGACCACGACGACTTCGCCCCGGGCCACCAATGACCCGTTGGCGAGCACTTCGACCAGTCCGCCGGCCTGCCCGATCTCGATGATCGAGCCCGCCTGGAGCTGGAGCAGTTCCTGCACGGCCATGCGTGAGCGACCGAGCGCCACGACGATCTCGAGCTGGACGCCGGCGATCACGTCGAGACCGGCGGCCGGTCCCGGTCGCGCGCCCTCGCCCAGCGGTGTGAACTCAGCCGGTGCTGGTGTCGGGGACTCGAGCATCTTGCTCCCTCGCTTCGTCGGAAGGGTTCGCGCCGTCATCGGTGTCGAACCCGTGTTCAGCTTCACTCTGGGGGCCGTCAAGAAGGCCCGGCCCGGCACCCGCCGGGAATGGGTCGTCGGTCACGGCGAGCGCCAGGCGCGAGCCCCGTCGACCGATGTGTCCTCGGAACAGGCTGCGTCCCGCAACGGCGACGGTCGCCGGTTCGGTGAGGCGGTGATCGAGGACGATCACATCGCCGACCTTGAGTCCTGCGATGGCGGAGGCCGGGAGGAAGGTGGGCTCCAGGCGGGCCTCGACGAAGAGCGGGATCGTGCGGATCACGCCGTCCATCACTCGGGTGTTCCCATCGCCGGCGGTGCGGTCGGCGTTGTGCGACGCCAGCTTCTCGAGCAGCGGTGTCATCGTCGACAGCGAGATGACGACCGAGATGTCACCGAGCAGCTCGGTCCCTTGGATCGCGAGCGAGTAGGTCAAGACCAACACGATCTGCGACTGCGACGAGATGCTCACGAGCTGGGGGCTGAGGTCGATCGAGGTGATCTCCGACGTCACGGGAACGAACTGCGAGAGCGCGTCACCCAGCGCCTCGATGGCGGAGACGCCGATGCGCCGCAACGGCGGCACCTCGAGTTCCGTCGGGCGCCGAGGCGGCTCGATCCGGCCGGCGCCGCCGAGGAGGCGGTTCGCCATCCCGAGCGCGAGCGGTGTGTCGACCTCGATGAGCGCGTCGCCCTGCAGCGGACGGACCGATGCGGTGGCGAGGAAGGTGAAGGCGGGCAGCGTGCGGACGTACTCGTCCCACGTCAGCTGGGACACACGAGCGATCTCGACCGTCGCGTTGGCTCGGGCGACGGCACCGATGCTCGCGCTCAGGCGCCGGGCGAAGGTGTCATGGAACAGATCGAGGGATCGAACCTGCTCTCGACCGAGCTTGCTCGGGCGGCGAAAGTCGCAGCGTTCCCACTGGTCGTCGGTGCGTTGTGCGGTGTCGGTCATCGTCGTCTCCGGCATGCGGCGTCGGGCCGTACGCCCGAACGCGAGATGTGGGCCGAACCGAAGTCCTGGCCCACACCTTCTGGCATTCCTCAAGCTGACTGGAGTCGGCTGCGCGGCAGCCGACTCGATCGGACCGCTCAGCCGCCGGTACCGGCGTCGTTGGTCGTGCCGGCGTCGTTCGTCGTGCCGGTGTCGTTCGTCGTGCCGGTGTCCTCGTCCCAGAAGTCGTCGGCGACGGTGTCGGTCGTCGCCTCGGTTCCGTCGGTCGCGTCGATGCCGCCCGTCTCGTCCGTCAGCGCAGCCTCGTCCGTCGGTGCGGCCTCGTCGGTCGCGGGTCGGTGGCGACCTCGGTGCCGGCCAGCACCACGATCTCGACCCGACGGTTCATCGCGTAGGCCTCCTCGGTGTCGGCGGGATCGAGGGGATGCATCTCGCCGTAGCCGGCGGCGGACAGCTTCATCGGATCCAGGCCGAACTGGTCGCGGAGCAACTTGACCACGCTGCCCGCCCGGTCCACCGAGAGGTCCCAGTTGTCGTACCCGGCCCGGGCCAGCGGTCGCTTGTCCGTGTGTCCCTCGACGAGGATGTGGTTGTTGAAGCCCGCCAACGCCGGGGCGATGATCCCGATCACGTTGGCCGAGGCCGGGCTGAGGTTGGCCTGTCCCGGAGCGAACAACACGTCGTCGCTCGACACCGAGATCACGAGGCCGCGGTCCTCGGACGTCACCGAGATGATGTCCGGCAAGCCGGCCATGGTGACGGCCTCTTCGATGCTCGTCTCGAGTTGGTTGAGCCCCTCGGTCGTGAGCTCGCCCGTCGAGGTGATCATCGGCACGATCGGATCGGTGCCGGTGCCGGCGCCCTCGAGCCCCGTCCCGCTGCTCGTCGAGGTGCTGTCGGTCGAATCGGACGCCGCGGCCTCGGCCGCCGGGTTGCCGAAGTCGCCCAGTCCCTCTTTGAAGTTCTCGAACTTCTTCAGGTCGAGCTGGGAGATGACCCACAGCACGAGGAAGAGCACCATCAACAGGGTCAGCAGGTCGGCGTAGGTGACCAGCCAGCCACCGTGGCCGCCGCCACCACCCCCGTGTCCGCCGCCGCGGCCGCGCTTGCCGTGCCCACTCATCAGGCCGCCTTCTGGCCTCGCTGGGACGGCGGCAACCAGGCCTCGAGCTTCTCGGTCATCGCCCGGCTGGAGTAGCCGTGCAACATGGCGCAGACCCCTTCGACCATGAGGTCCTTCTCGAAGACCTCGTTCTCGTGGAGTCGGCTCAGCTTGGCGGCCACCGGGGCCCACAGCACGTTCGCGGTCACCAGGCCGTACAGGGTGGCGATCATGGCGGCGGCGAGGAGGTGACCGATCTCTTCGGGATGGTCGAGCAGGCCGAGCATGTGGATCAGGCCCATCGTGGTCCCCATCAGGCCGAAGCCGGGGGCCAGGGCCTCGGCCCGCTGGAACATCGAGATGTTGCGCGAATGCCGCTCGCTCATGGCGTTGATCGCGCCGTCGAGCTCGTCACGGATGCGGTGCTCGTCGGCACCGTCGACCAGCAGGGTGATCGCCTGCTTCAAGAACGGGTCCTCGACCTCGTTCATCTTCGCCTCCAGGGCGAGCGCTCCGTCTTTTCGAGCGACGTCGGCGAGTTCGTTGATCTGCTCGATCGTCTTGGAGAGATTCGGTGGGTTCTTGAATCCCTTGATGACGAGGGTCGGCATCTTCAGGACCTCGCCCGGTGTGTGGGTGGTGGCGACGGTCATGATCGTCCCACCGAGCACCAGGATGAGGGCCGGGATACCGAACAGATGGGCGGGGTTACCGCCTTCCATGATGTTGGCGATGTTCATGAAGGCAAAGGCCAACAACATGCCTACGGGCATCAACATGGGGTCACGCTCCTCCGCGCTTGCGCATGCTCGTCACGGACCGGTCGGCGTGCGAGAAGATGGTTCCGAGGTTCTCCGCGGCCGCCAGCACCGAGGCACGGAACTGCATGATGTTGGCCGCCACCTCCTCGACGGGCTCGGCCACGGTCACACGGTTGCCGTCGGCGAGCGTGATGACGGTGTCGTGCCCGTTGTGTTCGCAGAACACCACGAGGTCCGGGTTGATCCACAGCTCCTCGCCACGGATTCGATGTAGGCAGATCATCTTGATTCCTCGATCGGGTTGGCGGAGACCAAGGGGCCGTGAGGCCTCTCGGGTTGGATCGGCACATCGGGCCGTTCCTTCAAGGACCCAGACGCGAGAACGGGGAGCGGTTGCGACCGCTCCCCGTCCACGTCCGGGCGGTGCTCGGCCGCGCTCGGTGGGTGCAGCGGAGCAGATCAGCTCAGACGGGGATCACCGCTTGACGTTCACCAGATCGGCGAGCATCTCGTCCGACGTCGTGATGACTCGGGTGTTGGCCTGGAAGCCACGCTGAGCGAGCACGAGATTGGTGAACTCGTTCGCCAGGTCGACGTTCGATCCCTCGAGCGAACCGGGAGCGACGGTTCCGTACTCGCCGGTGCCGGCCGCCCCGAACGTCGGGTCACCGGAGGTCAGCGTGGTGGAGTACAGGTTGTCGGCCATCTTCTGCAGGCCCTCGGGGTTGGTCACCGTTCCGATCGCCACCATGCCGACGATCCGGCTGTCGCCGTTCGTGTACTGGGCGGTGATCGAACCGTCGGTCCCGAAGTTGACCTGGAACAGCTCCGCACCGGCCGCACCGTCGCGGACCGGGACGTCCATCGTCGACGCCTGGTCGAACGAGGTCAGGGCGTGGAGCGGGGATCCGAAGTTGACGGTGATGTCCTGATCGGTGCCGTCGCCCAGCACGATGCCGGTCATGTCGAACGAGGCCGGATCGACCGGATCGACCAGCGCCCCGAACTCGTCGAACTCGATGCTCGTCGAGTCGAGCTCGATCTCGGTCGTCGGGTCGTCGGGATCCGGCGTGGTGAACGAGACGTCGAAGGTGCCCTGACCGGTCTTGGTCATCGTCGCCTTGAGGTCGAACGCCGTGCCGAGGGTGTTGTAGACGGTCACCGTCGTGACCACGGTGTCGCCGTCGGCGATGCCGGCCTTGATGTTGCCGCCGAGCGTCATCGTGCTGGTGGGCGTGGGCGGGAGCACACCGGTCGGCACGCTGAGCACGCCGGGCGTGTCGGTCACGTTCAGCTCGCCGGTGTCGGGATCGACCTGCCAGCCCATGACCTTGGCACCGCCGGACGTGACGAGCTCGCCGTTGGCATCCCAGTTGAAGGCGCCGTCGCGGGTGAGCAGCTGCACGTCGCCTCGTTCGACGACGAAGAACCCGTCACCTTGGATGGCGAGGTCGGTGGTGCGACCGGTCAGCTGCAGGCTGCCCTGGGTGAAGTTGGTGTTCACCGCGGCGACGCGAGTGCCGAGGCCGACCTGCATCGGGTTGGTGCTGCCGGAGCCGTCGGTCGGGATACCGCCGCCGCGGATGGTCTGGGCGAGGGCGTCGGAGAAGATCGCGCGACCTGACTTGAAGCCCTGGGTGTTGACGTTGGCGATGTTGTTCGCCGTGACGTCCATCATCGTCTGGTGGGCGCGCAGGCCGCTGATCGACGCGAAGAGGGAACGGAGCATCGGGAAGTGTCCTCCTAGGACGGGGCGTGAATGAGCCGCAGAGTGGGGTCAGGCCGCATCGGCGGCGTTTGAGCGAGCCATGGCACCGGCGAGCATCTGGGACGCCTGGCTGGTCGCCGGGGTCGCCGTCTCGTCGCTGGTGTCGGTGGGAGCGCTGGTGCTGGTATCAGGGGTGGTGTTGTCGGTCGTGGGGTTGTCGGTCGTGGCCGAGTCGGGGGTGGCGGTGTCGGGGGTGGCCGTGCTGTCGGCCGCCGAGGAAGTGCTCCTCGTCGCGGTGGTCCCGGTCGTCGAGGTGGCCGCGGTCTCGCCGGTCGAGCCGGTCGTGCCGGACGAGCCGGTGCTGGTGCCGGACGTCGCCGCCGGGGCGGCGCTCGACCCGCCGATCGACGCGATCGACGAGAGGCTGACCTCGGCCCCCGAGTCGAGCACCAGGATCGGCCCGGCGTCGGTGAACCTGGCCGCGGTGACCGTGCCGGACACTTCGCCGGCGGGCCCTTGCGCGGTCACCTCACTGCCGATGAGGTCGGTGGCCTGGGAGACCTCGCTGAGCGCGTTGCCCTGCGACTGGAGCACCTGGAGCTTGTTGAGCGCTTCGACCTGTGCGTACGTGGCGACCTGGCCGAGCATGGCGCTCGGATCGGACGGGTTCATCGGGTTCTGGTACTGCAACTGCGCCACGAGCAGCTTCAGGAACATGTCGGGACCCATCCCGCCGAAGATGTCGGCGGAGGATCCGGTGGCCGCGGCCGTAGCCGACGTTGCCGAGGTGACAGGGGTGGCCATGGATCAGCTTCCTTCGATCGAGCCGAGGCGGGAGGAGAACGCCGACGACGAGTCCGGCTCGTCCTCGACCGGAACATGTCGGCCCGAACGGCGCCGTTCACCATCTCGGCGAAATGCGCCGGACTGCTCCGACTGGTTGAGCGTGGTCGTGAGGGTGCGAGCGACGTCGTCGGCCCACGAGCCCGCCAGGCGGCTCCCGGGATCCGACAGGACGTTCACGCGAGCCTCGTTGCGGGCGAACGAGACCGAGACGCGGGCGCCGTCGAGATCGACGGCGAGTCGCTGGAGCTCCCGGTTGGGAGCGGCTTCACGAAGGATCCGGATGTTCTCCGAGCGCAGGACGTTCGCCGCACCGGGTGTCGGAGCAGCGGCGGTCGGCGCCGCGGTGCCCGCCGCCGAAGGGGTCGGCGCGGCGTCACCCGACGGCGTCGGTTGGATGCCGCCGTGGTCGATCCCGGCGTCGTGGGCGGCGACGGTCGACCGTGCGGAGCGAGCGGTGCTCGACACGTCACGTTCTTCCGAGGACCGTTCGTCGCCGCCGTCGCCGTCTCGGTCGGCGCTACCGGCGGGATCGGAGCTCGGCGACGACGCGCCGGCAGTCTGGGGCGTCGCGGCGATCGAAGCGTCACCGGTCTCTGGAGCCGACTCGGGCATCTGGGGCGGAGACGATGGGGTGACGGGGACGGTGTTCGCCGCACCTGCGGCGGCTGTGCCGTCCGACGACGCCGAGGGGTCCGTTGCGTCGGTCGCGTCCGCCGTGTCGTCCATTCCGGCGCCGGCGGGAACGGCCTGCGCTGCCCCAGGACTCGACGTAGCGGTCGTGGACGTCGGGCGGGGCGAGCCGTCCGGCCCGCGAACTGCCCCCGCTCCGTCGCCGGCCTGCTCATCGGACGTCGAGACCGCAGCGGACGACGAAGGTCCGGCGACACCGGGGGACGCCGGTGTCGAACCGGGAAGCACCGGATCGGTGGAGTCGACCGCGGTCTGGGTCGCGAGATTCGTGCCGGTCCCACCCACCGTCGCGCTCGCGAGCAGGGCACTGGCCACGGATTCGTCGGACGCGGGGTCGACGGCGAGATCGGCCGGGTCCTCATCGAGGTCGGCGTCGGTCTCGTGATCGGCAGCCACCGCTGCGCCCTCGGTGATCGTGGGGTCATCGGACGCCGGGTCGACGGCGGAGGGCTGCTCGTCGGACGGCGAAGGGACGCCCGCCTCGCTCGTCTCGACCTCGTCTGCCACCTCGTCCGGGGCCGGTTCGGCGCACTCGGCCGTGGGCTGGGCCAGGGGCCGACCGGCGGGGTCCGTCGAGACTCGAGCTGGAGTTCGACGGGCACCGAGCGCGGCGTCGAGCTCATGACCGAAGGACCTGCTGCCCGAGGTCGCGGCGCGAGCTCGTGGCCCGACGGTCACCTTCGCATCGATGGCATCGATCATCGTTCACCTCAGTTCACGGTGTGAGCGACTCGGATGAGTCCTGGCCGGGATCGCCATCCGTGGCGGTTCGGTCGCTTCCGTGCGTTGTCAAGATCGGCACGCGGTGCGTGGCATTCAAGGTTCTGGGCCGTGGGCCATCGAGAGCCTCCACGGTCGATGCCATGACGCCAGAGCGGCCGGACGTGCTCGACATCGACCCGGCGTGTCCCACGGAACGGGACATCGCCGACTTCCTCGGGTCGTGCCATCGGCCCTCGGCGGCGACCTGGTTCGCCCGCCGACTGCTCCGACCGTTCTGTTCCGACTTCGCTCAACGGCCTGTTCGGTACGTATCCGCTGTATCTGCTGGACACCGAGCACTGGGAGCTGTTGCTCACCGAACGCACCGGCGGTCGATTGCTCGACATCGGTGCCGCCGCCGGCGACGTGACCCGTCAGCTCGCCCCGCTCTTCGACGAGGTCGTGGCGACCGACGTCTCGCGACCGATGGTGTCGCGGCTGCGCCGCCGAGGGTTCGAGGCCCACCACACCGACCTCGCCCGCCGGGATCTCCCCGGCGAGCGGTTCGACACCGTGGCGTTGCTGAACGTCCTCGATCGGTGCGACGACCCCGGCGTGCTCCTGCGGGCCGCGGTCCGTCACTGCCGCCCGGGCGGGACCCTGATCGTGTCGATGCCGCTCCCCTACGACCCGTGGCGCTACGCCGGCTCGTTGCCGATGCGACCGCGTCGACCGCTCCCGCTGCGGGGACAGCTGCTCGAAGCGGATCTCGGCGCGCTGATCGACGTCGTGCTGCCGCAGGCGGGGCTGGAGCCGTTCCGCTGGATTCGCACGCCCTACGTCTCGGCCGGTGATCGTCGCCGCCCGGAGTACCGGCTCCCGGCCGCCGTCGTCGTCGCCCGGCGTCCCTGACCTCGGACTCCAGGGCTCGCCGGCTCAGGGAGCCGTCGGGCGCACACCGAGCAGGAAGTCCCGTCGGCCGAGCACCTTGTCGACGTAGTTCTGTGCCCGGGAAGTGGGGATGGCACCCGCCCGACCGACCGCACCAGGCCCGGCGAAGTACGACGCCACGCCGAGCGACTCGTCGCCGCTGAAGCGGTCGATGAGATTCCGGTAGTAGGTCGCCGCGCCCTCCATGTTCTGGGCGGGGTTCCACGGATCGACGCCCAGCCAGGCAGCGGTCGCCGGCATGAGCTGGCCGAGTCCGATCGCGCCCGCTTCCGACACCACCGACGGGTTGAAACTCGATTCGGTCCAGAGGGCCGCGGCGAGGAACTCCGGCTGGAGGCCGTGGCGCGCCGCGGTCTCCTCGATCAGGTCGGCGTAGGGCAGTCCAGCGGCAGGCAGCCGAGCGCGCCAGTTCCCGTCCGGTGCCGCCGCGGCGACATCGCTCGAACCGGTCGGCGCATCGGTCGGCGCCGAACCGCCGAGCGCGGTGGTCCCGAGCACGGACGTGGAGTCCGCGGTGCCGACGCCGGTCGCGTCGGCGAGCACGTTCTGGGAGGCTTCGGCGACCCTGGCCGCGGCGATCGTCGCGCCCCGCTGTTGCAGGGCGGCGCTGAACTTCGCCTGGAAGGGCGCTGCTCCGGCCGGAACGGATTGGAACGACGCGATGCGCGAGAGCACGTTCGAGACCGACGACGGCATCGAGCTCATTCCAACCCCCAGGTCGCGAGGCCCGACTCGTCGAGGCTCCGTTGATCCTTGCGCGCCCGCTCGATCGCGTCCGCGGCCTCGCGTCGCTCGAGGAAGCGTTCGGCGGCTTGGCGCTCCGCGCTGACCTGGGCCAGTCGGCGAGCGACCTCGTCGGCGGCAGCCCGCGCTCTCGCTGCCTCCTTGGCCGCGACCGCGGCCGATTCCCGGAGCGCAGCACCGGCTCCCGCCGCCACGATGAGCTGGTCGGCGTTCATCCGGCCCGCGCCGCGCCGCAGCGGGTGTTCGCGGGTACGCCGATCCGCGAGCTCGGCGGCGTCGCGCGCCGCGTTGGCGATCGACGCAGCGCGCGCCGCTTCCATCGCAACGGTGTTCTCGGCGAGCTTCCGCACCCGCACGACGACCTCACCGCGACCGCTCACGATCGGGTGCCTCGGTTGCCGAGGGCTCGCGACAACGCGTCGAAGGTCGCACCGAACGGCGACACTTCGTCGACGTCCTGCCGGCAGAACTCGATGAGCGCGGGCGCGAGCTCGAGGCCGCGGTCGGCATCGGGATTGGTGCCCGTCACGTAGGCGCCGACTTCGACGAGGTCGCGAACCGACTCCGCGGCGGCGAGCGCCTTGCGCGCCTCGGCGACGAGGGCGAGCTGTTCGGGAGCGAGCACCTTGGTGGCGAGGCGGGACACCGAATGGAGCGGATCGACCGCCGGGTACCGACCGGCCTGGGCGAGACGACGTTCGAGCACGATGTGGCCGTCGAGGATGCCTCGAACCGAGTCGGCGATCGGATCGTTGTGGTCGTCGCCATCGACGAGCACGGTGTACACCGCAGTGATGGTGCCGTTCGGCCGGGGCCCGGTTCGTTCCAGCAGCTTGGGCAGCGCCGCGAACACCGACGGGGTGAAGCCGCGGGCGGTGGGCGGCTCGCCTGCGGCCAGCCCGACCTCGCGCTGGGCCAGGGCGAAGCGCGTGAGCGAGTCACACAGGAACAGCACGTCGCTGCCGCGGTCGGCGAGATGCTCGGCGATCGCCGTGGCGTACTTGACCGCCCGGGTGCGGACCAGGGCCGGCTGGTCGGACGTCGCGACCACGATCGTGGCTCGCTTCGCAGCCTCCGGACCGAGGTCGTCCTCGATGAACTCGCGGACCTCCCGGCCTCGTTCGCCGACGAGACACACCACGACGTGATCGGCCTCGGCGCCCCGGGCCATCATCCCGAGCAGGGTCGACTTGCCGACACCGGACCCGGCGAACAGTCCGACACGCTGACCGCGTGCGAGCGTCGTGAACCCGTCGATGATGCGGACGCCCACGGGCATGGGTTCGGTGATCCGACGTCGCTCGAGCGCGGCGGGGACGTCGCGGTCGATCGGCGCCGTCGTGGAGACGATCGGCGGGCCACCGTCGATGGGTCGGCCGAGGGCGTCGACGATCCGGCCGAGCAGCGCAGGACCGACCGGTTGGCCGATCCTCGCCGCCGGCCGCACTCGCGCTCCCCGGCTCAGCCCGACCGGCTCCCCCAGGAGGGACAGGCGAAGCTCACCGTCGTTGGCGGCGACCACCTCGCCGGGCACGCCGGCAGGGTCGGCCGGTGAATCGATGGTGACGGCCGTGCCGATGGGCAGGCGCAGGCCGCGGACTCCGACCTCCATCCCCCGGATCAGGGTGACGACGCCGCTGACGGGCGGGACGACCCCGAGGCGCGCCGGCCGCAACGCCGGGACCGGCTCGACGAGCCCGACCGTGCTGGTCGCGGTCACGTGGCCTGCTCCGCCAGGAAGGCGTCGATCGTCTCGTGGGCGACCCGTCGATAGTGGTCCCAGGTCCCGTCGGCGTCCGCCCAGTCACCCCGCAGCCGGAATTCTCCGGCGCCGAGCGTCCGATCGGCGACCACCGTGACGAGCTTGCCGTCGTCGCGAGCGGCGAAGATCGATCGGAGGTCGACCACGTTGGCCTCGGGAACGCGCAGCTCGAGCGGCCCGGGCTCCAGGGCGGCCAGGGCCTCGTCGATCCGGCAGAGCAGCGACTCGGCCGTGGCGTCGGGGACGTGGCGCACGACGGTCTCGACGTAGATCTCCGCCAGTTCTCGGATCCGAGCGACGAGGTCGAGATGAGCGTGACGGATCTCGTCATGACAGGCTCGTGCGGTCTCCGAGATCCCCTCGGCGATCGTGAGCAGTTCGGTTCGACCTCGCTCGTACCCCTCGGCGTCGCCGACCGCACGCCCGTTGGCGTGGCCGTCGGCGCGTCCCTGTTCGTAGGCGGCCTGTGCAATCGCGTCCCATGCGCCGGGCATGGGAACCGGCGTCGCCACTCGGTCCAGTTGGGTGTCGTGCAGCAGGCGAGCCATCAGATGAACTCCCCTTCGCCGCCGCCCCGGGAGAGCGCGAGCTTGCCCTCCTCCTCCATCTGGCGAGCGACGCGCACGATGTCCTGCTGAGCGGCTTCGACGTCGGCACGGCGAACCATGCCGAGCGAGGCGACGAACTCGGCCACGTCGTCGGCGGCCCGCTTGGAGAGGTTCTTCTCGATCTTCTCCTTGAGCGCCGGCGTGGTGTCCTTCAGCGCCAGGGCGATCGTCTTGGTGTCGCACCCGCGCAGCATCTCCTGCAGACCGCGATCGTCGATCGCGCCGATGTCCTCGAACACGAACATGAGATCCCGGATCGCGGTGGCGAGATCGGGGTCGGCTCGTTCGAGGTCGCTCAGCACGTGGCGTTCGGTGTCCCGGTTGACGCTGTTCAAGAGCTGGGCCAAGGGCTTGACGCCCCCGCGGGTCGCGTTCGACTCCGACACCGTGGACTTCGAGCCGACCCGCTGCTGGAGGGCGTGCTCGACCTCCATGACGAGGAGTGGATCGATCCCCTCGAGCTTGGCATAGCGCTCGGCCACGTCCGCCCGCAGATCGAGCGGCAAGCCCTCGATCACCTGACCCGCGATGGTCAAGGGAAGGTGGGCCAGCACGAGCGCCACGACCTGCGGGTGCTCGCCGGTCAGGTAGCTGACGATCTGGTCCGGTCGTCGTTGGCGCAGGAACTTGAACGGCACCGCGGACGAGGCCTGGATGATCTGTTCGAGGATGGCGTCGGCCTGCGATCCATGGCTCTTGCGCAGGAGCTCGCGGGCGCGTTCGAGCCCACCGTTGATGGCGAAGCTCTGGGCGTAGGCCTCGTCGCGCAGCTGCGACATGAGGTCGTTGACCTCGGTCATCGGAACCGATTCCAGGTCCTTGACCTCGCGGATGATCGCTTCGACCTCGGGAGCGGAGAAATGGGCGAGCACCTGAGCGCCGAGGTCGTTCCCGAGCGCCGAGATCACGAGCGCGACCTTTCGCGCTCCGGGGAAGGGGGAATCGAAATCCATCACGGGAGTGGGCACGTCAACTCCTCAGGCACGAACCGTCACCGGGCGGTGAGCGGTCACTTCGTCATCCAGTTGGACAGGAGACCCGCGAGGGACTCCGGGCTCTCGGCGAGCAGCTTCTCGAGATCGCCACGGATGGCGTCCATGGCGTCTCGATCCGCCTCGGGCGACGGAGCGAATCCGGACAGGTCGACCTCGCCGTCCTCGTCCTCCTCGCCCTTCTTCTTCTTGCCCTTCTTCTTGCCCTTGTCCTTGTCCTTGCCCTTGGCCCCGTCGGAGTCCTTGGACTCCTTGTCGGGCGCCAGGTTCAGATACTGGGCGAGGGCAGGATCGGCACCGATCGCCGCCAACTTCTCGGCCGCCGCAGCCTCGGCAGCCTTGCGAGCCAGGCGCCGCTTGCGAGCGATACCGAGGATCACCACGCCGATCGCTCCGATCAGGAAGCCGACGATGATGAGGTACGGGCTGACCCCTCCCGGGGTGGCGACCGGTTCGGTCACCAGCTGCACGTCGGTCCCGGACGAGCTCCCGGAGCCGGCGCCGGCGACGGGGACGATCGCGACCTGGACGAGGTCGCTGCGCTCATCGGTGTCGATGGCATTGGCGGCGGCCCGCACGATGTCTTCGATCCCGGCCGACTCGAGCGAATCGACCATGTCGGCGGAGGCCGGGATCACGACGGCGATGCCGAGACGCTTGACGGTCGGCGTGGAGTCGGTCGTCGACTCGATCGTCCGCTCCCCCACCTGCGTCTGGGTGGTCGTGTCGAGCTTCTGGTAGGTGCTCGTCGAATCGGCGAGCCCGGTGTCGATCGGACCACCGTCGACGCCGACCTCCCCGCCCGGATACGAGCCGGTGCCTTCCCAGTTCTCCTCGACGGTGTGCGTGGCCGTGTCGGTGTTGTTGGTCGGGTCGATCTTCTCGGTCTGGACGGTCGACTCGCCGAAGCTGAGATCGGCGGTCACCGTGACCGTGGCGTTGTGGGCGCCGGGGATGTTGCGCACCAGGGCGGTCAGCTGGTTCTGCAGGCGGGTCTCGTAGGCCTGGGTGACCTCGAGCGACGACGAACCGACCGAACTGCGGGCGTCACCCGGTGCCTTGAGGAGGGCACCGTCGGTCGACGCCACCGTCACCTGCTCGATCGACAGATCGGGCACCGACGACGACACCACGTTGGCGACGGTGTCGACCTCTTCCTGGGTCAACGGCCGACGCAACTGCAGGAGCACCGACGCAGAGGCTTCGCTCGTCGTGTCGTTGCGCTGCCCGATGAAGACGCTCTTTTCCGGGATCGACAGCTGCACGTTGGCGCCGCTGACGGCCTCCATCGCGAGCAGCGTCCGGGCCAGCTCACCCTCGAGCGCCCGTTCGTAGTTGACCTTCTCGGCGAAGTCCGTCGTCGACAGACCCTGGTTGTCGAAGATCTCGGCGAAGCCGTCCGGGACGGCCTGGCCGCTGATCCCCTCGTTCGCCAACGCGATCCGAGTGGTGTTGAGCGAGCCGGCCGGGACCAGGATGCGGGTGCCGTTCCCGTCGAGCTTGTACTCGATCCCCTTGCCGTCGAGGCTTGCCATCACCTCCGAAGCCGTGGCGTCGTCGACGTTCGCGTACAGCACCGCCCAGTCGACCTGGTTGGCACGCGACGTCAGGACGTACGCCGCGATGAGCACCGTGGCGGTGACGGAGACGACGAGAATCCGGCGCTGGGGGGCCAGCGCCTTCCATTTCCCGAGCAGGTTGTCGAGGATCCGCTTCATGCGTGACCGATCACCTTGTGATCGTCGAGACGACGATCAGGTCAGACTTGGACATTGATGATGGACTGGTAGGCCTCGATGGCCTTGTTGCGGATCTCGTTGAGCACGGACATGCCGAGATTCGCCTTCGTCGTGGCTGCCATCAGTTCGTGGATCTGCACGTTGCCGCCGGCCGCGAAGCCGGCGGTGAGCGCATCGGCCTGACGCTCCGAGGACGACACCGAGTCGAGCCCCTTGGCGAGCATGTCGCCGAAGCCGGAGCCCGCCGTGGTCTTGGCGGCGCCGCCGGTGGAGTCGAGCGTCCCGATCGATCCGATCGAGGGGAGGGAGGAGATGATCGAAGCCATGATCAGCGCCTCCCGAGTCCGGTTGCGGCTTCCAGCGCCTCACGAGCGTCTTTGAAGATGCTCATGTTGGACTGGTAGCTCCGGCTGGCCAGGATCATGTCACCCAGCTGGCCGGACAGATCGACGACGGCACCCTGGACGTTCCCGTTCTCGTCGGCGAGCACGTTGTCCGGGTCGTAGTAGAGCGGCACGTCGGTCGGATCGTTCGTCACCGCCGAGACGTACACGCCGCCACCGAAGCTGGTGTCGGGGTCGATCGGCATGGCATGCACCATGCGAGCCCGGAAGGGTTCCTGGCCCGGCGCGGTGACCGTGTTGAGGTTGGCCACGTTGTGGGCGATCGTGTCGAGCCAGTACTTGTCGAAGCCGAGCCCGGTCCGGCTCACGTCGATACCGGCGAAGGGTCCGTGGCTCATCGGGCGTTCACCGCCGTCTTGGCCATGTCGACCTTGTAGTTGAACGCCGAGACGAGGGTCTGGCGGGACAGCGCGGTCTTCGCCATCTCGGTCAGCTCGTTCTCGAGACTGACACTCGTGCCGTGCGCATCGACGAGGTCGTAGCCGCCCGCGGTCCCCGTGGACCGGTCGGGCGCAGCCTTGCCGGCCGCCAACGCCTGAGCGAGATTCTGCTCGAAGTTGACGACCTTGGAGCGGTACAGCGGAGTGTTCTGGTTGGCGACGTTGTGGGCGATCGTGTCCGTTCGGAGCTGGAGACCGCCGAGGGCGTACTCGACGGTGCTGAGCAATCGGTCCATGTCACACCTCCAGTGGCAGTACGGGGAATGGCGGAACCCATTCCTGGTAGCCCACCGATCGGCACATGTCTCGATCGATTCAAGGCGGCATCAGCACAGAGGGCCGAACGTCTCGCTCCGTGCCCCTTCCTCAAGAGTCCTGACGCTCACCCCGGAACCGTTGAGCCGGGGCGCACGACAGCCGGACGCGACGATGGCGCCGCCCGAGGGCGACGCCATCGTCCAGGATGTCGACGTGGGGTGGGCTCAGCCGAGCGAACGCACGTACTGGGTGATCGCCTTGACGGTTCGATCGGCGTCGTGGCGTTCACGACGGATGGACACCAACTCGGACTCGGTGAGGTCCTGGGCCGATCGCAGCAGGTCGATCGCCTGGATCACCAGTTCTGCTTCGAGCTTTGGTTCCGCTCGGTCGTTCGCGCCGGCGGGCCAGGCAACGCCGGTGCCGGCCGCCAGGACGGCGTCGAGGCGCCGCTCGAACTCGGGATCCGACGGGTCCTCGAAGCGCGGACCATGGTGGAGCTCCACCGGCCGCTCGGCGAGGACGGTGACGAGCTCCGCCAACCACTCGTGGAAGGCAGCTCGGTCGGTCATCGGTCCAGGACCCCGGTCACCCATGCTTCGCGCAGCCCTTCGATCACCGACCGAACGCCGGCGAGGACATCGACGCGCTTTTCCAGATTCGCCCGGACGAGGCCGTCGATGGCGAAGTCGTAGAGCGACGCCAGCTGACTGCTCAACTCGGCCACTGCGGGGTCCTGATGCTTCACCTGCAGGACGCTCATCAGCTCGACGAGGATCGCTTGCGCTCGGACCATCTCGTCGTGGAAGCCCTGCCGCCAACCCTCCGGTTGCTGCGTCGCTGCGCTCGTCGCCCGGTCGCACGCCGTGATGACCCGGTCGTACGCCATCCGGACGACCTCTGCAGGGCTCGCCGTCGAAGCCGACGATCGAGCGTATGCAGCGATCGCTGAGGGAGTACTTGCCATGTTCCTCGCCTGTCGTAGGAGTTCACCGAACACCGGAGTGATCGGCTACGTGCACGGGTTGTTCCAGTAGGCCGTTCGGGGCGAGACGCGCCTGGCGCGTCTCGCCTGAGTCCGATCAGGCCGTTGCGAAGCCCATCTGGCCGGCAACCGAGTTGAGCTGCTGCAACATGCGATCCATCGCCGTGAAGCGCTGCTCGAGGGTCCGCTGGCGCATGGCCAGACGGTCGTCCCATTGCGAGATCCGATCCTGGATCTCCGAGATGCGGTCGGCGAGCGCGGTGTTGGCCCGCGAGGTCAGACCCGTCGAACCGCCCTCCTCACCGATGTTGCTGAGCCCGCCGGCCAAGCCGTTGGTGATCTGGATCGTGCTCGTGATCGAGCCACCGGCGCCGTCGATCTCGGCCTGCGAGGCAGAGATCAGGTACGACACCCCGTTCTTCAGCAACGTCCGGCCCGTCGCCACGAGACTCTCGCCGTCGAGGTCGACCTCCGCGTCCTCGCCCTCCGCCGAACCATCGACCCCGAGCGCCACCGCACCCGCGCCGGACAGTTCGATCGAGTACTTGGATCCGTAGCCGTCGGTGGTCACCTCGAAATGGGCGTCGCCGCCCCCTTCGTCGAAGCCGTTCGCGGTCGCCTTGATCCCGACGCCGCGCAGCGCCATGGTCATGTTCGCGGCCGTCTCGGCGAAGCTCGCGCCCGCGGTGAACTGGATCGACTGTGTGCCGCTCGGTGTCACCACGGTCATCGCGATCGTCGATCCCGGCGGCGGAGGCGGCATGACCGCACCGACCAGGTTGGCCTGCGTGGCGGCTTTCGTCACCGTGACGATGTGCTGCTCTTCGCTGGCGGACTTGGTCACCGCGGCGACGCTGATCCCGTCCGCCGTCGACGTACCGCCGCGGCCGAGGGCTGCGATCACCGCTTCGGGCGTCGAGGTCAGGTTCTCGCGCAGCTTGGTCTCGCTGAAGGCGATCGTCCCGTCCTGGTTGAGCGACACGCCGACGAGCGACGCCGAGGTCTTGGAGCCGTCGCCGGTGGTGATCCCTTGAGCGATGAACGATCGGATCCGATCGGACACGGATCGAGCGATCGAGTCCGACGCCAGCACACCGCGACCAGACGCGGTGACGCTGTTCGCCGTCAAGCTCTTCACGGTCGACAGCACCGAGTTGGCCGAGTCGACCAGGGACTTGACCTTGGCGACGATCGCGTCGTCGTCTCGTTGCGCCGAGATGGTCACCGGCGCTGCGGTCGTGGAGTGCAGCGTGAAGTCGAGGCCCTCGATCGCATCGGTGATCGAGTTGGTGGCCCGGGTCATGGACACGCCATCGACCGAGAACTCTGCGTCCACGCCCTGACGAGCCGTGGTCGCACCGGTCCAGTCGGCGGTGTCCACCGTGAACGCCGCGGCGGCACCGGTGGTCGAGGAGGTGAGCGTGAGCTGGTAGTTGCCGGCGCTCGTCTGGAGGATCCGCGCCGTGACGCCGACGTCGGCGGCGTTGATCTCGCGAGCCAGGCCGCCGATCGTGCCGTCGTCCGACGTGAACGACTGGAGGTTCCCACCGATCGTGATGTCGAGGGTCCGACCGCCGTCATCCGCCGTCGAACCGCCGAAGACGTCGTCCATGACGACGGTGTGCGCTGCGGCCAGTCGAGTCACCTCGATCTGGGCCGAGGTCGCCCCGGCGAGCTGGCCGGAGGCGGCGACGCTGACCGACGAGGGGTCGTCGGAGCTCACCGCGATCAGCTGGCTCAACGAGCCGGCGGCCGCGATGGCGTCCGCCGCGGTCTTGAGCGACGTCAGCTTGTCGCTGATCGACGACCAGGCCGATTTCTCGGATTGGAGGGAGCTCAGACGGCTCCGGAGCAGGTCCTGGGGACGCCGCTCGATGGCCATCATCTGATTGACGATGCTCTTGGTATCGATACTGCTCATCTCGAACACTTCCTCGAAAGCGCGAAAGCCCCGTCCAGCGACCGTGCCGGGTCACGTGGCGGGGCGGATTGATCTCGTCGGCCGATCGGGTGGGCCCGGCCGGTGTCGCCACCGACCGAGCCGTCCCCTCATCGACTCAGTGCGTCTCGATCAGCGAAGCAGACCGAGGATGCCCTGCGGGATCTGGTTGGCCTGCGCCAGCATGGCCGTGCCGGCCTGGCTCAGGATGTTGTTCCGGGTGTAGGTCACCATCTCCGCCGCCATGTCCACGTCACGGATCCGGCTCTCGGAAGCGGTCAGGTTCTCGACCGCCACACCGAGGTTCGCAACCGTGGACTCGAGCCGGTTCTGCATGGCACCGAGCGAGCCGCGGACGTACGAGACGGCCTTGATGGTGTCGTCCAGCATCGCCAACGCGTCCTGGGCAACGCCGCCGTCGGCCGTGATGTCGATGGCGAACAGACCGGCAGCGTCGTAGTTCTCGACGACGTCGGTCAGGGCGACATCGCCGTAGAGGACGGTGTCCCCGGAGATGAAGTCGCCAGCGGTCGGATCGGTCGTGTCCGAGTCGATCTCGAGGTTGAACCCGGTCAGGGCCAGCTGGTCACCGGCGTTGGAGCCGATCTGGAAGGCCTTGGCGTCCTGGTCCTGGAAGACCGCTTCGCCGTTGAACTTCGTACGACCAGCGATCGACTTGATCTCGGTGAGGAGCGAGGTGACCTCGGCCTGCTCGGCCTGGCCGTCCGACGTCCCGTTGTTGGCCTGGACGGCGAGCTCACGCATGCGCTGCAGCATGCTGTGGATCTCGCTCATCGCGCCTTCAGCGGTCTGCAGGAAGCTGATGCCGTCCTGCGCGTTGCGCTGCGCCTGCTGGCTGCCACGGATCTCCGAGCGGAGGTTCTCCGAGATGGCCAGACCGGCAGCGTCGTCGGCCGCCCGGTTGATCCGGTAGCCCGAGGACAGCTTCTCCAGGCTCTTCCCGAGCATGACGTTGGTGGAGCTGAGATTGCGGCTGGCGTTGAGCGCCGCGATGTTCGCGTTCACACGCATTGTTGGATTACCTCCATGTTCTGGTTCCGAGCTTCCCTGCCCGGCACGGTCCCCATCGGCACGCCCCCCGCGGCGCTCAAGAGATCGATCCCGCACTTGTCGGGGTTGGTCCGATCGGCCCAGTCGCCGGGTGGGAGGCCCGGCCGGGAACCCGTTCGGAGGTCCTGAACCGCTTCGGGGTCAGCCGGCGACGGCCATCCGGCCCGAGTGGGCCGACCACGCGTCGAGCTTGCGGCGGGCCCGGCGGAGCGCGGCTCGCGCCTCGGCTCGGCCTTCGAGGCCCAGATCGTCGGCGATCTCGGGCAGTTCGGTGCCGTGCCCCGTGGGGTCGAGCGCACCCGAACGGTGGAGCCACACCAGCGCCTCGATCTGCGAGAGCCCGGACTCCTCGATCGTGCGCTTCAGGCAGTCGCGATGCTCGGTCTCGTCGAACCCGGTCTCGTACCGGGCGAGCAAGGTCTCGTCGGTCACCGTTGCGCCGGTCTCGTCGGTGTTCTGGATCGTCAGTCGCGCCGGGCCGGCGAAGTCCTGGGCCCGTTGGATCTCGGCCAGCGAGGAACGCGGCGAGATCACGAACACGTTGGCCCGCCGCAACGCCCGTCGTTGCGACGATGCGTCGCGCCCCGGTGCGACATAGGCGGCGCGACCGTCGCGGAGCATCTCGTCGAGCAACACCGCGCCGGCGACGCGGTCGTAGCTCGCCCGCTGAGCGAGCAGCCGGGTGACCCCCGCCGCGTGCGCCATGCGGTAGGCGACGTCGGCCGGGTCGCCGGCGCGATCGTCGGGATGCGTGTGGAACCACGCCAGCAGCTGACGGAACTCCACCGAGATGCCCGTGACCCGAGCGATCTCGGCGCGCACGGCGTTGCCGACGGCGCGCTGCACGATCTTGGACCACGCGACGTCACGCGGCGGCTGGCGATCCGGATCACAGAAGTAGCGCTCGGCCACTTCGAGCAGCTGATGGTCGCCGACGATCATCAGGTCGTTCAGATCGATGGAGGCGTCCTCGCCGGCGATCACACTCCGGTAGCGGTTCACGACCGACCGGACGAGACCGCGATGTTCGGCGAGGAGTTGGGCGCCGGCGATGGCGGCGTTCGAATGCACGCGACGCACGGCTCGGCGAAGCGATGCGCCGGCCAAGGCCGGCACGCTCATCGAGCGGGGCAACTGCTCGACGACCTCTCGGTCGAGCAGTTCCAGCCCGCCGACCTCGCCCCCGCTCAGCACCGTCCAGTGCGCCGGTGCGGCGTCGCCGGGGCCGACGACCAGTTCGAACTCGCCCGAGATCGTCTGCTGATCGATCGACGCCTGACACTCGATCACGTGGCGTCCCACGGCGAACAGCCCGGGATGCTCCGAGACCCGCAGGTCCCACGTCCGCCCCTTCGTGACGACCGTCGTCGGGAACTCCGCCACCGCGGCGTACTCCGTCACATCTTGGGCCGCAACGGTCCGAGACAGTCGGATAGCCGACAAGTTCGTCTCGAGTCGACGCTGTCGGTCGATCGGGTTGACCCCGGCCGTCTCGTTCGGCGTCTCTGCGCTCGTCCTGGTTGCCATCGCTTGCCTCCCACGTCTCCGCCAACAGGGGGAACAGGGATAGGTCTAACGCAATCAGTGAACACTTGACCACGCGATGCGGCACCATTGGTCCGTTTGGCCCGGGGAGTGGTGGGTCAACTCCAGAGAGTGTTCAAGCGGGCCTCAAGAGCCCCTCACCTGCGGGTTCAGACGACGACCACGTCGGGTCCACCGCCGAAGCCGTCATCGTCAGGGGCCCGGGACCGGCGAGCTCCCACAGTACTGCCAGGTTTCGACCGTGCCAGCGCACGGCGTACGAGAGGCGATGGGCAGGCCCTGCGGGCAGGCCGTGGGCTTCGAAGTTCTGGCCCTCCCATCCGCTCGGGACCCCGTTCGGGAGCAGGTCGACGACCGCGCCGGGGCGGGGCCGGGCGAGCTGATCCTCCACCCAGGCCACGGCGGTGATACCCGGAGGAACGGCGAGGGCCGCCGAGCGCCGAGCGCCGGCACCGATGCGGAGACGCTCCACGTCGGCGACGGCGCGATGGTCGTCGTCGGCGGCGAACATGGCACCGGCGGCCAACAACGCTCGGTCCTCGGCCCATCCGAAGCTGCCCGAACGAGCGATCCGCTCCGCCGCGGTCGCGATCTCACCGACCCACGGGGCGACGTCGGCACCGAGGCGGGCGAGCTCGTGCGCTCCGAGGAGGAAGCGAACCGGGTCGGACGTCGGGTCGTCGAGACCGACCAGGGCCACCTCGCACCGTGCGGCAGTGACGGCGTCGACCCAGGCCTCGTCGGGCAACACCACCCTCCCGGCCCGTCGCACCTGGGTCTCCCAACCCCGCTGCACGGCCAGCACCGGCGGCAGATCAGCGGGCAGGGGCTCGTTGGATCCGCCCCGGTGGCGCAGCCCGATGCGGATCACGGACCGATGCCCCATCGGATGAACGGTCGAACCGGCCGGCAGCTCGATCCCGGTCGCGGCTCCCGTACTCGGTGGACGCACGAAGGCGAGATCGGCGGGGCCGAGCGCCACGGCGACGGGGAGGGGGGAGGCGTTCTCGAACTCCAGGATCGTGAAGCCGCCGTGATCCGCCACGGCGTACACCCGCTGGATGACGTCACCTTGTGGCACCCGTACGCGCGTCTCGACGACCGGAGTCCCTCCCAGGCAGGCCTGCCGCACCGTTGCCTCCACCGCCGGGTCGTGCCACCGGTCGTCGGCGGCCACCCACCAGTCGAGCCGTTCGTCGTTCCCGTACTCGATGGCGCCGGTCGGCGTCACCGACGCGCGCCAATCGCTCCCGAGTACCCCGATGGTCGTCGTCTCCACGGGCGAGGACCGTGCCATCCGCCCGCCGTCTCGTGCAACTCCCCGGGTCGGGAGTTCAGGGGGCCCAGCCCGCGTCGCGATCCTGGTCCCACTCCGAACGCCCGGCGCGGCTCATCAGGGCCGCGAGCGCATCGGCGGCCGAGCGACCCTCGTGGCACACCGCGACCACCTGTTCGGTGATCGGCATCTCGACGCCGTGGACCTTGGCGAGCGCCGCCACTGCCAGCGAGGACTTCACCCCTTCGGCCACCATTCGCATCGATCCGACGATCTCGTCGATCGAGCGGCCCGCTCCGAGCTCGACCCCGACCGAGGTGTTCCGGCTGCGGCGGGAGCTACATGTCGCGATCAGGTCGCCCATGCCCGCCAACCCGGCGAAGGTGGCCGGAGACCCGCCGAGTGCGGCGCCCAATCGGCTCATCTCGGCGAGCCCACGGGTGATGATCGTGGCGCGGGTGTTGTCGCCGAAGCCCATGCCCTCGGCCATACCCGCCGCGATGGCGATCACGTTCTTGACCACGCCGGCGACCTCACAGCCGACGAGATCCGGGTTCGTGTACACCCGTAGGCGCATCGTCGTGAAGACGTCCTGCAGCGCACGAGCGATGACATGGTCGCCGATCGCCACCACGGTGGCGGCCGGTTGGCCGGCGAGGATCTCGGCCGCGAGGTTGGGGCCGGTGAGGACCGCGATGGGATGACCCGGCACCTCCTCGCCGATGATCTGGCTCATGCGGAGGTGGCGCGCCGGCTCGAGGCCCTTCGACAGGCTCACGATCGGCACCCACGGCCGCACCACCTCGGCAACCGAACGCACGGCGGTGCGGAACCCGTCCGACGGCACGGCGACGACGACGATGTCGGCGTCGGACACCGCTTCGGCCATGTCGGCGGTGGCTCGCAGCGCATCCGGCAACGGGGCGTCGCCGAGGTAGTCCCGATTGCGGTGATCGCGTGAGATCTCCTCGGCGAGTTCCGCCCGTCGGGCCCACAACACGGTCGGGGCGTTTCGCGCGGCGAGCGACGCAACCGTCGTCCCCCACGAGCCGGCGCCGATCACTGCCACTCGCAACGTCATGGCCGAAGCGTAGGCGGTCGGCTCTAGCATCGAGACCGTGCAGCTCGCCGTGCTGATCCCCGTCAAGGCGTTCGGCGCGGCGAAGCAGCGGCTGTCCGGGCTCCTGACGCCCGCCGAACGGCGCACGCTCGCCCGGTGGATGGCCGGACGGGTCGTGGCCGCAGCGGCCCCCGCTCCCGCGTTCGTGGTGTGCGACGACGACGAGGTGTCCGCATGGGCCGAGTCCGTTGGCGCCACGGTCCTGTGGCGTCCCGGGCACGGGTTGAACCCCGCCGTGACCGACGGAGTGGCGTCGCTCGCCGACGCCGGGTTCGACCACGTCGTGGTGGCCCACAGCGATCTCCCGCTCGCGACCGACCTGCCGAGCTTCGCCGTCGCCGGCGAGGTCACCTTCGTGCCGGACCGGGTCGACGACGGGACGAACGTCATGGCACTCCCGTCATCGCTCCCGGTCACGTTCTCCTACGGAGCCCGCTCGTTCCATCGCCATGTCGAGGCAGTCGAGTCCCTCGGCGTCGCCTGGTCGGTCCGCCGGGATCCCAACGCCGAACTCGACGTCGACTCACCCCGGGAGGTGCTCCACCCGAGCGTGCTTCCCCTCGTGCAGGAGGTGCTCCCATCGCTGCGAACGAACCCGGCCAACCGGCCGCGCTGAACACCAGGACGGAGTGGAGCTTCGATCTCGAGCGACCGTCGGTCGCGCTCGCCATCGGAGCGCATCCCGACGACGTGGAGTTCGGAGCGGGCGCAACCCTGGCGAAGTGGGCCGCGGCCGGGACGGTGGTCCATCACCTCGTCTGCACCGACGGCTCCAGGGGACCTGGAACCCGGATGCCGACATCGACGCCTTGATCGCGACTCGGCAATCCGAACAGCGCGCCGCCAACCGGGCGCTGGGCGGTTCCGGCACCGTCGTGTTCCTCGAGCAGGTCGACGGCGAGCTCGACAGCGGCCTGGCGCTGCGGGGCGAGGTCGCGCGGTGGATCCGCGCCCTTCGTCCCGACGTCGTGCTCGGCCACGACCCGTGGAAGCGGTACCGGCTCCACCCCGATCATCGCCACGCGGGGTTGCTGGCGTGCGACGGCATCGTGGCGGCCCGAGATCCTCACTTCTTCCGCGACCACGGTCTCCCCCACCATCGACCCGCTGCGCTGCTGTTGTGGGAGGCCGACGAGCCGGATCACGCCGAGCGGGTCGACGGCTTCGTGGACACCAAACTGGCCGCGCTGGCCTGCCACGAGAGCCAGTTCGAATCGACCATGAAGGCGACCGACGACGACGCGCTCGCGGCGTTCGACGACCGCATCCGACGCCGCCTCCGGGCCAACGGCGACCTCGTCGGCGCAGGCTCGGCGGAACTGTTCAAGCTCATCGCCGACCTCTGACCCGAAAAACGACGTGTGGGGCCCCGAAGGGCCACCGCGACGTCGATTCAGCGTCGGCTCACTTGGCCTTCTTCGCCGCCCGCTTGGCCGGAGCCTTCTTGGCGGCAGCCTTCTTCGCCGGAGCTGCCTTCTTCGCCGCGGCCTTCTTCGCCGGAGCGGCCTTCTTCGCGGCAGCCTTCTTGGCCGGAGCTGCCTTCTTCGCTGCGGCCTTCTTCGCCGGAGCGGCCTTCTTCGCCGCGGCCTTCTTGGCCGGAGCTGCCTTCTTCGCTGCGGCCTTCTTCGCCGGAGCGGCCTTCTTCGCCGCGGCCTTCTTGGCCGGAGCCGCCTTCTTCGCCGCGGCCTTCTTGGCCGGAGCCGCCTTCTTGGCCGGAGCGGCCTTCTTGGCCGGAGCTGCCTTCTTCGCGGCAGCCTTCTTGGCCGGAGCCTTCTTCGCTGCGGCCTTCTTGGCCGGAGCCTTCTTCGCAACCGCCTTCTTGGCGGCTGCCTTCTTCGCCGGGGCCTTCTTCGCTGCCACGATCGTTCCTCTCAGGGTCAGGGGGTTCTACTTCTTGCGCTTCGGGTTGAGCGCCGTCTTCAGGGTGGAGCTCGACGTGAACTTCATCCGGGTCGACGCCGGAATCTTCACTGCCTCGCCGGTCTGCGGGTTGCGACCGGTGCGCGCCTTGCTCTTGGAGGTGCTGAAGGTACCGAATCCCGGCCAGCCGACCTTGTCACCCTTCTTCGTGCTCTTGGTGACGGTCTCGAAGAAGGCGCCGAGCACACGCTCGGCGTCTGCCTTGGAGGTGCCGGACTGCTTCGAGATCGCCTCGATCAACTCAGCCTTGGTCATCTTGCTCTTCCTTCTGCTACTAGGAGCTGTCGGCGCACATCAGACAGCAGCGAGTGGGAAGAAGCAAGCATTCACGCGATTGCATCTGCAACTAGCCCTGAGACCCGTACGCAGTAAGGGATTCCTGCTGACCTACAACCAAGACGGATGGCACCGGAAACAGTTGCCGAACCCGTCGAACTCCTGTCGAGTCACGGGATTGCAGCTCGACCACCACATGATCGCACCCGCGAATCGAACCTCCACGTCAGGAGGGCCAGCAAACGCAAGCACTCACGCGTCTCGCGTACGAGGCCGCCTCGGATTCCGACTCGTAGGTCGTTCGCGGCCAGAAGAACCCGCGCAACCCGTCACCCTTGGTCCGCGGCACCACGTGGACATGAAGATGGGCCACGCTCTGGGACACGGCGTTGTTCATCGCGACGAAGGTCCCTTGGGCACCGAGTGCCTCCGGGATGGCCCGGGCGAGTTCGCGAACCCGCTCGAAGAACGGGCCGATCGACCCGGGATCGAGGTCGGGCAACGTGACGACGTGGGTGACGGGCACCACGAGCACGTGGCCGCGAAAGAGCGGCCGCCGGTCCAGGAACGCCACCGCGACTCGGTCACGGGCAACGACGTCGGCGGGGGCGGTTCCCTCGACGATGTCGCAGAACACGCACGCTGAGGGCTGCGGAGTCATCGTTGACCAGTATGGGCCGATGACCGCCCCGCGCTTGTCCCCACTGCCGATCGACTCGATCGACCCCGAACTCCGTCCCGTGCTCGACGCCGGCCTCCGCGGCCCGGACGGCTCTCCGCTCAACATCTTCGCAACGCTCGCCCGACATCCGAAGCTGTTCAAGCGGTGGATGGTCTTCGCCACCCACGTCCTGAGCAAGAACTCCCTCTCGGCTCGGCACCGTGAGCTGTTGATCCTGCGGACCGGGCTGCGGTGCAACTCACCGTACGAGTGGGGACAGCACGTCCCCATCGGGCTTCGCTCGCAGCTCGATCAGGACGACATCGATGCCATCGCCCACTGGCCGGCAACCGATCGATTCTCGCCGCTCGAGCAGGCGCTGCTGCGCGCTGCCGACGAGCTCCACGACGACTCCGTCATCGGGAACGACACCTGGCGGCGACTCCAGGAAGGTCTCGACGAGCAACAGGTCATCGACGTGATCTTCACCGTCGGCAACTATCACGTCGTCGCGTTCTTCTTGAACAGCGCCGGTGTCCAACTCGACGAGGGAATCCCCGACACCATGCCTCGGTGACGCTCGCCCGGGTACCGTCTGGTCCCGTGCGAGTCGCCTTGTTCGTGACGTCTGTCGTCGACACCTTCCACCCGTCCGCCGCCGTATCGGCGGTTCGGGTGCTCCGTCGCCTCGGACACGAGGTCGTCGTTCCCGACGGACAGACCTGCTGCGGGCAACCAGCGTGGAACGCCGGGTTCCGAGCCGACGCCGCACGCGTCGCTCGCGTCTCGCTCGACGCCTTGCGAACGTCGGACGCCGACGTGATCGTCGTCCCCGCCGGGTCCTGTGCCGCGATGATGACCGTGTACTGGGAAACCATGTTCCGGGGAACCGGTGACGACGAACGAGCCGACGCGTCGGCCGCGCTGCGAGCGCGGCTGTACGAGTTCTCGTCGTTCGTCGCTCAGCACCACCTGGGACTCCCGGACGACACGGCGTCGTCGCCCGGAGCGACCGCTTCGGATGCCCCTTCGATCGACATCGCCTATCACCACTCGTGCCACATGCTGCGAGAACTGCACGTCGAGGACGCTCCCATCGACGCGCTGCGGGCTGCGGGCGTCACTGCGGCCGCGTGGCCGGCCGATCGGGAGTGCTGCGGGTTCGGTGGACTCTTCGCCGTCAAACTTCCCGAGACGAGCGTGGCGATGGCGGACCGCAAGCTCGACACGGTGCCGGAAGGCTGCGGCACGGTCGTCGGCTGTGACGCATCCTGCCTGTTGCACCTCTCCGCGCGTTCCGAGGCCCGCGGCTCGACCCGCGACTTTCGTCATCTGGCCGAACTCCTCGACGAGCGCCAGGTGACCGGGATCTGGCCGGATGAGAACGATGGGGCGCCGCGATGAGCACCTCCGGGCTCGACGCCGGTTCGTTGCGCGAACGGATGACGACGGCGCTCGGCGACGATCGGCTCCAGCGATCGTTGGCGAACGCGACCGGACGGTTCGATCAGGGTCGGCGCACCGCCTTCTCCACCCTGCCGGACCCGAGCGGTATCCGCCACACGGCGCGTGCCGTTCGCAACGAGGTCCTCGCCGAGCTGCCGCGCATCGTCGAACGCTTCGCCGAGACCGCTGCGGCGGCCGGCACGACCGTCCATTGGGCGCTCGATGCCGAGGCGGCCAACGCGATCGTCGTGGACATCGTCCGCGCCGCAGGTGCCCATCGAGTCGTCAAGGGCAAGAGCATGGCGACCGAAGAGACCGCCATGAACGACGTCCTGGCCGAGGCAGGTCTCGACGTGATCGAGACGGACCTCGGCGAGTGGATCCTCCAGCTCGCCGACGACACGCCGAGCCACCTGATCGCGCCGGCGGTTCATCTCGACCGCACCCAGATCCGCGACATCCTCCAGCCCACCTCGGCCGCCGCCCTGTCCACCGACCCCGAGGAGCTCGCCGCCCACGCTCGAACGACGCTTCGTGCCGCGTTCCTCGCCGGCGAGGTCGGCATCACCGGCTGCAACCTCGCGATCGCCGAAACCGGTTCGATCCTCCTCGTCGAGAACGAGGGCAACGGGCGGATGTCGACGACCCTTCCGCGGATCCACATCGCCGTGATGGGCGTGGAGCGGATCGTCGAGACGTGGGAACAGGCCGACACCATCCTGAACGTCCTCGCCCGTTCCGCCACCGGCCAGCACGTCACGACGTACACGAACGTGGTGACCGGGCCGCGGCGCGACGGAGAGGTGGACGGTCCGGACGAAGTCCACGTGATCGTGCTCGACAACGGCCGCTCCGAGCTGCTCGGGACCCCGCTGGCCGAAGCGCTCGGATGCATCCGGTGCGGCGCGTGCCTCAACGTGTGCCCGGTCTACCGGCAGGTCGGTGGGCACGCCTACGGCTGGGTGTACTCCGGGCCGATCGGGGCCGTCCTGACCCCGATGCTGGCGGCCGATCACGAACGGGCCGCCGAGCTGTCGTCGGCCTCGACGCTCTGCGGGGCGTGCATGGAGGCCTGCCCGGTGGAGATCCCGCTCCAGGACCTGTTGCTCGAGCTGCGGGCGCGCAAGGCGGCCGGGGCGGGCACGGCGGAGAAGTCGGGGTGGCATGCCTGGGCGACGGCGTGGGGATCGGGCGGGCGCTACCGAGCCTCGACCCGGGCCGCGACGCGGGGCCGAAAGCTCACCCGTCTGGCGGGTCGGATGCCGGGCGGGGCCGCGTGGGCGACCGGTCGGACCCTCCCGATGCCGGCGGCTCGCACCTTCCGGGACCTGTGGGACGCCGGAGCGGTTCGATGAGCCCGCTCGATGGGCGCCGCTCCCTCCTCGCTCGGCTCCACGCCCGGCCCAGCTCGCCACCACGGTGGGCGCCCATCCGATGCCCGTCGCCGACCCCCACGACCCACCGTGTCGACCACGGTGCAGCCCGACGATCTCGTCGGCTCGTTCGAAACGGCGGCGACGGCCGTCGGGGCCCGGGTGACCCGCGTCGCGACCTCGGCCCAGCTCGCCGAAGTCGCCCGCGACATCCGCCGACGCCACTCCATCCGCGTGGCAGTGGCCTCCAAACAGCGGGCGGCGTGGCCCGCGTCGAGGCGCTCGGCGCCCTGCGGATCGAGGTCAATCCGTTCGACGTCCAGCACTCGGCGGCCGCGGATCTCGGCCTGACGGTCGCGACGGCCGCGGTCGCCTCGACCGGATCGGTCGCCCAGTCCAGCGAGGACGTCGGTGGCCGATCGGTCAGCCTGCTCCCCCGGGTCCATTGGTGTCTCGTCCCCGCCTCGTGCATCGTCGCCAGCACCAGCGAGGTCTTCCTGCCGGCGCGACCGCGGACTTCCTTCCAATCTGGTCCTCGTGACCGGGCCCTCGAAGTCCGCCGACATCGAGCAGATCATCGTCACCGGGGTGCACGGACCCGTCGCCCTCGAGCTCACGGTCATCCTCGACATCTGATCGAAACACGCCATCCACCGCAGGTTCACACCGACGGGCTACAAAGACGTCAGACAGTTCGACGAGGATCCGGGGGTCCAGTGGACGAACCAGCGACGGGCTCCAGTCAGCCAACCGTCAGCCGTGACCGCACCGATGGGGAGGGGCGGCCGGTCTACGTGCTGGACACGTCCGTGCTGCTCGCCGACCCACGTGCGATCGAACGATTCGCAGAACACGAGGTCGTGGTGCCCCTCGTGGTCATCACCGAACTCGAGGCGAAACGCAACCATCCCGAGCTGGGCTGGACCGCCCGCCAGGCCTTGCGCGCCCTCGAGGCGCTGCGCACCCGGCACGGCTCGTTGACCGATCGGCTGCCGGTCAACGACGAGGGCGGCACGCTGCGGGTCGAGATCAACCACCAGGACCTCGGTGGCCTCCCCCACGCCCTGCGATCGGACTCCAACGACCATCGGATCCTCGCCGTCGCCCAGAGCCTCTCGTCCGAGGGCTTCGACGTCACCGTGTCAGCAAGGACCTGCCCCTTCGGCTCAAGGCCGCCGTGGTCGGACTCACCGCGGACGAGTACCGCAACGAGCTGGCCGTCGACGCCGGATGGAGCGGATTCGTCGAAGCCCAGGTGGCATCGCACGAGATCGACGAGCTGTTCGAGCAGCGGATCCTCGATCTCGACCTGGCCCGATCGCTGCCGTGCCACACCGGCGTCGCCCTCCACGCCGGCTCACAGTCCGCCCTGGCCAGGGTCCACCCCGACAAGCGCCTGCACCTGATCCGTACCGACCAGGAACTGTTCGGGGTTCGCGGTCGCTCGGCCGAGCAGCGCCTCGCGGTCGATCTGCTTCGCGACCCGGAGATCGGGATCGTGAGCCTGGGCGGCGCGGCCGGAACCGGCAAGAGCGTCCTCGCCATCGCAGCGGGCCTCGACGCGGTGCTCGAGCAACGCACCCACAAGCGAATCTCGGTGTTCCGACCCCTGTTCGCCGTGGGCGGCCAGGAGCTCGGCTACCTCCCCGGCAGCGAGCTGGAGAAGATGTCGCCGTGGGCGGCAGCGGTCACCGACGCGCTGGAGTCGATCGTGGGCCGCGAGGTGATCGAAGAGGTCATCGCCCGCGACCTGCTCGAGGTGCTGCCGTTGACGCACATTCGCGGCCGTTCGCTGGTGGACGAGATCGTGGTCATCGACGAAGCCCAGAACCTGGAGCGCCCGGTGCTGCTGACCGCGCTGTCCCGGCTCGGCCGTAACAGCCGGGTGATCCTCACCCACGACGTGGCCCAGCGGGACAACCTCCGGGTCGGGCGCCACGACGGCGTCGTGAGCGTGATCGAGACCCTGAAGGGACACCCGCTGTTCGCGCACGTCACCCTGACCCGCTCCGAGCGCTCGGCGATCGCCGCGCTCGTGACGAGCGTGCTCGACACCTGACCGGGCCGCCCTCCACCGCCCAGGGCGGACGTACGACTCGAACGGGCCGCCGTTTGGCGGCGCGCCCGAGCGGAGACACTCGAGGTCGCACTCGTCGAATTTCCGGGGGCAGGTTTCGCCCCGTCGATTTAGTGCTAAATTCGGATCCGGGCGTTGAGCACATCGCCCGGGAGTGATCCGACCGTCCAGTGAACGGAGTTGCCGATGTCCCTCCTCGATTCTTCTGTCGCCCTTGGCACGGCGCTTCACGACGTGCGTGTCGAGGCGTGGCGTGAGCAAGCGAACTGCTCCGGTCGAACCTTCCTGTTCTTCGCCCCCAAGGCCGAGCGCCCTCAGGCCCGGGCTCGCCGGGAGGCCAAGGCCGCGAGACTGTGCAATGCCTGTGAAGCCCGCGAGGAGTGCCGCCAGTTCGCTCGCGAGAATCACGAGTTCGGGTTCTGGGGCGGCGAGTCCGAGGAGCAGCGCCACCTGGCCGGCTACTCGATCTCGTCACCGATCGGGCTGAGGTCGAGGATCTACGCTCAGGGGGCATGAGCCCGAGCCAGATCGTCATCGAGTTCATCCGGCACATCGAGGTCCCCGACCTCGACCAGGCGATCGCGCTGTTGGCACCGCACGTCGAGTACGACAACGTACCGATCGGCAAGGTCCACGGCCCCGATGCGGTTCGCGCCATCCTCCAACCGTTCTGCGCCGGGTTCGACGAGATCGACTGGGTGATCCATCACCAGGTGAGCAACGAGCATCAGGCGGGCGACGCATCGTCGGGAGCGATCGTGATGAACGAGCGCACCGACCGATTCCGGTCCGGTGAACGATGGATCGAGCTGCCGGTGTGCGGCGTGTTCCGGGTCAACGACGACGGCTTGATCGAGCTCTGGCGGGACTACTTCGACGACGCCACCCTGCGTTCCCAGCTCTCCCCTTCCTGACGCTCCTTCTCCGCGACACCGGCTGTCTAGGGTGTCGGGCGTGGAGCGGACCCCGGACGGCGCGAGGAAGCGGCGACCGTCGTCTCGATGGCGAGCGTTTCGTCGTCATCGACGTCGAGACGAGCGGGCTCGATGCCCGTCGTCATCGCATCCTCCAGGTCGCCGCCGTGGTCGCGAGGGCCGACGGATCGATCGAACAGCGGTTCAGCACCTATGTCCGCCCTCGCTGGTGGTGGGCATCACGGGTCAGGCCGACCAGGATCCACGGCATCCGTCGCCGGACGCTGCGGACCGCACCCGCCCTCGACGGAGCGTTGGCCCCGTTCGTCGGGTTGCTCGAGCGGCGATCCTCACCGCCCACAACCTCGCCTTCGACCGAGCATTCCTCGGCAGCGCGACAGCGACGGGAACCGAGCTGCGCCACGAGGGCGAGTTGTGCACCCTCACCCTGGCTCGACGCCTCGATCCCGAGCGTCGGTACTCCCATCGGCTGGGCGATCTCTGTGGGCGCCACGGCGTCCCCCTCGAACGGGCCCACGACGCACTCGAGGACGCCGTGGCGACGGCTCGTCTCCTCCCCCATCTGTTCGAGGAGGCGGGCGTCGAGACCTTGGGCGAGCTCGAGACCCTGCTCGCCCCGCGCCATCCGAACGACCCCGCCGACGATCCGACCGGACCGATTCCGCGACCCTCGAGCTGAGCCCTCGAGCCCTGCGGTGGGTCAGTCGGTTCGGTAGACGTCGAGCACCCGGGCCGCGGTGCGACTCGCCAGGGTCTGGAACTCGGCCGGAGCGACCACTCGTGCCGTCGGGCCCGCTCGCAGCAGGAGCCGGGCGAGCCACGCCTCGCTCGTGACCGGCATGGTGACCAGCATCGCTCCCGACTCGTCGGTGTCGACCGAGTCCGCCGGATAGCGCTCCACGATCCAGCGTTGCGCCGGGTCGAGCCGGAGGGTCACTCGGGGCAGATCGTCGCCGGCGAACCAGCCGGTCTCCGTCGGCGGGACCACGTCGCGGCCCTCGAATCGGGCGCCGGTCCGTTCGACTCGCTCGATGCGATCGATGCGGAAGACGCGTTCCTCGCCGGACAGATGATCGTCGGCGAGGGTGTACCAGAAGCCGCGATCGACGAAGACCACCAGGGGATCGATCTCCCGGCTCGTGGAGGCGTCGCGCCGACCGCTCCAGTACTCGATCCGGAGCCGATGACCGCCGGCGACCGCCTCGGCGATCTCGTCGACGGTCGCCGGACGCTGGAGGTCGATCTCGACGCCGACGTCGCCGAGTTTCACCGCCAGCTTGTCCAGTGCTCGGGCGAGCGCACCGTCGGGATCGGCACCGGGGAGTTGGAGCGCGGCGCGACCCGTCGTGAGCAGCGCGAAGCCTTCGGGCGCGCTGAGCCGGAGCGGGCGGGTGAAGATTCTCGGAAGTCCGGCGTAGACGACGCCGTCGTCCACGAACAGATCGATCAGATCCTCGGGACCGAAGGGCGGGAGCCCGCACATCGATGCCCGCTCGAGGTCGGCGAGCACCGATTGCTCGCTGATCCCGAAGCGTTCGGCGATCTCGGCAACCGGTACTTCCTGGCGCTCCATGATCCAAGGAAGCATCACGAGCAGACGGCGGAGCCGCTCGTGAGCGGGTGTCGGGCCGCGCCGGGTCGAGGCCATCAGACCAACGCCTCCAACCACCGCACGAAGTCGAGGCGCACCGGTTCCGGGCCGATCACCTCGGCGTGCTCCAACAGCTCGATCAACCAGTGCCGGAACGACAACGGATTGGTGCACGGAACCCGAAAGACCGTGGAACCGTCGGGATCTCGCTCGACGATCGCCGCCGCCCCCAGGTCGGATTCGACGTGGGCGCATCGCTCCGCCGCCACCCTGACCAGCGCGTACTCCTCACCCTCGCCCTGCCGCTTGGCATCGGCCGGCAGGAACTCGCGCGGATCGAAGTCCGACGGTCGCTCGAAGGTGTCGTCGGTCGTCTCGACCCACCCGTCCATCCGATCGACCCGATAGGTCCGCAGCTCGTCGCGATCGCGATCCAACCCGATGAGATACCACCAGCCATGTCGAGCGAGCAGGGAGTAGGGCTCCAGGGTGCGGTCGGAGCCTCGATATCCGAACCGGACGACGCGGCGCTCACCCAATGCCGCCGCCAGTTCCGGCAAGACGGGCAGCGACGGCAACGACGCCTCGAGTTCTCGACGGGTCGACAACCCGCTGCCGCCGAGCTTCCAGAGGGCCTGGGCGCCCCATTCGGTGCCGAGCTGGACCGTGGCCACCGCGAGCTGCAGCGCAGCCCGCTCGTCGTCCTCCAGGCCGAGCTCACCCAGCTCGTACCGGTCACGATCGATCCAGTAGCCGGTCTGACCGGCCTGATCCCCGCCGAGGACGGTCTGCTCGATCGGAACGCCTTCGCTGCGCAGCAGCGACTTGTCGCGTTCGAAGGTCTGGCGGCGGGCGGCGTCCTTGGCCGGATAGTGACCGGCCAGCCGATCCGAGATCTGGGTGATCGTCAGCGGAACGCGCGTCTCCAGCAGCAAGGCCAGGAGATTCGTGACTCGCTCGAGCGGATCCGACACGCCGCCTGACGCTATCGGTCAGGTGGTGCCGAGTCCAGGAACCTCAGCGCTCAAGAAATCACGGACCAGCGTTCCGGTCTCCTCGAACCGCTCCCAGTACAACATGTGGCCGCACTCCAGGTCGGTCTCGAACAAGGCACCGCCCAGCTCCTGACGCAGTGCGGCGGCGAGCCCGTCGCTGCACACGTGAGCCTGGGTCGCTCGGACGAGGAGCGTCGGACGACGCTCGGCCAGCGTCGGCACGCTGCGGGCCATCTCGCCCCACGCCGCCACCACGACCGGGACGCGGAACCGGAAGCGGTAGAAGCCTGACTCGACCTCGGCGAGATGTTGCTCCAGCTCGGTCGACACCGCCCAGTGCCCACTCGGATCGAGCTGGCTCAGTCGGGAGTCCGCCGCCTCGGCCGTCGACTCGAACCCCTCGAAGGCGACCGTCGCGGCGGCCGTCTCGAGCACGTCCTCACCGTCGAGCATCAGCGCCGGATCCAGCAGGACGAGGCGCCTGATGCGCCCCGGGGACAGGGCGAGCAGCGTCATCGCGATCGCAGCCCCGAACGAGTGCCCGACGACGTCGACCGGTTCCTCCCAGCCCTCGGCATCGAGGGTGTCGATGAGATCCCGGGCGTGCTGCTCGAGGTTCCACGGGGCGGCCGAGGTCGAGTATCCGTGGCCCCGCAGATCGACCGACATGACCCGTCGCGCCGCCCAGGTCTCGGTCGCCAACCGCTCCCATCGTCGGGAATGGCCGGTGACGCCATGCACCGCGAGGAGCCGCGGGGTCTCGATGTCGTTGTAGAGCTCACGGTGCAGTTGCGCCATGGCATACACCGTAGGCCGCGAGCGCGAACGTGTTCGTGACCGCTCCGTGAACCACAGGAATTCGGCTCGTGCACAGCAGAACCGCTCCCGACGCGCCACAATCGACGTGGTGATCCAGGAGGGGCGACAACACGACCACGACAACCGCGACGCCGAGGACCCGATCCGGCCGGAGGCGTTCAACCGCCGGACCCTGTTCGGATTGGCGGCGGCGGTGGCACTCGCCGGGTGTGCGAGCGGTGGTGAACCGAGGATCGAACTGCTGCCGACCACGACGCCGCCCCCACCCGATGAGACGGTCAACGACACCGCCCCGCCCACCACCGAACCCGCCGTCACCGACACCGCGCCGGAGTCGACCGATCCTGCGGTGGCCACGACGGCACCGATCCTGGACAATCCGTTCCTGCTCGGGGTGGCGTCCGGTGATCCGCTGCCCGACGCCGTGATGCTCTGGACCCGGTTGCTGGAACCGACCTCCCCGAGGAGGTTCCTGTCGTTGCCGAGGCCTCCCTCGACGACCAGTTCACCGAGGTGATCACCTGACCGACCTCGTCGCTCGCGCCGAGGTCGGCCATTCGGTCCACTACGACGCGACGGGACCGAGCCGGATCAGTGGTACTGGTATCGGTTCTCGGCAGGTGGGTACACGAGTCGGGTCGGGCGAACCCGCACCATGCCGGAGGACGAGGTGGTCCCCGAGCAGTTCTCCATCGGCACCGCTTCGTGCCAGAACTACGAGGACAACGAATACGCCGCGTACGCGGACGTGGCCGCGGCCGATCTGGACTGCTTGGTGTTCCTCGGCGACTACATCTACGAGGGCGCGAGTCGACCGATCGGCACGAACGGCAGCGTGCGGGTCCACGGCACCTCCGAACCGGCCACGCTCGCCGGGTACCGGGCGCGCTACGAGCTGTACAAACGCGACTCCCATCTCCAGGCCGCCCATGCATCGTGCCCGTGGTTCATCATCTGGGACGACCACGAGGTCCAGAACAACTACGCCGGCGACGTGCCGGCCGACGGCAGTGATCCGACGGTGTTCCGGACCCGGCGAGACGCCGCGTACCGCGCCTGGTGGGAACACATGCCGGTGCGCCTGCCCGAACCGGTCCCGGGCGAGGACTACACGATCTACCGGTCGGCACGCATCGGCAAACTCGTGGACATGTCGCTGCTCGACACCCGTCAGTACCGCAGCGATCAGGCCTGCGGGGACACGACGATGAGCCTCGAACCGGCCTGCCCGGAGGTCACCGCCCCCGGCCGCAAGCTCCTCGGTGACGCCCAGGAAGGGTGGCTGTTCAGCCGATTGGGCGTGGCCAACGCCACCTGGAACGTCCTCGCCGAGCAGATCGTGATGACCAACACCTCCTTCGGCGACACGATCCTCAACTTCGACCAGTGGGACGGGTACCCCGAGGCCCGCGATCGCCTGCTCGGCTACGTCGCCGACCTCGGCGTCGAGAACCTGATCGTGCTCTCCGGCGACATCCACTTCGCCGGGGCGGCCCAGCTGCGCGTCGCCGGCGGACTCGATTCACCGGTGGTCGGGGTGGAGTTCATCACGACCTCGATCTCGTCGGCCGGCAACGTCGACCCCGCGTTGGCCGGCTTGAAGGAGCTGCTCCCCGACGTCGTCGACGTGGAGCTCACTCACCGAGGTTGGACCCATCACACCGTCACGCCCGACGCGTGGACCGCCGAGTTCCGGATCGTCGAAGACGCCAAGGACCCCGAGTCGACCTCGAGCACCTGGAAGGTGTTCGAGGTGCGCTCCGGCCGTTCGGAGGCGATCG
>JAWKHV010000016.1:0-128134 GCA_041394645.1 Ilumatobacteraceae bacterium | reverse complement strand
CACGCTCGTGGAGGACCAGCCGGCCCTGCTGCTCGCGTTGTCGTCCCGGACCCGTCACCTGATCCTCACGGTGCCGAGCATCAATCCGATCGCCTTCGCGATCGTGCCCATGCTCCGCTTGGGCGCGGCGGCGGCGCTCACCTTCGCCTTTGGTTGGTACTACGGCGATCGCGGCTCGGATTGGGTGGAGCGGACCCTCGAAGGGCAGCGTCCGGCGACGCTGCGGTGGATCGAGACCGGGATGGACAAGGCCGGCAGCGTGGTGGTGTTGCTCATGCCGGGCAGCAACATCGTGTGCGCGCTGGCGGGCTACCGCCGGATGAACCCGATCCGATTCGCCGTGCTCGCCGCGATCGGGCTCGGCGGGCGCCTGGCCATCATCTGGTTCGCCGCTCAGCCGTTCGAGTCCGAGCTCGAGTCCGTCCAGTCCTGGATCTCCAAGTACCAGTGGCGACTGACGATCGCCCTGCTCGTCCTCGTGGTGGCCCAGTCGTTCCTGCAGGCGTCCCGGCAGGCGAAGGCCGACGAACGGGCCGCAGCCGAGGCCGAGGCCGCCGAGCGGCAGGCGGCGATCGACGATGCCGCCGAAGAACGCGCCGCGCTCGACGCCGGCCACGATCCCTGGCCACCTCCGGAACGCTGAGCGGCCTGCACCGGGGTAGCGTGCCCGCATGGCTGAAGTGACCCTCGGTGGCAACCCCATCCACACGTCCGGCGACCTCCCCGCAGTGGGTTCGGCAGCGCCGGACTTCTCGCTCGTGAAGGACGACCTGAGCGATCTGACCAAGGCCGACCTCGCCGGCAAGAAGGTCGTGCTGAACATCTTCCCGAGCATCGACACCCCGACCTGCGCGACCAGCGTGCGCACGTTCAACGAGAAGGCTGCCTCGCTCGACGGCGCCGCGGTGGTGTGCGTCTCGGCCGATCTGCCGTTCGCGGCGAAGCGCTTCTGTGGCGCCGAGGGCATCGAGAACGTGATGACGGCCTCGACCTTCCGCTCCTCGTTCGGCGCCGACTACGGCCTGACGTTGGCCGATGGTCGCCTCGCCGGCGTCCTGGCCCGGGCCGTGGTCGTCATGGACGAATCCGGCAACGTGATCTACACCGAACTGGTGCCCGAGATCGCCCAGGAGCCGAACTACGACGCTGCGCTCGCCGCACTCGCCTGAGCCAGCTCGCCTGAGCAGGCTCGTCCGGACGTGAATCAGGGCCGGTCCGCATCCCCTTGGGATGCCGGGCCGGTCCTGTTCATCGTTCGTGGTCCAGTTCCAGACGCCGTCGGTGTTGCCTCGCGTAGGCGCCGGCGGCATCGACATCCAGCGGCCGGGCGAGGTGATACCCCTGGCCCGCCTTGCAGCCGAGGATCTGGAGTGAGGTGAGCTGGGCACCGTGTTCGATGCCCTCGGCGACGGTTTCGAGTCGCAGTCCCCGAGCGAGCTCGGTGATCGACCGGAGGTACGCCGCTGCCTCGTCCGGACGATCGTCGAGGGCGGCCACGAAGGACCGGTCGATCTTCACGATGTCGACCGGGAACTCCCGGAGGTAGCCGATCGAGGCGTGGCCCGAGCCGTAGTCGTCGACGGCGATCCGCAGCCCCAGTGCACTCAATTGGCGGAGCCGGGCCGCCGCAAGTGTCTGGTCGGCGATCAGGCTGGTCTCGGTCAGCTCGACGGTCAGCAGCTGTGGCTCGATCCTGAAGCGGGCGAGTTCGTCACGGATGTGATCCACCAGCCCGACGTCGAGCAGCTGTCGGGCCGAGATGTTGACCGCCATCGTCAGATCGGCGCAGCCCGGTGTCCGGTGCCAGATCTGCAACTGTCGCAGCGCTTCGGTGACGACCCAGCGTCCGATCTCGACGATCTGACCGGTCGACTCCGCCAAGGGAATGAAGTCCATCGGCGGGATCACACGGCCGTCGGGCCGACGCCACCGGATCAAGGCCTCGAAGCCGAGGAGTTGCTGGTTCTGGAGGTCGATCTCGGGTTGGTAGACGAGATGGAACTCGCCTCGGGCCAGCGCTTGGTCGATCGACGACCGGAGCTCGAGCCGTTCCACCAAGGCGTCGTGCATCTCGGGTTCGAACACGCTGAAGCGGTTCTTGCCCCGTGCCTTGGCGTCGTACATGGCCACGTCCGCGTTGCGCATCAGCTCGTCGACCGAGCCGGTCCGATCGGAGGAGGCGATCCCGATCGATGCGCCCACCGATGACGACCCGCCTCCCAGTTCGATCGGTTCGCCGACCGTTCGCAGCAGGCGTTCGGCCAGAGCGATCGCCGAGTCGTTCACGATCAGCAGGGCGAACTCGTCACCGCCGAGCCGGGCGACGTGGTCGCGATCGCGGGTGAGCGTGACCAGCCGTGCGGCCACGACCATCAACACCTCGTCGCCGGCACCATGGCCCTGGGAGTCGTTGATCTCCTTGAAGCCGTCGAGGTCGATGTAGACCACCGACACCTCGTCATCGGGCCCCACCGTGTGCAGGGTCGACTGGACGAGCTCGACGAAATGGGCCCGGTTGGTGAGGCCGGTCAGGGCGTCGTGCTGGGCCTGGTGCGCCAACGATCGCTGCAACTCGACCTGCTTGGACACGTCGCGGATGTTCGCGACGACGCCGCGGATGTCGGGATCGTCGGTCTGGTCGCTCAGCACCACTTCGGTGTGGACCCATCGACCATCGGCGTGCCGCATCCGAGCCGAGACCCGCTCGGCGGTCCGATGCTCGTGGACGACCGAACGGACCACCGCTTCGACCGCGGCGCCGTCGTCCTCGTGCAGCAGATCGACCAGGCCGAGGCCCGACACGGAATGGTTGTCGTAGCCGAGCACGGACTCCACCGCCGGCGAGGCATAGCTCAACGACAGCCCGTCGTCGCTCAGGACGCACACCATGTCGGGGGCGTTCTCCACGAGTGCCCGGACCCGGTCGTCGGCTCGCTTCGATGCTTCCAGGCTGTGTACCCGCTTGGAGACCGACGTGAGGAGTCGCACGCCCAGCAGGGAGGCGACCGATGCGAACACCACCGAGATCCAGATGCCGATCAACCCGTAGCGGTAGCTGCTGTCGGCGTCTCGCTGCACCGCCGACTGCTCCAGGATCAGCAGCTTCGACACGGACTCCCACTGGGCGTGCAGGCGGCCCCGCAGTCCGGCATCGATCGCGCTCGCCGGAGCGAGCACGCCCTGACCGCGAACGACCGAGCGCAGGTGCTCCAGGTACGCCTTGGTGTCCAGGCCGGCTTCGCTCCCGTCGTCGTCCCAGTCGCCGACTCCCTCCACGAGCACCAACGCCTGTTGATACGGCACCTCGAACTCGGCGAAGGCGACGTCGTCGCCGACCGCGATCCGTTCCTGGACCTGGTGGAGGGCGTCGACATCGGCGAGGAGGGTCGCCACGTTGAGGACGCGGGTCGACGCCACGCGAACCGACGTGAGCAACGACGAGGTCACGATGCCGCACACGATCATGGCGACGACCATTGCCAAGCCGGCTCCCATGCCGCGAAGCGTTCGCTTGGTGTTCTGGCCCATACCCCGTCTTCCCTGACGACTACGCACCCTTGATCGGGCGGGAGCGCCGGGACTCAAGGAGTCCTCGGGCCCAGGTTCACCGCGGGTCAGGGATCGAAGGAGTCCTCATGAAGGGTCTCGGCGAATCCTCCGCCGCCGGGAACCTCGCCGTCGAAGCCGGTTCGACGCCAGGATTCGTAGACGACGATCGCGACGGCATTGGCCAGGTTGAGACTGCGGTTCCCCGGACGCATCGGCAACCGGAGCAGGTGCTCGTCATCGAACCGCCCCAGCTCTTCGGAACCGAGACCGGCCCGTTCGGCGCCGAAGACATAGACGTCGTCGGGTCGCAGATCGGCCTGGTCGTATCGCCGAGTCGAGCGCGAGCTGAATGCGAATCGTCGGAGCGGGACGGCGGCATCGAGCGCGGCCCAGCCGTCGTGGACGTGGACCTGGGCCAGTTCGTGGTAGTCGAGACCTGCTCGTCGAAGCCGCGACTCGTCCAAGCTGAATCCCAGGGGCTCGACCAGGTGGAGGACCGCACCGGTGTTGGCACAGAGGCGAATGATGTTCCCCGTGTTGGTGGCGATCTCCGGACGGACCAGCACGACGTGGAACATGGCTGGCGGCGAACGCAGTGATCGGCGACGGTCAGTCGAGGAACGAGTCGAGTCCGAGGGTGAGCCCGGGGTGCTCGGCGATCCGTCGGCAGGCCAGGATCACTCCCGGCATGAAGCTCTCGCGGTCGTAGCTGTCCTGACGGATCGTCAGGGTCTGTCCCGCCGCTCCGAGCACGACTTCCTGGTGCGCGACCATGCCGCGCATCCGCACCGAGTGGATCCGGATCCCGGCTGGTCCCTGCCCGCCGCGGGCACCCGAGAACACCTCGTGCTCGGTGGGATCCGGTGCCCAGTCGGGGGACGCCTCGGCCATCCGCTGCGCCGTCGTGACCGCCGTTCCCGACGGAGCGTCGACCTTGCGGTCGTGATGCAGCTCGATGATCTCGGCGGTGTCGAAGTACGGGGCGGCCATCTCGGCGAATCGCATCATCAGCACGGCCGAGATGGCGAAGTTGGCGGCGACGACACAGTTGCTGGAGGTGAACCGGTCACGCAGTTGCGCCAGATCGTCGTCGCTCAAGCCGGTGGTGCCGACCACGGCGTGGACGCCGTGCTCGGCGAGGAACGCGAGATTCGCTCGGGCGGCGTCGGCCACCGTGAAGTCCACGACCACCTCGCAGCGAGCGTCGAGCACGGCCTGGAGCTCCCCGGACACGGCGACGCCGCACCGCTGCTGACCGGCTCCGTGGGGATCGACCGCGGCCGCGAGCTCGAGCCCGTCGGCCCCGGCCACCGCGTCGCACACACTCGAGCCCATTCGGCCCGCAGCCCCGATGACACCCACGCGAATCGTCATGGGATGCGACGGTAACAGCCGCCGATCAGGACGGACCGACCGTCACTTCGATCCGAGCGCCGCCGAGCACCCGCTCGGCGACGCGGCGCACGTCGTCGAGGGTCACGTTGCGCCACGCCACCAACTGGTCCTCCACCGAACGGATCCGCCCCATGGTCGTCAGCGATGTCGCGAGGCGGGCCATGCGGCTCCCGGTGTCCTCCAGCCCCAGCACGAACGAGCCCGTGAGCGACCCGATGGCGACGTCGAGCTCGTCCTCGGTGATCCCGTCGGTCCGGAGCACGTCGAGCTCGTGATCGACGATCTCGCGGACTGCGTCGAGATGGTTCGGCATCGTGCCGGCATAGATCGTCATGGCCCCGGCGTCGTCGAACTGCGATGCCGCGGCGTACACCGAGTAGGCCAGACCACGCCGTTCCCGGACCTGGTCGAACAGCCGACTCGACATGCCGCCGCCGAGCACGTGCACCAGGATCTCGAACGCTTCCCGATCGGGGTCCTCGCGGGGGAAGGCCCGCATGCCCAGCAGGTACTGGACCTGTTCGGTGTCGTCGTCCTGGCGAACGGCGCCGGGACGAGGCAGCCCCGGGCCGCTCCCACGTTCCCGCCGCTCGCCCGGAACCATCGGTTCGAAGGCGCCTGCCGCGGCGGCCACCATGTGCTCATGGTCGACCGCGCCGGTCACGGCGACGACCGTCGAGCCCGGCGTGTACCGGCTGCGATGAAAGGCCCGGAGCTCGTCGGCCGTCATCGCCTCGACGGTCTCGCGGGAGCCGGCGGTCTCCCGGCCGAGCGGATGCTCGGGGTACAGGGCCTCGGCGAGGAGGCGGTGGGCGACGTCCTCTGGCTCGTCGTCGTCCATCGCCAGTTCTTCCAGGATGACCTGTCGCTCGGTCTCCACGTCGGGATCACGCAACGCCGGCGAGGACACGAGGTCTCCGACCAGTGCCACGCCGAAGGCGGCCTCGTCGAGCGGGAGCCGGCAGTAGTACGCGGTGTACTCCTTGCCGGTGAAGGCGTTGATGTCACCGCCGCGCCGGTCGACGCTGCGGGAGATGTCCTGGGCGGTGCGCGACTCGGTGCCCTTGAAGACCAGATGCTCCAGGAAGTGCGACGCTCCGGCGTGCTCGTCGGGCTCGTCCCGGGCGCCGACGGCGACCCACGCGCCGATCGCGACCGACAGTGCCGAGGGCACGTATTCGGTCGCGATCGTGAGTCCCGAAGGAAGTGTGGTGATCCTCGCCGTCATCGACAGGTCACCGAGGAGCCCGGCTGGTTCGGAAGGTTTCGAAGCGGTGGTGCGACACGATCCGTCGAGCGTACGGCGGGCGGAGCGTTCCGCCCACCGTCGGGCTCGTCGACCTCGTCGGCCTCGTCATCGCGACGGGCTCGGCGAGGTCGCAGGTGGGATCAGCGGTGACGGCGACGGCCGCCCCGGCGGTTGCCGGAGCGATCCCCGTCGTCGGACGCCGGCACGGTGGTGGCCGGGCCGAGGTCGCCGAACTCGCCGCGAAGTTCCTCGTCGAAGGACTCCTCGAACGACACGGCGACCGCTCCACCCTCGCTGCGGGCCGCAGCCGGGCTGGGCGCCGAGCCGTCGGCCGACTCGGGCAGGTCACCGGCGGGGGTCAGGCTGATCTTGCCCTTCTCGTCGATCTCCTCGACGACGACCTCGATGGTGTCGCCCAGGTTGAGGACGTCTTCGACCCGGTTGATCCGCTTGCCCTTGCCGAGCTTGGAGATGTGGACCAGACCGTCGCGGCCCGGGAGGATGTTCACGAACGCACCGAACTTGGTGACGTTCACGACCCGGCCGGTGTAGGTGGCGCCGAGTTCGGCGGTCGGCGGATCGATGATGAGCATGATCCGGCTCTTGGCCTCCTCGACCCGCATCCCGTCGACCGAGCCGATGGTGACCGTCCCGACGACACCGTCGTCGTCGACGGCGATGTCGGCGCCGGTCTCCTGCTGGATGGTGTTGATGACCTTGCCCTTGGGCCCGATCACCTCGCCGATGCGATCGAGCGGGATGTTGAAGCTGACGATCTTCGGGGCCGTGTCGCGGACCTCGGTCCGAGGCGCCGAGATGGCGGCGTTCATGACCTCGAGGATCTTGAGCCGAGCGTCCTTGGCCTGGTTCAGCGCAGCGGCCAGGAGCTCGGCGGGGATGCCGTCGATCTTGGTGTCGAGCTGGAGGGCGGTCACCGCGCCGGCGGTGCCGGCGACCTTGAAGTCCATGTCGCCGAAGGCGTCCTCGGCCCCGAGGATGTCGGTCAGGGTCGTGTACTTGCCGTCTTCGAGGATGAGGCCCATGGCGATGCCGGCCACCGGGGCCTTGATCGGCACACCGGCGTCCATCAGCGCGAGCGACGAAGCGCAGACCGAGCCCATCGACGTCGACCCGTTGGAGGACATGACTTCCGAGACGAGGCGCAGCGTGTACGAGAACTCGTCCTGGCTGGGCACGACGGGAAGGACGGCGCGAGCGGCGAGGGCGCCGTGGCCGATCTCGCGACGCTTCGGCGAACCGACACGGCCGGTCTCACCGTTGGCCCACGGAGCCATGTTGTAGTGGTGCAGGTACCGCTTGTTGGTCTCCGGAGTGAGGGTGTCCAACAGCTGGTTCATGCGGGGCATGGCGAGGGTGGTCACGTTGAGGACCTGGGTCTCGCCCCGCTGGAACAGGCCGGAACCGTGGGCGGTCGGCAGGATCCCGACCTCGGCCGAGACGGCCCGCAGATCGGCGACGCCACGGCCGTCGATGCGCTTGCCCTCGTCCACGATGCGCTTGCGGACCAGCTTCTTGGTGAGGCTGCGGACCGCTTCTTTGATCTCCTTCTGGCGACCGGCGAACTTGCCCGGCTTGTCGGCCGTGCCACACATCGAGTCGATGGCCTTGGCAGTGGCAGCATCCGTGGCCGCGTTGCGCTCGGCCTTTCCGGCGATGGTGACGGCCTTGGCGAGATCCTTGGTGATCGCCTTGGACACGGCGTCGAAGACGTCCTGTCCGTAATCGATCTGGGGCTCGTACTCGAGCGGCGTGATCGGGCCGTGGGCCTCGATCACCTTGGCGACGAGTTCGCTCTGCAGGGCGATCGATTCCTTGATGTACTGCTTCGAGGCCTCGAGCCCGCCGGCGAGGACTTCCTCGTCGACCTTCGGGGCGCCGTCGGCGTAGTACTGGAACGACTTCTCGGTGCCACCGGCCTCGACCATCATGATCGCGACGTCGCCCGACTCGAGCTGGCGCCCGGCCACCACGAGTTCGAAGGTCGCCGCTTCGCTCTCGTCGAAGGTGGGATGCGGGATCCACTCGCCGTCGGTGCTGTACGCGATGCGCACTGCGCCGATCGGACCGTCGAACGGGATGCCCGAGATCATGAACGCGGCCGAGGCGGCGTTGATCGACAGGATGTCGTGGGGGTTTTCCTGATCGGCGCCCATGACGGTGATGACGACCTGGGTCTCGTTGCGGTAGCCGTCGGGGAACGACGGGCGCAGCGGACGGTCGGTCAACCGGCAGGTGAGGATGGCGTCCTCGGTGGGACGGCCCTCACGGCGGAAGAACGAGCCGGGGATCTTGCCGGCGGCGTACGCCCGCTCCTCGACATCGACGGTCAGCGGGAAGAAATCGATCCCGTCACGAACACCCTTGGCGGCGTTCGCCGTGGCGAGCACCGTGGTGCGGCCGATCGAGGCGATCACTGCACCCTGCGACTGCGGGGCGAGCTTCCCCGTCTCGAACGACAGGGTCTTGTCGGTCCCGTCAACGGGACCCGACACGCGAATGGCTTCAGCCATTGCGGTCTCCTTTCCGACGGTCCACCAGGCCTTCCTGGTGTCCGCCACAGGAGCGACCACCCGGTTCCCAGTCGGCGGCTTCCCGACCTCGCTCACCGTGGATTCGGTGGGGCCGGGCAACGATCGACTGACAACCGATGTTGATCACTCGTTGTCCATCCGCCGGTGCGATTTCGCCCGACGGTCATCAGGCCTCCTACGGCCTGGACGATCACTCTACCCGGGCCGACGCCGAGATGGTGGACGCCCCTGCTCCGGCGGCACGAGGGAGTGGCACCCGGCCGCCGTTATGGTCGCTGGTCATGGATGACACCACCCCCACCCGACGCCTCGCCGTGCGGGCCACCGCGGCCGGGGCGCGCCATGTCCGGGCGGGGCATCCCTGGCTGTTCGACGGCTCGATCGACGCGGTGTCCCCCGACGACGGGGCGGCCGGCGACCTCGCCGTGGTGTTCGATCCCAAGCGCAAGTTCGCCGGGATCGGGCTGTTCGACCCGGACTCGCCGATCCGGGTCCGGCTGCTGCACCACGGCGATCCGCGGCCGATCGACGCGGCGTTCTTCCGGGAGCGGATCGAAGCGGCGGTCGAGCGTCGCCGCCCGCTGCTCGACCGACGCGACACCACCGGCTACCGGCTCGTCCACGGCGAGAACGACGGGCTCGGGGGCATCGTCGTCGATCGCTACGCCGAGGTCTCGGCGATCAAGGTGTACACCCCGGCGTGGGAGCCCCATCTGGGCGCGGTGGTCGATGCGTTGCAGGAGGTCCTGCCGGCCCACACCGTCGTGGTCCGGCGAGCCCGGGCGGCTCGCCACGGCGAGGACGGGGCCGAGGCGGTCGTGGGCACGCTGCCCGACGCTCCGGTGCGCTTCCACGAGCACGGAATGGTGTTGGAAGCCGACGTCGTGTCGGGCCAGAAGACCGGCTACTTCCTCGATCAGCGCGACAACCGGGCGCTGGTGCGCAATCGCGCCCGAGGCGCTCGGGTGCTGGACGTGTTCTCGTCCTCGGGCGGGTTCTCGCTCGCGGCCGCCTACGGCGGCGCGACCGAGGTGACCAGCACCGATCTCAGTCGGGCGGCCCTCGAGACCGCGACCAGGAACTTCGCCCACAACGCCACCAACCCGAAGGTGGCCCGGTGCCGACACACCACGATCGCCGGCGACGCGTTCGAGGTGCTCGGCGAGCTGCGCAAGCAGCGGCGGACCTTCGATCTGGTCGTGATCGATCCGCCCTCGTTCGCCATGCGGGCCTCGGCGGTCGAGCGGGCCACCAAGGCCTACGCCGCGTTGACCCGACTCGGGCTCTCGGTGCTGGAGCACAAAGGGGTGCTGGTGCAGTCGTCGTGCTCGAGCCGGGTCGGTCCGGACCTGCTGCGCGACACGATCGAGCGTTCCGCGAGCAGCGCCGGCGTGCCGGTCCAGCTCCTGGAGGCCACCGGCCACGCCCTGGACCACCCCATCGGCTTCTCCGAAGGTGAGTACCTGAGCACCTTCGTGTACCGGAAGCTCTGAGCCCGGACTCCGCCGAACGCTGGGGTCGGAACGCGACACGAGGCGGGACCGATCGGTCCCGCCTCGTGTCGAGCGGTTCGGATGACGCCTGGTGACGCCCGACGAGCCGGTCAGCTCGTCATCGACCCGGAGCGGTCAGCGACGCAGACCCAGGTCGGAGATGATCTTGCGGTACCGCTCGACGTCGATGTTCTTCACGTAGTCGAGCATCCGGCGGCGACGACCGACGAGCATCAGCAGACCACGACGGCTGTGGTGATCCTTCTTGTGCATCTTCAGGTGCTCGGTCAGGTGGTTGATCCGCTGCGTGAGCAGCGCGATCTGCACCTCCGGCGACCCGGTGTCGGTGTCGTGGAGCCGGTGCTGGGCGATGGTGTCCTGGTCAGCCATGAGGCGTGCCTTCCTTGAGGGAGGTCGCCGACCGGAGAACCTCGGTCGGCATCCGCCCCCGCCTGAGCCGGAACGGACCTGGCAAGGTTAGAGGCGCGAACCGCCCGCCTCCAACCAACGACCCGACATCCGCTGCGGTCGGGGCCGAGGCCCCGCCGGTAGTGTTCGGCGGCGTGTCCGCCCGCCGTCGAGTTGCACGAGGTGAGCAAGGTCTTCGGCTCCCTCCCGGTGCTCGAACCGACCACGCTCGCCGTGCACCAGGGCGAGGTGCTCACCTTGCTCGGCCCCTCCGGCTGCGGCAAGACCACGCTGCTGCGAATGGTCGCGGGGCTCGAAGCACCGAGCGCCGGAACGGTGCTCGTCGGGGGACGATCCCCGGCCGAGGCGAGGTCCGCCAAGGAGATCGGATTCGTGCCGCAGGCGCCCGGGCTGCTGCCGTGGCGGGACGTGGAGGCGAACGCCCGGCTGCTCACCGAACTCAACCGGGGACGAGGCCGGCGCGCCGCGCGCGACGTCGTCGAACTGCTCCGCAGCGTCGGGCTCGGCGACTTCCTCGCCGCCTATCCCCACGAGTTGTCGGGCGGGATGCAGCAACGGGTCGCGCTCGTGCGCGCCTTTGCTCTCGGCGCTCCGCTGCTGCTCATGGACGAGCCGTTCGCAGCGTTGGACGAGATGACCCGGGCCGACATGCGCCACCTGCTCGCGACCCTGTGCGAGGAGACGGGCGCGGCGGTGCTGTTCGTGACCCACTCGCTGGCCGAGGCGGTCTTCCTGTCGGATCGCGTGGCGGTGATGAGCCCCCGTCCGGGAACGGTGACCGGGGTGGTCGAGATCGATCTTCCTCGCCCTCGCGATCCCGAACTCGAGGACGACCCGGCCTTCTTCACCCTCGAGCGAGCCCTCCGGCATCAGCTGCACGGCCCCGGAGCCCGACGATGAACCGGCGCTCGTTGTCGGTGTTCGCGCCTTGGCTCGGGATGGTGGTGTTCCTCGGGATCTGGGAACTCACCGTGCGGCTGGGCGACCTGAAACCGTTCCAGCTGCGGGCGCCGTCGGTCGTGATCCGCCGGCTCTCGGAGGAACCAGGGTTCTGGTGGCGCAACAGCGTGGTGACCGGACGGGAGGCGATGATCGGCTTCGCCCTCGCCTTCCTCAGCGCGCTGGTGATCGGCGCCCCGCTGGCCGCATCGCGGTTCGCCGAGCGAGCCACCCAACCGATCCTGGTGCTGATCCAGGTCACCCCGTTCGTGGCGTACGCCCCGTCGGTGGTGATCTGGTTCGGGTTCGGGTGGCGGCCGATCATCTTCCTCACCGCGCTCGCGTGCTTCCCCCTGTTCGCCTTCGCGGTCATCGGCGGGATCCGCTCGACCGACCCGGCCGCCCTCGAGCTGTTCCGAAGCGTCGATGCCTCCCCGGCCGAGACCTGGCGCCGCCTCCGGCTCCCGTCCGCACTGCCGTCGCTCTTCCCCGCCGCCCGGGCCTCGATCGGCCTGGCCCTGATCGTCGCCTTCCTCGCCGAGCAGTTCGCGCTCACGCCCGACGGCCTCGGCGTCATCGGCAAGAAGGGTGCCGCCTTCAACGACGGCGACCTCGTCTGGGGCACGGTGTTCTGCATGGCCATCCTCGGCACCGTCGCGCTCGCGTCGGTCGGACTCGCCGAGCGTTGGGTGCTGCGGTGGCATGCCTCGCAGCGTGGCGTCGTCGGATACCGTCCTCGGTCGTGACCGACCTCTCACAGCTCCGTCAACGGATCGACGAACTGGACCGTGAACTGGTCCGGATCGTGGCTGAGCGGATCGCCGTGTGCGAGGACGTGGCCCGGTACAAGGAACACTCCGACACCCCGATCATCCAACCGGCGCGGGTCCGCGACGTCGTCACCACCCGCCGGCAATGGGCGATCGACGACGGGGTCGATCCCGATTTCGTCGAGCAACTCGTGCGGGTCCTGCTGACCGAGACCCATCGCATCGAGGTCGCCAAACGACGTCCCGATCCGGCGCCGGACAAGGCGGCGGCGCCCTCGGGAGACCGGTCCGGTCTGGACACCGTCGCCGCTCGCATCGACCATGTGGTCGTCGCGGTCGACGACGTCACCGTCGCGATGCGGTCGCTCGTCGATCGGTTGGGATTCCATCCCCAGGGGCTGGCCGGTGGCGACGAGCCCGGCATCGCGGCGGTGAGCGCCGGCGGGGTCACCCTGGTCCTCGTCGACCGCACCGCGTCCGCCGACGTCGCCGCCTACCTCGAGGCCCACGGCAGCGGGGTCCAGCACGTCGCCATCGAGGTCCTGAACGCCGGGTTCGCCCGCGCCTCGCTGGAATCGGGTGCCGCTCCGTTGCTCACCGAGATCGTCGTCGACGACCACGGCATGGAGCAGTTCTTCACCGCCCAGGATCCAGCCACCGGGCTCCAGCTGGGCTTCGTGGCCCGGACCGGCCACCGGGTCGGTCTGAGCGGGGCCAACGTCAAGGCCATGTTCGCCGCGCTGCGCGCGAGCGAGTCCTGAGCGTCGGCCGGTAGATTCCGAATCGGAACCCAGTCCGTGGTGTCGGGAACGATCGGCGCCGCCTCTCCCCGGGAGCGTCCATGACCCACCGCCGCGCACGACTCGCCCTGACCGCCGTCGCCGCCGTCGCCTTCGCCGCGTGCGGCAGCGACGCCGGCTCGGACGCTTCGCCGAGCACCACGACGCAGGCCCCGGCGACCACCACCACGGCCGAGACGACGACCGAGGCGGTGGCGTCGAGCGATGCCGGCGCGCCCACGACCGAAGGCGTGGCCGGGATCGACGCCGATCGCTGCGCCGAGAACGAGTCGGCCGGCACGATCACCTACCTGTCCGGGTTCGACTTCGCGGCATCGGCGTCCATCGTCGACGTCCTCGTCGCCAAGGATCGCGGGTACTACGACGAGCTCTGCCTCGACGTGGAGCTCCGGGCCAGCTTCTCGACGGCGAACTATCCCCTCGTCGCCGCGAACGAGGCCCAGTTCGCCTCGGGCGGATCGTTCAGCGAGGTCGTGGACTTCGGCATCAAGAACCAGGCCGACCTGGTCGCGGTCGTGGTCGAGGGCAAGACCGGGATCGACACCCTGATCGTGAAGGATGGCGAGGCGCCCACGATCGAGGACCTCGCCGGCACGACGATCGGGGTCAAGGGCAAGATCACCCCGAGCGTGAAGGCGATGCTCGCCAAGCACGGGCTCGTCGAGGACACCGACTATCAGACGATCCTCCTCGACGGATTCGACCCCACTGCCCACATCGCGATTCCGACCATCGTCGGATTCCCGGGCTACAAGTCGAACGAGCCCGGTCAGCTCGATCGGGCCGGAGTTCCCTTCCACACCTTCGACCCCGCCGACGACTCGATTCCGGGCAGCTTCGGGGTGATCTTCACCAGCCGGCAATTCCTCGACGATCACCCGCAGGCGGCGCAGGACTTCGTCCGGGCCACGATGCGCGGCCTGGCCGATGCCATCGCCGATCCCGGCGCAGCCTCCGACATCGCGCTGCAGTACATCAACGGCAACGGGAACCCGAACTATCTCTCGCCCGAGGGCGAGACGTTCCGGTGGGAGACCGAAGCGGGATTGATCTCGTCGACCACCCCGAGCGGGCAGCCGGTCGGTCTGCCCGACGAGACGCTGCTGCAGGCCGAGATCGACGCCTATGCCGCGGCCGGGATCTTCGAGAACGGCGCTCCCTCGATCGCCACGGCGTTCGACGCGTCGCTGGTGCAGGCGGTGTACGGCGCCGACGGTCAGGTCACCTGGCCGGGCTGACTCGTTCGGCCCGCGAGGCCGGAGTGTCGGGCCGACGGGTCCGACCGGCCGGCGACGATCAGGCGTCGAGCACGCTGCGAGCGTGTTCGACGTCCTGCTTGAGCTGGCTCGCGATCGCATCGATCCCGTCGAACTTGCGCTCGCTGCGCAGGAAATCGACGAAGCGCACCCTGGCCGCCTCGCCGTAGAGATCGCCCTGGAAGTCGATCACGTGGGCCTCGAGCAGGGAGTGGTCGGCGTGCTCGTAGAACGTCGGTCGGCGCCCCAGGTTGATCGCGCACGGGTGAGACAGCCCGTCGGGCCGTTCGTACCAGCCGGCGTAGACGCCGTCGGCGGGCAGACAGATGGCGTTGGAGACCTCGACGTTCGCGGTCGGGAACCCGAGCTGACGGCCGCGCTGGTCGCCTTGGACGACCTTGCCGCGGGCCTCGAAGGGTCGGGTGAGCATGTGCCCGGCGAGCCCCACGTTGCCGCCGGCGAGCGCTCGCCGGATCGCGGTCGAGGTCACGGGCTCCTCCACCCCGTCATCCCGGCTCAGCAACTCCAAGGGGCGCACCTCGAAGTCGTGGCGGGCACCGAGCTCACGGAGCATCGCCACGTTCCCGCGGCGCTGGTGCCCGAAGTGGAAGTCCGACCCGACACACACCGCTTGGGTGCGCAGCGCCTCGACCAGGACCCGGCGCACGAAGTCGGCCGGTTCTTCCCGAGCGGCCTCGAGATCGAACGGGACGAGCACGGTCGCGTCCACCCCGGTCGCGGCCAGCAACTCCAGCTTCTGGGCCTGGTCGGTCAAGAGCTTGGGAGCGGACTCCGGCCGCACGACGCGCGCCGGATGCTGATCGAAGGTCACCACCACGGATCGAGCGCCGAGCTCGTCGGCGATGCGACGGACCTCCGAGATGACGGCCTGGTGGCCACGGTGGACGCCGTCGTAGGCGCCGATCGTGATGACGGCTCGTGCTCCGGGCCATGGACACGTCGAGAGGTCGTTGATGACGTCCATCACGCTCGACGCTACTGGCCGGATGCTCCGGCGACCACGACCGAAGGCTTGGCGTCGCCGGAACGGAACCGCTCGTACACGGCCAGCAGGTCGTCGGAAGCCGACATCACGGCCCACGGCCCCGTGCCGTCCCAGGCCGGCAGGACGGCACCTTGGCGCACTCGTGCTTCGGTCGGTTCGTCGACCACCACCCGCTCGATGCCGCGGAGCATGTCGACCACCGGAGCGAGGCGGCAGGCCTCCGGTGGTGTGGCCTCGGCGATGGTGAAGGGGCCGACACGGGTCCGGCGCAGGTTCCGGAGGTGGGCACCGCCGCCGAGCAGGTGACCGAGGTCCGCCGCCAGCGTGCGGACGTACGTGCCCGACGAGCAGTCGACCTCGATCGACAGGACCCCCGGCTCGGGACCTTGGGCGATCTCGAACCGGTTGACGGTGACGGGGCGGGGGGCTCGTTCGACCTCGATACCGGCCCGGGCCAGTTCGTGCAGGCGTTTGCCGTCGACCTTCAGCGCCGAGACCATCGGCGGCACCTGGAGGATCTCGCCGGTCAGCTCCCTGGCGGCCTGGCGGGCCTGTTCGAGGGTGACCGCGCTCATGTCGTGCTCGGCGACCGTCTCCCCGGCGGCGTCGAGGGTCGACGTCTGCGCCCCAGCACCACCTCGCCGGTGTAGGTCTTGGACGAGTCCGACATGAACTGCATCAGCCGGGTGGCCCCGCCGACACCGACCACGAGCACGCCCGTGGCGTCGGGGTCGAGGGTCCCGGCGTGGCCGATCCGTCGCTCCCCCAGCTGCCGCCGCAGCTGGTTGACCACGTCGTGGCTGGTGACGCCGGCCGGCTTGTCGATGACGGCGACCCCGTGGACCGTCGGCGGCCTACGCTTCGCCATCGCCGCCGAGTTCGTCATCGACGAGTTCATCGTCGTCGAGTTCGTCATCGACGAGTTCATCGTCGACGTCGTCGTCGCTGTCGTCGTCGACGAGTTCATCGTCGACGTCGTCGACCTCGGGACGCTCCGGGATCGGGTTGTCCCGCAGGATCTGGTCGATGCGTTCCGCCGAGCGCAGCACCTCGTCGGGCCGGAACTCGAGGATCGGCGTCTTGCGGGCCCGGATCTGGCGGTTGATGATGGTCTGGAGCCGGACCCGGTGTTCTCCGAGCGCTTCGAGCACCTCCTCGTCGGCTTCCTCACCCCGCAGGGAGTCGAAGAACACGATCGCCCGGTTCAGCTCGGCGTCGACGTCGACCGAGGTGATGGCCACCAGATCGAGTCGGTCGTCCTGGCGACGCTCGAGTTCTTCGGCCACGACCTCCCGCAACAGCTCTCCCAGGCGAGCGGTACGCGGCACCCGCGTCGAGGACGACGACGACGGGCGCCGTGGGCGTCGAGATCTGGTCATGCGAGCCACCTCCGGTCGATTGACGAGACCGCTCCCTCGGCACGGGACCAGAGGCGTCGACGAGCCCCGTCGGTGCCGCCCCCGCCGATGACGAGCACAAACACCGCCGCCACGCTATCGACCACAACTTCGACCCACCCGCTCGGTACCGTCGAGCCCCATGTCGAGCGGCGTCGCTGAACGTCGTCTCGATGGGCCGCGCCCGGGGGACGCCCCGGCGAGCGGTCCGTCGGACGACCGGCTCGAGACGATCCTGCCGCGCCCATCCGGCGGGCCGATGGCCCGGTTGTGGCCCTTCGTCCGCCCCGACGCCGGGTCCTTCCTCCTCGCGATCGCGGCCTCGGTCGTGGGCCAATCGCTGTCCGGCGTCGGCCCGCTCGTGCAACGGTCGATCATCGACGGCGCCATCGTCGACGGCCGCCGCCCCAGCACCGCCTCGCTCGCCCTGCTGGCCGCCCTCGGCCTGGTCAGCTTCGTGTTGATGTACGTGCGGCGCTGGGTCGGTGGCCGCTCGAGCGTGATGATCCAGGATCGGCTCCGGATCGCGATGCTGCGCCGGCTGGTCGACCTCGACGACGCCGGCCACGACGAGCTGCGCAGCGGACAGCTGGTCTCGCGGGCGACGACCGATCTCGGGAACCTCCAGCAGGTCACGTCGATGATCGGCATGGTCGTCGGCATGATCACCCTGGTCGTGGTGGCGATCGTGGCGATGTTCACCATGTCGACGCAGCTCACCCTGGTCGTGCTGGCCATCGTGCCGCTGACGGTCGCGGTGTCGTTCAAGGTCCGCAGCGGCTACCAGGCCGCGACCTGGGACGTGCAACAACGCGCCGGCGAGGTCGCCAACGTCGTGGAGGAGGCGGTGAGCGGCGTCCGGGTCGTCAAGGGCTTCGGAGCCGAGGAACGAGAGATCGCCCGGCTTCGCGGGGCGGCGGGCGATCTGTATCGCTCCAGCGTGCGGCTCAATCGGATGGAGGCCAAGCTCTCCTCGCTGCTCACGAGCCTTCCGACCCTCGGACAGGTCGCGGTGCTCGCCTTCGGCGGCTGGCTGGCGGTGAACGGCCGACTCACCATCGGGACCTATCTGGCGTTCTCCGCCTACCTGCTCCAGCTCATCCCCTCGGTGCGCAGCCTGACCATGTTCGCCCTGGCCACCTTCCGTGCCCGGGCCTCCGCCCAGCGGGTCCTCGACGTCCTGGATCTGACGCCCACCCTGGTCGAACGAGCCGATCCGATCGAGTTGTCCGAGGTGGCCGGCGAGGTCCGCTTCGAGGGCGTCTCGTTCGCCTATCGAGACGATCAGCCCGTCCTCGACGGGTTCGATCTCACGATCGCGCCAGGCGAGACCGTGGCGCTCGTCGGCCCGAGCGGATCGGGCAAGACCACGGTGACCTCGTTGATCGGTCGGTTCCGGGATCCGACCGCGGGACGGGTCCTGCTCGACGGTGTCGACCTCCGGGACCTCTCCTTCGGCTCGCTCCGGCGGCACGTCGGCATGGCGTTCGAAGAGGCGATCCTCGTCTCGGACACGGTCGCCAACAACGTCGCCTACGGCCGTTGGGACGCCACCGAGGACGAGATCTGGGCGGCCCTACGGGTCGCCGGAGCGGATCGATTCGTCCGTGAACTGCCCCGCGGGCTCGAGACGGTCGTCGGCGAGCGCGGGCTCACGCTCTCGGGTGGCCAGCGCCAGCGCTTGGCCCTGGCCCGAACCGTCCTCGTCGCGCCCGAGGTCCTCGTCCTCGACGACGCCACCTCTGCGGTCGACACCTCCACCGAAGCCGAGATCCACCGGGCACTGGCGACGGTGCTCGCCGGGCGGACCACGGTGCTCGTCGCCCATCGCGAATCGACCGTTCGCCTCGCCGACCGGGTCGTGTTCATCGACGAGGGACGAGTCGTCGCCTCCGGACCGCACGAGGTCCTCGCCCGACGCTGGCCCCGGTACGCCGAGCTGCTCGGTGTCGGCGAGCCCCAGGGCGACGTGGACACCCTCGAGGCCCGAGCAGCCGGACGGGATGGCTCCGACGCTCGGCCGGTGCGCCGACCGAGCGAGGCACCGATTCCCGACCGCTTCGCTCCTCCTCCGGAACTGGCCGTCGCCCACGCCGGCCTGCCCCCATTGCGCGACGAGCCACCGGCGCTCGACCGCACGGTCACCGATCCGGTCGAGACGACCTCGTTCCGACTCCTCGGCTTCATCCGTCCCTGGCGCCGGGCCTTCGCCCTCGGCCTCGGTCTGGTGGCGGCCCAAGCGGTGTTCGAGGTACTCGGACCGTTCCTGATCCGCCTCGGCGTCGACGGGGTACGAGCCGGCTCCTGGCCGCGGGTGCGGCTCGCCTCGCTCGCCTTCGCCGGAACCGCAGCGGCGACCGTCGCCACCCAGTGGATCGGCACGCTCGTGACCGCCCGCACGGCCGAGCGGGTGCTGTACGCGCTGCGGCTGCGGGTGTTCACCCACCTCCAGCGACTCGGGATCGACTTCTACGACCGCGAGCGCGACGGCCGGATCCTGACCCGGATGACGGGCGACATCGCCGCCCTCACCCAGGTGGTCACGGCCGGCCTGCTGACCGGTGTGGTTGCGGTGTTCACCGGCGTCGGGGTCACGGTCCTGCTCGTCGCCCAATCGCCCCGGCTTGCCGCCATCACCGCCACGATCGTGCCGTTCATCGTCCTCGCGACCGTCGCCTACCGCGCCGTCTCGGGCGTCGCCTACCGAAACGCCCGCACCGCCATCGCCGACGCCAACGCCGAGTTCCAGGAGAACATCTCGGTGGTTCGCGTCACCCGCTCCGTGCGCCGGGAGACCCACAACATCGCCCGCTTCGCCGAGATCCAGCGAGTGTGGGTGGATGCCCGGCTGCGGTCCCAACGTGCCATCTCGCTGTACTTCCCCGGGATGCGGTTCCTCTCGGACGCGGCGACGGTCGTCGTGCTCGCCGCCTCGGGTCCGATGGTCGGCCGCCACGGCGTCACCCCCGGTGTCGTGATCGCCTTCCTGCTGTCGTTGGACCTCGCCTTCTCCCCCATCCTGCAGTTGTCGATGATCTTCGACTCGTGGCAACAGGCCGGGGCGGCCAGCCAGAAGCTGGCCGAGTTGCTCTCCACCCCGACGAGCACGCCGGCGCCCACCGATCCACTCCCGCTCGGCCGCCTGAGCGGCCGGATCGAACTCCGCGACGTCAGCTACCGCTACCCGGGCGCCGACGAGGACGCGTTGCACGACGTCTCGCTCGAGATCGCTCCCGGCGAGACGGTGGCCTTGGTCGGGCCAACCGGCGCCGGGAAGTCGACCCTCGTGCGCCTCGTCTCACGGTTCCAGGATCCGACCGGCGGCGTCGTACTCGTCGATGGACTCCCGCTGGATCGAGTCGACCTCGCCCGCTATCGCCGACAGTTGGGCGTGGTCCCCCAGGAACCGTTCCTGTTCTCGGGCACGCTGCGGGACAACCTCGCCTACGGGCGGCCGGGAGCGTCCGACGACGAGATCATCGGAGCCGCTCGCCGGATCGGGGCCGACCCGCTGCTCCACGCCGTTCCCCACGGGCTCGACACCGAACTCCACGAGCGGGGGCGATCACTCAGCGCCGGGCAGCGCCAACTCGTCGCGCTCGTGCGCGCCGAGTTGGTCGATCCACGGATCCTGGTGCTCGACGAGGCCACCGCCAACCTCGATCTGGCCACGGAGGCCACCGTGCGCCGAGCCATGAGCGCGGTGACGTCGGGGCGCACGACCCTCCTCGTCGCCCACCGTCTGCCCACCGCCCGAGCCGCCGATCGGATCGTGGTCGTCGATCACGGCCGGATCGAGGAGATGGGCACCCATGACGAGTTGCTCGCGGCCCGGGGTCACTACGCCCGGTTGTGGGACGCGCAAACGGCCGAGTGAATCTCACCCGGCCGTCGTTGCGTCATCGCCTGCTCATCCGGCAGGGGACCTCAGGTCACGACAGTGTGCGCTCGATCTCGCGCTCGTCGAAGGTCTCGATGATGTCGCCGTCCTTGAGGTCCTGGAAGTCGGTGAGCCCGATACCGCACTCGAAGCCCTCGCGGACCTCTCGGGCGTCTTCCTTGAACCGCTTGAGCGACGAGATGGCGCCCTTCCAGATGATGACGCCGTCGCGAAGGAACCGGACCTTGGAGCCTCGGGTGATGACGCCTGAGCGCACGTAGCAACCGGCGATCGCCCCGATCCTGGGAACCCGGAAGATCTCGCGGACCTCGGCTTCGCCGGTGATGACCTCTTCGTACTCCGGCGCCAACATGCCGACCATCGCCCGCTCGATGTCCTCGAGCAGCTTGTAGATGATCTCGTAGGTCCGGATGTCGACGCCCTCGGTCTCGGCGAGCTCCCGGGCCTTGCGGTCCGGTCGGACGTTGAAGCCGATGATCGTGGCGTTCGTGGCCGCGGCCAGCGAGATGTCGTTCTCGCTGATCCCGCCCACGGCGCGGTGGACGAAGGCCAGCTTGACGTCGTCGCGTTCGAGCCGGCGAAGGCTCTCGGTGACGGCTTCGAGCGAACCGTGCACGTCCGCCTTCAGCAGCAGGTTCAAGGTGGCGACCTCGCCGGCCTGGATCTGGCTGAAGACGTCCTCGAGGCGGACGCCCTTCTGGACGCGGGCGTCACCACGCTGGTGGGCCAGGCGCAAGCGGTGCTCACGGGCCTCGCCGACCGTGCGAGCGGTCTTTTCGTCAGGAGCGGCACGGAACTCGTCGCCGGCCTGCGGCACGCTCGACAACCCGAGCACCTGGACCGGGGTCGAGGGACCGGCTTCCTTGATCTGCTGACCCTTGTCGTCGATCATCGCCCGGACCCGGCCCCAGGCCGCGCCGGCCACGATCGGATCGCCGACCTTGAGCGTGCCCTTGTCGACGAGGATCGTGGCCACGGGGCCCCGACCGACGTCGAGGTTGGCCTCGAGCACGATGCCCTTGGCCCGACCGGTCGGGTTGGCGGTCAGTTCCTCCAGTTCGGCGACGGCCAGGAGGTTCTCCAGCAGATCGTCGACGCCGAGGCCCTGATACGCCGAGATCTCCACGACGATGGTGTCGCCACCCCAGGACTCCGGCACGAGTTCGTGCTCGGCCAGCTGGGACAGCACACGCTGCGGATCGGCATTGTCCTTGTCGATCTTGTTCAACGCCACCACGATCGGCACCTCGGCCGCTCGGGCATGGTTGATCGCTTCGATCGTCTGGGGCATCACGCCGTCGTCGGCCGCCACCATCAACACGACGATGTCGGTGGCGTCGGCACCACGAGCACGCATCTTCGAGAAGGCGGCGTGGCCGGGGGTGTCGATGAAGGTGACGTAGCCACCCTCGTGCTCGACCTTGTAGGCGCCGATGTGCTGGGTGATGCCACCGGCCTCACCGTCCACGACGCTCGCGTTGCGGATCCGGTCGAGCAAGGTCGTCTTGCCGTGGTCGACGTGACCCATGACGGTGATGACCGGCGGGCGCGGCTCCTGGAGCTCCTCGTCGTCGTCGTCCGAATCGTCGAACAACGCCTGGAGTTCCATCTCCTCTTGCTGACCCGGGTCGACGAGGAGGATCTCCGCGCCGATCTCGAGGGCGAACAGCTCCATCTGCTCGTCGCTCAGGCTCATGGTCGCGGTGACCATCTCGCCGTTGCTCATGAGGAAGCGGACCACGTCGGCCGACGTGCGATTCAGCTTGGGCGCGAAGTCCTGGGCCGACCCACCCCGCTCGACGACGATGATGCCCTCGGGCACCGGTGCGTCGGTCGGCGAGTAGTTCGACATCGACTGCGGCTGCAGCTCCTCGCGGTTGCGACGACCACGACGCTTGGAGCGGCGCGGGGCGCGACGTTGGCCGCTCGGACGGCCACCGGGGCCGCCACCGGGACGACCACCACCGGGACCACCCGGACCACCGCCGGGACCGCCACCAGGACGACCGCCACCAGGACCGCCGCCGTAGCCACCGGGGCGCGCCCCACCGGGGCCGCCACCGAAGCCGGGACGACCACCACCGGGACCACCCGGGCGACCGCCGCCCGGACCACCCGGACGAGGGCTGAAGCCGGGACGGCCACCGGGACCACCCGGGCGACCGCCGCCGGGCCCACCAGGACGACCCGCAGGGCCGGTCGGACGAGCACCGGGACGTCCACCAGGCGGCGGCGGAATCGGCTTGCCGGTCGGCAGAGCATCCGTCCACCGGGCGGCGGCGGAATCGGCTTGCCGGTCGGCGACACGGGCCGACCGGGAGGACAGGCGCCGGGCGGCGGTCCGGCGGACAGGCCCCGGAGGCGGCGACGGGCGATTCTCGGGCCGGGCCGGCGGCGGTCACGAGCCTCGCCACCAGCGGCGGCGGGCGCCGGACGAAGGCGCCTCGGTCGACTGCTGACGACCACTCCGATCGCGGTGCTCGGGCTCGGCCGACTTGGCCGCAGGAACCTCGGCCGCAGGGCCTCGCCAGCGGGAGCAGCCGGGCTCGGCGCCTCGGGAGCGGGCCGCGGGAGCCTCCGCGACGGGAGTCTGGGCTGCAGGTGCAGGAGCCTGCTCGGCGGCAGGAGCCGGGCTCGGCGCCTCGGGAGCGGCAGCCGCGGAGCCTCCGCGACGGGAGTCTCGGCTGCGGGTGCAGAGCCTGCTCGGCGGCAGGAGCCGGGCTCGGCGCCTCGGGGCGCGGGGGCCACGGCGGTCTCGGCCGCAGCAGCAGGCGGGGGCAGGCGCGGGCCTGCTCGGCAGCGGCGGGAGCCGTCTCGGCGGTCAGGGCCGCCACGGGTGCCTCCTCAGCGGGCTTCAGCGCGGCAGGCGCCGCAGGGGCATCGGCCTTCATGGTCGGCTCGGCGGGCGACTCGGTCGCCGTCGTCGCCGGCTCGGCCGCAGCGGCGGCCGCCTTCTTGGTGGCCTTGGTGGCCTTCTTGGCCCGCTTCTTCGGCTTCTCGGGCTCGGGCGGCTGCTCGTCCCTGGTGAGGCCTTCTCGCTCCGCCCGACGACGAACGCGGTCGGCCTGCGCCTCTTGAATGCTCGAGGAATGACTCTTCACGTCGATTCCGAGCGCGAGGGACAGGTCGAGTGTCTCCTTGTTCGTCATTCCGAGCTCTTTCGCGAGCTCGTGCAGGCGGATGTTCTTCGGCACCTAGCGGTCAGCCTTTCGGTCGTCCTGTGAGTTCAGGTGGGCATCGGTGTCGGCCGGAGACCGATACACCACGGGGTTCGAGTCTTTCAGATCTGGCGAGGGCTGCTCGAATGCTCTCGACACCGCGGCGAGCGACTCCGGAGAGATCGTACGCCGCAGAGCATGATGAAACGCCCGGCGACGTACCGCGGTCGTCCAGCATGCCGGGGAATCCGCGCAGAGCCACGCGCCACGCCCGGTTCCTCGCCGCGAACCGGGGTCGGATCCGTCGAGGCGCACCGTGCCCGAATCGTCCACGCGCAGCCGCACGAGGTCGCCGGGGTGACCTCGTCGTCGACATCCGACGCAGGTTCGCGTCGGACGCCGGCGATGCACGGCTCACCGCCGACCTCCAGGCGTGCTCCTCACCCGCCTCGGGGTGCGTCCTGCGCCGGCGTCGGCATCGCCGGCTGCGGCGGCCTCGGCCTCGACGGCCGACCCGCTCGACTCCCCGTCGACCGCCACGTCCTCGGTCGCCGCGTCGTCGCTGGCGGCCGGGCCATCGTTGGCGGTGTCGGCGCTGGCGGTGTCGTCGTCGGTGGTTTCGGTGGCTTCGGTGGTGACGGCGTCGGCGTTGGTCGCGTCGGCGCTGGTCGTGTCGGACGACCCCTCGGGGCTCCGGTGTCGCCCTCGGCCCACTGCTCGGCGCTGACGACCGAGCCGTCGGCGGCGTGCCACTCCATCTCGCCCGTGTCGGCGTTCTGGACCCACTCGCCCTCGGCGTAGTCCACCTCTTCGGCGTACGGAGCCACCCCGCCGGCCTCTTCCTCGGCCAGCTGGGTCTCGCTCTTGATGTCGACGCGCAGCCCGGTCCGGGCGCTGCGAGGCGGGCGTTCTGGCCCTCCTTGCCGATGGCGAGCGACAACTGGAAGTCGGGCACGATCACTTCGGCGACATTGATCTCCGGGTGGATGCGAACCTCGGTCACCTTGGCCGGCGACAAGGCCTTGGCCACGAAGTCGGGCAGGTCCTCGCTGAGCAGGACGATGTCGATCTTCTCGCCGCGCAACTCGTTCACGACCATGCGCACGCGAGGCACCACAGGCACCGACGCAGGCACCGACCGGATCGACGTTGTTGTCGTTCGACCAGACCGCGATCTTGGTGCGGTGCCTGGCTCACGGGCACAGGCCTTGATCTCGACGATCCTGTCGGCGATCTCGGGGACCTCGAGTTCGAACAACCGCTTGATGAGGCCCGGGTGAGTGCGCGGGACCACGATCTGGGGACCCTTGGCCGTCTTGCGGACCTCGACGATGTAGGCCTTGACCCGATCACCGGGGGTCGGACGTTCGTAGGGCACCTGCTCGGCCTGCGGAGCAACGCCTCGACCTTGCCCAGGTCGAGCAGCGTGTACCTGGTGTCGGTCTGCTGGATGATGCCGGTGACGATGTCGCCCTCGCGGTTCGCGTACTCCTCGAACTTGCGATCCCGCTCGGCCTCGCGGATGCGCTGGCTGAGGACCTGACGGAACGTCTGGGCGGCGATGCGACCCATGTCCTGGGGCGTGTCGTCGCGCGGGTTGGTCCAGTTGCCGTCGTCGTCGATGTCGTAGGCGACGACGCGGATCTCCATCGTCTCCGCGTCGATCTGCACCTCCGCCTCGTCGGCGGCGTCAGGACGACGCTTGTAGGCGGTGACGAGGGCGTCGGCCAGCACCTGGAGCAGGGTCTCGACGGTGATCCCCTTGTCAGCGGCCAGCATCTTGACGGCTTCGGCCATGTCGACGTTGCTCATGACGCGCCGTTCTCCTCGATGGTCGGGTCGGTCTGGTCGGACCCGTCGGCAGCGGCCGAATCCGGGTCCGGAGTCGAGCGGCGCTTGGCGCCACCCTTGCTGGGGCCCTTGCCGGGCTTCGGCGCCGGGCCCCACTCGAAAACGGTCTTGGCTCGCTCGATGTCGCCGTAGACGACGCTCGCGGTGGCGCCTGCGGGCTCGTCGAAGCAGCACGGTGATGCCGTCGTCGTCGGCCGCGCTCAGCACCCCGTGCAACCGCCGGCGATCGTCGACGATCGAGCGAGCCGCACGGCGACCTGCTCACCCACCGCACCGCGGAAGTGGCGCGGTCGGCGCAGGTTGCGTCCAGCCCGGGGCTCGACACCTCGAGGGTAGCGGCCGGAACGGGTCGGTGGCGTCGAGTTCTCGTGAGCAGCCGGGTACGGTTCGATCAGGTCGAGATCCAGTCCGTCGTCCGAGCCGGAGGGCCGGGCGATCGTGACTTCGGATCGTCCCGCTCTGGTGTTCGAGGTCGTACAGCTCGACACCGAGGTCGGAGCAGATGGGGAGGGCCAGGGCGGCGACGCGATCACCGATCGGGCCGGCGTCGGTCAGTTGTTCGGTCATCACTCCACACCTCCTCCCGGGAGAGAAAAAGGCGTGGGTCGAAACCCACGCCTCGTCGTCGTTGAACGTCAAAGGGCGCTGCGAGTATAGCGGCGACACGGACCAACAGGGTCCGACGTCCGCGCCGTGAGCCCGCCGACCAGGTCGTTCGCGAACCCGGGGTCGTGCCCGAGCGGATCAGCCGGCGAGGTCGGCCACGACGGCGTCGACGGGGACGTCGCGCCGCTCCCCGCTGCGCCGCTCGCGGACCTCGACCACGCCGTCGGCCAGGCCTCGCCCCACGACGAGGATCGTGGGCATCCCGAGGAGTTCGGCGTCCTTGAACTTGACCCCGGCCGAGACGCCGACACGGTCGTCGAGCAGGACCCGCCGTCCGGCTGCCTCGAGCGCTTCGGCGAGGCGGGCGGCCACGACTTCCTGCTCGCCCTTGCCCGCGGCCACGACGTGGATCTGGGCCGGAGCGATCTCATCGGGCCAGCACAGCCCCGACTCGTCGTGGGTCTGTTCGGCGATCACCGCGACGGCTCGGGTGACGCCGATGCCGTAGGACCCCATCGTGATGCGTACCGGCTTCCCGTCGGCACCGAGGGCGTCGAGGGAGAAGGCGTCGGCGTACTTCCGGCCGAGCTGGAAGATGTGGCCGATCTCGATCGCCCGATCGATCTCGAGCGAGGCGCCGCACCGCGGGCAGGCGTCGCCGGCGGCGACCGTCGCCACGCCGGGCAGATACCGGTCGATCTGGAAGTCCCGTCCGACCACGGCGTCCACGACGTGGTGCTCGAACTCGTTGGCGCCCGTCACCCAGACCGAGCCCGGCGCGACGCGGGGATCGGCGATGACCTCGACGCCGCGCTCCTGCATCCCGATCGCCGACACGTAGCCCTTGACGAAGCCGGCCTCGGCCGCGAACTGCTCGTCGCCGAAGGGCACCAGGGTGGCGACCTCCAGGCCCGCCATCAAGCGGTCCTCGTCGACCTCCCGGTCGCCCGGCACCAACACGATGATCGGCTTGCCGTCGGCGAGGAACAAGATGTTCTTGAGCAGCTTCGAGGCGTCGACGTCGAGGTCGTGCCGGTCGCGAAGATGCTCGACGAGCGCCGTGATCCCCGGGGCGTCGGGGGTGTGGAGCGTGCGCATCGCGCGATGGTCCTCGGTGGCGGTCACGATGCCGTCGACGGACACCTCGACCGCCTCGACGTTGGCGGCGTAGTCGCACGAGGTGCACTGCACGAAGGTGTCTTCGCCGACCGGGCTCGGTGCGAGGAACTCCTCCGACTTGGAGCCGCCCATCGCCCCGGAGATGGCGCTGACGATGCGGTAGGTGATGCCGAGGCGGTCGAAGGTCTTGATGTAGGCGGCGCGATGTCGGTCGTAGCTGACGCCGAGCCCCTCGTCGGAGAGGTCGAACGAGTACGAGTCCTTCATCACGAACTCGCGTCCGCGCAGCAGTCCGGACCGGGGGCGGGCCTCGTCGCGGTACTTCGTCTGGATCTGATAGAGCGTGACGGGGAAGTCCTTGTACGAGGAGTACTCCCCTTTCACCAGCAGGGTGAAGAGTTCCTCGTGGGTCGGCCCGAGCAGGTAGTCGGCGCGGCGGTCCTGGAGCCGGAACAGGGTGTCGCCGTACTCCTCCCATCGTCCGGTCGCCTCGTAGGCCTCGCGGGGCAGCAACGCCGGGAAGTGGACCTCCTGGCCACCCATCGTGTTCATCTCATCGCGGATCACCCGGGCGATCTGCTCGTAGATCATCACGCCGAGCGGCAACAAGGAGTAGATCCCGGGGCGACTCGGCGGATGTAGCCGGCCCGCACGAGGAGCTTGTGGCTCGGTACCTCGGCGTCGGCTGGATCCTCGCGAAGGGTCCGCAGGAACAGCGTGGACATCCGGAGCACGAAGCAACTCCTCGGGATCAGGGCGACCGCATCGCGGCGCAGGTCAGGCCCCGGAACCCTACCGCTCACCTCCACGGTTCACCGAGGACCGGGCGACAGCAGGACGGACGCGACGCCCCGACGGAGGGCCGAATGCCTCGGCCGAGCCGTTCCACGCCGCCGTCGTACCCTGTCGGCGTGCGGCGCGTCACCGGGACCATCAAACGCTACGCGTGGGCTCACCTCGCTGCTTCCCGACCTGTGCTCGGGCTCCCGCGACGGTGAGCCGTGGGCCAGTTCTGGTTCGGCACCATCGGGCGGTCCGAGCGTCGTCGCCGACGCCGACGGGGAGCAGGGAACTCTCCGCGCTCACCCGGAGAACTGGGTTTCCTCGCCAAGTTCCTGACGCGGCAGCCCGTCTCGCTCCAGGTCCCCGGCCCCGGCGAGGCCGCAGAAGGGTTCGGCGAGAACGAAGCCGCGTGCCGCTCGACGCACCACACCGCACCTACGCGACCGTACGCCAAGCCCGAGATCATCGTCGCCGTGAGCGACGAGCTGTGCGGTTCGGACCTGGACACCCTCACCGCCGAACTCGACGAGGTCGACGGAGGTGCCACCTCGCCGAACTGGTCGCTCGCTCGGCCCGGCCGGCGCCATGGTCAGGCTGCTGGAGGACGGAGCTCTGGCCCGTCGCCGATCCCTCTTCGAACGACTGCGGCGGTGTATCGGCGATCCCGGTGCCTGGTGGCGCTGCTGCTGAACCAGGTCTCGTTGCGACCGGGCGAGGCGGTGTTCCTCCCCGCCGGTCAGGTGCACATGTACCTGTCGGGTCTGGGCGTCGAAGTGATGAAACGTCCGACAACGTCGTGCGGGGCGGGCTGACGCCGGTACGTCGATCGCAACGAACTGGCCCGAATCGTGGCCCGGCACACGCCACGGAGTCCCTGCGCCCGGCGGCTGACGGCTGGTATCCGTCGATCCCACGTTCGCCGTACAGCGGTGCACCGAGGGGCGATACACCGCCCGGCCACGAGTTGCTCATGGTCGTCGAGTCGGCCACCGCTGAGCATCCGGCGGGATCCGTCTGTGTCGAGCCGGGCGAGACCGTGGAGGTGCCCGCCGCGCTGGCTATCGGTCACGGTGCGCTGACGGCCACGCTCACGGGCCGGTCGAGTCGATGCGCACCACGCAGTTCGGCCAGCAGCTCGCCGGTGCCGGTGATCCGCACGACGTCGTTCCACACGGTGCCGTCGAACTCTTGCTGCAGGTGGGCGAGGCAGCGACGCCGGGCGGCCCGAGCGGCGACACGTGTATGTGCCCGAGCGGACGACGGGGCAACGATCACCCCGGAGACCACGCCGGCCTCCAGCGAGATCTGGCCGTCGATCACCAAGCTTGGCGAGACCGACCACAGGCGGGGACGGCATCAGCGCCGCCGTCTCGTGCCGGACCCGCAACACGTCGTTCCACGTCGTGCCGTTCCTCCTGCTGCAACACGATTCCCCCGATCCCGACGGCGTCAGCGGTCGGAAGACCGGCCCGGCGAGGTCGGCATCGTCCGGAACCGTCACGGTCCCGGAGCCGGTCGTCGAGACGAAGGTCCCGGTCCAGACGCCGGGCGACTGCGTCGCAACCGATCGGTCGCCGGCCTGTCCACCACGTCGACGGATGCGCCCGCACCGCACGGTCACGTCTCCCGCCGGGCGCGTCGAGTTCGACTGTCGATCCACCGAACGCCGTTCAGACCGGGATCCTCGGTCGTGCCACGGCGGCACCGTCGGCTGCCGTCCCGATCGGGTTGATCTCCACGACATGAGCGAGACCGTCCGACGACGGACCGAGCTCCGTGGCTCCAGCCAGCCGCAGCACGATCGGTTGGCGTCGAGGCCCGACCGCCCAAGCGATGGCACGATCGACACCCCACCCGTCGGCCGTGAGCGACGGCGTCCCGTGAGGCCAGCCGACCCTCGGCGCCAGCGCGTGCCAGACCCATCGGCGCCGGCGGGTAGCCGAACACCACGGCCTTGGCCGGACTGCGCCGGAACCGCCAGCACCGACTCGACCTCACCGCCCGGCTTCGAACGGAGCGGCGAGGCGGTCGCGAACGGGGATCCGGCGAACCGCCGACCATCGGATGGCCAGCGTCTGTGACGCCCCGGTGACGGCGATCGATTCGCCCGCCGCCTGCAACCTGGAATCGATCGTCGTAGAGGAACGGTTCCCGTGACGAGCGGAACCGCGAGCTCGCGATCGATCGCCCACGGTTGTCGGAACGACCGACGAGGAGACGAGCACCAGGTCGAACCGGGCCAGCTCTGCCGCCGTCACCTGGTCGTCGTCGAACTCGGTGACCGTGTACCCGCTCCCCGCCAACCGGTCGATCGCGGTCGGTCACCCCTCGGTGCCGGCGCAGCTCCCGGCGACGAAGGCGGCCGACGACGACTCGGTCTCCACGGTTGGGGTGGCGGCGGAGGCGTCGCGATCAACCAATCGATGGCGGCGTTCAGATCCCGGCCGGCGTCGGACCTGGCTCCAGGGGGAACATTCCGACCCGCCCGACCGGCGGCATCGAGCTCATGCCGGAGGCGCGTTCATAGGCGAGGTCATCACGCGCAGGGACCGGCTTCGGCGGTCGTCACGATGCGCGCGTCGGGGCTGAGCTGTGCCGACTTCAAAGCCCACTCCGGCGCAGCGTAGTCGTCTGTGCCGGGCGCGGCGCGAGCGGATGGCTCGCGTCGGCGATCAAGCCGTGGACTGCGCACCGAACTCGGACCCCCACGCCATCGCATCGAACGGTACGGCTCCGTGACGAGCATCGGGACGCAATCTCGGCAGACCGGGTCCGGTCGGAGCAGGACCGAGGCTATGACGACGACGTCGGCGTCGAGGGCGTCGGCGACCGTGGCATCCCCGCGCCGACGGTCACAGTTCTCGCCGGCGCTCGCGCGTCGAGCGTGGCGATCAGGTCGCGGTCACCGGTCGGGGCCGGATGCGCGCCCAGCGACCAGCAACACTCGATGGAACACCTCGTCGCCGGCCGCCGCCGGCTCACAGGACACCGACATCCTGCTGCGACCAGCCCCACGTGCGAGCAGCCTTCCGATGTTCGGGCCGCACACACCGCGTTCATCGCGACACCTCCTCACCGGACCCAACGGGGTCCTCGGCCGCTGATCTTGGTCGCGTTCGGTGCCGAGTGGCCAGTGCCGGGTCCCTGTCGACCAGCACGAGTCGACCGAGAGGCGTGGGTACCGTTCGTCAGCCCCGTTCGAGACGCTTCGAGATCTCGACGATCCGTTCGGTGGCGTGGTTCGCGTCGTCCCCCTGCGCTTCGAGCAACTCGCCGCGGTCCTTGGCCGCCTCACGCTCGGCCCGAGCGGTGTCGGCGCGGGCGATGGCGGCGTCGGCCCCGTGCTCGTGGATGAATTCGGCCCACTCGACCAAGGCGTCGACCATCTCCGACTCCGGCACCACCGCGACGTTGCGGCCCCGCACGAAGAGGTGGCCGCGCTTGTTGCCTGCCGCGATGCCCAGATCGGCCTCTCGGGCTTCGCCCGAGCCGTTGACGACGCAACCCATGACGGCGACCTGGAGCGGCAGTTTGCGGTCACCGAACGCCTTCATCGCCGCTTCGGCCACCTCGATCACGTCGATCTCCGCCCGCCCGCAGCTGGGGCAGCGATCAGGTCGACGTTCTTGCGCTCGCGTAGCCCGAGCGCTTCGAGCAACATCCGGCCCGCCTTGGCCTCCTCGACCGGGTCGGCAGTGAGCGAATAGCGGATCGTGTCGCCGATCCCTTCGAGCAACAGCGTCGCGATCCCGGCTGTCGCCTTCACGAGCCCGCCGAGGCGGCCCCGCCTCGGTGACGCCGAGGTGCAGCGGTGCGTCGGTCACCTCCGAGAGCTGACGGTAGGCCTCGACCATCATCGGGACGTTCGAGGCCTTCACCGAGATCTTGACGAGATCGAAGCCGACCTCCTCGAAGTAGGCCAGCTCCTGTTGAGCGGACTCGACCATCGCCTCGGGCTTCAGGCCGCCGTACTTCTCGTACAACGCCGGGTCCAGCGAACCGCCGTTCACCCCGATCCGGATCGGGACGTTGCAGTCCTTGGCCTCCCGAGCCACGGTCTTGATGTGCTCGGGCCAGCGGATGTTGCCGGGGTTGAGCCGCAGGCCCTGAACGCCCGCCTCGGTGCAGCCGAGCGCCATCCGGTACTGGTGGTGGATGTCGGCGATGATCGGGACCGGCGAGCGCGGCACGATCTGGGCGAGCCCTTCGGCCGCCTCCTGCTCGTTGCAGGTGCAGCGCACGATGTCGCAGCCGTTCGCGGCGAGGGCGTAGATCTGCTGGAGCGTGCCCTCGACGTCCGCGGTCTTGGTCGTGGTCATCGACTGGACGGTGATGGGACTGTCGCCGCCCACGGCGACGCTTCCCACGTGGATCTGACGGGTCCGGCGGCGTTCGATCACGCCGCCCAGTGTGCCACCGATCCCGACGACCACCTCGGGCGAGCGCGGCGGCCGGCGGTCAAGCGTCCGGCGGAGTACCGGCGGGCTCCGGACGGCGACCCATGGCGAACTCGTGGGCCAGGGTGGCCGCCGAGCAGCCCCGGGCCCACAAGAACCCCTGGATCTCGTCGCATCCGGCGTCGAGCACGGCCTCGAGTTCGGCTGCCGTCTCCACGCCCTCGGCGACCACCCGGGCTCCATGGGCGTGGCAGGCGCTCGTGAGGTCGCGGAGCTGGGTGAAGCCGGATTCGGTGACGGCGGCAGCGATCAACTCGCGCTCCAGCTTGGCCAGTCGGAACGGCACCTGGCGGAGCAGGTCGAGGGGCTCGTGCTGCCGCCCCACATCGTCGAGGGCGACGCCGAACCCGGCCCCGACGAATCGGTGGAGGACACCGATCTCGCTGACGCCCGGCACCGGGCGCTGCTCGGTCAGTTCGAGATGGAGGTGTGATCGGTCGCCGCCGGCTCGTGCGACGATCGCTTCGAGCTCGTCGGCGTAGGCATCGCTCAGCGTGGACGGCGCCGTGTTCCAGGACACCCACGCCGGGGGCCCGCCACCGGCGACGATGGCGCGCGACAGTCGAGCCGCGGCGTGTGCCATCGATCGATCGACCAGCGCCCAGTCCTCGACCTCGAGCAGATCGCCGAATGCCGTGGCCGACAGCAGACCACCGTCTGGAGCAGGACAACGGGCGAGGACCTCGCAGCCGGCGAACTGGCCGGAGCGGGTGAACACCGAGGAGGTCCAGGCGACGAGGCGTCCCCGGGCGATCTGCTGGCGAACCCACCCTGCCGTCACCGGCGGCCGGTTCGGCGCCATTCCAGCGTCGTCCGTGGCTGCGACCGTCGTGGTCATCCTCGTGTGCTCCATCTGCTCCGACCGGCACCGACGGCCGGACCGGCCCCACCGGGCACCCGGACCGAGACCACGGGTGCCGATGATGGACGCACCACACAGCGAAAGGTCGCGGACGCGTCGAGAGTTGTTCGCAGAGGTTCCGAGGCGAGTCGACGCGATCGCACCCGGTGGCCTGGGTCAGCGCAAGGCGTTCCTGGCGTCGAGGAACAGCGCCGAGACGACGACGAACAACACGATGGCGATCACCGGGGCGAAGAACGGCACCACCTTGCCGAAGTCGGCCTGGTAGCGGCGGCCGTTGCGGGAGCGGACCCGCTCGTAGACCGCGATGACGAGGTGCCCACCGTCGAACGGCAGGACCGGCAGCAGGTTGAACATGCCGAGCGCGAGGTTCAGCGCCGACATCAACAGCAGCGTCGTCTGGAACCCGTCTCCGACCGATTGCGAGCCGACCTGGGAGATCCCGATGATCGAGGTCGGGCGGGTGGTGGCGTCGTCGGCTTCCTGGCCGACGACGATCCGCCCCAGGTCGGCCAGCCCGGACGGACTGAAGATCTGCCCGATGGCGCGCGTGGTGTCCCAGATCTGGGTCCCGAACTCGGTGAACCCCTGCTGGACTCCCTGGAACAGGTTCCGATCGATGTAGGTCAGGTCCCCGAGGAACCGCACACCGAGGTACCCCGACGATGCGCCCGTGACGGGATTGGTGCCGGCCAGCGTCACCGGAACGTCCACCTCGGCGCCGTCCCGGACCACCGTGATGACGACCTCGGACGCCGGGCGGGCCTTGACGTAGTCGATGATGCCTTCGATCGATCCGAAGGCGATGCCGTCGACGGCGACCACGCGGTCGTCGTCGCGTAGACCGGCGGCGAGCGCCGGACCGTCGTCGGCGACCTGGATCTGCGGGGTCCCGGTGTCGCTCGACACCGGCTCGTCGTAGACGACGAAGAACGTCATCAACCCGATCAGAGCGAGGGCGAGGTTCATTCCGGGGCCGGCGAACACCATCCGGAACCGGCGACCGAAACTCTGGGCCCGGAACGTGCGCGCCTCGTCCGCCGGGTCGACCTCCTCGAGGTTGGTCATCCCGGGGACCTTCACGTAGGCGCCGAGCAGGATCGGCTTGAGGCCGTACTCGGTGTCGCCGCGGCGGAAGCTGAAGATGCGCGGGCCGAACCCCAAGAAGAACTCGGTGGGTTTCATACCGCCCCATCGCGCGCCGAGGTAGTGACCGAGCTCGTGGAGGGCGATCGAGATCAGCAGCAGGACCACGAAGACGGCGAAGCTCCAGTTCCACCACATCAGGCCCACGAATCCGACGACGACGAGCGCGAGACGAGCCAACGCCTCGTTGCGGCCGGTCTCGGGCCCGGGCGACAGGCCGTCGGCCGGCGTGCCCAACATGTTCCCCACGGTCATCGGGTGCTCCGTTCGTCGAGGAGGGTGGTGGCCAGGCGGCGAGCAGCGGCGTCGGTGGCGATCACGGACTCCACCGTGTCGGCCGGACCGCCCGGGTGGGCGTCGAGGGCGTCGTCGAGCAGCTCGCCGATCTGCAGCCAGCCGATCCGCCCATCGAGGAAACCGCCCACCGCGACCTCGTTGGCGGCGTTGAGCCAGGCCGGCGCGGTCCCACCGCGGCGGCCCGCCTCGTAGCAGAGGTCGAGGCAGCGAAACGTGGCCCGATCGGGCTGCTCGAACTCGAGCCGGGTCAGGGTGGTCCAGTCGATGCGCCCGTACGGCGTGCCGATCCGTTCGGGATAGGCCAGGGCGTACCCGATCGGGAGCTTCATGTCGGGCAGCGAGAGCTGGGCGATCGTGGTGCCATCGGTGAACTCCGCCATCGAGTGCACGATCGACTGAGGATGAACGACGACCTCGATGTCGTCGTAGTCGACGCCGAACAGTTCGTGCGCCTCGATCACCTCGAGCCCTTGTTCATCAGCGTCGAGAGTCGACGGTGATCTTGGGCCCCATCTTCCAGGTGGGATGAGCCAGCGCCTGCTCCACGGTGATCCCGGCCAGATCGTCACGGGTCCGGCCTCGGAACGGGCCACCGCTCGCGGTGAGCACCACCTTGGCCAGTTCGCGGTCGAGGTGGTCGGAGGAGCGCAGACACATGTGCACCGCGCAGTGCTCCGAATCGACCGGCACCAGCTCGGCGCCGGGGGTGGCGCGCAGCGGTTGGACGACCGGACCGGCCGCGATGAGGCTCTCTTTGTTGGCCAGCGCGAGCCGCTTGCCGGCCCGCAGCGTGGCCAGCGTGACGTCCAGCCCGGCGAATCCGACCACGCCGTTGACCACCACGTCGGCCGCCTCGACCAGATCGGTGAGGTCGTCGGTGACGGTGGCGAACGGCAGGGCGTCGGCGGCCCGAGCCCGGCCCGCCGGATCAGCCACCGCGACGAGCTTCGGGCGCAGGCGCTGCGCCTGTTCGATCACGAGGTCGACCGACGAACCGACGCCGAGGGCCACGATCTCGAACCGGTCCGGTTCCGCGAGGCAGACGTCGATGGTCTGGGTCCCGATCGAACCGGAGGACCCCGCGATGGCGACGCGGATCGTGCTCACGAGCTCCAGTCTGCCAGCGTGCACCCCGGAGCGAACCGCGATGCTCGCCGAACCCGCCCGATCAGGTTCCGGGGACGAACTTGGTCCACGGCTCCAGCACGACGAGCAGGTAGTACGCCGCCGGCAGCGTCAGCAAGAAGCCGTCGAAGCGATCGAGCACCCCTCCGTGGCCGGGGATCAGGGTTCCGAAGTCCTTGATCTCCAGGTTGCGCTTGAACATCGACTCGGTCAGGTCGCCGATCGGAGCGAGGATCGACACCACCACGGCGAGCAGCAGGTAGTGGCTCATGCTGACCCAGGTCGAGGCCTCGGAGTTCACGATCTTGAGCAGGATCATGGCGCCGATGGTCACGACCGTGCCGCCGATGAGCCCCTCGATGGTCTTGTTCGGACTGATCCAGGGCCGCAACGGCGTGCGGCCACCGGCCGATCCGACGAGCAGCGCGCCGATGTCGTTGGCCACGACGGCGACCACCAGGGCGAAGATGGTGTCCGTGCCGATCGTTTCGCTGTAGGGAGCTCGCAGGATCAGCCCGGCGAAGGACCCCATCACTCCGATCCACACCACGCCGGTCAAGGTGATGGCGGTGTTCGGGAGCGGACCACTCTCGATGCCGCTGAAGCCCATCATCGTGACCACGGTGGCAACGGTGGCGAGGAACAAGCCGAGCACGATGGCTCGTTCGCCCTGCCAGTAGGCACCGAGCGGCATCAACACGCAGGCCAGCACCCCGGTGATGAGGGCGGGGCGGTACCCGCGCTCTTGCACCTTTTCGTAGAACTCGATCGAGGCCAGGGCCAGGATCACGACCACGACGCCCATGACGCCGGTCGAGCCGAAGAACTTGACGGCGAGCACGAAGGCCAAGGCCAGGACGAAGCCCAGGGCGACGGCGGTCGGCATGTCCCGGCCGCCGGTCCCGCCGGTCGGCGGACGCTGGCCGGGGCGGGCCGCGCCGGGCCGGCCGCGATCGGACGGGCGGGTGCCGCCGGGGCGACCCCGCTCGACGCCACCGGTCGGATCGGCCCCGATGCGGATCGGTTCGCGGACCTTCGGACGGGGCTCGGCGGCGGACGGTTCGGGCTCGACGACCTCGGGATCGACGAAGTCGGTCTCGGCGAAGTCCGGATCGGCGAACTCCGGATCGGCGAGGGGTGCACGCCCGCCCCGTTCGACGGGCTCGCGGGTGCGGCCGGGCGAATCGATCAGCTCCTCGAACAACGGCTCGTAGGTCGGGTCGGGAGCGTCGAGGGCGGCGCTGGGCGCTCGATCCTCGAACGGCTCGGGCTCCACGATCGGGGTCAGCGCGGTCGGGTCCGATCGATCCTCGTCGCGCCAGACCGGCGCTTGTTGCGCGAAACTCGACCACACGTCGAGACCGTCGGTCGGATCCTTGTCGGCGAAGATCTGGGGACCTCACCCGTGGGTGGCGCGGTCCAATGCGGTAACGGACCGGTGTCGTCCGATCCGAAGTTCAGGACCGCACCGTCGGTGTCGTCGTCGGCGAAGACGGGGTCGGACAGCTCCGCCCACGCGTCGTCACCCTCGCCCTTGGCCCCTCGGCCCCAGCGTTCATCGGCCATCGATCGCTCCTCCCCGCCCGTTCAGACTTCGAGCAGTTCGTGCTCTTTGCGGCCCAATGCCTTGTCGATCAGATCCACGTGGTCGTGGGTGATCTTCTCCAGTTCCTTCTCCGCCCGCTCCAGATCATCGGCACCGATCTCGCCGGCCTTCTCCGCCGCTTCGAGATGCTTGCGGGCATCTCGGCGCACACTGCGTACCGCGACGCGGCCGTCCTCGGCCATGTGTTTGACGACCTTCACGTATTCCTTGCGGCGCTGCTCGGTCAACGGCGGCAGGTTGATGCGAACCACGACGCCGTCGTTGTTCGGCGCCACGCCGAGGTCGCTGTCACGGATGGCCTTTTCGATGGCGCCGAGCGCTTGGCGGTCGTGGGGTTTGATGACGAGCTGGCGGGCCTCGGGGACCTGGAACGAGGCCAGCTGCTGCATTGGCACGTCGGCGCCGTAGTAATTCACGAGGATCCGCTCGACGAGCGCGGGGGCCGCACGACCCGTCCGAACCGTCGAGAACTGCCCTTGGGTGTGCTCGACGGCCTTCTCCATCTTCTCGATGGCTTCGAGGAGCGTTTCTTCAGTCACAGGGCCCAGCGTACTGATCCGCGCACGGTGCACCGGTGATCGGGTCGCTCAGAGCGCCGCCGGCGCCCCGGTTCTCACGCTGAGCACCCGCCCGCCAGCACCCAGCGGCCAACGGGCCGACACCGGCGCGCCAGCAGCGGGCCGCACGACCGGCAACGCCGATCCGCGGTCGACGTCAGCGATCGTGGATGATCGTGCCGACCTGCGCGCCTTCGAGGATGCCGGTGAGGGCTCCGGGCGACGACATGTCGAACACGACGATCGGGATCTGGTTGTCCCGGCAGAACGCGATGGCGGTGGAGTCCATGACCTTGAGGTCCTGGGTCATCACGTCCATGTAGTTGATGGCGTCGTACTTCGTCGCCGAGGAGTCGAGGCGCGGATCGGCCGAATAGACGCCGTCGACCCCGGAGTGGGTGCCCTTCAACAATGCTTCGGCGTCGATCTCGGCGGCACGAAGGGCCGCCGCGGTGTCGGTGGTGAAGAAGGGGTTGCCCGTCCCGGCCGCGAAGATGACGACCCGGCCCTTTTCGAGGTGTCGCATCGCTCGGCGCCGGATGTACGGCTCGGCGATCCGGGGCATCTCGACGGCGCTCATGACCCGGGTGTCCTGGCCCGCCCGTTCGAGGGCGTCCTGGAGGGCCAGGGCGTTCATCACCGTGCCCAACATGCCGATGTGGTCGGACTGGGTGGCATCCATCCCGGACATCGCTCCGGTGCGGCCACGCCAGAAGTTGCCGCCGCCGACGACCACGGCGACGTCGACATCCATCGATTCCCGGATGTCCTTGATCTCCTTGGCGGTCTGCTCGAGGGTCGGGCCGTCGAGGCCCTTTCCGAGCGGACCGGCGAGCGCCTCGCCCGATGGTTTGAAGACGATTCGTTTCCAGCGAGGCGAGGCGCTCATCCGATCACCCGATCTCGAGCTGGGCGTATCGGACGACGGTGGCGCCGTTGAGCACCTGGGTCACCGATTGCTTGTCGTCTTTGGCGTAGGGCTGGTCCAGCAAGGCAACGTCTTTGAAGAAGCCCTGGATCCGACCCTCGACGATCTTCGGCACGGCCGCTTCGGGCTTGCCCTCGTTGCGGGTGATGGTCTCCAGCGTGGCCCGCTCGGCATCCACCACCTCGGCCGGGACGTCGTCGCGGCTGAGGTACTTGGGTCGAGCGAACCCGATGTGGACCGCCACGTCGTGCGCGAGCTCCTGGGAGCCACCGGCGAGCTCGACGAGCACGCCGTTGACGCCGCGTCCGCCCTGCACGTGCAGGTAGGAGTCGAGCACATTGCCCTCGGCCGCCGCGAAACGGACGACCGGTCCGAGCTCGATGTTCTCCTTCAGCGTGAGCTTCAGATCATCGAGCTGGGTGGTGAAGGCACCGGTGGCGGCCTCACCGTCGGCGACGACGGCTTTGGCCATGTCCTCGGCCAAGCCACGGAACTGATCCGAGGAGGCGACGAAGTCGGTCTCGCACTTCAGGTGCACCATGGCGGCGACGTTGCCTTCGACGAGCAGGGCAATCGCGCCCTGGGCGTTGTCGCGGTCGGAGCGCTCGGCGGCCTTGCCGAGGCCCTTCTCACGCAGCCACTGCGCAGCAGCTTCGGCGTCGCCATCGTTGGCCTCGAGGGCCTTCTTGGCGTCCATCATCCCGGCGCCGGTGGACTGACGCAGGGCCTGGACGTCTTTCGCAGTGAAGGACATGGGGTTCAGCTCTCCGTGGTAGCGGGGGTCTCAGCGGCGGGAGCCTCGGCAGCGGGAGCCTCGGCGGCCGGCGCCTCGGCAGCGGGAGCCTCGGCCGGAGCGTCGCCACCGGCGGCGACGCGAGCGTCACGCTGGGCCTGGGCGGCGGCGGCCTGACGGCGGGCCTCGGCTTGCTGGGCGGCGAAGGCGGCGTCTTCCTCGGCCGAGCGCTGCGGGGCCGGAGCCGGGTTGCGCTTGGCGGCGATGAAGCGACCTTCCTCGACCGCGTCGGCCATGACCCGGCACAGCAGGCTGGTCGAGCGGATGGCGTCGTCGTTGCCCGGGATCGGGAACTGGATGACGTCGGGGTCGACGTTGGTGTCCACGACGGCCACGATCGGGATGCCGAGCTTGTTGGCCTCGGTCACCGCGAGGTGCTCCTTCTTGGTGTCCAAGATGAACACCGCGTCAGGGCGCTTGGTGAGATCGCGGATGCCACCGAGGTTCTTCTGGAGCTTGTCGAGCTCTCGACCGAGCAGGAGGGCTTCCTTCTTCGGCATGGCCTCGAACTCGCCGGAGGCCTTCATGCGCTCGTACTCGCGCATCTTGTCGACACGCTTGGAGATGGTCTCGAAGTTGGTGAGCATGCCGCCGAGCCAGCGCTCGTTGACGTAGGGCATGCCGCACTTCTCGGCGTAGGAACGGATCGGGTCCTGGGCCTGCTTCTTGGTCCCGATGAACAGCACGGTGCCGTTCTTGGCGACCAGGTCACGCACGAAGCCGTACGCCACGCCGGCCCGCTGGAGCGACTGCTCCAGGTCGATGATGTAGATGCCGTTGCGCTCGCCGAAGATGAAGCGCTTCATCTTCGGGTTCCAACGGCGGGTCTGGTGTCCAAAGTGGACGCCAGCCTCGAGCAACTGTCGCATGGTGACGACGGCCATGGGTGTCTCCTTCTGCGGTTGGACGGCACCCTCGCCTCGCGCCGAAGCGACCGCAGGTGGGCGGGGTGCATCTCGTGGTTTCGGTCCGCACGCCAGAGGCGTCCGGGCCGACGGAACACTCTATCGGGCGGCGGACCTCGGAACACGGCGCTCGCGAGCCCTTCGAGCGGGAGCCGCGGCGGTGCCCCGAGCCTGCTCAACCGGCGCCGCCTCGCTGCCCGCAGCGCAGATCGGCGGGGCGGGGTGGGCGGCGGTTCCGTCCGTCCCAGGGCACGAGCTGAGGGCGGACCGCGAGGGCGCCGAGCAGCGGTTCGGGGTCCAGGTAGACGTCATCGGCGCGCAGTCCGAAGTGGAAGGTGCCCGCGGTCGTGCCCACCGTGTCGCCGGCCTCGATCGTCGCGCCTCGGCGAACGGCCGGCTCGACCAGGTTGCCGTAGGTGGCGCGAGTGCCGTCGCCGTGGTCGACCACCACGTAGCCGATCCTTGCCACTCGCCCGACGAACGTCACGGTTCCTGCCGCCGCTGCATGCACGGTGACGCCCGCCGGGGTCCCGAACTCGAGGCCCCGATTCCCCGCGCAGTATGGGCAGTCCCCAGGGCGGAAGTGATCGATGATCGGGGCGACGACCGGCGGTCTCAGACACCGAGCACCGATCACGTCGCCCGCGGCGTCGGCCCGCCCGACGGCGAGCAGCCAGCCCACCGGGCTCGACCACCCCACCGGGCCGGGCGGGCGTTCGGCCCGGCCGCACCCCACCATCAGGATCGTCGCGGTCATGAGGGTCGTGACGGCGCCGGCGACGGTGGCCCGAACCCACGCCCTCGCCCCGCCCGGCACCGGTCCACTCCTGAACCGCTCGGCGCCCACCGCGCTCACCGACGTCCCGTTCTGCGCGACCGGCCCGGCCGCTCGGGGCGGGTCCGCCGCTCGGGCCCGACGGGCTGATGCCCTTCGGGCTGGGGCGACCCGAGCTCAGACGACCGGAGCTCAGGCGACCCTGGCTCACGCCCTCGGGTGGGTCTGCTCGTACACGGAGCGCAGGCGTTCCTTGCTGACGTGGGTGTACCGCTGGGTGGTCGCCACGCTGGCGTGTCCGAGGAGTTCCTGGACCACTCGCAGATCGGCGCCGCCGTCGAGGAGATGGGTGGCGAAGCTGTGCCGCAGGGCGTGGGGATGGGTGGGTTCGGCCGAGCGACGGTCGAGCAGCCGGCGCACGTCGCGAGGTCCGAGCCGGTTGCCGCGCTGATTGACGAACAGCGCCGATGGTTCGTCGGAGGGTGCGGGTCGCACCACCAACCAGGCTCGCAGGGCGTCGATACACGGTTCGGAGAGCGGGACCCGACGTTGTTTGGATCCCTTTCCCCACACCGTGACGGCTGCTGCCGGGAGGTCCAGGCCGTCGACATCGAGGGAGCAGAGCTCGGACACCCGCAGTCCACTCCCGTAGAGCAGTTCCAGCACGGCGTCGTCGCGCCGGTCCAACCATTCCGGGGCCCCGGCCGGCCTCGGAGGGCGGCTCGAGGGCTCGAGGAGCTCGCCCGCCTCCAGTTCGGTGAGCACTCGGGGCAGTCGGCCCTCGCCGGACGGGGCTCGCAGCGAGGCGCTGGGGTCGGTGGCGACCAGCCCGGTTCGGCGGGCCCAACGGAAGTAGCGGCGAAGGGCCGCCGCCTTGCGCGCCACGGTTCGCTTGGCGTACCGCCGGGTGGTGAGGAAGGCGAGGTATCGCCGCAGCAGCAGGCGGTCGACCCCGCCCGGGTCGCTGATCCCCGACCGCGCCGCCCACTCGGCGAAGGCGGCGACATCGCGGCGATAGGCGATTCTGGTGTTCGGCGAGGCGCTGAGCAGTGCGTCGCCGAACTCGTCGATGCGCCAGTCCACCTCGTCACGGTATCCATCGGTGGGGTCGTCACCGAGTCATCCCCCTCGTCGCGGGGTGGGGGTGGGCGACCGGTTCGAACCAGCCACCGGTGTCGACGAGCCATCCGGCGGCTTCCAGGCGACCGACCGCCAGCGCCACCGCGGCGATCGGTTCACCGGCGCGGAGGCAGACCTGGTCGAGGGTCAGGGGGTCACCATCGAAGGCGTCGAGGATGCGCGTGTCGGCGGCGCTGGGCCGAGGACGTGGGTCCGGCCCGGGTCCGTCGAGCCGGGTCGTCTCGAGGCCGAGGGCGACGAGGACGTCCAGGGTGTCGAGGACCGCTGCGCATCCGTCGGCGATCAGGCGGTTGGTGCCCTCTGCGGCCCGGTTCAACAATGAGCCCGGGACCGCCAACACGGGAATCTGGCGCTCCGTCGCCAGCCGGGCCGTCTGCAGCGAGCCGCCTCGCTGCCGCGACTCGACGACCACGACGACTTCGCTCAACGCGGCCAGGATCCGATTGCGCAGCGGGAACCACGCCGCCAAGGGCGGTGCGCCCGGCGGGTGTTCGCTGAACACCACACCTCGCTCGACCACCGCTCGCCACAGGTCGGTGTGCTCCTTCGGGAACGGGACGTCGGGACCGCTGGCGACGACGGCCACGGGCGGCCCGCCCTGGCTCGTCAACACCCCGCGATGGGCGGCACCGTCGATGCCACGAGCGAGACCGGACACCACACGCACCTCGGCGTCGGCGAGCTCGCGACCGAGCCGGAGCGCAAGGCGCCGTCCACCCTCGGTCGCGTTCCGGGTCCCGACGATCGCGGCCCGACGCCCCGCGAGCACCGTCGGGTCCCCGGCGGCGAACAGGACCGCGGGTGCCTCGGGGTCGCCGGCGAGGAGGGGCGGGTAGCCGTCGGTGCCGAGGATCAAGACGTTGGTCCGGGCCTGCACACAGCGGTCGGCGAGCACGCCGGGAGGTCGCATCCGGGCGTCGTTCGCCCATCGTTGGCGGAGCTCGGGCGACCGGGCGAACCACGATTCGACGACCCGATCCGGGTGCTCGCCACATGCCACCGCCCAGGCGACCTCCGGCCGGTGGCGGCGCAGGAGGCTGCGCAGCCGCGCCGGTGTCATCGCGGACAAGCCGGCCAGCGCCGCAGCGTGCGCTTCCCGCTCGGTGATCCCGCTCACGCGACGACCCCGACCGGCCCGTTCATCGCCGACCGCAGGGCCAGCGCCAGCGCCACGAGGTCCTCGCCGATGCGATCGTCCGGTTGGCGCAGATCGCCGAGGGTGCGAGCGACCCGCCGGACGCGATGCAGCCCGCGGCCCGACAGTCGGCCCCGTTCCAGTTCGCGGCGGAGCAGTCGGCGGGCGGCCGGGTCGAGCGGCGCGACGTCGTCGAGTTCGGACGAGGACAGCGTGGCGTTGAGGCCACCCTGGCGACGCATCGCCAGATCCCGGGCCGCCGCGACCCGGGCGGCCACCTGTGCCGTCGACTCGCCCGGGGTGTCGTCCAACAGGGCGTCGATGGGTGGCCGGTCCACGGGCACCCGTAGATCGAATCGATCGAGCAGCGGACCCGACAGTCGCCGGAGGTAGCGGGCCTTGGCGGCCTCGCCACATGCGCATGCCCCGGGCCCACCACCACCGCATGGACACGGGTTCGTCGCGGCGACGAGCAACACCTCGGCGGGCAGGGTGACACTGCCGTGAGCGCGTGCCACCCGGACCACGCCTTCCTCCAGCGGTTGACGCATCCCGTCGAGCACCGACGGCTGGAACTCCCCCAACTCGTCGAGGAAGAGCACGCCGCGGTGGGCTGCGCTCAGCTCGCCCGGGCGCAACGACGATCCGCCACCACCGACCAGCGAGACCGGCGTGGCCCCGTGATGCGGCGCACGAAACGGCGGGCGGGTCACGAGCCCTCCCGGGGGAAGGGCCAGCCCGGCGGCCGAATGGATCATGGTGACCGCCACCGACTCCTCGTGGTCGAGCGGCGGCAGCAGCCCGGGGAGCCGGCGGGCCAGCATCGTCTTGCCCGAACCCGGTGGTCCGACGAAGAACAGGTGGTGCCCGCCCGCCGCGCTCAGTTCGAGGGCCAGCCGGGCCAGGTCCTGACCCCGGACGTCGGCGAGGTCCGGGTCGGGTGCGACCGCGACCACGGCGGGAGGGTCGGGTGGTTCGGGCCACGGCGCCTCGTCCTGCAGCGACGCCACCAACTCGGCGAGGGTCGAGACCGCGAGCGGCCGATCGGCGACGGCGCAGGCGTGCGCGCGACCCGCGGCAGGGACCACGGCCCGCACCGCGTCGCCGAGCGCCACGACCATCGGGACCAGCCCGGCCACCGGACGAACGCTTCCGTCCAGCCCGAGTTCGCCGACGAAACCCAACCCGTCGACCGCCTGGCGGCACCATGTCCGCTGCGACCAGGACGCCGACCGCCACGGCGAGGTCCATGCCCGTCCCGGACTTCTTCAGCGCGCTCGGAGCGAGGTTGACCGTGATGCGCTTCTGCGGCCAGGCGAGCCCGGCCGACGTCACCGCCGCCCGAACCCGATCCCGCGATTCACGACAGGTCTCGTCTGGGAGCCCGACCAGGGTGAAACCGGGCAGGCCCTGGCCGACGTGGACTTCGACGCGGACCCGATGACCGGTGGCGCCGAAGATGCTGGCGCTGGGAATGGATGCGAACACGCAACACCTCCACGAGCAGCCCGAGGGACGGGCGATCGGTGGAGGGCGCAGGAGTCCTCGAGGCACGCGAGCTGGATGCGGGTCGCTCCGCGGTGGGCCGCAACGACCGGCTCGGTGCGAGCGCAACATACCGGGCCGGTGTCACAGAGAAACCTGAGCATGTGTCGGAGAATTCTGCCGTGGCCTCGGAGATGCCGGCCCCTGAGCACCGAGCAACGGCCCGGGCAACCGGCCCCGGTGAGCGATCCTCGCACCGACGAACCCGAGGGTCGGCCCGGGCCCCAGGATGCCACGAGCGAACCGCTCGGAGCTGCCAGACTCGACCGGCCATGCCCCGCCGGAACGCCTCCTCGTCCTCACCGCATGCGGATGTCTGCTGCTCGCGACGCTGGGCGCCTGCAGCCGGGGCGACGTCCACGACCTCGGGGCGTACTGCGCCCAGCTCGCCGAACAACAGGACCTGGTGTCCGGCTCGATCGGGTCCCGAGAAGACATCGCCACTGTGACCTCGGTGTACGAGTCGCTCCAGGCCGCAGCACCGATCGATGTGGAGCAGGACTGGCAACGCCTGCTGGACCTGATCCAGACCGCGGCCACCGTCGACCTGGCCGACCAGTCGGCCCAGGCCGACCTCGACGCGCAGGCCTACGGCGCGGCGGCCGCCGCCGAGCACATCGCGGACCACGCCCAGACCCTCTGCGGACTCCAGTTGGCCCGGCCGGGTGGGCTGCCCGCCGGAGGCCACGATCTCGGTACCACCCATCACCGACCCGCCGCCCGAGTCGAGCTGACGCCCCGTCCGCCGAGGCGCGAGCGAGATCCGGTCCGCTGGGGAACCGGATCTCGCGTCGCTCGTTCTGTTTCTGGTGCCGGCGGGCCGGCGATTCACCCTCGGCTGGCGGCGGCCAGCGGCACGGTCCGCCGGGTGCTCAGGCGATCTCGCCGCGGCGCAGGATCACCGAGTCGACCAGGCCGTACTCCTTGGCCTGCTCGGCGGTGAACCAGCGGTCACGCTCGGAGTCGGCCTGGATCTGCTCGACCGGATTGCCCGAGTGGTGAGCGATCAGTTCGGCCATCCGCCGCTTGGTGTACACCAACTGCTCGGCCTGGATCGCGATGTCGGCGGCCTGGCCCCGGAGCCCGGCGAGGGGCTGATGCATCATGATCCGGGCGTTCGGAAGGGTGTAGCGCTTCCCGGCCGCGCCGGCGGTGAGCAGGAACTGCCCCATCGAGGCGGCGAGGCCGAGGCAGACGGTGGCGACGTCACAGCTGACGAACTGCATGGTGTCGTAGATGGCCATGCCGGCCGTGACCGAACCGCCGGGGCTGTTGATGTACAGCCAGATGTCGGCGTTCTCGTCCTCGCCCTCGAGGTAGAGGAGCTGGGCACAGATCTGGTTCGAGATCTCGTCGTTGACGTCGGTGCCGAGCATCACGACGCGGTTCTTCAGCAGCCGAGTGAAGATGTCGGTCCGGGAATCCATGCCGGAGTCGAGCGCAAACGGGGCGGTGGGGTCTGCCATGCGGCGAGGCTACCTCCCTCGGTGGCCGCCCGGACGTGCAGCTCGGCCGGGTGTCGGCCTCCGCTCGGATCGATCCCGCCGTTCACGGCGGTCGGACCCGGGCGTGCCGGTGACGTGCGAGGCCCGGTGCCGGTTCGGCGGACCGAAATGGGGCGTATTTCTTGTTCCTCGCCCTCGAGATCGGGCAGATTCGCCGCCATGGATCGCCATGGGTTCCCCTCCGCCGACGAACTGCTCGAGAAGAACGCCCGCTTCGCCGACCAATTCCACTCCGGCGGGCTGGCGCTGCGACCCACCCGACGACTTGCCGTCGTGGCGTGCATGGACAGCCGGATGGACATGTTCCAGATCCTCGGACTGGCCGACGGTGAGGCCCACATCATCCGCAACGCCGGCGGTGTGGTCACCGACGACGTGATCCGGTCCCTGGTGCTCTCGCAGCGCCTGCTCGGCACGGAGGAGATCATCCTCGTCCACCACACCGACTGCGGATTGCAGAAGACCGACGAGACCGAACTGAAAGAAGCGATCGAACGCGACACCGGACTCCGGCCGGCGTGGGCGGTCGAATCGTTCACCGATCCGTTCCACAACGTCCGCCAGTCGATGAGCCGTCTCCTGCGCAACCCGTTCGTCCAGTGCAAGGACCACATCCGGGGCTTCGTCTACGACGTCGACACCGGGAAACTGGCCGAGGTCGCCCAGGACCCGCGCCACGCCCCGACCTGAGAACGTCCGAGCACGCCCACGAAATCGTCACCGGGATCGACCGGGATCGACCTGGATCAGCCTGCATCAGTCGGATCGGGTCGGATCAGCCGGGATCGAGTTGGATCAGCCAGGCCCAGGTCTGAGGACCGACCACGCCGTCGACAGCGACCGAGGCGTCGTACCGCGCCTGCACCATCTCCTGGAAGTCGCGGACCGCTGCTCGCGTCACCCGGTAGTACTTGCCCGTCGCCCCATAGGGCGCGAGTTCGGTCGAGCCGATGCGCAACAGCATCCGTTGCATCTCGGTCACCGGCGGACCGAACATCCCGTAGCTCAGCTCCGGCCGATCGCCGGCGGCGGTGCTCGCGGTGTTCGCCGACCCGGAGCTCGAACCCGACGCACGCGTCGCGGTCGTTCCGGCCGCGCTGAGTCGAGCGAGCCAGCTCCAGGTCTGGCCCCCGGCGATCCCGTCGACCACCACCGAGCCGGAGTGGTTGGCCCGGACCCAGGCCTGGAACTCCCGCACGGCGGCCTCGGTCGCGGCGAAGAAACGACCGGTCGCCCCGTACGGGACGAGCGAGGGAGATGCACCCACCTGCAGGAGGAGCTGCTGCAGGTCTCGGACCGACGAACCGGTGCTGCCGTAGCGCAGGGTCGGCCGTGCCGTCGCCGAGGTTCCCGACGACGAGGAGGTGGACGTCGAGCTGGCACCGGTCGCGGAGGTGAGTTGATCGAGCCACGCCCGGGTCTGCGCGCCGACGATTCCGTCGACCACGACCGACGAGTCGTAGCGGCCGCGCACCATCGTCTGGAATTCGATCATCGCCTGGCGGGTCACGGCGTAGAAGCGGCCGGTCGCGCCGTACGGAACGAGCGACGGCGACGCACCCACCTGCAGCAGGGCCTGCTGCAAGCGGACGACCTCCGGTCCGACCGAGCCGACCCGCAGCGCACCCTGGCCGGAGCCACCGCTCGACGACGAGCGATCGACGGCGCCGCTCCCCCAGTGGTTGATCACGCCTTGGCGGATCAACTGGGCCACCGAGAGCGCCCCCTTGGCGGTGAGATGCACCCCGTCGGACTCGAGCAGCCCCGAGTGCTGGCGAGTCCAGTAGTTCCAGTCGAGCAGCGAGATGTAGCCACCGGAGGACTTGGCCGCATCGACCAGGATCGAGTTGTTCCCGAAGTACGACACCTTCGTCGGCGCGGTGTAACTGCCTCCGACCCGGAACGTCAGCCAGGTGACATGGTCGATGCCGAGATCGCGGGCGGTCTGCTCGATGATCCCGACCGACTTCTTGAAGGTGTCGTAGGACTCGTCGTAGCCCACCATCAGCACGAGTTCGTCGAAGGTGCCCGCGGCGTACGACTTCATCACCGTCAGCGTGTTGGAGGGACGAATCCGCCGGCCCGCCGAGTCGCGTCGCCCGACGCAGGAGGTCGCGGTGACGGCGCGGCACGATTCCGCTTCGAGGACGTAATCGAGTCCGTCGAGACCGGCCTTGCTCGCCGGGTACCAGTCGACGGCGGCCAGCGTGGAGTCCCCGATGAGCAGCACCTTGGGTCTGGCTGCCGCCGCGCTCGGAGCGTGGACGACCAGAGCGGGCATCGAGACGATCGCAGAAACGAGCAACACCGCCAGCGTGCGCCACGGGGAGCGTCCGCGACGGCGCCCGCCCCGTCCCGCGTCGGGCAACGGCTGACCGGCGGACGAGCGACCGGACAGGGACCGACCGGCGAACGAACGACGTGGCGACCGACGAGCTACGGACCGAGGAGGAGACATCTTGCAACCTTCCGAGCCCGGCGCCGGAGGGTACCGACGTTCGGGCATGCAGAACGAACGTGCCCGCTGCAGCCAGGGATGACGGTAGCAACGACGATCCCGGGTGTCGAGGGTGACGATGCCACCCGGCGTGGCCGGGTCGGCAGCGCGAACCGACGAGGCCGATCAGTCGGCGAGCAGTTCCGGAGCGATGCGTTCGAGCGAGTCGGCGGTGTAGGGCGTGAGCAGCACGCGGTCGAAGCCGAACCGCTCGAGGTCCCGAACCGCCTCGGCGACCGGTCCGGCGGCCCCGACGAACCGCCCCATCAGCGAGTCACCGAGATCCCTGACCATCCGATCCACCCGCTCGCTCGACCCGCAGCCGAACTGGACGAAGGTCGAGATCGGCACCTCGGGAGCCACCGATCGGATCCGATCGACGAGCGCCCGCACGTGGTCCTCGTCGATCGTGGCGAAGGCCCCGTAGTCCACGGCACCCGTCCGCGTGACCACCGCCGTGAGCTTGGCCTCGACCCGATCCACGAGCGGAGCGATCGCAGCGATCGAACGAGGCCCGCCGAGGGAGGCGACCAATGCGGGGGGTCGCTCGACCGGCGGGCCGAGCGGCCCGAGGTCGATATCGAAGTAACGGCCCCGGAAGCGGCAGGAACCGTCGTGGAGCAAGGCACGAACGATCCGAATCGCTTCCTCGTACCGCTCCACTCGCTCGCCCGGCGGGGGAAATCGCAGTCCACTCGCTTCGATCTCGGCGCGCGACCAGCCGGCTCCGAGACCGAGTTCGAATCGCCCCCCGGCCACCTGCTGGAGCGCGAGGGCGGCGTGCGCCGCGTCGACCGGGGATCGCAGCAATCCGTTGGCGAACGCCGTGCTGACGAGCACTCGCTCGGTCGCAGCCGCCATGGCCGACGCCGCCACCCACACGTGGGGATACGTCCGACCGCGATCCGACACGTGGTCGGCCACCGCCACGCCGTGCCAGCCCTCGGCCTCGCGCGCACGCGCCCACCGGCCGGGATCGACCCCGCTCTCGACGAGATTGGCGATGAACTCCACCCGATCCTCCCGGGACTAATCTTCCGCTGAGTCAATTCTCGTCGCACGCCGAGTCGGGCGACGAACCCGCCGTCGCGACCGGTCGTGGGCTCGCGTCGATCGCCGATCTCCGAAGGAGTGATGTCCATGGACTTCGCCATCAGCACCTCGCCGCAGCGCACCACGTGGGAGTGGATGCTCGAGACCTGGCGCCTCGCCGACGCCCACGACGTGTTCGAGTCCGGCTGGACCTTCGACCACCTCTATCCGCTCTTCGGCGACTCGACCGAGGACTGCCTCGAAGGGTGGATCACCCTCACGGCGTTGCTCCAGGCGACGACCCGGATCCGCGGCGGGGTGCTCGTCTCCGGCATGGTCTACCGGCACCCCGGCGTGTTGGCGAACATGGCCTCGACGCTCGACATCACCTCGTGGCCGCCTGGAGCTCGGGATCGGCGCCGGCTGGAACGAGGAGGAGTGCGGCGCGCTCGGGATCGAGCTCGGAACGATGAAGGAACGCTTCGACCGCTTCGAAGAAGGCCTCGCCGTCCTGGAGTCACTCCTCGGCCAGGACCGCACGACCTTCGACGGCGCTTACTACCGGCTGACCGACGCCATGAACAATCCAAAGCCGGTCCAGCCCCGCCTGCCGATCTGCATCGGTGGCCGCGGCCCCAAGCGGACGATCCCGCTGACGGCCCGCTACGCCGACCATTGGAACTACGGAGGTGCCGACGTCGAGGAGTTCCGGGGACTGCTCACCCTGCTGCGAAGCGAGACCGCGAAGGCCGGGCGGGCCGAGGACGCCGTGCGGGCGAGCGTGGTGCTGCGCTGGACCGACGACGACGAACTACGCCGCTCGGTCGAGCGCTTCACCGAGGCGGGCGCGGCGCTCGGCATCGTGTCGCTCGCGAAGGACCGACCGCCGGCCCAGGTCGAGGACCTCGCCGCCCTCGTCTCGGAGTTCCGATGACCACCGCGTCCGACGACCGGGTCGCGCTGAGCGACCTACTGTTCGGATTCGCGCTCGCCATCGACACCCGGGATTGGGTGGCCTACCGGAACGTGTTCACCGACCGGATCGATCTCGACTACTCGTCGTACCGGCCCGGAAGCGCCGGCCCGATCTCGGCTGACGCCTGGGTGGATCGGGCCCGCCGGCTGTTCCCGGGGCTGGCCGGATCACAGCACTCGATCAGCAACGTGCGAATCGCGTTCGAGCCCAGGGGTGATCGGGCCACGCTCACGTCGTACGTCCGCGCCGACCACTACCTGCCCAACGATCAGGGCGACTCGCTGTGGACCCTGGGTGGCATCTACACCCACGCCGCCGTACGCACCGACGACGGCTGGCGGTTCGACGGGGTGACGCTGCGAATGCTGTGGAACCACGGGAACCGGCACGTGATGACGCTCGGCGCGGAGCGAGCCGCCAACGTGCCACCCCCGAGGTCCTGACCGGGCAGGCGGGACGTCAGCGGGCCACGCCGCTGAACACCACCGCGATCCGTTCGTCGGGGGCGAGGTCGCTCCGTCGAGCGAGCACGCCCGCGAGCCCGGCGGTGCCGGTGGCGCTGACCGGAATGGTGGTGTGTTCCGACGCCAGGCGATGCGCGGCGAGCACGTCGGTCTCCGCCGCGACGATGGGTGCTCCGCCCGAGGCGTACATGGCGTCGAAGATGCCGAGCCAGTCGTAGGTCTCGTCGTCGAGGATGCCGTCGGCGGCCGATCGAGGCTCGTCTTCCCACGGCCACATCAGTTCCGGCCAATGGCGAGCCGCTGACCGCACGCCATCCGGCAACGCCTGGGCGAGGTCCCACGCCCGGGCCAACGGGGCGCACCCCTCGGTCTGCACCGCATGGAACGTCGGGCGCTGCCCGCCCATCGAGAACGCCGCGCCGACACATGCCGCGAAGGCCCCGCCGCCCACCTGGACGAAGATCCGATCGAGCGGCGGGCCGCCGACGGTCTCGAACTGGCGGACCATCTCCCAGCCGATCGTCCGGCCGCCGTCGAGGCACCACGCGTTCTCCGGCCCCTGCACGCTGAACGGGATCGCACCGGCGGCGACCGCGGCCCGGAAGCGGTGCACACACGGATCGCCCGGTGGGTCGTCGGGCAGGCGCGGGCATCGCTGCACCGTCGCCCCGAGCGAATCGAGGACGTCGGTGACCGACGCGGCGGCCCACGGTGGTACGAAAACTCGGATCGGCCAACCGACCGCGGCGGCGAGGGTCGAGGCCGCGATGGCGGCATTCCCGCACGACGAGATGGCCAACGGCGGCCGATCACCCTGAGCCCATGGCGCCGATCCGAGGGATTCGACGGCCAAAAGGTGCAACAGGATCGTGAACAGGTGACGGGCCTTGTGAGACCCACCGACGTTCGACGTCTCGTCCTTGATCCAGACGCCGCCGTCTTCGGAGAATCCGAGCGCGGCCGACAACTCATCGGCTCGCGCGAACGGCGTGACCTCGAAGCCGGTCCCGGCGACCGCGGCCACGGCGGCGTCCGTGGCCTCGATCAGCTCGCCGCGCCGGCCGTGGCTCATCCCGTTGGCGGCTGCGAAGGCGTCGACGGCGAGCTGGCGTTGAAAGGCCCGGAACGGATTGGTGCTGTCGCGGGTCGGCAGCCCACCGAGGGGCTGGCGGAGCCGAAGCACGTGGTGCGGTGACGTCGCCGAGGCGTTGGGGCAACGCCAGGACATCGGGGTGGCGATGGAGACCGTGGCACCGCAGGCCCGGCACTCCCAACCCCAGCCGGGTGCTCCGGCCGCTTCGCCCACGAGCTCAGCCGTTCGCGGCGACGCGTGCGTTGAAGTCCTCGATCAGCTCGTCCCAGACCCCGAGGTAGCGGCGCAGCGAGCGCCAGAAGTCCTGGGAGCGTCGGGCGGTGAACAGGTCGAACGGCGTGCCCTGCTGCTCGACCCAGGTGTAGTAGCCGAGGTTGAAGATCCGGGTCCGGTCCTTCTCCGTGCACTCGATCATGTCGCTGGTGTCGACGTGGGCCAGGTGCTCGCCGAAGACCTCGGCGGCGTCGCTGGCGTCGAACGAACCGCCGAAGCGGCGATCGAGGGTCTTGGCCCGCTCGCTCGGGTACATCGCCCCGCCGTCAGTGGCGACGGTGATGATGGCGTCGTCGGCACCGAGCCCGAGGAGCTTGGCCGTCTTGATCGCGGCCAGCACGTTGCAGGTCGAGGAGAACCCGAAGTGCTCCAACGCGGCGACGATGTCGGGCGAGACGCCCTTGCGGTCGGCGAGGAAGGCTTGCCCGGCCGGGCTGTTGTAGAGGACGTCGAGTTCGTCGGTGGCCTTGTCGCTGATCCCCACCACGACGTCGGTGTTCATCACGTTCTGGATCAGCGGGATGTGCTTGTCGCCGATGCCCTGGATGTTGTGCTCGCCGAAGCCGTTCTCGAGCATCGTCGGGCACTCGAGGGCTTCGACCGCCACGATCTTGGTGCCGTAGTCGTCCTTGAGCCGGTCACCGGCGGCGATGGTGCCCGCCGAACCGGTCGCACTCGTGAACGCCGCAAGGCGGAGCCCGGGGTGGCTCGCCGCGACGTGCTCGAACACGTGGCCGAGGGCGCGGCCGGTCACCTCGTAGTGGCCGAGGTGGTTCCCGAGCTCGGCGAACTGGTTCAGGATGAAGTTGCCCGGATCCTTCGCGAGCGCGTTGCAGGCGTCGTAGATCTCCTTCACGTTGCTCTCGGTGCCGACGGTCTTGATCACGTCCTCGGCCGGGTTCGCGCACCAACGATCGAGCCAGTCGAAGCGTTCCTGGCTCATGCCCTCGGGCAGGATCGCGACCCCGCGACACGCCATGATGCGGCTGATGGCGATGCCCCCTCGGGCGTAGTTCCCGGTGGACGGCCACACCGCCCGATGGACCGTCGGGTCGAACTGACCGCAGATCACGCGGGGAGCGAGGCAGGAGTACGCGGCCAGCACCTTGTGGGCGGTGATCATCGGGAAGCGATCGCCGAACACGACGATGATCGGCGAATCGACCCCGGTCAGCTCCTTGGGCAGCACGACGTGGTCGGGCACCTCGACCCGGTTGCCCGCCAGATCGTTGTACCAATGGACCCGGAACAGGTTGCGGGCGTCGGCCGCGTCCTTGTCCACTCCGGCGGTGAGCCCGGGATCGATCGTCGACGGGTCGGCGAGCTGGGCGAAGGTCGGCAGCGTGATGCCCTGTTCACGGAAGCGGGCGACGCTGTTGGCCAGCACCTGCTCGTCGACGACGGAGTCGGCCAGACCCAACTGGTCGATCATTGCGGACGAGGACAGAGGGGCGGTCGACGCAGTCACGATTGACATTTTGTCAAAGAAACGGCCGGAGCACCCGAAACAACGGTCACGTGCCCGACCGGACCCTGACCACGTCGGCCCACCAGCCGGTCACGGAGCGTTCGGGGTCCATCCCACGACGAGGTTGATCCGGCGTGGTTGCCCGGCCTCGGCGCCGCCGATCCGGGTGACCCCGGCGAGGTACCGCTCGTTGCCGGCGACGAGGAGGGCACCGGTCCAGACCACGATGGCCTGCAACTCCTCGGGTGCGGCAGCGCCGTCGGCCACCGCGGCGTCGGCGGGCGTCGTGGTCGCGGCGGCCACCGCGCCGTCGTCGGGCGCGGCCACGGTCAGGCCGGTCACGCAGTCGTCGAGCGTCAGGTCGAAGGTCTGGCCGTTCACGTCGTCGGCGACGAGCCCGGCAACGCGGCCCAGATGATCGATCGCCGCCTGACACAGGCCGGCATAGCCGCCCGATTCGGCGACAGGCGAGAGGTAGGAGAGGCTGACCCACCCTCGTCGTCGACCGTCATCGTGGTCCCGGCGATCTCGACCGAGTGGAGGTTGGACGCGGCCGGAGGTGCGGTCACCAGGTCCCAGCCCTCCGGGACGCCGGCCTCCGCGAGCGTGCTGCCCTTCGCTCGCGACCGCTCGTTGGGAGTGAACTCGGTCCCGCCGCCGCAGGCCGAGAGCGCACTCGCCAGCACGATCGCCGACAACGCCGCAGCGAGAACTCGTACTCGACGATGGTTGGTGGGCAGGCCCATTCGCGGCAGCGTATCGGCGCCTCAGTCGCTGAAGAGTTCCTCCCCGCGACGAAGCCGGACCGCCGTGGTCGCGATCTTCTGCAGCTCGCGCCGGCTCGGTGTGTGGGCCGCGAGGAACCTCGCCACCGCGACCAGCAGCAGCGCGGACTCCTCGCTGCCTGCCGGCCATTCGTACGCCTGGGCGATGCCTGCCTCGACCATCTGGTACCAGTGGAATCCGGCGTCCTCCTGGAGCAGCGCATGGCCGAGCGCCGCGGCGAGTTCGTCGCGGAACCCGCCGGAGGCGAGGAATCCCCACGCTTCATCCGCCGCTCGATCGACGGCGCCTTGGACGTCCCACACTGCAGCAAGGCCCTCGAGCGAGGCCCGACGTCGACTGTGGGAGACGAGCCGCCGGCACGTTGAGGAAGCGGTCGAGGTAGACCCGCAGCGCGCCGTGCACGACCGCTCGCGACAGCAGGTCCGTCGGGCGCCGACGAGCAGCCTGATGCACGGCGTTGGCCGTGGTGAACGTGTGGTGCACCGTGTTCCAGTCGCCGGGATCGTTGTTGAGATGGAACCGCGCGACCCGGAGACCGGCCGCCAGGGCCACGGCCCGGGCGAGCTGCTCCACGCCGGCGCCGCAGCGAGCCGCGTCGAGCAACGAGGACGTCACCCGCTCGGGATCGTCCGCGAGCAGTTCCCGTCCCAGGCCGGCGACGTCGTACCCGTCGTCCCGAGGAACCCTTGCGAGGATCGCGACGAGCTCGGTCTGGGTCCGGGTGGCGAGGGCGGCGAGGTCGACGGGATGGTTCCACTCGCTCGACTCCTCGGACCGCTCGGCCCGAGCGGTCGCCCGCACCAGGCTGGTGAGCAGCGCCGCCGAACCCGACGGGAGGTGGGTGAGTGCTTCGAAGGCCTTGTTGGTGAAGTCCAGCACGTGGCCCTCGTCGACGAAGACGTGATCGCACGCGGCGGCGAACATGACCTCCTCGATGGCGGCGAGCTCGTTCCGGTCGATCGCCGTCGCCAGGGCTCGCTCGGCGCCGGACCCGTTCCGGGTCTCGATCATCCGTCGATACCAGCCGACGAGACGCTCCACCGGCTGGCCGGCATCCGTCATCGGACTGAGGGCGAACCGGGGTGCGTTGCCCCGGGTGTCTCCGCCGAGGAACTCGAGGGCGTGGACCAGTGCGAGCGACCGGTCCTCCGGGCGCAACCGGGGCAGGAGGTTCGCCATCGCGGTGAGCACGGTCAGCCCGCTCCCCCACCCGTCCCGCCGGTTCGCAATGCCGAAGTCGTACCCGACTCGCAAGATCTCGGCGACCCCGCCGGGGAGCTCCACCAAGGACTGCACGGACTTGGCCACGACGAGGGTCAGTCCCTGTTCCAGGCCCTCGCGCAGGCGCCCGGACCATCGCGGCAGTGCCGGGACGGGCGGACGGGCCGACACCACGACCTCGTCGCCCTCGATCGCCACGTCGAACGCGATGGCGTCGTCGGCCCACGGATCCAACGTGCATCCGCTCGCAAGATCGAAGCGGGCGTGGTGCCAGTGGCAGGTCACCATGCCGGACTCGATCGTCCCCTGGCGAAGCGGGAACCCGAGATGGGGGCAGCGGTCCTCGATGGCGAAGGCCTCGCCGTCGTGCCAGACGACGAGCACCGGCAGCGAGCCGACCTTCGCGAGCAGCCGGCCATCGGTTCGGAGCCGCTCGGCGCTCCCGGCGACGATCCGTTCTGGAGTTCGTTCCTCGATGTCCGTCATGGCGGCCCCCTCACGATTCAGAAGTACCAACTTTCTAAACCCGGTGCCGCGAACCGTCAACACTTTTCGACAGTGATCGCTTTCGAAACCCCGGACGGACCGACTACAGTCGGTCGCCGTGAGCGAGCTGTCCGAGGCGAAGCGCCGCATCGTCGAGCGCCTCAAGCGCGCCGAGACCGCGACCGTTCCGACGTTGGCCGAGGAGTTCGGACTCACCACCACCGCGGTGCGCCAGCACCTCGACGCCCTCGAACAACTCGGACTCGTACAACGCCTCGCGCCGGAGAACGGTCGTCCCGGGCGCCCGGCCACGAGGTGGGCATTGACCGCAGAAGCCGACCATCTCTTCCCCGACCGTCACGCCGATTTCGCCGTCGACATGTTGCGGGCGGTGCGCGACTCCCTCGGTGACGAGGCGCTCGAATCGGTGCTCGCGTCCCGCACCGAGCGACAAGCCGAGTCGTATCGCGAACGGATCGGCACGGCGGTGAACCTGCGTACTCGCGTCGACCGTCTCGCCGCCCAACGCACACGCGAGGGCTACCTCGCCGAAGTGGTCCGTTCGGGCCGCGACCTGCTCCTGATCGAACACCACTGCCCGATCTGCGATGCGGCCAAGGAGTGCGCCCAACTCTGCCGGTACGAGAAGGAGTTGTTCACGAGCGTGCTCGGTGACGTGCACGTGGAGCGAACCTCGCACCTCCTGGCCGGCGACGCCCGTTGTGTGTACCGGATCTCACCCAACCGCTCGTCGAACGACGGTCGCTGACCGGCGGACGTCGCGCCGGGCGGAACGGACGATGACCAGGACGACACCCGCCACCGCCACGTCGACGAGGAGCACCAGCGCGAGGAGCGTCGACACCCGATCGTTGCGGGCGACGGTGGACCGCTCGGGGTTCGCAGCGTCATAGCGAACCTCGAGCGTGGCGCCTTCGGCGCTCGCGTCGTACGTCGCTCGGTCGACGTCGATCGAACGCACGTAGTCCCGCCCGTCGAGCGCGAAGCGGTAGGTGATCACGTAGCGATCGGCATTGCCCGGGACCGACGAGCCCGATCGCTCCACCACCTGCGCCATCGCGACGACGCCCGAGGCCGCGAGCGACCGCGACTCACGCCACTCGCGCGCCACGCCGAGATGCAACCATCCGAGGAAGACCACGGGAGCCACGAGGGCGACCACGACGACGAACCGCTCCCACCATCGTTCCGGCGGCCTGGCGCGGGCCGGCGGCTCGGGCGGCAGATCGGGCGGCTCGGCCGGCAGATCGGACGGCTCGGACGGGTCGGCCAGCAGATCGGGCGGGTCGGCCGGGTCGGCCGGCAGATCGTGCGGGTCGTCCGGCTCGGACGGTTCGGGCACCGACACCAATCCTTCGGCGACGAGCCGCCATCGGGCGGGTTGCACCTCGCCGAAGGACGCCACGGCGAGCCAGGACGCGCCGCACCCCGGACATCGCACCGGGGCGACCGACGGCGACAGGCGCGCCGTGCATTCGACGATGCGGAGGTCGTCGAAGTACCTGGTCGTGGCATCCAGTTCGGCGATCAGCACCTCCTGGATCGCCGCGATCTCGGCGTCGGTGTCGACGTGCACGTCGCGCCCGGACGATGCGACCGACACGGCGTCGAGCGGAACCTCCGCGTCGCAGATCCGGCAACGGAACATCACCGGCGACGCCTCGATCTCGCCGACGTGCAACAGCCCGTCGGAGACGATGACGGGACGACCCGTCCGTTGCGAGCGGACGCTCGCTGCGGTGTCCTCCGTCACCTCGTCGTCCCGCTCCGCCACCGGGCCGAGCCTACGAGTTCGACGCCTGCCGATCCCGGCAGGAACTGGCATGTCGGGTTGGTCGGGTTCGTCTCGCGTTCGTCCGGTTCCTCACTACCGTGACGTCATGACCGACCCGACTACTGATCCGACGCTCGACCCGACCACGGCCCCGGCCGTCCGCGTGACCGGCCTCGATCACCTGGTCCTCGTGACGGCCGACGTCGAACGGTCGCTCGCCTTCTACGCCGGCACGCTCGGACTCGCCACCGAGCGGGTCGAGGACTGGCGAGCGGGCCGGGCGCCGTTCCCGTCGGTCCGGATCGATGCCACCACGATCATCGACCTCTTCGGCGGAGCGCGCGGCGAGCAGAACCTCGATCACTTCTGCCTGGTGGTCGAACCCGGCACCGATCTCGATGCTCTCGCCCGATCCGGCCGGTTCGAGGTGATCGGCGGACCCGGGATCCGATGGGGGGCGCTCGGGGACGGGACCAGCCTGTACGTCCGGGACCCGGACGGCAACACCGTCGAACTCCGCACCTACGCCTGAAGCTTCGAACGGTCGGCGGGCTCGTCGCCCGTCCAGGAAGTTCGGTCGGCTGCGGTGCTCGACCGGAGTCGATCGCACTCCGGCCGCAGCCGCGGTCAGCGACTCGGCCGATACAACCGATCGATGTTCTGGCCGGTTCCCCGCTCGACCACCTCGGTCGCTGCACCGATCCGGGTGACGCGCCAGACTTCGTCGGGCGTGACCGCCACGGACTCGGCCGGGCCGTAGGGCACCCCGCCAGAGCGCTGGACGACATACCACTCGCCGTCGACGAGCAAACTGACGGCCTGCGCACCGAGGTCGCCGCCTCCGCCGCAGGCCTGATCGGTCGAGCCGATCAGACACACCACGTCGCCCGATCCCGCGAAATCCCGGCGCTCGAACATGAGCGGCGCTTCGGCGAAGGGCAGCAGCACCGTCTCGGACACCGGACGCCCGGCGCCCACGGTCGCCCGCACCGCACCGAAACCGTCACGGTCGGTCTCGATCAGGCCGGCGACGAACGACTCGAGTTCGCCGGACCCGACCGAGCCGTACGCGCTGACGCGAACGTTCGTGGCCGGGTCCCACGTCACCGACGACTCCGTGACTCGCACCGGGCGTCCCCCGAGCACCGCCTCCTCCGCCCGGGGGACGACGAGGTCCAGGGGGACCAGGTCCTCGGAACGCTCGGCGCTGACGACGAGCAGCTCCCCGTCGCTGTCGGGCTTCTGGTACTGGAGGACCCAACGGGCCTGGGTGATCGGGCTCCCGGGTTCGGCGCGCCCGACGAGGTGGTACCGGTCGTCGCCGATCGTCGCCACCCCGGCCTCGTCCACCGAGATCGACGGGACGAGCGCTTCGACGTTCGTCGCCCCGCCTGCCCCGAGCAGTTCGCCCTCCACCTGGAACCCGTCGAGCCACAGGTCGAAGACCACCCCGACCTGCGTCCATCCGACACCGGGGGCGAGATCACCCCAGCTCCCCGAGCGGTCCGCGGTCGAGTAGCGACCGTCATAGCCGAGCCGCGGGTTCGTCGAGGGTACACCCGGAGCGTGACGACGGTCCGGGCGGTCGCGCCCGGCGCAGCCGCTCTCGTACACGCTCTCGCCGGGACTCGTCCCGCCCGAGGCGAACGGTCCCGGGGCGGCATTCTCGGTGCTGTCGGTGAGCTCGAATCCGTCCGGGAGCCACGTCGGGCGGAGGTAGTACCCGACGATTCCGGAAGCGGCGGACACGGTCGGCGAGTCGGCTTGGACCGACGGCTCGGTTCCTCGCCGAGCCACGATCACCGAGACCAGCAGCACCGCTGCGGCGACCGCGAGCCCAACCACGAGGACCCGGGGCCGCACGCCGATCGAGACGTCGACCGCCTCCGCGCCAGACTCGGGGTCGATCATTCCCGGTCGTCGTCGCCGCGGTCCTCGGGCGGGAGCAGATCCGCAGGAGCGGCGGGCACCGTCGAGGACGGCGGGGTGCCGGGCACCGCTTCCTGGCGCAACCACATCACCTGCTGCGGGAAGGGGATCTCGATCCCCTCCTCGTCGAAGCGCTTCTTCAACCGTTTGCGGATCTCGCGCGAGACGTTCCACTGCTCGGCCGGACGGGTCTTGACCACGAGTCGGATCACGACCGCCGAGGCGTCGAGCCGCTCGACCCCGAGCACTTCGGGGTCCTCGATGATCTTGAGGGCGAAGTCCGGGTCGGCGTGTACGGCGTCGGCGACCTCCTTCGCGATCTGGGCGGCGCGGTCGATGTCCGAGGAGTAGGCGACGCCGATGTCGAGCACGGCGCGAGCCCACTGCTGCGACATGTTCCCGACCCGACGGATCTCGCCGTTGGGGACGTGCCACACGGTGCCGTCGACACTGCGGATCCGCGTGGTTCGAAGGTTCACCGCCTCGACGACGCCGCTCGCCTCCCCGACGTCGACGATGTCGCCCACGCCGTATTGGTCCTCCGCCAGCATGAACAGACCGGACAGGAAGTCCTTGACGAGCGACTGGGCGCCGAAGCCCACGGCGACGCCGACGATCCCGGCCCCGGCGATCAGCGGCGCCAGATTGATCCCGACCTCGCCGAGGACGAGGAGTCCGGCGATGGTCCAGATCACGATGCTCGTGACGCTCTTGAGCACCGAGGCCATCGTCTTGGCGCGGGCCGTCGATCGCATCGTCGGCACGCTGTCGGTGGAGAGCAGCGAGTTGTCGCGAACCTTTCGCACCGCTTTGACGGCGAGCGGGGTCTGATCGCTCACGATGCCCGCCACGACCCGGTGGATCAGCTTGCGCACCAAGCGATTGGCGAACCACGCGCCGAGGAGGATGAACAGGATCCGCAGCGGAAGGTCCATGATCCACTGGGCGACGTCGGCCGCCGATCTGCTCTCGGTGATGCGCAACACGTTGCGGCACACGAAGCCGGGGCTCTCCCCGCAGACGTCGACGATGTCGGCCGGTGAGATGTCGCGCGGCACCGGACGAATCAGGGGCATGGCAAGGAGCGAGGAAGGAAGGACCGCCGTCATGACGCCCCCAGTGTGCCCCGCCGCCGACGCCAGCAACCGTCGCCCGTCGTGGCCTGAGTCACGGGTCGCGGCGCGACTCCGGTGCGACACTCACCATCTCCCGGCTTCTTCGGGCGCCAGCTCGCTCGGGCCCACGTGCGTCTCGAGCCATTCGTAGACCGGCGCCATCGACTTCCAGGTCGAGGTGAGCCGCTGCTTCACCTCGCGGGTGTGCACCCACGCTTCGATCTCCCAGTGCTGCATCACGATGAGCCCCTTGCGACGGATGAGCTCGATGCGCGGGTGATCCTTCGGGAAGCCCCGGGGAGCGGTCTTCAGTTCGCCGATCGCTCCGAGCGTGTACCCGCGCTTCTCCATCGCCGCGCACCGCTTCGCGAGATCGCGCCCGCGATGGTCGTCGTCGGCGGCGTTGCGGAATCGCTCCAGTTGGTCCTTGGCCATCGAATAGAACCCGGCGCCCGTTCGCAGCCCGGAGGCGGAGGTCTCGACGTAGAACATCGTGCCTCCCTCGGATTCCGCCACCGAACCGGTGCTCGTCTTGTAGGGGGTCTTGTCCTTGGAGAACCGGACGTCGCGGTGGGGCCGGAACGTGTGGAACTCGCCATAGACCGGGGCCAGCTCGGCCAGCAACGCCGCGGTCGGAGCGCGGACGGCCTCGTCGAAGACCGGCTTGTTGGCTTGCCAGAAGGCCTTGGAGTTGTCGGCTTCGAGCCGCTCGTAGAAGGAGAACATCTCCACCGGGAATCCGGCGAACTCGGCAGGCTTGGACTCGTTCACCGCACGAGTCTCGCGGACGCGAACCCCTCGCCCGCGCCTCGGCGCGACCTAGTCTCGGCTGCATGGCTGAGTTGTTCCTCGGAGAGACGATCGACGCGTCCGGTGCCCGCACGGGCGACCGGGTGTTGCTGCCCTCGGGCGACCTCACGACCCACGGAGTGATCGTCGGCATGACGGGATCCGGCAAGACCGGCCTCGGAGTCGTGCTCATCGAAGAGTGTCTCCGCAACGGGATACCGACCCTGCTGATCGACCCCAAGGGAGACCTCGGCAACCTCCTGCTCACCTTCCCCGACCTGAGCGGCCCGGACTTCCGACCCTGGATCAACGAGGGGGACGCGGCCAAGGCCGGGGTCACGCCAGACCAGTTCGCGGCGGACCAGGCCGCGATGTGGAGCAAGGGCCTCGGCGACTGGGGACTCTCTGGCACCGACATCGGCGCCCTGCGGGCGGCCACCGATTTCACGATCTACACCCCGGGATCGAGCGCCGGCGTTCCGGTCAACATCGTCGGCTCGCTGCAGGCTCCCGCCGACCAGGGTGACCTGGAGACGATGCGGGACGAGATCGAGGGCTACGTCTCGGGCCTGCTCGCCATGATCGGTCTCAACGCCGACCCGCTCGCCTCACGTGAGCACATCCTGATCTCCAACCTGATCGAGAACTCCTGGACCGCGGGCAAGGACCTGGATCTCGCCACGCTCGTGGGCCAAGTGGGAACCCCGCCGCTCCGCAAGCTCGGCGTGTTCGACCTCGACACCTTCTTCCCGCCCGCCGACCGCATGGCGCTGGCGATGAAGCTCAACGGTCTGCTCGCCTCGCCGGCCTTCTCCAGCTGGGCCATGGGCCAACCGCTCGACATCGAGTCGCTCCTCCACACGGCGGACGGCAAGCCCCGCTGCGCCATCGTGTCGACCGCTCACCTGTCCGACGACGAGCGTCAGTTCGTGACCACCCTCGTGCTGTCCAAGCTGGTGACGTGGATGCGCAAGCAGTCCGGCACCTCGGACCTCCGGGCGTTGCTCTACATGGACGAGGTCGCGGGGTATCTGCCCCCGACGGCGGTACCGCCCACGAAGAAGCCGATCATGCTGCTCATGAAACAGGCCCGAGCCTTCGGCGTCGGCGTCGTGCTGTCGACCCAGAACCCGGTCGACGTGGACTACAAGGCGATCTCCAATGCCGGCACCTGGATGATCGGCCGACTCCAGACCGAACGCGACAAGTCCCGTCTGTTGGAAGGGCTCAGCGCCGCCGATGGCGGCGTCGACGTCTCCGCGGTCAGCGATTCCATCTCCAATCTCGGCAAACGTCAGTTCATGCTGCGCCGAGCGGGCAAGTCCTCGCCGTCCACCTTCACCACCCGCTGGGCGATGAGCTACCTGCGTGGGCCGTTCTCCCGTGACCAGATCGCCGCGGTGACCGCCGCCCACCCCGCCGCGGCGGGTGTCGCGGCGTCCGCAACCGCTCCGTCCGCCCCCACCGCTGGGGCGGCGGCTCCTTCCGCGGGGTCGGCCGATTCCGGCGCGCCGGCGATCCCGGACGACTGCACGACGGTCATGCCGGCGATCGCCTCCGGGATCGCGGTCCGCTACGTCGACGTGGCTGCGCCCTGGCTCGACGCCGTCGGCGGCGACGACCGGGGGGAAGTCCTCGAAGCCGCGCTCGTCGCTCGGGTCGCGCTCCGCTACGACGAGACCAAGGCCGATCTCGTCCACGACGAGGAGTACGAAGCCGTGCTGTACCCGCTCGGTGACCGGCTCGACCTCTCCCGGGTCCAGACCGTCGACTACGACGATCGCGACCTGCGCGACCAGCCCCAGACCGACCAGCCGGTGTATCGGTTGCCGGCCCTCAAGCTCGACGCCAAGACCACCTTCACCCAGGCCGAGCGCGACCTCGTCGACCACCTCGTGCGCAGCCGGGCGTTGGAGATCTCGGCGAACGCCGGTCTCAAGCTCTATTCCCGTCCCGGCGAATCACCGGCCGAGTTCGAGCGGCGCTGCGCGTCGGCGGCCGACGACGCCGCCGACGCCGAGGTGGCCAAGCTGCGGGACAAGTACGAGGCCAAGGCCAAGTCGCTGCAGGACAAGATCGCGTCGGCCGAGGACAAGATCGAGCTGCTCGAGGAGCAGAAGAAGGGCCGCAAGTCCGAGGAGCTGCTCTCGGCCGCAGGTTCCCTGCTCGGCGGGCTGCTCGGCGGCAAGCGCAACACCCGCTCCCTCGCGGGCAAGGTCCTCGGCGGACTCGGCGGCGCGGCGGGACGTCGATCCCGGAGCTCGCAAGCCGAACAACGCCTCGATTCGGCCGAGGACAAGTTGAAGGCCCTCCACGAGGACCTGGAGGACCTGGAGACCGAACTCGCCGAGGAGATCGACCAGATCCATCAGGCATGGGACGCCAAGGCCGCCGAGATCACGACGATGCCGGTGACGCTGGAGAAGAACGACGTCAGCGTGACCGAACTCGTCCTGGCCTGGATGCCCGCACGCGCGTGAGCGCGGATCTCGCGCTCGCGAGTGCAGATCTCGCGCTCGTGGGCGCGGTGGCGGATCTATGGTCGCGGTCGTGGACTTCCCGCTCGATCGCTACTGCCGCTACGACGAACTCACCGCCTTCCTGACCGAACTCGCGGCCGCCTACCCCGAACTGGTCGAGGTCGAGTCGATCGGCCGGTCCCATGAGGGCCGCGACATCTGGCTGGCGACGGTCACCGACCGGGCCACCGGCGCCCACGGGGACAAGCCGGCGATGTGGGTGGACGGCAACATCCACGCCACCGAGCTCACGGCGAGCGCCGCCGCGATCGGGTTGCTGCGCCGGCTGGTGACCGGCTACGGAAGCGACGCTCGGGTCACCGAGGCGCTGCGCACCCGCACCTTCTACGTGGTGCCCCGGGTCAACCCGGACGGGGCCGAGCTCGCCCTCGCCGACACCCCGCGCTGGCTCCGGTCGAGCGTTCGGGCCTGGCCGTGGCTCGACCGGTGGGAGGCGCCGGGCCTGCATCGGATCGACATCGATGGTGACGGCCGGGTGTTGACGATGCGAGTCGAGGATCCGACCGGGGGCTGGACCACCCACGTCGACGACGCTCGGTTGATGGTCCCGGTGCCCGCCGACGGCATCGTCGATCGTCCTCGCTACCGGATGCTCGCCGAAGGCCGGATCGTCGACCACGACGGCTACACGGTGCCCCGCCCGCACAACCCCGAGGGACTCGACCTCAACCGCAACTTCCCGGCCGGCTGGGGCACGAGCGTCACCGGGTCGGGCGATCACCCGGGCAGTGAACCCGAGGTCCTGGCCCTGGTGCGAGCGATGACCGCGCGGCCCAACATCTGCGGGTCGAACGCCTACCACACCTTCGGTGGGGTGCTGCTGAGGCCGTCGTCGACGAAGTCCGACGGTGACCTCCCTCCGGCGGACGTGTGGATGTGGAAGCAGCTCGGGGCGAAGTGCACCGAGCTGTCCACGTACCCGGTGCACTCGGTGTACGAGGACTTCACCTGGGACAAGCACGACACCATGTCGGGCGCCGGGGACGACTGGGCCTACGAACACCTCGGCGTCTTTTCGTGGACGACCGAGTTCTGGGACGCGGTCCACGCCGCCACCGGTGAACGGGCGCCGACCTCGGTCTGGTACGTCACGCTCGAGCCCGAGGTGGAGCTGAAGGTCCTGCGCTGGTTCGACGAACACCATCCCGAGGCCTACGTCGACTGGTACGAGTTCGATCACCCGGAACTCGGACGGGTCGAGCTCGGCGGCTGGGACTGGCTGCGCAGCTGGAGCAACCCGCCGCCCGCCCGGCTGGAGGCCGAGGTCGCGCCCCACGCCGAGTTCGCCGTGTTCCAGGCCCTGTGCTCGCCGCGACTCCAGATCGAACAGGTGACCGCAGCCCCGCTCGGCGAGGACGTGTGGCAGCTCACGGTCGGCATCGCCAACGTGGGCTATCTACCCACGACCGTCACGGAATGGGGCGCAAAGCATTCGCTCACCCTGCCGGTGTCCGCCGACCTCGTGCTCCCGGACGCCGCGACGCTGGCGCCGGGCACGACGAACCGGAAGCTGCTCGGTCAGCTGGCGGGCTACTCCGACGTCCGCTTCTCGGATTTCAACGACGGCACCCCGAACCGGGCCGTGGCGACGTGGATCGTCCGCGCCCCGAGCGGCGTGACGATCGACATCGTCGCCCGCCACCAGCGCGCCGGGACGGTCTGGGAGTCGATCACGCTGGGCTCGATCGCCACCGAGGACCACTAGCCTGCAGCGAGTCGCGGGCGTGGTGGAATGGCAGACACGCCAGATTTAGGTTCTGGTTCCGAGAGGAGTGAGGGTTCGACTCCCTCCGCCCGCACCCTCCCCGCCGCGCACGCCCATTCCTGGACGGCTCACGCCCATTCCTGGACCGCGACGAACAACGCCTCGGCTTCCGCACACAGGCGGTCTCCGTCGAGTAGGCGACCCTTGACGAAGATCTTGCGGCCCTCGATCCGGTCCACGTGGCCTTCGATGACGAGCTCGGTTCCGATCGGCGTCAGCCCTCGATAGTCGAGGCGGAGCCAGGCGGTGCGGCTCAGTGCTGCGGCGTGGGCGACACCGCCCAGCATCTCGTCGAACACGATCGCCAGCCAACCGCCGTGGACGGCGGTGCCCGCGCCGACGTGGGCCGAGGTGAACGTGACGCGGCCGATCTCGGCGCCGTCGGTGGCCCGTCGCACCATCGGCGGCAGCAGCGGACTCCCGCGGCCCGGCAACTGGACCCCGAGCTCGGTCCGGACCGGGGCGGCCGTCTCGATCGGGAGCAGGCGGTCGATCAGGGCTCGGATCTCGGCGGCGAGCTCGGCGCGCTCGGCAGCCGGGAGGTTGGTCCGCCAGACGTGGTCGGCCAGGTCTCTCGTGGCGTCGAGCAGTTCCTGGGCCGCGGCGAGATCGTCGGGGGTGGCGTCGGGGATCGCGTCGAGGTCGGTCACCCGAGCGACGGTAGTCGTCACCCCCCGCCGCTCGCTCGACCCGACGGTGGGCTCGGAGCAGGCCCCGAGCCCGGCCCCGACGTCGGAGCCGAACTCGACGTGAAGGTGAGCAGCAGTGGACCGGGCGGATTCGCGACCGAGCCGACGAGTTCGGCACGCGCTCGGATGTGGGCGTTGGTTCCGTCGTCGTCGCTGAACCGGATCGACGCCTCCGGGTAGTGCTCGCGCACCTTGACGATGGCGTCCTCGTCGGGGTGGCGGAACTTGGAGCCGTCGGTGCACACGAGCACGACGGACGGTTCGATCAGATCGAGCAGAGAGTCGGTCAGGTTCTGACGGCTGCCGTGATGCGAGAGCTTGAACAAGTCGACGGCGAGTCGCGGCTCGCCCCGTCGTTCCAGCAGTGTCCGGATCGCCACCTCGAGATCCGGTGCGAAGGCGTCGCCGGTGAGCAGCAACGAGACGCCATCGACCTCGAGCAGGAACGCGATGCTCGATCCGTTGGCCACGCTCCCGTCCTCGCCGAACTCGCCTTCGCCCCGCGACCCCGGGTCCTCGAACGCGTCGATGAGCGCCTCGGTGGCCGCAGGGTCCGAGCCGGCGTCGACCGGCCACCGATCCACGAGACGTTCGAGTCGGCGGCGGACCGGTGACAGCAGCGTGATCCTGGCCCCTGCGACGTCGTACTCCGGCGGCCCGGCGTCGGGGACGTGAACCGCGGAACCGCCGACGGCGCGGTTGCGGAGCTCGGCCGGGAGGAGCCGGCTCAGCTCGTCGCCCTGTCGGTAGCCCCGGTCCCCGGCGTCGTCCCCCGACAGCAGGGCCTCGATCTCGTCGCGTCCGTTGAACCAGATGTCGTCGGCATCGAGCACGCCGGCGGCGAGCGCCTCGATCACACCGTCGATGTGGTCTCGATCGATATGGGTGACGACCGCGAGGTCGAAGTGCGGAGGCGACGCGTCGGAGGTGAGATACGCGCCGAGGCCCTCGTCGTAGATGGACTTGAGCCCGCCGTCGACGAGGAACCGGCGCCGTGCGCCGGATGGGCCCATCTCGACGACCAGGCAGTCCCCGCATCGGGCCGGCAGGACCCGCACCGTCACCGGGTCCGGTTGCTCGACGCTGATCGGCACCAGCGCCCGGGACGTGGGCCGGCTCATGCGCTCATCCCCGCCATCCGTTCGAACCGCTCACGCGAGGGGGCCGGGCCCGTGATCCCGTTCCCGAAGAGCACGTGGAGGTTCGCGGCCGTGAGGAAGTACGCATGCTCAAGGAGATCCGCGCAGCGCTTGGCCCCGAGCGGGGCCAGCGTCGTGGCCACGCCGGCCGATTCGGCGGCACGGACGTTCCAGTCCGCTTCGCTCAGCCCGCGGGCGTCGAGGAAGGCGAGGGCTTCCAAGGCCCATCGCCCGCGGTCGTCGAACGGAGCTCGCCCCTCGCGGAGCGAACCGAGACGCGAGCCGGTACGGACTGTCGCGGATCTGGACGAAGACTCCGGTCGGTCCGGACGACGGGTCCTCCTCGGCCTGCCGGAACATGGCGAACAGGGCTCGGCGGCGATGCGCCGTCGAGACGTCGTACTGCACGCTCTGCGAGCGACGCAGTCCGGCGAGCTCAAGCCGAACCCACTCGTGGAGGCGGGGTCGAGATCATCCCAGCCGGCCGAGGCGTTCACGACGACGAGCCGGCTGGCGCGACGGGCCTGGGCCGCGGCCAGTGGCTTCCACGTCGACCGGCTCTCGAAGCCGTACTCCCACTCGTCGGCCATGTTGTCGTAGACCCCGCCGTCCACCAGCACGACATCGTCGATCTTCGGTGGCTTGTGCCCGTCGAGATGCAAGTCGGACAACGGGACGGCACGGGGGCGGAACAGGCCCGTGACGCAGGCCGACGCCTGCACCGGAGTCGACAGGGCGAGTGCCGGCGGCGCGGTCGTGCCACCGAACTGCCAGCCGTAGACGAGCCGATTGCCGAAATAGCACGACACGCCCGACTGCAACTCGGTCGTGCAGATGACGTGGTTGATGCTGAGGTGCCGCGCTGCGAGTTCGGCGAGGGTGGTGTGGCCACCGCCCAGGAGTTCGGTGTCGATGGCCCGTTCCGTCACCACCGATCGCCGAGCGAAGAGCTTCCACGCGACCACCGACGCCAGGGCGAGCACGACCGCCCCGATCAACATCCACCATCCGCTCGACACCACGGCGGCCACGATGATGACGATCAGCCCCGCGGCCGCCACGCCCAACGCGGCGATCAACGACCGCAGGTAGCTGCGGGTCGCCGGCGCCCCGCCGAGCAGGACCCCGCGAGACGCGACCGCTCGCACCAGCGCGGTCAGGTGATCCTCGATCTCGCCGGGTTCGGAGGTGCCGTAGTCCGGCCCGATCATCACGGCTCCGTTCGCGATCGAGCCGCCGGAGACCGAGCTGATCGACAGTGTCCGGCGATGCAACCCTGCATCGGCCAACGCGAGCAACGCACCCCAACCGAACACGGTCGCCCGGTGTCCACCTCCGGACAGACAGATGCCGTGATCACGCACTGCGCCATCGGACGTCTCGGCGCTCATGTCGCCGGGACCTCGTCCAGCAGGCCCAGCAGATCCAGATCGTCGAGATCGACGTCGTCGAAGTCCTCGACCGCCTCGCCGTCGATCTCGACCTGCTCGTCGACCTCGTCGACCTCGTCGCCGCGTCCGGAGAGGTCGAGCCGTCGTTTCACCCCGAGCAGCGCGGTCCAGGTCTGCGGCCCGACGCGGGCGATCGCCTCGATGCCGCTCAGGGCCTGGAAGTCGCGCACTCGCTGTTGCGTGATCGGGCCGTAGTCGGTGGCCAGGTTGGCCGCGTTGTCACGGATGAGCCCGCGGACGATGAGTACGGCCTTGAGCACCATGACCATCGGACTGTTCTCGTCCGGCTCGATCGCGCCGAGCAACGCTCCCCAGGTGATCGGCCCGACGATCCCGTCGACCTCGAGCGACCGTTCCTGCTGGAACGCTCGCACGATCCCCACCGTCTCGGGGTCGTACGGATGGTCGCGAGTCGGCGACCCGGCGGGGAGCAGGCCGCGAGCGACGAGCGCCTCGCGCAACACCCACACGGCGGGACCACGTTCGCCCGGGCGAGCAACGAGCGCCGGAGTCAGGCCTCGGGTCCCGAGGTCCTTGCGGGCACGAGTCAGCGAGCGCGAGGGGTCGATCGGCTTCGTGGTGACGGTGGTGCTCGACGCCCCGATCCCCGCCCCGGTAGTTGGGGTAGCTGCCCCACGCCGCGCCACGCTGCTCGTAGGAACTGCGGGCGTGCGGCAACTCGATCGGCTGCACGTGCCAGGGCTCGTTGTTCACCTCGGCGAAGGTCACGAGACCGAACCGCTCGGCGTTGGCGACGATCCAACTGCAGTCGTCGAAGCGAGGATTGTTCGTCGCCCGGCCCCGCAGGTCGGCGGCGAGCCCGATCTCGTGCATCGAGCGGCCCGGCCGCGCCGCCGGTGTCCCGGTGAGGGTGTAGCGCTGCCCGTTGTAGAGCACCTTGCCGTTCGGATCGAGGCGATGGCGGGACAGGAACAGCTGCAACTGTTGCTGGGACGTCCGCAATCCATAGCCCCAGCCGGCCGCGCCACCGGAGGCCTCCAGCAGGGCCCGAACCCGGTCCTGCATGACGGGGTGCATCCCGGCGTAGTTCGAACTGCGCACGATCACCCCCATCGGAACCGGTCGTGAATACGTGCGATACAGCACTGCCATGACGCCCCCTGCTCTCGTGTCGATGAGCGACCCGCCGATCTCGACGCGCCGTCTGTGGTTCCGACGGTCCCGCCGGCGGACCGGTTACGTGCCGTGCACGTCGAACCGGATGGTGATGGCGCAGGAGTCCGGACCGGGCGGGGGCCGACGACCGACGCTCCGCGGTCGCGGTTGGCGACCTCACGGAGGTCGGCCGTCGGCGCGACGACGGCCGGCAACGGGTCCCCCGCAGGTGGGAGCACGAAGGTGTGCGTCCGGATGTCGAACTCGCTGACGATGAACTTGAACCAATCGCTGGCCACGGTCCGGCTGCCGGCCCCTTGAGCGCGAACTGCTGCTCCCAACGCGGGCCGAGCAACGCCGTGGACTCCTGGAGCACCTGACACGACAGCTGATCGTCGAGGTCGAGCAGGGTGAGGTAGAGATCGCTGCGGGCGGAGTGCTTCTCCACCCGCACCCAGAAGTAGACGGGCTCGCCGGCTGCTTGCTCGAATCGGTACGCGCCCGTCGACGAGCGCGGAAGGGCATCGGCGGCCGGGGCATCCTCGGCGGGCGGCTCGTCACCCGGACCGGTGCCGGGAAACACCGTGACCGAGACCTCGTCGGCCAACGGTGAACGACGAGCGGCGAGCTCGCGGATTGCATCCCAGCGGGCCACGTGCTCCAACGTTGCCACCACTGGGCTGCGCCGGCCGCCAGGTCCGCGCAGTCGACCCGCCGCGTTCGGAGGCAGCGCTCGATCCGTCCGGTCGCTCGATGCGAGCGAAGGCCCCGCCGTCATCGGTCCCGGCTCGCACTCGCAGGCATCGCTCGGCGGGATCCGTCGAGCATCGCACCTGGACCGACGGCCTGCCCTCGGGGCCGCACGAGGCGATCCGGGCCCGGATGGCCTCGTACAACTCCTGCTCGCCTGAGGTCGCAGGCTCGGCGAAGCCGACCGGGGTGACCGGTCTCGCGACGCGCGTGACCACGGCGCGGTAGAGCAGCTGATCCGGTTCCCAATCGATCGGCTCGACCGTGCAGGACGCAGGGCCGCAGCGCAGCACCCTTACGTCGCCGCGCTGCACCCCGTCGGAATCCGCACAGGCGAAGACGAAGTCGTTGCCGTCGACCGCTTCGGTGATGCCGTGCAACCGACCCGCATCGATCGTCCAGGCGGTCCCCGAGCGGGTCATCGAGTACGACGGCGGAAGCGCTTCGATGGTGCCGTCGAGGAATCGCCCGTCGCCCGCTCCGCCGGCCGTCTCCGGGAACAGGTCGGGCTGCTGGCTCGGGAAGTCCCGCTCGACCCGCTCCCGCACGACCGCCAGGAGATCCCGATAGGTCGCCGACGGCGAGAGCGCCGGCAACGAACCCATCAGCGATTCCGAGAACACACCACGGTGCTCCCCGTCGAAGACGTCCTCTTTCGCCGTCTGCTTGACTGACACGCAGAGCGCGACGTGGCGAACGGGCTCATCGGCGAGCGCCGCATCGATCGAGCCCGGCAGGAACACCTCGACCGGACGCGGTCCGCAGCGAGTCGAGCATGGCGCGAGCCGGTATCGGCCGGGTCGAGCGAATCGGATCGACGTCATCGGGGAGCCACTGGCGAAGCGCTGCCGTCGACAGATCGCGGGTCGCGCCGCCGGAATGACAGCAGTCGAGCAGGGCGACGGTGTGGCGCCGGTCGCGGCGACCGATTCGAGGAGGAACCGGAGTTCCTTGTCCGCCAACGGCCAGGACAGCTGGCCGTCGACCTCACGACCCGCGCCGTGGAGCATCAGGGTCTGGAGCCGCCCGGAGGCCTCCGACGTGGCGAGCGGAGCGGGTGGAAGCTCCTTGGCTTCCGTGCCCGGAGTACGCGAACAGGGCCACGTCACCGGACGACGCCTGACCCAGGTGCGACCGGAACGAATCGATGACTGCGGCCCGGGTGGCCCGCTCGTCGACCAGCGTGCGCAGGACGAGGGCGTCTCCGAGCCGGGCGCGCAGATACTCCTCGAGGTAGCGGACGTCGTTGCGACATCCGCCGAGGGGCCGCACCGGCTCCGCATAGGCGTCGATACCGACCAGAAGGGCATGGACCTTCTTCGGCACGGCGTGATTCTCAACCTGTCAAGGCGTTCTGCCGTCTGAGTCAAGGCGCTACGCAGGACGGGCTAGGTTGATCAATGGTGCATGGGGATGGGGTACGGAATCTCCAGATTTCTTTCGAACATCTGGAGGGGCGTGAGTACCAGGTCACCGCCGCGCTCGACGACGGAGAGACCGTCACGTCCGCATTCACCCTGCCGGTCGACGACGTCGGCCTGGCGGAGGTCCTTCGAGACCTGGGCGCTGCGCTCGGTCACCGACCTGCCGCCCTACCTGAACCCGGCCACGATCGACCGCGCCGCAGAGGTCGTGCCCGCCACCGGCCCACGGCGGAGCAGTTCGGGACGACCCTCGCCGATGCCTTGCTCGCCGGCCCCGTCGGCGAGCTGTTCGATCGGGCCGAGCGTGACAGCGGGGTCCAGCTCCGCTTGGCCTTCGTCCCCGACCAACTGGAACTGCTGAAGATCCCGTGGGAGTTCCTCTGCCATCGCGGGGTGTTCGTCGCCATGCAACCTCGCACGCCGGTGCTGCGAGAGCTCTGGACGGGCGACGCCGACAGCGAGCCGCCGACGCCCGGCCGTCGGATCCGTGTGCTGGCCATCGCCGCGAGTCCCGAGGGACACGATCCGCTCGAGACGGCCCGGGAGCTCGAGCAGTTGGCGCTGATCGCCTCGGAGCACCCGGACGACGTCACCCTCACCACGATCGAGGACTGCACCTTCGATCAGCTCCGACGAGCCCTGGACGACGACCACGACGTGCTCCACTTCATCGGCCACAGCTTCTGCGACGACCACGGCGAAGCGGGCTTGGTGCTGTGCCGGGACGACCGGTCGCCACACCAGCTGTCGGCGATGGCGTTCGCGAACCTGGTCGGCAAGTCCCGCACCCTCGATCTCGTGGTGCTCAACTCGTGCGAGAGCTTCCGGGTCGTCGACGGTCAGCCCTATGCGAGCCTGGCCGCCAAACTCGTCCGGGTCGGACGCAGCGCCGTGATCGCCATGCAGTTCAAGATCAGCGACGACGCGGCCATCAAGTTCTCCGAGGAGCTGTATCACCGGATCGTCGTCGACCGTTACGGCATCGACCGGGCCGTCGCCGAAGCCCGAATGGCGGTGATGGGCGTCAACGAGATGGAGTTCGCGACCCCGGTGCTGTACCTGCGCGACGGCAACACCGAGTTGTTCCGCCCGATGACCGAGGCCGGCCCCGAAGACCGGCCGGTGGTGGCTCCGGCGGTCGTCGAGCGAGCCCCGGATCACTTCGTGCCGAGCGACGAGTCCGAGTTCGGCAGCCGCCCGTTGTCGCTGCAGGAACCGAATCTGGTCGGCGACGACGTCGTGGAGCTCCAGAACCGGCTCGTCGCGCTGGGGTTCGAGCCGGGCCGGGTCGACGGGGTGTACGGGCCGTTCACCACCGAGGCGATCCGCCGGTTCCAGGAGCATGCTCAGCTCACGGTGGTGGAGCCCGGTGCCTGCGATCGGGTCACCTTCGACGCCATCGAGCGCGAGCTGGCGGCCAGCCCGGTCACCGAGCCGGTCACCGGCGACCTCCCTCGCCCGGGCACGGTGCCGAACGCACGCAAGCGCCGAGCCATGGCCGGCGGCGTGCTCGTGGTGGGTGTGGCAGGAATCCTCGCGACCAACTGGCCGGGAGGAGGCAGCGGGCCGCCCTCGGGTTCGACGACGACGCTGGAAGCATCCGGGGCGCCGACCGTGGCCGCGACCAGTCCGTCCAGCCCGTCCAGCATCGGCGAGACGGCGACCACCGGCGCCCCGTCCACCGTCTCGACGGTGCCTCCGATCGGCTCGTCGAGCACCGCCGGCTCCACGGTGCCGACCTCCGCCTCGGAACCGGTCGCCGATCCGATCCTCGTCAGCGACTACGTGGGTGCCAGCGCCCAGTTCCCGATCAACTCGCTCGGCCGGCGAGCGCTCGCGGTTCCGGCCGAGGAGATCCCGGACGACGCCCGGGATTGCTCACCGGGCAGTTGGACGGACCAGAACGGCACGATCGTCGGCGATGGAGCCGTGACCGCCGGTCTCGTGCTGCAGGCCACCCCGCGAGTCGGGGTGGAGAACGCGGCGGTCGCCTTCACCGATCTTCGGGTCGAAGTGACCGACTGGCAGCAGCCCATGGAGGGGTTCACGGTGCAATGCGACACCCTCCCGCTCACCGACGCCGCACCGCCGATCGAGGTGGAGCTGATCCTTCCGCCCACCCCGGACTCCGAGCCGGCGTTGCGGTTCCGCCGCAACGATGGCGTCATCTCCTCGGAGTGGTCGTCGGAGTTCCCCCGCCAGACGTTGCAAGCCGGCGAGACCATCCTGATCGACGTCGATGTCGAGTCCTCGGGGTGTACCTGCTCGTGGCGATTCGTCGTCGACACCGTGATCAGTGGCGAACGCTCGGCGTTGGTGATCGGCGATGCGGACGCCGACGGCGCCCCGTTCCGCACGACCGGCGGCTGGCGACTCACGCCCTTCGAACGCTGACCCCAGGATCGTCAGTTCGCCTGGGACTCACGGTACTTCTCCCGCAACACCCGCCGGTAGATCTTGCCGTTGTCGAGTCGGGGCAGGTGCTCGACGAAGTCGACCGAGCGCGGGCACTTGAAGTGAGTGAGGTGATCCCGGCAGAACGCCACCAGTTCCGCCGCGAGTTCCGGGGTCGGATCGACGCCGGCCCTGGGCTCGACGACCGCGAGTACTCGCTCTCCCCACTCCTCGTCGGGAACCCCGATCGTGGCGACGTCACCCACGGCCGGATGGGTCAGCAGCACGGCGTCCACCTCGGCCGGATAGACGTTCACGCCGCCCGTGATGATCAGGTTCGCCGAGCGGTCGGTGAGGAACAGGTACCCGTCGTCGTCCATGTAGCCGACGTCGCCGAGGGTGAAGTAGTGCCCCGGTAGCTCGACGCCGTCTTGGCCTCGTCCTTGTAGTACGTGAATCGGGCGCCGTGCGGAGCCCGGATGTAGACGAGACCGACGGTGTTCCGAGGGAGCTCTGGCTGCTTCGTCACCGATCAGGACCTGCCCGGGGGTGAGAGGTAGGCCGACGGTGCCGGGCTTGCGGAGCCACGTCTCGGAGTCGACGAAACTGCCCACTCCTTCGATGCGCGCGGCGTAGTACTCCATGACGACCGGCCCGATCCACTCGATCAGCCGCTGCTTCACGGGAACCGGGCAGGGCGCGGCGCCGTGCAGGACGTGGCGCAACGAGGACGTGTCCCGACTCGCGCTCGTCGTCGGGAAGCGAGAGCAGGCGATGGAACATGGTCGGGACCATGTGGCTGTGGGTGATGCGCTCGGTCTCGATCAGCCGGAGCGCCTCCGGCGCGTCCCACCGTTCCATGAGCACGACCGTGGCGCCGTTGGCGAAGCGGGATCGACAGCGAGAACGCGAGCGGTGCAGCGTGATAGAGCGGTCCAGTGCAGAGATGACGATCGGTCCCGGAGTCCTCGTCGTAGCCGTAGATGTTCAACGCCTGGGCTCCGGCGGCGGTCGAGCGTGCACGCCCTTCGGGCGCCCGGTGGTCCCGGAGGTGTAGAGCATCGACGTGCCGAGCGTTGGATCGTCGATGTCGTCGCCGGCGTGGTCGCCGAGCGCGTCCTCGTAGTCCTCGAAGCCGTCGATCGGGCCGCCGACGGCGAGTCTCACGCGTACGCCGGGAACCCGCTCGGCCGCCGCCCGAGGAACGTCGCCGAGATCGGCATCGGCGACGAGGGCGACGGCCTCGCAGTCCTCGAGGATGTACGCCGTCTCGTCCGCGGTGAGGTGCCAGTTGATCGGCGTCATCCTCACGCCGATGCGCAGACAGGCGTTGATCGTCTCGGCGAACTCGGGTCGGTTGCCGCACATCAGGGCCACGGAATCGCCCGCCGACACGCCCCGAGCACGCAGGGCCCGAGCGAGCTGGTTCGCCCGGGCGTTCAACTCGGCAAAGGTCCGGTCGCCCTTCGGAGACACGATCGCAGCCCGGTGCGGATCACGCTTGGCCCACCACGCCAGCCCCATGCCCTGGGCCTGCATCGTCGCTCGGTCGTCGGCCGGTGCCGAAGTCATCGAAACCCCCCAGGTGCCTCGGCTCCCCCGAGCCTCACGGCACGAGCGCGAAGTTACGTCCGGCGAGCGGAGACCGACGAACGCAACCCGACGTCACGACATCGCCCACGGCGCCGGGGCGCGACGGCGCCACCTTGCCGCAGCGCGCTGCCGAACCGGTCCGTCAGTACGTGCGCCGGTGGGCCGGGACGTCCTCGTCCACCTGAACCGTCAGGTTCCATCGGGGCAGACACTGCTTGTGCGAGAACCGCCAGCCGTCGGCGGTGTTCACCACGACGTCGTGGTAGTCGCCCCCGTACCAACGTTTCGGCTCGTGCTCGGGACGGGTGAACGGGGCCAGGAACTTCGAATGGACGGGCACTGGTCCCTTCGGGTCGGCGAACTCGTCGACGACGATGTTCGAGACGTGATGGGCCGGCGGATGGTTCGCTTCCCGGAAGTAGTCGAGGATCTCGTCGATCCCGCGGCACTCGATCCGGCTGGTGGATCCCTGATAGTCGATGGTCGCATCGGGCACGAACAGGGCGGCGAACGCGTCCCAGTCCCGGTGGTCGATGGTGTGGCCGTACCGGCCCAGCAACTGATGGATGAGGATCAGATCGATCGCGGCGAGCACGTCCCCAACCTAACGATCCTCGATCCGACGGTCGGCGTCAGGGGTCGCCCGGACGATCAGGACTTCGCTCGCGACCGGAACGAACCCGCAGGCCAGGAAGGCACGCAGCGACGCTGCGTTCCCTGCTGCGACTTGGGCGAACACGAGCTGGCCACGGCCCACGGCAGCCAGCCCACCCCGGATGAGTTGGCGCCCGACGCCTCGTCCGGGAGCAGCGCCCGTCAGCTCGACGGACAGTTCCGTGCGACCGACCAGACCCACACCGATCGCGACGAGCCCCCGCTCGTCGCCGAGCACCCGAACGTGACGACGGTGGCTCCGCGCCCGCAGGACCCGGGGATGCCGATCGTGAGCGTCGGTCTCGGTGAGCCGTTCGGGAGAACGTTCGGTGGGTCCGGCCCGGCCGGTACCGCGGGCCACGAGCACCACGTCGAGCGATCCGAGCTCGCCGCCGGGGCCCGCCAGCGAGAGCAGGAAGTTCGGTTCGTGGACGCCGCCGAACCCGAACGGAGCGCTCGGTCGTTCGGGCCGGGGTCCCGGCGGCGTCAGGACGACGGCATGACCGGTGAACCCGACGGCGGCACAGGTGCCGAAGTCGTCGGGAGCGAAGAACTCCACGTTCCCGTCGGCCGGCGGGAACCGCCCATTGGCCGCCTCGTGGAGGAGCACCGCGCACGGGTGATCGGCACCGTCGAGGTCCTCGGACCCGGGATGAAGCTCGTCGGGGCGGTCGGCTGCAGCCATGATCGTTCGATCCTCTCGTCGTGGAGCACCCGCTCGGTCGGAACAGGCCGCCGTTTCGGCGGGCGGGGTGACGGGCAGCTTGGCAGCCGTACCCCCCGACACAGGAGGCTCCAGATGAGCAATGCCGATCAGATCAAGGGTCGCGTGAAGCAAGCCGCAGGCGATCTCACCGACGACGAGGAACTTCGCAACGAGGGCAAGGTCGACGAGGCCGCAGGCAAGGTGAAGGATGCCATCGACAAGGTGAAGAACAAGGTCCAGGGCGACTGATCGAACGAGTCACCCGGCGGAGTGGGCGCGTGCAGCGTGCTCCACTGCGTCGTGGTGGCTGACCCAGGAATGATCGTCGCCCTCCGGAAGGTTCGAGCCGGACGAACGTAGACCGATCTCGCCGTCGATCAGCTCGCGAACGATGTCGGCATGACCGGCGTGACGATTGGTCTCGGCGATCATGTGCACCAAGAGGTGGTGGAGTGTCGTGTCGCCCGGATCCCACCACGGAACGTTCCCGGGGGCATCGAGCGGGAGTTCGTCGATGACACCGTCGGCGAACTCGTGCGCCCGTCGAGCGAACCCGAGGATCATCTCGGTGTCCTCCCCGGCCGGCACCCACAGATCGGCCAGGGGATCTTCGTCGTCCCACCACGGCTGTTCCGGGAGTTCTCGACCGAACGCCAGCCCGAAGTAGCCGTACTCGAGGGCACCGAGGTGTTTCACCAGCCCGAGCAGGTTGGTGCCGCTCGGAACGAGTGGCCGACGCAGGTCGTACTCGCTCAGCCCCTCGAGCTTCCAGATCATCACGTCGCGTGCCGACCTCAGGTACGTGTGCAGCACGGTCTTGGGCTCGGAAACGCTCATCGATGAAGTCTTCCAGTTCCCCTCGGGCTCGGGCCCGCCGATTCGACCGTGATTGACTCCCACCCATGGTTCAGCTCAGCCAATCGGTTTCGTTGGAACGCGACGGCGACGTTGCCGTCCTGCTCGTCGACAACCCTCCCGTCAACGCCCTCAGCTCCCACGTCCGCCAAGGACTCGCCGACGGGATGGCCCAGGCCGTGGCCGACGGCGCATCGTCGATCGTCTTGATCTGCGCCGGGCGGACGTTCATCGCCGGCGCCGACATCTCCGAGTTCGACGGCGGCGTCACCGGGGCCTCGTTGCTCGACGTGCAGTCCGCGATGGAGAACGCTCCGATCCCCGTCGTGGCCGCCATCCACGGCACTGCGCTCGGCGGCGGCCTCGAAGTGGCGTTGTGCGCCCACTACCGAGTGGCCCTGTCCTCGGCGAGGTTCGGTCTCCCCGAGGTGAACCTCGGGCTCCTCCCCGGCGCCGGTGGGACCCAGCGGCTCCCGCGCCTGGTCGGGGCACCGAAGGCGTTGGAGATGATGACCTCGGGCCGCCACATCCCCTCGGCCGAGGCGATCGAAGGTGGGCTCGTCGACGAGGTGGTCGACGGAGACCTCGACGCGCTGCGTGCCGCCGCAATCGCCTTCGCCCGCAAGGCGGTCGCCGAGAACCTGCCGTTGAACAAGGTCCGGGACCGCAACGAGCTCATGGAAGCGGCCCGAGGCAACCCGAAGCTGTTCAGTGACTTCCGCGCCTCGATCGCGCGCAAGACCCGCGGCTTCCTCGCCCCGGAGTACAACATCCAGTGCATCGAAGCCGCGGTGAACCTGCCCTTCGACGAAGGCTTCCAGGTCGAGCAGCGACTCTTCCGCGAGCTGGTCACCGGGGCCCAGTCCGCCGCCCAGCGATATGCGTTCTTCGCCGAGCGGGCCGCGAACAAGATCCCGGATCTCCCCAAGGACACCAAGCCGATCGCCGTGAACAAGGTCGGTGTGCTCGGCGCGGGAACGATGGGTGGCGGCATCGCGATGAACTTCGCCAACGTCGGCATCCCGGTCACGATCGTCGAGCGCGATCAGGACTCGCTCGATCGTGGGCTCGGGGTCGTGCGCAAGAACTACGAGCGGTCGGCGTCACGCGGCTCGATCCCCGCTGGCGCGGTCGAGCAGCGCATGGGACTGCTCACCGGCTCGACCGACAAGGCCGACTTCGCCGATTGCGACCTCGTGATCGAAGCCGTCTTCGAGGACATGGAGCTGAAGAAGACGATCTTCCGGGAGCTCGACGGCATCTGCAAGCCGGGCGCCGTCATGGCCTCGAACACCTCGGCGCTGAACCTCGACGAGATCGCCTCGGTCACCTCGCGGCCCGGCGACGTGATCGGTCTGCACTTCTTCTCCCCCGCCAACGTGATGGAACTGCTCGAAGTGGTGCGGGGCGCCGGGTCCTCGCCGACCACGGTGGCCACGGCCATGGCGATCGGCAAGCAGATCAAGAAGGTCGCCGTGCTCTCGGGCGTGTGCCACGGCTTCATCGGCAACCGGATGCTGTTCCAGCGCGGCGCCGAGGCGAACAAGATCATCCTCGAAGGCGCCACCCCCGCTCAGGTGGATCGGGTGTTGTACGACTTCGGCTTCCCGATGGGCCCGTTCGCGATGAGCGACCTGGCCGGGCTCGACATCGGCTGGAAGGCGGAGCGATCCAACAGCGGCAGCGTGCGGGACATCCTGTGCGAGAGCGGACGTCGGGGCCAGAAGAACGGCAAGGGCTACTACACCTACGACCCCGAGACGCGGGAGAAGACTGCCGACCCCGAGGTCGAGCAGATGATCCGGGACTTCGCCGTGGCGCAGGGTTTCGAGCAGCGTGAGGTCACCGACGACGAAGTGCTCGAGCGCTGCCTGCTCCCGATGGTGAACGAGGGGGCCAAGATCCTCGAGGAAGGCATCGCCATCCGCGGGAGCGACATCGACATCGTGTGGATCAAGGGCTACGGGTGGCCGGTCTACCGGGGCGGCCCGATGTTCTGGGCCGACTCGCTCGGGCTCGGTGAGGTCGTGGCCAAGATCCAGGACTACGGCGCCCGTCTGGGCGGCCGCCACTGGGAGCTGTCGCCGCTCCTGGCCCGGCTGGCCTCCGAGGGCGGCGCGCTGTCCAAGTTCAGCAACTGACGCTGGCCTGCGTCGGCGTCGGCGCGGTCTCGGGTCTACCGACCGCGGTCTCGGGTATCGGCCGCGGTCTCGTGCTCGGCAGGGTGGGCGCGAAGCCCCCGCATCGTGCGGGGTTTCGCCGCCCACCTCGCCGACTCGCGAGGCGCACCCGCCGGAGATTCGCGGCGTCAGCGGGCGGTTTGGTCGAGCGCGGCGAGCAAGGCTCGGAAGGCCCGGCCGCGGTGGGACACCGCGTGCTTCTCGTCCTCGCTCATCTCGGCGAAGGTCCGCCCGTCGCCCTCGACCGGGATGAACACGGCGTCGTAGCCGAAGCCCCGTTGGCCCCGCTCCTCGGTGGCGATGACGCCCGGGCACACCCCTTCGACGGCGAGTTCACGACCGTCGGGCCAGCGGACGAGTGCCACGGTCTTGAACGCCGCGCCGCCGTCCGGAACGTCGGCCAGTTCGATCAGCAGCTTGGCCCGGTTGTCGGCATAGGTGGCTTCTTCGCCGGCGAAGCGAGCGGTGTAGACACCGGGCGCACCCGCGAGGGCATCGACCGAGGCTGGTGTCGTCGGCGGATGGCCGCCAGTCCGGTCGCGCCGACGAGGGCCTGGGCCTTCAAGCGGGCGTTGCCGACGAGGGTGTCGGCGTCCTCCACGACGTCGGGCACTCCTCGGCGGGCCGGGGTAGGAGCTCTCTGACCTCGTCGTCGAGGGATCGCCAGATCTCCGCCACCTTGTCCGGGTTGGCCGAGGCGCAGACCACCTGCATCGGGAAACGGCAGCAGCACGGCCCATCGCGCTTTTCCGTGTCGTCGCCGGCTCCCTCGCCGCCGGTGGCGACGGGCCAGCATCATCGAGCCTCGACCGGCTCGGTGTCGTCGACCGGGTCGCCGTCGTCGAGACGTTCGAGTCCGAGTGGTGCGGTGTCGTCGAACTCCGCCGGTCAGCTCGGCGACGTCGGTCTCACGATCCGGGAGTTCGCCGATCGGCGCGCATTTCGGTCCGGATCCTCGAACTCGTCGTCGAGGGTTCCGAAGTCGGTCATCGCCCGAGCGACCGTGAGGATTCGCTGGTACTCGCGGCCTGGGCCTCGAAGATCTGAGCGGTGGCCCCTTCGGCCAACGCCAGCATCTGGTCGAGCTGCTCGCGGCGGAACGCCATGCCTTCGGCGGTGCCTTGGACCTCCACGAAGGTCGGCTCGCCACCGGCGACAGGGCGGAGCATCACGACGTTCATGTCGACCTCGGCCGTCGAGTCCTCGACGTACGGGAGGTCGGCGATCGGTACACCGGAGTGGATCCCGACGCTGATCGCCGCGCACAGCGAATGGAGCGGTGCTGCTTGATCGCCCTGTTCTGGACGAGTCGGCTCAGGCATCGTGGAGCGCCACGAAGCCGCCGCAGATGCTGGCGGTCCGGGTGCCACCGTCGGCCTGGAGCACGTCGCAGTCGACGACGACCTGACGTCGTCGAGCAACTTCATGTCGCAGGCGGCCCGGGAAGCAGATCGCCCGCTGGATCAGACGCTGGATCTCGACCGTTCGCCCACTCTGCTTGCCCTTCGCCGCCCTTGGCCGACGCGCTCGGGCGAGGAACCTGGGAGCATCGAGTACTCCGCCGTCACCCAGCCCTTGCCGGAGTTGCGCATCCAGCGCGGCACGTCCTCGTCGATCGACGCGGTGCACAGCACCCGCGTCTTGCCGAAGCTGACGAGCACCGAGCCGGCTGCCATCTCCGTGAAGTCGCGCTGGAAACTCAGCGGACGCAGTTCGTCGGGACGACGACCATCGGGGCGGGACATGGCAGCTCCTTGTGCAGCAGGTCGAGACGGCTGGTGTTCAGGGCCTCGCGGGCAGATCAACCGTATCCGGCGCCCACGAGTGGGCTGCAGCCAACTCCGGTCCGAGCAGGCGCGAGCCGAGCTCGACGAAGGTCGAGACGTCGCCGCTCGACAAGAACCGGTGCTCGCCGGGGCGGCCGCTCCCCGACGGCCGCAGGATCCCGAGCCGTTCCAGTTCGGCGGCGACGGCGAACGCGGTCTCGTCGGCCGAGGAGACGAGCACGACCTCCGGACCCATCACGTCACCGATGACCCGGGCGAGGAACGGGTAGTGGGTGCACCCGAGGAGCAGGGTGTCGACCCCGGCGTCGCGCACCGGGGCGAGCAGCCGTTCGGTGAGCACCGTCACCTGATCGCCGGTCGTTCCTGCACCCTTCTCCACGAACTCGACGAGGCCCGGGCACGCCGCGCAGGTCAGCTGGACCGAGCGGCCCTGCGCCTCCGCCGTCGCCTCGACCTCGTGCTGATAGGCGCCGGATCGCACCGTGGCCACCGTGGCGATCACGCCGATGTTGCCGGACCGGGTCGCCTGCACGAGCGAGCTGGCGCCCGGCTCGATCACGCTGAGCACCGGGACGGGCAACTCGGCCACGATCCTCGAACGCGACCGACGCGGCGGAGTTGCACGCCACCACGACCGCCTTGGCCCCGAAGTCCTTGACCAGGCTCCAGCCGAGTTGCCGCGAGAAGGTGCGCAGCTCGTCCGGGGTGCGGTTCCCGTACGGGCACTGACCGGTGTCCCCGATGTACACGAGGTGCTCGTCGGGGAGCAGATCCATCACCGCTCGGGCGACGGTGAGGCCGCCGAACCCGGAGTCGAACATGCCGATCGGCCGGTCCATATGGCTGGGGAGACTACGCCGCCAGCGTGCCGCTTCCATGCTCACCGCCACCCTCCTCGCCCTCGGTGCGGCGGTGCTGCACGCAGGGTGGAACCTGGCGGCCAAGACGGCGGGCGACCGGTTCGCCGCCCTCTGGGGCCAGTTCGCATCGTCGGGTCTGGTGGTTTTGATCCCGTTCCTGGTGATGGGCGGGATGCCGGCCCGGGCGTGGATCTGGGCGGTGATCTCCGGACTCGTCCACGTCCCCTACGTGGTGTACCTCGCTCGCGCCTACGAGACGGGCGAGTTCTCGGTCGTCTACCCGATCGCCCGCAGTGGCGGCGCCTCGCTCGCCGCGATCGGTGGGGTGCTCTTGCTCGACGACCACATCTCGGTCCCGGGCTGGTTCGGCATCGCGATCATCACCCTGGGGCTGCTGTTGCTCACGGGCTCGGCGAGCGGGGTCCGGCCCGACCCGCGGTCGGTGGCCCATGCCTTGGTCGTCGCGGCGACGGTGGGGGTCTACTCGGTCTCCGATGCGCGCGGCATCAGGACGAGCGGCACGATCGCGTATGCGCTGGCGACCTTCCTGGCCTCGGCGGTGTTCATCACGGCCTTCGGGGTCGTCTCGGGCCGATGGGACCGGATGCGTACCGGATGGCTCGGGTCGTGGCGCCGCTACCTCTTCACCGGGCTGATCTCGGTGGTGACCTACACGATGATCCAGCTCGCCTTCCGGCGCGGCTGCGGTCGGCTACGTGACCGGGCTCAGGGAATCGAGCGTGGTGATCGCAGCACTGGTCGGCTGGCGGTTCCTCGGGGAGCGAGGCGGCGCGCGCCGGGTCATCGCCTCAGTGGTGGTGCTGGTGGGCTCAGATCGTGCTGGTCCTGTCACGCTGACCTGACCAGGGTCGTGCACGCGAACGGAGTGCCGTTCGGTCCGGATCGCTGCTAGCACGGTGGCATGCTGCGCCGTCCCCGCTCGCTGACGATCTCAAATCGCCCTCGCTGCGCTGCTCGTGGGGGCGTGTTCCGACGACAGCGGTCGGTCGACTCGCTCCGGGACGACACGGTGCCGGAGCGGCGGGGCCGGACTGGTCGTCGAGACGGTGGTCGACGGGCTGGTCGCACCGACCCAGTTCGCCGTGCTCGCCGACGGATCGATGGTCAGCTGCCCAGCTCGACGGCGGGAGGGCGACGGAACGGGACAGGTGGTGCACGTCGAGTTCGACGGCTCGGGCGAGGTGGACTCGGCGGAGGTCCTGTTCGACGAACTCCCTGACCCTGACCGGTGTCGCCGTGATCGGCGCATCGGGTCTGGGTGATGGAACGGCGCACGTTGTCCGTCGGCCTGCTTCCTCGGGATGGGGCACCCGTTCGACCGTCCTCGACGACCTGGCCTTCAACGGCCGATCCGAGGGCAGCCTCGGGGTGACCGACGACGGCCTGGTGCGCTCGGACACGTCGGGTCACTACGCAATGGCAAGGTCGTGGAGGGGTCGGGAACGCTGTGGGAGGTCGGTGAGGACGGCCGCCGATTGCAACCGGGTTCAAGCACGTCACGCCCAGGTGCAGTTGCCCGACGGCCGGTTGGTGACCACCGAGATCAGCGACGGAACGTTCGACGGCGAAGCCGCTCCGGACGAACTGGTCGTGGTGGAGCCGGGGCTGGACCACGGCTGGCCGGCGTGTGTCGGAGACCGGATCCCGGTCGTTCAGTTCGGCGGGACGGCGCAGGGTTGTGCGGCCTCACCGCCGTCGTTGGCCGTGTTCGAACCGGGGGCGACGCCGACCTCGGTCGCGGTGGTTCCGTGGGATCCGACCCGGCCCAGCATGCCCTGGTGGAACCAGGGGCTCGTCGTCACGGTGCCGATCGAGCGGGCGGCCGATGCTCCTGGGAACTCGGAGCAGAACCGAGCGAGTCGACGATGTCGGTGCCTTACGCCGGCGTCGCTCACCCGCAGCATCTCGTCGCCGACGGCGACCGGCTGCTCCTCTCCGACCTCGACGGCGGCCGGATCCTGTCGCTGCGCCCGTGGGCCCTGAACGGCCAGCGCGGAGGCGATGTGCGCGATCCGTGCCGACGCACGACGGCAAGTGACGCACGGACCCGGTGACGCACCACGTCAGGTGGTGCACGACGCCGAGTGACCGACGACGTCAGGTGACGGACGACGTCAGGTGACGGACGACGTCGAGTGACCGACGACATCGGGTGACGGACGACGTCAGGGTGAAGGGACGAAAACGGCCGATGGCGTTGCGGGTGACCTGATCGACGAAACGATCGCCCAGGCCGAACACCCAGTCAGTCGTGCCGATCGTGACGACCTCGCCACCACCGCTTCCGCAGGGATGGCAGACCACCATGACGGCGTTGCCGTGCCGGATGCGAGCGATCGAGTCCTCGCCGATCCGTCCGAACAGCCGTCCGGCGATGTAGCCCAGGTCGCCCTGGTCCGAGAGGGCGGAGATCGATTTCGGGTACTCGCCGAACCGGAGATTGGACGACGGGCAGAAGGCGACGACGATCCTCGAGATCTCGGGCGTCCGTCCCCTCCGGCCCGGATCGGGAGCTGGTACTGTCGAAGGTGATCCGGCAGCCGACGGTTTCGTAGCCGACGACCCCGGCGTCCCGGCCGAGCAGGTCGCCGTAGCGGAGGCCGGTTCCGGCGAACAGCCAGTGCGAGTCCCGGTAGACCGTGAATGCCCCTTGCTCCACGAGGCGTGGCCTGGCCGAACCGGAGTACAGACCCCAGGCGGAACTGGCTCCGAACAACGGCAGGTCTCCGGTCGACCGACGATCGGATCGGACCACATCCCGCTCATCAGTTCCGGGCGACCGTCGGCGAGCACCGGGTCGACCTCGTGGGCGGTGTACTTGTGGCACGTCATCGCAGGCCACGTCGGTGGGGTCCTCGGCGCTTGCATCGTCGGCGCGCTTCGTCGGCACCGCCGGTCGGTTCGTGGTCGGGCTCCAGCCGGACCTGCCAGAACATGGTGTTGCCGGACATCGCCACGACGTTTCCGCCCCGCTCCACGAACCGCTCCACCGCGCGCGCTGGCGGGCGCACCAGTACTCGTCGTGCCCGACCGACAGCATCAGGTCGTAGCCGTCGAGCAGTTCGGGACGTTCGGCGAGGTCGCTGGAGATCGCCAGATCCAGCGAGAGGCCGGCTCGCTCGGCCCATTCGACGAATCGGCGTTCGTAGCCGTGGTCAGCTCGAGGATCCCATCGAGCCGGGATAGCCGAGCTCGTGGCGATACGTCAGTAGACGGCCCGTCGATGTCGGGCTCCTCGCCGGTGTAGGCCGGTCGGGCCTTGCGGTCGTCGCGTTCGGTCGGTGGCCGATCGATCGTGCCTCGGGCGAAGGGCCGCCGGAACGACACCCGATGACCGCCGGTGTAGAGGCTCTTGCCGCCCCAGGTGTTGTAGGCGTTGTAGGTGTTGGTCGCCAGCACGAGGATCGCGCCGGCTCGTTCGGGTAGGCCCGGTCGCACGACGAAACAGGCGTCGGCCACGTCGTCCGGTGGGCGCCGGGCCCGCAACCTCACGTGGTGGAAGCCGCTTCGCCAGTTGGCACCGATCGGGATCCGGAACGACTCCGGCCAGCGGCATCCGTGGCTGTCGGCGTCGGCGTGGAGGTCGGGGACCGATCCCTGGTGACCAGTCGAGGACCAGACCAGTGCTCGCTCCGCTTCCCACCGGATCACCCGACGTCGTAGGTCTCGGTGGTGCACCGCACGTGGACGGTGGCCTCGTCGCCGGGGTCGTAGCTCAGGCGACCGCAGTACGCCTCGATCTCGTCGAAGTGCGTGGGTTCGTCGGCGGAGTTCGGGGCCGGCTGCATGGGCCGACCGTACTTCGGCTCAGAAGTAGATGATCTGCTCGGCCTTCTTCTCGGCTTCGTCGAGGTCGTCGGTGTAGGCCCCGGTGGACAGGTACTTCCACCCGCCGTCGCAGACGATGAAGGCGATCACGCCTTCGTCGATCTCGGACGCCACCTTGGCCGCACCGGCGAGCGCCGCGCCGCTGGAGATCCCGGCGAACACGCCGCATTCGAGCACCAGCCGTCTCGTCCACTCGAGCGACTCGCGCGGGCGCACCACGCGCTTGCGGTCGAGCAGTTCGAAGCCCTGCCAGGTCTCGAACAACGGCGGGATGTAGCCCTCGTCGAGATTCCGCAGCCCTTCGACCCGTTCGCCGAGCGGCGGCTCGACGGCGATCACCTTGACGCCGGGCTTCTGCTCCTTCAGGAACCGGCCCGTGCCCATCAGGGTCCCACTCGTCCCCAGCCCGGCCACGAAGTGGGTGATCTCGGGCAGGTCACGCAGGATCTCGGGTCCGGTGCCCTCGTAGTGCGCCCGGGGATTGGCATCGTTGGCGTACTGGTACGGCATGAACCAGTCCAGGTGCTCGGCGTGGAGGGCGAGGGCCCGCTTCACCGCACCGTTGGAGCCCTCCTCACCAGGGGTCAGGATGATCTCGGCGCCGTAGACCTCGAGCATCTGGCGACGCTCGATCGACACGCTGGTGGGCATCAGGATCTTGATCGGGTAGCCCTTGAGCCGGGCAATGGCGGCGAGCGCGATTCCCGTGTTGCCCGACGACGGCTCGACGATGGTCTGGCCGGGGACGAGGTGACCTTCCTTCTCGGCGGTCTCGATCATCAGCTTGGCGATGCGGTCCTTCACCGAGCCGAACGGGTTCTGGCTCTCCAGCTTGGCCACCAACCGCACGTTGGGATTGGGAGACAGCCGGGAGACGTCGACCATCGGGGTGTTCCCGACCAGGTCGAGCACGTTCTCGTGGATCAGCATGCGGTGACCGTTCCCTCGTGATCGTGTTCCGACGCCTCGCCCCGTCGGCGAGCCTCGGAACACCTGACAATTCCGACAGGCGTAGTCAACATTCTACCGCCACCGGTATTCCCGGTGCTCCACCGAGACCGGACCTGATGTGGACCGGTCCCCGGGTCAAGCAAGGTTCGGCGGAGGAGTCGTCGGGTGGATCGGTGTCCAGCACAAGTCCTTGAAACTGCCTCCGGCGTCCCGACCTGTTTCGTGGGTCGGAACGATCCGACCACCAGACGGGCGATGGGTGACGGGTACATGCTGGAGCAGCTCAGACAACGACGGATTCGCACGGCTGCCACGGCGAGCGATCCCGGAATCGTCCGTGGTCCCGAGGGTGATCTCGCCACCGCAGCCGAGGCGGGATCGGCACCCGAGCTGGCCGAGCTGTTCCCCGACCTGGCCGACTCGCTCTTGCAGGCCACGCTGTCCGGGGAGATCTCCTCGAGCCGAGCCACGACCGTGGCGATGCAGGCCGAGCGGATGTCGGACAACGTCGTGGAGATGTCGACCACGATGGAGCAGTTCTCGGCCAGCATCAACGAGATCGCCCACAGCACCTCGGCGGCGAGCGCGATGGCCCAGCAGACCGCCGACGCCAGCGCGGCGTCGCAGGACCTGGTCCGGGCCCTCGGCGGCTCGACCCAGGAGATCGGCTCGATGGTCGACCTCATCAACCGGATCGCCGGTCAGACCGATCTCCTCGCCCTCAACGCCACCATCGAGGCGGCCCGAGCGGGCGAGATCGGCAAGGGCTTCGCCGTGGTGGCCCACGAGGTCAAGGAACTGGCCCGGGCCACCGCGGAGGCCACGGCCACGATCACGCGCACCGTCGAGCGGCTCCAGTCCGACGTACTCGCCGCGGCGACCTCGATCAGCAACATCGACATGCTCGTCCAACAATTCGCCGAGCAGCAGAGCTCGATCGCGGCGGCAGTCGAGGAGCAATCGGCGACCTCGGTCGAAGTCGGCCGGGTCCTGGGCGCGTTGGCGGGCGAGAGCGAGGGGCTGGCCTCCGTCGTGGCGTCGCTGGCCGAATCGGCGTATCGGGCCACGTTCTCTGCAAGCGAGGCTCGGGCCTCGATGGCTCGCGTCGTCGCCGTCCCGGCGTTGTCCGAGGTGGCCGGGCAGGAGATCGTCTTCCCGACGCCTTCGCAGCTCGACGCGGCCATCGGCGCCCACGCCGACTGGAAGGCCAAGCTCGTCAACGCCTTGGAGCACGGAGGCGCCGGGCTCGACCCTGCCGCCATCCGACCCGACGTTCGTTGCGCCTTCGGCAAGTGGCTGCACGGCTCGATCGACCCCGAATACCGGCGATCGAGCGACTATTCGCACGTCGTGACCCACCACGCCCGCTTCCATCAGATCGCCGCCGACATCGTCACCCTCGCCCAGCAGGGCAGGGTCGACGAGGCGCGCCAACTGCTCGCCCACGGCAGCGAGTTCGCCGTGACCTCCTCGACCCTCACCGGGTTGATCGACGGCTGGCGCGCCTGACCCGAGTTGCTCGTCACCCGGACGCTCAGTCGCTCAGTCGCTCAGTCGCTCAGCTACTCGGCCACTCGGCCACTCGGCCACTCAAGCGATCGGTCGCCCAGTCGCCCAATCGCTCGGGTCTGCAGGAGACCCTCAGCCACTCCGGCGCTCAGTCGCTCGGGTGCTCATGCGCCCAGCCACTCAGGCGTTGACGATTCCGGCGGCGACGGCGGCGGCCCGATAGGCCACGGCCAGGGACTCCGTCGTCTCGTGGGCGTTCAGCCCGCTCGGGTTCGGCAGCACCCACAGCTCCGCCCCTTCGAAATCGTCGTCCTGACGTCCCTGGACACACTTGGTGCCGAATGCGGCCCGGAAGGCGGTGATGCCGAGCATGGCCACGACCCGTGGCGCCCGGGCCCGAACCACCGCTCGTAGCGCCTCGCCGCCGGCCCGGAGCTGAGCGGTGGTGAGCTGATCGGCGCGCGCCGTGGCGACGGGTACCAGGTTCGTGATCCCGATCCCGCGCTCGATCAGCAACGCCTCGTCGTTCGGGTCGAGACCGGCCGACGCGTCGACCGTGTGCGGCAGGATCCCCGCACGTTCGAGGGCCGGCCAGAATCGGTTGCCCGGCCGGGCGAAGTGAGCGCCCGAGGCCGCGGTCCACAGCCCGGGATTGATCCCGACGATGAGTAGCCGCAACCGGTCCGGCGGCATCAGGTCGGGGACCGTGGCCCCCTCGAACGATGCGAGTTCGGTCTTGGTGAAGCTGCCTCGTGCCATGTGCGCTGCTGGATGCCGTGTCGGTTCTGGAGTCGGGTCGCTGTTGTCGGGTTCTGGTGTCGGGTCGCTGGTGTCGGGCCTGGAGTCGGGTTCGCTGGTGCCGGTTCTGGTGTCGGTTCCGGACTCGGGTCGCTGGTGTCGGTATCCAGCGGCGAGGTTCGGTCTCGGTTCGCGGCTGCGTGTCGATGCTCAGCCGGCCACGCTCAAGCCGGCCTCGGCGATGACCCCGTCGGCGATGCGGTAGTGGCGGGTCTCGGCCGCATGCCGCTTGAGGCCGACGATCACCCAGGTCAGTTCGGGCCCGAGATTGCCTGCTACGCCGACGTCGGTCGGACTGGGATAGGGCTCGGTGTGGGTGTGGCTGTGCACCACCGCGGCGAGCCGGAGCCCGCGGGCCTCGGCATCGTCCTCGGCGCGCAGGTAGTCCATCGGGTGGATCTCGAACACCCTCCCCGAGCGGGTGGTGTTGCGGCACGGGTAGAAGGCCGGCGCGCTGCCGTCGGCCGCTGCCGCAAGCAGTCCACACATCTCCTCCGGGTAGCAGTCGAGCGCATGACGGATCATCGCGTCGTAGGCGTCGGCGGAGAGGGTGAGCGAAACGGACGGCGAGGTCATCGAGGCCGAGGGTAACCTGACCAGCCCCATGGCCCAGCAGAACAAGGCGCAGCAGCAGAAAGAGCGGGAAGCCAACAAGGTCGTCGCGACCAACCGGCGTGCCCGCCACGACTACGACATCCTCGACGAGGTCGAGGCCGGCATCGTGCTGCGCGGTTCGGAAGTGAAGAGCCTGCGCGACGGCCACCTGCAGATGAACGAGGGCTATGCCCGGGTCCAAGGGGGCGAAGTCTGGCTCGAGGGCGTGACGATCGCCGTGTACTCCATGGCTCACGGGGTCGGCGCTCACCGCCCCGAACAGCACCGCAAGCTGCTCCTCCATCGGGCCGAGATCGACCGGCTCGAAGCACGCGTCAACCAGGAACGACTCACCCTCATCCCGCTCTCGGTCTATTTCAAAGAGGGCCGGGTCAAGGTGCTGCTCGGCTTGGCGAAGGGTCGGACCAAGGGCGACAAGCGCCAGAACCTGGCCGAGCGCGACGCCCAACGCGAGATCCAGCGCGAGCTCGGCCGGCGCAACAAGTACGCCACCCACTGACCCGCCATGCGGGGACGTGACCCCGCGACGCCCGAGCTCACCCAGCACGGTCCACCTGCGACGATCCGTCAGGACCGGGGGGACGGTCGGCCGTCCGCGGCGGCGGGCCGCGGCGCCGCCTCCCTCGGGCGGTCGATTCCTCGGAACTCCCGCCCTCCCCGGGCCCTCCCGGACGGAGCGCCGCCACGGCAGAGCGTCCGCTGTCGGCGTCGCTGTCGCGATCTGCTTCATCTTCCTCGTGCCGGCGACGGTGTTCGGAGTCTTCGATGTCCGCCAATCGGCCACTGGGGCATCACGATCAGGCGGCCGCGATCGCGGCTGTTCCCCCTCCGGTGGCGCCCACACCGCCGTCAGGTGGTGGACACCGTCTGGCCGGTACCAGTTCTGGGTTCGGTCCGAATCGAGGGTGAGGCGCCATCCCTGGTCGTGGACCACGTGGTGGTGCCGGGAGCACAGCGGAATCATCCGGCCGAGGTCGGTGCGGCCACCGTGCTCCCAGAAGTCGACGTGATGGATATGGCACTCGTCGAAGCCGACCGTGCAGTGCGGATGAGCACAGGTTCGATAGAGCTTGCGCAGCGCCCGCCGCTGGGCGCGAGTCGCCATGCGCTGCCCACGGCCGACGTCCAACGGCTCCCCCTTCCCGCCCAGCACCATCGGGAGGATCTGTGCCTCGCAGCACAGGCGACGCACCGTCGAGACCGGGAGGTGTTGGCCGCTCGACAGGTACGAGACCCCACCTGCGTGCGCCCCACGGATCAAGGACTCAAGATCGATGAACACCACCACTTCGGCCACACCGGGCGACTGGGCGCGGGCCGGGCTGAGCACGAGGTCGGCCAGGGCGTCGGCCAGCGCCTGCTGCTCGGTGAGCAAGGGGTTGGAGTTCAACAGCTGACGGGCGCGGTCGCGCACTCGCGTCCTCACTCGCTCGCCGGTCTCCGGGTCCCATTGAGCGAACAGCGCGGTCATGCCGTCACCGGAACGCAGGGAGAACCGAGCGGACCGGTCGGCTCGTTGCTGCTGGGCCCGCTCCTCGCCGTCGTCCCGGCGGAGCTCACGTGCATGCCCACGCACCGCTCTGGCGAACTGCTCCGCAGTCTGGGCTCCCACGTCGGCGAGCAGCATCGGATGACGTGCTCGCATCGCCGACCGCTGTTGGTCGTCGAGGTCACGAGTCGCCTGTTCGTAGGCGGTGAGGTGATCCAGCCCGAGCGCACCCGACTCCAGCGCCGCCCCCAGATCCGGGTGTGAGCTCGCGACCCCGGCCGCCCGCCCGACCGCTTGGCCGTGCCGCCTCGACGACCGTTCACCCTGGGCAACCGCCTCGTCCGTCGGAGCGCCCCGGCCGATCTCGGCGAGCACCGATGCCCGCTGTGCGGCGCGTACCTCGATCGATTCCACGAACCGACGGAGTCGTCGAACATCGGCGAACAACAGCCCGAGCCCACCCGTTTCGAGGACGGCGGGATCGGCCGCCTCGAGACGCTCCAGGACCGGGACCAGTGACATGGCGCAAGCTCACCACAGGGGTGTCTCAGAGTTGTGAGGAGTCCTCTCGGCGTACCGAGTCGACCCCCGCTCAGCTGGCGTTCAGCGCCACGATCGCCTCGTGTTCGAGGCTTGCGATCGGGCGGCCGTCAACTTCGATGACGAGGTCGAGAACGGCTCGCTCACCGGTCGTGGTTTGGAAGCGGCGCACCACCCGGGACCTCACGGTGGCGGTGTCGCCCTCGTGAGCGAGGGCGTGGTGGCGGATGATCGACCGAGTGTGGATCCAGCTGCCCCGCACGACGTGAGCATGGGTGATCCGGTTGCCGATCGCCGGCCAGACGGCCGGATGGACGACCTGTGCCTCGACGAAGAGGCCCAGGTCGTCGCCGCACCTCAGGCCGTACTCCGGTCCGAGTTCGTCGGTCAGCCGGACCACTTCGTCGGGGAGGGCTTCACCGTCCCGAAGACTCGGGGCGTCCGGTCCGTAGGTACCGGCGGGCACGGGCTCGAACGTCGCGTGCGGACCCGGCTGGCGATCGGAGAAGGCCCCCACCACCCCGCGCTCGGGTCGGCACTCGATCTCGTCGCCCTCGAACACCGGGGCCAGGAACCGCACCTCTCCCCCGCCAGTCCGGACCCAATCGAGCCCCCAGGCCGCCGCAGGTGGGTGGGCGAGATAGGCGTAGGTCGTCACTCCGGCGACCAGCGCCTTCGGGAAGCCCGCCGCCTGCGCACCGGCGTCGGTGTGAATGGCGTTGCGAGCGTGCTCGGGCAGATTCAGCGCGGTCACGGTCCAGGTCTGCAGATCCCCCATCGCTGCATGCTGCCCGCTGCTCGAGGCCAGGACCGAACCGGCGTCGACGACCCCAGCGCCGGGCTCGATGGCAACGGCCGCTCAGGTTCCGGAACGGCCGGGGAGGCCGGGGCCCCATCGGCGGACCGACGACCCGGCCGCCGCCCGAATCCGGTCCGAGGCACGTATCATGGCGGGGCATTCGTGCTCCGGGGCTGACAGGTTTCGACATCAGTTTCGTTGGCCGAGCGTGCGACCCGAGTTGCTCAGACTCGCTAAACGGGGCAACCAAAAGAATTGCCGATGAGCAGTTCGCTCTCGCCGCCTGATCTTTTAGGTGAGTGAAGAGACATCGTGACCAGAAATGGCGCACGGGGTCGGTCGTCCGCAGCCCGGCAACAGAAGCGGAAGATGACGGTGGGAAAGACCACTGGCGCCGGGAAAGACCGGTGACTGGTCGGAAAGACGACCCGAGCGTGATCCGGTAACGGCTCGCACTCCGACCCGCCGGTGAGACAGCCGTCAGTCTCGAAGTGGGAATGGTCCTTCACGGGCGGAACAGCGCCTGATGGACGGGGGTTCGATTCCCCCCAGCTCCACCAGCGGGTTCGGCGACATTCGCCGAATACCGCGAATGTCGGGTAAAGCGGTATAATCCAGGGGACGATTGCCCGCCATCGTTCGCCTCGATTCGCCGTTGTTTCTGGAGCGTTACTTTCCCCGGTTACTCCCCGCAGGTGGTACCGTCCCGCACCGAACGGCCGAGATCCGGTCCGGCGGAGGGGGTTATTCCATGCCTCGGGCACCGAAGGGCAAGCGAGTCGGAGACGCCGGTAGCGGCTTCGTTGTGGCCGCCAAGAACCGAACGGCTGCAGCTCGGCACGATACTTCGAGCCACCGACAACGGAGGGCAGCCGGCAGCAGCCAGGCCGGTGGCGGGCGACGTACCGGGACAGCGACGGGCGCGAGCGCAAAGTCACGGCCTCTACTCGTGCCAAGGTCGAGCAGCGACGTGACGAGATCCTCGCCGCGCAAGCGTCTGCCGACTCCCGAGGCCCGCGGTCGTTTCACGCAGGACAGCACGACCGCGGAGCTGATCTCGTGGTGGCTCGAGTCGGTCGCCCGTCATCAGGTAAAGGCCTCGACGTTCGACAGCTACCGCCGCTTCGGGTCCTACCTCGCCGATCAGATCGGCTCCCTCCCGTCGGCAGCGTCGGCGCAGGGCCCTCGTCGCATGGCAGTCGAGCCAACTCGACCGCCACGCCCCCCTGACCGTGCTCAATTCCCGCAGGTCGGACGACAGGCGTTCGGTGAGGCCGTGAAGCTCAGGGCTGGAAATCGCGTCAAGCCATTGATCTGGTGAAGCCACCACCAGCGAAGCGGGTGAACCCCGGACGTGCCCTCTCGGCGGTCGACGCCAAGGCACTCATGCGCGCCGCTCAGCCGCTGCGGCTGGGAGCTGCTGTCACCTTGCTGTTCTGCCAGGGATGGCGGGTGAGCGAAGTGCTCGGCCTGGCGTGGGAGGACATCGACTTCAGGGAGGGCGCCGCTCGGATCCAGCGGGGCGCGGCCTACACGCCGTCACAGGGAACCGTCCTCGGTCGGACCAAGACGTCGGGCGCCGAGGGCGTGCACTTTCTGGCACCGGCGTCGGTCGAGCATCTCAGACGACGCCGGGAGCAGCAGTCCGAGGAACGGGTGAAGTGTCCTACCGAGTGGCCGGTTCATCGCCGCGGGCGTGGGCCTGTCGATGGTATTCACGACCGCTGAGGACGACTCGTCAACCGACAAGCGATCGTGAAGACGATCGAGGCGAGCACGCCAAGTCCTTCGGGCATCGACCCTACCGGCATCGCCACACACACCGGCCGTCGCACCGTCATCCTGCCGCTGTGCGGAAGGTAGGCCTGGACCTCGGCGACATCGCTCGCCACGTCGGACATGTCGACACCTCGACCACGGCGGAATATGTTCGAAGCCTCGGGACACGGCCTCGCGACACCGCACTACGCGCTGCGCAGCTGTTGGACCCGGCCCGCTGTCGAGCTGATCAGCCTCAGGACAGGTCAATCAGTAGCGGACGCCACAGTGAGGTGGAGCACCGGAACCCAGCAACGTCGGGCTGTCGGCGGTACCGACAGAGGCGCGCCGTAACAGGCGTATCTCTGCGGCCGTCAGTATCAGTGCAGCGGCTCACCGACCTCGAGGCTCCGCGAGTCAGCCCCACGAACGAGGCCGGCAATGACGTTGTCGCTGGAACCGCTGGCCTCGTCGGTGACCAACAGTCACTGCGGGAGATCATCAGCGTCGAGCCAGAGTTCGCAGCGCACCCGACGACCTCGACCGGCTTCCTCGGACCCGTCGGCGAACCGGTCGAGCCGTCGGGCGCAGTCCGGTCGGCTGGCACTCCTTTGTCCAGCGGGCCCACAAGCTGGGCTGATCTGATCACTTTGGGTGTCCGCAGGGCGCGTCGCCGCACACACGGGCGTCGTCCGCGGCTGTCAGAATGCTACCGCAGGGGATTTACCCAACTGGGGTGAGATCTCACGGACGTAGCCGGTGACGCTCGGCTCCAGGGAAGACTCCGTGTTGACTGGAGCTCGGGGTTGGGCGACCAGGTTCGGCTCTCAAGAAGAGCGATCGACGTGTGCTGGAGCTTCGGTCGCGATGCTGGCGCAGTCCTGCCGTCGTTCTCGTGGCCTGTCAGCGGCAAGCAGGAGTGCCCACTGGCGGCCACGGACTCGGCGCGTTTACTGGCTGCGCTGCGTGGCCGGAACCCGGTCTGCTTGGTAACGAGACGATCCCGCGTCCCGTACCGCCTCTGCTGCCCGGGTCCGCATGATAATGGGTGTCCGTTGTCGGGCCGGGGAAGACCAATGGGCCTGCGTGCGGGTGGATTCGACGTCACAGCTTGCGGCGGGACTGTCCCAGTAATGGTGTTTCTGGCCCTGATCGCCTGCGTGGGCGTGGGCGGGAAGGGAGCAATTTGATGACCGCGACACTGGATGTTGTGCCGAAGAAGAGTAAGGAGCCGCCGTCGGCTGAGCTGGTCGCTGCTCGGGAGCTGGTCCGCCAGGCCCGAGAACAGGGCCTCTCGTTTGGTCCGGACCCACGACGGTCTGTTGAAGCAGTTGACCAAGACCGTGTTCGAGACGGCATTGGACGAGGGCTCACCGAGCACGTCGGCCATGACAAGCACAGCCCGTCGGAATCGGGGAACGTGCGTAACGGCGCCCGGTCCAAGACGGTGTTGTCGGATGTGGTCGGGCACGTCGAGATCGACGTGCCGCGGGATCGGGCGGGTTCGACCCGCAGATCGTGCGCAAGCGCCAACGCCGCCTGTCCGGGGTCGACGAGGTCGTGTTGTCGTTGTACGCGAAGGGGTTGACGACCGGGGAGATCTCGGCGCACTTCGCTGAGATCTACGGGGCGTCGGTGTCGAAGACCGTGAGTCGGATCACGGACCGGGTGATCGAGGAGATGAACGACTGGTCCGTCCGGCCGCTCGGCGGCGTTGCCGCGGCGATCTTCATCAGCGCGATCGTCGTCAAGATCCGCGTGGGCAAGTCGCCAACCGGCCGATCTACGCCGCGATCGGTGTCACGCTGGACAGCGAGCGCGACATCCTCGGACGCTGTGGGCCGGCCCCGGCGGCGAGGGCGCCAAGTTTTTGGATGAGCGTGCTCACCGATCTCCGCAACCGGGGTGGCGCGCGACGTGTTCTTCGTCGTGTGCGACGGGCTCAGGGCCTCGGGGAAGTGGTCGGCAACGTGTGGCCACTGGCAACGGTTCCAGACGTGCATCATTCATCTGATCCGCAACACGTTCCGGCTCTCGAGCCGGCGGGACTGGGGCACGATCAAGCGGGCGATCCGCCCGATCTACACGGCCGTGGGCACGACAGCGGCACGCCAGGCGTTCGATGAACTCGCCGAGACCGGGCGTCGCTACCCGGCGATCACCAAGCTGTGGGACTCGGCGTGGGCCGAGTTCATCCCGTTCAGCGGACTACGACGTCGAGATCCGCACCGTGTTGTGCTCGACGGATGACATTGTCAAGGTGTCGCAGCTCGCGGGGGTCGTTGCGGTTGCCAGTGGGCGACGGTCACCTCGTAGGCGCGTTCGGCGTGTGCGACGATTTCCTTCTCGGCGTCTCGTAGCTGTTTGATGTGATAGTCCCGAGACGGACCCGCGACCGGACCGCGGCGCGAGGTGGCGCCGGCGGCGAGCTCGAGCTTCCGACGTTTGTGGGCGTTGAGGGTCGGACGAGCAAAGGCGTAGTCCTCGTCCTTGGTCACGAGGTGCCAACAGAGCACGACGAGCTTGCGAGCGACGGCCACGGTTGCGACCTGGAACCCGCGGCGGTCCTTGATCCGGCGATAGAAGGCCCGCAACGGGCCCGGTGTGCGCGATGCGGCGAAGGCGGCTTCGACGAGCATCCCACGCGCCTGTGCCGGTCCGGCCTTGGTGATTCGACCGTGGACCGCCCTGGCGTTGCCGGACTGGCGGACTCTCGGGTTCAACCCGAGATAGGCGACGAGCCGGTCCGGGGACTCGAAGCGCGAGAAGTCACCGACCGCAGCGACGACGGCCATTGCGACGGTGACGTCGATGCCGGGAACGGTCATCATCCGGGCCGCGGCGCGGTCGTCGATCGCTTCGATCGCGAGGTCACGGTCGACCTCGGCGAGTTCGTCGCCGTGGAAGTCGAGCTGCCGCAGCAGCGAGTCGATGCTGCGCCACTCATCGGCGGGAAGATCCTGGTTGCGGAGCCAGCGGCGGCCGACACCGGAGAACAGATCAGCGTGCGGGCACGTCGGCGCCAGATTCCGAGCGAGGATCGCGTGCACCTGGTTCTTCACCCGGGTGCGTTGCTTCACCAGATGCATCCGGCGCATCACCAGGCGGCGCAACACCCGGGTCCGATCATCGGCGACCCAGGTTCCCGGCAGGAAGTCGGCCGCCACCAGCTGGGCGAGGATGCGGGCGTCGACCTTGTCGGTCTTCACCTTCGCCTCCGCGATCGCTCGTGTCTTGCGCGGGTTCGAGACCACTACCCGGGCAACGAGTGGTCGCAGCAGCGTGGCGATGGCGTCGGAGTTCGTCGTTGCTTCGAGCGCGACCTCGTCATCGGGTTCGAGGGTGGCGGCCCACGCTCGCAAGTCTTCGGGGCGCACCCCGATCTTGCCTTCGTCTCGGCACAGGCCGTGCTCGACGACAGCGATCTGAGCGAACGTGCGGTGCACGTCCATGCCGATCGATCTCATCCTCCAACCCCTCTCGGTTGTTCGAGGAACTCGCCGGGCGAAGAACGACAGAAACGGATTCGCGCTCGCAGCGCAGTCGGGCCAGTCGCTGGGGCGGCCAAGTACTAACACGACCTCACAGGTCAAGGAGCAGAGCGGCCTGCCCTGGCAGATTCCTCTCCGACGCCCCGCACCCGACCCACCGACCCTACGAGAGCCAGCACCCAGCCCGGACCGTCCCGCATGTCATACCTGATACCAACGCGATCGAGTCGTTGAACGCTCGCTACCGGCGAGCGGTCAAAGCACGGGGGCACTTCCCCTCAGAGCAGGCCGCTCTCAAGTGCTTGTACTTGGTGACCCGATCGCTGGACCCGACCGGGCGTGGTCGGCAACGATGGGCCCAACGCTGGAAGCCCGCACTGAACGCGTTCTCAATCACCTTCGCCGACCGATTCCCGGCAGCGGAGACCTACTGACGAACAACGCCAGAAACACCGTTCACGAGATAGACCCTTCGATCGGGTTGTTCGACCAGATCTTGGACCAGTGCGCCGACTGACTCGACTCGGATGTGCCGCAGCACTCCTGCCGTTCCCGGACCACCCGGAGAGCTACCAACAATCCAGGCAGGAGACGATCATGACATCACCGACCGGCGGGATCGACCCGCACCAAGACACCTTCACCCTCGGCATCATCGACGCCAACCGCGTCGAAGTCACCCACGCGAGCTTCGCGAATGCCGCCGCCGGGTTCGTCGAAGCGATCGCGGTGTTGAACACTCACGGTGTCCATCAGGTCGGGGTCGAAGGATCCGCGAGTTGGGGTGCGCACGTCGCGATCGCGCTTGTCGCTGCCGGGTTCGACACCCGCGAGGTCCCACCACAACGATCCGCGCACCAGCGTCGAGCGCGTCGGCTGGGCAAGACCGATCACGTCGACGCCATCGCCACCGCTCGGGCATTGCTCGCGGAGCCGACCCTCGGACCGGTGCAGGCCCTCGAGGTCTGACACTCCCATTGACGATTCTGATTCTTCGGGGTAGCTTGCCGCCTTGTGCTCGGGTTCTCGACGTTACGCAGACGAGTGATCGTTGCAATATTCGTGATGAGCGTCGCCATTCCTATTGGTGGCGCCAGGTCGGCTCTTGCAGCAGCGTGCGGCGGGTATGAGGTGCGCTTTGTTGGGAGAAGCAACATTCTAGAATGGGTGGACTCGGTGTCTGCCATTACAACGTTTCGAGATAGCACGCCGTGCACAGGAACGCCACCAGTTGGCTACTCGTTGACGTGGGTAATGGTGTTTTCCAACACTCGCGAGGGCTGGGCTCAGATCGGCGGACGAAAGTCGAGTGGAGCCTCGTGTACGACGTACTTCACAGAGATTCGCCGAGGTCCTGGCCAGCCCTACGTTGGAACGACTGGTCCCTGCATTTCGTTGGGGTCGCAGGCACTATTGACAGTGTCACGAGACCCAAACTCTTCCAGAATTAAGTTGTGGCTCGGCTTCACCCTGCAGACCACCTCGACCTTCGATCCGATCGGGACCTGGCCATCTCCCTTTGGAATCGCTCTGAACGGTGAAGTCAAGAACGCAGCGGATCGGGTCGCTGGGAATAATTCAAACCGACAACGCTTCGAGTCGATCGCTGTCGCCTTCTTTGGTACCTGGTCGAGTTCCCCGTGGCCACTTTCGGGGTCCGCGCCGACGACCTCCAACTTTTCACAGGCGGAATGTGGTGCTCGTTGTTTCGAGATTTGGGACACTCGATCATGAGATGGAGGCGCGTCAAGTTTCACGGGCAAGTGTTTTCACTCGCTGTATTTTCAATCTTCTGCGTAGGCTGTGGAACTTACGAAGTGGGATCAGGAGTTTCTGACTCTGGCCTCGAGCACGCATACGAGCGCGCCGACACCTCGGCGCCGAAACCGAGCGCCACAGTAGAGTCTGCGCGCGATGGTGCCATCGCCACGGGAGCCCCGATCGAGCTGAAGGACCTTCGAGAGCGCAAGGTGGTTTTCGGCGGGCTTCTCCTGCTCGACCCGATTTCTGTTCCTAGTGCTCTGCTGGACTCAGGAGAAATGTCCCGCCGCCTGGCAAAGTCAAGCGACCCAATCAGCGGTGAATGGTTTGGCGGTAGACCGAAAGCGGTTTGGTTATATCCCGCCCTGGCGACTCGTCTCGATTCCGGTGTCGGAGACCCGACGACTGGAGAATATACGCCCGACCCCCCAGTTCAAGTATGGATCGCCGAGTTCCGCGACTTCGAAGTTCTCAGTTCTGGCCGCGCTGACGGCGCGGGATCGGTACCGTCGATCGCTCACGTGTTCGGGTACTTGGCCTTTGATGCAAAGACCGGTGACTACTTGTGGTCAGTTTCAACGTCTGAGCCCCCTGCTGATGCCTAATCTCCCTGCGTTCTGCAAGAGGGGCTCTTCGGGCTTTCAGCGGAAGTGATGGTCGGAGTAGCTCCGCGTTTGGTGGCTCTTCGGATTTCAAGCTGGCATGCGCGGTGGTTGGCGCATCGGTGAGGGCATGAAATGCTGTGGGGGCTGGTCCGGGCGTGGTCGCCGCCCCTCTGTGTAGTCCGAGAACTCGCTTTCAGCTTGGTGCGGGGTCCGGGGATCGATGAGTGCCGCTTCGGCGCAGAACCCCAGTATCCGTTGTTGTTCACGTCCCTCCCCGGTCCAGCGCTCGGCTGAAGGAGGAACGTCATGGAGACGATCAGAGACCGGGTTGCTGGTCTCGACGTGCACCGCGACCGTGTGGTCGGGTGCGCCCGGCTCACCGATGAACGGAAGCGGGTCCGGACCGTGAAGAAGTCGTTCTCGACGATGCGGTCAGGACTGGGCGAACTCGCTTCCTGGCTCGCCGGGCTGGATGTGGCAACGGTCGTGATGGAGTCGACCGGTGTCTACTGGAAGCCGGTGTTCTCGCGTTGGAGGCCACGGTGTCAGAGCTGTGGCTCGTCAGCGATGCACGTGAAGCGTGTGCCGGGCCGCAAGACCGATATGTCTGATGCCGAGTGGTTGGCCGATGTCGCTGCGCATGGCATGGTCCGCCCGAGCTATGTGCCGCCGCCGGAGATCCGACAGCTCCGGGACCTGACCAGATATCGCAAGACACAGGTCGACGCTCGGACTGGGAGATCCAACGGTTGGAGAAGGTGCTGCAGGATGCTGGCATCAAGATCAGCTCGGTGGCGTCGGGTACGTGGTCGAAGTCGTCAAGGACCACGACCGCAGCCGGGCCAGCGAAAGAGTGAGCGAACCCCACCGGACACCTCGACCATGACACAGACGCGAAGGAAGTCGTGCGTCAGATCTACGACCACACCGACCCCGTCCTCGCCGCAGAATGGGTTGCCGAGATCGGCCGTGATTTCACCGATCGAGAGATGCCACCCGAACTTCGACGGCTCGGCCGCACCGTCGCCCGCTGGGCGCCACAGATCGTTGCCTGGCATCGCTCGCACGTCAGCAACGGACCGACCGAAGCAGTGAACAATCTCGCCAAGCGCATCAAGCGAGTCGCGTTCGGACTGGTGAACTTCCGACATCACCGCGTCCGCTGCCTCCTCTACGCCGGCCAACCCGACTGGACCCTCATACCCAGCATCCAACCCTGAAACGCGGAGAGCCCGTAATGCCCGATATGCGTGGCCAGCGCTCGCTCCCGCCTCAAGCGCACCGCGACGGGGATGCCCGTCACGGACGAACGCTCTCCCTGAGGCGGTGCACCGGCCGTGTGCGTGCAGCCGCAGATGGCGCCAGCGGCAGATCCGCGTATCCGCCCACAGTGGCCACCAGCAGGCAGATCCCAGTAGCCGCCAAGATCGACACCTGGCGATGGCGGGACCATCGCCGAGGGTTGGGGCACCTACGTAGGTGTGGCTCGACTGTCGTTCAAGCGTTTCACCAGAATTGTCTCGCTGAGCTCAATCCCGACGCTCGCGGCGTCGGCTCTACTCGCGCCGGTCGCGTGCGGGCACGAAGAATGGCACGACTCTTCACGCACGGAGACGGTGGCGCTGCGTAGGTTCGCCGTGGGCGTGAGCCCGGCGGATTCATACGGGGGTTCGGCAATGGCGGAGTTCGAACCGCTCCCGGTTCAGGTCGATCGGTCTCGATCGTTCGGCACGCACCTCGAGCGCATCAGCAGCGGTGGCGGCAACGCGCAGCGCGGAGGGAGCATTTCATGACGCTGGTGGAGTCGGCACCCGAGGTCGATCGTCCGGGCTCTCGCTCGACGATCATGCCGGTCTTGAAGACTCGCCGGTCGCTGCGGGACCGGTTGACGCTGAATGTCGTCGCGGGTCTCCTCGCCGGCTTGCTCGCCTTCGTCGTCGTTTCAGCGGTGCTGCGGGACCGGCGCGAGATGGTGAGCATTGCGGTAGCCAAGGAACGCATCCCCGCCGGCGTGACGATCACGCCGGCGATGGTGACCGAGCAGGAGCTGCCAGCGTCGGTGGGCTTCTCCTCAGGTCTCGTTCCCTATTCCGACATCGCGAACGGTGTCGTGGCGGCGCGCACGGTCCAGCCTGGCGAAGCAATCCCCACCTCGGCGACGGGCGAGCCGGCGAACTCCGGTGCGCGTGATGTCGGTTCCGGTCGAGTCCTGGCAGGCAGCGGGCGGCGAGGTCCAGGTCGGTGATCAGATCGATGTGATCGACACCGGCGCTGATGGACCCGCTACGTGCTCACTGGCGCTGCGGTGGTCGGCCGGTCGGAGACGGCGATCGAGGGTGGGCTCACAGTGCGGCCCGTACCGGGGATCTGTTCGTGACGGTCGAGGTGACCGAGGACGAGGCGTTGACGCTGGCGGCAGTGATCGAGAACGGCAAGCTGGTGATCGTCCGTTCCACCGGAGCTCCCCGAGCCACCGCAGGAATGCCTACGGAGGCCAACGACACCTCCGAGGTCGGCGAATGACCGAGCCGGCGAAGCTCTCTGTCGGTGTTGTGTTGTCACCGCGACCGTGGGCGTCGCGACTTCACGCCTACGCCACGGATCACGTCGCCGACCTCGAGGTGATCCAGGTGCGCGACCAGCGCGCCGCGCTGGAGTCCGGCGTGGCGATTCTCGTCGTCGACGAGACCACTCCGTGGTTGAACGCCGCGCTCGTTGATCGGGCTGAGCGGGCCGGCGTGACGGTGGTCGGCGTGTGGGACCCGTCCGAACCGGACGGCGAGGCCCGTCTGGCCGATCTGCAGATCGTGCATCGGATGGCGGCGACGCTGGAGCCAGCGAACGCGCTCTACCTCGTTCAGCGCCTGCGCCCCTCGGCTCCCGACGGCTTCGATCAGCTGGTCGCGGGGCTGAGCGACGAGATGCCAGCGTTCGGATCGTCGGGTGCGATCGTTGCGGTGGGCGGACCGCCCGGGAGCGGCAGCCGGGAGATCGGCATCGGTCTCGCCGCATCGTTGAGCGCGTCGAAGTCGACGTTGTTGGTCGGCGCGAACGAGAGCTCCCCTGGGGTCTCGCGTCGACTCGGTCTTGGCGTCTACCCGCATCTGGCGTCGGCATCCGATGCGCTGCGCCGCGACGGTGTCGCCGGGCTTCGCTCGTCGACCGCTACGGGTGAGGGCGCCTCGCTGCCGTTCGAGGCGCTCGTTGGGCTGCCGTCCTCCACGGAGTGGGATCGCTTGACGCCCCGCGCGGTGGAGGACCTGTTGCAGGCTGCGAGGGCTGAGTGGGAACGGGTTGTCGCAGTCACCTCGCCGGTGATCGAGGACCTTCGCCGTTGGGTCGATCGCTACGGGGTGTCGCGCCATGTCCTTGGCACGGTCGCCGATGAGGTCATCGCCGTGTGCGAGGCGACACCGCGGGGAGTACTGCGGTTCGCTGACTGGCTCGCCGATCTGTCGACCGCGCGTGATCGTCCGGGGCCGCTGCCGGTGGTGTTGAACAAGGTCCCGAAGTCTCGGTTTGCGACGAGCGAGCTGACGGGTCAGCTGCAGTCGATCTGCGGTGACACGATCGGGGTTGTTGCGGCCGTCCCCCACGACGACAAGGTCGCCACCGCTGACTGGAACGGAACGCTCCCGGCAGCGGGTGGTTTCACGAAGCAGGTCGCCAAGCTCGCCGCAATCCTCGATGGCGTTCTCGACCGCCGTGTCGTGGAGGCAGTGCGATGACTGCGGTGCACGTAGAGCGCCCTTCCACGATGGGGTTCGACAGCGACGCGATGCGTTCGGGTCGGCCCGTGTCGCATCCCGCACCCGTTCCGAACGTGTCGACCTACGAACGCCTCCGTCTCGAGGTGCTTGACGCGCTGGCCAAGGAACAGGTCGATGGCCGCAACGCCCAAGCGGTGACCGGGGTGGTCCGGGCTCGGGTGCACGCGTATCAGCAACGGGCGGAGAACGGCGCGGTGGCGGGGTTGGCGAACCCGGCCGACACGGTCGACCGGCTCGTGCGTTCGCTGACCGGTGCTGGTCCGTTGCAGAAGTTCTTCGACGATCCGTCGTTGGCCGACGAGGTGATCGTGAAGGGCGGGACGATCACGTTCTGGACCCGGGACGGTCGCCAGGAAGTCGATCGGGAACCGACCTGCGAAGCGGAACTGACCGGTATCGCCCAGCGGTTGTTGTCGGACGCCGGCGCCACGGTGGATCTGGAGAACCCGGTCGTGGTCCACCAGGTGTGGGACAACCGGGTCCGAGCGTCGGTGTCGATCCCGCCGGTGGCAGATGAGCTCGACGCCACCTTTCGTATCTATTGGGCGCGTCGCACCGATCTGGCCGACGTCGTCGAGTGGGGGTCGCGGTCGCCGACGGCTGCGAGCGTGTTGGGTGCGTTCATGCTGTCGCCGACGGGGGTGCTGGTCACGGGTGGGCCGGGGTCCGGGAAGTCGACGATCGTGTCCGCGCTCCTGCGAGTGACGCCGGCGACGATCAACACCGGATCATCCAAGAGGCCCGGGAGCTCGAGGCACCGCATCTTCCGGGTGGGCGTTGGTCGCCGGAGGCCGGCGGGCACTCGATCCGCAGCCTTGTGCGCCGCTCGCTGCAGTTCGCCCCGCAACTCGTCGTGGTCGGCGAAACGTTGGGCGAGGAGGCGTTCGAGTTGTTGAAGGCGGCGAACGCCGGGTGCGGGTTCTTGTCGACGCTGCCGCGAACTCGGCGCAGCTCGGCATGCAATCGCTCGTCACCGCGGCGTTGATGGCGGGTGAGAACGTGCCCGAACGGTGCGGTGCGAACCTCGTTCGCCCGGCTGATCAACCTCGTCGTGCATTGCGAGGCCGAGCCCCTGCACCGGATCGAGGCCGGCGGCCGTCGCCGGCGTCGGGTGATGGAGATCTGTGTCGTGCCGCCGCAGATCTCCGATGACGAGTTCGTGCTCGAGCCGTTGTTCCGTCGCGAGGACTTCGGTACTCCGTTGGAGTTCTGCGGTCATCATCTGCCCGAGGAGCTCGAGGCGCGTCTCAATCGTGCGCTTCCGGCGGGGGTCACGATCCGTGATCTGTGCGAGGGAAGGGCCTCGCTGCTGTGATCGGCCTCGCTGCGCTCCTGGCTGGCGTCGCCGCGTACCTCGTCGTGGTCGGGCTGATGGACGCGACACGTCCACGCCCGACCCGCCCCAGCAAGCCGTCAGCGTCGAAGCCGAGCTTGGAGGAACGGCTTCGTCAAGCGGGCGCGAGCATCTCCCCGGCGCGGTATCGGGCCACGATCGTCGGCTCGATCGTCGCCATGTTCATCGTCGTGTACGGCCTCACCGGTACTCCGGCGCTGGCGATCCCGCCAGCGATCGCAGTGGGGATGGCGCCCCGGGCGTTCTATCGACGCCGGTACACCGCGGCGATGACAGCGCGCGTCGCGGCGTGGCCCGAGGCGATCCGCGACGTGCTCGCTCACCTTGGCGTTGGCCACACCCTGCACCGCTCCCTCTGCCTGCTTGGAACGAGCGGACCGGAGCCGCTGCGAGCGGTGTGGACTCGCTTCGAACGCAATGCCGCATCGCTCGATGTCACGACCGCGCTGTCACTGGCGCAGGACGAACTTGCGGACCCGGTGTCGGATCGGGTGATCGAGGCGTTCATCGCTGCCAACGAACGCGGTCAGAGCGTGATCATCGAGATCCTCCGGTCGATGGCGGACAACGTCTCGCGTGACGTACAGACCGCAGAGCAGATCGTCACGAACCAGATGGAGGTCCGCTCCCAAGCCGTCGTGGCGGTGATCCTGCCGTTCCTCGTGCTCGGGTTCCTGGTGATCTCCAATGACGCCTATCGCGGCTTCTACCGCTCCCCGGGCGGATGGATGGTCATCGCGTTGGGCGCCGGGATGGCGTCGGGTGGTTGGAAGCTGATCACGGTGCTTGGCCGCATAGACGGCGAACCCCGCGTCCTCGGCCGAGCGAAGAGCGCAGCACGATGATGCATCCTCAGGTTCTTCTCGCCAGTACCTGTGCGGCGGTCGCTGCGGGCTGCGCCGTGCACGCGCTGGTGCCTCATCGCCAGCCGCTGGCGCCTCGGCTCTGCCCCTACACCATCGCGGTGCGGGCCCGGCTGGGGACCACGGAACCCGAGCAGCCGACCGGAACGAACGGAGTGTGGGGACCAATCGTCTCCTCGCTCGCCGACGGACTCGCACGGCTGATCGATGCCTCCAGCGAAGCGAATGCCGAGCTTCGCCTCCGTCACGCCGGGCTTGCCCACCTCGGTGTCGAGGGCTATCGGCGCCGCCAGCTCGCCTACACCGTCGGCTCCCTGATCGCTGGTTTCGCCCTCGCTGCTCTGCTCGGTCTCAACGCCGCCGGAGTCCTCGTCATCAGTGCCGCAGCGGGACTGTGGGGAGCGACCCGGTGGCGGGCGAGGGTGGCCTCGGCAATCGCCAAGCGGCGAGGTGATGCGCGGCGAGTTGTACACCGTGAGCCGGTTTCCTTGCCGTCTATACCTCCACGTATACCCTGCCGGGGCCCTGGAACGGCTCGGGGAACGCCCGACGGACTCATCGCCACGAGCCGGCGACGCCGGCTCACGAATCCGTTCCGGCGCCGCACCCGGCCCGTTGCTCGATGCGCTCGCGACCGACACCGCGTGGAACCGCCGCCGGTCGCCTCTACCGCGCCTACGGCGCGGCATGGTCCAGCGGCGGCGATCCCGATGCCCTGCTCGCACTGGCCGAGGACACCCGAGTCGCTCACCGAGAGGACCTCGCCCGCACCATGGCCAAACGCAAGACCGCCATGGCCCTTCCGCTCGTGATGGTCATCGGTCCGATCCTCATCCTCTTCGTGGCCGCCGCGATCCCCTCGATCGTGTTCGGCCACTGACCCTCGTCGTCTCTCCCAACCACCTGAAAGGCACCCCACCATGTCTCACCACGCGAACCGTCTGCTCATCTCGGCCACCAGCTGGGTCCGCGACCGCCGCCACGGCACCGACCCCGAAGCCGGTGTCGAGACCGTCGAGATCCTCTCCTGGTCGGCCATGAGCGTCGTGGCGATCGTCGCCATCGGGGCACTGGTACAAGCCCTCGGAGTCGACGTCGTCAACTACGTCCGCGCCCAGATCGGCCTCTGAACCTTCGAGCGGTTGCGTCGACGATGAGCACGAACGAGCCAACGATGCCCGACCCCGGCAGCCGCCAGGTGTCGGGCGCTCGGCGAACACCGAGCAGTGATCGAGGCGCCGCGCTCGTCCCACTCATCGTGGCCACCGGTGTACTGCTCCTCGTCATCTCCGCCGTCGTGAACCTCGTCGTGTTCCAGTACGGCAAGGGCGTCGTGCGATCCGCGCTCGACGAGGGCGCGCCCGTGGAGCAGGCCTCGAGAAGCACCACCGGCACCTTCGAATGCGAAGCACGCGCCAACAACGTGCTCAGCGACCTCCTCGGTGGACAGATGGGTACCGGCGTCCACGTCGCGTGCGTCGACGACGGCACACGCATGATCGCCACCGCCACCGTGCACTTCGACGGCTGGTTCGGATCCGTGACCGACTACGACACGACACTCGTCGCGCCGGCGACCAGGGAAACCCGCCGAGACGATCGCGATCCACCGCGATCGATCCCGCTCGCCGTTGGACTCCTTCTGCTGCCGGTCGTGATCGTGGTGCTCTCGATACCGCCATGGCCCGAACGACAGAGCATCGCCACCAGCGCCGCCTGCGCAAGCAGTCTCCTCTACGCCACCGCCCCCAACGCAGCCGCCGGCGCCGCCATCGCGGACGATGCCGTCCATCAGACCGCCAACAACTACGGGATTGACAACCTCACCCTCGAACTCACCGGCGAGTGGTGTCGCGGCTGCGAAGTGACGGCTCGGGTCACGGTCACCATCCCCGCCATCCGGGTCCCGTTCGCCGGGACCGTCGGATCGTTCGAGTGGACCGCCACGTCCACCGCCCGGATCGACGACTACCGCTCCATCTCACCGAGCGATGCGCCATGAACCGCGACCGACCCGACGACGCAGGCTCGGTCACGCCGGACCCTCGGAGCCGTCCTACTCGTCCTCGTTCTCGGTGGTCTGACCATCGATCTCTACGCCGGGTTCGCCGCCCGTCGCAACCTCGCCGCCGCAGCCGACAGCGCAGCCCAGGCCGGCGCGGAATGCTCGACGTCGCTGCCTACCGTCACGACGGCACCGCCAACTCGACCCGGAGCTCGCCACGCAATGTCGAGCAGTCGATCGCCAACCAGGGACTCACGCAGGCTACCGGCCAGTCGATCACCGCCAACGAACCTGCGGTCACGGTAACCCTCGAAGCAGACGTCGACCTCGGCCTGCTCCGCCTCCTCGGCGACAGCGAACCACTCCACGTCACGGTGACCGCCACTGGAGCACCACGTCTCCAAGGAGCCACACCGTGAACTCCAGTCGCATCCTTCGCGCCACACTCGCGGCCACACTTACCAGCTGCGCCACGTCCTCCTCCGGGCAGGCCGCCACCACCGCATCGACCAACACCATCGCGACCTCGACGACCGTTGTGGTCTCAACGACTGCAGCAGCACCGAGCACCACCACCACCACGGTTGCTTCCACCGACGCCCTCGTCATCGCCGAGCCTCCCGACGCAGCGAGCGAACTGATGTGGCACGGACTGGCCGACCATCGTCGAGATCCTCGGTCGACGGCGACAGGACCTCTACGCCGCACCCCACGCGGAGGAGTCCGCCTATCTCGCGATCTGCGCACCCGTCGAGGGTGGTCGCTGCCTCGCCGGGCTTCGGGCCCAGATTCCAAGCCTGGTCGACCAAGGTCTACGTGTCACCGGGGCCGACCCATACATTCTGTGCTCACCGACGACGTCGCCATCGAGGAGACCGAGCAGGGCGAGACGATCGAGACGACACACATCGTGACCGTGCTCGTCACCGTGCGACGAAGCGCCTCCCCGGGCCAGATCGTCGATGCCAACGGAGTCGTTCAAGCCGACATCGCCATCGACACCCTGACCGGTCAGAACGTCAGAACGCGAACCACGCTCGTGCGCGAAGCCCCCGGTGCCGAATGGCGCATCCTCGACCAAGCCACCGCCGGCATTTGTGCCCGGAAATCGATGACGACTCGCGCTCATCGTCGGGCTTCTCGCCGTCACGATCCTCGGTCTCCCTGATGGGGCGGCAGCGACCAAGACGTGCCGGCTCGACGAGGGATCCGCTGTTTCCTGCGTCATCGTCGCGAAGCCCGGCACCCGACCGCACGGTGCCGGTCGGCGACACCGATCGTATGGATTCGTCTCGCCTGGACCGTCGACGAAGACATCGCCCGAGGACTCGCCGCCTTCGAACGACTGGGACCACCACCGAGATCGGACAGGCCTTTACCGTGTTCCTGATCAACAGCGCGACCGCGAACGCCTCCTGACCAAACCGTGGCGGCTCATGCCGGCGACCCTCCGCCCCAACCTCCGCAAGCCCCACCAACGCTCGGAGAGCTCGCCCTCGCAGCTGACGAAGTCCTCACCCTGCAGCCAGCTCTCAACCCAGCAGCCGTGCTCGGCGGATCACCGGGCTCGACACGTGGCTCTGGTGCACCGATCCCGGCACCGTTGCCATCACCGTCGACTCCGCGCAGCTGGACCGCCGACGCATCGGTCCGACGGTCAACCTTGCCTGGACCGTCGACGGAGCCGGAGCCGACAACGATCACTTCCGCAGGTGCGGCTCCGAAGACGAGCCAGGCGGTATCTGGCAACCCCAAGTCACGGCGACACCACCAGACCCTCGCATCGACTGGCCAAGCCGGCACCTGGGACCTCACCTACCTCGGCACCCCAATGGGCACCTTCCCGCTCGGCCCACTCACCGTCACGTCCCCGACTACTTCGTACCCCGTCGACGAGTTCGGCCGCGGCTCCTCCCCAACGGCGCCAACACATGAACGCCAGTGCCTCCGCGCTTCTCCTCGTTGTCCTGCCCTGGTCGATACCAGTGATCAAAGCTGCACGATCGGATGCCAACACCTGCCGGCTGCCTGACCGAATCGTCATCCCCGGGCTCGCCCTCACCCTCGAACTTGCCGCCGTCGCGCCCATCTGGCGTTCCGGCACCGTGGGCGGCGCCGCCGCCGGTGCCGCAGCGTTGGCTGCGCTGCGACCCTCGTCGCCCACCTCTGCGACCGCACGGCCTCGGCTTCGGTGACGTCAAATACGGCGCTTCATCGGCGCCGGGCTCGGCGCCATCACACCCGTACTCGTACTGCTCGCCTACGTCCTCGCCATCCCCGCCCACGCCAGGCCCTTCGATGGGACTGGTGGCCAGCTCAACGCACTCCTGTCCCGGCCAGGCGCGGCCCCGTTCGGCCCAGCATCGCCCTCGCCGCCGCCACCTCGCTGCTCATCGTCTTCATCATCCGTCTCGCCGGAGCTGATTGCGCCGTCTCATCCGACCCTCGGCTACGCAGCCTTCGCTCTCGCTGCCCTCACCGGGTTCCTCGCCCTCCGAGCAGCCACCCGCACCGCCTTCCTCGACTGGGCCCACCCACTCGATTGGATCAACGAGCATCCGCCGCCGACGCTGCGATCGAACTCGCCCGATGGACCGGCATCGGTCTCGCCGCCTACGTCGCCGTCGTCGGTCTTCTTGCGCTCGTTGTCGAGCTTGCAGCCGCCACTCGGTTCGTCCCAATCGAACGCACCGTTCGAGCGATCACCCGGTTCGTCGCCGTGCCAGCGCTTCGCCGCCGGCTACTCGACGCCAGCACCGCAGCGGCGATCACCGTCGCCTCCTCAACGTCGCAGCGGCCGGGGTAACCGCCGCATCTGCTCCGGATCGCCCAGCACTACGACCACGAAGCCTCTTCGACCGCCGGCACGAACTCCCAGTTCCCGCACATCGACGCCAGCATGTTCCGAGGCTTCGGATACGCCGACAGCACGTCCACAGCCACCGCCCTTGCCGCGCTGACGCTGGCAACGGTGGAGTCGTCCGTTGCGGTCGAGACGGGTGACACCCTCTGGGACCTCGCCACCGGGCACTACGGCTTCTGCGACCGCGACCTGATCCGACTCATCCAGGACGCCAACCCCACCATCGACGAACCCTCCCGCATCTACCCCGGCCAGACCATCGTGTGGCCCGAACTTTTCCCCGCCACACCTGGGTCCGTCCCCGCTGAGCAAGGCGAGGCCACCTGGTCGGCTCACGTCATCGTCCCCGGCGACACCCTCTGGGACATCCTCGACACCCACTACGGGCACGTCGACGCCGACCTCATTTGGCACATCGCCGAACTCAACAACCTCGAGAACCCCTCCGACATCCCCATCGGCACGACGATCACCCTTCCACCCGCGCAACCCGACTCCGACGCACCACAAGCCACGAACGAGCCGCCCGACACCACCGCGTCGGCGCCAGAGCAAGCAGACGTCGAAGAACAGACGAACACCGACCCGATCCCCGACACGGCTGACGAACACGCCGACAGCTCGACACCGGACAGCGCCCCGAGCGTCCCCGCGCCCTCCCGCCCTGCCGCACCCGACACCTCGCCATCGAGCAGCCCAGAAGCCGTGCCGGCCTCGACAACTCCATCAACTCCTCGAAGCAACGGCCGCATGGAATCACTCGCCCACCGAATCGGATGGCAAGGCCCTGCCGCGCTCGCCGCCGGCATGATCGCCCTCGCCGCAACCCTCCGCCGAGAACGGCGACGTCACACCGAACGCCCTCCCACCGAACCGGTCCGCGACATCGATCTCGTCATGCGCACCACACCAGGCGCCTCGAACGTCGAATGGGCAGCCGAAACGCTGCGCGGCCTCTCCTCCCAACTTCGCCCACGCCCGAACCGGCCGTTCCCCATCCCGCTCTGCGTTCAAGTCAGTGACGACGGCATCGAGATCCTCTGGACCGAACCCCGCCCACAACTCGTCGACGGATGGACCACCCCCAACGACGGACGCAGCTGGCACCGCGCCCGAGACCTCGCTCCCATCGAGACCGATGTGACCGCCCCCTGCCCGGCACTCGTCACCATCGGAACCCAAAGCGAGAGCGAGGTCCTCCTCAACCTCGAAGTCCCAGGCGTCATCACCATCTCCGGTGACCGACCCGCTGCCCTCGACACCGCACGATCGATCTGCCTCGAGCTCGGGTCCACGCACTTCAAAGACGTCACCAACTCGCTCCTGTGCGCCTTCCCGCTCGACGGCATCGAACACCTCGAATGGGTACAGACCGTCACCGCGGACGAAGCCGCCCACTGGCTCCGGGAACGCCGCGAGTCCGCCCACGCCCACCTCGCCCACAGCCGACTCGACTCCGTCTTCGCGCTCCGTTCGGCCCGCAGCAAGAACGACCCGCACTCCCCCGTTGCCGTCATCATCGATGCCGAACACTCGAACGGCGAAGACGTTCAACGACTCGTCGAGCTGGCCGACGCCAAGGCCGGGGCCGTAGTCATCATCATCGGAGCGAGCCGCTCGGAAGCCTGGAACATCGCGTGCACGACCCAGGCAACGTGCATCGAGGCCCTCGGACTCAACCTGACACCGGTCCGAGTGTCCGCCGGGACGTCAGCAACGATTGCCACCTTCCTCGATCATGCATCCGGCGACGACACCCACACCGGCGATCTCAACACCGCCGACACCGACCCAGCCGCAGCGCCACAGGACGATCCTGGGCCCGATGACGCGGCAATCGTCCCGAGAGTCACCAACGTGGTCGAGCCGGAGCCAGGTCCCGTCGTCGACGCGTCGACGACCGAAGCACAAGCGGACTCACCGATGGGCGCGGCACCGCCGGCCGTCGTTTTCAGGATCCTCGGGCCGGTCGGCGTTGACGGGCTGGACGTCTCCCTTCGCCCCACCGAACTCGAACTCGGCATCTACCTTGCCCTCCACCGCCACGGCCAGACCGCCGACACCATCCGAACCATGATCTGGCCCAACGGCTCCGCCGACAAGGCCTGGCGCAACGTCTCATCTTCCTACGAACGAAACTCGGCTGGAGATCCCGAAGCGGCACACCGCCTCTCCTCCCGATGCGAGCTCGCCGCGCTACTTCCTCAGCCCGTCCGTTGCCACCGACCTCGACCTCCTCCTCCGGTGCCGTCGAGGGATCCCCACTACCGACAACCGCTCGTACGCTAACGCTCGTGGATGCGTTCGGCTGGAGTTCGCAGCCCGTTGTTCTCCACCGCGACGTCGCCGCTGGCTACTCATGGGCATACTCCGATGGCACGGTCGCGCCGGATCGAGATGGATGTCGCGACTGGTCGAGCACTTGCCTTGTGCAGCTCGAGCAGACCGGCAACGCCAACGAAGCGCGAGCTGAGGACACGAACCGCCGCAGCGCTCGCGTTGTCGGCGGTATCACACTCGCGCTGGGCGGGGCAGTGGTGATGCTCGATGCGACGGAGAGAAGAATCAGTAGCCGTGGGGGCGGCCCATCGATTCCGAGCAAAGCGCCGGAGGTGTTCCGGACCTCTGCTATGTCCCGGACCTGTGTGGTGTCCAAGCACCCCAAGTCTCCGGGAAACGGGAGGAGCGTCACCCAAAAAGGTCGATGTGGCTACCTTGCAGTAGCTGGTGCGATATATGACACTCGCAGGCGAAATCGACAACGGCCGAAAGACCCAGAACCGGCGCGGCACAATGGTCACTAGCAGAAATCCAGGAGGTCGGGACGACGATCTCCGCATGATAAGACCAAACGTGCTTCGCCGCCTGGCACTACCTCACAAATTCACACGTCTAGCTGATGCGACATGACCGCTTCCGAGGAGAACCAGCTTCGAATCCTGATCATGTGAGCGCCGGGCGAGATCCTATCGAATAAGACCGGCCCTGAATGGACGCTGACATCTCCAATTTCAGCGGAGTCCAACTCTACAACTATCGACCGTGATAGTCGGTCCTCCAATTTAAACACCGGCGGGCGAACGAGCCAGCATAGTTCACTGAGATGACTAGTCCGGAACCACCCACAAGACCTGCCGCATACCGTCTCGCTCGTCGGCCAAAGAAGTCGGCCCACCAGACTTCATCCACGACCATCTACTGCTGCGACGAAATCGGTCTCGAGGCCGAGAACACCGAGAAGGACGGATCGCGCATGGCCGCCTGGGAGGAGCTTCGAAAGGAAGCGGAAGCCGCTGCTAATCGGGCCGAATTCATGCGATACAAACCGAAGGTGGCAGGCGGGTTCAAGAGCCAACCCCGACCGATGACCCCACCGGGCGCTACGAACCTCGACGGACCCGACCGGCACCTCAGCACAAATCGTCCGATCATGTAAATCCTGCTGACTCACCGCCTGGCGACGCTGAAATAGCACAACGGATCTGGTCCACCCACATGCGTCGGCGCGTTTAATTGAGAAGAATGATTCGTCAACGAAGTCGGTGCGCCCATTCGCATCCACGAGTGCGATAACAGGTACTGAAATACGATATTGAGGTTGGGTCTGACGTACTGATCACACGTTCTGAGCTCGGCGCGTCGTCGTCCCAGAAGGCCGAAGTGTTGGCCATCCCTGATCTCCGGAATTGAGCGAACGCTGCGACAGCCACGGATGTCACACCATATCCCAATCGCAGCCAATCCCGTCACATCCGAAGCGGCCGACCCCGCCTCAGAGTAGTCCGATTACCGCCCCACGAGGCACAGCGCCGGAAACCGGGTCGATAGATCTGCTTGAACAGAAAGGAGAGGTTGTCGGTCAGTTTGATGCGCGTTTCAGCAAACGCTGGCTGTTCCCATACACCTTTGCGGTACCCGCCGAAGCTAGCAGATGCAAGAACCGTCCGGTCCTGATCTACGATCTTCTTCGCTCCGACAGCTGCGCCGATAAATGCTGCATCGTCCCGACGTCGAGGAACAGGCGAGGCTGTGGTCCCGGTGCCGTTCGCGAAGAAGTCGGGAATCCTGGGTGGCCCTGAAGGCTTGCCTACCACCCGAGCCGATCTGGCCGTGCCGTATGGTCGATCGCTGCCTGGCGCTGTCGGGTGCTCTGAAATGCCCGGGTACGAGTGGTCAGCGCGGTCGACGACCTCGGGTGCACAGCGCGCCGACGTGGGGGCTACGAACCAGCGACGTGAGGCGCGGTGACATGCACGGGCAGCCACGAATGGCACCATCGAGCAAGTCCCGCGGTTCGTCCGCATCAGAAATGGCGGCCCGGCTGCCGCTGGATCGCGACGACGATCTGGGCAGCCTGCCGCTCGGTCAGAAGCTGCAACCGCCGGACGGCGGTGCCGCCAACGCTCGGACTCGTTTCTCGTAGAGGCCACCTAGCAGGGCAGGACCAGCGGCGTTCGCCGAGCACCTTCAGCTCGAGGATGGAGGTGCGGCGCACCCGATCGGCCGGTGTCGCCGGACCACATGATGACTTGGCCGGCGGCGACTTGCTGGCCGAGGGTGACGTTGAGTTGGCTGCCGTGGCAGTAGATCCAGCGGCCGCCGTCGTCTCCGTTGATGGGAATACGACGCCGCAGGTCTCGTCGCAACGCCCGACGGTCAGCAGTTGTTTGGCCAGTTCACGATTCGGGCGACCGTCCCGCCTCGCGCACTGCGTAGACAGGCGTACCGGTCGGGACCATGATATCGATGGCCAGGTGATCATGATGGCGCGTTGAGCATCGTCGGGTTGGCGTCGATGATCGCCCGTGAGATCGGCAGTGCGTATCCGTCGACTCCGACATCGGTCGCCCCGGCACAGGCGTTTGTTGACGACAACACGTCGACGATGGCTCAGGCGGTGCGATGCATCAGCTCGACGATCGTCGTGGTGCTCTGTGCTGTCGTGGACGGTGCGGCGAAGACTCGGCGAGCTCCTGGTGGCAGAGCTCGAGCCAGCTGGGTCTGGTACTCCCGAACGGTGAGCCCGGTTGCCGCACTCGGCATCGGAACGATGTCGAGGTCCTCGGGATGGCTGATGATGGCCGCAGCCCGGTACCAGCTGATCGGGACATAGCCGACGTCCCCGTAGGTGTCGAGCACCCGTTGTACGTCAGAGCGCAGCCCGTTCGTCCCTGTGTCTCAGGCGAGGTAGGCGGACAGGTAGCCGGCGTAGTTGTCCCAGGTGGAGTCGATGTACTGGTAGCGCCTGGGGGCCCCGCCCGCATTCTTCGGGCTGTCGTATCGGCCTCCCGATTCGAGCGTGCGGATGGTGTCGAGAATGACAGCAAGGTCCGCCACCTCCGACAGCCTGCGAACCACCGTTCCGCCGATGACAAGCGGGATGGCGAGCAAGCCCAGGGAGAGCACGAACAGCGATGCGGGGAGCCTTGACGACCACACGCTTCGAGGTGCCCGACATCAACCGGCCGATCCCAATTCGGTCCACCCGGGGGACCAGCTGCGAGCACCGTGCACCTACAGGAAGTGACGGCCACGCGACCGGCGGCCGTCCGCTTCAGGAGGATCCCATGCACCCGCGTTCCACGTTCCCCCGGCGGCTCGCCCGCCGGCTCTCGGCCGGCGCGGCGACCGTCGGTCTCACCGTCACTGCGCCGACCGCTGCGTTCGCTCAGGTCGCTGGGACGCCCTCCCAGGCTGGCCTCCCGGAATTGCGCTGGTCTCCCAGATCATCGGTTGGCTGATGTGGCTGTCGCTGATGGCATGTCTCGGCGCCTTCGTGTACGGCGCAGCGCTGTGGCGCGGTGGCGCCAAGACCGGGAACATGGGCCGGGCCGAGGACGGCCGCCAGTACGTGGCAGGCGGCGCGATCGGCGCATTGCTGACCGGCCTCGCAGTCGTGGCGATCAACACGTTCTTCGCCGCCGGACAGGCGGGCGGCTGATGGCCGGGCCGTCGCGCCGACGACCGTGGCTGGTCGCTCTCGGCGCCCTCACCGTCGTCAGCGTGGCGGCCTTCGCGTACTACCCAGATCCGACAAGACCGTCAACTCCCCCGCGTCCGGCACCGAAGCCGGCGCCACTCCAACTCACCCCCACCCGACCGAACCATTGGCGGCCACCGAGGGCGCGGTGCCACGACTGCAGTGCGGTACGTCCGCGTCGACCGGCGAGCTATTCGCACACTCGCCGGTCGGGCGACACGGTCTCCGCAAGCTCGTCACCCCGGAAGCACTTGCGCAACAGGCCGCCAACGCTCGACGAGACCGCGCAAGGCAATGTCGGAGCTCGCCCATCCCGTCGAAGGGAATACGTCTGGGTCGAAGCTCCGCTCACCGCAGGATCGAGGACCACCCGGCTTTCGAGCAGCGACGTGACGGTTTGCCGTGGACCGTCGCCGTGCTCGCCCATCCGTCGGGCGGTCTGGTGGAACAGGTGTGGCGGACCGTGCACGTCACCCTCGAGCCCGCCGACGACGGCGGGTGGCTCCATCGACGAAGCGTGGATTCCGGGCCCTACGCCGACGGCGAACAGGTTGGCGCTGCCGTCCTCGGTCGACGACGCACCTCACGGTCGCCCGTCTCGCCCCGGTCGTCGCGCACGAAGGATTGTGACCATGCCCCTGTTCGCGATCGATCTCAACCCGTTCGACGACATCGTCAACTTCCTGTCGACACCATTCGCAGCGGCGGCCGGTTGGGCATGGGACACCGTCGTCGGAGGCATCACCGACTGGCTCGCCAAGGGCTTCGTCCAACTCGTCACCTTCGTATGGTCGATCATGGACCGCACCACCTCCCCGACGCTGACATCGGAGTGGTTCTCCGGTTCCGCCGGCGCCCCGTACCTCACCGCGGTTGGTGTCGCCACCGGTCTGCTCGGCATCTTCCTGCTGCTGGCGCTCATCCAAGGCGTTCTCCAGGGCCGGCCGATGGAGCTGGTCAAGCGCTTGTTCCTCAGCACTCCCGCCGCCGTGGCCGGGATCCTGTTCACCGTCGGCTTCGCCCAGGTCGCTATCGATCTGTGCGACAGCATCTCCAACGGCATCTGGGACCTCACGCGAGACAAGGCCGTCAACGCCGTCGACGGGCTCCTGGTCGTGTCCACCACGATCCCAGCCGAATCGTTCCTCGCCCCACTCGTGCTGCTGCTCGGAATGATCGGGATGTTGATGCTATGGATCGTGCTGTTCGTACGCGAGGCCCTCGTCTACCTCGTCGTCGCGCTCGCACCCCTCGCTTGGGCGACGTCGGTGTGGCCCGCACTCGCTTCCGTGCGGCGACGAACCCTCGAGCTGCTCGCCGGGTTGATCGTGTCCAAGATCGCCATCGCTATGGCCCTCGCTGTCGGACTCGGAGCTCTCGGCGGACTCGGCGCAACCGGTCAACCCGGCGATGGGGTGGTCGACAACGGCCTGGCGGAGTTCTCCACCCTCGTCACCGGGATCATCGTGTTCGGTCTCGCCGCGTTCATGCCGTTCCTAGTGATCAAGCTCGTCCCGATCGTCGAGGCCGCCGTCATCGCCCAGGGCATCCACTCCGCACCGTTGCGCACCGGGATGCAGGGCATGCAGTACTCGTACTACCTCCAAGGAGTCGGCCACCGTCTCGCCGGCACCGGCCCTTCGACGGGAAGCAGCGCAGGGGGAGCCAGCACCGTCAGCGTCTCAGGAGCGGGTAGTGCCGGATCGGCGAGCAACGCCGCATCCGGCGCAGCGGGAGGCGCCGCGGCAGCGGGCGCCGTCGTCGCCCCGGTCCTAGCTGGTGTCACCGTCGCGGCCTCAACCGTGGCGAGCACCGCGAGCGCCGCCGCATCGGCCGCCTCGGGCAGCGGTACACCGCCGTCCGCTGCGCGCTTCGATCCGACCACAGCCCAACAAACCCTTCCCATCGCTGACACCGACGCCAAACCGGCCCCGGCACCGCCAGCCACCGATCCCAAAGGACGCTTCTGATTACCGCCCACACCACCGCCCGGCAGGACCCGCGCCGCTACCGGTTCCCGCCCCTCGTGCGGGCCGGACTGTTCGGCTCCATGCCCGCCAGCCAAGTCATCACCCTCGGCATCGGCGGCGGACTCAGCTTCGCCGGAGTCATGGCCCGACTCTTCCCCTACGCCCTCGCCCCCATCGCCGTCGCCGCAGTGATCGCGTTCAAACGAGTCAACGGACTCCCGCTCCACGAACTCATCCCGCTGCGCATCTCCTGGCTCATGCGACGGCGCCATCGCCAATGGTTCCGGCCGATCCCACTGCTCGGCGCCAACGACCACAAGCCCGTCGACCTCCCACCTCAGCTCGACGGCCTCGATCTCCTCGAAGTCACCGCACCCTGGGCCACCCAAGGACGCGTCGCCGGCATCGGGATCGTGCACGACCGCACCAGCGGACACCTCACCGGCGTCCTGCGAGTCAGTGGGGACGGCCAGTTCTCCCTCACCGGCGCCAACGAACAAGACCTCCGCGTCGGACTGTGGGGCGACGCACTCGCAGGGTTCTGCCGCGAACGTTCCGCTGTCGCTCGTGTCGGATGGCAGGAATGGTCCACCACCACCCCCACCCGCCCAACCGTCGCGACAACCGATGACCAGCGAGACGACCGAGACACCGATCCGGTTGCCGCCGCGCAGCGCGATTACCGGACCTTGATCGAACGAGCCGCACCCGCTGGGGTCGCCCACGACGTCCTCCTCACCCTCACCATCGACATCACCAAGGTCCGCCCGACGCCGCCAAACGAGCGCCACGCTCGCCGCCGGCATCGAAGCCCTGTGCGACGAGCTCCGGCTGTTCACCGCCCGCCTCGAAGCCGCCGGCCTCCACGTCGATCCCCCACTCAGCCCGGTCGAGATCACCACCGCCACCCGAACCCGATCCCATCCCACCAACGCACCCATCACCAGAACCCAGCTGTGGTCGCTGGCATCAGCGGTCGGGATCTCCGCCGGGGACCTCGCACCGATGGTCGTCGCCGAGGACTTCGCCCACGTCCAGATCGACGGCTCGATCCACCGCAGCTACTGGATCGAAGCATGGCCTCGGCTCGACGTCCCCGCCGCCTGGATGGATCTCGTGCTCCTTGGCATCCACGGCACCCGCACCATCAACATCGTGTTTGAACCCGTCGCCCCCTCCGCCGCAGCACGGGCCATCGACGAAGCCGCTATCGCCCTTGAGACCGCGGAGGCGACCAAGGCCAAGCACGGATTCCGCATCCGCGCCGCCGACCGCCGCAAACGCGACGAAGTCGAACAACGCGAGCACGAGCTCGTCGCCGGCCACGGCGACCTCGCGTATGCCGGGTTCTTCCACGTCACGGCCACCGACCTCGACAGCCTCGACGACCTGGCCGCCGATGCCGAACAGACCGCCGCCCACGCCGGTGTGCTGCTCCGCCCGCTCGACGGCCGCCACGGCGCCGCCTGGGCTGCCAGCCTTCCCCTCGGCCGTACCCTCGCCCAACGAAAGGTCGCCCCGTGAGCATCCTGCGGCCCCGCAGCCACGGTCTCGCCGTCGCCCGCCACCGAGCCACCACCGCCAACTTGTGCTCGCTGTACCCGTGGCACACCGGGCCCGGCCCCTCCACCGCCGGCCCATACCTCGGGGTCAACTGGTCCGCCGGCGGGTCCGGATGGTTCTACGACCCGTTCGAGCTCTACGGCGCCCTGCTGACCGACTCCAACATGCTCATCGCCGGCCGACCCGGCAAAGGAAAGTCCGCCGCCGTCAAAGCCTTCCTCCACCGAGAAATCGCCGTCTACGGCCGGCGACGGTTCATCGCCATCAACGACCCCAAAGGCGAATACGGACCCCTCGGCGAAGCGCTCGGCATCCCCGTCATCAAGCTCCACCCCGGCGGCCAACACCGCCTCAACCCGCTCGACCCCGCCCCCGGCGACCAGACCGGCGGACTGCTCGGCCGACAGAAACTCGTCACCGGCATGCTCGCCATCGTCGCCGACAAACGGCTCGAACCCGCCGAAGAAGCACTCATCCCCGAGCGATCGAGCACCTCGCCGGACGACGACTCGTGTTCGACCTCCACGACCTCGCCCACGTCATCGCAGAACTCCCCGCCGAGCTACTCGCTCACCCCGAACTCGTCCGGCTCACCGAACTCGAGCTGCGAGCCGCAGCGAACCCGTTGACGTTCAACCTCAACAAGCTCCTCACCCGCACCCTGCGCGGCATGTTCGACGGCCCCACCACCGTCGCCATCGACTGGGACAACGGACTCGGCGTCATCATCGACCTCTCCGCCGTCTTCGAGGACCGCGAAGCGCTCCACTCGTGATGATGGCCGCCACCTCCTGGCTCCATCGGCCATGACCGCCCTGCGGGGCGAACGACGCGGGCTGCAGGTCGACGACGAAGTGTGGGCATTGCTCGAGAACGAGTGGACTGTGAAGCACCTCCAGGCCTGCCTCAAACTCTGCCGCCACTGGGGCATCTGCAACATCCTCGTGTGCCACAAGCTCTCCGACCTCCGCGCCAGGCCGCCGACGGGTCAGCGGCTCAGAAGGTCGCCGCCGGCCTCCTCGCTGACACCGGTACCCGCGTCTTCTTCCAACAAGCACCCGACCAGATCCCCGACGCGAGAGACCTCCTCGGCCTCAGCGACGTCGAAGCCGCCCTGCTGCCCGACTCGCCCGCGGACGCCCTCTGGCGTGTCGGCGACCGAGCGGCCGTCGTGCAGCACATCCTCGGCCCTAACGACCACTGGACGAACACCGATCAGTCGATGTCGGCCTGAACGCCGCTGCCGGCGGCCGCGGTCCGCGTGAGTCCGTGAGCGCGAGATGACAGTCGGCAGGCGACCCGGGCGCGTCCGTCAACGATAAGTGGCCGAGCGGCAACGCCGGCTGTATCGGGAAGGTCAGTCGTCGGCCCAGGTAGGCGGATCGTGAATCAGCTCGATCAGTCCCGTATTCATGCGCCCTCGGGTGAGCGCTACGTACATTGCTCGGTGCTCGGCGCAGTCAAGCACGAGCGGCGAGTCGAGCGGCCTGGTGCTCGTCAGTGGGGCACACCCCGACACGGTCCCATTCGCAGCCTTTGGCCTGATGAGCGCTGATGCCGTGTACGTGTACCACGGTCGACGCGATGCGTTCGGTGCATCGATCGATTCGCCATTCGGCTCTGGCTTCCTTTACCCTTTCCGAGGGCCTTGATCTTGCGGATACCGAGCTGTCCCGCGATCCCACGCAACGCCGCGAGACGGTCAGTGCCTGTTGGCAGCTTGGGGAGGTCCCGGCGATCGACCGGAACACGTCGGTGACGGCGAGTTTGGCGTCCCCCTGCAGCTTGAGGGTCTCGACGGCTTGGTCTCTATTCCGTGCGGTACTGCCGAGGCGGGTCGACAACAGGTAGTCGACCAGCAACTCGAGCAGCGCGTCGGTCTGGTTCTTCACTGCACCGAACGAGCCGGGCAACACGTCCGGTCCTGCGGCCCCAGATGGTCCCAGTTCAGGGCGATGGCGACGGAGGGATCTTCGGCCGGCGGCACCGTGACAGCCCTCGATCGGAGCGCGATCGCGAGATCACGGGTCTGATCCTGGGTGTAACGGTGCGACGTATGCACGGTCAGCGGTTCGAATCCAGGTCGCCCGAGGCCCTCGCGGACCTTCAGCGGTTTGGCTTTGCGGAACTCGTACAGGGCTTGCCACACGTCGCCGGCCACGGTGACGTGGGCACCAGCTTCGCAGTGCACGCGGATCAGCTGGAAGTCTGCTCGGTCAGCGTCGAACACTTCGTCGACCAAGAGGTGCGCGACTCGACCTTCGATGTCGGCCCGACCCGGTCTCGGATCGTCTCGTCGCCCAGAGCACCGAGCAGAATCCGGCGTACGTCCGCGTGCGTGAATCTGCCCTCCTGTAGCTCGCGATTCAGTTTCGTCTTGCTCGTAAAGCCGAGCCTTGGTTCGTCGGGCTCAGAGGGCCGCGACGGCCGGCCCGACTACCCCGTCAACGAACCCGGGCAGGTAGCACGTAAAGCGCGGATCGCTGACCTGCCCGAAACCGTCCGTCCCCACCCAGGAGTCGAGGGGCCCGTTCAGTTCGATCAATCCACCTGGCCAGGTGACCAGCTCGTGGCGGAGTAACCACCCGAGAAGCCGGAAGAGTTCGCCGTCGATGGTGCTGACCCGGCTGGCGCCCGTGAGGGCCTGGGGGCCCCATCGGCTGACGATCCTGGCCCGGAGCTCCGCGGTGACCGCCCGGGTGAAACTCAACGCTAGGACCCCACTGCCGCCTACGGCGCAGCGGCCGGACACCACACCGAATCGTTCGACGAGGATCGTGGTTTTCCCGGATCCCGGTCCGGCGTCGACGTAGACGAGCTTGTGGTGGGAGGTCGCGGCGAGGATCTGCTCTCGGAGCAGCGACGGTCTCACGTGTCCCCAGACGTCGCCCCGTCCTCCCCACCCCGCCCTTCAGAAAAGGGCGCCGGCGCGTCGTCATCGGTGCCGGGTACGGCTGTTGTTGGCAGCGGAGCGGGTGGCTCGAACCCGGCGTAGACGAACTCGAGGAGTTCCACGAGGTGCTCGGGGACTTCGATTCCGGTGTGCACGGTGAGTTGTGCGGCAAGCTCGGTGGCGAACTCTCCTTTGCGCGATGCCGCGGACCCGGCTGGTTGGCGGATGCCGTTGACCGTGACGCGGCCGCGGAACAGTGCGTCGATCGCTTCGGCGTCCAGGGGTGCGGGGGGTGAGATGTCCATCTGTTCGAGGACCGTCTGAATGAGCGGAATCGTCCCCGGGTTGACCATGGACGGTTCGAGGGTCGGGTGGCTCTGGACATAGCGGACCCGATCCGTGTCGTAGCCATCCACCCATGCCGGTTTCGTCGGCTCGAGCTGGTTCCGTTGGTCGCTGTCGACGAGTACCCCGACACGTTCGGCGAGCTCGAAACCTCGGCTGGCGAGGAGGGCCACCGGCCATTCACCGACCTTGCAGCCGATCGGCACGATCGTGAGTGCCTCGACGAACCGTTGCCTGGATGGATCGCCGCCAGCCCACTGGTGCGCGAACTGGCGGAGAAGCATGACGTCGCTCATTCCCTCGACGAGCACGAGCCGCTCCGCGAACAGTGCCGCCAACCGTGACGCGTCGAGGTGCAATTTCACCATCCGCAAGGTGCGTGCCTGGGCGGTCGGAGTGGCCGGCAGGTCCTTGAGCGGTAGCGCCCGCCGTCCGACACCGGTACGCCGCAAGACCACGATCTCCGCGGGATCGCATGCGGCGATCAAGTCACCGGCGTGGCTACTCACGATGACCTGCAATTCGCGCCTTTCGCGGACCGTGCGCCGTAGATAGCTCATCAGCCCGTGCTGCAGCTGTGGATGCAGGTGCGCTTCGGGTTCCTCGATGACGATCGTTGCGTGGAACCGGTCCTTGTAGAAGGAGTCCTCGTTCGCCTCGGCGCGCTCATCAGCTTCCCTGGTCTCCGCCCGGCCAGCCTCTTCGCGTTCGCGGTCGCTCGCATCGTCTGTGGCGGGGACGGGTTCGGGCTGCTTCGCCTGCGCGACAGCGTCCGGTATGGCAGCGAGCGTGACGGCGAGGTGGAGCAGGTTCGCATAACCCAGCCCGGACAGCTCGAGGCGTTGTGCCAACGGCCGTGATAGTTCCGGGGCGAGAAGGACCTCCAGAACCCGAGCGAGGAACCGGTCGTCGACAAGCTGGCCGCCGATGAACGGGTGTTGGCGCGCCACACCTCCCGACAGGTCGGTCATCACCCCCTGCACCCGCTCCTCCAACGACGCGATCAGCGCGTTCTTTGCCAACGCCTCGAGCAGATGCTCGGCGTGCCGACGGACCGATCCGAGGTTTCGATGCCCCTTCAAGCGCTGCTGCTCAGCCCGGAGTAGCTCAACAACGACATCGGAGTCACGGCGGGCGAGCTCGTCGACCGGGTTCCGGTGGGCCGGCAGATAGATCAGCCGAAGCCCGCTCGTGTCGTCGTTCTCCAGGCCTGACACCCGGATGCGGCCCAACGAACTCGACAGCGTTCGCGTCCACTCGTATTCCGACTTCGCTGAGCGAGCCCGCAGCACCTGTCCGAGCGGCCCTTCGGTGATCGGATCGTCGTCCAACCGGAACTTGACGGTTAGCTCCCTGTCCCCATCGCGGGCGTGCCGCAACGCCGCCGCGCTCGGCCGTGGCAGCTGTGGGAAGCGATGGTGGTGCGCAAGGTACAACGCCTCGCACACCGACGTCTTGCCGGCGTTGTTGGCCCCCACCAGCAACGTAAACCTGCCGGGAAACGCAC
>JAWKHV010000015.1:0-142264 GCA_041394645.1 Ilumatobacteraceae bacterium | reverse complement strand
TCGCTGGCCAGCTGACCGGCTGCGCTCAGCGCAGGAACAACCCCAGGGCGATGCACGACAGTCCCCACGTCATCGCCAACACGGTGGTGATCCGGTTGAGGTTGCGCTCGGCGGCGGTCGAGCCGAGCGCAGCTCCTCCGCCCCCACCGAACATGTCGGACAGACCACCGCCACGCCCGCTGTGCATGAGGATGCCGGCGACCATGGCGAACAACGAAACGACGTTCACGATGACGGTGACGGTGGTGAGGAACGAACGCACGGTCGACGAGCCTATCGGCTCGCGCCGGAGGTGTCCGGGCTCCCCGTGACCAACTCGCTGATGTCGAGCGACGGGAAGTGGCACGCCACCGGGTGACCGAAGCCGCGATCGATCAACTCGGGCTCCTCGTGAGCGCACTGCTCCTGGGCCTTGGGGCAGCGGGTCCGGAACCGACAGCCCGACGGCGGGTTGATCGGCGACGGGACGTCGCCGGTGAGCACGACCCGATGGCGAGTCCGCTCGATCTCGGGATCGGCTTCCGGGATCGCCGAGAGCAGCGCCTGGGTGTAGGGGTGGGTCGGCCGGGTGTAGATGTCCTCGGCCGTCGCGATCTCGACCAACTTGCCGAGGTACATCACCCCGACCATGTTCGACATGTGCCGGATCACCGACAGGTCGTGGGCAATGAACAGGTAGGACAGTCCGAGCCGCTCCTGGAGGTCCTGGAGCAGGTTCACCACGCCGGCCTGGATGCTGACGTCCAGCGCGGAGACGGGCTCGTCGAGCACGATGAAATCGGGCTCGAGGGCGAGGGCGCGTGCGATCCCGATGCGCTGGCGCTGTCCCCCCGAGAATTCGTGCGGGAAGCGGCGGGCGTGATCCGGGGCCAGACCGACGATGTTCAGCAGCTCTGCCACCCGCTCGTCATGGTTGCCCGGGATGCGCTGGATGCGCAGTGGTTCCGAGATCGCCGAGCCAACGGTGAGGCGGGGGTCGAGCGACGCCTGCGGATCCTGGAACACGATCTGCATCCGTCGCCGCAACTTGCGGAGGTCCTCTCTCGGCATCCCGACGAGCTCTTCGCCCCGGAAGCGCACCGAACCGGACGTCGGCTCGATCAACCGCAGCAGGCATCGGCCGGTGGTCGTCTTGCCGCTCCCCGACTCTCCGACGAGCCCGAGCGTCTGACCCTCACCGATCGAGAACGACACCTTGGTCACGGCCTGCACCGTGGAGACGACCGAGCGGAGTCCCTTGGACGACTTGACGGTGAACTCCTTGGTGAGGTCGGTGACCTCGAGGAGCGGAGCGTCGCTCATCGCACGACTTCCAACGCCAACTCGTCGATTCGCACGCAGGCGGTCATCGAATCATCCTTCTCCCGCAGCTCGGGCAACTGGCCGGCACATACCGGCGCGGCATACGGACAGCGAGGCCGGAACGCACATCCGGAGGGCGGGCGCAGCATGTTCGGCGGCGACCCGGGAATCGGTTCGAGCCGGTTCAGCCCGGGCCGGGGGATCGAGTGCAGGAGGCCCTGGGTGTACGGATGCGTCGGATGCACGAACAGCGTGTTCACGTCGGTCCGCTCCACGACCCGCCCGGCGTACATCACCTGGACCCGATCCGCGATCCGGGCGATCACACCGAGGTCGTGGGTGATCATCACGACGGCCGTGTTGTGGCTCACACGGATGCGGTCGAGCACTTCGAGGATCTGGGCCTGCACCGTCACGTCGAGGGCGGTGGTCGGCTCGTCGGCGATGATCACCTCGGGGCTGTTGGCCAGCGCCATGGCGATCATCACGCGCTGGCGCATACCGCCGGAGAACTCGTGCGGGAACTGACGGGCCCGCTGGTCGGGCTGCGGGATGCCGACCTCGTCGAGCAACGTGATCGCCCGGACCATGGCGTCACGATCCGACATCGCGTGATGGTGGGCGCGGAGCATCTCGACGATCTGGTCACCGATGCGATGCACCGGGTTCAGGGCCGACAGCGGATCCTGGAAGATCATCGCCACCTTCTGGCCCCGCACCTTGTTCATCGTGCGCCGATTGGCGCCGACCGTCTGCACGCCCCCGATCATCGACGACCCGGTGATCCGAGCGCTCTTGGGCAGCAGACCCAGGGCGGCGAGGAATGTCACCGACTTGCCCGAACCGCTCTCGCCCACGACCCCGAGCGCCTCGCCGGCATGGACCTCGACGTCGACGCCGCGGACGGCCTGCACCAACCCGTTCGGGGTCTTGAAGTCGACCCTCAGGTCGCGAATCGACAGAACTGCGTCGGACATCGCCGTCACTTTCCGGAGTCGAGCTTCGGGTCGAGCGCGTCTCGCAAGCCGTCGCCGATGAAGTTGATGCAGACCGCGAGCAGCACCAGCGCTCCGCACGGGAACACGACGAGGAACCAGTCACCTCGTTTGGCGGCCGACGACGACATCTCCACGAGGCGCCCGAGCGAGGTGTTCCCATCGCCCGGCTGAGGGCCGAACCCGAAGAACGACAGCGTCGATTCTCCGACCACGGCGCCGATCACCGAGAGCGTCAGGGCCACGAGGATCGGCCCGATGGCGTTGGGCAGCAGGTGGGTCACCGCGATGCGGACGTTGGACGCGCCGACCGCTCGGGCCGCCTCCACGAACTCGCGTTCTTTGAGGGCGAGCACCTGGCCTCGGACCAGGCGGGCGACGCCCATCCAGCCGAAGATGGCGAACAGCACGATGATGAATCGGAGCGAGGTCTTCTGCCCGATGATCGGGGTCAGGAACGACAGTCCGCCGAGGAACTCCCGAACCAGGATGACCGAGATCAAGAACGGGAAGGCGAGGAACAGGTCGGTGACTCGCATCAGCAGGTCGTCGACCTTGCCGCCGCGAAGGCCGGCCCACGAACCGAGCGCCGTGCCGATCATGACCGAGAGCAGCGCCGAGGCGATCCCGATGAACATCGAGGTCCGCACCCCGTAGAGCAGGCGGGTGTAGACGTCCCGACCGATGTCGTCGGTCCCGAACCACGCCTCGGCCCGAGGTGACAAGAACTGGTTGGCGCCGTCGCGGATGTCGATCACGGACTCGTTGATGCCGTAGCGCGCGTGATCGGGGTGGCGATGACCATGAACATCACGAACAGCAAGATGATCGTGGACACCGCAGCGCCCTTGTGATGCCAATACCGTTTCCACGCCAGGCGGGTCGGTGAGAGCGTCTCGACGTCGAGACCCTCCATCTCCTCCAGTTCGAGGTCTTGCTCGACCTCCTGGGCCTCGAGGGCCGCTTCGTGAGTGAGGTCGTAGCTAGTCAAGGCGGATCCTCGGGTCGAGCACCGCGCATGACGTCGGCGATGAGGTTGAGCACGATCACGCTGATGGTGACGATGACCAGGAACGGCAGGAGCTTCGAAGTCCTGTCGCTGGCCGCCCGGATGAAGTAGACCCCCATGCCGGGGTAGTTGAAGATGTTCTCGGTGATGATCAGGCCACCGAGCAGTGCGCCGAGGTCGATACCGATGACCGTGACGATCGGGATCATGGCGTTGCGGACACTGTGCTTGAACAGCACTCGGCGCTCGGTGATCCCCTTGGACCGAGCGGTGCGCAAGAAGTCCGCCGAGGACACATCGAGCACCGAGGCCCGCGTGAAGCGGGCGTACTGGGCGATGGTCTGGATCATGACGACGACCACCGGCAGGATCAGATGTTTGATCATCAGCCAGAGATCGAAGCCGTTCTGTCCGGGCGGATAGACGCCGGCCGGCGGAAGCCACGCCAGGTTGACGGCGAACACGAGCTGCAGGATCACGGCCGACACGAACGGCGGGATGCCGCCGACGAAGAAGGCGGTGGTGTTGACGAAGCTGTCGAGCCAGCTGCCGGGATTCCGGCTGGCCAGGATTCCCAGGCCGATACCGAGCCCGATTCCGAGGATCCGCGGCGATGCCCGTCAGGCGAAGGGTGTTGAAGATCGAGTAGCGCAGCGGCTCCCAGACCTCACCGCCGCCACGGATGCTCTTGGGCCAGTGCGACGGTCCGCGAACGAAGTTCCAGAGCCACTCGAAGTAGCCCTTGAAGTAGCCCCCCACCCCGTCGTAGAGCCCGTTGTGCTCCTTGAACTCCTGGAGGCGTTTGGCGCCCGCCCGTGGATTCGCCTTCTGGTAGCTCGCCACAGGGTTCCACCCGATGCGGCAGGCCACGTACACCAGGAAGGTGACGATCAGGATCGTCAGTGGCATCCAGAGCAGTCGACGGACAACGAATCTGGCCATCTCGGTCCTCGCGGAGAAAGTGGACGATACGACTGCGAAGCCGCCCCAATCGGCTTCGCGGGATGGGGCCCCTCCGTGCGGAAGGGCCCCATCTCACATGCTGACTAGTGGGCGATCAGCCCATCACCTCGACCGTCGCTTCGCCGGCGAGGAACTCGCCCGGCACGAAGGTCTGATCGTTGGTGGTCTCGTACAGGCTCGGGAACTGCGGGAAGGCAGCGACCCAGACGAACCAGGACGAGTTGGCGCACGCCGTGATCGGGTTCGTGCAGTCCGGGGTCGGGAACTGCTCGGCCCCGATGACGACCTGTCCGTCACCGTCGAGATCCTCGAAGTTCCACCAGTCCTTGAAGGACCAGTAGTTGGCGAGGTTGTTCTGCGTGCCGGCCACCTTGTCGGTGCGGTAGGCGCCGACGTTCGGGAACTGCAGCAGCGGCAGCATCACGTGCTGCTCGGCCATGGCCTTGATCGCATCCTTGACCAAGGTGACACGGGCCGCCTCGTCGAGGGTCCGGTCCGCTTCGTGCAGCATCTCCGACACGGCCTCGTCACACCAGCCGACGCTGTTCTGGCCCTGGAAGTCGTTCTCTTCCGACGGGACCTGGTCGCAGGTGTAGCTCGAGGTCAGGTAGACGGGGTCCGGCGCCACGGTGTTGATGTACATCGTGAGGTCGTACTTGATGGCCGGGAGGCGAACCTCGAACACGCACGGCAGGGCCTCGCAGTTGTCGGCCATGACGTTGAATCCGAGATCGGTGAGGCGCGGGATCAGGAACTCCTGAGTGCCCTCACGACGGGAGTTCGGGCTCGAGACCATAGTGGATCTCGGGCACCTCGCCAGCGGCGTTCTGCCACATCCCATCGCCGTTCTTGGTCCACCCGTTCGACTCGAGCAGCGTCGCAGCGCCCTCGGGGTCATAGGTGTTCGTGAACACGGGATCGCAGTACGGGCCAGGAGCGATCGGTCCGCACTGGAGCAGCGGCAAGCCCTCGGCGAAGGGAGCGTAGATCTGCTGATAGACGCCCTCCATGTCGATCGACTTGTACATCGCCTCACGGAAGACCGGGTCGACGAACGCACACGAACGGGTCTCGTCCGGGGTGCAGTTCGGGTCCTGGTTGAAGTAGAAGCCCTCGAAGGCTCCGGAGCCCTCGGCGGCGGAGTCGACGTTCGGATCGGCGAGTTCCTCGGCGATGCCGGTGTACGACTGCGGGAAGATGAAGTCCACCGCGCCGGACTTGAGCAGCGTCGGGCCGTCCTCGGCCGGAACGATGACGATCTTCGGGGTCTTCGGAGTGTTCGGACCCTGGTACGCCGGGTTGGCCTCGAACACGATCTGCTCCGGCGTCCACGACGTCATCGCGTACGGGTTCGCACCGTAGGTGTAGCTGCCGTTGAAATCAGCCGACACGTCGTTGCAGTCCTCGTGCTGCGATGCCTGCAGCAACCCGGTAGAACAACGTCTTCCACGGGGCATACGGCACACCGTAGGACACGACGGCGGTGTTGCCCTCGCCACTCACATCCACGACCTGGTCGTAGCCCACCGTCGAGATGGACTCGGGCGTGTTGACCGAGGCCTCCAGGTGCACTTGACGTCTTCCCAGGTGATGGGCGAGCCGTCGCTCCACACTGCGGTGTCGGCGAAGGTGTAGGTGACGGTCATGGCCGCATCGGCCGATCCGCCCTCCTCCATCGCCGTGTCGGTTGTCTCCTCCGTCACGGTGGTGTCGGTGGCTCCGGCTTCCGTGGTCTCGGTTGCCGTAGTCGTGGTCTCCGCCGACGTGTCGTTGCTCTCCGAGCTGTCGTTGCTGTCGCTGCCACAGGCAGCGACCACCAACGCAGCAGCCGAGAGCATCGCCGCCAGCTTGGCGCCCTCGGGGTCTTCTTCACGCAATGACCTCCTGGTCAAATAGCCTCGGGAGGAACCGGCCGCCTCGGTGAGACGCCCGGCCTGGTTCGATTCGTCGCCTGATCACTGCGTGACCAGGTGACGTCGTGGGAACCGCCCGGCACCGCCGGCGTTCGACCACCTACCCCCGTACAACTGACCTCCCCTAGCAAACTCAGTTGACGGGAATGGTCCGAAAGGCTAGCACCACGGTTACCGGTGGGTAGACGACCAATCGGCAGAAATGTGAACAGTTCGTCCGAAAGCCACGCTGCTCAGGAAGAAATGTTCCAGAACTGCACGATCCGGGCGAACTCGGCCGGGTCGAGGCTCGCTCCCCCGACCAGGGCACCGTCGATGTCCGCCTCGGCCATCAGCTCGACGATGTTGGCCGCCTTGACCGATCCGCCGTACTGGATCCGCACCGAGGCCGCCGTGTCGGCGTCGTAGAGATCGGCGACGGCGGCGCGCACCGCACCACACACCGCTTGGGCGTCCTGTGACGTGGCGGTCTTGCCGGTGCCGATCGCCCAGATGGGTTCATACGCGATGACCATCGATGCGACCTGCGCCGCACCGATCCCGGCCAGGCCCGCCCCCACCTGGCCGATGACCTTGGTCTCGGTGGACCCTGCCTCGCGCTCGTCCAGGGTCTCGCCGACGCACAGGATCGGCGTCATGCCGTTGGCGAGGATGGCGGTCACCTTGCGGTTGACCATCTCGTCGGTCTCGCCGAACAGCTCCCGACGCTCGCTGTGCCCGGCGATGACGTACTGCACGCCCAGCTTGGCGAGGAAGCCCGGGGCGACCTCGCCGGTGAAGGCGCCCTTGCCCTCCCAGTGACAGTGCTGGGCACCGAGCCCGATGGCGATGTCGTCCGCCTCGAGCAGGGTCTGCACCGAGCGGATGTCGGTGAAGGGAGGATGCACCGTCACGTCGACGGCCTCGAAGTCCTCCTTCGACAGCAGATAGCTCAGCTTCTGCACGCACTGGATCGCTTCGAAGTGGTTCTGGTGCATCTTCCAGTTGCCACTGATCAACGGTCTACGCATTGGGAGCCTCCCGAAGTGCCTCGAGTCCCGGGAGATCGCCGAGCTCGATGAGTTCGAGCGAGGCTCCCCCGCCGGTCGACACGTGATCGACCTCGTCGTCCAGCCCGAACTGGGCGAGCGCGGCGGCGGAGTCGCCCCCGCCCACCACGGTGAAGGCCTTGGTGTCCGCCATCGCCTGGGCGACGGTCTTGGTCCCGGCTGCAAACCGGTCGTCCTCGAACATCCCCATCGGTCCGTTCCAGAACACGGTGCGGGCGTCCATGATCACGTCGCTGAACGCGGCGGCCGTCCCGGGCCCGATGTCGAAGCCCTTGGCCCCGTCGGGAACGTTGCGTCCGAAGGTGGCGAAGTTGCCGGCCGCGTCGGTGCCGACGAGGTCCTCGGGGAGGTGGATCGTCTTGCCCGATGCGAGGAGTCGTTTTCAGGTGTCGACCTGGTCGGGCTCCCACAGCGAGTCGCCGATGGAGTGGCCCTGGGCGGCGAGGAAGGTGAAGCACATCGCCCCACCGATCACGAGCGAATCGACCACGTTCAACAGCGCTTCGACCACGCCGAGTTTGTCGGAGATCTTGGAGCCGCCGAGCACGGCGACGAAGGGCCGTTTGGGCTCGTTGCGCATGCCGAGGAGGACCTCGACCTCCTTCTGGAGCAGCCGCCCCATCGCCGACGGCAGCGTCTTGGGCGGTCCCACGATCGAGGCGTGAGCACGGTGCGCCGCCCCGAAGGCGTCATCGACGTACAGGTCGATGCCCTCGATGAGCGAGGCGGTGAACTCGGGCGAGTTGCCTTCCTCGCCGGCGTCGAAGCGGAGGTTCTCCCGCAGCTCGACGCCGGGCGCGAGCTCGGCGAGGCGAGCCCGGACCGGATCCATCGAGTACTTCGGGTTGGGCTGCCCCTTGGGCCGACCGAGATGCGAGGCGCACACGACCTGCGCGCCCCGCTCGGTCAGCCAGTTGATGGTCGGCAACGCCGCCCGGATCCGGAAGTCGTCGGTGATGGTGCCGTCCTCCATCGGGACGTTGAAGTCGGTGCGGACCAGAACCCGCTTGCCGCTGACGTCGCCGAGGTCCTCCAGGACGGGGATGCCGTTGACACTCACTTCTTGATCTTCGGACCGACGAAGTTGACGAGATCGACGAGGCGGTTCGAGTAGCCCCACTCGTTGTCGTACCAACCGAGGATCTTCACGAGCTTGCCCATGCTCATGGTCAGGCCGGAATCGAAGGTGCAGCTGGCCGGCGAACCGACGATGTCGGAGGACACGATCTCGTCCTCGGTGTAGTAGAGGATCCCCTTGAGCGGACCCGACTTGGCCGCCTTCTTGAACGCCGCGTTGATCTCGGCGACGGAGGCCTCGGTCTTCAAGATGGCGTTGAAGTCGGTGACCGAGCCGGTCGGGACCGGGACACGAAGCGACGTGCCGTCGAGCAAGCCCTTCATCGACTCCATGACGAGCGAGGTCGCCCGAGCGGCGCCGGTGGAGGTGGGCACGATGTTGATCGCCGCACCACGGGCCCGGCGGAGGTCCTTGTGCGGGCCGTCCACGAGCTGCTGGTCGCCGGTGTACGCGTGGATCGTGGTCATCAGACCCTGCTCGACACCGAAGTTGTCGTCGAGGACCTTCACCATCGGCACGAAGCAGTTGGTGGTGCAGGACGCGTTCGAGATGACCTTGTGGTCCTTGAACTTGAAGTCCTTGTGGTTCACGCCGTACACGAAGGTGGCGTCGGCGTTGGTGCACGGGGCCGACACGATGACGAGCGGGGCTCCGCCCTCCATGTGCTGGGCGGCACCGTCACGGCTGGTGAAGATTCCGGTCGACTCGATCACGAGATCGACGCCGAGCTCTCCCCACGGCAGGTTCTTCGGATCGCGCTCGGAGAGCACGCGCAGTTCGTCGCCGTCGACCGAGACGCCACCCTTGGTGGCCTTGATCTCGTTCGGCAGGACGCCCATCACCGAGTCGTACTTGAGGAGGTGGGCCATCGTGTCGAGCGAGCCGAGATCGTTCACGGCGACGAAGTCGATGTCCGCTCCGGACTTCTTCGCGGTGAGTCCGACCGACCCGCCAAAACCGCTGATTACGCCTGGCGGCCGGAACAGCCGCGTCTGGTGCGTCTTCCACGAGGGGGTCGCGACGCTGCGTCGCACCAGCGGTGCAGGTGGTCAGCCTGCAGGGACTCGCGGTTCCCGCCCTTGGACCCACTCCCTGGGCAGTCGGTCTCGTCAGCGGCGGGCGTCGCGGTGATTCGAACGGAGCCGGAAGCCGCGATCGCGAAGGCGACGGCTGAGTTCTCGGCGACGGCGACGGACCGGTGCCGCCCACCCGCATCCGATCGCCACGGTCAGGTAGCTCTTCTTCCGCTTCAGGGCGGGGATGAGCGACGCCACCAACTCCTCGAAACGGTCCAGGAACGTATCCGTCTGCGGTTGGCCGAGCACGTAGTCACGAACCGAGCATCGGCACCCGTCAGGGGGCGCAACTCGTCGACCCAATGGGGGTTCGGCAGGAACCTGACGTCCATGACGATGTCGGCGTCGAGGCAGGCCGTTGAAGCCGAACGATTCGATCGAGAGCTGGAGACGCGGGCCATCGCCTGGGTGTCGAACACCGACACCAACCGGGCCTTGAGTTTCGTAACGTTCATCTCCGAGGTGTCGATGAGCAGATCGGCGAGACCCTTGACCGGATCGAGCAGACGACGCTCGGTCTCGATGCCCTCGAGCAACCCGCCGGCCTCGTCGGCGAGCGGATGACGACGGCGGGTCGACTCGTAGCGCCGCACGATCACCGAGTTGTCGGCGTCGAGGAACAGCACGTCGATCCGACGCCCCTGATCGCGCAGGCCGGTGATCTTGCTCACGAGGTCCTCGTGGTTCCGGCCGGCGACGAGGGCCAGGCGCTCGATCGTGCTCCCGGGCAGGCTGGCGAGGTCGACGATCTTCTCCACGAGCGAGGTGGGCAGGTTGTTGACCACGTACCACCCGAGGTCCTCCAGGACCGCGGCGGCCTCGGAGCGCCCTGCGCCCGAGAGCCCGGTGATGACCAGGATGCTCGCCATCAGCCTGGCCGGCCGACACCCACGAGCTGTGCCGAGGTAGAGCAGGCGAGGAATCGTCGAGGCCGCTTCAGTACTTCCTGGCCCGGGCCAGGAAGCCCGGTGGCGGCGCCGGCTCCTCCATCCGCTGGAGCAGCAGTCCCTGGTCGGCCAGGGCGCGACGGTATCGGCTCAGCGGCCGATGGATGAACGATGAATGACGTCCTTTTTCGGACCCTCGATCGTCTCGTCCTCGATCAGGTAGTCACCGATCCGCCAGTACTGCTCGGGCGGATCCACGAACTGGTCGTCGATCCAGCCGCTGTTCGGCGTCTGCAGCAACGGATGGTTCAAGAAGAAGCAGAACCGGCCGCTCGGCCTCGAGCACCCGGGCCACTTCCGCGATCGCGCCGCACGACGTCCCGGATGTGCTCGAACACGAGGCAGGCCACGACGGCATCGGAACGAATCGTCACGGAACGGCAGACCGGCCGCGCCGGAACGGAGGTAGGTCGGCCCGCCCCCACGCCTGGCGGCCAATGTACGACTGGTTCCACGTCGGATCGACCCCGACGACCGTCGCCCCTGATCGCCACCAGGCGGCTCACCTGACCGCCGCACCCGACGTCGAGGATGCGGGTCGCCCCGGCGAGCTCTCGGCGAGCCAGGGCAGGATCTGCTCCTCGTACTCCGGGTCCACCCCGTCGGTGAATCCGTCGATCCACCACTTGGCGTGGGTCTCCCACAGGTCATCGCCGTCTCCGCCCACGTCGCTCATCGTACGGGACCCTACCGACGCGGCGGGTGAAGTTTGAGGAACACCGCCTCGGCCACCTTGTCCGGCAGCCACGACAACGCCTTGAGCTCGTCGATGGTGGCGGCCCGCACCGCTTTCACGCTCCCGAGCTCGGTGACGAGCCGCTTCTTGCGTCCCTCCCCGAGCCCAGTGATGCCGTCGAGCACGCTCACCGTCATCCGCTTGCCCTGCAATTCGCCATGGAAGGTGCTGGCGAAGCGTGGCCTCGTCGCGGACCCGCTGTGCTACGAAGAGCGCTTCGCTCCCCGCGATGACGACCGGTTCGGGGCGGCCGGGACGTACACTCCTCGAACTGCTTGGCGCGAGCGACGCCACCGGGATCTCGTCCTCCAGACCGAGCCGCTTGACGACCTGCCCTGCGATACCGAGCTTCGCCCTTGCCGCCGTCGACGAGCAACAGCTGCGGTGGGTAGGCGAATCCTTCTGGCCGGGCGCATTCCGCGCTGCTCGGATGGGGACGATCCCGATCGTCGAGGTACGCCTGGAGCCGTCGGGTGAGCACCTCGTCCATCGCGGCGTAGTCGTCGTTGCCCTGGAACGACTTGATCTTGAATCGTCGGTACTCGCGCTTGTTCGGGAGGCCGTCTTCGAGCACGACCATCGAGCCCACGTAATCGGTCCCCTGGAGATGGGCCATGTCGTAGCACTCGATCCGCAGCGGGGCCTCCGGTAGACCGAGCGCATCCTGGAGCTCGGTCAGGGCACGCGAGCGGGCGTTGTGGTCGCTGGCTCGGCGCATCCGGTGCCGGGTGAACTCCTCTTTGGCATTGCGGGTGACCGTCTCCTGCAGCTCCTTCTTGTCGCCCCGCAGCGGAACCCGGATCTGCACCCGCGACTCGCGCAGGTGGGTCAGCCACTCCTCGTAGGTGGGAGCGTCGTCCGGTTCCACGGGGACGAGCACCGTCTTGGGTACTCCGAGGGGCGGCTCGTCGCCGTAGAGCTGTTCGAGGAGGCGATCGACGAATCCGCCCGGCGTCAGGTCCTCGACCTTGTCGACGATGAATCCCTTCCGGCCGACCACCCGACCCTTGCGGACGTAGAAGATCTGGACCGCGGCCTCCAACTCGTCCTCGGCGATCCCGATCACGTCGAGATCCTCGTTGCGGTCGGCGACCATCTGCTGCTTCTCGATGGCGCGCTGCACCGCGCTGAGACGGTCCCGCAACCGGGCAGCCCGTTCGAACTCGAGCGTGCTCGCCGCGGCCTTCATGTCGCTCTCGAGCCGGGCGATCACCTCGTCGGTGTCACCGTCGAGGAACTCGCACAGCTCCTGGACCAGTTGCCGGTACGGCATCTCGTCGATCTCGCCGACGCACGGGCCCGAGCACTTCTCGATGTGGAACAACAGGCACGGCCGTCCGAGGCGGTGGTGTTGGTTGAACTTGGCCGGCGAACACGTGCGGATCGGGAACGTGCGCAGGAGCAGATCGAGGGTGTCCCTGATCGCGTAGGCGTGGGCGTACGGACCGAAGTAACGGGTGCCCTTGCGCTTTCGGCCCCGCATCACCATGGCCCGGGGCCATTGCTCGTCCACCGTCACGGCCAGGAACGGATAGCTCTTGTCGTCGCGCAGACGGATGTTGAAACGCGGCCGGTGCTCCTTGATGAGGCTGTACTCGAGCATGAGCGCCTCGACCTCGTTGCGGACCTCGATCCACTCGACGGACTCCGCCGTGGCCACCATGGCCGCTGTGCGCGGATGCAGGTTCCGCGGATCCTGGAAGTAGTTCGAGAGTCGCTGACGCAGGTTCGACGCCTTGCCGACGTAGATCACCCGGCCGTGGACGTCCTTGAACTGATACGAGCCCGGCTGCTCGGGAATGGTGCCCGTGGGCGGCCGCTTCACCATGAGCGCTTCACCATTCGCACGTCACCATGACCGTGTCACCATCCGCAGTTCGCCATCGGCTGATCAGGCTAGCGAGGACCGACCGCGAGGTTCCGTGCGGTCGTCGCATGGCGATCATCGGCCGATCGTCGGCTGATCAGCGACCGACGAGGGGCCGCAGGAAGCGCCCCGTGTGGCTGCCCTCGACCTCGGCGACTGCCTCCGGCGAGCCCTCGGCCACGATCTTGCCGCCGCCCGATCCACCCTCGGGACCGAGATCGATCAACCAATCCGCGGTCTTGATGACGTCGAGGTTGTGCTCGATCACGAGCACGGTGTTGCCCTGATCGACCAACCGGGACAACACGGTGAGCAGCCGGCGGACGTCCTCGAAATGGAGGCCGGTGGTGGGCTCGTCGAGGAGGTAGATCGTGTGTCCCGTCGAGCGCTTGGCCAGCTCGCTGGCCAGCTTGACCCGCTGGGCCTCACCGCCCGAGAGGGTGGGCGCGGACTGGCCGAGCCGCACATACCCCAGACCGACGTCGCAGAGGGTCTGCATGTGTCGGGCGATCGCCGGCTGGTTGGCGAAGAAGGCCACCGCCTCCTCGATCGGCATGTCGAGGACCTCGGCGATGTTCTTCCCCTTGAACGTGATGTCCAGGGTGTCCCGGTTGTACCGGGCGCCCTTGCAGACCTCGCACGGGACGTACACGTCGGGCAGGAAGTGCATCTCGATCTTGATGGTGCCGTCGCCGGAGCACGCCTCGCAGCGTCCGCCCGCCACGTTGAAGCTGAACCGACCGGGCAGGTAGCCGCGCACCTTGGCTTCCTGGGTCTGGGCGAACAGTCGACGCACGTGGTCGAACACGCCCGTGTACGTCGCGGCGTTGGAGCGCGGCGTGCGACCGATCGGCGACTGGTCCATGTCGATGACCTTGTCGAGCAACTCCATCCCGTCGATCCGGGTGTGCTTCCGGGGGCGTCCTTCGAGTGGTAGATCCGCTGCATCAGCGAGGGCAGCAGGATGTCACGGACCAAGGTCGACTTCCCCGAGCCCGAGACGCCGGTGACGGCGACGAAGCAGCCGAGCGGGATCTCGACGTCGATGTTCTGCAGGTTGTGCTCGCGAGCGCCCCGGATGACGAGCCGCTCGTCACCGGGCTGGCGACGCTGGGCGGGCAACGGGATCGAACGCTTCCCGGCGAGGTACTGACCGGTGATCGATTCCTTGTTCTTCAGGATCCCCTTCACCGGGCCCGAGTAGACGACAGCGCCGCCGTGCTCGCCGGCTCCCGGGCCGATGTCGACGATCCAGTCCGACTCGCGGATCGTGTCCTCGTCGTGTTCGACGACCAGCACCGTGTTCCCGAGGTCTCGCAGCCGGATCAAGGTGTCGATCAGCCGCCGGTTGTCGCGCTGGTGGAGGCCGATCGAGGGCTCGTCGAGGACGTAGAGCGTGCCCACGAGGCCGGAGCCGATCTGCGACGCGAGGCGGATTCGTTGGGCCTCACCGCCGGCGAGGGTGCCGGCCGATCGCGACAACGTCAGGTAGTCGAGGCCGACGTCGAGGAGGAAGCCGAGGCGAGCGTTGACCTCCTTGGTCACCCGCTCGGCGATCATCTTGTCCCGCTCGCTGAGCACGAGCCCGCCGAGGAACTCCGACGACTCGGCGATCGACAGGTTGCAGACCTCGCCGATGTTCCGGCCGTTGATACGCACGGCGAGCGACGACGGCTTGAGCCGGTAGCCGTCGCACTCCGGGCACGGCACCTCGCGCATGTACGACTCGACCTGTTCGCGGCTCCAGTCGCTCTCGGCGTCGGAGTGCCGGCGCTTCAGGAACGGGATGACACCCTCGTAGGTGGTCGTGTACTGCCGGATGCGGTTGTACCGGTTCTTGTACCGGACGGTGACGTTGCCCTTCACGCCGTACAGCAGGATCTTGTGCTGCTTCTTGGTCAGCTTGCTCCAGGGCGTGGCCATGTCGATGTCGTTGGCGGCGGCGACCGCTTCGAGCATCCGGCTGAAGTACTGGGTCCGCGCCGAGCTCCAGGGCGCGATCGCCCCCGCCTCCAGACTGACGTCGGGGTCGGGGACGACGAGCTCGGGGTCGACCTCGAACGTCGTGCCCAGGCCGTCGCAATGAGCGCATGCGCCGTACGGCGAGTTGAACGAGAAGTTGCGCGGGGCGGGCTCCTCGAACGAGGTCCCACACGTCGGGCAGACCAGGTGTTGGCTGAAGGTGAGGAGTTCGTTCTCTCGCTGGTTGCCGTCGTCGTCGAGGTCGCCGTCGCGAGCGACGAGCTCGACCTCGGCCACGCCCTCGGACAGTCGCAGCGCGGTCTCCAACGAATCGGTGAGCCGCCGGTCGATGCCCTCGCGCAGCACGAGCCGGTCGATCACCACCTGGATCGTGTGCTGCTCGTACCGGGCCAGCTTCTCCCCCGAAGCGAGGAACTGATCGAGGTCGCGGACCTCGCCGTCGATGATCGCCCGGACGAACCCCTGCCCCGACAGGTCGGCGAGCAGGGTGTCGTACTCACCCTTCCGGCCCCGGACCACCGGCGCCAGCACCTGGAAGCGGGTGCCCTCGGGCAGCTTCAGGATCCGGTCGACGATCTGTTGCGGCGTCTGCCGCTCGAGACGGGTGTCGTCGTCGGGGCAGTGCTGGATGCCGATGCGGGCATACAGCAGGCGCAGATAGTCGTAGACCTCGGTGATCGTGCCCACGGTCGAGCGGGGGTTGCGCGAGGCGGACTTCTGGTCGATCGAGATCGCCGGCGACAGCCCTTCGATGAAGTCGACGTCCGGCTTGTCCATCTGACCGAGGAACTGGCGAGCGTAGGCCGACAGGCTCTCGACGTACCGCCGCTGGCCCTCGGCGTAGATGGTGTCGAACGCGAGCGACGACTTGCCCGACCCGGAGAGGCCGGTGAACACGACGAGTCGATCTCGCGGCAGTTCGACCGAGACGTTCTTCAGGTTGTGCTCGCGCGCGCCGCGAACCAGGATCGTGTCGGTCATCGGCGGCACGCTATCGAGAGGTCGCGGTGGCGCCCACGGGCGATGATCACGCTGGGCAGGCTACCAGCCCGACGGGAACAGGTGTTCGATCCGACAGGCCCCCCGGCCCTCGGCGAGACGGCCCGACGCACCCCCCGCCCCTGGCCGCCGGTCCGGAACCCGATCAGGTGGCGACGTGCTCCGTCGGCACGTGGTCATCGGCCCCGACGGTTGGTCGAGCGCTCGAGGGCCGTCGACTGGATCGGCCCATCGTCAGCGCGACCGCCGAGACGAATGACAACGCCGCGGCAATCAAGACGGCACCCAACGCGACATCCGAGAGTTCCATCCTGTCTCCTCCCCCGGGCGTCCGAGCGTTCGCATCACTCCCACGCGAGTCGATCGGCAACCCGACCCGAGGCATGATAACAAAGCACCGCGCCTTAACGAGACGTACCACGTGCCACATTCCAGTGAATTCGACCGGGCGGAAGGGTGAAATTTCACCAAGAGAGGGTGAGCGGTCACGCCAAGGTGGCCCCGGCCGCCACCCAGCTCACGGGTCGTGTCAGCCCGCGTCGCGCAGCTCGCGGCGAAGATCGTTGATCTCGTCACGCAAGCGGGCCGCGTACTCGAACTTGAGCGCCGCCGCCGCCTCGTTCATTTCCTCCTCCAGCGTCTGGATCAGGCGCGAGAGTTCCTGTTGCGGGAGGGTCTTCAGTTCGCGCTGCACCTTGTCCCGCTCGCGCTGTCGCCGACGGTCCTTGCCGGGGACCGGGGCCGAGTCGTCGGGGCGGAGCATGGACAAGATGTCGCCGACCGCTTTACGAATCGTCTGCGGGTTGATGCCGTGCTCGATGTTGTAGGCCTGCTGCAGGGCCCGGCGACGATTGGTCTCGTTGATCGCCTTCTGCATCGAGTCCGACACGGTGTCGGCGTACATCACCACCACGCCGTCGACGTTTCGGGCGGCACGCCCGATCATCTGGATGAGCGAGGTCTCGCTGCGCAAGAAGCCCTGCTTGTCGGCGTCGAGGATGGCGACGAGGGACACCTCGGGCAGGTCGAGGCCCTCGCGGAGCAGGTTGATCCCGACCAGCACGTCGAACTCGCCGAGCCGCAGCGAACGCAGGATCTCGATCCGCTGCACCGTGTCGATGTTGGAGTGCAGGTAGCGGACGCGCAGGCCCTGCTCGAGCAGGTACTCCGTGAGATCCTCGGCCATCTTCTTGGTGAGCGTCGTGACGAGGACTCGGTCGCCTTTCAGCACCCGCTCGTTGATCGATTCGATCAGATCGTCGATCTGGCCCTTGGTCGGACGGACCTCGACCTGGGGGTCCACGAGACCGGTCGGGCGCACGATCTGCTCGACGATCCGCTCCGAGACCCGCAGCTCGAAGTCCGACGGGGTCGCCGACAAGAACACCACCTGGTTCAGTCGCTCCATCACCTCCTCGAACCGGAGGGGCCGGTTGTCGCGGGCGCTCGGCAGCCGGAACCCGTGCTCGACGAGCACGTTCTTGCGGGAGCGGTCTCCCTCGTACTGGCCGTGGAGCTGCGGCACGGTCACGTGGCTCTCGTCGATGACGAGGAGGTAGTCCTTCGGGAAGTAGTCGAGGAGGGTGAACGGCGGCTCACCCGGCTGACGGGCGTCGATGTGCATCGAGTAGTTCTCGATGCCGTTGCAGTAGCCGATCTCCTGGATCATCTCGAGGTCGTACTGGGTTCGCATCCGGAGCCGCTGGGCTTCGAGGAGCTTGTTCTCGGCCTCGAAGGTGGCGAGTCGCTCCTGCAACTCCTGCTCGATCCCGATGACGGCGCGACGCATGCGTTCGTCGCCGGCGACGTAGTGCGTGGCCGGGAAGATCATGGTCTCGGACAGCTCGCGGAGCTGCTCGCCGGTGAGTGGATCGATGACGGTGAGCCGTTCGACGGTGTCGCCGAACATCTCGATCCGCAGCACGCTCTCCTCGTAGCTCGGATGCACCTCGATCGTGTCGCCCCGCACGCGGAACTTGCCGCGGCCGAGCGACTGGTCGTTGCGATCGAACTGCAGGTCGACCAAGCGCCGCAGGATCGAGCGTTGGTCGTAGTCCACCCCGACATGGAGCTCGATGAGGTTGCCCCGGTACTCGTCCGGGTTCCCCATGCCGTAGATGCAGCTCACCGAGGCCACCACGATGACGTCCCGGCGGGTGAGCAGCGCCGCGGTGGCGGAGTGCCGGAGCCGGTCGATCTCGTCGTTGATCGACGAGTCCTTCTCGATGTAGGTGTCGCTCGACGGGATGTACGCCTCGGGCTGGTAGTAGTCGTAGTAGCTGACGAAGTACTCCACCCGGTTGTCCGGGAAGAACTCGCGCATCTCCTGGGCGAGCTGGGCGGCAAGGCTCTTGTTCGGGGCCAGGATCAGGGTCGGCCGCTGGACCTGCTCGATCGTCCACGCGATCGTGGCGCTCTTGCCCGACCCGGTGATGCCGAGCAGGGTCTGGAACCGCTCGCCCGCCTCGATGCCCTCGGTCAGCGCGGCGATCGCCGCTGGCTGGTCTCCGGACGGCTGGTATTCCGACACCACTTCCAGACGGGGCGACATGCGGGCCATGCTACCCCGTCGGGACGAACACCTGTTTGGTGCCGCGGGCGGGCCTGGTGGGTCGCGGGGGTTCGGCTACAGCTCGACGACCGAGCGCAGGACCTCGCCCCGCTCCATCTTGTGGAACGCCTCCTCGACGTCCTCGAGGCGGATCTTCTCGCTGACGAACCGATCGAGGTCGAGTCGGCCCTGGAGGTAGAGGTCGATGAGCATCGGGAAGTCGCGGCTCGGCAAGCAGTCGCCGTACCAGCTCGATTTCAGCGAGCCGCCCCGCCCGAACACGTCGAGGAACGGGAGCGTGATCTCCATGTCCGGGCGAGGGACACCGACCAGCACGACCGTGCCGGCCAGATCGCGAGCCTCGAACGCCTGCCGATAGGTGACCGGAAGCCCGATGGCCTCGATGCACACGTCGGCACCGTTGCCGCCCGTGGCCGCCTGGATCGCCTCGACCGATCCTCGGTTGCCGAGTTCACCGTGTGCGTGGCGCCGAACTCCTTGGCCGTCGCCAGCTTCCGATCGTCGAGGTCGACGGCCACGATCGTCGTCGCCCCGGCGAGCTTGGCCTGGCGATGGCGGCGTCTCCGACGCCGCCACACCCGAAGGCACGGCGACCGAGTCACCGCGGCCGACCCCGCCGGTGTTGATCGCCGCACCGATGCCGGCCATCACTCCGCAGCCCAACAGCCCGGCGACGGCCGCCGGCGCGGCCGGGTCCACTTTCGTGCACTGCCCGGCCGCCACGAGGGTCTTCTCGGCGAAGGCGCCGATGCCGAGCGCCGGTGACAACACGGTGCCATCGGTGAGCGTCATCTGCTGCGTGGCGTTGAAGGTCGCGAAGCAGTACTGCGGCTTGCCCTTCAGGCAGGAGCGGCAGTTGCCGCACACGGCGCGCCAGTTGAGGATCACGAAGTCGCCAGGGGCCACACCGGTCACACCCGGGCCGACCTGCTCGACGATCCCGGCCGCCTCGTGACCGAGGAGGAACGGGAAGTCGTCGTTGATGCCGCCCTCGCGGTAGTGCAGGTCGGTGTGGCAGACACCGCAGGCCTTGATGGCGACCAAGGCCTCGCCGGGCCCCGGGTCCGGCACGAGGATGGTCTCGATCCCGACGGGCTGACCCTTGCCCCTGGCCACGACGCCACGTACTTCGTTCACTCCGGTGCACTCCTCATCGATCGGCGGGTCTGCTCATCCTGTCACGCCGATGGCGCCTCGCCGGAGGCCGCTGGATCGTCGCCCGGTTCGGGCTGCGGGAGGCCGATCAACCACTTCCAGACCGCGTCGACCTGAGGGCTGAGCGCGGCGCGGTCGCCGGTGTTGTCGATGACGCGATCGGCGATCGCCAGGCGCTGCTCGCGGGTGGCCTGCTTCGCGATCCGCGCTCGGGCGTCGGCCTCGTCGAAGCCACGGAAGCTGATGAGCCGCTCGACCTGCAGCTCGGTCGGGACGTCGACGACGATCACCGCGGCGAGGTCCGATCGCGGATGCTCGGCGAGCAACGGGATGTCCATCACGACGATCCGATCCGTACCGACACACGCCGCGACTCGACGCTGCATCTCGGCCCGGACCGCAGGGTGCACGATGTCGTTGAGCGCTTGCAGCGACTCCTGGTCGGCGAAGGCGATCGCGGCGAGCCGGGGCCGGTCGAGTTCGCCGTCGGGCCCGATGATCTCGGCGCCGAAGCGTTCGGCCAGCCGGGCCACGACCGGCGAGCCGGCCGCCTGGAGTTCACGGGCGATGGCGTCGGCGTCGACGATCACCGCACCTCGATCGGCGAGCAGCGCCGCGTACGGTCGACTTCCCGGATCCGATGCCACCTGTCAGGCCTACGAGCAACACGTCGGCGACGTTAGCGACCGGGGTGAACCTCCTCCGGATCGACATGAAGGTGTCACTGGCCGTGGGAGGCCGAACGTGTACGGTTGCCGGGCATGGCTGGCGAGGGACACGCACCGGGGCCACGGTGGAGCCCGCTCGCACCGGCGCCCGCGATGGTCGATCGCCGCCGGCCGGCGCCGCTGCGACCCGTTCCGAACATGGGGGTCCAGGCGCCGCCGCTCGCGCCGTTCCGGTGGGCCGCACTGGCGGTCTCGTTCATCCACGGGTTCCCACGCATCACGGACAAGCCGTGGCCGTACGCCGCGGTCTTCGCCGTGCTCGTCGTCTACACCACCACGACCACGGTGCGCCCCATCCCGTACCGGTCCGATCGATCGACTCGGACCCTCGTCAGCTTCGACGCCGTGCTGCATCTGACCGCGGTCATGCTCACCGGCAACTGGAATTCGCCGTTCGCCTACACCCTGTTGCCGTCGACGCTGCTCGCCGGGTTCGCGGCCGGACCACTCTCCGCCCTGGAGCTCATGGGCGCCTGCGCCGGCGTCATCTCGCTCCGGCACCTCACCGAGGAAGGCATCCGCAGCGGCGGCGCGCGCGCCGCAGCCTGGGCCGGAGTCCTGGCCCTCATCTCGCTCACGAGTGGGTTGGCTCGCCGGGTCTCGGAAGAATCCGCGCGACAGCAGCTGGCGGCCGAGGAGAAGGTGGACCGGCTCTCGGAGGCGAACGCGCTGCTGTTCAGCCTGCAGCGCGTCGCTCAGTCCCTCCCCGACTCCCTGGACCTCGACGAGGTGCTCGACACCACGGTGGCGCGCGTGCGGAGTCTGATCGACGCCGATGCCGTCACCGTGCTCCTCTACTCCGAGGCCGACCGGTCGTGGGATGCCGTGCGAACCAAGGGATACCGCGGCAGCTACAGCCTCCGAGGCGAGGAATTGCCCCCCGCACTTCGTGAAGCACTCCTTTCCAGTCGGACGATTTCGATCGATGATCTGAACCGTCCGGGTTCCGGGCTCTCGGACAACGCGCGCTCGGGTCTCTATGCGCCTTTACGCGCTCGAGGGTCACTGGTCGGGTTGCTCGCCGTGGAGGCGAACCGGCCGACACATTTCGTGCAGAAGCACAGCGACACCCTCAATTCGGTGATCGAGACCTTCGGGATCGCGATCGACAATGCTCGGCTGTTTCGCCGACTCCGGTCGGTCGGCGCCGACGAAGAACGCAGCCGGATCGCCCGGGAACTGCACGACCGGATCGGCAGCTCGTTGGCCTTGCTGGGCTTCGAGGTCGATCGCCTCACCACGCTGGCCAAGCGCGGCGAAGCGGTCCACGAACCCCTTGCTGACCTGCGCCAACAGGTCACCACCGTCGTGAGCGAAGTCCGCGAGACCCTCTACGACCTTCGCACCGACGTCTCCGAGGGCCAGGGTCTCGAGGCCACCTTGCGGATGTTCTGCGAGCGCGTCGGGCAGCGGACCTCGATGGACGTCGTCGTCACGACCAACGAAAAGCGACGGCTCCACATCCTGCAAGAGCGCGAGCTCTGGCAGATCGCTCGCGAGGCGATCACCAACGCCGAACGCCATGCCCACGCCGACACCCTCACGGTGTCCTGGAACTGCACGAATCGCGGCGCCGAATTGGTCGTGGCCGACGATGGCAAGGGATTCACGAAAGGATCGGGCCGTCCCGATTCGTATGGTTTGCTCGGCATGAGAGAGCGAGCGGCGAGCGTGAACGCCGTTCTTGACATAGAGTCCGGCCCCGGTGCCGGCACCAAGGTCCGGGTCACGCTCGGATCGGAAACAGGAGGAAGATCGTGAGCCTTCGCTTGATGCTCGTCGATGACCACACGATGTTGCGGGAGGGTCTCCGACGGACACTCGAGGCAGAGGGGTTTGTCATCATCGGGGAAGCCAACGACGGGCACGAAGCCCTGCTGATGGCCCTCGAGCGCAAACCGGATGTCATCTTGATGGACGTCTCGATGCCTGACGTCGACGGGATCGAGGCGACTCGAGCCATCATGCAGGCCGACGCCCGCCAGCGCATCGTCATGTTGACGATGCACATGGACCGCGACGTCATCGATCGAGCCATCAAGGCCGGTGCGGTCGGGTACCTGACCAAGGACTGCTCCGTCGCCGAGATCGCCGAGGCCATCCGGATGGCGGCCAACGGCGACATGGCGCTGTCGCCCAAGCTGGCCGAGCTGATGCTGAGCGAGGCCCGCAAGACCGAGGGCAACGAGGAGCGCCTGATCACCCGGCGCGAGGAGGAGGTCCTCCAGCTCATCGCCGACGGGCTGTCCACCCCCGAGGTCGCCCAGCGCCTCTACATCAGCCAAAAGACGGTGAAGAACCACCTGGCGTCGATCTACGAGAAGCTCAACGCTCGGGACCGGACCCAAGCCGTGCTGGTCGCGGTGCGCATGGGCATCGTCAAGCTGATGTGACGACCGTCCTGCCGGTACGCAGGACCACCGACGCGAAACGGCCCCGCAGCGCTGAGCTGCGGGGCCGTCGTCGTTCCTCGGGTCCGAGCGGCGAACCGCCCGGACCCTGGAGCTGTGGTGGAGGTCAGCCCTCGGCGGGAGCCTCGTCCGAGACGGCTTCGGCCGGAGCCGGCGCTTCGGGAGCGTCGCCCTCGGGCACGGTTCCCTCCGCCGCGGCAGCCTGCTGCTCCTCGGTGCCGTACTGGGCGTAGTACTCGGCCCAGGCGGCTTCTCGGTCGGCGTCGTCGCCACCGATCCAGTTGCCCTCGTCGTCGTAGTTGTGCTCGCCGAAGGCGTCGCGGTACTCCTCGGCCAGCTCGCCGCCCTCGGCGGCCTGCTTGATCGAGAGGCTGATACGACGGCGCTGCAGGTCGAGATCGATGATCTTGACCCAGAGCTCTTCGCCCGGCGTGACGACCTGCTCCGGAGCGTCGACGTGATGCGTCGACATCTCCGAGATGTGGACCAGGCCCTCGATCCCGTCGCCCACCTGGACGAACGCACCGAACGGCACGAGCTTGGTGACCCTGCCGTACACGAGCTGTCCGACCTGGTGACCGCTGGCGAACTCCTGCCACGGGTCCTGCTGGGTGGCCTTGAGCGAGAGGCTGATGCGCTCCCGATCGAAGTCCACGTCGAGGACCTGCACGGTCACCTCGTCGCCGACGGTCACGACCTGGCTGGGGTGCTCGACGTGCTTCCACGAGAGCTCCGAGACGTGGATGAGTCCGTCCATACCACCGAGATCGACGAAGGCTCCGAAGGAGACCACGCTCGACACCACACCCGAGCGCACTTCGCCCGACTTGAGGTTGTTGAGGAACTCATCGCGAGCTTCCTTCTGGGTCTCTTCGAGTGAGGCGCGCCGGGACAGGACCACGTTGTTGCGGTTCTTGTCCAGCTCGATGATCTTGGCCTGCAACACCCGGCCGACGTAGGGCTGGAGGTCGCGGACCGGCGCAGCTCGACGAGCGAGGCGGGAGGAAGCCCCGGAGCCCGATGTCGATGATGAGACGCCCTTGACGACCTCGATGACCGGGCCCTCGACGACGCCTTCGTTCTCCTTGATCTTTTCGATCGTGCCCAGGCCCGCTCGTACTGAGCGCGCTTCTTGGACAGGACCAGGCGGCCTTCCTTGTCCTCTTTGGTGAGGACGAGGGCCTCGACGTGATCCCCGAGATTCACGATCTCGTTCGGGTCGACGTCGTTGCGGATGGAGAGCTCGCGCGGGATGACGCCTTCGGACTTGTATCGCCGATGTCGAGCAACACCTCGTCCTTGTCGACCTTGACGACCGTTCCGGTCACGATCTGGCCGTCCTCGACGGAGACCATCGTGCCTTCGATCGCATCGGCGAAGGACATGCCGAGGTCGTCGGCGACGACCTCTCGAGGTGTGTAATTGCCTTCCTCGTCGAAGGTGCCCATGGGGAGCTGAGAGTCTTGGTGGAGTCGGACAAAGGACTGATTCGCTTTCGCAAGTGGTGGATGGAGCAGCTGCCGGTCGACCTCAACCGAACCCGGGCGAATCCAGGTTCCGGTTCTCGCGAGTCAACCGAACGGCCAATCTAGCACCGAGCGTGACGTTGTCGCTCCCCGGTGGTGGAACCTCTCCGGGGTCAGGGCGGCAGGCGATCACCAGGAACTCCGGGGTTTCCACGGTCGCCGGGCCAGTCCCGTAGGCGCCGGTTCGACCGAGCTGATGCGCTCGACCTCGGCGCCGCACAGCCGCATGAGCTGCCGGACAGTTGCGGCGTTAGCAGCCGGTCCACAGGTCGACCTGCTTGGCGTCGCCGTCGCGGACCGGATCTCCGGTGCGCTCGTGGTTGATCCCGGACTGCGCATCGAAGGTGGCGTCGGTCTGGTACTTCACGACGAAATAGGCGGAGAAGGCGCTCAGCGCAGGACCCCGCCGGGGCGGACGGCGTGCACGATGTTCCGAACGACCTGCTCGTCCTGGCCCGGACCCGTGAGGAGTCCGAAGGCTCCCTGACACAGCGACACCGCGGCGTCGAACTCGCCGGCGAAGGGCAGATCGAGGGCGTTGGCCCGCACGAACACCGCGCCGGGCGAGCGGATTGCGTCGCCAGGTCCACGAATCGCTGGGAGATGTCGACGCCGACCACCTCGATGCTGCGCCGGGCGAACTCGTGGGCGTGGCGTCCCGGTCCGCACCCCACGTCGAGCAAGCGGTCGCCGGGCGTCAGCCCGAGTTCGCCGATCAGATGATCGACCTCCTGGCGGGTTCCCTTCGTGAACGAGTAGCGCAGGTACGCCGACCCGAGGTGATCGGCCAGTTCCTCGAACCAGTGGCCGGCCGGCTCCACGCTCATCCCTTGCCGGCGGCCCAGGTCGTCCGTGGGACACGTTCACCTCGAGGCGGCACGTCCAGTTCTGCCGCAGCGCTGTCGTCGAGACGGTCAGCTCCGTGACCGCGCCCAACTCCTCGACCGGCGTCTCCACGATGATCTCGTCGTGGACCTGGAGCACGATCCGGGCCGCGTGCCCGGCGGTGGTCAGGGCCGCTTCCAGCGGACGAGGGCCACTTTGAAGATGTCGGCGGCCAGCCTGGATGCCGGCGTTCATCGCATGACGCTCGCCGGCCTGACGACGGATCCGGAAGTTCGGGTTGGAGAGTTCCGGAATGGGTCGCCGCCGACCGAACAGGGTCTCGGTGGCCGCGCTCGCGCCTCGGCCACGGTGCGTTCCATGTACGCCTTCACGTTGGGAAGGCGACGAAGTAGGCGTCGAGGATCACGGCGGCTTCCTCGGTCGGGATGTTCAGCCGTTGGCCGAGCCGTAGGCCTCCATCCGTAGGCGAGCCCGTACGAGACCATCTTGGCCTTGGATCGTTGCTCGACGGTCACGGCGTTCGCCTCGACCCCGAACACGCGCGCCGCGGTGGCGTTGTGGATGTCCTGGCCGCTCGTGAAGGCGCCGATCAGCCCGGGATCGGCGGCGAGGTGGGCGATGCAGCGCAACTCGATCTGGTTGTAGTCGGCGATGAGGAGTTCGCTACCGGGGGCGGCCACGAACGCCTTCCGGAACGCTCGTCCGCCCTCGGACCGAACCGGGATGTTGTGAAGGTTCGGCTGGTCGGAGCTGAGTCGACCAGTGCGGGCGACGGTCTGGTTGAAGGTGGCGTGGATCCTCCCGTCCGGCGATCTCGGCCAGGAGGCCTTCGGCGTAGGTGGAGCGGGCTTTTCGACCTCTCGATACCGAAGCAGCGGGTCGATGAACTCAGGCCATTGGTCGCGCGGCTTCGGGCGTCGCAGCGTCGGTCGGTAGCCGGTCTTGGTCTTCTTCACCGGCGTCAGGCCCCGCTCGGTGTACAGGATCTCGCGCAGCTGCACCAGGAGTTGAGGTTGAACGGCCGCCCGACCGTGGCGGTCAAGGCCTCGGTCAGCTGGTTGGCCTCGGCGGTCAGGGTGGCGTTCAGTCGCCGGGTTCCTCGGCGTCGACCCCGACTCCGACGTGCTCCATACGGGCAACACCGACACGAGGGGATTCTCGATGGCTCGGTACAGCTCGGCCATCCCTTGGCGCTCGAGGCGCCGAATCGAGCACGGCCGCGAGGCGATCGGTGCCGAGGGCGAGTCGAGCCGTGCGGAGCTGGTCCGACACGCCGTCGTCGCCGAAGTCGAGCTGGCCGGTCGTCGACGGATCGTCGAGCGGCAAGCTGGCCCCGGTGTCGCCTTCAGCAACAGGTCCGCCACCGCGGCAGCGGTCTCGGCGGGGTCGATGAGATAGGCCGCGATCGCGGTGTCGATGGCGAGCGGCGGCGGCTCGATCCCGAGGTCCAACAGCGACCGCATCACGGACTCGGCGTCGCGAGCGGATCGACCCGGCGGTGCTCATCGCCTCGGCCACCGCCGGATCGCCGAGCAGCGAGGCGGGGATCAGGCGACGTCACCGAGTCGGCCCCGGTGACCACCGCCAGGCCGGTGAAGCGCGCGCGGCCCGGTGCCCGGCCCAGGCCCCGGCGACCGATCGGGCCGGCGTCGCCGTCAGAGCGGCGACCGCCGATGCGGCGTCGGCGCACTCGGTCAGCTCGGCCTCCAGGACCTCGCCACTGGCCGACGGGGCCTCGACGCCGAGTCCCATGAGCGCCTCCGCCCAATCGATCGAGCAGGCTCCGGGAACTCGAGGAACTCGAACAGCCGCTGCACCTCGTCCAGATCGGGGGCGAGGCGGGCCGAGCGATAGTCGACCTCGATCGGCGCGATCGGCTCGAGCTGCATCAGCTCGAAGTTGAGCCGAACCTGCGCCTCGTGGGCCGTGAGGTTCTCGCGCAGCTTCGGCGTCTGTGCGGCGACGTCGGCGAAGATCCCGTCGAGGCCTCCGTACTTCATGATCAGCTTGGCGGCGGTCTTCTCCCCGACGCCGGGGACCCCGGGAAGGTTGTCGCTCGGGTCGCCTCGCAGCGCCGCGTACTGGGGATACAGCGCGGGCGTGACGCCGGTGCGCTCCATGATCCCCGCCTCGTCGTAGAACGCATAGTCGGACACCCCCCGCCGGTTGTAGAGCACCTTCACGTGGGGGTCGCTGACGAGCTGATAGCTGTCGCGGTCGCCGGTCACGATGATGACGTCGTCGCCCTCCGCCGCGATCCGATGGGTCAAGGTGGCGATGATGTCGTCGGCCTCCCACCCCGCCTCGTCGACCGAGACGATCCCGAGGGCGGACACGACCTCGCGCACCAAGCCCATCTGCTGGCGCAGGATGTCGGGCGCGGCCTCCCGGTTGGCCTTGTAGTCGGGGTTGCGCTCGTGGCGGAAGGTCGGCTCCGGTCGATCGAAGGCCACCACGATCGAATCCGGCTGGTGGTCCTTGATCAGGTTGATCAGCATCGAGGTGAACCCGAACACCGCGTTGGTGACCTGGCCCCCGGCGGTGGCCATGTCGGTCGGGAGGGCGAAGAACGCCCGGTACGTCAGGGAATTGCCGTCGAGCAGCAGGACCTTCACGGGCGGAGCTCGCCGGCGAGGATGCGGTCGGCGACGTCACGCATCCGGGTCCGCTCACTCATCGCGGTGCGCTGGATGAAGGCGTACGCCTCCTGCTCCTTCATGCCGACCTCGTCGATCAGCACGCCCCGTGCCCGGTCGATGACCTTCCTCGACTCGAGCTGTTCCTCCAGCTTGTCGACGGTGCCTGACAGCGACTGGAGTTCCCGGAACCGACCCATCGCGACCTCGATCGCCGGAATCAGGTCGCTCTTCTGGAACGGCTTGACCAGGTAGGCCAGCGCCCCGGCGTCGCGGGCCTCCTCGACCACCTCACGCTGAGAGAACGCCGTCAGGATGAGGACCCCGCACAAACGTTCGTCGGTGATGATGCGAGCGACCTCCAGGCCGGTCATCCCGGGCATCTTGATGTCGAGGATGGCGAGGTCGGGTTGATGCTCGCGGATCAGATCGATCGCCTGGTCGCCCCGGCCGCATTCGCCGACCACGTCGTACCCCTCCTCCACCAGCGTCTCGCGCAGATCGAGCCGGATGATGGCCTCGTCTTCGGCGATGACAACTCGGATCGACATGGTGCTCCCTCGTGGATGGTGCGGTGTGGTGTGGTGCGGTGGAGTGGATGAATCGTGGCTGGTCGAGGCTAGTCCTGGCTGGTCGAGACGATGGTCACCCGGTCCGGCCGCTCGACAACTCGTCGAGCAGCGCATCCTGGCGTTGCTCGAGTTCGGCGATCGTGGCCCGTAATCGTTCGCGTTGGGCCGCGAATCGGGTCGGCGTGGCGCTGATCGTCACGATGGTCGTGCCGCCATCGGCGACTCGGCGACGAGGCACGGATGCCACTGTCCTCGGCGTCATCGGCGAGCGACGCCCACTGGGCCTCCACCTGACCGAGCTCCGCCCGAGCGGCGCAGTTTGGTGTTCACCGCCGCCAACCTGCGCTTCACCAGCCACGTCGCCGCGTCGGCAGTGCAGGCATCCCCACGCGCGGCGGCACGGAGGGCAGGGCGCACCAGCCCGTCATCCCGCCGCCTGGCACGGAGGCGTGCGAGCAGGCACACTTCTGCGGTGAATTCGTGGCCGGACACCGACGACTTCAATGTCACCCACGGGTTTCACGACGTCTCGGGGCAGTGGCACTCCACCAGCGACGAGGTCCGCGCCGCACTCCACGACGCCATGGGGCCGCCCCAGGCGGGCCCTCCGCTGTGGTTCGTCACCGTGGGCGACCGGGGCGAGCTAGACCGACTGTCACCTGGTGCTGGAGGATGGAACGGACTTCGGTGCGGTTACCGCCTCCTCCGGATCTGCCGATCGGTTACCACGAGCTCCGACCGTTGAACGGTGGTCCGGCGACCCGGCTGTTCGTGGCGCCCGAGCGGTGTCCGGCACCGCCGAGCGGATGGGGCGTCGCCGCCCAGCTCTACGCCACGTTCTCGCGCGCTTCGCAGGGCATCGGTGACCTGGTCGATCTGGCCGACCTGGCCGAGTGGGTCGAGCGAGCGGGAGGACGGGCGATCCTGTTGAGCCCGCTCCACGCCCCGAACCCGACCACCGCTCAAGAGGACAGCCCGTACTACGCGTCGAGCAGGGTCTGGCGAAACCCGTTGCACCTGCGGGTGGACGGCGTCCCGGCCTCCCGGCCGAGCGTCATCGACCGAGACGAGGTGTGGGCGGCCAAGCGGGCTGCGTTGTGGCAGCGGTTCACCCACCTCGCGCCCGAGGAGACCGCGGAGTGGGAAGCATGGGCGCAGCGGCAGGGCGCGTCGCTCGAAGTGGTCCCGGTGGTGTGCCGGATCCGAGCACCGACAGACCCGCGAGAACCGACAGTTCCACGCCTGGCAGCAATGGCTGATCGATGGTCAGCTCGCGCAGGTCCGGCACCGGGCGCCGAACGTGTCGCTCATCGGTGATCTCGCCGTCAGCTTCTCGCCCGGATGGCGCCGGCGCGGCCTCCTTTGCCGACGTGCTCGCCACCGGGTGCCGCGTCGGAGCGCCGCGGATGCCTTCAACCAGGCCGGACAGGACTGGGGACTCACCGTTCGTGCCGTGGAAGCTGCGGGCCTCGTGTTGCGCACCGTTCATCCACACCGTCCGAGGCTGCGCGGCCTGCAAGGGCTCCGGATCGATCACGTCATGGGGTTGTTCCGCCAGTACTGGATCCGCCGGGCCAATCGCGACCGGGTGCCTATCCGCTTCGCTCCGACGAACTGCTCGCCATCGTCGCGATCGAGCGACGCCGCGCCGGCGTTCGTCGTCGGAAGATCTCGGCACGGTCGAGCCGGGGTTCGCGAGCGCTGCGAGCGCACGGCGTGCTCGGAACCACCGTCGCCTGGTTCCACGACGGCCCTCCGCCCACCTATCCCGCCGAGAATCTGGCCACGCTGTCGACCCATGACCTGCCGACCGTCGCCAGCGTGTGGCAAACGGGCTGGACGGCGACAAAGGCCTGCGCACCCGGCTGGGCGAACTGGTCGGCGAGGTGTCGTCGGTGGGCGACGCCGTGGTCGCCGCTCATCGTTCGCTGGCGCGCTCCGTCGGTCCTCGCCCTCGCCACGCTGGACGACCTGAGCCTGGCCGAGCGTCAGGCCAACGTTCCCGGCACCACCCATGAGCGACCGAACTGGCGGATCCCGCTGCCGTTCACGATCGAGGAGATCGCCCGATCGCCCATCTCGGCACGCGTCGCCGGCGCGTTTCGAGACCGCGGCGACCAGCCCGGCTGAGTCGACCAACTCGCTCGCCCGAGCGCCAGCCGGGTAGGTCATCTCACCCGATCGGGCCACGGATCGCTTGAGCCGTTAGCGACTCGGCCGATCCACGTGTCGGCTCGGGCGAACTCGTTCACCAGCGGCGGGAGTCCCGCCCCCGGTTCGGGCCCCGAGCCGACCGTCGGCCGAACTCTCAGGACTTCTTCAGGTTTTTCCTCCTGGCGTCAGCGTGACCACCCCCCGGGGTCTCACCTCCACACATGACGTACCGGAGGATCCATGACATCCGCATTTCCCGCCGATGGTGCCGGTCGAGGTCCATGACTGACCGCTCGCTCACACCCCGGCCCCGCTTCCCATCTCGCAGCGTGCCGCGCGCGCGCAGCCTCGCTCGGGATGAGTCGGCGCCGGCGAGCGATGCTCTTCAGTGCCTCGCTCGCCGTGACCGGGCTGCCGCTCCTGCCCAGCGTGTTCGACGGGTCGAGCACCGCGTCCAGCGTGGATGCGTCGCTCACCAACGGCGCCCTGCCCGCCATCCCTCGAACTTCGACACCAGCACGTGGATCGTCGGCGGGAACAACGGTGGCGCCTCGCCAAGGACATCCTGGAAGGGATTGCTGCAGCACCGGCAACTTCCGGACCATCTGCACGGCGTCTCATCTCGGATACGACGACCCGATCGTGTTCCCCGGCCAGTCCGGCGCGTCGCATCTGCACATGTTCTTCGGGAACGCCGAGAGCGATGCCGACAGCACCTACGCTTCGCTGCGCTCCACGGGGAGCAGCACCTGCCACAGGGCCCGGTCAACCGGAGCGGCTACTGGGCACCGGCACTGATCGACAACCAGGATCGCGTCCGTGCTCCCGAGGTCATCGCGGTGTCTACAAGAGCGGAGCGCGAGACCCCGCCCGATCCAGGCCCTATCGAACGGCCTGCGCATGATCGCCGGCTACGACATGGCGACGCCGACCAATCCCGACACCCACCATTGGTATTGCGAATCGGCCCAGACGCCGGACCGCAAGTACGCGACGATCCCGGACTGCCCGACCAACGAGAAGCTGATCGCCAACCTCAATTTCCCGGGCTGTTGGGACGGCGAGAACCTCGATTCCTGGGATCACCGCAGCCACATGGCGTACCCGCACTACGCCGGGCCCGACCGGGTCTGCCCGTCCTCGCACCCGGTGATGCTCCCCGAGATCACCTTCGGGTTCCAGTTCCCGAACCCGGGCACACCTCCCAGTGGCACGTGCGTCGGACCGGATGGCGAACATGACGCACGCCAACGGCTCCACGTTCCACGCCGACTGGTTCGGGGCGTGGGATCCCCAGATCCAGGACTTCTGGGTCAAGACGTGCATCAACGGCATGCCGAATGCCAGGACGGTCAGCTCGGCAACGACACGTCCTCGTCCGCACGCCGTGGTACACCGGCCCGAATCCGCTGCCGATGCCGTCGAACGGAACGGGCAACCAGTTGACCGGTTCGACGATCGTGCCGACCACGCTGGCGCCGACGACCGTCCCCATGACGACGTCGACGGTGGCGTCCACGCCCGTGTCGCCTTCGACGACCCTCACCCCGACCACGACCTCGGCCGCCGGCACCACGGACGGTTCCGACGGTGCCCCGTCGCCGACCCCGGCGGCGTGGGATGCCACGACCTGGCCCGGGCTGCGGCTCGGTTCGACGGGCGAGTACGTGCACCGGGCGCAGCGGGCGCTGAAGTCACGTGGGATATCAGGTGACGGACACCGGCACCTTCGACGAGGCCACCCGCCAAGCGGTGTGGAGCGAACAGTCCAAGTACTCCAGCCTGCCGACCACCGGGTCGATCGACTGGGCGACCGCAAATCACCTGGGAACGGTCTGGCCCCGGGACCGCCTGAAGCCGATCCCCGACGGATCCGGCGCCCCGACCACCGTGACGACCACGACGATGCCAGCCACGACCACGACGGTTCGGCCGACGACCACCGTCGTGCCGACCACGACCATTCCGGTCACCACCACCGTTGCACCGACGACCACGACGACGACGCCGGGTGGCGCACCCTCGCCGATCCGGTCGGTGGACGGCGGCGACCTGGCAGCCCCTCCGGGTCGGTTCCACCGGCGAGTACGTGCGCCGGGCCCAGCGTGCGCTGCGCCGCAATGGCTACTACGCCGTGCTCGACACGGGCGTGTACGACGAGGCCACCGAGCGGGCGGTGCTGAAGGAACAGCAGCGCTACAGAGCCTGGCCGACACGGGAACCATCGACTGGGCCACGGCCAACCACCTCGGAATGATGTGGTGATCCCCCGCAGCGCCCGCCGGTGAACGGACAGCGGCCCGGTACCCACGGATGGGTCCCGGGCCGTTGCGCGTCCGTGGGCATTGATCGAACCGGTGCTGTGCCCAGTACCCGAGGTGGGACTCGAACCCACACGTCCTTGCGGACAACGGATTTTGAGTCCGTCGCGTCTGCCATTCCGCCACTCGGGCTCGACCGGCAGGGAGGCTAGCGCGCCGTTCGTCACGTCGGCACGTGGGATCGGCCAACTCGCTCGATGAAACGTGACGACCCGTCGGTTCCCTCAACGTTCTGAGTTCCCGTTCTGACTACCGAGCGGTAAGCCCGCTCCATGGCAAACGACACGGTCTAGCCTGCATGGTCCAGGGGGACTACTGACCGCCGAGGAGACCGCCCGAAGTCCGATGCTTGCTTTCATGTTTCCCGGACAGGGATCGCAGCGACCCGGAATGGGTCGGCCCTGGGTCGACCACGAGAGTTGGGAACTCGTGGACGAAGCCAGTGAGTCGCCGATCGCGACATCGCCCGACTCCTCCTCGACGCCGACGCCGAGGAGTTGCGCGACACCCGCAACGCTCAGCTGACGACCTTCGTCTCCAGCCTGATGGTCCTCGATGCCGTCGAGCGCCTCGGGCTCGAGCCGAGCTTCTGCGCCGGCCACAGCCTCGGCAGTACACCGCCCTGACCGCCAGCGGGGCGCTGTCGTTCGACGAAGGGGTCCGCCTCGTGTGCGAGCGGGCCGACGCCATGTTCCATGCCGGATCCGGAGTTCCCGGGCACGATGGCTGCGGTCCTCGGGCTCGACGACGACCTGGTGGAGGTGGCCTGCAACCGCGCGCCGACGAGGACGTCTGGGTCGCCAACTACAACGCTCCCGGGCAGGTGGTCATCGCCGGTTCGCCCGAGGGAGTGGCCAAGGCGACCGAGCACGTCAAGGAGCGCCGGTGGGCGCAAGGTCATGCCACTGCAGGTGTCGGGACGTTCCACACCCCGTTCATGGCCCCGGCCCGAGACCGGCTGCGCAAGGCGATCGCCGAGGCGAATCCCCGAGACACCGACGTACCGATCGTGTCGAACGTCGACGCCCTGCCCCATGCCAATGGGGCGGAATGGTGAGCCTGCTCTCGGCCCAGCTGACCAGTCCGGTCCGCTGGAAGCACTGTCTGCTGGCCCTCCAGGCCAAGGGGGTCACCGACTACGTCGAACTCGGCCCCGGCGGCGTGCTCACCGGCATGACCAAGCGCACCGTGGATGCCGCGCACGGTCTCGGTCGCCACGCCGGACGAGCTGAACAAACTGCTCGAGCTTCATCGCCACGCTCGTCCCGAGCCGCCCGACGCAACACGAAGGCGAGCACCTGTTCGCGGTGGAGCGCATCGTGGTCAGCCCGGGCGCCGGCGTGTTCTCCCCAGCGGACTCACGACGTCCGCTTCCATCGACGTGGGCACGGAATTGGGAACGGTCAGCGGCCAGCCGGTCGTGTCCCCGTTCGCCGGCGTGCTCGAGGCTACATCGCGGTCGACGGCGAGCGGGTCACGGCTCGCCAACCGATCGCCTGGTTGAGGACGGTCTGACATGCCGCGAGTACCCGACGGAGTGCAAGGTGCGATCATCACGGGCTGGGGGACGGCACTGCCGCCCAAGGTCGTGACCAACGACGACCTGGCCGAGCGCATCGACACCAACGACGCCTGGATCAGGGAACGCACGGGCATCGCCCGGCGCCACGTGGGGGGCACCACCGCAGGACTGTCGATCGAATCGGCCCGCCAGGCCCTCGATCGCTCGGGCTGCGATCCGTCCGAGATCGACGTACTGATCCTGGCCACCACGACACCGGATCGACAGGTCCCCGGCACCTCGGCCACCGTCCAGCACGAACTCGGGCTCTCCTGCGGAGCGTTCGACGTGAGCGCGGCCTGCTCGGCGTTCGTGTACGCATTGGTGGCCGCCCACGGCTTCATCGCAACGGGGGCCAAGAAGATCCTCGTGATCGGCACCGACACCCTGTCGCGCATCACGGACTGGGACGACCGGGGAACCGCGATCCTGTTCGCCGACGGCTCCGGAGCCGTGGTGCTCGAAGCTTGCGAGGGACCGGGGCAACTCGTGGCGTGGGACCTGGACGCCGACGGTTCGGCCGAGCCTTCCTGTACGCCGAACACGGCGGATGTCTCACCATGGACGGCAAAGAGGTGTTCCGCAAGGCGGTACGCATCATGGTCGACTCGGCCTCCAAGTCGATGAAGGCGGCCGGCATCACCGCCGATGACGTGGCCCTGCTCGTCCCGCACCAGGCCAACATCCGCATCATCGAAGCAGCGGCCTCCGCCTCGGCGTCCCGATGGATCGGGTGTCCACCGTGCTCGAGGAGACCGGGAACACCTCGGCGGCGTCGATCCCGCTGGCCCTCGCGCCCGCCCTCGACGCCAAGCGCGCCCAGCCGGGCCAATACATCGTGCTGTGCGGCTTCGGCGCGGGCATGACCGCGGCGTCGGCCGTGCTCAAGTGGGGTGGCCCTCAGTGAGTCGAGTCGTGCTCGTCACCGGCGGGTCGCGAGGATCGGACTGGCGTGCGCCCAGCGATTCGCGGCGGCCGGGGATCGTGTGGCGGTCACCTACAACTCCTCCCCGCCCCCGACGGCTTCCTCGCCGTTCGATGCGACGTCACCGACACCGCCTCGGTCGACGCCGCGTTCAACGGATCGAGGCCCAGCTCGGCCCGGTCGAGGTGTTGGTCGCCAACGCCGGGATCACGAAGGACACCCTGTTGCTGCGGATGTCCGAAGCCGACTTCGCCGGCGTCGTCGACGCCAACCTCACCGGGCGTTCCGAGTGGCCAAGCGCGACGCAGGATGCTTCGTGCGCGCCGGCCGGATCATCTTCATGTCGTCGGTCGTCGGGCTGCTCGGCTCGGCCGGCCAAGCCAACTACGCCGCGTCGAAGGCGGGTCTGGTCGGCCTGGCCCGCTCGCTGGCCCGGGAACTCGGCTCGCGCAGCATCACCGCCAATGTCGTGGCGCCCGGTCCGGTGGAGACCGACATGACCGCGGCCTCGGCGAAGCGTCTGGCCGAGCTGACCGCAGCGGTCCCGCTCGGGCGGATCGCGACCACCGAGGACATCGCCGGCGTCGTCGAGTTCCTCGCCTCTCCTGCCGCCGCCTACATCACCGGTGCGGTGATCCCTGTCGATGGCGGGCTCGGCATGGGTCACTGACCCACCGACCCAGTTCACCCAGCTGATAAAAACGTCTCACCCCAGCGATGCCGCTGGACCCGATCAAGGAGTCCCCATGGACCAAGAACTCTTCGCCCGTTTCAAGAAGTGCGCCGTCGAGGTGCTGAGCGTCAGCGAGGACCAGGTCGTGCCCGACGCCCGTTTCGGTGACGACCTCGACGCCGACAGCCTCGACCTGGTCGAGCTGGTCATGGCACTCGAGGAAGAGTTCGACGTGTCGGTTCCCGAAGAGGAGCTCGAGGGCGTCGAGACCGTTCAGCAGGCCTACGACCTCGTTGCGGGCAAGCTCGGATGAGAGGCAGCGGTCGACGCGTCGTCGTCACCGGCTTTGGCGTCGTCGCCCCGTGTGGCGTCGGCCGTGAAGCGTTCTGGACCGGCCTGCTCGGACCGAACGCTTCCGGCGGGACCACCAACCGGATCACCGATTGGGATCCGTCCCCCTGGTATTCGAGCCCGAAAGAAGCGCGTCGGGCGGACCTGTTCCAGCAGTACGCCACCGCCGCGGCGGCCGAAGCGGTCGAACAAGCCGGGGAGTTCGTGGGTGACCCGGCCCGAGCCGGAGTCATCTTCGGCACCGGGATCGGCGGCATCACCACCCTCGAAGACCAGATCCAGACCCGGATCGAAAAAGGCGAGCGCCGAGTCTCGCCGTTCCTCGTCCCGATGATGATGGCCAACGCCGCCGGTGCGGCGATCTCGATGAAGTACGGGTTGCGCGGCCCGAACGAGACCGTCTGCACGGCCTGCGCGGCCTCGACCCACGCCATCGGCTACGCCGCACGCTCCATCGCGTTCGGGATCGCCGATGTGATCGTGACGGGTGGATCGGAGGCTGCGGCGACACCGACGTCGATCGCGGGCTTCGGGAACATGACCGCCCTGTCGAGCTCGGGGTCGAGCCGACCCTTCGATGCCGAGCGGGACGGGTTCGTGCTGGGCGAGGGCGCCGGGGTGCTGGTGCTCGAAGAGCGCGAGCACGCGCTGGCGCGCGGTGCCACGATCCTGGCCGAGATCCTCGGTGCCGCCTCGAACGCCGATGCGCACCACATCACGGCACCGAGCCCGGGAGGCACGGGTGCGGTGGCGTGCATGGAGCTGGCGTTGGCCGACGCCGGACTCTCGACCGCCGACATCGCCCAGATCAATGCGCACGGAACGTCGACGCCGCTCAATGACGCAGCCGAGGCGGAAGCGGTCGCCAAGCTGTTCGGAGCGAACGGCCCGCCGGTGGTCTCCACCAAGGGCGTGACCGGTCACGCCCTCGGCGCCGCCGGGGCGCTCGAGGCGGTGGCTGTCCTGCTCTCGATCGACAAGCGGCTGATCCCGCCGACGGCCGGTACGACCACGCTCGACCCGGCCATGACGATCGATCTCGTCACGGGTGAACCCCGAGCCTGGACACCGGGACCGACGTTGTCCAACAACTTCGGGTTCGGTGGCCACAACGGGTCGATCATCATCGGCCCCACCTCCTGAGTCAGGCGGCGACGGCGTAGTCCGTCGCCGCGACCAGGGTGCATTCCGGGCAGACGTGGAGATCACGCGCCGCCCAGACCGGAACGATGCGGCCGGCTCGATCCAGCAGGCCGAGCAACTCGTCGAGATCGCCGGCGTCGCCGCCGAGATCGGCGACACCGGGGTTGGCGGCGCAGGTGGGTGAGGCGTGGGCGACGCCGGGTCGGACGAGATCGAGGACGTACTCCGTGGTTCGCATGCTCCCAGTGGAGCATCGGGGTGTCGCAGAGTTGATCGCCCGACGTGGACGAACATCAAGTCACAGCTGCACGCCACATCTCCGTCATGCATCGACCAAGACGAACATCAAGTCACAGCTGCACGCCACGTCTCCGTTGACCATGGCGCGGCCGGTGCCCTTGCCGGCGCGAGCCGACATGCGGCCGAGTTCGACCGAGAGCTCCAGGGTGTCGCCGGGCACGACCTGGCGCCGGAACCGAGCGCCGTCGAGCCCACCGAACAGCGGGAGCTTGGCGGCGTATCGCTCGTCGAGCAGGACCGCCAGCGCCCCCACCTGGGCGATGGCCTCGCACATCAGCACCCCGGGAAGGTCGGCCGTCCGGGAAGTGACCGGCGAAGAACCACTCGTCGCCGGTCAGGTGCCACCGGCCGCTGGCCGATTGGCCCGCTTCGAACCCGGTGATCTCGTCGACGAACAGGAACGGCGGACGATGGGGCAACACGTCGGCGGGCGCAGGGAACCCGTTCATCCGTTGACCGCCGCCAACAGATTGGTCGGGGTGTCTTTCGGGCTGATCTTGTACCAGACCTGTTCGAGGGTGCCGTCGGCTGCCACGAGGAACGCGGACCGCACGATGCCCATCGACACCTTGCCGTAGAGCTTCTTCTCCTGCCACACGTCGTAGGCCTCGGCCGTCGAGTGGTCGGGGTCGGAGAGCAAGGTGAAGCCGAGCCCGTACTTGTCGGCGAACTTGGCCAGGGCTCCGGGCTTGTCGGGGCTGATGCCGACCACGGCGGTGTCGCCGATCTGGCCGAGGATGTCGTTGAGGCCGCACGCCTGGGTGGTGCATCCCGGCGTGTTCGCCCGCGGGTAGAAGTAGACGAGCACCCGACGTCCGGCGAACTCACCGAGTGACCGGGTGGCCCCGGACTGGTCGGCAAGTTCGAACTCCGGGGCACGATCACCGATGCTGAGCATGCGGGCCACCGTAGCCAAGCAACGCCGAGGCCGCGCCTTGACCGGGCCAACCCATCACGCGTGCCGGCACGGATCAGCGGCGCCGGAGACCTGCCCCATCGGTCCCGATCGGGACCGAGCATGGATGTGGTAGTGGTCGGGGATCGACCGGAGGTTGTCGTCGAGGTACACCTGTCCCTCGAACAGCTCGGCCACCACCGTCAAGAGGCGCTCGCCGAGCATTCGCTTGGTCTCCTCCGACGGCGTAGCGTCGTGATTGCGCCAGACGACCATCGGGACGAAGCACGCCTCGCACTCGGCGATCCAGCAGTCGTCGTCCTCGTGGAACCATTCGGTGAGTCGGGCTTCCTCGCACAGCTCGCACGTGTCGGCGGCGCGGGTCCGGCCCGGCAGGTCCTCCCACGGGAACGGGACGACCACCCGTCAGCTCCGACCGTCGATCGCGGCCCGGACCTCGGCGACGTACGCCCCGACCGCGTCCGGTCCGTCGGCGAGCATCCGACGCATCACCGAGGCGCCCTGCACGACACCGTCGGCGACACGGCACGCCTCCCGGGCCTGCTCGGCGTTCGAGACGCCCACGCCGATGAGCACCGGTTTGTCGGTCACGGCCTTGAGCCGCACGGCGAGCGCGGCCGCGGTCGACGCCAGCGCATCTCGCTCCCCCGTCACTCCGAGCAGACCGACCGAATACACGAAGCCTCGGGCCCGTTCGCAGACCCGCGGCAGCCGTTCGTCGGGTGCCGTCGGCGCGGCGAGCATCACGGTCTCGATCCCGGCTCCGTCGGCCGCGACGCACCACGGCCCGGACTCCTCGAGCGGCAGGTCGGGGACGATCGCACCGGCGATACCGGCCGCCACGAGCTGCTCGGCGAAGCGCTCGTGGCCCGCCCGGAACACGGTGTTGTAGTAGCACATGACCGTCAAGGGGATCTCGACGTCGAGCGTGCGCGCTTCGTCGAGGATGCTCACCGGTGTGGCACCGGCGCGCAGGGCGACCTCGGATGCCTCCTGGATGACCGGTCCGTCCATGACCGGATCCGAGAACGGCAACCCGATCTCGATGGCGTCCGCCCCGTTGGCCGCGGCCGCTCGGACGGCGTCCTGCCATCCCGGGTAGCCACCCGTCACGTACGGCACCAACAGCTTGGCGCCCGCCGCTCGACGAGCCCGGAGGTGAGTTTCCAGCCCGCTCATCGGCCGAGCACCTCCATCATCTGGCCGACGTCCTTGTCGCCTCGGCCCGAGAGGTTCACCAGCACGGTCTTGCCTGCCAGCTCGGGCGCCGCCCGGACCAACCAGGCGATCGCGTGGGCGGACTCGAGGGCCGGGATGATTCCCTCGGTCCCGGCGAGGAGCTGGAACGCCTCGATGACCTCGGCGTCACTGACCGCCTCGTATCGAGCGCGGCCGATCGAGTGGAGGTGCGAGTGCTCCGGGCCCACCCCCGGATAGTCGAGCCCGGCCGAGATCGACTCTGCTTCGAGCACCTGCCCGTACTCGTCCTGCATCAGGTAACTCTTCATGCCGTGTACCACGCCGGGGATACCTCGGCCGACCGCCGCCCCGCCCGCCGGCTCCACGCCGACCAGTTCGGCGTCGGTGTCGACGAAGCCCGAGAAGATCCCGATGGCGTTCGATCCGCCGCCGACGCACGCCGTCACGACGTCGGGGTCGGTTCCGAGCAGGGCTCGGCACTGCTCACGCGCCTCGTCGCCGATCACTCGGTGGAACTCGCGGACCATCCACGGATACGGATGGGGGCCCATGACCGAACCCAGGCAGTAGTGGCTCGTCTCGACCGTGGCGACCCAGTCCCGCATCGCCTCGTTCACCGCGTCCTTCAGGGTCCGGCTCCCGGACTGCACCGGCTCCACCTCGGCACCGAGCAGTTGCATCCGGAACACGTTCAATGCCTGCCGCTGGACGTCGACCGCGCCCATGTACACCTTGCACTCCAGCCCGAGCAGGGCGGCGGCGGTCGCAGTGGCCACGCCGTGTTGACCGGCGCCGGTCTCGGCGACGAGACGACGCTTGCCCATGTGCTTGGCGAGCAGGGCCTGACCGAGCACGTTGTTGATCTTGTGCGATCCGGTGTGGTTCAGGTCCTCGCGCTTGAGCAGCACCCGGAACCCCAGCTTCGCCCCGAGGTTGTGGCACTCGGTCAGGATGGACGGCCGTCCGGCGTAGTCCTTCAACAACGCATCGAGCTCGGCTCGGAACGCGGTGTCGGCCCAGGCCTCCCGAAACGCCGCTTCCAGCTCGTAGCAGGCGGGGATCAGCGTCTCGGGGACGAAACGTCCACCGAACTCGCCGAAACGCCCATCGGGACTCGGCTCGGCCATGAGTGACATGAGGACGATCCTCGCAGAGCGCGCCCGGGGACCACCAAGCCATTCGAGAGGTTCGCCGGAAGCTCGCTCGGCCTCAACGGCGGGCGATCGATCCGGCGATCGAGCGGGCTATTCGTCGGCCCAGTCGTAGGGCAGTTCGTCGGGCCCCAGATACGGCACCGGCGCCGCACTGCGAGCAGCGTCGATGAACGCCTTGATCTTGCGCGGATCCTTGCGGCCCGGCGACAGCTCCACACCGCTCGACACGTCGACGCCCCAGGGCTTGACCCGGTTCACGGCTGTGCCGACGTTCTCGGGGGTCAGGCCTCCCGCGAGCACCACCCGCAGCCCCTCCGGGATCTCGTCCATCAGATCCCAGTCGAACACCGTGCCCGAGCCGGGTTGCGCCGCATCGACGAGCACGACGTCGAGTCCGTACCGGTCGGCTCGCTTGGCATCTTCGCTCCCGGCCCGGAACGCCTTGATGACCCAGCGGACCGACTTGGCGACCTCGGCGACCTGGTCCGGTGGCTCATGGCCGTGCAGTTGGGCGGCGCGCAGTCCCGCGTCGTAGACCATCTCCACGACCCGGCTCGGCAATTCGTCGCGAAAAACCCCGACGGTCATGATCTCGGGCGGCAAACGGCGCGTGATGTCGTACACCTGACGCACGGCGACCTGCCGGGTCGAGGGGGCGAACACGAACCCCAGCGCATCTGCGCCCATCGCCACCGCGAGCAGGGCGTCGTCCTCGCTCGTGATGCCGCAGATCTTGACGAACACACCGCAACGCTACGCCGAAGCGGCCCGAGCGTGCGTGATCGTTGTCGTGCGGCCGTCGCTGCGGGACGAGTCGGCCGGCGGGTCAGGACCGGCGCAACTCCCCGATGGTGGCGGCCGGATCGGGCGAGGTCACCAGGGTCTCGCCGACGAGCACGGCGTGATAGCCCGCCCCACGCAGGCTTCGAGCGTCGTCGCCGTGCCGGACGCCGGACTCGGCGACCCGCACCACCCCGTCGGGGATGACCCGGGCCATCCGCACGGCGCGCTGATGATCGACCTGGAAGGTCACCAGGTCTCGCTGGTTGACCCCGACCAGGGTGGCTTCAGCCGCCATCGCCACCTCCAGCTCTCGCTCGTCGTGGATCTCGACCAAGACGTCCAGCCCGACCTCGAGGGCCAGGCGGTGGAACCGCACCAGCTCGTCTCGCGACAGCGCGGCCGCGATCAGCAGCACGCAGTCGGCTCCCATGATGCGGGCGTCGCACACGTCGCCAGCCGACACGGTGAAGTCCTTGCGGAGCACGGGCAGCGAGATGGCGGCGCGAGCTGCACCGAGGTCGTCGCTCGATCCGCCGAAGAACTCGGAGTCGGTGAGCACCGACAGACACGACGCCCCACCTCGTTGGTACCGGCGGGCCAGGTCGGACGGATCCAGGTCCGCCGCGAGGTCGCCCTTGCTCGGCGAGCGTCGCTTGATCTCGGAGATGACGGCGAGCTCGCCGGCGGCGGCGGTTGCCGCCAGCGCATCACGGAACCCACGCGCCGGCGGGCAGCTCACCGCCCGCTCGATCAAGGCGTCGAGCGAGCGGGTGTCGGCTTCGGCCACCTCACGGTGGCGAGCCAGGATGCGGTCGAGGTACGTCGCCATGGGCACCCGACGCTACCGGCCGGTTCAGAGCCCCTTGCCGCCGATCGGCCGCACGATCTTCATGTCCGGCGCCGCGGCCAGGAACGGCGCGACCTTGGGACCGAGCGCCTGGAACGCCTCCGACTTGGCGTGGGCGTCGAGCGCGGCCTGGTCGTCGTACATCTCGTAGAACCACAGGGCGTCGTCGTCCTTCAGGTCCTCGTGCAGGAGGTACATCCGGCAGCCCGGCTCGTCCTCGACGGCGGCCAGGATCGACCCCAACGCCTCGGCGAGCTCGGCTCGCTTGCCGGCCTGGGCGGTCAGCTTGACCACCATGGCGATCTTCCCGCCGGGACGCTCATCTGCGGACATCTGTTCCTCGATTCGGAGTCGGTGACCTGGTCGAGACGGTGAGGCTGACCAGGTCCTCGACCGTATCCCCGGCGGCGCAGCCCGACGGACCGGAGCCGAGGCGGCCCGCGGCCATCCGGGCCGCCTGAGTCCCGGCCCATCGCGGCCGTCATCGCCCGCGCCCCTTGAACAGCTCACCTTGCGTGCCGACCAGCCCACGGACCGTACCCGTTGCACCACCAACGATCGCATCCGCCGCACGACCGCACCGCTGCACGACGCACAAGAGGGAAGACGTGTCCACACTCCGCCGCACCGCCCTGGCCCTGGCCACGGCAGCCACCGCATTCGCCCCAGGTCGCCCACGCCGCCGCCCCGAACGACGACGTCGACCTCGGGGTCCCCGAGGTCGACACCTCCGGGCAGGATCCCGTCATCGACGCCGGGATCGCCACGGCTTCGGGCCAGCTCGGGACCCGGCGGACCACCTCCATCTCGGAGACGACCGTCGGTTTCGTCGGTATGACGCCCTACCGGGTCGCCGACACCCGGCAGTGGGGGGATCGCCTGAAACCGGAGTACGTGCTGCGTATCCCACTCGCCGGCCAGTACGGCATCCCGACCAGCGCCACCGCCGCGGTCATCAACGTGACCATCACCCAGGCCAAGAGCGACGGATACGTCACGGTCTCGCCGTGCGGTTCGGCCTCGGACACCTCGACGCTCAACTTCGCCAAGGCTCAGGACATCGCCAACATGAGCATGGTGCAGCTCGGCGCGGGCGAGGTCTGCATCACGGTCTCGGCGGAGACCCACGTCGTGGTGGACGTGAGCGGCTATGTCGGTCCACGCGGCCAGCTCTACACCCCGCTCGCGAGCCCGTCCCGGGTGCACGACAGCCGCGGGGGCGCCGGACGGCTACGGTCCCTCGAACCCCGAAAGATCCAGGTCGCCGGAGTCGGCGGGATTCCCGCGAGCGGCGTGAGCGCGGTGGCGCTCAACCTCACGATCGTCGATCCGTCGGGCCCCGGCTACGGCACGGTCTATCCGTGCAACAGCACGGTGCCGTACGTGTCGAACGTCAACTACCAGGCCAAGCAGTCGGCGGCGGCGAACAGCGCGGTGGTCGCCCTCGACGCCGATGGCGCCATCTGTGTGCTCTCGTACGCCAAGGCCGATGTCGTCGTGGACGTCACCGGGTGGTTCGCGGCCACCGGTACCGAGGTCGTGGCCACCGCGCCTCCCGGTTGACCGACACCCGCAGCTCGAATCGCGTGTCGGCCAACTCGACGCTCAAGGTGATGGCTGCGCCCGGCGCCCTCGGCGCGGTGCTCAACGTCACCGCCACCGATGCGTCGGCGAGTGGGTACCTGACGGTGTGGAGCTGCGACGAGACCAAGCCGACGACCAGCAACGTGAACTTCCGAGGTCGCAGACCATCGCGAACGCCGTCGTCTCCGGCGTCGGCGAGACCGGGCTGGTCTGCATCAGCCCCAGCGCCAGCACCCACATCATCGTCGACCGCACCGCCATCCTCGGCCTGCAGGGCTCGGGTGATCTCACCTCCACCGGCAGCGCCGCGGTCGACTGGGCGCTGACCCAGGTCGGTTCGCCCTACGCCGCGATCAACCCGTACCGGTTCGGCGATTCGAAGTACGGCGAACCGTGGACGTGCGAATCGGGCGTGGACGAATGCACGTTGAAGGACATGAACGGCAGGTACCGCACGGTCGAGGCCGGTGACTTCGTCTACGACTGCTCCGGACTCGTGGTCGCGGCGTGGCTGCGTGCCGGGGTGGACCTGGTCCGCCAGGGGCGTCGTGGACCGAGCCGATGCTCGCCAAGCTCCCCGACGTGACCCGCGACCGCCCAACCCGGCGACCTGCTGATGTTCGACTTCGACCGCACCGACGACGATCTCGTCAGCCATGTGGGGCTCTACATGTCTGATTCGAAGATGGTCCACGCCGGATCCTGCGGGAACGGCGTCTCGGCCGTTTGCACCACCAGGATCAACTGGGACAACGTCGTGGCGGTCAAGCGGCCCGTCGCCTGACGGCCCCAGGGTCCGAGCGACGCCGCCCGGACTCGTCTCAGCGAAGCTGCTCGATGGTCGCCGTCGATCCGGCGACCATCGCCGCGTCCGGGGCCTCGACTCGTCGGGCGAGATACGCCAGCGCGGCTCGGTCGGCCACGGTCGTGAGCGTCCCCGCGGCGGTCCCGTCGACCACGACCTGGTCACCGACGTGGGCCGGGCCCGTGAGCACGATCCTGCGCAGGAGGTGCGGCACGTTGTTTCCTCGGCTGTCGACCCGGGCGACGAGCTCCTGCCCCGTGTAGCAGCCCTTGGTGAACGACGCGGCGAGCGGCACGAGCGTGGTCTCACCCGGAATCCGGCCCTCGTCGAGTTCGGCCGGACCGGGCCAGCCCGCCGCCACGCGAGCGGCGTCGACGGCCTCGGAGGCCGACGCCGGCGCCTCCGTGGTTCGGTGGGCGCGCTTCGGGCGACCAACCGACCAGGGCGATGCCCTCGCCACTCGGCTCCGGATCGACGTCGACGAGTGCGCTCGATCGGGAGAACTCCGCCTTCACTCGCAGGAAGAAGCGACGCAGCCGGGCCTCGAGGGCGTCACCCTGGCCTGCCCGACGTCGAGCACGTAGCTCGACTCCCCCGCCCGCCGGACCCGGACGAGGAAGCCCAGCTTTCCGCTCGGTTCGAGCACGAAGCTCCAGCGGGAATCACCCACCGCGAGGTCCGTCACTGCCTGGGAGAGCTGGCCGTGCAGGTACGAGGCCGCGTCGGCGCCCTCGATCGCCACGAGGTCCCGGGCCACCACGACGCTCATGCCGAGGTCCCGTGTTCGGCTCGCTTGGCCGTCATCCGGCGCGCCGCCGGCACCGCGGCGAGCAGGGCGGCGGCCTTGTTGCTGCATTCGAGGTCCTCGTCCTCGGGCACGGAGTCGGCCACGATTCCCGCGCCCGCTTGGAGCGAGGCACCGTGCGGACCGACGAACATCGTGCGGATGGCGATCGCCGTGTCGAGGTTCCCGGAGAAGTCGACGTACCCGACCACGCCGGCGTACGGACCGCGCTTGACCGGCTCGAGTTCGTCGATGATCTCCATCGCCCGGACCTTCGGCGCCCCGCTGACCGTGCCGGCGGGAAGTGTGGCCCGCAGCACGTCGATCGGGCCCTTGCCGTCCACGAGGTCACCGGTCACCTGCGAGGTGAGGTGCATGACGTGGCTGTAGCGCTCCAGGGTCATGAGCTCGTCGACGTGCACCGAACCGAAGCGAGCGACCCGACCGACGTCGTTGCGGGCGAGATCGACGAGCATGATGTGTTCGGCGACCTCCTTGGGATTCTCCTTGAGCTCCCCCGCCAGGCGGCGGTCGTGGTCGTCGTCACGACCCCGCTTCCTGGTCCCGGCGATCGGCCGGCTCACGACCTTGCCCTGGAGCAACTGCACCATCGGCTCCGGCGACGACCCGACGATCGTGATCTCCGGGTGCCGCAGGAAGTACATGTACGGGCTGGGGTTCACCTGCCGCAGGACCCGGTACACGTCGAACGGGTCGGCGTCGAGTTGGAGGTCGTAGCGCTGGGACAACACGACCTGGAAGATGTCGCCCGCCCGGATGTACTCCTTGGCGACCTCGACCGCCTGGCGGTACTGCCCGTGCGGCATCAGCGACGTCAGCGCCGGAAGCTCCTCGTTGCGATCCGGCGGTTCGACCGGGGCGTAGGCGAGCGGACGGGCGAGATCCTCGACCGCCTTGCCCACTCGCCGACCGGCGGCGGCGTACGCCGCGTCGAGGGCGTCGTTGTCGAGGCCGAGGGTCGGGACGCTCTCGATCAGGTACACGCGCTGGCGCCAGTGGTCGAAGGCGGCCAAGGAACCGATCACGCTCATCACCGCGTCGGGCAACTGCCGGTCGTCGTTCGGTACGTGCGGAAGCCGCTCGACCTCCCGGACGACGTCGTACCCCAGGAAGCCCATGACTCCGCCCTGCAACGGCGGGAGGTCCGGGATGATCGGAGCCCGGTACGCGCCGACCAGACCCTCGAGCGCGGCGAGCATTCCCTGGTCCAGTGGGACCTCGGCCGGGATCTCCCCGTCGACCTCGACCCGACCGTTGCGAAGCACCAGCGTCGCCCGCGGATCGCGACCGACGAAGGAGAAGCGGCTCCAGCGTTCACCGTGCTCGACCGATTCGAGCAGGAATCCCGTGCCGTCGCCGACGAGCTTGGCGTACGCCGCGACGGGCGTCTCGAGGTCAGCGAGCAGCTCGGCCCACACCGGAACGACGGTGTGGCTCGCCGCCAGGCGCCGGAACTCGTCCGGGGTGGGACGTAGCCGTAGTTCGCTCACCGCTCAGGCGCCGAACCGGCGGTAGAAGCACGAGTACTCGCCGGTGTGGCAGGCGCCCTTGCCCTCCTGCTCCACGAGGAACAGCAACGCATCCGCGTCGCAGTCGTAGAACGCCTCCTGCACGAACTGACGGTCGCCGCTGGTGTCTCCCTTCCGCCAGACCTCCTGGCGGCTCCGGCTCCAATAGACCATGCGTCCTTCGTCGAGCGTCATCCGCAGCGTCTCGGCGTTCATCCACGCCATCATCAAGATGGCCTTGGTCTGGACGTCCTGGGCGATCGCGGGGACGAGGCCGTTCGCGTCGTACTTGACGGATGCGAGCTGTTCGGGTGTTGCGTCGATCTTCACGCCGGAGGGCATGACCGCCATGCTACGGGCCGAGTTCGGTGCGAGACGAAGAGGTTCGAACCGCCGCCCCGCGCGGACCGGATCGGATCCCGCGCCGGAACGATCAGAGGTACAGGCCGGTCGAGCCCTCGACGCGCTTCGGCCGCCACGGCGTGCAGGTCACGTTCCCGCAACATGATGTAGTCCTGGCCACCGACCTCGACCTCGTAACGGTCGTCCGGGCTGAACAACACCCGATCGCCGGGCTCGGCGGCCCGGACGTTCGGTCCCAGCGCCACGACCTCGGCCCAGACCAGCCGCTTGGCGACCTGTGCCGTTGCCGGGATCAGGATGCCTCCCGTCGTGCGGCGCTCCCTTCGTCTTTGGGGATCTGCACGAGCAGCCGGTCGTTGAGCATCTTGATGGGGAGCTTCTCGGCCACGGCGAGCACGGTACCGTCGGCGGCGTGCGGAGCGAAACTCATGATCGGTACCGAGGACGGCGAGTCCTCGAAGCGGACCTGCTCGTCCCGGAGTCCCCGTGGGCGCCATCGCCGTGGCCCACCCCCATCCGAGCTACGGCGGCAACCGCCACAACCCGGTGGCCGATGCGATCTGGAAGGCGGCCGCCGACACGGGGTGCGCGGCGATCCGGTTCGACTTCCGAGGCGTCGGCAACTCGACCGGCTCCACGACCACGGCCACGGCGAGCAACTCGACCTCGCCGCGGCGTTGGATGTCGTGGCGCACGCAGCACCAGGCGCGCCGCTCGTCGCGGCCGGGTACTCCTTCGGATCGATCGTCGCCGCGAGGCTCCGCCGCAAGGGACTGGCGGCCCGATCCTCGTCGCCCCACCGTTGGTGGGCGATCTCGCCGTCGAGGTCCCGGCCGCCCTCGCCGAGTCGGGAGAACCGATCCTCGTGATCGCAGCGGGCCACGACCAGTTCTGCCCGGCGGAGCAGGTCGCTCCGCTCTTCGACAAGGTCCGTGGCTTCCAGGTGGTCACGCTGCCCACCGCCGACCATTTCCTGGCCGGGCACCTCCTCGACATCGGCAAGCGCGTGGCGCAGTTCCTCAGGTCGCCGGACGTACGGTGACCCCCCGCTCGACGAGCACGGCCTTGGCCTCGGCCACGGTGTGCTCGCCGAAGTGGAAGATCGATGCCGCGAGCACTGCGTCGGCTCCGCCGTCGATCACGCCGTCGGCCAGGTGGTCGAGGGTCCCGACTCCGCCGCTCGCGATGACCGGAACGCCGACCGCGTCGGCGATGGCGCGGGTGAGTTCGAGATCGAACCCCTCCTTGGTCCCGTCACGGTCCATCGACGTGAGCAGGATCTCGCCCGCGCCCAGCCGAGTGGCCTCGATGGCCCACTCCACGGCGTCGGCGCCGGTGGGCGTGCGCCCACCGTGGAGGAACACTTCCCAACCTCCGTCGCGCCGACGAGCGTCGATGGCACACACCACGCACTGGGCACCGAACTCCCGAGCGATCTCGGAGATCAGCTCCGGGCGCTCGAAGGCGGCGGTGTTGACGCTCACCTTGTCCGCACCGGCTCGAAGCATCCGGCGAGCGTCCTCCACGCTGCGGATGCCGCCGCCGACGGTAAACGGGATGAAGACCTGTTCGGCGGTGTGGCGGACCACGTCGACCATCGTCTCGCGAGCGTCGGACGAGGCGGTGATGTCGAGGAACACGAGTTCGTCGGCCCCCTCCTCGTCGTAGCGCCGGGCGAGCTCGACGGGATCGCCGGCGTCGCGAAGCCCGACGAAGTTGACGCCCTTGACGACCCGGCCGTTCGTGACATCGAGACACGGGATGACCCGAGCGACCTTCATCGCAGCACCTCCAGCGCCTCGGCGACGGTGAACCGACCTTCGTACAGCGCCTTGCCGGTGATCGCCCCCGCGATGTTCGGCACCGCGGCCAGGGCTCGCAGGTCGTCGAGCGTGGCGATGCCGCCCGACGCGACGACGGGGACGCCGGTCGCCGCGGCGGCCTCGGTCAATCCGGCGAGGTCCGGCCCGGTCAGCATCCCGTCCACTGCGATGTTGGTGATCACGAAGGCGGCCGCGGTGGGAAAGCGGTCGAGCAGGTCGAGGAGCTGGAGTCCGCTCCCCTGTGTCCAACCGTGCACGGCGACCTCGCCGTCACGGTGATCGAGACCGACCGCGACCGGCACGATCTCGCTGACCGCGGCGACGAGATCCGGATCCTGGACGGCGGCCGAGCCCATCACCACCCTGGCCACACCGGCGGCGGCGAGCGCTCGGGCGTCGTCGAGCCCCCTGACCCCGCCACCGGTCTGCACCCGGACCTCACCGACGGCGTCGGCGATGGCGGCGATCACCGATCGGTTGACCGGATCGCCGCGGCGCGCCGCGTCGAGATCGACGACGTGGATCCAGCCCGCGCCGGCATCCGCGAATCCCCGTGCGATCGCGACCGGATCGTCGCCGTACACCGTCTCGCGGTCGTAGTCGCCCTGCAGCAGGCGCACGGCCCGGCCACCGCGCAGATCGATCGCTGGGAACAGTTCCATCACTCGCCTCCGGCGATCTTCACGAAGTTGGCGAGGAGCCCGAGACCCCATCGGGCCGACTTCTCCGGATGGAACTGGGTGGCGAACACGTTGGCGCGCCGGAAGGCGACATTCGGCGTGCCGCCGTAGTCACAGGTGGCCGCCACATCGGCCGCATCGGCCGGAACGCCGTGCAGCGAATGGACGAAGTACATCCACGGTTCGGGGCCGAGATCGGCGAACATCGGGTCGTCGGGGCGGGTGAGGCTCAACTGGTTCCACTGCATCTGGGGGCGCTTCACACCGGGCGGGATCCACTCGATCCGACCGGGGAGGATGCCGAGCCCGAGCGCGTGGTCGTCCTCTGCCGATCCGTCGAACAGCATCTGCATGCCGACGCAGATCCCGAGGAAGGGTCGGCCGCTGGCGGCGGCGTCGTGGGCCGCGGCCTCGAGTCCCGAGGAACGGAGCGCATCGACACAGGCTCCGAAGGCCCCGACCCCGGGCAGCACGACGGCGTCGGCATCGGCGATGAGCGAGGTGTCGGCGGTCAACCGAGCGTCGGCGCCGACGTGTTCCAAGGCCTTCTGCGCCGAGCGGAGGTTGCCGATCCCGTAGTCGAGCACCGCGATGACGGGCGCCGTCACAGCACGCCCTTCGTGGACGGCACGTCGACGCCCTCGACCCGAACGGCGTCGCGAAGGCACCGGGCGAGACCCTTGAACGAGGCCTCGATGATGTGATGGACGTTGCGTCCTCGCCGCATCCCGATGTGCAGCGTGATGCCGGCGGCGGTGGCGAACGACTGGAAGACGTGTTCGGCCAACTGCGGGTCGAAGGGCGGAGTACCGAGCGCCGCCGAGGCGGGCAGGTCGACGTCCCACACGAAGAACGGGCGACCGGACAGATCGACGGCCACCTCCATCAGCGCCTCGTCGAGCGGGTACAGGCCGCTCGCGAACCGGCGCACCCCGGACTTGTCACCCAACGCTTCGGCGAACGCCTGGCCGAGGGCGATCGAGACGTCCTCGACCGTGTGGTGGCTGTCGATCTCCACGTCACCGCGGCACTGCACCTCGAGATCGAAGCCTCCGTGACGACCGATCTGATCGAGCATGTGATCGAAGAACGGGACACCGGTGTGGATCTCGGTCCGGCCCGTCCCATCGAGATCGATCCGCAACCGGATGTCGGTCTCCTTGGTGGTGCGTGTTCGGCTCGCCGTTCTCATCGATCCTCCGGTTGCGGTCACGGCGCCACCTCGGCCAGGGCGGCGAGGAAGCGGTGGTTCTCCTGCGGGGTACCGATCGTCACCCGGAGGCAGTCGGCCAGTCGCGGCCAACCGGAACAGTCGCGGATGAGGACGCTGCGGTCCAGCAGACCTTGCCAGACGTCCCGACCGCTGCGGTTGCGGGGACGGAACAGCACGAAGTTGGCCCCGCTCGGCCACACCTCCACGCCGATGCGCCGCAGCTCGGTGATCATCGCCTCGCGCTCGGCCACGATCTGCTGGACGCGGGCTTCCATGTCCTCGACGAATCCGACGGCGAGGCGTCCGGCGATCTGCTTCGCCGTGTCGAGGTGGTACGGGAGCACGACCTTCTCCAACTCGGCCACCAACCAGGTCGGCCCCACGAGGTACCCGAGTCGAGCCGCGGCCATCGACCAGGTCTTGGAGAACGTTCTCGTCACGACGACTGCCGATTCCTCGTCGAGGACGTCGAGCGCGGTCCAGTCGGCGAACTGGGCGTAGGCCTCGTCGACCACGACCAACCCCGGAGCCCGCTCGATCACGTGGCGGACGGCGTCGGGCGACTCGACCACGCCGGTCGGGTTGTTGGGCGAGCAGACGAAGGTCACCGCCGGGCGGTGCTCGTCGATCACCCGCTCGACCTCGGCCAGGTCGAGCGTGAAGTCGGCACTCCGCTCGCCCTCCACGGTCGTCGCTCCGGTGATCCGGGCGAGGTGACCGTGGAGCTGGTAGGTCGGCTCGAACGTCGCCACGGTTCGGCCGGCGCCCGCGAACGTGAGCAGCAGGGTCTGGAGTACTTCGTTGGAGCCGTTGGCGACGAAGACCCGCGAGGCATCCACCCCGTGGCTGTCACCGATCGCCGAACGCAACTCGGTCGCGGCCCGATCGGGATAGCGGTGCCACTCGATGCGGGACAGCTCGGATGCCAACGCGTCGCGGAACGCGGCCGGCGGCGCCGTCGGTGACTCGTTGGTGTTGAGCCGGACCTCGACGTCCACCTGAGGTGAGTGATAGCCCTCGAGGGCTCGGAGATCGTCACGTACGGGGACTCGCGGCACGTCGGCCGAGGCTAGCGAGCCCGGCCCCCGGTCCCCGGGGTCTTTCCCGACCAAGGCGTGACCGCAGGCGCGATCGGGCGTTCGCTTCGCGCCCGGAGGGCGCAGCGGGTACACAGAGAGGCTGTCTCGCCCGTCCACCGCCGAGGTCTCCTCCATCGCCGACTCCGTCGACGCGCTCCGAGCCCGGGTCAGCGACCTCCTGGCCCGCCACGACCCCGACGACGAAGAGGTGCAGGCGGCGTTCCACGAAGCCGAGCGCTCCCTCGCCTCCGCGACGCGTCACCTGGAGCGAGCTCGACGCCGGTTGGCGTGAGGGTGGCGGTGGCGGGAGGGTCGGCCGGCGGGAGGGGTGTCGGCTCGCCGCCACCGTGAGCGAGGCCTCGTTGACGCGTCGTTGACCCATCCTTGATCCGACTGACCCATTGGGGTGGATCGGATCACGGGGCAAGATGGGCTCACTGCGGGAACCGGTACGGCGGAAAACGCGGCGACGGCCCCGTGAGGGGCCGTCGCACATGCGACGCCAGGCGGCGGATCCCGGCGTCGCTCTCAAACCAGGTGGCGGGAACCTGGTTGGTGAGCACACATTACCGGACGGCTTGAGGAATGCAACACCTTGCGTCGTTGCAACCTCTCGGAAGAATCTCGGCCGAACGACCTAGCTGGCACTTTCCGTCACCGTTGTGACGAAGGGCACAGGAACGACAGCTCGCAGTCGCCGCACGCGGGACGCTTGGCGGCACACACCCGGCGGCCGTGCAGGATCAGGCGCAGACCGAACGGGCCGCGCCCCGAGGCCGGGAGGAACGAGCTCAGCTCGGCCTCGACCCGGTCGGGATCCTCCTCCTCGGTCAGCCCCAGCCGCCGCGCCAGGCGACCGACGTGGGTGTCGACGGGCAGGCCTGGTTCGCCGAACGCGACGACCCGCACGACGTTGGCGGTCTTTCGTCCGACTCCGGGCAGGGTGACGAGGTCGTCGAGGCGCCGAGGGACCTCGCCGCCGAAGTCCGCGACGAGCGCTGCCGCCATGCCCATCACGTTCCTCGCCTTGGACTGGTAGAACCCCGTCGAGCGGATCAGCTCCTCCACCTCGGACGGCTCGGCTCCGGCCAGATCGGCCGGATCCGGGTACCGAGCGAACAGGGCCGGAGTCACCAGGTTCACCCGGGCGTCGGTGCACTGCGCCGACAGGACGGTGGCGACGAGCAGTTCGTAGGGCGAGGTGTGGTCGAGCTCGCAGAGCGCCTCGGGGTACACCTCGGCCAGGATCTCGGCGGCGCGCCGGGCCCGGCCTTTGGGGGTGCGGGGGGTCGCCATCGGTCCAGCCTGGCAGCTCGGACCCTCGTGCCGTCAGTCCGACCCCGGGCCGGATCGACCGGTCAGCCCCGACGCCGTCCTCGGCGCGTTCCTCGGCGCGTTCCTCGACGCCCGTCCGGGTCCGGGCGAGGGACCGGGCTCCCTGGCGATCCGACCGAGGCCGAACGGTACCCTCGGCGCCGTGACCGCTCTCGAGATCAAGCGACGCCTGGCGCCCGACGACATCGCCGAGGTCCGTGAGCTGCTCGGAGCGGCCGAGCGCGCCGACGGCCACCGCCCCTTGTCGGACCACCTCTGGCTCGACCTGGTCGAAGGGGGACGGGCGGGCTTCGCCGGCCTCATCGCCTGGGAGCACGGGCACCCGCACCCGGTGGGCTACGCCCAACTGTCTCGCGGCAACGAATCCTGGGCGCTGGAGGTGGTCGTCCATCCGCACCACCGCTACGACATGCAACAGATCGGCCCCGACCTGTTGCGGGCCGCCCTCGGCGAGGTCGCCGGGCAGGGCGGCGGCCACGTGCACTGGTGGGTGTTCGAGCCCTCGGCCGCCCACCAGGCCCTCGCGGCGTCGGTCGGGCTCCACCCGGGGCGCACGCTGTACCAGATGCGGCGCCCGCTCCCCCTCGAGACCTCGGGTTCCCTCCCGACCCGACCGTTCGTCGTCGGACGAGACGAGCAAGCCTGGCTCACGGTCAACAATCGCGCCTTCGCCGACCACCCGGAGCAGGGCAACTGGACCCTCGACACCGTTCGCGCCCGGGAGAAGGAGCCGTGGTTCGACCCCGACGGATTCCGGCTCCACGAGCTCGACGGACGCCTCGCCGGCTTCTGCTGGACCAAGGTCCACCTCGACACCTCGCCGGTGTTGGGAGAGATCTACGTGATCGCCACCGACCCCGACTACCACGGACGCGGGCTGGGTCGGCAGCTGACCGTGGCCGGGCTGGACCACCTCGCACGCCGTGGCGTTCCCGTCGGCATGCTCTACGTCGACGCCGACAATGCCGCCGCGACCGGGCTGTACCGATCGCTCGGCTTCACGGTGCACCGCACCGATGGGGCCTTCGTCGGCGACATCCGACCCGGCACGGCGGGTGGGACGGCCGGGTGAGGCTGCTCCGAGTGGACGGGAGCGGCGCGGCGTCTGCCAGGCTTCGCCCATGACCGAGGCCGACACCGAGCTGTGCCGACGGGTCGCCGAGCTCCTGGGCGCCACCGACGTCGGGCAACTCGTTCACCTCTCCGGCGGCGCGTCCCGGGCCACGTCCTCGCTCGTCGCCGACGGACGCCAGCTGATCCTGCAACGCCAGCGCAGCGGAGCCGAACGGTCGATGGAGCACGAGGCCGAGATCCTGCGAGCGGCCCACCGAGCCGGGGTGCCGGTGCCCGAGGTCGTGGCATCGTCGGGCGATGCGGCGGCGCTGGGGGCGCCGTTCTTGCTGGTCACCGCCATCGAGGGTGAGACGATCGCCCGCAAGCTCCTTCGCGACGAGGAGTTCGCCGAGGCCCGCCGGATCCTGCCCGCCCAGCTGGGCCGGGCCGCGGCCGCCATCCACCGAATCGATCCCGCCGGGATCCCGGGTCTCGAACAGCACGACCAAGTCGCGTACTACCGCCAGGTCCTCGACGACCTCGGGCAGCCCCACCCGGCGTTCGAGTTGGCGTTTCGGTGGTTGGAGCACCGGCCCGCCTCGCCGCGAACCACCCTCGTACACGGCGATTTCCGGCTCGGCAACGTGATGGTCGGCAGCGACGGGTTGCGAGCGATCCTCGATTGGGAGCTCGCCCACCTCGGCGATCCGCTGGAGGATCTCGGCTGGTTGTGTGTCCGAGCATGGCGCTTCGGCGGTCCCAAGCCGGTGGCCGGAATGGGCGACTACGAGGAACTGTTCGACGCCTACGAAGCCGCCTCCGGCGCCGCGATCGACCGCGAGGCGGCCCGCTGGTGGGAGGTCCTCGGGACGCTCAAATGGGGGATCATGTGCATCCTCCAGGCCAGCAGCCACCTCACCGGCGTGGCCCGCAGCCACGAGTTGGCCGCGATCGGACGCCGCGTCTGCGAGAACGAGTACGACCTGTTCCTGGCCTTGGAGGATCCTGGTGAATCCGCACGACGTCCCGACCGCGGCGCAGCTGGTCGAGTCGGTCCGCGAATGGTTGATGCGAGACGTGATCCCGGAACCTCCGGTCGCCTCTCGTTCCACGCCCGCGTCGCGGCCAACGTGCTCGCGATGGTCGAACGAGAACTCGAACTCGGGCCGGATCAGGCGCTGGCGCCGCCCGCCTGGCCCAACTCGGCGTGGCCGACGACGCCGAGCTCGCGGCGGCGATCCGGGACGGACGGCTGGACGATCGGATCGACGAGGTCCGAGCGCTGGTCAAGGCGAGCGTGGACGACAAGCTCGCCGTGGCCAACCCGAAGTACGCGCTGCGCTGACGCCGGTCCGGTTCGCACGGCCGGCCCCGTGGGTCAGCGCGTGCGGCCGAGCGTGACCGGTTGGCCGGCGGCGAGCTGGCCGCAGGCGGCATCGATGTCGTTGCCCCGGTTGCGGCGGACCGTCGCGTTGACGCCGAGTTCCTCGAGCCGATCCCGGAACTCGCGGACGCGATCCGGTGGCGTGCCCGTGGTCGGCCAGCCCGGCGTGGGGTTCAACGGGATCAGGTTGACGTGGGCGTGGAGCGGCAGCGATCGGCACAGGCGGGCCAGTTCGGCGGCATCGCTGCGGCGGTCGTTGACCCCGTCGATCAACGCCCATTCGAACGAGACCCGGCGTCGGGATCGGGACAGGTAGTCCCGCAGCGCGCCCATCAACACCTCGATCGGATACCGCTTGTTGATCGGCACGAGTTCGTCGCGCAGCTCGTCGTTGGCGGCGTGCAGCGACACGGCGAGGTTGACCGGGAGGGGTCGCTCGGCGAAGGCCCGGATGCCCGGCACCAGACCGACGGTCGACACCGTCAGATGACGGGCCGAGATACCGACGTCGCCTTGCAGTCGCTCCACCGAGCCCCACACCGCAGCCTCGTTGGCGAGCGGCTCGCCCATCCCCATGAACACCACGTTGGAGACCCGCCGCTCCCCGGACCGGGCTCGTTGAGCGGCCCGGACGACCTGTTCGACGATCTCGCCGGTCGTGAGGTGGCGGGTGAAGCCGGCCTGCCCGGTCGCGCAGAAGCCGCATGCCATGGCGCACCCGGCCTGGGTCGACACGCAGACCGTGGCGCGGTCGGGGTACAGCATGAGCACGGTCTCGATCCGGGCTCCACCGTCGAGCTCCCAGAGGAACTTCACGGTGTCGCCGCGGTCGCTGACCCGCTCGGTCACGAGGTCGAGCGCCTGGGGCAGCTCGGTCTCGAGCCGGGATCGGAGCGTTTTGGGAAGATTCGTCATCGCCGAGGGATCGGCGAGGTTCGTGTACAACCCCTCCCAGACCTGCTTCGTCCGGAACGACGGCTCGCCGGCCAGCAGCTCGCCCAGCTCGGCGAAGGTCGGTTGGTAACGGGTCGCCACCGGATCGAGGCTAGCGATCGCCGTCGTGGACCAGGCCGGGTGCCGGCCACGGGAGTCGGGTCGGCCGGCAGGTCAGCAGGCGGCGCGCACCGACGGGTACGGGTTGATCGCCGCCCCGCCGCCGGGATGGATCTCGAAGTGCAGGTGCGGCGTTCCCTTGGCGTTGCCGGTGTCACCGACGTAACCGATCACGTCCCCCGCCTGGACCGAGCCGGCCTGCCCGTACGAGTCGAAGTGGGCGTAGTAGTACCGGTTCCCGGCATTGCTCGTCAGCCAGGCCGCGTTGCCGCCGAGGCGATTCTGGCGCTGCTCGACACTGCCGGAGGCCACGGCGACCACGGGGGTGCCACGCGGACTGATCATGTCCACACCCTGGTGGCTCCGCCCACCCGAACGCGGCGCGCCCCAGGTGTCGGCGAACGCCTTGGGTCCCGGGATCGGGCACACGATGGAGGAGTCGATGTTGTCGCAGTTGCTGGAACATCCACCGACCGCGCCACCGCCACCACCTTCACCACCGGTGGTCCCGGAGTTGGACGGGTTGGACGCGCCGCTGCCGGTCGAGCCCCGGGCCGTCCGGACGAGGAGTTGGGCGAGGCGTTCGGGGACGAGCTGGCCGGCACCGCGGCGGCTGCGGCCGCCGCGGCGGCATCGCGCCGCCTGGGCCGCGCCGCCTCCTCGGCCTGACGCTTCTCCTCGGCCTTCTTGGCCGCCAAGGCCCGAGCGACGGCCTCGTCGCGAAGCAGCCGTTGCTCGAGCAGGGCGAGCTGCTGGACCTCGTCCTCGGCGGCCTTGCGCATCGCCTCGAGGGTGTCCTGGGTCTGGCGGAGTTGCTCCCGCCGGTCGTTGAGCACGGCCCGCTGCGCCTCGAGGTCGGCCTTGACCGACACGTACTCGTCGACGCTGGCCGACGAAGCGTTGGTGGCGACGCGAGCGAGCACGTCCGCTTCGACCTGGGCCGTCGGTGCGCTCGCACCGCTCAGCAGCGACACGTTGCTGGAGTCGGCGCTGGTGAAGCGATCGAGGGCCAGGTTGACGATCCCGGCCGACATCTGTTCGAGCTGGGCCGACGTCTGGACGAACTGGGCCTCGAGCACCTCGAGTTGGTCGGTCAACTCGGCCTCCGCCGCCTCGGCGGTGGCGAACTCCGCCGCGGCGCGCCCGGCCCGCTCCCGAGCGTCGAGAATGGCTTGGGCGGCCTCCGCCGAGCTGTCGATCTGGGCGACCGCCACGGACGGACCCATCGCGACCATCAGCATCGCCACGGTCAACATCACCGCAACCAGCGCCGACGCGGTCGGCGTGACGGCGGCGAACGTCCACCGTCCAGATCGCCGGAACGCCGGGAGGCAACTCGATCGTGGGTTCCGCACAGTGAGGGCGATGCTATCCACATTGCAATCGCGTGACGCGGCAGGTCGACCGACCCGGGTGTGCACCACGCTCCGCCGCTACGGTCTCGCCGTGCCCGCAGCAGTACCCGACGCCGCACCCGATCGTCCGGCCCCCGTCCTCCACCTCGACCGGGTCTCGGTCATCCGCGACGGCCCGGCGATCCTCGGACCGCTCGATTGGGTGGTCCGCCCCGGTGAGCGCTGGTTGGTGCTCGGGGCGAACGGCAGCGGCAAGACGACCCTGCTCCAGGTGGCCTCGCTCTATCTGCACCCGTCGAACGGTCAGGTTCGGGTGCTCGGTGAACTGCTCGGCCGCACCGACGTGCGGACGCTTCGTCGGCGGATCGGACTGGCCTCGGCCGCGCTCGCCGCCCAGCTCCGGCCCCAGCTCTCCTGCCTGGACATCGTGATGACCGCCAAGTACGCCGCCCTCGAGCCGTGGTGGCACACCTACGACGACACCGATCGTGCCGCGGCGCGCGCTGCGCTCGTCCGAATGGGCGTGGAGGGCTTTGCCGAACGACCGTTGTCGGGTCTGTCCTCGGGCGAGCAGCAGCGTGTCTTCCTCGCCCGCGCCCTGATGACCGACCCCGAACTGGTCCTCCTCGACGAACCGAGCGCGCGGCTGGACCTCGGCGGCCGGGAGTCCCTCGTCGCCGCGCTCGACGACCTCATGACGGCGCCCGATTCACCGCCGGTGGTGCTCGTGACGCACCACGTCGACGAAGTGCCCCCCTCGATCACCCACGTCCTCATGCTGCAGGCCGGCGAGGTCGTCGCCTGCGGACCGGTCGAGGAGGCGCTGACCCCCGAGCATCTCTCGACCTGCTTCTCGCTCGATCTGGCGCTGGAACGCCGAGCGAACGGTCGATTCAGCGCGTACGCCCGCTGACGAGCTCGTCGAGTCGGCGAGAACCGTCGGTGATCTGGTCGGACAACGCTCGCTCGAGCAGCCCGCCGGTCCACAGCCCGCCGCCGTAGTGCAGATCGACGCCGACCGACGTCCCGCCGTCGTCACCTGCGCCGAGTTCGACGGTGAGGATCCACGGCGAGTGGTCGCGGCCGTCGAGCTCGCGCCGTTCGAACACCGCGCAGTTCGGGGCGTCGTGGACGGTTCGCACCATGCGCAGCCGCTTCGAGCGGGCCATCGGCCCGACGCGAGCGCGGAGTTCGACGATCCAGGCCGGCGCGCCATCCGGTTCGGGCTCGCTCGGCACGACCTTGTGGACCAAGCTCGTCCACCGCGGATACCGGTCGAGGTCGTCGACCCAGACGAAGACATCCGCAGCCGGTCGGGCCAGTTCGACGGTGGCGTGCACGTCCATCAGGAGGTCGAGTCCTCGCCGCGACCGCGGGGCGGGTGGGCACGGTTCGCGCCACCGGCGGTGGGTACGACGCCGAAGGCGCGCGACAGCAGGCGGGACTCGGCTCGGAGCTGTCCGTCGAGATCATCGGATCGATCGAACACGGGCGTCCACAGTCCGCCCGTGTCGTCGGCGCTCGACCGAGCAGCCCGGGACTCCGGCTCCGGCCGCGTTCCGGCTGCGGCGGAGGGTCCGGTGTCGCCGAGCGCGCGGGGCTCGGCCCCTGGCCCGTCGCACGGGCATCGCCGCTCGGACTGACGGCTGGAGTTGCCGGCCTCGCCGAACTCCGAGTGATCGAACAGCGGCAGCCCTCGCCGACCACGAGCGGACGTCGGCGGGACGGACGATTGGTCGGCCCCGTCGGGTCCCGGGTGTCGTCGGTCGACGGCGGATCGGGCGGCTCCGCTCGTCGCCCATCAGGAACAGGCGGGGCGAGTCCACCTGCTGGTCCATCAGCAACCAGCCGAGCGGGGCGCATCCGGTCCGGTGCTCTAGACACAGGGCTCCTTGAGCGGCTCGCCACGTGGTCGGCGAGCCGGTCGAGCACCACGATCCGTTCCGATGCCTCGAACCTGTAGGACCGACGCCGCGCGGAACAGCCGGGTCGTTCACAGAGACGGGTCATGCGGTCACGCCAAGGCCCACCACCCCGCCCAGCGCACGCTGCCGCGGCTCGACCCGCCGCCGCCCCGCTCGACCAGCATGCTTGCAGCAGGTAGCCACCGGTCGGGGCCTCCCAATCGACCATCTCGCCGGCGACGAACACCCCGGGCACGCCCCGAAGCTCCCATGCCCCCGTCGCCGTGACGGCGATCGCCGCTCGGGCCACCCCGCCGGCGGTGGAGATGGCGCGACGGAGCGCGGTCGGGGCGAGGCACCGAACGGCGAAGGGGTCCGACCAGGACCGGCACGGCATCCGGATCGGGCTCCTCCGCCCGCTTGACGGAGGAGGTGGACCGCGACCGGACGCAGACCGAGGGTTCGACGCACCGACGTCGCGAACGAGTCGTTCCGCCGCCGCGCCACCGGGGCGGCCACCGCCGCCTGTCCAGATCCGGATGGAGATCGAGATGGAGCTGCGCCTCCCCACGCGCCGCCGCCGTCCCGCAGCCCTGCGCCAGCGAGTACACCAGCCCGCCCGATCCCCGCTCGGTCACCACGGCCTCACCCCTCCGGGGCGCCGCGCCATCGCACCAGGCCCGGGAGGTTCTTCAGCGGCTCGCCGGCGCGAAGCGGGCGCGGAACTCGTCGTCCCAATCCGTCACGAAGCCGCAGTTGGCCGGCCGCAGCGGCGGATCTCCACCCGGCTTGCGCCAGCACGTCGGTCCAGCCTCCGTCGGAGCCCGTGCCCGGCCACGAGGCCCCACCGAGGGCGAGAACGGTTGCACCGGGCCGCCACTCGCGGCTGCTCGCCATCGCCGTCCTCGGTCGTCGAGCCCTGCGCACTCAACCCGGTCAACCGGCTCCGACCCACGAACGTCACGCCCTGGTGCTGGAGCCGCGCCGACCAGGCCCGTAACAAGGCGGTCGCCCGATCGCCGACCGGGAAGATCCGTCCGCTCGATCCGACATAGGTGGGGCCGTCGTGGTCGTGGCACCAGGCCCGCACGGCAGCTGGAGGAACGGCGGCGGCGGCCGGTCTGACCAGGCTCGGCCGGACCGTAGCGATCCAGGAGGTCCTCCAACGGCTCGTCGTGAGTGAGGCTGGAGCCCGCTGCGGCCGGCGAGGAGCAACTTCCGCCCGGCGCGAGCGCGGTGGTCGAGCAACGTCACCCGACACCCCGCCGCGCGGCGTACTCGGCGGCCGTCAACCTGGCCGGCCCTGCCCCGATGACGAGGACGTCGGCTCGGTCACGGTCACGGTCACGGCTCCGAAGTCCGGCGTCCAAGCGCCGCCGGCGGCTACCTTCTCCGGCTGGTCGTCACGAGCACGGCTGCGAGTCGATCGGCAACCGTTGGTCCAGCGAGCGCGACCAGTTCGTCCCGCAACGCAGAACGTTACCGGCACGGCGCACCGAACGCCTGGGGCCTGACCGGGTCCGTGCAGCACCACGCCATCCCGGTACCCCCGGTCCCCAGTCGGCGCGGTCTCACCGGCGGACGGTCACCACCGCGCCGCTATCGGGAGCCGTGTTCCAGCGCACTTCAACGGAACCTGCCAGCACACCGCCGGCTTCCAGTCCAGAACGGATTCGCTGCCGCGTTGGGCCGCCAGGTGCAGCGCGCAGCCGGTACCACCGGGGAACCCCGGCCGATTGAAGAACACGCAGGCCTGTCGACGACCGGTGTGGTCGTTGCTCGTCGCGTAGCGGGACCGAAGGCTCGACCGGATCAGGTCGTGGAACTGGGCCTCGTCCCGACCGAGGAGGGCGGCGGATGCCACGAGGAGCGTCGTCCTCGTCGGCCAACTCGGCGCCGAGGAGCAACAACCCCGCTCGAGTTCGGTGGCGTCGTCGTCCAGGATCCCGCGGCATCCCCGCCCCCACAGGCACTCCCAGCCCGAGGCGAAGAAGGCGCGTTCGAAGCGCCATTCGACCCGACCGGCCTCGTCGTGATCGACCACGACGACGTCGTCGGCGGGCGGATTCTCGGCCTCGGACACCGTCGTAGCGTGCCGTCCCGGCGCCGGGCCCGCAACCGCCGCCGAACCCGCCCTGCGACTCGGGCGGCAGAGGTGGAGACGACGCGAGGAGGTGCTATGTTGGCGCTCCCTCGGGCGCGTAGCTCAGCCGGCTAGAGCGCCACGTTCACACCGTGGAGGTCCCCAGTTCGAGCCTGGGCGTGCCCACCCGAGCGACCCGGCATTCGTGCCGGGTCGTTGCGCGTCCCGGCACTCCTCGAAGAGCGCTCACTGCTCGACGAGTCGGACGCAGGCCTTCCCCATGCCCTGGCGATCGCGATGCTCCTGGGTGTCGATCGGGCAGGACACGTCGAAGGCGACCAGTTGGTCGACCACGCCGGCGTGCGGGCCGCTGCAGGGAACCTCACTGGCGTCGAGGTTGGTCTCGATCACGACGCAATCGCCGGTCCGGAGCAACCCGTCGGTCGGGGCGGGATCCGGGTTGCTGCGGGCTTGGGAACTCAGGATGAACACGCCGAGCAGCACGCCGACCATCGCCAGCCAGAACCACGGCAGTCCCCCGTCCCGCCCCTCGTAGGCGTCGGGCTGCACGGGATAGCGCACGTCATCGTGAACCCGCGGCGCGGTCTTCGGTCGCAGCGATGCGTCGTAGACCGCCCGTCGCGACGGCTCGCCCAGGACCCGCCACGCCTCGTTCAGCTCGGCCATCGAGGGCCCACCGGGTCCGACTGCCGAGCCCCCGCTCACCGCATCGGGGTGATGCCGCCTCGCCAGGGCGCGATACGCGGAGCGGATCTCGTCGGCCGTCGCCGTCGGCTGGATGCCGAGGAGTTCGTAGTGCGTGGCGATCGGATCAGGATACGGAGGGTCGGAGGGTCCCGTCAGATGTCGACCGCGCCGCCGGAACGCCAATAGACGCCCTGCTCCCGGCTCAGGAGATCGGCGTCGACCAGATAGCGGCGCCACATCGCGGTGTCAGGATGCCGGCGACCGAGGATCAGGTTCACCATCGCTTCGCTGTAGCGCCGTCCGGGCTCGAAGTCCTGGCACAACCACTCCAGCAACACCTGACGTTTTCCTGCCGCCGACGGCACCTGGACGATCCGGCCGTCGCGGACGAAGGCCGAGAAGACCTTGCGCGACGCGGGATCGTCGAAGCCGTCGGGGACATCGGGCTCGTCGGTCGCTCGAGCCCGATGACCGGCCCGGGCGGCGAGGGCGAACGCCTCACCGAGCAGGTGGAGTTCGCCGTCGAGGTCCTCGACCAGACCGGCGGTCGCGAAGCGTCCGAGGGCGGTGGCGACCACGGCAGCCGGGAGTCCGGTGGCGCGTTCGATCTCGCTCAGCGTGTGGGCGTCGAGGACGAGGGCGGCGAACACCCGCCGACGGTCGGGATCGGCGAGGAGGCCGACGAGGGTGAGGGCATCGGTCATCTTCGGTCAGTACCCGAGTTCGGGATCGATCGGACCGATCAGCTCCTCGCCCTGACTCCAGCGCCGGACGTTGGCGGCGATGCGCTCCGAGAGAGCAGCGGACGCGCCATCTCCGGTGTGTCTCCGATGGGGGGTGATGATGCAGCTGGGCAGCCGCCACAGCGCATGATCGGCGGGGAGGGGCTCCGGATCGGTGACGTCGAGACCGGCGCCGCCGATCACCCCGTTCTCCAACGCCCACACCAGATCCTCGGTCACGACGTGTTTGCCGCGCGCCACGTTCACGAGCCAGGCGTGCCGCTCCATCGATCCTCGAGTTCGCCCCGGCCGATGATGCCTCGGCTCCGGGGTGAGCGGAAGGGCGAGCACGACGAGATCGGCGCCCGGGAGCGCATCGACGTAGCGGTCGGCTCGAGCACGTCGTCGGCGCCCTCCATCTCGGCGACGTGGTTCCGCACCACGGTGACGTGGCAGTCGAACGGCCCGAGCAGGCGAAGGAGGGACTCGGTGATCCCGCCTCACCGAGACCGCCGCCCGAGCGCCGATCAGGTTGCGGCCCGCTGGCCCGGACCAGGCGTCCGCCCGCGCGTACGCAGATTGCGCATGCCGGCCAGCCAAGGTGAGCGCCAGCTCCGCAACGGGTTCCGCGTAGATCCCTTTCTCCATAGTTCATCGGCGCTTCGTGGTCGACGAGATGGATCAGATTCGACCTCGGCGTAGGGGACCTGGACCCACTCGACGTGGTCGTGCTTCGTGAGCAGGTTCGTCCAGTCCATCTGATCGCGGGGTCGGTCCACACCAACGCTTCGGCGTCGGAGGGATCGCTGAGGAGTCCTCCCCGCGGTCACTGCGTGTCTCGAATCCAGTCGGTGACCCTCGGGGCCACGGCGACTCGTGGCGGGCGCTGACTTGGCATCGGAGGCAGGCTAGCCGCATCCACCTGGTCGAGGGCATCCGCTGCGGGCGCCTTCCTCGACGACTCCCTTGCTGGGACCGATCGTGCAGAACATGATGCGGAGAACCGCTCCGGCACAAGGAGAACTCCGGCAAACTGGCTCCACTCTCGATCTTCGTCAACGGCGATTGGCCGCCACCCGCGAGGGGACGGCTCGACGATGCCGCCGACCTGCATACCGGTGAGGATGGCGCCAAGGCGAGTGCTGACGCGGTGCGGACGTCGACGCCGCCGTCGACGCCGCAGGCCGCGCTCCCTGAGTACGCCGCGCTGAGTCCGCGCCCGCGGTGCCATGCTCGAGCTGGCCGACGTCGTGGAGGCTCACGCCGAAGAACTCGCGGGAGCCCGAGCCGCGGCAAGCCCATCGCCCACGCCCCACTCGGACGTCGGTCTATGGTCGACAACCTTCGCTTCTACGCCGGAGCGGCCCGCACGATGACGACCCAGGCTCCGGGCGCATCACCCAGCACACCTCGATGCTGGCAGCGTGATGCTCGGTGTCGCCGGTCTCATCGCACCATCCGTGAACTACCCGGTGATGATGGCGGGCTGGAAGGTCGGCCCGGCGCTGGCCGCTGGGTAACACGGCCGTGCTGAAGCCGTCCGAGCTGACCCCGCTCTCCACGCTGCGCCTCGCGGAGCCTCGCCGCCGACATCTTCCCGCCCGGGGTCTTCAACGTCACCACCGGCGATGGCGAGCACGCCGGGTCGGCGCTGGTCGCCAACTGGAAGGTGGCCATCGTCTCGCTGGACCGGGGAGACGAGCACCGGCAAGCTCATCATGCGCAACGCCTCCGACAGCCTGAAGCGGGTCCATCTCGAACTGGGCGGGAAGGCCCCGGTGGTCGTGTTCGACGACGCCGACCTCGAAGCGGTCATCGCCGGGGTCAGGGTGTTCGGCTACTTCAACGCTGGCCAGGACTGCACGGCCTCGACCCGGGTGCTCGTCGCCGACGGCGTCTACGAGGACTTCGTCTCGGGAATGGCCGACGCCGCCAAGTCCCTCAACATGGGCGACCCTCGCGACGAGGCGACCGAACTCGGTCCGGTCGTGTCCGCCGAGCAACGCGACTGGGTGGCCGGCTTCGTGGAGCGGGCCGTCGCCGCCGGCGCGACGGTCGCGACCGGTGGATCGAGCGGTGCCGGCCGCGGTTCTTCTACGAACCGACCGTCGTCGCCGGCGTCGAGCAGGACAGCCGAGATCGTCCAGCGCGGCGAGGTCTTCGGCCCGGTGGTCAGCGTGCAGCGCTTCAGTGACGAGGCCCGGGCAGCGGCGTGGGCGAACGGGGTCGACTACGGCCTGGCCGCATCGGCGTGGACCAAGGACGTCGGACGCCCACCGGATGGCCAACGGCATGCAGTTCGGAACGGTCTGGGTCAACGACCACGCCCGCTCGTGTCGGAGATGCCCCACGGCGGGATTCAAGCACCGGGCGTGGGCAAGGACATGTCGATGTACTCGATCGAGGCGTACACCGAGCTCAAGCACAGGATGATCAAGCTCTGATGAGCGGGTCGAGAGCGGGCGCCTCCCTCGATCCGACGGATCGGGCCATCATCGAGCAACTGCAGAGCGACGGACGGATGCCGTACACGAAGCTCGGCGCTGCGGTCGGCCTCTCCGAGGCGGCCGCCCGCCAACGCTTGCAACGGCCCGAATCGGGCGTCGACGTCGTCGTCACCAACCCGCTCGCGCTCGGGCGGCGACGGATGGCGATGATCGGCGTGCGCGTCGAAGGAGACACGTCCGTCGTCGCCGAACGTCTGCAGGCGATCGACGACATCGACTACCTCGTCGTGACGGCGGGATCCTTCGACCTCCTTCGAGAGGTCGTCGTCGCCTTCGACGAGGACTGCTCGATCCTCACGAACCAGATCCGGCGCGCCGTGGCCGGGGTCGTGGCCACGGAGTCGTTCATCTATCTGGATCTGCAGGAACAGACGTACTCGGGGCCCACTGACCGGCGAGCGCGCTCGTCCCACGTGCGCGCTGAGCAATCGGCGCATTTGGTGCATGATGTGGGGATGATGGCACACCGTGGGAGTTCCGAAGGAGATCAAGGACGCCGAGCATCGGGTCGCGATGACCCCTGACGGCGTGCGCGAGCTGGAGCGCCACGGTGTCCGCGGCCTCGTCGAGGCCGGGCGTCAAGCCTGATCACCGACGCCGACTACGTCGCGGCGGCGCCACGATCGCGCTGACCGCCGCCGACGGGTCGCAGTCGATGGTCGTCAAGGTGAAGGAACCCAAGGCGGAGGAGTTCGGCTTCCTCCGCGACGACCTGACCCTGTTCACCTACCTCCACCTCGCGGCGTACCCGGCCGTGGCCCAAGCGCTCATCGAGGCGCGGACCACCGCGCTCGCCTACGAGACGGTGCAGACCGCGAACGGTGCGCTGCCGTTGCTCGCGCCGATGTCCGAGGTCGCCGGCCGCTTGGCACCGCAGATGGGGGCCCACTACCTCGAGCGCCACAACGGCGGCCGTGGCGTGCTCATGGGCGGGGCGCCGGGAGTTCGCCCGGCGAGGGTCGTCGTGCTCGGCGCCGGCAACGTCGGCTGGAACGCAGCGTGGATCGCGGCCGGCATGGAGGCCGAGGTCGTGTTGCTCGACAAGAACCTCGACCGGCTGCGCTGGGTGGACCAGATCCACAAGGGTCGGATCATGACCCTGGCCTCGAACCGGGGGGCGATCGAGCGTTCCGTCGCCGACGCGGATCTGTTGATCGGCGCCGTCCTCGTCGCCGGGGGCCGGGCCCCGGTGGTCGTCTCGGAGGACCTGGTCGCCGGGATGAAGCCGGGCGCGGTCATCGTCGACGTCGCCGTCGATCAGGGCGGCTGTATCGAGACGATCCACGAGACCACCCACACCGCACCGGTGTACGACCTGCACGGCGTCCTGCACTACGCGGTCGGCAACATGCCGGGGGCCGTGCCGCACACCTCCACCTACGCGCTCACCAACGCCACCTTGCCGTACATCCTGGACGTGGCGACCAAGGGTGCCGCCGCGGCGACCGCCGCCGACCCGGCCCTCGCCCTCGGCCTGAACACGGCGAGCGGGGCGGTCACGAACGGTCCGGTCGCCCAGTTCCTCGGGGTGGAGACGGTCGAACCCGCGGTCGCGCTCGCTCCGTAGTCGCCTGGCCGGGCGGGGGGCGCGATGCTGGGACGATGACCGCAGTCACGGCATCCGACGCGGGGTCGGCGTCGCCGACCCTCGTCCACGACCTCGACCTCCCGGAGTTGGACCTCGAGGGTCCCGCCGGGGCCGGACCCGGCTCTGCGATGCGCGCCGTGCGCGACCAGGGCTGGCTCGGCCGGACGTTGTTCGGCTACGTCGTGTCCCGGCACGAGGACGTCACCGCCGTCCTTCGTGACAAGCGTTGGCACAGCGCGGCCGCGAAGGTCGCGGAGTTCTCCGGGATCACCGACGAGGAGTTCCTCGACAGCCGGCGAGAGAGCATCCTGTCCTCGGAGGGCGAGACCCACACGCGGCTGCGCCGCCTCGTCGGTCAGGCGTTCTCGCCCCGATCCGCCGATCGGCTCCGGCCGTTCATGCGCACCGTGATCAGCGAGCTGCTCGCCCCATCGCTCGACAGCGGCCGGGTCGAAGCGGTTACGCAGCTCTGCGAGCCGTACCCGATCCCCATCATCTGTGAGTTGCTCGGGGCGCCGAAGGAGGACTGGCAGTCGTTCAGCCGGTGGGCGGGCGACGTGCTGAGGGTGTTCGACGGCAACCTCGAACGGGATCTCCCCATCATCAAGCAGGCCTCGGCCGAGCTCGACGCCTACGTCACGACGCTGATCGAGCGCCGCAGGAGCGTTCCTGCCGACGATCTCCTGACCGATCTCATCGCCGCCGAGGAGGCCGGCGATCGTCTCTCCGGCAGCGAGCTGGTCATGATGGTCCAGGCCGTCATCGTCGGCGGGACCGACACGACCCGCAACCAGCTCGGGTGCTGCCTGGCCCTGTTCGCCCAGCACCCTGAGCAGTGGGAACTGCTCGCCGCCGAGCCCGAGCTCGCTCCCCGAGCCGTCGAGGAGTGCATGAGGTACCTCGGCGCCGTCCGCGGCACCGGTCGGTTCGCGTCCGAGGACATCGTGTACCGCGACGTGCTGTTCCCGGCCGGGACCTTCATCTTCCCCTCGATCTCGGTCGGCAACCGCGACGACGGGTTGTGGGACGCACCCGACGAGTTCGACATCCGGCGGGAGCCCGGCGGCCAGCACCTCGGGTTCGGAGCGGGGATCCACTACTGCCTCGGCGCCTCACTCGCCCGGGCGGAGCTCCAGGAAGCGCTGATCGTGCTGTCGCAGTCGATGGCGGACCTCGCCCTCGACGGCGTCGTCGAGTGGCAGCCGGAATCCAACGGCATCTGGGGCGCCGCCCACCTCCCCCTCCGCTTCTCCCCACGGCAGGGTTGATCCGCTGCGGCCAGGACATAGCGTCCCGGCCGTACTCCCCATGACCGCCACCCTCCCACCGCTCCCCCATCCCCACACCCCCGGCTCGGCCCGAGCCGCGCTCTCGTATCCGGCCTTCCGAATCGTGTGGATCGGCATGTTCTTGTCGATGGTCGGCACCTGGATGCAGAACGTGGCGCTCGGCGCCTACGTCCAGTCGAGGACCGGTTCGGGCGCGCTCGTCGGCGTGATGGTCTTCGCCCAGCTCGGCCCGCTGCTCTTCCTGTCGATCCCCGGCGGCGTGCTCGCGAATCGGTTCCCACGGGCGCCGTACATCGCGGTGATGCAGGTCGTCATGATGGTCGGCTCGCTGATGCTGGCCCTCGCCGCGGCGAACCACGCCTCGCTGCCCGTGTTGTTCGTCTGCAACCTCGCCATCGGGACGGCGAACGCCCTGGCGGCGCCGGCGCTCCAGGCGAGCGTGCCGATGCTCGTCGATCGCCGTGACCTCCCCGGAGCGATCGCGCTGAACTCGACCCAGCTGAACGGGTCTCGCGTCATCGGACCGCTGATCGTCGGGCTCGTCTCGCTCTGGGGCGTCACCGAGGCCCAGATCTTCGCCATCAACGCCGCGACCTACGTGTTCTTGATCGTCGCCGTCCTCCGGGTGCAGATGCCCACCCCGCCGCGCAGCGCCGCATCCGGCGCGGGGTTCCAGCGACTGTTCGACGGGATCCGCATCGCCCGGAGCCAACCGCCGATCGGAAGCATCCTCGTGGCCATGGCCACCTTCTCGCTGCTGTCGCTCCCCTTCATCAGCCTCTTCCCGACCGTCGCCGACCTCGGCCTGCACATCGCGCCGAAGTCGGCCACGTACAAGTACCTCTACGCCGTGTGGGCGCTCGGAGCGATGTTCGGCGCCCTCTCGGCCGGCACGATCCTCGCTCGACTCGACAAGGCCCGCCTGGTGCGCCCGTCGCTCTGGGTGTTCGCCGGGTCCCTCGCCGTCTTCGGTGTCCTGCGCGGCGCCGCTCCGGCCTTTCCCGTGGGCTTCGTGCTCGGATTGAGCTACTTCTTGTTCACGACCTGCCTGTTGACCGTGCTCCAACAGGCGCTCGCCGACGAGGACCGTGCGCCGGTCATGGCGTTGTGGTTCATGGCCTTCGGGGGCACGGTGCCGATCGGCGGGATGATCTTCGGCCCCGTGATCGACCGCTTCGGCCCGGCCTCGACGTTGTTGATCGGGGCGGGCTACGCGGCGGTCTTGAGCGTCTGGCTCAAACTCGCTCCGGTCCGCCGATCCTCGATCGCCGTCGACTGACCGGGCGCAGGGACCGGGAACATCCGGCGCGCTGGCGGGACGAACCGCCGGCATCGATCAGGCGTCGACGAGACGAGCTGCGACCTTCTCGAGGGCGGCGACGCGGCTGCCCTTGACGAGCACCGCCGTGTCGGGGCCGAGCTCACCCAGTGCCGCGACCGGATCGATCACCGGGGCCACGCCGTACGCGTCGGTTCCGAACGCGATCAACTCGATACCGAGGCCCTCGGCCACCGCCGCGATCTCGAGGTGATCGCGCACCGGATCGGCGAGCTCGGCCATCACGCCGACGACGGCGACGCGGCGACGGGCCGGCAGGGCGGCGAGCGTGCCGAGCGCCGCTCGCATCGAGAACGGGTTGGCGTTGTAGGCGTCGTTGATGACCGTCGCACCGCTGCGCGCCGTTCCGAGCTCCATCCGCCACGGCGACATCGAGGCATCGGCGATCCCGGCCGCCACGTCCTCGAGCGGAACTCCGAGCGACAGGCCAACGGCCGCCGCGGCGGCCGCGTTGGTGGCCATGTGGGCCCCGCTGACCGGCAACGCCACCGGGACCGAACCCCACGGGGTGCGGAGGACGAAACGGGCACGGGCCCGGTCGTCGAGCTGGAGTTCCGTGACCCGCACCTCGCCCGTGAGCCCGAACGTGAGGATCCGGGCACTCGTCAGGGCCGCCATGCCCCGCACCTCGGGCTGGTCGCCGTTGAGCACCGCGGTCCCCGTCGCCGGCAGGCTCTCCACCAGCTCGCCCTTGGCCCGGATCACGCCCTCGATCCCTCCGACCCGCTCGGTGTGCGCCGCGGCCACGGCGGTGACGACGCCGAGCTGGGGACGGGCGACCTCGCACAGCCGCCTGATCTCCCCGAAGCCGCGCATACCCATCTCGAGCACGAGCGCCTCGGTGTCGTCGGGGGCGTTGAGGACGGTGTGGGGAAGGCCCTGCTCGTTGTTGAAGCTTCGGACGTTGGCGGCCGTCCGCAGCGTGGTGCGCAGCACCTGGGCGGTCAGATCCTTGACGCTCGTCTTGCCCACCGAGCCGGTCACCCCGACCACGGTGGCGTCGGCCAACCGATCCCGACCCCAGGCGGCCAGGCGCATGAAGGCGGTCGCGGTGTCCTCGACCAGGATCGTCGGGATCCCGGCGTCGACGGGTCGATGCACCAGCAGGGCCGCCGCCCCTGCTGCGGCGGCCGCGTTGACGAACTCGTGGCCGTCGCGATCCGCGGTGAGGGCCACGAACAACTGGCCTCGCTGGAGCTCCCGGGAGTCGAAGGACACGCCGTCGATCGACACTGCGGCCGCCTCGGCGACACCCTCCACACCGATCAGGGTTCCACCGGTTGCTGTTGCGATCTCCTGCGCCGTGACGTGCACGAATCGCAGCGTAGTGAGGGGCTCGCCAACTACGGTCGCCGGATGATGACCGAGCGCATCAACCTCATCGTCCTCTTCGGCGGCCAGTCCGCCGAACACGACGTCTCCTGCGTGACCGCGACCCACGTGCTCCGGGCCGTGGACACCGAGCGCTACCAGGTCACCGCGATCGGGATCGACCGCAACGGAACGTGGCATCTGGCCGAGGACGCGATGCGAGCGCTCGCCGCCGGACCGGCTGCGCTCCCGGCCGCGCTCGATCCGTCCGGTCCGTCGAGCGAACCGGGGACGCTGATGCGCCGTGCCGGCCCCGCTCCCGGCGACACGGGGACGGGACCGACCACCGTCGTGCTCCCGCTGCTCCACGGACCGCTCGGTGAAGACGGGACGGTCCAAGGGCTGCTGGAGCTCTCCGGGGTGCCCTACGTGGGATCAGGCGTTCTCGCCTCATCGGTGGCGATGGACAAGGTGATGGCCAAGGTCGTGTTGGCCCAGCACGGCTTCGTCCAGGCCCCCTGGCGCTCGCTTCGCGAGGACCACGTCGGGCCGACCACCGCGTCCGAGCTCGCCGCCGAGCTCGGACTGCCGGTCTTCGTGAAGCCGGCGAACATGGGGTCCTCGGTCGGGGTCAGCAAGGCCAAGACCGTCGAGGACATCGACCGGGCCCTGGCGGTCGCCTTCTCGTACGACGAGTGGGTGGTGCTCGAGGCCGCGGTCGTCGGGCGGGAGATCGAGGTCGCCGTGCTCGGGAACCGGTCGCCGCGCGCCTCGCTTCCGGGCGAGATCGTGCCCGGCGAGGAGTTCTACGACTACGAGGACAAGTACGTCACCGACGGCGCCGAGCTGCACGTCCCCGCACCGCTCGACGACGCCCACGTCGCCGAGGTGCAGCAGCTCGCCGTGCGGGCGTTCCAGGCCCTGCGCTGCGAAGGCATGGCGCGGGTGGACTTCTTCCTCGACACCGTCGCCGACCGGTTCGTGCTCAACGAGGTCAACACCATCCCCGGGTTCACGCCGATCTCGATGTACCCGAAGATGTGGGAAGCCTCCGGACTGGCGTACCCCGCCCTCATCGACGAGCTGGTCCGCCTGGCGATCGAGCGACACGGCCAGCGTCGGCGCAACACCGGCCGCTGAACGCACCGGCGACTGCTGGTCGGCTCTGGCCACCACCGGTCACGGCCGGTCGCCACCCGTCACCGCCGGCCGAGGGGATCATCCGTCAGGACCGACAGGTGCCGGCGCGTGGACGACGAGCGCGGCGCGCAAGGCCGACGAGTTCTCTCCGGAGCCGGCGCAGCCCGGCCGGCGAGGGCTCCCAACCCACGGCCCGCAGCGCCTCGGGCTCGGTCGCGACACCGGTGATGGTGGCGTAGGCGAGGGCCACGACGAGCTGGGGGTCGGCCCGTCGCATCCGCCCGGCGTCCATCTCCTCCGCCAGGAACTCCTTGGCCCGAGCCGCGAACGGCGAGAGCCGTTCGACGACGCGATCCGACAGCGCCGGGCCGAGGCGGTGCAGCTCTCGGACCAGGCCCAGCAGGGCCGGGCGGCGAACGGCCGATCGAAAGGCTGCGTCGACCACCGCCTCGACCCGGGCGAAGCCCTCCCCGGACTGACGCACCGCCGCCTCGATGGCGACCTCGAGTTCGTCGGCGCTGCGCTCCAGCACCGCGGCCACCAGGTGGTCCTTGGAGGGGAACCAGTAGAGGACGGTCTGCTTGCGGACCCCCACGGCACCGGCGATGTCGTCGAGCGAGACCGCTTCGACCCCGCGCGAACCGAATGCGTCGAGCGACGCGTCGAGGATTCGTTCACGGGTGGGTCGGGTCGTCGGGGTGCGCATGCGGGGAGTTCGCGCCGGATGTACGAAGCGGCGTCTACCAAATGGTAGACATTGACGCCGTGATCGCCGAGCAACTCGCCGACAAGCGCATCGCCATCACCGGATCCACCGGATTCGTCGGCACCGCGCTCGTGGAACGGCTCCTGCGCTGCGTCCCGGGATGTGAGCTCGTGCTCCTCGTCCGGGCGGGCAAGCGCACTTCACCATCGGAGCGGGTCCGGCGCGAGATCCTGAAGAACGACTGCTTCGACCGGTTGCGCGAGCAGCTCGGCGGCAAAGCGGCCTTCGACGAGATGTGTGCACAGCGCATCACCACCATCAACGGTGACGTCAGCCGGGACGGCCTCGGCCTGGACGACGCGGATCGAGCCACCCTGGCCTCGTGCGACGTGGTCATCCACTCCGCCGCCGCGGTGGCCTTCGACTCGCCGCTGGATTCGGCCGTCGAGATCAACCTCCTCGGCCCCACCCGGATCGTGACCCTCCTGAACGAGTTGGGCGTCGCGCCCCACATGGTCGCCGTCTCGACGTGCTACGTCGCCGGCAACCGCCGCGGTACGGCGCCCGAGGAACTGGTCTCGGAAGGCCCGTTCGACCTCGGCCTCGACTGGCGCAAGGAAGTGGCGGCGGCCCGGCGGTTGCGCAGCGACGTCGAAGCGGCGAGCCGGGTGCCGGTGGAACTCCGTCGGTTCCGGGCCGAGGCCCGCGCCGAACTCGGTGCGGCCGGGTCACCGGCACTGGCGGCCAAGACCGAACAGCTCCGTGAGCGTTGGGTCCACGATCAGCTCGTCGAGCACGGTCGCGCCCGCGCCGCGAGCGTCGGCTGGCCCGACGCCTACGCCTACACCAAGGCGCTGGGCGAACAGGCGCTGACCGAATCGAAGGGTGCGGTGCCGGTGTCGATCGTGCGCCCCTCGATCATCGAGTCCGCTCACGCCGAGCCGTTCCCCGGCTGGATCCGCGGGTTCCGCATGGCCGAGCCGGTGATCCTGTCCTACGCACGTGGGCTCCTCAAGCAGTTCCCCGGCGTCCCGGAGGGCACGGTCGACGTCATCCCGGTCGACCACGTCGTCGCCTCGATCATCGCCGTGGCCGGCGTCGGCCCCGAGCGAGCCGCTCCGATCACCCAGGTCGCCTCGGGCTCGGTCAACCCGCTCGGCTACCAACTCCTCGTCGACACCGTCAGCGGATGGTTCACCGACAACCCGATCTACGACCCCAAGGGTCAGCCGATCGTGGTTCCGGAGTGGAGCTTCCCCGGGCGCGGCAAGGTCCAGGGACAGCTCGAACGGGCGAAGCGGTTGCTGACCACGAGCGAGAAGGTCCTGCAGACCCTTCCGTTGCGCGGGACGCAGGCCAAGTGGTCCGCGGTGCTCGAGGACCGCCGTTCCGAGGTCGAGCGAGCCCTCGAGTACGTCGAGCTGTACGGGCTCTACACCGAATGCGAGGCGATCTATCAGGTCGACAACCTGATGTCGCTGTGGGACTCGCTCGACGAGAACGATCGCCAGACGTTCTGGTTCGACCCGAAGGTCATCGACTGGCCGCGGTTCATGTCCGAGACCCACCTGCCCTCGATCGTGCACCACGGCCGGGTCCGGACCACGCCCGGCAAGTCGAACTCGGTGTCGCGCTCCACGCGGGTGCGCAAGCAGGTGCTGGCCCCGGAACGCCACATGGCGGCGTTCGATCTCGAGAACACCCTGATCGCGTCGAACGTGGTCGCCTCGTATTCCTGGCTCGCGACGCGGCGGCTGAACAACTACGACAAGGCCCGGTACGTCCTCAACACCCTGCGCGAGGCGCCGGGCCTGTTGGCGCTGGATCGCCGGGACCGAAGCGATTTCCTGCGCTTCTACTACCGCCGCTACGAGAACGCACCCGTCGAGCAGATCGCCGAGGACAGCCAGGAACTGTTCAACGCGCTCATCCTCACCAAGAGCTTCCCCGCCGCCATGCGTCGGGTGCGCGAGCACCGAGCGCTCGGTCATCGGACGGTCCTCATCACCGGAGCGTTGAGCTTCGTGGTCGAGCCCCTGCGACCGCTCTTCGACGAGATCATCGCGGCCGAGATGTCGGTGAAGCCGAACGGCACCTACAGCGGCCGAATGACCGACGTGCCGCCGACCGGCGAGGCTCGGGCCGAGCTGCTCACCCAGTACTGCAAGCGAGAAGGGCTGTCGATGTCCGACAGCGTCGCGTACGCCGATTCGACCTCCGATCTCCCGATGTTGGAGGCGGTGGGCTTCCCGGTGGCCGTCAACCCCGAGACCCGGCTCGCCGCCATTGCCCGCAAGCGAGGCTGGCTGGTGGAGAACTGGTCGAAGTCTGCGGGTGTCCCGGATCCGGTCCTGCCGGTCGCCGACACGCTGAGCACGGCCAAGCCCGGCTACCGAGGGTTCGCGAGGAGCCACCGATGAAGGCGCTGCAGATCGACCGCAAGCTGTCGCGCTTCGCCGCCGCTCGGCTGACGAGCGCGTTGAACCCCGGGGGCGGCGCGACGTTCGGGCCGTTGGAGCTGGCCGACATCCAGCCGCCCACGCTCCCCGGTCCGGGGTGGCAGGTCATCAAGCCCCGGCTGGCCGGGATCTGTGGCTCGGACCTGTCGACCATCGACGGCGCGGCGAGCCGCTACTTCGAGCCGATCGTCAGCTTCCCGTTCGTGCCCGGCCACGAGGTCGTTGCAGATGCAACAGATGATCACGGGAACCCGAACGGCACCCGCTACGTCCTCGAACCCGTGCTCGGCTGTGTGGCCCGGGCCATCGACCCGGTGTGCCCGTCGTGCGCCCGCGGCGACCTCGGGAACTGTGAACGGATCGCCTTCGGCTGCCTCGAGCCCGGTCTCCAATCCGGCTTCTGCTGTGACACCGGCGGTGGCTGGAGCACCTCGATGGTCGCTCACGAGTCCCAGCTGCACGTAGTGCCGGAATCGCTGAGCGACGAGGACGCCGTGCTCGTCGAGCCGACCGCGTGCGCGATCCACGGAGCGCTGCGGGCCGAGCCGGTCGACGGTCAGCTGATCGCAGTGATCGGCGCCGGCACCCTGGGCCTGCTCACGATCGCCGCGCTGAAGCACTTCGCGCCGAACGCGAAGCTGGTCGTCGCTGCCCGGTACCCGCAGCAGATCCGCCTGGCCAAGCTGTTCGGAGCCGACGTGGTGTGCTCGAGCGCCGAACAGCCTCGCGTCATCCGGTCCCTCACCGGGTCGATGGCCTACGGCAACCAGCTGACCGGCGGGTGCGACACCGTGATCGACTGCGTCGGCAACGACGCCTCGATCGCACAGGGCTTGGCGATGGTGAAGCCGAGAGGTCGAGTCGTCCTGGTCGGCATGCCGTCCAAGGTGAAGCTCGAACTCACGACGCTCTGGCATCGCGAGACCCAGCTCGTCGGGGCCTATGCCTACGGAACCGAGACCTTGCCGGACGGATCCCGTCGCCGCACCTTCGACCTCGCGTTCGAACTCGCCGCTTCGGCCGGGCTCGGGCGGTTGCTCACCCAGACCTACCCCTTGTCCGAGTACCAGGATGCGATCGAACGCGTCCCAGGCCGGACGCCGCAGCGCGGTGAAGATCGCGTTCGACCTGCGCGGCGAGAAGCGCCGATGAACCGGAGGATCGCCTGATGCCCCGTCCTGGATTCGTCCTCGACGTCGACCGTTCCACCCCGCCGACGTTGTTCTGGCGTGGGGAAGGGTTCAGCCTCGAGAAGCTGCCCGCCGACCGCAGCCGCATCATCTACCCACCCGAGCCGCTCAAGCCGCTCGAGGACGTCGACGGCGCCATTCGTCACGCCCTGTTGAACCCGCAGGACTCGGACCCCCTTCCGGCGCTGTTGTTCCCGGGCATGAAGCTGACGATCGCGTTCGACGACGCCAGTCTGTCGTTGCCGAAGATGCGCAAGCCGGACACGCGCCAGCGGATCATCGAGGCGGTGCTCGACCTCGCGGCCGAGGCCGGGGTCGACGACATCCATCTCATCGCCGCCCTCGGGCTGCACCGCCGGATGCACGAGTACGAGCTGCGCCACGTGCTCGGCGACCGGGTCTTCGATGCCTTCCACCCTCGGGGCCAGCTCTACCAGCACGACGCCGAGGACCCCGACGGCCTGACGGTCGTGGGTGAGACCGACCACGGCGAAGTGCTCGGGATCAACAAGCGGGCGGCCGAGAGCGATCTCATCGTGTACGCCAATGTCAATCAGGCGGCGATGGACGGCGGGTGGAAGTCGGTCGTGACCGGCCTGGCGTCGTACCGGTGCCTGAGCCACCACCACAACGGCCCGACCCTCCAGCAGACCCGGTCGTTGATGGACCGCCACCACTCGGCGCTCCACCACAGCATCTGGCGGCTCGGCACGGTCCTGCGGGACCACGGCCCGAAGATCTTCACCGTCGAGACGACCCTCAACACCGACACGTTCCCCGCCCCGTTCGACTTCCTCTCCAAGCGGGAGTGGGAGTGGAACGCCAAGGACCGGGCCACCTATCTCGCCACGGCGAAGTCGCTCAAGCACACGCCGACGCGCCTGGCCCGCAAGATCTTCCACTCGATCGAGGCGCCATACCGCACCACGAGCGTGCAGGCCGGTTCGACCGACGCCGTGCACGAGCTGACGCTGAAACACGTCTACGAGCAGCAACTCGTCGAGGTGGAGGGACAGACCGACATCCTCACCATGGGGATCCCGTTCATCAGCCCCTACAACCCCGAATCGATCATGAACCCGGTGCTCGTGATGTGCATGGGGCTCGGCTACTTGTTCAACATGTACCGAGGCAAGCCGCTCGTCCGCGAGGGCGGGGTCATCATCATGACCCACCCCACGTACCGCGAGTTCCACCCCGTCCACCACCCGAGTTACATCGACTTCTTCGAGCAGGTCCTGCCCGACACCACCGATCCGGTCGAGATGGGCAAGAAGTGGGAGCGGCAGTACGCCGAGGACGAGTGGTATCGCCACCTGTACCGCACCGGCTACGCCTATCACGGCGTCCACCCGTTCTACGCCTGGTACTGGGGTGCCCACGGCCAGCAGCACGCCGGCAAGGTGATCATCGTCGGTGGCGACCCCGCGACCGTCCGCCGGCTGGGTTTCACCCCGGCCTCCACGATGGACGACGCCTTCGAGATCGCGTCCGATGTCGTCGGACGGACCCCGACCGTCACCCATCTGCACGTCCCCGCCGTGCTCGTCGCGGACGTGAAGTGAGATGGCGGTTCGTCGCGGGACGCCCGTCGCGCTGCTGAGCAACCGCACCGTCGGCAAGGCGGTGCGGACCACGACGCGTTCGGCGAACCGGGCCAAGGTGATGATCGCCCGGCGCGGGTTCCCCTACCGAGCGCCCTCGGTGCCCAAGGGCATGGTGGTCCCGCCGAAGAAGCCGACCACGGGACCGGATTTCGAGACCGACTTCGCCCGGAAGGCCCCGGCCCGTGCCGCCCGCGTCGCCATCGTCGAAGGTCCGATGCGGGCGATGGTCAAGGTGCTCGCCGATCCCACCGTCGACGGGCTCGACCGGCTCGAGGACCTTCGCCGCCAAGACGAACCGCCGCCGCTGATCTTCACGCCGAACCATCATTCGCACCTCGACACGCCATTGATGATCACCTGCATCCCCGAGCCGTGGCGGCACAAGCTGATCGTGGCAGCGGCCGCCGACTACTTCTTCACGTCGCGGGCCACCGGCACCGCCGCGGCGATCGCCCTGAACGCCCTGCCGATCGATCGGGAGACGACCTCGCGGCGGTCGAGCGAGCAGATCAAGAAACTGATCGAGGACGGCTGGTCGCTCCTGATCTACCCCGAGGGTGGCCGGTCGCCCGACGGTTGGGGGCAAGGCTTCAAGGCGGGCCCGGCGTATCTGTCGTCGCGCACCGGCGCCCCGATCGTCCCGGTCTTCATCGAGGGCTCCGGTTCGATCTTCGGCAAGGGCATGAAACGCCCAAAGCCCGGCCGCACCCGCGTCACGTTTGGTCGCCCGATCCACCCTGACGATGCCGAATCGACCAAACGCTACGCAGCCAGGGTCGAACGGGCGGTCACCCAGCTCGGCGACGAGTCGTTGACCGACTGGTACACCGCTCGCCGCCGGGCCGCGGCGGGCACCTCGCCTGCGCTCGGTGGCCCGGAGCACAACTCGTGGCGTCGCTCGTGGGAGTTGTCCGAGCATCGCAAGCGGGGGATGGCGGGCGTCCGGCGACGCCAGAAGCGCCGCTGGCCCGATCTCGGCTGACCCCCGTTACCGCGTGTGGACCACGTGTTTGGTCACCACACACCCCCTCAGCCCAGCCTCACCGACCAAACGGGTCACGCACCAGGTCACACCCGGTTTGGTCGCCGGCGCACGCCGACGATGCGGCAGCGACCAAACGGGTCACGCCCCAGGTCAGACCAGGTTTGGTCGCGGGCGCACGCCGACGATGCCACAGCGACCAAACGGGTCACGCACCAGGTCAGACCAGGTTTGGTCGCCGGCGCACGCCGACGATGCCACAGCGACCAAACGTCAGGTGAGGAGTTGTTCGAGGGTGGCGAGCCGGGTTTCGAGCTCGTCGACGCGGGCGCGGAGTTCGCTGAGTTCCTGCGCCGTCGAGGCCCGCGACGCGGCGGCGACGGCTCCCCCGCTGTGCCCGGCGAGGATCGCTGCGACGACCGCCTCGTCCTCCTCCGCGACGAGTTGCTGCCAGCGCGCTGCGCTTCTGGCCAGGTTGCCGCTCGAGCTGGTGCACCCGCACGACCTCACCGCCGGCGAGTGAGCGCAGCGTGCGTTCCACGTCCTCGACCGAGTCGAAGGAATGGAGCCGCTCGCATCGGGTTCGCAGTTCTCCCGACGTCTGGGGGCCGCGAAGCAGCAGCACCGCCAGCACGGCCGACTGGTCGGGCTCGAGCCCCTCGTGCTCGTCGAACACCTGCCGGTACTTGGTGACTCCCCGACCGCTCGTCGGATGCACGAATCGGAGCAGCCCGGCTGCCTTCAGCTCGGCCAGTGCTGCCGACACCTCGTGTTCTTCGAGGGTCATCACCGGTTCCCGGTTCGACGACTGGTTGCAGGCCAGCAGCGTGGCGTTGAGGGTCAGCGGATACTGGTCGGGCGTGGTGCGTTGCTTTTCGAGCAGGCAGCCGATGATCCGCCCCTGGATCTGGTCGAGCACGCCGCCGAACCTAGCGCGCTCCCGTGCTTCGATCGCCTCGCCGAGCCGACAGTCAAGATCGGCGCGCTCCCGAATCAGGGGATCTTGATCTCCATGCCGGGGAAGATGGAGTGGTTCACGCCGTCGCTCCATCCGTTGAAGGTGGCGAGTTCGGTCGGGCTGACGTCGAGCTTGGCCGCGATGCCGTAGACGGTGTCGCCGGCGACGACGACGTACACCGGATCGCCGGACGCCGCCGTGGTGGTCGTGCCGGAATCGGTCGAGTCACCGGTCGATCCCGCCGCGGTCGTCTCGGTGCTCGTCTGGCTCTGGCCGCACACCGCCGGAATGCTGATCACGGTGCCGGGGAACGGGAACTTGTTCGTGCTGGCGTCGATCTCGTTGTAGTTGGCGATCTGTTCCCACGATTCGCACTGGAACAGGCTCACGATCTTGAGCGGGAAGTCACCACTCTGGATCGTGTACTGGTCGGCGCCGATCCCGGTGCCGGACGTGTCACCCTCGGGGACGGACGGGCTCAGGGTGGTGGCGGTGGTGGGGATGGTACGGAACGAGGTCGAACTCGACGCCGCGACCGACGACGAGGTCGCCGCACCACCTCCGCCGCTACAGGCCGCCAGGCCGAGCGCGCCGAGGCTCACCGAGAGTGCGAGCAGCCCGTTCCGCATGCCGGCCAATCTAGCGTCGATGTTTCGATCAGATGACGGACCGACGGCGCGTCGGGCGCGCCGTCGGGACCGTTCGCTCCGTCGCCGAGGTCATTGCATCGGGCGATCGGTCGGTCGGATGGGCGCCGGCAACGCGGTCTCGCCCATCAGGTAGGCGTCGACCCGGAGGCGCACGAGCGCCCTTCGGCGATCGCCCACACGATCAGGCTCTGGCCTCGTCCCATGTCGCCGGCGACGAACACGCCGGGAACGTTCGTCATGAAGTTGGCGCCGCGCTGGATGTTGCCGCGCGGGTCGTACTCCACGCCGAGCTGATCCAGCCACGATCCCTTCTCCGGCCCGACGAAACCGAGGGCGAGGAAGACGAAGTCGGCCGGAAGTTCGCGGTCGGTCCCTTCGATCTTCTGGAACTTGCCCTCGACCAGCTGGACCTCGTGGATGAGGAGCGCTCGCACCCGGCCGTTGCCGTCGTCGAGGAACCGCTCGGTGTTGACGCTGTAGACCCGCTCCCCGCCTTCCTCGTGGGCGGAGGCGACGCGATAGATGAGGCTCCACTGCGGCCACGGGTTGCCGGGCGCTCGATCCTCGGGCGGACGAGGCATGATCTCGAGCGAGGTGACCGAGACGGCGCCCTGACGGTGGGCGGTACCGATGCAGTCGGCCCCGGTGTCACCGCCGCCGATCACGACGACGTGCTTGCCGTTCACGTTGATCGGGCTGTCGTCGAGGTCACCCTCTTGGACCTTGTTGGAGTACGGCAGGTACTCCATCGCCTGGTGGATGCCGGCGAGCTCCCGGCCGGGCACGTCGAGATCGCGCCGATCGGTGGCACCCCCGGCGAGCACGACGGCGTCGTGGGACGCGAGCAGGACCTCGATATCGATGTTCCGTCCGACCTCGGCGTTGACACGGAACTCGGTGCCTTCGGCCTCCATCTGGGCGAGGCGCCGGTCGATGTGGCGCTTCTCCATCTTGAACTCCGGAATGCCGTACCGGAGCAGTCCACCGATCCGGTCGGCCCGCTCGAGGACCAGGACCTCGTGTCCGGCCCGGGTCAGCTGCTGCGCCGCGGCGAGGCCGGCGGGTCCGGATCCGATCACGGCCACGCGCTTGCCGGTCTTCACCGACGGAACCTGCGGCGTGATCCATCCCTCGTCCCAGGCCCGATCGACGATCGTGACCTCGACCTGCTTGATCGTCACCGGGTCCTGGTTGATCCCGAGCACGCAGGCCGCCTCGCAGGGCGCCGGGCACAGCCGCCCGGTGAACTCCGGGAAGTTGTTCGTGGCGTGCAACTTGTCGATCGCCTCACGCCAGTGGTCCCGGTAGGTCAGATCGTTCCAGTCCGGGATGAGGTTGCCGAGCGGGCAACCGTTGTTGCAGAAGGGGATGCCGCAGTCCATGCACCGACCGGCCTGGCGCTGCAGGTCCTCGATCGGGAAGGGCTCGTACACCTCCTTCCAGTCCCGCAACCGCACCGGCACCGGCCGGCGGGTCGGGGTCTGACGCTCCCACTGCAGAAAACCGGTCGGCTCACCCATGATTCGTGTCCTCTCGCCTCGTCATCCGTCGGTGTCTCTCGCGTCAGCCGCGGGAGGTCTCCATCACTCGGGCCAGCGTCTCGTCCTCGGAGAGCCCCTCGGCCTGGGCCGACGCCATGGCGTCGAGCACCCGCTTGTAGTCGCGAGGCATCACCTTGCGGAAGTGGCTGCTCTGGACCTCCCAGTCGGTGAGGATCGTCTTGGCGACCTCGGAGCCGGTGTACTCCTGGTGGTTCGAGATGGTGGTGCGGAGGAAGTCGTAGTCGTCGGATTCGAGATCGGCGAGGTCGACCATGTCGTAGTTGACCAGGCTCGAGAACCCGCCCTCGGGGTCGTACACGTAGGCGATGCCGCCGCTCATCCCGGCACCGAAGTTCCGTCCCGTGGTCCCGAGCACGACCACCCGTCCGCCGGTCATGTACTCGCACCCGTGGTCTCCGACGCCCTCGACCACTGCGGTGGCCCCGGAGTTGCGCACGCAGAAGCGCTCGCCGACGATGCCCCGCAGATAGATCTCGCCGCCGGTCGCGCCGTAGCCGATCACGTTGCCGGCGATGATGTTCTCCTCGGCGGGGAACGTGGCCCGCCGGTCCGGGTGCACGATCAGCTTGCCGCCCGAGAGGCCCTTGCCGACGTAGTCGTTGCCGTCGCCTTCGAGCCGCATGGTGATGCCCTTGGGCACGAACGCCCCGAAGCTCTGCCCGGCCGAACCACGGAAGTTGACCGTGATCGTGTCGTCCGGGAGTCCTGCGCCGCCGTGCACCCTGGTGACCGCGTTCCCGAGCAGGGTGCCGACCGTGCGGTTGGTGTTGCGGATCGGCACGTCGAGTTCCATCTTCTGTCCGGTCTCGATCGCCGGCTTCGCCCACCGCATCAGCTGCTGGTCGAGGGCGAGTCCGAGTTCGTGGTCCTGGGGAACCGACTGGACGAAGGTCTGGCCGTAGGGATTCTGCGGAACGGCCAGGATCGGCGACAGGTCCAGCCCGTGCGCCTTCCAATGGTCGATCGCGGCGCGAGTGTCGAGCATCTCGACGTGGCCGATCGCCTCGTCGAGGGTCCGAACCCGAGTTGGGCCAGGAGCTCGCGGACCTCCTCGGCGATGTACTCGAAGAAGGTCTCGACGAACTCGGGCTTGCCGCTGAACCGGGCACGCAGGGCCGGGTTCTGGGTGGCGACGCCGACCGGGCACGTGTCGAGATGACAGACGCGCATCATGATGCAGCCCGACACGACGAGCGGGGCGGTGGCGAAGCCGTACTCCTCGGCGCCGAGCAACGCGGCGATGACGACGTCTCGTCCCGTCTTGAGCTGGCCGTCGGTCTGCACGACGATGCGGTCGCGCAACCCGTTCAACAGCAGCGTCTGCTGGGTCTCGGCCAGACCGAGCTCCCACGGTCCGCCGGCGTGCTTGAGCGAGGTCAGCGGGGAGGCGCCGGTCCCGCCGTCGTGGCCGGAGATCAGCACGACGTCGGCCTTGGCCTTGCTCACCCCCGCCGCGACGGTACCGACGCCGACCTCGGCCACCAGCTTCACGTGTACCCGGGCGAGCGGGTTGGCGTTCTTCAGGTCGTGGATCAGCTGCTTGAGATCCTCGATCGAGTAGATGTCGTGGTGGGGCGGCGGCGAGATCAGCCCGACGCCCGGCGTGGAGTGCCGGGTCTTGGCGACCCACGGGTACACCTTGTGTCCGGGCAACTGCCCGCCCTCGCCCGGCTTGGCGCCCTGGGCCATCTTGATCTGGATGTCGTCGGAGTTCGTGAGGTACTCGCTCGTCACCCCGAACCGGCCCGAGGCGACCTGCTTGATCGACGATCGCTTCGAGTCGCCGTTCGGCATCGGATGGAACCGCTCCGGATCCTCCCCGCCTTCACCGGTGTTGCTCTTGGCACCGAGCCGGTTCATGGCGATGGCGAGGGTCTCGTGGGCCTCCGCGCTGATCGATCCGTAGGACATGGCGCCCGTGGAGAACCGCTTCACGATCTCCGAGATCGGCTCGACCTCGTCGACATCGATCGCCGGTCGCTCGCCCGTCTTGAACTCGAACAGGCCGCGCAACGTCGCCAGCCGCTTCGACTGATCGTCGACCAGCGCGGTGTACTGCTTGAAGATGTCGTAGCGCTTGGCCCGCGTGCCGTGCTGCAGGCGGTACACGGTCTCGGGGTTGAACAGGTGATGCTCGCCCTCGCGGCGCCACTGGTAATCGCCGCCGAGTTCGAGCTTGCGATGGGCCCGCTGCTCGGGGTTCTTCGGGTGGGCCACGGCGTGACGCATCGCCACTTCCTTGGCGATCTCCTCCAGGCCGATGCCACCGAGACGGCTGACGGTCCCGGTGAAGAACTCGTCCACCAGCTCCTGGTCGAGGCCGATGCACTCGAAGATCTGAGCCCCGGTGTAGCTGGCGACGGTCGAGACGCCCATCTTCGACATGACCTTGAGCACGCCCTTGCCACAGGCCTTGATGTAGTTCTTGATCGCCTGGTGGGGGTCGATGCCGCCGAGACCGTGGTGCTCGTTGGCGATCAGGTCCTCGATCGACTCGAACGCGAGGTACGGGTTGACCGCGCCGGCGCCGTAGCCGATGAGCAACGCCATGTGGTGCACCTCGCGGGCGTCGCCCGCCTCGACGATGAGGCCGACCTGAGTGCGGGTCTTTTCCCGGATGAGGTGGTGATGCACCGCCGAGGTGAACAGCAGCGACGGGATCGGCGCCTCGAACTCGTCCGCGTTGCGGTCCGAGAGCACGATGATGCGAGCGCCGTTCTCGATCGCCTGGCTCACCGCCCGACGGATGCCGTCGAGCGCTCGGCGCAACGCCAGGCCACCGCCGGCCACGCGGTACAGGCACGGGATGACGGCGGCGTGAAGATGGCTGTGCTCACCGTCGTCGTCGATGTGGATGATCTTGGCCAGCTCGTCGTTGTCGATGATCGGGAAGGGCAAGAAGAGCTGACGGCAGTTCTCGGCGGAGGGGGCGAGCAGGTTCGCCTCCGGACCGACGGCGGACCCGAGCGCGGTCACGAGTTCCTCGCGGATGGCGTCGAGCGGCGGGTTGGTCACCTGGGCGAAGAGCTGGGCGAAGTAGTCGAACAACAGGCGCGACCGGTCCGAGAGCACGGCGATCGGGGTGTCGGTCCCCATCGATCCGAGCGGCTCCATGGCGTTCTTGGCCATGGGGGCGAGGATGATCTTGCGCTCCTCGTGGGTGTACCCGAACATCTGCTGGCGGCGCAGCACGCTGTCGGTCGAGAACACCACGTGTTCGCGATCCGGCAGGTCCTCGAGCCGCACGATGCCCTGCTCGATCCAGGCAGCGTACGGGTGTTCCGAGGCCAACTGGGTCTTGACCTCGTCGTCGTCGATGATGCGGCCCTGGGCGGTGTCGATGAGGAACATCCGGCCCGGCTGGAGCCGACCCTTGCGAACCACCTTGGCCGGATCGATCTCGATCACGCCGGCTTCGCTCGCCATGATCACGAGGTCGTCGTCGGTGACCCAGAACCGGCTCGGCCGCAGCCCGTTGCGATCGAGCACCGCGCCGATCACGGTCCCGTCGGTGAAGGCCACGCTGGCCGGGCCGTCCCACGGCTCCATCATCGAGGAGTGGAACTGGTAGAAGGCCCGCCGATCGGCGTCCATCGTCCCGTGGTTCTCCCACGCCTCGGGGATCATCATCAACACGGCGTGCGGCAGCGAGCGGCCGGCGAGATGGAGCAGCTCCAACGCCTCGTCGAAGGTCGCGGTGTCGGACGCACCCGGAGTACAGATCGGGAACGCCCGCTCCAGACCGGGAAGGGCCTCGCTCTCGAGCAACGCCTCGCGGGTCCGCATCCAGTTGCGGTTGCCCTGGACGGTGTTGATCTCACCGTTGTGAGCCACGAAACGGAACGGATGGGCGAGGGGCCAGCTCGGGAAGGTGTTGGTCGAGAAGCGGCTGTGGACCACGGCGAGCGCCGACTCCATCCGCTCGTCCTGGAGGTCGTTGAAGAACAACGCGAGCTGGGGTGTGGTCAGCATCCCCTTGTAGACGATGGTCCGCGACGACAGCGACGGGAAGTAGGGCTTGGCGTCGGCCGGCAGCTCGTGCTCGCACCGCTTCCGAGCGATGTACACCCGACGATCCAGATCCAACCCGCCGAGCGCCGCTCCCTGGGCGTCGGCGACGAACGCCTGCCGGATCGCGGGCATCGCGGCGATCGCCGTGGCGCCGAGGTAGTCCGGCGACACCGGGACGTCTCGCCACGTGAGGACGCTCAAGCCTTCCTCGACGAAGATCGCCTCCATCGCCGCCAGCGACGAATCCACGTCGGCTCCGGTCGGGACGAACACCAGCCCGGTCGCGTAGTGACCCTCGGCCGGCAGCTCCACCCCGGCCACGGCTCGGCAGAACCGGTCCGGGATCTGGAGCAGGATGCCTGCTCCGTCGCCGGTTTCGGCCTCGGCTCCGGTCGCACCTCGATGTTCCAGGTTGCACAGCGCGCCGATGCCCATCGACACGATCTTTCGGCTGCGACGACCCTGGATGTCCGCGACGAACGACACCCCGCAGGCGTCGTGCTCGAAACGAGGGTCGTACAGACCCGCGGGCTGAGGAACCGAGTGGTTCATGAACCGTCCTTCTCCACGGCGGGAGGCAACGACACCCAGGGGGCGGGCGTGACGTCGTCGACCTCGGACTAACAGGAGCATCGGGACGGCGTTGGCCCGAAGTTCGGGAGAGTCTAGAGGACGACCGCAAAGACCGGGTAGTTCGTTTCTCGATCAGCACCCGGGCTGGCAGGAACCCGAGCGTCGGTCCTCAGGACGGATCGGCGTAGTCCCCAGGGCGCTTGGCCATGCCCGACATGACCGCCTCCACCTGATTGGGCGAGCCGATCAGACGGCCGATGACCGTGCGCTCCAGGGCCAACTGGTCCTTCGCGTCGGCGAGCACCCGCCGATGGAACAGTTCCTTGGCGCCGCGAACCGCGTCCGGGGAGTTGCCGGCGATCATCGCCGCCATCGCCCGGGCCTCGGCGAGCGGATCCTCGGACAGCCGGGTGGCGAGACCGAGCTCGGCAGCCTCCGATCCGGGGAACACCCGTGCGGTGTAGGTGAGCTCTCGGGCCACGTCCTCGCGGACCAGCCGGGCCAGGGTCAGGGTTCCGGACATGTCCGGGACGAGCCCCCAGAACACCTCCCGCACGCTCATCTGGGTGGCGGGATGGACGATGCGGATGTCAGCGCCGAGGGCGATCTGGATCCCGCCGCCGAGGGCGTGACCGTGGACCGCGGCGATCACGGGAACCGGCACTTCCTCCCACACGTAGGCGACCTGCTGGCCCCGGTGCGTCAAGCCGTTCTCCGTGAGCGCGCTCACCGGCTCGTCGTTGGAGTTGCTCGCCCCTGCGCCGTCGCCGCCGGCCATGGCCTGGAACGAGGAGAAGTCGAGGCCGGCGCAGAACGAGGCGCCGTTGCCGTAGAGCACGACGGCACGGACGCCGGGGGCGGTCTTGACGAACTCCCCCGCCTGGGCGATGCCGGAGAACATCGCTCCGTCCAACGCGTTGCGCTTGTCCGGCCGGTCGAGGCACACCTCGGCGACATGGTTCTCGATGACGACGTTCACCCGATCGGCGAACCGCTGCTCAGTACGGCCTGACATGAGGTGCATTCTGACCGCCCCACGTCGCGTCGGCGGCACCGAGCCGTTCGCCCCGCCGTTCGTCGGGCCGTTCGTCGGGCCGTTCGCCCGTCGCTTGGCCGGTCGGGGTCCGGAGTCCTTCGGCAGTGCGCCGTCCGTCAGCCGCCGACGCTGAAGCCCACGGTGGCCCCGCCGCCGGATCGGTTCGTCGCGGCGACCGTGCCTCCATGACGCTCGGCGATCTGGGCCACGATCGACAGGCCCAATCCCGAACCGGGTGAGGTCCGAGTCGTGTCGGATCGGTAGAACCGATCGAACACCCGGGCCAGGTCGGCCTCGGGGATTCCCGGGCCGCGATCGCTCACCATCACCCACCGGTGGTCGAGTGTCACCTCGATCACGGTGCTCGGAAGGCTGAACTTGTGGGCGTTGCCGAGCAGGTTGGTGATCGCTCGTTCGAGCAGGGCGGCGTTGCCGACGAGCGAGTCTCGGTCACGTGCATCTCCGATCCGGCCCGTGCGACGCCGGAATCGCTCGACCGCCGAGGCGACGAGGTCGGCGAGGTCGAGCGGTTCGTCGGGCGTGCGGCGTCCTTCGGCGTCGGTGGCCAACTCGAGGACTCGTCGAACAACGCCCCCAACTCGTTGACCTCCGAGGACAGGCTGGCCAGGATCTCCCGCCGGTCGGTGTCCGGCAAGCGATCCGCTCGCTGGAGCAACTCCACGTTCGCCCGCAGGCTCGTGAGCGGCGTCCGCAGTTCGTGCCCAGCGTCCTGGACGAGCCGATGTTGTTATCGCGGCTGGTGCGCACGCGGCGAGCATCCGATCGAAGAGCCTGCGAGGCGTCCCACTTCGTCGTTGCCCGGAACGTCCGCCGTGCCCGGTGGCGCCGATGGGCGACAGGTCCTGGGTGGAGGCGGCGCGCTCCGCCGCGCCGGCGAGCCGCTCCAGCGGACGCATCGCGGGCGAACGAGCATGGTGCCGACGACCGCAGCGATCCCCGCTAGCAGCCCGCCGACCAGGAGGAGCCGGTTCCTCAGGAGCGCGCAACACGTCGTGGACCTCGGTCAGGGTGCGGGCGACCTGGATGGCTCCGCCCCGAGGCAGCGAGCTGGTTCGCATCCGGTACTCGACACCGTCGATCGTGACCGTCCGCTCCGTCGCACTGGCATCGCCCGAGGCGACGGCGAGTTCACCGGCGGCGATCGGCAGGTCCACGCCGCTCGATCCGGTGATCCTGCCGTCCTCGTTGATCATCTGGGCCACCGCGTCGGGCTCGAACGGGAGCGACGCCGGATTCGGCCGCCCGTTGGGCCGAGCTTGGGGAGCTTCGCGCTGGCCCTGGACCACCTCGGCGGCTCGACCCACGAGAAACCGCTCGATCTCACCGTTCAGCCGTTGGCTCGTGGCGACGTAGGCGACGACGGACGCCGAGGCCACCCCGGCGACCACGATCAGCGTGACGATCGCGATCAATCGGAACCGGAGGGTCACGATCCGTCCTTGGGCGGTCGGACGACATACCCGACGCCGTGCACCGTGTGGAGCAGACGCGGCTCGCCGCCTTCCTCCAACTTCCTTCGGACGTATCGGGCGTGGACGTCGAGCGACTTGGACGAGGTGTCGGATTCGTAACCCCAGATCTCGGTGTACATCGCCGAGCGTTCCTGGACCACCCCGGCGTTGCGCATCAACAGCTCGAGAATGGCGAACTCGGTTCGGGTGAGGGAGATCTCTCGCGACCCGCGCCGTACCTCGCGTCGGGCCGGGTCGAGCGCCAGATCGGCCACCTGGAGCGGGCCGCTCCCGTCCGGCTCGATGCGGCGCAACAGCGCCCGCAGCCGGGCCAGCAACTCGTCGAGCGCGAACGGCTTCGGGACGTAGTCGTCGGCCCCGGCGTCGAGCCCTTCCACTCGATCATGGACGGCGTCGCGGGCCGTCAGCATGAGGATCGGCGTGCGGTCGCGTCGGGCCCGGATCCGGCGGCAGACGTCGAGTCCGTCGACCAACGGCATCATCACGTCGAGCACGATGGCGTCGGGGCGCTGGGAGTCGAACACTTCCAGCGCCTCGGCACCGTCGCTCGCGGTGACCACCTCGTACCCCTCGAAGCGCAGGATTCGTACGAGCGCTTCGCGGATCTGAGCGTCGTCCTCGGCCACCAGGATCTGTTGCACCATCGCCTCCATCCTTCCTTACGGACGCGGGTGGCGAGGGCGATCGCTGCGATGGTCCGGCCGAGGCCGGTCGCCACGGGGTGGCTCGCCGGGCTGCTGGCGGCGGTCGTCCGGACGGGGCCGGCTCGGGTCGGCGCCCGCTCCCGGACCAGCGCCCGCACCGGCATCCGCAGGGCTGGCATCCGCAGAACCAGCGGCCGAGCCACCGTTCGGGGCTGCCGCACCGGGGTCGGGGTCGAGGACGAACACGCTGGCGGGGAGCGAGGACTCCACCACGTCGGTGTTGTCGGCGATGACCTGGCCGAGGGATCGACGGAAGTCGAGCCCGTATCGATCCTTCAGCTCGTCGAGCACCGGATCGTTGCCGAAGAAGAAGCGGTCACCGTCGCGCAACGCAGCGAACTGCCGGGTCCACATCGCCAACTGGAGTTCACCGAATTCGGTGCCGGATACATGAGGCTCGCTCACCATGCCGGTGAAGGCATCCACGTCGTCGACGCTCTCGAAGACGGTCGACAACCGAGCCGCCAACGAGGTTCGTCGAACGGCCACGATCGGATCGGTGGTCGCGGCATCGGAGCCCAACTCGACCGGACGTCCCGACGCGTCGAACAAGGCCACGACGTCGAGTGAGTCGGGATCGTCGCCCGGCGAGGCGGCGTCGAGCTGCGGATCGGTCGGGAACGCCTGGGTGGGATCGCCGGTGAGCTCGGCGAACGAGGGGACTCGCGGCAGGCCGTACGCCTCGCGCAGGTCGTTGTACGAGGGCATCCCGTGGTCGTAGCCCCGTACGACGTCGAGCGCGCCGAGGTCGTTCACCACCGAGTAGCAACCGGACAACGCCGTTCCGTCGAGGCACGACATCGGGTCGTCCACGTCGGGCGACGGGATCTGGAACAGCACGCTGCGCAGCTGGTTGTCGATCTCCTCGTCGTTGCGGTACGCCCGTTCCGAGGCCAGCCCGGACGCCACCGCATCGAGGCCGATCATCTCGAGCAGTTCAGGATTGCCGAACGCGATCGCGAGCGGCACGGCGAACTCGACCTCGTCCCCGTCGACGGTCACCTCCACGCCGGAGGCCTCCAGCGCATCCAGGGTTGCTTCGGTGTAGTCCACCCGATCACCGGACGCTTCGAACTCGCCGTGGATCTGTGAGTGCGCTCGATATCCAACGGTGGCGAACTCGTTCGTGATGCTGGGGTCGACCGCAGGGTCGTAGCCCTCGTACGGCGAGAGCTCCACCCATCGCGGGCAGGAACTCCTGGAACGTGATCCATTGCTGCTCGGCACCGACGGCGCGCCGGGCGATCTCGAACTTCGTCTGCTCGTCGAGGTCGTCGGGCAGGGCGGCGACGATCCGGTTGTGCTCGCGAACGAACAGCGTCTGGACCGCGGTGAGTCCCAGGTTCTCGTTGGCGCGGACGTCGCCGGCGATGACTGCGGCGGAAGGATCGCCGACGAGTCGACCCATGGCGTCCATCGCCGGAGCGGCGGTACCGGGCGGTCCGATGCCCGGTCGGGAGGTACCCGTCAGGGGCGAGCAGGTGTACGTTGTTCGACGGATCGCCGTCGACGCTCCCCGACCCGCAACGCCAGTCGAGCCGTTCGGCGGTCCCGTAGACGGCCCAGGCGTCGATGTACGAGCTGACGAGGTTCGTCTGCTCGCGGACCACCCGCTCACGCCGGTCCCGGGAGCGGCAGCCGAACGGGTCGTGGCGATCACGCCGAGATCGTTGGTGAACTCCTCAGGATCCTCGGGATCGAAGGCGATGGTCAGGGGTCGTCGCTGGACGCTCGCAGACCGATGGTGTGGTCGATGAACTGCCCCCAGACGAACGCCCAGTGGGTGACACCGTTCTCGAGGAAGACGTTCTGATGGGTGTCGTTGAAGATCCGGTTGCTCAGCAAGCGCTCGTTCGGGCCCTCCACCGGCTCGCCGACGCCGTCGGCAATATCGCGCGCGGTGGACCGGGGATAGATCGTGCCAGCCCTGACCGAGGGTCGGGCCGGGCCAAATGAGTGCCCGAACCGTCCAGGCTCCGGCCCGAGGCCGTGCTCGACGAGGGGGTCGTCGTCGGCCGTGACGATCAGGCTGCCGGCCGCCAACCCGCCGAGGGCGAGGACAGGCTGGCAGCTGCACGGTTCGGGGTGCCATCCGCCGCGAGGGTCCGATCCGAGGCGCCGGAAACGGCTCAGGTGCCGAACCCGTCGAGTGCCGGGTCGTGGTGAGGGGTGTGATCGTTCGTCGTCATGATGTCGCTCCCGCCGGAGGAACCGTGGGGCGGCGGGAGGTTCCCGCCGCCCCGAAGCGATCCCGCCGCCTCAAGAATCCCGCCACCCCCTCCGCCGGGGCCGGCTGGTCGGCCGGTGCATCGGCCGGGGTGCCTGGTCGCCGGCGCACGGCCCGTGGCCCTGTCGGGGCCTTCGCCCTCGCCGGGGACGGTCTGGACCCGCTCGGTCACTCGGGCCGTGACGTCGGCGAGTCGTGCGTCCGCCTCGTCCTGGGTGAGCTCGCCCGAGGCGACCTCCTCGGCCAGGTGGGTCTGGGCATCGGCGGTCATGATGTCGACGAGCTGATCGAGCGAGACGCCCTGCGAGGCTACGCGAAGTCGGCCAGGGTCTGCCCGGCCTCACGGGCAGGTCGTCGGTGGAGACGCCCAGGAGCGGTGGCCGAGCTTCCTCGGGGGCGACCCGCGGCGGGCGGGGGCCGCGGGGGCCGCGCTGAGCGCCCTGGCCGTCGCCGGGGACGTTGGCGCCGACCGTTCCCGGAGCCTCCGGGGCGTCGGCGGGGATGCTGGTCGAGGTGTCGCCCGACGGGGCCGTCTGGGCGCTGGCTGCGCCGGTCAGCTGGGTGACGCCGACGAGGCCGCCGGCGAACATCGAGGCCGAGACGATGGCGGTGGCGATGGTCTTGTTCATGTCGAGATCTCCTGGGGAGGGTTGGTCGTTGTTGACGAACGACACGATCTCGACCGGGGGTGAAGGGGTTGGCCGGAACTTCGAAAGATGTGCCCAGCGCTCCGCCTCGACGGGCGAAAAATCGGAGCTCCTCGGCCTCGCACGCCACGCCGGCGCCCGCGCCCACGCCCACGCCCACGCCTTCGTGAAGCGAACGGTCCAGGGCGGCCCGTTCGTGCGCGACGACCGGCGCGGCTCACCCGGCTGGGTGAATCTTCGTCATCCTGGACAACGGGCGTCAGAGTTCGGACGGATCGGCGTCATGTCCTCGTACCGGAGCCATCGGTGCATCCACGCATCGGCCGGACGAGGAGGCAGCCATGCAGGGATCGATCGGGGTCGTCGTCCTGGCGGGCATCGCCGCGGTCCTGCTCGTGGCGGGCACCAGTGCCGTGCCGCCGGTACTGCGGTGATCTGCGCCGTCACCGCAGCGGCGGTCACCTTCGACCGCCGCCGCACCGCGCCGCTCGCCGCGCTGAGGCTGACGGACGCCGAGCGTCAAGGGCTCGCGGAATCTCGGGCTTCAGGGACCGGCGACGTCGCCCGCCACATCATCGGAGACCTGCTGCGCCCGAGACCAAGCGCCGGATGCGCCCGGGCCCTCAGGAGGGATCCCGGTTCGACGAAGCGCAGGCCCGACGGCGACAAAGCTCGGCACGTCCTAGGGCAACTCGACCACGAACTCCGGTTCGATGGGCGGGAACCGTGCTCCGAGACGAGCACTGCGGCCCCGGACACCGAGGGTGGTGACCCGCTCACAGCGCAGGAGTGGCGACCCCTCGGGGACTTCGAGCAAGGCGCATCGGTGGCACCGGCATCGGCGCCGATCGACGTCTGGGTGGCGCCCCGCAGCTCGACGTCAGGCAACTCGTAGAACGGAAGCCGTTCGACGTCGTGCCGAGACAGCCGCTGGCCCAGCTCGGCGGGGCACAGACCGTCACCACCGCGAAGGGATGACCGTCGGCCAGGTTCCGGCGCTTCACCCGCAACACCTGATCCGTGCCGAGGAGGGCCCGAACCCGCGGTGTGGCCGCCACGAAGGCGGGCTTCGAGGCACCTGACGTTCCGCGTATGAAGGCCCTCGGCTTCCATCTGGGCCTCGATGGTGCCGAGCCGGACCAAGGTCTGGCGGACCGGTGAGGCGGCCACGAACCATCCGAAGCCCTGGCGTGCCGCGATCAGGCCGTCTTCGCGCAGGACCTCGGTGCTCACTGCACCGTGACCCGACTGGCGCTGAACTCCTCCGAGGCGAGATTCGCTCGGGAGCAGCGCACCGCCGCGTAGGACCCGTCGCCGGCGCGCGCCCGCAGCGCCTCGACGATCTGCTGGTAACGGATGGCGCGCACTTGTCGGATACTTGTCTGGTTTGCTGCCAGGGGCCAAGGCGGTCTCACGGGTTGCTTACGACCGGCGACGGGTAGGACCGACCCATGTAACGCTGGTGTTAATCTTACACTTGTCTACGCCTCCGGTGGCACCGAGCGTGCTGTGGCACGCTGCACCAACGACGAGAATTGGGGTCGATTCGGCCCATCAGGCATCCGAACGAAGGGATCTTCCATGGCGGTGAGCGCAGGGACACCGATCGAGTTGGTGGAGCGGGTGCGCGGCACGTTGCCGGAGCGAAGTGGCCGCGGCCGTGAGCGTCTCGGCCGACCGTTGACGCTGCACCAGGGAAGATTCATCAACTACCCTCTCCGACCCGGCCAACCAGGAGCTCGAGCGGGGCCGCAGCTGTGCGGACTTCCATCCGGACAAATGCGGATGCAGGCGCGACGGCCCAGATGGCCCTCCTGCAGTTCATGACCGCCGGCCTCCCGCAGACCGCGGTGCCGTCCACGGTCCACTGCGACCACCTGATCTCGGCCAAGGTCGGCGCCTCGATCGACCTCGGTGTCGCCGTCGACACCAACAAGGAGGTCTGACTTCCTCCGCTCGGTGTCGGCCAAGTACGGCATCGGCTTCTGGGGTCCCGGTTCGGGCATCATCCGCAGGTCGTGCTGGAGAACTACGCCTTCCCGGGCGGAATGATGATCGGCACGGACTCCCACACGCCGAACGCCGGCGGCCTCGGCATGGTGGCGATCGGCGTCGGTGGGGCCGATGCCGTGGACGTGATGACCGGCTCCCGTTCAACGTCCGGTGGCCCAAGGTGATCGGTATCAAGCTTACCGGGACCCTGTCGGGTTGGTCGTCGCCCAAGGACGTCATCCTCGAAGTCGCTCGGGTGCTCACCGTCGAGGGCGGCACCAGCGATCGTCGAGTACTACGGACCCGGCGCCGACTCCATCTCGACGACCGGCAAGGCGACGATCTGCAACATGGGGAGCCGAGATCGGCGCCACGTGCTCGGTCTTCGCCTACGACCAGAACATGGCGCAGTACCTGAAGGCCACCGGCCGCGAGGCGATCGCCGATGCCGCCGACAAGGTCGCCGAGCACCTGCGCGCCGACGACGGTGCGAGCTACGACCGGGTGGTCGAGATCGACCTCGATCAGCTCAAGCCGCTCATCAACGGGCCCCACTCGCCGATCGCCCCACAAGGTCGGAGCGGCCGGCGTCGGCGCCTCGGCTCGCGAGAACGACTGGCCGCTCGAGATCTCGGCCGCGCTCATCGGCTCGTGCACCAACTCCTCCTACGAGGACATCACGCGCGCCGCGTCCGTCGCCCGCCAGGCCGCCGCCAAGGGGTTGCGGGCCAAGTGCGACCTGCTCGTCTCCCCCGGCTCGGAGCAGATCCGCGCCACCATCGAGCGCGACGGCCTGATGGCCGATCTCGAGGCGATCGGGGCCACCGTGTTGGCGAACGCCTGCGGACCGTGCATCGGTCAGTGGGAGCGAGCGAAGGAGATCACCGATCACCCGAACTCGATCGTCAACTCCTTCAACCGCAACTTCCCGAAGCGCAACGACGGCTCGGCCAACACCCTCAGCTTCGTCACGAGCCCCGACACCGTCATCGCCCTGGCCCTGGCCGGGCGGCTCGACTTCGATCCGACGACCGACACGATCACCAACGACGAGGGTGTCGAGGTGATGTTGGATCCGCCGGTCGGCGAGGTCCTGCCGAACGCCGGCTACGACAAGGGCGCGAACACCTTCATCGCCCCGCCCGCCGACGGCACCACGGCGTCTCGGTCGGGTGGTCCCCGACCTCCGATCGCCTCCGGCATCCAGGCCCTTCCCCGCCTGGGACGGCAACGACTTCACCGATCTCCCGATCCTGATGAAGGCGCAGGGCAAGTGCACGATGTGGACCACATCTCCGCCGCCGGCAAATGGCTCAAGTTCCGGGGCCATCTGGAGAACATCTCCGGCAACCTGTTCATCGGAGCGGTGAACGCCTTCACCGGCGCGGTCGGCGAGGGCAAGGATCAGCTCGACGGCGAGACCCGCAGCTTCCCCGACATCGCCAAGCACTACGGCGAGGCCGGCCAGCCGTGGGTCGCCATCGGTGACCGGAACTATGGCGAGGGTTCCAGCCGGGAGCACGCCGCCATGGAGCCGAGGTTCCGCAATGCCCGGGCGATCTTCGCCCGCAGCTTCGCTCGGATCCACGAGACCAACCTGAAGAAGCAGGGTCTGGTCCCGCTGACGTTCGCCAACCCCGACACCTACGAGGTGATCGAGGAGAACGACCGCATCTCCGTGCTCGGATTGCCGCCGGTCCCGGATCAGCCCGTGGCGTGCACGATCACCAAGCCCGACGGCAGCGTGCTCCACTTCGAGGCGACCCACACGTTCAACGACGAGCAGGTCGAGTGGTTCAAGGCCGGTTCGGCGCTCAACATCGTTCGCGAGAAGGTCGCTCGCGGCGAGCACTGATCACCGCGACCGATCGAGCGTCACGCTCGTCGAGTCGAGCCCGGATCTGCGAAGGCCGCCCCGGTGGGCGGCCTTCGTCGCGTCCGGGCTCAGGCCCGGCGGGCCACGTACTTCATCCGCAGCATCTCGTAGATCCGACCGGTGAGCATCGAGCCGCGCCGGATCACCGTGACGATCGACATCGACTGCCCGGGGCTCTTGTTCGGCTTGAGTGCCCGGAGACCCGATGGCTTGTCCACGCCGTCGGCACCCGGCAGGCCATGGTGGGCGAGCACCTGGGTCATGCCTCGGCCGTACAGCACGTACTGGCGGACCAGATCCTTCAGACCGCCGCGATGGCGATAGTGGACCGACGCCTGGGCCACGTAGCCGATGGTGTACCCCTTCGAGATCAGGTCGAGGCTGATGGCGATGTCCTCGCCGCGGATCAGCTCGGCATCGAACCCACCGACGTCCTCGAAGGCTTCGCGGCGCACGCCGAGGTTGGCCGAGATGATGTACGGCACGCCCTGGAACTCCGGCAAGCGTCCCGGGGTGCCCGGCGGGCGCCACCGTCGCTGCTGTGCGGTGGCGAGCTTGGACTCGTCGAGGAATCCGCCCACGGCGTCGTACTGATCGAGGCCACGGCACAGCTGTGCGAGCCAATCCGGTTCGACGATGTCGTCGCCGTCGCAGAAGGCGAGGAGCGGGGCCGTCGAGGTCGCCGCCCCGACGTTGCGGGCGTGGGGAGCACCTCGGCGATCGCTGGAGTCGACGATCCGGAATCGCTCGGCATCGCGCCGGCGCAGCATTTCCTCCAGCGCAGCGCGGGCGTCGGGCGACGGGGTGTTGAGCGACAGGACGATCTCGTGGTCGGGCGCACCGGCCTGTTGGACCAACGCGTCGAGCTGGAGCTCAAGAAGGCGTCGACCGAGCCGACGGGGACGACGACGCTGCACTGGGGAGTCGGGATCATGACCTCGGAACCGGGTGGGGGTGGGACCGCGAACCCTAGTTCGGGCGCGCCGGGCGCGAGATGGCCCCGGACCCGATTCGGGATCGGGTCCGGGGACCGACTCAGGCGACCATCGCCCCGACGGGCGGCCCGAGGAAGGTCGAGCAGGCGGCCAGGCCGAAGCGACGCACGGCGGCGTCGATCCGATGGGTCACCGTGTGACCGAGGAGCTCGCGTTGATCGGCCAGTTCCGCCCGGGAACAGACCGTGAGCAACTCGGCGACCACACCGCTGGCGACTCGCGGCGCAGTCGCCTCGGCGACGGAGCGGTGGTCCAGGTAGCGGACGGGGTCGACGACACGCAGCTCGAACGAGGCATGGACCCGCACGGCCCCGCCGTCGGCTGCGACGGCCTCGATCTCCCGCTCGACGACGAAGGATCCAGCCGATACGACCTGCCGGAGCTCGAGCCCGCCCAAGCCGAGGTGGGGACCAGGTCGTCGGACCACGGTGACGACACCGAGGATTCGAACGACATGGAATTCATGAGGCGGCACGACGTAGATGTGGCGCACGAGCGCGATCGCCAGGGGGATCGCAACGAAGACGACGACGATGGCACTGAGGACGAACACGGAGAACCTCCACGGTTCGAGGGCGAGGATCGCCCCAACTGGGAGTGCCGGCGTGTTCGCCGGCACGAGTTGCTGCCCGCTCCGGAGCTCGATCGACGTGTTCGCCACACGATCGTGCTCCGGCACTCGTGTCTGGTCGTGAGGAGCCACCTTTCTGTCAGGCCCGTTCAGTGAGGCGACACCGTACTGCACAAGATGACAGTTTCATGACGATTTTCGTGACGGTTCTTCGCGATTTCGGGACGCGCCGGCGAGGGCACCACCGGTCGTTCCCGCCCTCGCTAGGGTCGCCGACGATGGACGCCGACCACGATCCCCTCGACCGAGTTCCGATGGATCTGCGCACTGCACTGCGGACCACGGGTGCGGTGCGCTCCTTCGAGGACCGGCCCGTGGCCGACGAGGTCATCGCCTCGATCCTCGACGACGCCCGGTTCGCGCCGAGCGGCGGGAACCGCCAGGGGTGGCGCATCGCCGTCGTGCGCGACCCGGCACTTCGGACCGTTGCGGCGGCGCACCTGCAGTCGGTGTGGGACGAGTACGCGGCGATCCGGGCGGTCGGAGCCACGCCGTTCAGCACCGTCGACCCGGGCGTCGACCTCCCCGACGGGCCGTTCGCGGTCGCGGCCAATCCGCTCGTCGAGTCGATCCAGGACATCCCGGTGGTGTTGATGGTCGCCGTCGACCTGGCCCTCGTCTCGGCCATGGACGCCGAACTCGACCGGGTCGGCGTCACGGCCGGCGCGTCGGTGTATCCGTTCTGTTGGAGCGTGTTGCTCTCGGCACGCGCTCACGGCCTCGGCGGAGTGCTCACCACCTTCTTGTCCCGGGCCGAGCCGGCGGTCGCCGAGGCCTTCGGGCTCCCACCCACGTGGGCGTTGTGCGGCACGATCTTCCTCGGCCACCCGGTCCATCAGCCCACCAGGTTGAGCCGCCGGCCGGTCGAGGCCTTCACGACCCTCGACCGCTTCGACGGGCCGACGTTCCAGCCCTGAGTCGGCGGCTGCAGCTCCGCCGGCGAGACGGGCAGGCTCAGGACGCGGGGGCGGGGTCGGGGGCGTGGCCGGGCGGGTAGGTCAACGCCAATTCGGCCGGCGTGGGGCGATGCCGGACCCTCGCCTCGTCCGGCAGCAGGGCGGTGATCGCGGCCATGATCCGCTTGGTGTCGGCCGATTCGCTGCGGTACTTGAGCTCCACCGGCTCGCCGACGGTCGCGGTGACACGGGGCGGCGAGGTCACGTTCCAGACGTGCGGCAGGCGCGAGGACCGGGGCCAGACCCGCTCGGTTCCCCACAACCCGACCGGGATGACCGGGGCCCGTGTCGCCGCCGCGAGCCGGGCGGCACCGGGCCGGCCCTGCAGCGTCGTGGAGAAGAACTTCTCACCTCTCGGAATGGTGCCCTCGGGCATGATCGCCACGACCTCTCCGGCCTGCAGCGCCTCGGTCGCCGCGGCGAGCGGCGTCCCGGAGCCCGAGCCGCGATCGACGGGGATGCCCCCCATCGCCAGCAGGAACTGCCCGGCCACCGGAACGTCGAACAGTTCTCGCTTGCCGAGGAATCGCACGGGCCGCTTCCGGCGAGCGAACAGCAGCGCCATCGTGATCACGTCGAAGTACGACCGGTGATTCGCCACGATGATCGCGGCGCCGTCGACCGGGAGCCGGTCCACGCCGTCGAGGGTGAAGCGGGCGTACGGGAAGAGCAGGGGATGCAGGAACTCGAAGGCCACCCGCTGGAGTTCCTGGCCGAGGACCGGTACCTGCTGCACCCCGGGCGGCACGTCGAGATGGAGCACCGGCCAGCGCCTCGCCACCGCCATGAGCACCATCCGGGGATCCGGATTGACCGCGACCGGATGCCCGACCGCAGCGAGCAACGGGGTGTCGAAGACGCTGTCGGAGTAGGCGTAGCAGTCGGCGAGATCGATCCCGCGGCCGTCGGCCCGGTCGCGCGCCGCAGCCAGCTTGCCCTGGGACCACACGAAGGGCCCGTCGATGGTTCCGTCGTAGGTGCCCTCGTCGTCCTTCCCGTAGCGGGTGGCGAGCACGTCGTCGAAGCCGAGCGCAGCAGCGAGCGGTGCGACCAGGTCATAGGGCGTCGTCGTCGCCAGCACGAGGGGCCGTCCGGCGAGGCGATGTTCGGCGAAGAGTCGGCCGGCGAAGGGCTGGAGCCGCCCGACCAATTCCGGCACCGCTTCGAGGGCGGCGGCCTGCACCGCCGCCGATGAGGTCCCCCGAGCCATCGAGGCGGCGCGACGGGCCAGGGCGATGGAAGGGAGGTTCTCCCCCACCCGCTCGAACACGCCGTAGATCAGATCCTCGCCCGGTACGGCCCGGCCGAGCAGCCCCGCCTCGCGCAGTGCACGCCCGAAGACCTGACCGCTCGCGCCGGCCACCAGTGTGCGGTCGAGATCGAAGAACGCTGCGCCTTGCCCCATGAGGGGCGAAGGTTAGGCGCTGGATGGGGTGGAGGGTGCCGTTGCGGTTCGCGTGGCCCGCTCGCGGCATCGGGTGGAGCGGCACGATCCGGGGTGGAACAGGGTCGAGAAAACGGGAAAGGCGCCGCTTGGGGGAAGCGGCGCCTCTCAACCTGGAACCCAGCGGATGGGGGGTCCGCATGTTGGGTTCTCATCGAGCCGGCATGTTGGGGGGGTGCCGGGCTTCGATCTACATGTGAAAGTATGCACGTGAATCCGTGATCGTTCAACTTGTTGGAAGAGATATCTGCTATCACTTTCAGCGATGGATCTCCGCCAGTTGAACGCCCTCGTCGCCATCGCCGATCACGGGTCGTTCTCGGCCGCGGCACGAGCGTTGTACACCGTGCAGTCGAACGTCTCGGGCCACATCGCCCGCTTGGAACGCGAACTCGGCGTCACCTTGGTCGACCGAGCGGCCGGCGGGCTGACCGACGCCGGCGCCGGGGTCGTGGAGCGAGCTCGCCGGATCCAGCGGGAGCTCGATGCGATCGCGGCCTCGACCTCCGCCGACGACGACGCCGTGGCCGGCATCGTGCACCTGGGCGTCATTCCGACGACCGCTCGATGGATCGTCCCCGAGCTCCTGCGGGAACTCACCGTGACCCATCCCGACGTCCGGGCGATCCTGTCCGAGGGCAACACCACCTCGCTCATCCCTCGACTGCTCGACACCCAGCTCGACGCAGCGGTCGTCCATCTCCCGGTGGACGATCCCGAGCTCGGGGTCGAGCCGTTGTTCGCCGAGGATCTCGTGATCGTGACCGTCGCCACCCATCCGGTCGCCCGCCGGGAGGAGGTGTCGATCGCCTCGCTCGCCGCTCACCCCCTGCTGCTCCCGCCGCGGGGAACGGCGTTGCGCCGGATGGTCGATCGAGCCGCCGCGGCGGTCGACGTCGAGCTGACGACCGCGGTCGAGGTCGACGGGGTCCGACTCCTCACCTCGCTGGCCGAAGGCGGTCTCGGCCCGGCGATCATCCCGGCGACCTCGCTCCCCCAACCCCTTCCTCCGACCCTGCGAGCGGTCGCGGTCCCCGAACTCCCCCGCCGTGTCGTCGGCTGGGTGGCTCGGCGCCGGCCCGCGCCCACGGCGGCAGCTCGGGCGACGTTGGCCCTGCTGCGCGCCGGCATCGCCCGGCACTGTCACGAGCAACCGGGCGTGCACGTGACCGACGTGTCGCCCTTCGCCAACCGCTGATCAAGGCACGGCGGTGGCCGTGCCCGGCGGGCTTGGCGAGGGCGAATCGCGACCCCGGCCAGGCGAGGGGTTAGCCTCGGCGCCGATGGTCGCCGAGGTCGGAATCCGCCAGATGACGCCGGGCGTCGCCCGCGCCAAGGTCACCCAACTCGGGGACCGCAACGTCGTGCTGCTGACGGTCGACGACTCGATCCGGCTGGGCGCCCTGTCGTCGGCCTCGTCGTTGACGATCGCCGCCGCCGCCGACCTCGCCTGCGACGAGGGCCTGCCCCTCGTGGCGTGCATGGCCTCGAGCGGCGCCGACATCCTCGAAGGCATGGCCGCACTGGACGGCTGGGGCAAGGCGGCCAAGTCGCTCGCCCGCTGCTCGGGCCGCGTACCCACCATCTTCGTCGTCGACGGTCCCGCCGTGTCCGGGCCCGCCCTGCTGCTCGGATTGGCCGATCACGTGGTGATGACCGAACGCGCCTACGCCTTCGTCTCCGGTCCGACCATGGTGCATCAGTTCACCGGAGTCCTCGTCGACAATGCCGAACTCGGCGGGGCGGCGAACCATGCCCGCAACACCGGGGCGGCCACGCTCGTCACCCCGGACCTCGCCAGCGCCCTGGAGGCGGTCGAGGATCTCCTCGCCTACCTCCCGTCCAACGTGGACGAGCGGCCGCCGCGGTGGGCGACCGACGACGACCCGCAACGCTCCACTCCGGAGGCAGGCGAGCTGATCCCGGCCACGTCGACGGGGAGCTACGACGTCCGTCACGTGATCGCCGCCCTCGTCGACGACGGCGAGTACCTCGAACTCCGAGCACGGTGGGCGCCGAACCTCGTCACGGCGCTGGCCACCGTGGACGGTCGCCCGGTGGGCATCGTGGCCAATCAACCCGTCGCGTTGGCAGGAACACTCGACATTCCTGCGTCGCAGAAGGGCGCCCGCTTCGTCTCGTTCTGCGACGCGTTCAATCTCCCGATCCTCACGCTCGTCGACACCCCCGGCTTCTATCCCGGCAAGGACCTCGAATGGCGGGGCATGATCCGCCACGGCGCCCAGCTCGTCTTCGCCTACGGCCGGGCGTCGGTGCCGCGCATCTGCATCATCTTGCGTAAGAGCTACGGCGGGGCCTACATCGTCATGGACTCCAAGCGAATGGGCAACGACCTGTGCCTCGCCTGGCCCTGGGCCGAACTCGCGGTGATGGGCGCCGGTCAGGCCGCAGCGATCCTCCAGCGACGAGCGTCGGCAGAGGAGAAGGCGGCGTTCGAGGCCGACTACGCCGAACGCCTGCTCAACCCGTACATCGCCGCCGATCGCGGCTACGTCGATGCCGTCGTCGAACCGGCCGAGACCCGCGCCATCATCGCCGACACCCTCGCCGCGCTCGACGACAAGCGCGAGCGGCTGGTCGGGCGCAAGCACGACAACTGCCCCTGCTGACTGGCGGCCGCGGAGCAAGCCGCCGAGCGAGCCGCCCTCGCGATCCGAGAAACCTCCCCAGGCTCCGCTGACGCGGCCTCGAACTGGCCGCTCGGACCACGCCAGCCGGGGCTCCGTTGTATGGTGCAACTACCTGACCCCACCCCGTCGGGCCCGATCCGACGATCTCGCCCGGCCCGGTCGTCGGTTCCCCCAGCCAGGAAGTCACCCATGACCGACCACGATCTCCAACGCTCGCTCGACTCCTCCGAAGCAGGAACGGAGTCCGCTCCGAGCTCGAGCCGCCGACGCCCGCCGTACCGCTGGGTCGCGATGGGCGTCGTGCTGTTCGGGACGTTCATGGTCGTACTGGACACCACGATCATCAACCTCGGGCTGCCCTCGCTCCAACGTGACTTCCAGACCTTGCACGGCGTGGAGTGGGTCGTCACCGCCTACCTCATCGCGGTCGGCGCCACGCAGCTCACCAGCGGCTGGGCCGGTGACCGATTCGGTCGGCGGCGTTGCTTCATCGTCGCCCTCGCGCTGTTCACCGTGGCCTCGGCACTGTGCGCCGTCGCCCCGAGCCTCGAGATCCTGGTGTTGTTCCGAATCCTGCAGGGCGTGGGTGGCGGCCTGTTGATGCCGATCGCGATGGCGATGGTGTACGAGCTGTTCGAACCGTCCGAACGAGGCCGTGCCCTCGGCTACTTCGGAATCGCCGTCATGGCCGCGCCGGCGATCGGCCCCGTGCTCGGCGGCACCGTCGTGTCGTCGATCGGCTGGCGCTGGCTGTTCCTCATCAACGTGCCGATCGGGTTGATCGGCACCCCGATCGCGATCCGGTTGTTGCGCGACACCGGCTACCGGGAAGCCCGCCCGTTCGACAGCACGGGCTTCGTCACGGCCGGACTCGGCCTGGTGGCGATCCTCATCGGGCTGCAGCAGGGCGGGGCGTGGGGTTGGACGTCGCTGCGGATCGTCCTGCTGCTCCTCGGTGGCGTCGCCCTGATCGTGTTGTTCACGCTCCACTCGCTCGGCCACCCCGCGCCGTTGGTCGACATGCGGCTGTTCGCCAATCCCGTGTTCACCTTGGCGATGCTCGCGTCGTCGCTGCTGACGATCGGGCAGTACTGCCGGCTGATCTACATCCCGCTCGAACTCGGGACCACCCGCGGCATCGACGAACTCAAGATCGGTTTCGTGATGCTCCCGGCCGCCCTCGGCGTCGCGGCGACGATGCCGCTCGGTGGACGCCTGACCGATCGGATCGGCGCCCGACTTCCGGTGGCGCTCGGCGCCGCGGTCCTGTTCGTGTCGTACCTTCCCCTCGCCAACCTCGGCCCCGACACCCAGCTCCGGTGGATCTCGCTGGCCCTGCTCGGCGGCGGGCTCGGGGCCGGACTGGCCGTGATGTCGCCGAACATCGTCGCCATGAACGCCGTGCCGGCGCCCAGTGTCGGGCAGGCGTCGGGCTTGAGTCAGGTCACCCGCCAGGTGAGCGCGGGCTTCGGGACCGCCATCCTGGCCTCGGTGTACACCTCGGCGTTGCCGGTGGCATCGGGCGACGATCCGGCTGCGGTCTCGCCGGCGGACGCGATCCACGCCTACAACACGGTCTTTCTCGCCGCGCTCGTCTGCATCGGGCTCGCCGTGGTCACGGCGTTGTTCCTTCCCGGCCAGCGTCGGGCCAAGGAGCTCCAGCGCGAGCGAGAGGTGGAGCGGGACGAGCTGGTGAAGTCCGGGGCCTTCGTCGCCGACAGCTCGGCGCCGACCCTCGAACACTGACGCAGCACGACCGGCGCTTGTGACGTGTGTTCGGGCCCCCGGCGACCTGCGACGATGCACGCCCCGATGCCCCGCCGTGGACCAGGCACTCACTGCGGGGAGTGAGTAGGCTCCCGACGGCGAGGGGGAAGCCTCGCCCGAACTCACGATCGACGCCGAACGAAGGGACGTACGAGGTGCCGGACACGATCACGATCACCGATGACCGCACGGGGAAGACGGTCACCGTCCCCATCACGGACGGGGTGATCCCGTCCTCGGCCATCCGGGAGCTCGACCCGTCCCTCTGGGTGTACGACCCTGCGTATCTCTCGACCGCGGCGTGCCGCTCGGAGATCACGTATCTCGACGGCGAAGCAGGCATCCTGCGCTATCGCGGTTACCCCATCGAGCAGCTCGCCGAGAAGTCCACCTACCTCGAGGTGGCCTACCTGCTGCTGAACGGGGAACTCCCGAACGCGGCCCAGCTCCAGCAGTGGACCTACGACGTCACCCACCACACCTTCATCCACGAGAACATGCGCAAGCGGTTCGTGGACGGTTTCCATTACGACGCCCACCCGATGGGCATGCTGGTTTCGGCGATCGCCGCCCTCGGCACGTTCTACAACGACGCCAAGGACATCCAGGATCCCGCCAGCCGCGAGAAGCAGATCCTGCGCCTGATCGCGAAGATGCCGACGCTCGCGGCCATGTGTTACAAGTTCAGCGTCGGGCTGCCGTTCAACCAGCCGAACAACGACCTCAGCTTCCCGGCCAACTTCCTCAACATGATGTGGAAGATCGGCGACTACGAGGTCGATCCGGTCCTGGAGCGGGCGATGGACGTGCTGTTCATCCTGCACGCCGATCACGAGCAGAACTGCGGCACCACTGCGATGCGTGTCGTCGGGTCCAGCCACGCCGATCCCTATTCGGCGGCCGCAGCCGCGGCGTCGGCGCTCTACGGCCCGCTCCACGGCGGCGCCAACGAGGCGGTCGTGCGGATGCTCGGGGAGATCGGTTCGCTCGACAACGTTCCGGCCTTCATCGATTCGGTCAAGGCCGGCGAGGGCCGCCTGATGGGCTTCGGGCACCGGGTCTACAAGAACTACGACCCCCGGGCCACGATCATCAAGAAGACGGCCTACGACGTGTTCGAGGTGACCGGCAAGAACCCGCTGCTCGACATCGCGCTCAAGCTCGAGGAGACGGCGCTCAGCGATCCGTACTTCGTCGACCGCAAGCTCTACCCGAACGTCGACTTCTACTCCGGCTTGATCTATCAGGCCATGGGCTTCCCGGTGGCGATGTTCACCGTGCTGTTCGCCATTCCCCGTACCGCGGGCTGGCTGGCGCACTGGCAGGAACTGCTCAACGACAAGGAGCAAAAGATCAGCCGTCCTCGCCAGTGGTACACCGGTGTGGGCGAGCGCGACTACACCGACCTCGCCAGCCGCTGATCGATTCGCCGACCGACCCGAAGGCCCGGCCGTCCGGTCGGGCCTTCGTCGCGTCCGGGCCGAGCTCCGTCGGCCCTCGACGGGAGCTCAGACGAACGTGCCGGCCGCGGAGAAGGCGAGCAGGGTGACCAGTCCGGCCACGGCCGAGACCCAGGCCCGATCATCCGCGATCGGGGGCCGATCGAGCAGGACCTCGTGGGGAGCGTCGGGCCGGTAGCGCGCCGGGAGCCGGGCGCCGGGGTACGCCGGATCGCCCCTGCTCCACGGCCCGAACCGTCACCAGTGCGCTGCGGTCGATCCCGTCGTCGTCCTGGAACCGCACGGCGAACTCCCGCAGCTGACCCTTGGTGCCGCGCGACTCGATGGCGCGAACCACCACCGTCGTCGGGACCGAGTCCTCGACGAATCGGGCGCCGGGCCAGGCGTCGTCGACGGAACAGCTCGTTCACGATCACGGCGATGGACCCGAACACCACCCCCGCGACGATGAATCCCCACCGGATCGCATCCTGGCTCATGCTTCGCCTCACGCCGTCTCGCCCGCTGCGCCCGCCGCAGCACGTTCAGCGCCAGGCTAAACGCTCAGCGCAGCACAACGGCGTCGGCCGGCCCAGCCCGGGTCGATCAGCCCGCCCGGTCCGCCCGGGTCGATCAGCTGCGCCGGCTGATCGGCACCGACAACTCGACCAGGGCCCCACCCTCGGGGAGGTTGGCCGCGGTGGCCGTCCCGCCGTGGGCGGCGACGATGGCCTGGACGATCGCCAGCCCCATCCCGGCCGTGCCCTCGCGATCGCCCCGGCTGTAGCGATCGAACACCCGCGGCAGGACCACGGGGTCGAAGCCGGGGCCGTCGTCGCTGACTCGCACCACGGCGCGATTGCCGTCGATCACGGTTTCGATGGTGACGTGCTGGGCTCGGCGAGCGGCGTTGCGCACGACGTTGTCGAGGGCCTGGCGGAGCAGCGCCATGTCGGCATCGACGAGGACGGCGGTGGTCGCCGGCGGGGCGGTGACGACGGCGTCGTCGCTGCGGACCGACGCCGCCACCTCCTCGGCCAGTAGGTCCAATCGGAGCGGAGCGAGACGAGGGATCGCCTGTCCGGAGTCGAACCGCACCAGGTCGAGCAATTCGTTCACCCCGGCGGAGGCTCGCTCGGCGGCCGAGCGGATCTCCGACAACGAACGGACGTACTCCTCGGGGGTTCGGCTCCTGCTCAGGGCCTGGCTGCTGCTCGCCATGATCACCGCGAGCGGCGTCCGCATCTCGTGGGCGGCGTCGGCGAGGAAGCCCTGCTGGTCTCGCATGGCCCGCCGCGCGGGGGCGAGCGCGAACCCGGCGATCAGCCACCCCGCCGCAGCCGCCACGACCAGCAGCGCGGCGAGGAGGAGCCAGGTGTTGCGGTCGAAGGAGGCCAACCGATGGTCGCGGTCGCCGGCCCACACCGCGGTGACGTAGCCATAGGACTCCGCGACGGGCAGCACGTAGCCGACGTACTCCTCGTCGTCGTCGAGGCGGACCGTGCGCACCGCCGGTGATCCGCCCGCATCCGACATCCATCGTTCGAGGGGAACGCCCTCGGCGGGATCCTCCGACATCGCCGCGACCCCACCATTGCCGTCGACCCACCAGGCGTCGAACCAGGTGCGCTGCTCCTCGCCCGACACGACGATGCGCAGGAGTTCTTCCATGTGCTCGCGGGCTTCGACGATCTCGCGGTCCGCCACGACATCGCGCCGGGCCGCCCGCCACCGCAGGACCGGAAGGGCCGCCCCGATCACGAGGATCACGGCGATCAGCACGGCGATCTTGGCTCGCAGACTCCTCAACGGCATCGAAGGGCATCCTTACAGGGCGAGGTCCGGACCATCGTCATTCGTGAGCCGACCGGCAGAAGCGCACGGCTCGTCATTCGCCGACGCGGTACCCCACGCCGCGAACGGTCTCGAGGAATGCGGCGCCGCCCGGTACGTCGAGTTTGCGCCGCAGGTTGGCAACGTGGACGTCGACGGTGTTCGACAGTCCGTCGTAGTTGGTGTCCCACACCGCGTCGAGCAGCTCCGTCCGGGTGACGACGTCGCCGGCGCGGTCCATCAGATAGTGCAGCAGGGCGAACTCCCGAGCCGTGAGGGGCACGGTGACCCCCGCCCGGCGGACCACGTGCGAGCCCGGATCGAGCTCCACGTCACCGCACCGCAACAGCGGGCTCCGAGCCGTCTCGGGCCGTCGCAACAGCGCTCGAACCCGCGCCGCCAACTCCGGGAAGTCGAACGGTTTGGTGAGGTAGTCGTCGGCACCGGCATCGAGGCCGAGCACCTTGTCCCCCATCGCCGAGCGGGCGGTCAGCACCAGGATCCTCGCCGTCTCACCGGCGGCCCGGAGTTCTCGGCACCAGCTCAGTCCGTCGCCATCGGGCAGACCGAGATCGAGCACGATCAGGTGGACGGGAGCGAGCCGCCGGGCCTCACGAGCCGCGGCGATGGTCGTTGCGAGTTCGACGGCGTGACCGTTCTCCTGGAGACCGCGCCGGACGACATCGCCCAGCGCGGGGTCGTCCTCGACCACCAACACTCGCATCTCCCCATGCTGCCAGGCCCGACATGAAGCGACGATGAAGGGCTTCATCACCGTCGTTTCACGATCGGTCCGTCAGGTTGGCCGCATGGCCGATTCCTCCACGCTCGTTCGGATCCTGCGCCGCTTGACGTTCAGCCATCGACGGCTCGACGAGTTCTCGGGCGCCGAGCCCGCGGAGGTGGTGGCCCGACTCCTCGCCGAGGCGCCGCTCGATCCGGAACCCCCCGAACTCGGCACCGACGACGACTACTCCGTGCTGCCCCGATGGTGGCTGGAGGTCATGGGCCGGCCCGATGCCGGGCTCCACGAACGCATGGTCTGGTTCTGGCACGGGACGTTCACCTCCGCGCTCAGCAAGGCCGAGCCGGCCCTCATGTTCCGCCAGCATCGTCTGATCCGTCGTCTGGCGCTCGGAAACTTCCGTGACCTCGCCCAGGAGCTGACCATCGACGGCGCGATGCTCGACTGGCTGGACGGGAACTGGAGCACCTCGGAGTCACCGAACGAGAACTTCGCCCGGGAGATGATGGAGCTGTTCTGCCTCGGGATCGGTCAGTACACCGAAGCCGACGTGAAGGCGGGCGCCTACCTATTCTCGGGTTGGCACCTCGACGACGACAACGGCCGGGCCGTCGTGTTCGACCGATCGGTCGGCCCCCAGCGATCCGTGGAGTTCCTCGGAGGGACGGCGAGCTCGGCGACCGAGGCCGTCGACCTGATCTGTGACCATCCGGCGTGCGCGCCGCACGTCGCCGGACTCGTCTTCTCCTCGTTCGTCGGCCGAGCCCCGTCCGACGACGAACGGGCCCGTCACGCGGCGGCCTTCCGGGACTCAGGGCTCGAGCTCGGAGAGCTGGTGGCTTCGGTGCTGAATGATCCGGCGTTCCTCGCCGGACCGGAGCTGCGCCCCCGATCGGCGGTGGAGTGGTTCCTCGCCACCGCCGACCTGCTCGACGCTCCGCTCGAACACTGGATCCTCGACCAGCTCGGGCAGATGCCCTTCGATCCGCCCAACGTGGCGGGATGGCCGGGCCCACAACGCTGGACGACGGCCGGCTCGGCCCTGGCCCGTTCGGTCTTCGGGCTCGACAACGCCTGGGATGCCCCCACCCTCGGGTCGGACCCGGTCGCCGACGTGCTCGACCGAGCCGCCGTCGAGGATCCGACCGGCACGCTCGCCGACGAACTCCGCCGCGCCGTCGACGGGCTCGACGGTCGGCGCGACGCGTCCACGCTCCTGCACGCGTTGGTCATCGCCTCACCGGAGTTCGCGCTGTGTTGAACCCGCCTGTCGCGCTCACCGCGCACGCCATCCTCACCTCACGAGCCGAGCCCCGGACGCCGGCTGCGCCTCGTGTCTCCCCGCCCGCAACCCACCACCCGTTCTCCCCGGAGGATCCCCGATGACCACGACACCGTTCACTCGACGCGACTTCCTCCGCTGGGCGAGCGCCGGCACCGGCGTGGCAGCCGCCGGACTGGCGTTCCGGGCCTTCGACGACAGCGGCGCCGCGCCGAGGGTCGCGGCGACCGACAGCACGGCCTCACCCGATCCGACGGCGACGTCCGATCCTGCCTCGTGGTCGTCTGCGCCCGAGACCGCGGCCCGAGCCGGCTCCGGTACGCCGACGGTCGCTCCCGCCGATCGCCGGGCGTTGGTCGTGATCGAGATGGGCGGCGGCAACGACGGGTTCTCGATGCTGGTCCCCTACGGGCTGGGTGCCTACCACGATCTGCGGCCGAACACGGCGGTTCCCGAGGACGAGTTGCGCGCCCTCGACGATCTCGTCGCCGTGCGCACGTCGTTCGAACCGCTCGTCGGCGCGGGCCTCGGCTTCGTGGAGGGCGTGGGGTCCTTCGCCCCCGATCACTCGCACTTCGAGATGATGCGGCGGTGGTGGTCCGGTGACTCCGAAGGTCGTCGCTCCTACGACACCGGAGTGCTCGGCCGGCTGGCCGATCTCATCGGTGACCCCGACGCGCCAGCGGTCGCGGTGTCGACGGGCGGCGCGGCCGGGGCCATCCTCGCCGCCCGGCGGGCCTCGACCCTCTCGCTTCCCGACGCGTGGACGTTGGGCCGCCTCACGGGCGCCTCGCCCGACGACCAGCTGGCGTTCCGATTCCAGCGCGCGTTGCGCAGCTTCGGCGACGGCCCGTCCGACGGCGCCCGCGGCGATCTGCGCCGCTCGACGTCCCAGCTGATCCAGCTCGCCGACCGGCTCGACCTCGGGGATGCGGACCAGGCCGAGGGGTATCCGTCCACCCAGCTTGGCGACGGGCTGCGCGCCGCCGCGGCGATGATCGCCAGCGATCTCGGGGTCAGGATCGTGCACGTCCCGATGAACGGCGACTTCGACACCCACGACGGTCACCCGTACCGTCATGCGGCGCTGATGGAGGACCTCGCCACCTCGCTCGTGGCGTTCCGCGCCGACCTCGAACAACGAGCCATCGCCGGTCGTGTCCTCACCATGACCGCGAGCGAGTTCGGGCGCCGGGCCGGGGACAACGACTCCGACGGGCTCGACCACGGGACGGCCTCGACCGCCCTGCTCTGGGGGCCGATCAACGAGGTGCGCTGGGGTGCCTGCCCGGACTTCTCGACCCTCGACGAGGGCGGCGACGTCGCGGCCACCTGCTCGCTGGAGTCGTACTACGGCTCGGTGGTGCAGAACTGGTTCGAGCTCGACCCGGGCGAGCTGTTCGATGGTTCGCCCGATTCGCTCGGCTCGTTGTGGTGACGGGGCGCGAACCGTCGCCGAGCTGCCCACGTGCGCCGCGGCCGGTCAGCTCACGTCGACGAGGATCTTTCCCACGTTGGTGTTCGCGGCCATCCGTTCGTGGGCATCGGCGATGGCGTCGAGCGGGAACCGGGAATCGATGACGGGCCGGAGCGCGCCGGATTCGAACAGCGGGAGCACCTCGGCGATGAACCGTTGGGTGACGGCGATCTTCTCCTCGATCGGACGAGCCCGCAGCACGGTGCCGATGATCGAGATCCGCTTGGACAGCAGGATGCCGAGGTCCACCGGCGTGCGCCCGCCGCCCATCAGCCCGACCTGGACGATCCGGCCTCGGACCGCGGTGGCGCGCAGGTTCCGAACCGCGTAGTCGCCGCCGATGACATCGAGCACGACATCGACGCCGCGACCTCCGGTGAAGGCGGTCACCGCCTCGACGAAGTCCTCGCTCCCGTAGTCGATCACCTCGTCCGCGCCCAACGCCCGGGCCGCCTCGACCTTGGACGCCGAGCACGTGACGGCGACACGGGCCCCGATGGCCTTGGCGATCTGGATCCCGGCGGTTCCGACGCCGCTCGCCCCGGCGTGGATCAGCGCCCAACGCCCGCTCGTCAGCCCGCCCTGGAGCACGAGGGCGTCCCACGCCGTCAGGAACACCTCCGGGATGGCGGCGGCATCGGCGAGCCCGACCGAGGCCGGCACCGGCATGAGCTGGCGCTCGTGCTGGGCGATCCGCGTCGCGTACCCGCCGCCGCCGGTGATCCCCATGACCTCGTCACCGGGTGACCATTCACGAACCCGGGCACCACAGGTGGCGACCACGCCGGCGAACTCGAGCCCGGGGATCTCGTGGTCCTCCGGTGCGGGGTTGGCGTAGAGCCCCATCCGCTGCAGGAGATCGGCCCGATTGAGCGCGGCGGCGCGTACGTCGATCAGCACCTCCTCGGGTCCGGGGACAGGGTCCGGGACCTCTTCGAGCCCGAGGACCTCGGGCCCACCATGCTGACGAAGGACGACGGCGCGCATGGCCCGATCTTGGCAGAGGACCACGCCGGGACGGCACCGAGGGGCCATGCGGCCGGCAGTGGGTCGTCCGTATCACCGGAACGCGTTCGCCCCGACGCGTAACGTGGCTGCGATGGTGGCGTGGCGCACGACAACCCGGCGGGCACTCGGCACGACGACGTTGCTGGGCGCGCTGGCGATGGGCGCCGGCTGCTCTGCGGTCGACGGAACCTTCGGAACGGCCGGCACGCCGACCGGAACCTCGCCGGCACCGGCGGCCGCCCAGGCCCCGTCGACCGCGACCAGGCCCCATGCGCTGGCCGCGGTGGTCATCGGCGACTCGTTGACCGTCCAGGCCCGAGACGTGCTCCAGCAACGGCTGCCGACGGCGGTGATCGACGCCGAGGTCGGGCGCACCATGGTGCGCCCTGGTCTGACCGACGATGCGCTGAGCCGGATCCCGGACCTCCGCGATCTCGATGCCGCCTGGTTCGTGGTCGAGCTCGGGACCAACGACGCCACGTTCAACGGCTACCCGATCGATCAACTCGACGACGACATCGACTCGGTCCTCGACGCCATCGAGAGCGCGACCGCTGCATCGCCTGGGTGCTCCCGTTCGCCACGAACCCGCGCTCGCCGATCGAGCAGGCCAACACCGAGGCGTTCCGGGAACTGGCGTCGTCCAAGGTGCAATCGCTCGCGTTGCAATCTCCCGCGTTCCTCGACTGGGGTGCGTTGGCCATCGCCGAACCGCCGGTCCTCGCCTCCGACGGCGTGCACCTGTCACCGCTCGGTACCGAGCGCCTGGCCGACCTCGTGGTCTTCGGGGTGGGCTGACCCGCCGGCTCGGTGAGGCTCGATCACCCGAGGGCGACGAGCACCAGTGCGGCCGCCGCGGCGCCGAGGCCGAGGGTCTGGGCGGGCGAGATCCGTTCCCGATCGCACACCGCGGCGAGCACCACGGTGCTTGCCGGATACAGCGAGGTGACCACGGCGACGATCGACAGCAATCCTCGGTTCGTCGCCGCGTAGTAGAGCAGGTTGCCCCCATGTCGAGCACCCCTGCCGCAAGGGCGACGAGCAGGACCGTCCGCGACGGACGCAGCGATTGGCGAGCGACGCGAGCAGCGCCGGCCAACATGGGCAGGCTCGCCCATCGGGCGATGGCCACGGTCCACATCCCGGCCTCGCTCGACGCTGCGTCGAACGCGATGTACATCGCGGCGAAGGCCAGCCTGGCCACGCCGGCGAGGACGAAGGTGCCACCCGTCGGTCGCGCCGCCGCCGCATCGCCCGCCCCGGACACGAGGGCGATGGCGATCACGGCGACGAGCACGCCGGCCAGCGCCGAGGTGCTGGGGCGCTCCCTTGCGGCCACGCCCACGCACACCGGCACGACCGATCCCACCACTGCGGTGACCGGCGCGACGACGGTCATCGCGCCATCGAGACAACGCCCGGTAGAAGGCGACGAGCCCGGCCGCCGAGGCCAGCGCCGTCCCCAGTCCCAGCACCACATCGCGTCCGGATGGCAGCGGCGTGGAGCCGACGGCGAGGAACGTCCCGACCACGGCGCTCCCGGCCAGCCCGGCCGTCAGCACCACGGCGAAGGAGGACGACGAGCGGCTGGCTCGACCACCGAGGTAGTCCCCACCCCGAACACGAGCGCCGAACACGTTGCGAGCAGCACAGCCATGGCCTCGCCATGCAATCGGTCCGGAGCGGCCGACCGCTTGATCGAGGCGCCGATCGTCGCGAAATCCGCTCACCCACGAGCCCCGGGCGCAGCGGTAGGTTCGAGCGATGGAGGAGATCCAGTTGCCCGGCGGAATCGGGAGCGATGGGCTCGTGGTTCGGGTCGGCGACACCGTGCGACGACCGGTCCGACCCTTCTCCGAGCGGTCCGGGCCTTTCTCGATCACCTCGAACGGATCGGATTCGGCGCGCCGCCGAGACACCTCGGTCTCGACGAACAGGGCCGAGAGATGCTGACCTTTCTGCCCGGCGACGTCGCCCTGCCCCTGTTCCCGGCCTGGGCGGCCGACGACGACCTGTTGATCTCGGTGGCCCGGTTGCAGCGCCGCATGCACGAGGCCGCGCTCGGCTGGAACCCACCGGTCGATGCGGCGTGGCAGCAGGCCAACCTGCCCGAGTTCACGGTCCCGACGATCGTGTGTCACAACGACTGGTGCGTCGAGAACGTCGCCGTGCAGGAGGGGCGGGCCACCGGGATCTTCGACTTCGATTTCGCCGCGCCGGCCGACCCGCTCCACGACATCGCCGTCGCCATGCGCCACTGGGTTCCCGTGCGGCCGGTCGAGGACCTCCACCGGAGTGGGTCGGTGTCGACCGCCTCGAACGATTCCGATGCTTCGCCCACGAGCACGGCCTCGACGCCGCACAGCGGGCCCGGGTCGTCGAGGCACCTGCGGGTTCCTCGATCGGGCGCTGGTGGTCATGCGGGCCCGAGCCGACGAGGGTCGCCCGGGATACGTGGCGGCCTGGCAGGCCGGCTACGAGGGACAGAACCGACGCTCCCGTCGAGCGGTCGAGGACTTCGCCGGTTTGTGACGCCGGTCGCGCCCGGTCACTCCCCCGCTGGGATAGGACTGTCGGCATGGCATTCGGTCAGCAGTCGGGACCACCGGCAACGCAACGCCAGCTGCAGGACCTCGTCCGGTTGCTCAACGATGCGGGGCACGAGGACTTTCGCGACGCACGAGGGCCGCTCGGTTTCACCCAGCGCCAGGCGGCCGGAAAGTTCACCCGGGACGAGGCCGACGCCTACATCGCCCGTCTCGAAGCCGAGCGAGATTCGTCGGAGTCGTCGGGCCCCGCGCATCGGCAGGCTGACGAGCCAGTCCATCGTTCCGAGGGACCGAAGCCGCGGCTGAAGCGCGGCGGAGCGAGCGGTGCGGGAACTCAGCACCGAGCCCTCGCCGCCGAACTCCAACGACGGGGCTGGGTCGTCCTCGAACCCTGACCCCGGGCGCCCTGGCTCCGGCGTCGCTGGTGCCGTCGCCGCGGACCGGGGACGTTCAGCGCGAGGCGGTCATGCGCAATCCGCGAAACAGCAGGGCCGGGTCACCGAGCCGTCGGCGGAGTTGACGTTCGAGCCCGGCGATCGGGGTCAGGTTCTGCGGCGCTCGGCGATCCTTGTGCGGCACCGACGCGAATCGGGGCAGCAACGCCGAGACCAGATCGGCGAGCTCGATCGCCTGAGCAGCGGTGGCGCGAATCGAGGTCTCGCACCGCACGACCCCTGCGAGCGGGACGAGCGGCGAACCTCCGCCGGGAAGGCGGACGTACCAGGAGAACCGATCGAATCCGCCGTGAATGGCGAAGACGGGAGTGCGGTCCCCATCGCCGAGCGACCGCAGCGTCTCGAGCGGTCGGCCGCTGAGGTACGTCACCTGATGCGTCTTGACCAGCCCGACGGTGTCGCGCAGCTGGTCCCGGCCGCGCACGGGACCGTCCACGACGAGCAGGCTCTGGGGCCATCGGGCGCGGACCGCAGCGGTCACCCGGGCTTCGCCGTCCAGCATCTCCTGCTGCACCGCCCACCACAGGTCCTGCGGAGTCGGCCCGTGCGCCTCGACCGGCAGGTACGTGGCGTGGCGGGTCACCAGTGGCTCCGATCGCGCCGGCTCGACCGGGGCGGCCAGGGTCCGCCCGACCACGACCGACTCCGGATCGATCACCGCGCCACCCGGCCCGCACACCGCCGCGCCCGATGCCCACGACGCGCAGACGCCCGGGACCGCCACGCCGTCGGGATCACCGTCGGGGACGATCCACACCCGAGCGTCGACGCGGCGGACGCCGTCCACGAAGCCGACGACGGGTGCCGTCGCCACCGGCGCGGGGTGGATCGGGCACCAGGAATCGGTGGGAACCTCCAGCGCGGTGTCGAGCGTCGCGCCGGACTCGGCGGCCTCGGTGTCGGACTCGTTCGCCACCCCGTAGCTGGGGTCCCATTGATCGACGGCGAATCGCATCGCCATCACGAACCGTCCCGCACGACCGAGGCCCCCGACGCATCCTTGTGCACCCGGAACCGGACCGGGACGCGATCGGAGAGCTCCCGGATGTGGGTCACGATGCCGACCATGCGGCCGTCGTCGCGCAACGCTTCGATGGTGGACGCCACGATGTCGAGGCTCGTCTCGTCGAGGGTGCCGAAGCCTTCGTCCAGGAAGATCGACTCCAATGAGGTGCGCCCCGTGGTCGCCGAGAGCTCCATGACGTGTTCCGACACCGCCAGGGCGAGCGCGAGCGACGCCTGGAACGTCTCGCCACCCGAGAGCGTGCGCACGGATCGACGATCGTCGGCGGAGGTGTGGTCGACGACGACGAACTCGCCCGCTTCGGACGTGTCGAGGGAGAACTGCTGGTTCGACAGACCGAGCAGGATCGTCGACGCTCGGTCGGCGATCTCGCCGAAGGTCGATTCGACCAGCCATCGCTGGAACCGGTCGGCCTTCAGTTGCCGAGCCAACTCGGCGTACACGGTGCGTTCCTCGGCCGCGGTGTCGCGCTCGGACCGGAGGGCGACGGCCCGTTCCGCCGCAGCGACCACGCGCTCGAGTCGCTCCTCGGCGCGGGCCCGTTCGCGGTCGAGCACACGCAGCGCCTCGTCCGCGCCGACCTCGCCGAGCATCGGGGCGGCGAGGCGCTCTACGTCGCGTTCGGTGTCTCGCACCGAGCTCACGATGCGTTCGCTTCGGCGCGCCGCGGCGGCGCGCGCTGCGGTCACGTCGTCGGCTCGCTCCGCCGCCCATCTGGCGAGTCGGAGCCACCGCGACGCGAGATCGCCATCGGGCACCGGAGGACCGAAGCGGATCACGGCGTCGCGTTGGCGATGCAGCGCTGCGGCGTCCTGCTCCGCCCGGGCTCGCTGTTCCGCCAGGGCGTCGGCGGCCCGGCTCGCCTCGCGCATCGCGGCGCGTTGTTCGTCGCGGGCCTGGTCGATCCGGCGTGTCGCCGCGGTCACCTGTTCGATCGTCGACTCGACGACGGCGGGATCCGGCCAGGCGGCAACCTCCTCGGTGAGCTCGGCGAGGCGCTGCGTCGCGGCCCGGTGGCGGGCGTTCACGTCCGCATGTTGCGTTGCCGCGGCCTGCGCCTCTCGCTCGGCGGCCTGTCGTGACGAAGTGCTCCGGCGCACCGCCTCCTCGGCTGGTTCGAGACCGGGAGGTTCCTCGTGTCGGGGCGATGCCGTCAACGTCGTCGCGCACACCGGGCACTCGTCGCCCGGCTGAAGACCGTCTGCGAGGGTGTGAGCCAGGTGCTGCCTGCGCACGGCGTCGAGTTGCGCCTGCGCCGCTTCGAGGGCCGATGCCGCGACGTCGGCGGCCCGCCTCGACCGTTCCGACTCTTCGGCGGTCCGCTCGGTCTCTCGTGCGAGTTGGGCGACCACGGCGGTGCCCTTCGAGATCCGACCGTGGGTCGTGCGGGCATGTTCGAGGACCGAGAGTTCGGGCAGCGACCGGCGTTCCTCCTCGGCCACCTCGAGTGCGGCCGCCGCCTGCCGGGCGCGCTCGGCGGCGGCCTCGGCCCGTTCGGCCAACGCCTGCTCGCGCGCCTGCTGTTCTCCGATGTGAGGCGGCGCCACGACCGAGCGCAACGTCTCGAGATCGACGTCGAGTTCGGCGATCCGCCGTTCGCTGTCCGCCGCGGCGGTGCGAGCTTCGGCGACGGATCGCAGCTCCGCCTCCAGCACCGGTCGCAACCTGTCGAGGCCGGCGATCCGCTCGCGCAGCTCGGTCTCCGGGGGCCCGCTCGCCGACGCCAACTCTTCGAGCTGCCCGTCGATCCGGTCCACGCGTCGCTGGGCATCGCTCGCGATGGCGTTGGCCCGACCGACCAACCGTTGATAGATCCCGATGTCCAGGAGGCGGACCAGCAGCGCTTGGCGATCGGCCGGCTTGTCGTGGAGGAACCGGGCGAAGGCCCCTTGGGGCAGCACCACGCAGCGGGTGAAGTCGTCGAACGACAACCCGACGACCGACTCGACGGCGCCGCGCATCTCGGTCTCTCGCCCGGCGAGCACCTCGCTGCCGGAGCCGTCGACCTCGACCCGTTCGAGCCGCGCCTCTTTGGTGCTGACCTTCCCGCCCGAGCCGCCGCTGCGGCGGACGACCCGCACCGCCACATAGCGATGGTCCCCCACGGTGAAGGTGAGGCGGACCCGGGCCTCGGCCGCGCCGGCCGACATCGCTGCCCCGACGAGACGCTGATCCGAATAGCGAGGCACGGTGCCGTAGAGGGCGAAGCAGATGGCGTCGATCACGGTCGATTTCCCCGAGCCGGTCGGCCCGGTCAAGGCGAAGAACTCGACGCCGGCGAAGTCGATGATCGTCTCGCGACGGAAGGCACCGAAACCAGCCATCTCCAGCAGCACGGGCCGCATCAGCCGGCCTCGTTCCCGGGCTCGGTCTGCTCGTCGGCGAGCACGCGTCCGAACGCCTCGACCAGTCGGTCGTCGACCACGCCTTGGTCCTGGAGGAAGGCGGCGAAGGTCTCCGCGGGCGCCCCGGATCGACGACGTGCGTGCGAGCCGGCTCGCCGCTCGACCGACGAGGACGCGATGCGCACCTCGAGTGCGTTCGGGAGCAGCGCCCGGACCTCCTCGGCCAGGCCGGCCCGAGCCGGTTCGGTCACGATGACGCGCAGCCAGTCGTCCGGCCAGCGCTCCCTGACCGCCTCCAGCTCCGCCACCGTGCCCTGCACGGTCCGGAGGGTCAGGGCCGAGCGCAGCGGAACCGGACGGACCTTGGCCGGCACCCCGGGCACGGCGTCCACGACGACGGCGCCCTTGGCGTCGAGCTCCTCGCCGAAATCGACGGCGATCGGAGAGCCGGAGTACCAGATCGGGCAGGGACCGGGGATCTGCTGGGTGCGGTGGAGATGGCCGAGGGCGACGTACGAGGCACCGGGCGGGAACGCCGTCGCCGAGATGCCGTAGTCGTTCACGGTCTGACCGTCTCGCTCTCCCCCACCGAGCTTGCCGCCACGGACGAAGGCATGGGCCACGAGCTCGATGGCGGGTTCCGGTGAGGAGGTGGCGGTCGCGGTCAGGGCACCGAGCACCCGCTCGACCCGGCTGCCGTAGGTCTGTCCGAGCATCGAGGCATCGGCCTCGAACAGTTGGTCGGCCCGCAGCAACTGGCGGGGAGAGATCCACGGAAGCACCGCGATGCGGGCGAGCTCACCGCCCCGACGCACCTCGACCACGCCGCCCGCATCCGGTCGTTCCAACCGCCCACGGATCACGACACCGGCCGCGGCGAAGACCGGGGCCACGGCGTCGAAGAGCGCGGCGCTGTCGTGGTTCCCGGCGCACACCACGACGTCGGCTCCGAGCGAGCGGAAGGCGAGCAGGGTACGCCAGGCCAGTTCCTGGCTGACCGCGTTCGGTGCTGCGGACTCGAACAGGTCGCCGGTGACGAGAACGAGATCGACCGACTCGGCCCGAGCGACGTCGACGAGTTCGCTCAGCACCGCCTCGTGCTCGGCGTGGCGGTTCCGGCCGCGCAACACCTTGCCCAGGTGCCAATCGCCGGTGTGGAGGATCCTCATGCCAGACCGGCGAAGGGGTCGTCGTCCTCGCCGGGGGCCGTCACCGTCCGACCGAGCTCGCTCGAACGCGTCGCCCACGCCGGGACCGGGAACTCGACCACCAGCGGCACGGGGATCTCGGGCTGATTCACGAACATCGTGCCGGGCCGAGCGATCGTGGCCCGCTTGCGGTGGGTCTCGGGAAGGAAGCCGTACTCCGGGCGGCCGGCCTCGGCCGGGTCGAGGCGGCCCACGACCCGGAGCGCGGCGTTGGCGATGATGCGACGTTCGACCTCGCTGGCCGTCTGCTGGGCCCCGACGAGGATGATGCCGAGGGACCGGCCGCGCTCGGCCACGTCGAGGAGGATCTCCTTGATCGGCGAGGACCCTTCGCGTGGTGCGTACTTGTTCAGTTCGTCGAGCACGACGAACAGCAACGGACGAGCGAGCCCGCTCGACTCCTTGCGGGCGAACTCCTGGCGCAGGGTGACCCCGACGACGAAGCGCTGAGCGCGATCGTGCAGGTTGTGGAGGTCGACCACGCTCACCTGGGCGTCCGCGGTGTCGATCCGGTGGGGACGGCGGACCGCGACGTCGGCGCGAACGATGCGGGCCAGGCGGGTCCTCGAGGAGCCCAGCCGTCGGACGAAGGCGTTGACGGTGCCGAGCGTCGTGGCCCGCCCGCCCCATTCCTCGCGGGTCTCGTCGTTCGACACCAGCTCGCACAGCGCATCGACGAGGCCCCCGTACGTGCGCAACAGCGGGCCGCCCTCGCCGAGTCGCACGGCGCCGTCGTCCCCGACCGCCACGTGGTCCCGCTTCAGCTTCGCGGTGAGGTGGTGGACGATCATCGTGTACTGCTGCCGCTCGTCCTCGGCGTCGGCGAACACGAAGGGCAGGAGTTCCTCCCGGCAGAACTCGGCGAGGGTCCAGAAGAACGGCGCCACGCCGGCGGACCGGCTGGCGACGTCGGGCGTGGCGTTCGGGTCGTCGGCGCGCGGCGGCGCGAAGATCGACAGCGACGAGAACGGCTCGGCCGGGAGTCGCAGGCGGGCGTAGATCGCTCGCTGGTCGTCGGTGAGCCGGGCGTTGGGCTGATCGAGGAAGAGCAGGTCCTCGCCCTTGACGTTGAAGATCAAGGCCTTGGTGTTGACCGCTTCGGGCCCGAGCACGCCGCTGCGGAACAACGAGTGCAGGAGGAACGTGGCGTAGGTCGTCTTGGTGGCCACGCCCGAGATGCCCGAGATGTTCACGTGGGCGCCTCGCGTCCCGTCGAGGAACTCGAGGTTGGCGAACAAGGCCTCGCCGTCACGACCGATCCCGATCGGCAAGCGCCGTTCCATGCGGTCGAAGGAGAAGGCCAGGTCTCGTTCGGCGCCGGTCGCTCGCCGGACCGGGGCGCCGGGCATCGGCGGCACGAAGACCTCGGGATCGAGGCGGGTCACCATCACCTCGGCCGATTCGAACACCTGGGCCGGCAACGTCCCCTCGGCGATCATGAACACGTCCGAGCCATACTCGGCCCCTTCGTGGATCGCGGTGACCTGACCGACCACCCCGGAGATGCGCACCAATTCCCCGTCCGGGAGCATCCGTTGGGTGACCACGACCTCGTCGAGCTGGAGGACCTGGTCGGGCGCCAATCCGACGTGGAACGACAGCGGGGTGGCGTCCTGGTTCCCGAGCACCCGCCCGACGGACTCCTCGCTGCTGGCCAACGACATGCGGTCGACGGTACCAACGGCCCACCGCCCGAGGGCGGGATACGGGCCAGGCCCGGCGGGCCGGTCGGGAGGGCCGTGGACGGGCGCGAGCCCGCATGGTCGGGCCCATGCGCACTCCGTTCCGCCGCTTCGACCGCGCTCGTCGTGTGCGCGCCGCCGCTCTGGCCACCGTGGCAGGCGCAGCGTTCTCCCTGCTGGCGACGTTGGGCGCCGACGTCGCCGACGCGACCGGTGGGTCGAACTCGTCCGACGCCTACTACGACGCCGGGTACGTCTGGAAGCCGGTGCGCCTCGGTGGAGGCGGCAACATCTCGGGGGTCGACGCCGCCAACGACGGCACCCTCGTCGCCCGGTCCGACGTGTACGGCGCCTACGTCCTTCGTCCGGGAGCCGACGAGTGGGCCCAGCTCGTGATCCCCTCGGCGATGCCGCCTGCGTGGCGGGTCGCCAAGATGGGCAAGGGCGTCGAGGAAGTCGTCCTCGCCCCCTCGGACTCGCAGCGGATCTACATGATGTGGGCGGGCCATCTCTTCACCAGCTCCGACGGAGGAACCACCTTCGACGAGACCACCTTCGCCTCCACGAACTGGGACGCCAACGCCCCGTTCGCCCGGGGCTTCGGCGACCGAATGGCGGTCGATCCGACCGATCCCGACACGGTCGTTGCCGGCGGACCGAACACCGGGGCCTTCGTGACCCATGACGGTGGTGCCACCTGGCAGACCACCACCATCCCGGCCGGAACGTCCACGACGGAGCTGACGAACTATTCCGGCGGCCAGATCCAGAGCCCGGGCATCACCGGCGTCGCCTGGGACCACACCTCGGCCACCTCGGCGGGCGGGGGCACGAGCGTCGTGTACGCAGCAAGCTGGGGGCGGGGCGTCTATCGCTCGTCCGACGGCGGGGACACCTGGACCTCGATCGGCGGACCCGCCTACGTGCATCACGCCGCCATCGACGCCGACGGCGTGTACTACGCATCGAGCGGCGACAAGTCCGGTCCGTTCTCCGTTCAGAAGTACGTGGGCGGCTCGTGGGTGACGATCACGCCGACCGCGTGGCGGCCCAACCAGATCGCCGGCGTCGAGAACCCGTTCATCGGGGTCGATCCGCTCGAGTCCGGCGTGCTCGTGCTCGGGTACGCCTCCCAGTTGTTCGTCAGCCGGGACGGCGGGACGACCTGGACCGCGGCGACCTGGCACGACGGCGACGGCGACGTCGACTGGGTCGACGAGCCGAACGGCAACTACTACTTGGTCGCGTCCGATCTGGTCTTCGACCCCCACACACCGGGGCGGATGTGGTTGACCACCGGCGTCGGCCTCCAGTACGCCGACCTGCCGACGAGCGGCGCCGATCTGACCTGGATCGAACGGAGCGCCGGCACCGAGTCCATGGTCGCCACCGACATCGTGTCGACCCGCTCCGGCGGCGCCATCTTCTCGGTGTTCGACTTCGGCCAGTTCGGTGGGTCCCGGAACCTGGACGACTACTCGCTGAAGAAGGGTCCCGTGCCGGAGTTCGCCGGCACGACGGCGATGGACGCCTCGCCCTTCTCGAGCAACTTCGCGGTCAGCATCACCACCGACTACGTACAGCACGGTTCGTATCCGATCAGTGCCTCGTACACCCTCAACGGTGGCAAGACCTGGCGCCGGTTCACGACGATGCCGAAGGGAGCGACGTCGGCCCGGGACTTCGGCTACGGCACGGTGGCCGTGTCGACGTCGTCGAACATCATCTGGGCGCCGGGGCGCTACTACCCGACGACCACCTCGGACTTCCAGCCGTACTACACGAAGAACCGCGGCCGAACCTGGCATCCCGTGCGGCTCCCCGGCGTCGACTCGTACCCCCAGGACACCATCGGTGGGTTCATGTTCGGCCAGAACCGCCAGACGATCGTCGCCGACCCGGTCAAGCGGGGCTACTTCTACCTCTTCATGAAGAACGAGGGGCTCTTCATGACCCGCAACGGCGGTACCACGTGGACCCGGGTGCTCGACGGCAACCTGCCCTATGTGCAGTCGCAGTTCGCCGGCACGATGCAGGCGATGCCCAAGAAGCGGGGCCATCTCTTCTACTCCGACGGCAGCGGCGGCGGGCACGACTGGCAGGGTCCGCAGCAGTACGACGCGTATCCGTTCATCCGCTCGACCGACGGTGGCGCCTCGTGGCAACCGGTCACCGGGGTCACCGGTGTGCTCGCCTACGGGTTCGGCAGGCCGGCGCCCGGTTCGTCGTGGGCGACGATCTACCTCGCCGGCAAGGTCGAACGGTACGGCCTGTGGCGCTCCACGGACAACGCGGCGACGTGGACCTCGATCGGCACCTTCCCGGGCACGCTCGACACGGTCGAGCACCATCAGCGGCGATACCAAGGTCTACGGCCGGGTGTACGTCGGGTTCCAGGGATCGTCGTTCATGTACGGCGACATCGGGGAACCGCCCACGTCCTCGCCCTGATCGGTCCGGCCCGATCGCCTCGGGCCCCGATCACGCTCGATGCGGACGCCCGCCCGCGGGCATGACAAAGCGCCCCGCCGGAGCGGGGCCTCAAACCCTTGTCTCTGACCAGTGTCTGAACCAGTGTCTGAACTGGGATTTGTCGTGGGCACGTGGAGACCTCGAACTCCAGGCCTCCACCGTGTCAAGGTGGCGCTCTAACCAACTGAGCTACGCGCCTCTTCTGGGAGCCAGCAGGCTAGCAGTCATCGCAGCCGGAGCGACACCTCGTTGGCCATCATTCTCCCGGACGGGTCAGGCGAACCCGGACCCCGTCGTCCTCGACGAACTCGTCCAATCCGGCGGTGTCGAGCGAGCCGACGGGCACCCCGTCCCTGGTCCGCAACGCGAGCTGCAGGCCCTCGATCCGTCGTTCGTCGTCATCGAGGGATTCCCCGGCCCGTTCGGTGTCGAGGCCGGCCTGGACCCGCTCCACGTATCGCTCCGGACTGCGCACCGCCCACCACCGTCGACCGTCGAGGTGGGAATGGGCCGCGCACCCGGCGCCGTAGTAGTTGCCCTGGGCCCAGTAGAGGAGGTTGTGGCGGCACTCCTCGCCGGGCGGGCCCAGTTCGAGATCTCGTAGTTGGCGAGTCCGGCCCCGGTGAGCAGTTCGTCGGCGAGGTCGTACTTGTCGGCCTGATCGTCGTCGTCGGGATGCCGGCTCGGATCTTCCGCCAAGGGTGTGCCGGCCTCGACGGTGAGGGCGTAGGCGCTCACGTGGCCGACGCCGAGCGACACCACCTCCTCGATCGTGCGGCGCCAGTCGTCCACCGACTCCCCCTGCGCCGCCGTAGATCAGGTCGAGGGTTGAGGCGATCGATCCCGCCCGCCGCGCTGCGCTCACGGCGGCGCGGACGTTGTCCGGGTCATGGCTGCGCCCGAGGGCGACGAGCACGTGATCGACCATCGACTGGACCCCGAAGCTCAGGCGCTCGACCCCGCCCGCGGCGTAGCCGGCCAGCTTCTCGAACGAGACGGTGTCGGGGTTGCACTCCACCGTCACCTCGGCGCCGGGCCGACGCTCGATCGAAGCGATGATGCGGGCGATCGATTCGGCGTCCAGCAACGACGGGGTGCCGCCGCCGAAGAACACGCTCGACGCCGTCGGCATCCCGAGGTCCCGCTGGCGGGCGAGGTCGGTGCAGACCGCATCCACGTAGGCCTCGGTGAGGTGGGCGCGGTCGGTCCAGGTGGCAAAGGCGCAGTAGTCGCAGCGCTTGGTGCAGAACGGGACGTGGACGTAGACGCCGAAGTCCAGCCCCGGATCCACCCCGTCCCAACGCCGTTGGCTCATCGTCGACCTCTCACGAGCCGCCCGATCGGCGGACACCACCCCAGTGTGCCCGGACGCGGCACTGCGGCCGCCGGATCACCAGCAGGCCGCAGTGAGATTCGAACGAGGGGCGTCGAGGGAGCAGGTGGCCTCAGTCGACCCGGAACAGCAGATCGAGCGCCTCGAGGCGGGCTTCGACCTGGTCGACGGGGACGTCGAGCATGGCCGCGACCGCACGGCGGTCGTCGTTGCGGATCGTGAGCACCTTGCCGTTGAAGTCCTGGCGCTGGACCTGGATCATGCGGAAGAAGCGCTGCAGCATCTCGAACGGGGAGCCGGACAGTTGCCCCAGTTTCACCAGGTCGAGTACGACCTTGGACGAGGACCCGAGGATCTCGAGGTCGTCACCGGCGTGCATCTCGTCGCGGGGCAGCAACTGGTCGACGGGGACCTGGTAGAAGCGGGCGAGGCGCTCGAGGCGGGGAACCGAGATGGCTCGCTCGCCACGCTCGTAGGCGCCGAGCACCGAGGCCTTGAACTCCTGATCGGACGAGGCTTCGACCTCCTGCAGGGACAGTCGCTTCTGGCGACGAATCGTCCGCAGCCGCTCGCCGACCTTGCGGGAGTACGGCGACGATGCTTCGTCGAGATCCTCGAAATCACTCATGTGGGGACTGCCCTTTCGCAGATCGCCGTTGACCACGGACAGTGTAAACCGCCCTGGCCACTCAGAGCAATCATCGCAGCGAAAAACCTACCTAGCGTGACCCATCGGCCTATTCCGCCACATTGCGTCGGCGGGCATCGACAGCCAGCGCGCAGGAAACGACGGCCGCGGTCTCGGTCCGCAGCACCTGCTCACCGAGACTGACTCTGCAGAGTGGTCGAAGTCGTTCGGAGTCCGACCAACCTCCCTCGGGGCCGATCAGGATCGGCCCGATTCCGGCCGTGACCGGGTCGCCACCGTCCAGGACCGCGAGGCAGGCGCCGGGGCGAGCGGCCACGGTCTCGAAGCTCGTCACCGGATCGAGGACCGGCAGCCACACCCGTCGCGACTGCATGGTGGCCTCACGCACGACCCGCCGCCACCGCTCGTCACGCTTGGCCGCGTGTTGCTCGTCGAGGCGGACCACGGTGCGCTCGGTCACCATCGGCGTGATCCGATCGGCGCCGATCTCGGTGAGCTTCTGCACGATCAGTTCGGCGCGATCCCCCTTGGCGATGGCGAAGGCGATGTACCTCGGGCGTGGGCGCGCCTGTTCGCCGATGCCGCCGATCCGCTCCAGGTGGCCACCGGACCGCACGACGGCCGAGGCCCAGGACCCGCACACCATCGGTCACCGTGATTCGCTCCCCATCGCGCCAGACGCAACACCTTCAGCAGGTGATGGCGATCGTCGTCGTCGAGGACCGGCACGCCGACGTCGGCGACGATGGCATGAGCGGCCGAGGAGTGCAGTTCCTCGGGTGGCCAACCCATCGGCGACGAACCGGCCGCCGCGGTCACTTGAAGGCGGATTTGAGCCGGCCGAGCATGCTCTTGTCCGCCGGATGCACGGTCTCGCCGCGCAGGCTCGCGAACTCGCGCAACAGCTCGGACTCGGGTCCGCTCAGCTTGGTGGGGACCTCCACCTTCAACACGGCGCGCAGATCGCCCCGGCTCCGTCCGTGCAGCTGCGGGACACCTCGCCCCCGCAACACGAACGTCCGCCCGGGCTGGGTCCCCGCCGGCACCACGATCTCCTCGGTGCCGTCGAGGGTCTCGAGCGGGAGCGAGACCCCGAGGGCGGCCTGGGCGATCGAGACCGGCACCTCGGTCACCAGATCGTCGCCGTCACGGACGAACCGCTCGTGCGGTGCCACCCGGAGGTGGACGTACAGGTCGCCCGGTCGACCACCGCGCGGGCCGACCGCACCGCGGCCGCCGAGGCGAAGGGTCTGGCGGTTGTCGACCCCGGCCGGGACGTCCACCTGGTACGTCTTGTCGACGTACACCCGCCCCTCGGACTGGCAGGTGGGGCACGCGGTGGCGATGAACTGACCGGTGCCGCCGCAGCGACCACAGCGCCGGGTCGAGACCATCTGGATCAGCCCTTGGCGGACCACCTGGACCTGGCCCATGCCGTTGCAGTCGGCGCAGGTGACCGGCTTGGTGTTGGCCCCGGCACCGGTGCCGCCGCAGTCGTCACAGACCACCGCGGTGGCCACCTTGACGGGGACCGAGGCACCGAACACGGCCTGCTCGAAGCTGAGATCGGCGACCACTTCGAGGTCCTGACCCTGGGGTGGTCCGGCCGGGCCAACGCTGGCGCCGAAGGGGTTCCCGCCGCCGAAGATCGTGCCGAGTAGATCCGACACGTCACCGAAGATGTCGCCGGGCGCCACCGCCGCCCGCCGCTCCGCCGACGCCGGCCTCGCCGTAGCGGTCGTAGCGAGCTCGCTGTTGCGGGTCCGACAACACCTCATAGGCCCGAGCCAGTTCCTTGAACCGGTCCTCGGCGGTCGGATCGTCGGGATTGGCGTCGGGATGCAGCTCTCGGGCGCGGCGCCGGTAGGCCTTCTTGATCGCCTCGGGCGCAGCGTCGCGCGAGACCTCGAGCAGGTCGTAGTAGTCAGCCATGTTCGGGGGGTGTCAACCTTCGACGAGACGGCGGCCGAGTTGGTCGCTCACGACCTCGACGGCAGCCAGTGCTTGGGGATAGTTCATGCGGGTGGGGCCGAGCACGCCGATCGTGCCCAGCTGTTCGCCCTCGGCGAAGACCGGGGCGACGATGACGGAACAGGTCGAGAGCGGCTCCACGCCGTGCTCGTTGCCGATCGCCACGCTCAGCCCGCGATCGAGGATGTCGTTGATCAGGGTCACGACGACGAACTGTTGCTCGAGGGTGTTGAGCACGGTCCGCACCACCTCGACCGCGTCGAACGCCGTCGCCATCGACGACACACCGCCGAGGTAGACGCGCTCGTCGTCCTCGCCGGACCGCAACACGGTGTCGGTCACTCGACCGAGCAGGGCGTCGAGGTCGGCGTCGCCGCTCGACGGAAGATCGAGCAACGCCGGCAGGGGCCGGTTTCCGAGGTGCTGGGTCAGGTAGACCGAGCCCGCTGCGACCCGTGCTTCGCTGACCTCGTCCTCGAAGTCGATCGTCATGTTGTCGACCTTGCCGTTGGAGAGCACGACCACGACCATCACGACTCGCGAGGAGAGCGAGACGAGCTGGATCGAGCGGACCACCGCGGTCTCGGTGGCCGGGCCGAGCACGACGGCCGCGTAGTTCGTCAACTGGGCGAGCAGCTTGCTCGTGTCGGACAACATCCGTCCCAGGGCGCCATGGGTGCGCTGGAAGAACTCACCGATCTGGGCGCGATGGGCCCCGTCGAGCGCACCCGGCGTCGTCAGGTGGTCGACGAAGAAGCGATAGCCCTTGTCGGTCGGGATCCGCCCGGCCGAGGTGTGCGGCTGGCTGAGGTGGCCCTCCTGCTCTCGAGCACCGCCATCTCGTTGCGGACCGTCGCCGAGGACACCCGCACCCCGGGCGGGTCGGCGATGTGGGTCGAACCCACCGGCTGTGCCGTCTCGATGTATTCCTGGACCACGGCCCGAAGGATCGCGGTCTTCCGCTCGTCGAGCACCTCGCTCCTCCCGGGGAAGTTGCGTCAGTAGGGCTCAAGGTTAACGGCCCGAGACCTGCTCATAGCGGCGATAGCGCTTCCTCGCGCTTCCTCGGCGTGGTCCACCATCGGGGCGTGGTACCCGAGTGGTACCCCCCGCTTGGACTCCCAGGGGGCGTGGATGTCCTGCTCGCCCAGGTGAGCGAGCTCGTGGACCCACGTCCGCAGGTACGTCCCGTCGGGGTCGAACTTCTTCGACTGGCCGATCGGATTGAAGATCCGGAAGTACGGGGCGGCGTCGGTCCCGGTCCCGGCCGTCCACTGCCAGCCGTGGTTGTTCGAGGCCAGGTCCCCGTCGACGAGGTGCTGCATGAAGAATCGCGCCCCCCACCACCAGGGCAGGTGGAGGTCCTTGACCAGGAAGCTGGCCAGGATCATCCGAACCCGGTTGTGAACCCATCCGGTCGCGAGCAGTTGGCGGATCCCGGCGTCGACGATCGGGTAGCCGGTCTCGCCGCGGCACCACACCGCGAACCGTTCCTTCGCATCACGATCGGTGTCGATCGGCATGGCGTCCATCTTCGACTGGAGGTTCGACCAGGCGGTCTGCGGCCGGTGGAACAGCACGTCGGCGTAGAACTCGCGCCAGGCGAGTTCCGAACGGAACGTGTCGTGGGCCTTCGACGAGCCCAGTTCCGCGAGCAGCTGGCGAGGGTGCACCACACCCCACCGCAGGTACGTCGACATCCGGCTGGTGCCATCGACGCCAGGCTGGTTGCGGATCTCGTCGTAGCGGTCGAGCGCCACGTCACAGAACTCGCTCCACCGGGCCAGCGCCGCGTCCTCACCGACCGGAGGGAGCTCGGCGTCGACCTCGGGTGCCTCGGGCAGGCCGTCGGAGTCCAGCCGCCGCCACCGCACGTCGGGCGCGTCGATCGGGGCGTCCCAGCCGATCGATCGCCACACCTTCGAGAACGGGGTGAACACCGAGTACGGGTCGCCATCGGCCTTGGTGACGTTTCCCGGCTCGACCGCGCAGGGCGAGCCGACGAACCGGAGTTCCCGGTCCGCTCCGGAGAGCGCCCGGTCCACGTCGGAATCGCGCTCGCGCCCGTAGGGCCCGAAATCGGCCGCTGCCACCACCACCGAGGCGTTGGCCTCCTCCGCCACGGCCGGCACGACCTGGCGTGGATCGCCCCGCCGCACGATCAACGCTCCGTCGGTCGCGGCACCCAGCGCCTCGAGCGAACGACGAAGGAACTGGCGCCGCGGTGCACCGGCGTCGTCGAACGCCGGGTCGTCGACGAACAGCGGGACGACGAGCCCCTCCCCGGCCGCCCAGGCCAGAGCCGGGTTGTCCCGCAGCCGGAGGTCGCGCCGGAACCAGCAGACGACCGTCATCGCCGGTCCACGACGAGACCTCGGTGGGTCCGCAGGGTCACGAGAACTCCGGGTCCGTCCAGCCGGGGAAGACGTCGGGCACGCCGTCGCTGACCTTCATCGGGAAGTTGGCGGGGCGCTTCTCGAGGAAGCTCTCCACACCCTCCTTGGCGTCGGCCGACGAGCCACGAGCGAGGATCGCCCGGCTGTCGGCGCGGTGGGCCGCCATCGGATGGTCGGCACCGAGCATGCGCCACAGCATCTGGCGGCTGAGCGAGACCGAGACGGGTGCACAGTTCTCGACGATCTCCTGGGCGATGGCGTAGGCGGCCGGCAACAGCTCGTCGGGGGCGTGGACGCTGCGGATCAGCCCGCCGTCGCACGCCTCCTGCGCCGACAGCAGCCGGCCCGTGAACGCCCACTCCGTCGCCTTGGAGATCCCGACCAACCGGGGCAGGAACCAGGACGACGCGGCCTCCGGCACGATGCCGCGCTTGGCGAACACGAAGCCGATCTTGGCGTTGTCGCTGGCGAGCCGGATGTCCATCGGAAGGGTCATGGTGATCCCGACACCAACCGCGGCACCGTTGATCGCACCGATCACCGGCTTCTTCGACTCGAAGATCCGCAATGACACCATTCCTCCGCCGTCTCGCGGGACGCCGGAGGAGGCGACGATGTCGCTGCCACCCTTGGCGAAGGTGTCCCCGCCGCTGCCGAGATCGGCCCCGGCGCAGAAACCCCGGCCCCGACCGGTCACCACGACCGCACGCACGTCGTCGTCGGCGTCGGTCTGATCGAACGCCTCGAGCAGCTCGTACATCATCGTGCCGGTGAAGGCGTTGAGCCGATCGGGCCGATCGAGCGTGATCGTGGCGACGTGGTCGGCCACGTCCAGGGAGATCTGCGTGAAGGACATGGTCCCGACGGTACCGGTGGACATCGGGGCCGGCCGTACCCGGCGCGATCCGAGGTGGACCGCCCGAACGGGTTCAGCCCATCAACGCGGACCGCAGGGCGTGAAGTGTCCGCTGGTTCGTGTCGCCCGCCCGCTCGAGCGCGGCCAGACGGAGTTGGTCGAGCAGGACGCCGAGCAACTTGGCCGAGACCGGATCGACGACCGTCGCCGTCCCGTCGGCCGCGATCTCGAGTTTGGTGAACGCCTCGTTCAGCACGACCTCGGGATGGAGGATCACGTGCACCGCGAGGTCCCGCAGGATGCCGGCCGTGGCGATGAAGGCACGGACCCCACCACGGCCCGGACCGGACACGACCACCGCTGCGCTCTTGCCCGTCAGGCAGGAATCGAACATCGGGCGCGACGCCCAGTCGATCGCGTTCTTCAGCACGCCGGGGATGGAGTGGTTGTACTCCGGTGTGAGGAACAGCAGGGCATCCGCGGCTCGGATCGAGTCGCGCAGGTGGGCGACCGCGGCGGGAGGCTCGGCGGTGTCGAGGTCCTGGTTGTACAGCGGCACGTCACCCATGCCCTCGAACACCTCGAACTCGACGTCGGCGGGAGCGAGTGCCGGCAAGGCGCTCGCCACCGCTCGGTTGATCGAACCGGCGCGCAACGAGCCGACGAGAACCAGGATCTTCATGACGACTCCTTGGGGGTGGGACGGATCGGGCGCGGGCGCATCACACGTCGAGGAAGCGGCTGGCCGCCACGCCCGACCCGATCGCTCCGGCGACAGCACCGATGACGAGCACGAAGATCATCACACCGCGCAAGTAGCCCGGGGCGACCTGGAGCGCGAGGAGGTTCTCGGAGGTCACCTGTTCCAACGACGAGAATTCCTTCAGGTTGTTGGTCCACAACGAGTTCAGGGCGAACAGGCCGCCGCACGCGGCGAGGGCCCCGATGAAGCCCTGCAGCAATCCTTCGAGCATGAACGGAATCCGGATGAACCAGTTCGTGGCGCCGACGAGCTTCATCACCTCGATCTCCCGGCGACGAGCGAACATCGCGGTGCGGATGGTGTTCCAGATGAGGGTCACCGCGACCACGAGCAACACGACCGAAGCGACGATCGTGACGCCGCGCACGAAGCTCGAGAGTTTGGCGTAGAGGCGAACGGTGTCGCTGGCGAGGCCCACGTCGAACACGTTCGCCTGTCTCGCGTACTGTTGCTGCAGACCAGGGAGCAGTTCCTGGGCTCCCTCGACCGGGACCACGCGCAGCTGTGACGGCATCTGGTCGGCGGTCATCGTCTCGAGCAGCGAGGTCTGACCGGCGAAGTACTTCTGGAACTGCTCGAAGGACTTCGCCTGGTCGTAGAACTCGACCGAGGCGACGATCTCGTTCTCCTCGAGCGACTGGCGCAGCACCTCGATCTGATCGGGGCCCGCACCGGGGTTCACGAAGACGATGAGCTGCACGCCGTCCTGCCACTTGGCGAGCATGTTGGAGAACGAGTTCTGGATCAGGAACGTCGCGCCGGCGAGCAACAGGGCGACCGCCGCGGTCAGGATCGCCGCCGCGGTCAGCGTGATGTTGCGCTGGAAGCTGGCCCACGTCTCGCGAAACGCGTAGCCGAGTCGGGACAGCATCAGTCGTACACCCCTCGGCTCTGGTCTCTGACGATCACGCCGCGGTCGAGCTGGATGACCCGTCGGCGCATCATGTTCACGATGCGTTGATCGTGGGTGGCCATCACGATCGTGGTGCCGGTCTTGTTGATCCGGTCGAGCAGCCGCATGATCCCTCGCCGGTCGCCGGGTCCAGGTTCCCGGTCGGCTCGTCGGCGAGCAGGATCAACGGGCGGTTGACGAAGGCCCGGGCGATCGAGACGCGCTGCTGTTCACCACCGGACAACTGATGGGGGAACCGGTCCTCCTTACCGGCGAGGCCGACGAGTTCGAGAACCGCGGGGACCTGCTGGTGCACGACGTGGCGAGGACGGCCGATGACCTCGAGCGCGAACGCCACGTTCTCGAACACGGTCTTGTTCGGGAGCAGCTTGTAGTCCTGGAAGATGTTGCCGAGGTTGCGCCGCAGCAACGGCACCTTGGACGAGGCCAGCTCGTTGATGTTCTGGCCTGCGACGTGGATCGTGCCGCGCTCCGGACGTTCCTGGCGGTTCATCAGGCGCAACAGCGTCGACTTGCCCGAGCCCGAGGCGCCGACGAGGAAGACGAACTCGCCCTTCGGGATGTCGAACGAGGCGTCGCGCACGGCCAGCACCTCGGTGCTGTACGCCTTGGTGACGTTCTCCAGACGGATCATGGCTGGCGGATCACTCCGTGGTGGCGTCAGCGGTCCGGCGACGGAACCGCAGATACGCCTCGATGAGGTCGTCGATGTCGCCGTCGAGCACGGCCGCGACGTTGCTGACCTCGTACTCGCTCCGCAGGTCCTTCACCATCTGGTAGGGCTGGAGCACGTAGCTGCGGATCTGGCTGCCCCATCCCACCTGTGCTTGACGCCCAGCGATGCGATCGAGTTCCTCTTCCCGCTCCTGCTCGACCTTGGCCGCCACCATCGCCCGCAGGCGACCCATCGCCTTCTCCCGGTTCTGCAGCTGGCTGCGCTCCTCCTGCGAGGACGCGACGAGCCCGGTCGGCTCGTGGATGAGCCGGACGGCGGACGACGTCTTGTTGATGTGCTGGCCACCGGCGCCCGAGGCTCGGAACACCTCCATCCGGACGTCCGCGTCGTTGATCTCGACGTCGGGGTTCTCCAGGATCGGCCAGACCTGGACCGCGGCGAAGCTCGTCTGGCGGCGACCCTGGTTGTCGAACGGCGAGATGCGAACGAGTCGATGGGTGCCGCGCTCGGCCGACATCAGGCCGTAGGCGTAGCGACCCTTGAGGGTGAACTCGGCCGACAGGATCCCGGCTTCGGTGCCTTCGGAGTAGTCGTCGATCTCGAAGCTGAAGCCACGGCGTTCCGCCCAGCGCTGGTACATGCGCAGCAGGATCTCGGACCAGTCCTGGGCGTCGACCCAACCGTCTTTGGCGTTGATCTGGACGATGGCGTCGGCCTCGTCGTGGACCCCGGTGAACAGTGATCGCAGCTCCAGTGACGACAGTGATTCCGACAGCGAGCCGATCGCCTCGGCGATCTCGGTCTCCTGGGAGGCATCGTCGACCTCGCGGGCCATCTCGTGGAGCACCTCGGCGTCCTCGAGTTGTTGATCCAGGCGGGCGTACTCGGCCAGGTCGCCTTTGACGTTGGCGTAGTCCGCGTTGACCTTCTTGGCGAGCTCCTGGTCGTCCCACAGGTCCGGCCGGGCGACCTCGGCCTCGAGCTCGGTGAGCCGAACCGAGGCCTCCTCGATCTTGAGGTAGCCGTGGGCTTCCTGGAGGCGGGCGCGCAGAGCCTTGAGATCGTCGCTGAAGTCACGCATGCGGCCCCCAGTGTGCCGTGTTCGAAGGAGTTAGCGGCTCATGCCGCCGGGGTTGCCCCATGGCACTGCTTGAACTTCTTCCCGGACCCACACGGGCACGGCGCGTTGCGTGGCGTCTTGGCCCACTCGTCTTTGACCACGGTCTGCTGACGGGTCGGCGCGGTCGGCACCGCCTCGGCCGGCAGCTCGCCGGCGGCCACCGCCGCGCTCGCTGCGGTGTCGAACCCGGACCGCTGGTCGTCGTCCGACGAGGTGGTCTGGACGTTCTGCACGATCGGCTGGGTCGCCTGGTCCTCGTTGCGCACGACCTGCACGTGCATCACGTAGCGGACGAAGTCGTCGGCGATGCCCTGCATGAGCTGGCCGAACATCTCGTAGCCCTCACGCTGCCACTCCACGAGCGGGTCCTTTTGCCCCATGGCCCGCAGGTTGATGCCCTCCTGCAGGTAGTCCATCTCGTAGAGGTGCTCGCGCCAGCGCTGGTCGATGATGCGCAGCATCACCTGGCGTTCGACCTCGCGCATCACGTCCGGGGTGAGGGTTTCCTCGCGCTGGGCGTAGTACGCGGTGGCCTCCGACATCACCAGGTCGTAGATCTCGTCGGTCGTCGCGCAGTCCGCCAAGCGAGCCTCGGTGAGGTCGTTCGGGAAGTACGTGGGCAACTCGACGGCGAGACCGGCCAGATCCCACTCGTCCTCGGCGTCGCTCACGCAGTGCCGCTCGATGAGGGCGTTCACGGCGGTCGCGAGGTATTCGAGGGCGGCGGATTTGAGGTCGAGGCCTTCGAGGATCTGGTCGCGGCGCTGGTAGATCACCTTGCGCTGCTCGTTCATCACCTCGTCGTACTTGAGGACGTTCTTGCGGATCTCGGCGTTGCGCTGCTCGACGGTGGTCTGGGCCCGCTCGATGGCCTTGGTGACCATCTTGGCCTCGATCGCCTCGTCGTCGGGCATGGCTCGACCCATCACCCACTGGAGGGCCCCGGTGGCGAACAGGCGCATCAGTTCGTCTTCGAGGCTCAGGTAGAACCGGCTCTCGCCCGGGTCGCCCTGGCGGCCGGACCGGCCTCGCAACTGGTTGTCGATTCGGCGCGACTCGTGGCGCTCGGAACCGATCACGTACAGGCCACCGAGTTCGCGGATCTTGTCGCCCTCGGCCCGGGTCTCGGCCTCGAACTTGGGGAGCAGCTCGCGGTAGCGGGCCTGGCCTTCCTCGCTCGACGGGTCGAGTCCTTCCTGGGCCGTGGCCCGCCGGGCCAGACCCTCGGGATTGCCGCCGAGGAGGATGTCGACGCCTCGACCGGCCATGTTGGTCGCCACCGTCACGGCGTGCAGCCGTCCGGCCTGAGCGACGATCTCGGCCTCTCGGGTGTGCTGCTTGGCGTTGAGCACCTCGTGCGGGATCCCCCGCTTGGCGAGCAACCGGCCCAGGTGCTCGCTCTTTTCCACGCTCACCGTGCCGACGAGCACCGGCTGGCCCCGCTCGTAGCGATGGGCGATGTCCTCGACGATGGCGTTGAACTTGCCGGCCTCGCCCTTGTAGATGAGGTCGGGTTGGTCGGCTCGGATGACCGGCTTGTGGGTCGGGATCGGCACCACGTTGACTTCGTAGGTGTTCATGAGCTCGGCGGCCTCGGTCTGGGCCGTACCGGTCATGCCGGCGAGCTTCTCGTACATCCGGAAGTAGTTCTGGAGGGTGATCGTCGCGAGGGTCTGGTTCTCCTCTTTGATCTTCACCCCTTCCTTGGCCTCGACGGCCTGGTGGAGCCCCTCGCTCCAGCGGCGCCCCTCGAGGATGCGGCCGGTGAACTCGTCGACGATCTTCACCTCGCCGCCCTGGACGATGTAGTCCTTGTCCCGCTTGTACAGCTCCTTGGCCTTCAACGCGGCGGAGAGCTGATGGACCAGGTTCTGCTGGACTTCGTCGTAGAGGTTCGTGACGCCGAGTGCTGCCTCGACCTTCTCGATGCCGGATTCGGTCGGCATGACGAGGCGCTTGTCCTCTTCGACGTCGTAGTCCTCGTCGCGCTTGAGCGAGCGGACCACGGAGGCGAACTTGTAGTAGAGCTTGGCGGCGTCGGCGAGGCGCCCGGAGATGATCAGCGGGGTGCGGGCCTCGTCGATGAGGATCGAGTCGACCTCGTCGACGATGGCGTAGACGTGGCCGCGCTGGGTCTTGGCCGCGAGCTGGGTCGCCATGTTGTCGCGCAGATAGTCGAAGCCGAACTCGTTGTTCGTGCCGTAGGTGATGTCGCAGGCGTACTGGGCCCGCTTCTCGGCCGGCGAGGCGTTCGACCCCGGCAGGATCAGCCCGACGCTGAGTCCGAGGAAGTTGTGGATGCGTCCCATCCACTCCGACTGGAACCGGGCCAGGTAGTCGTTCACCGTGATGATGTGCATGCCCCGGCCGGTGAGCCCGTTGAGGTAGCCGGGCAAGGTCGACACGAGGGTCTTGCCCTCGCCGGTCTTCATCTCGGCGACCCAGCCGAAGTGGAGGGCGGCGCCGCCCATCATCTGCTCGTCGAAGTGGCGCTGGCCGATGACCCGGTCGGCGGCCTCCCTCGTGACGGCGAAGGCCTCGGGCAGGAGGTCCTCCAGCGACTCGCCCCGCTCCAAGCGTCCCCGGAACTCGGGGGTCTTGGCCTGGAGCTCGTCGTCGCTCAGACGCTTGAAGTCGTCGGCGTAGCCATTGATCTCCGGCAGCAGCCCTGCCAGGGCTTTGACCTTCTTGCCTTCACCGGCGCGCAGTACTCGATCGAGGATTCCCATGCAACCCTCAAGCCTACCTCTGGGCTCGGAGCCTCCCCCATCGCCCCTCCCCGCCGACCTGGTTTCCGGGCCCGACGACTCACGGTGTCGCGGCGGCCGCGATGCGTCCGATCTCGGGATAGCCGGCCCGACGTAAGGCCCGCTCGGCCGCGGCCATCGTCGCCCCGGTCGTCACGACGTCGTCGACGAGCAGCACCCGCCACGGCGCTCGCGCCGGACGGGCGACGAACCGGGGTGGGGTGCCGAGGCGCTCGTCGCGGCTGCGTCCCGTCTGCCCGCCCCGGCCCACCCGCCGCAGCAGCGCTCGACAGGGAAGTCCCAGGCGGCGAGCCAGGGCTCGGGCGAGGAGCTCGCCTTGGTCGAACCCGCGGCGGTGTCTTCGTCGGGCGGAGGTCGGTGCCCAGGTGACCAGGTCGTGGTCACCGACGACGGCGGCGGCCATGAGTTCGGCGAGCGGATCGGCCAACGTGCGTCCGTTGCCGTACTTCATGGCGAGCAGCAGCCGACGTCCCGATCCGTCGAAGGCCAGCGCGGCTGGCGCGGCGGCGCTGGCCGGCGCCGGTGGGAGTCCGCTCCAGCACGAGGCGCAACGGGTCGACGTCGACCGACGGCACACCGGGCAGGTCGAGCGGAGGAACCTCATGGTCGGCAGCTTGCACCGTGGGTGTCTCACGATTCTCCGGCGCCGCCACCGACGCCCCGGCGCTCGATGCCCGAACCACCGCCGCCGGGACCGGGCGGAGCGGTACCGTGCCCGACCGTGCTCCCGATGCCCTCGCCCCCCGAGCTCGCTCGACGACTTCCCCGTTGCATCCTCGGCCTGGCCGCCTTCGGTGCCGGCATCGCCGCGATCGTTGCCGCCGATGTCGGCCTGGCTCCGTGGGACGTGTTCCACCAGGGCGCGAGCGAGCGCCTCGGGCTCTCGATCGGGACGGTGATCGAAGGGGTGGGTCTCCTGCTGTTGCTGCTGTGGATCCCGCTCCGTCAGCGGTTCGGCATCGGCACGCTGCTCAACGCCTTGGAGATCGGGATCGTCGTCGATCTCGTGCTCCCCCGCCTCCACACGCCGGACCCGCTCGTCGGCCGCCTGGCCCTGCTGCTGGGCGGCATGGCGGTGATCGCCCTCGGATCCGGTCTCTACATCGGCTCCGGACTGGGCTCGGGGCCACGCGACGGGCTGATGGTCGGCCTCCACGAGCGATTCGGGTGGTCGATCCAGCGGTCCCGGACCCTGGTCGAGGTCGCTGCGCTCACGCTCGGCATCGCCCTCGGCGGATCGACCGGACTCGGCACCGTCGTGTTCGCCCTCGGGATCGGCCCGATGGCTCAGGTCACGCTGCCCTGGTTCGAGCTCCCGCCCCTGACGCGACGAGGCGCAACCGGCGGACTCTCGCCGGCTGCGCCTGGTTCGGACTGACCCTGCCCGGTCGGGTCTCGCGTCGGCGAGATCCCCTCGGGCGGATCGTCAGTAGCGGTAGTGGCTCGGCTTGTACGGGCCGGACGGGTCGACGCCGAGGTACTCGGCCTGCTCGTCGCTGAGCTGGGTGAGCTTCACGCCGAGGGCATCGAGGTGCATCCGGGCCACGAGCTCGTCGAGCTTCTTCGGCAGGACGTAGACGTTGGTCGGGTACTTCTCGGTGTGCTGGAACAGCTCCATCTGGGCGATCACCTGATTGGAGAAGCTGCAGCTCATCACGAAGCTGGGGTGGCCGGTGGCGCAACCCAGGTTCACGAGGCGACCCTCGGCGAGGACGATGATCGAGTGCCCGTCCTCGAAGGTCCACAGATCGGTGCCGGGCTTGAGCTGATCCCGCTCCGCGCCCGAGCGGGCGAGGCCCGCCATGTCGATCTCGGAGTCGAAGTGGCCGATGTTGCACACGATGGCGTTGTGCTTCATCTTCGTCATGTGCTCGGCGGTGATGATCCCGTCGTTGCCGGTGGCGGACACGAAGATGTCGGCCTCGCCGACGACGTCCTCCATCGTGCGTACCTCGTAGCCCTCCATCGCGGCCTGCAGGGCGTTGATCGGATCGATCTCGGTCACGATCACGCGTGATCCCTGACCCCGCAGGGCCTGGACGCAGCCCTTGCCGACGTCGCCGTAGCCGCACACGACGGCGACCTTGCCGGCGAGCATGACGTCGGTGGCTCGGCAGATCGCGTCGACGAGCGAGTGGCGGCAGCCGTACAGGTTGTCGAACTTGGACTTGGTGACCGAGTCGTTGACGTTCATCGCCGGGAACAGCAACTCGCCGGTCTCGGCCATCTTGTACAGCCGCATCACGCCGGTGGTGGTCTCCTCGGTGACGCCCTTGATCCCCGACGCCATCCGGGTCCACTTGCTCGGGTCGCTCTTCAGGGAGCGCTGCAGGAGGCCGAGCACGATGGCGAACTCGGCGTTGCTGGCCGAGGTGGGGTCGGGGACCTCGCCGGCCTTTTCGAACTCGACACCCTTGTGCAGCAACAAGGTGGCGTCGCCGCCGTCGTCGAGGATCATGTTCGGCCCGTCACCGCTGGGCCAGGTCATCATCTGGTCGGTGCACCACCAGTACTCCTCGAGCGTCTCGCCCTTCCAGGCGAACACCGGGACACCCTGAGGGTCCTCGGGGGTCCCCTCGGGCCCGACCGCGACCGCAGCGGCGGCGTGGTCCTGGGTCGAGAAGATGTTGCAGCTGGCCCAGCGCACTTCGGCGCCGAGTTCGACGAGGGTCTCGATGAGCACCGCGGTCTGGATGGTCATGTGCAGGGAGCCGGAAATCCGGGCTCCGGCGAGGGGCTTGGACGGCCCATAGATGCGTCGCAACTCACGCAGGCCGGGCATTTCGTGCTCGGCGAGGTGGATCTCCTTGCGGCCGAAGGTGGCCAAGGAGAGGTCGGCGACGCGAAAGTCGTGCGTTCCG
>JAWKHV010000014.1:0-146135 GCA_041394645.1 Ilumatobacteraceae bacterium | reverse complement strand
ACTGGACAAGAACGCGCTGGAGCGGTTCCTCCGGGTCGTGGATCGAGGAGTCTGCGAACGCCTGGGCCAGGCCCGCGATCCGCTCGTGCTGGCCTGCGTCGACTACTACCTGCCGTTGTTCCAGTCCGTGACCCGCTACCCGAACGTCGTGGACGAGGTGGTGCCCGGCAACCCCGAGCACCGATCCCAGGCCGAGCTCCACGCCCAGGCCTCACACCTGATCGAGTCTCGTCGCAGTTCCGACGAACACCCGGCGATCGCTCGGTATCGCGCCGGCGTCGGGTCCGGCACCACCGTGTCCTCCGTGGCCGAGCTCGCGGCCAGGGCTCGTGAGGGCCGGATCGACACCATGCTGGTCAGCGACGTCCCGCCCGTCTGGGGCGGCTTGGATCCCGAGACCGGATCCGTGACGACATCCGACCATGCGTCGCTCGACGTCGAGGACCTCCTCGACCGAGCCGTGTTCGACACCCTGGCGGCCGGCGGCGAGGTCGTCATGGTCGACGCGTCCAGCCTGGGAACGTCCAGCGGCGTCGCCGCCACCCTTCGCTACTGATCGAGGAGATCGACATGAACGACAACACCGCCACAGCCACCGTGCAGGGCAGCCTGCGCCTCGGGAACGGGTTCGCGCAGGACGAGCGTGATGCGATCGTCGAGGACTGGTCGGGATTGGATGCTCGGCTGCGCTCCTTCGAACCCGGCACGGTCGACATGGAGCTCTCGGTGAAGGAGCGGGGTGAGACCAGCCAACGCACGGTGTTGGAGGCCTGGATCGCCGGTCAGCCCCGGCTCGTCGCGACCTCGAGCGAGATCGATCTCCAACGGGCACTGCACGAGGTGCGTGACGACCTCGTCCGACAGCTCACCGACGCCAAGAATCGCGGCGAACCGCGCAACAACCCGTCATTGCGCGACAGCCCTCGTCACGCTCGCTGATCCGGGACCGCCCGCCGCTCGAGCGGGCCCGGTGCGATCCCCCTGAGTACCATCGGCGCGAGCCGTCAGCTGTGGGTGGCAGGGGGATCATGGCGCTGTTGGAAGTCCGAGCGATGACCGTCACCTTCGGCGGCGTCGCGGCCGTCAACGGCGTGGATCTCGACGTCGAGACCGGGCGGTTGGTCGGGCTGATCGGGCCGAACGGCGCCGGGAAGACCACGTTCATCGACGGCCTGACCGGGTTCGTGCCCTGTGGCGGACGGATCACCTTCGACGGGCGGGTCATCGACGGCCTGCCTGCGCATCGCCGGTCTCGGCTCGGGCTGGCCAGGACGTGGCAGGCCCACGCCCTCTTCGACGATCTCACCGTCGAGGAGAACCTCCAGGTCGCGGCCCAACAGGCGTCGGTCGGCGGGTTCCTGCTCGACCTCGTGCGACCGACCCGGCCCGCGGATCGCACCGGGGTCGACTTCGCGCTCGATGTCCTCGGACTCCAGGAGTTGCGCGACGCCATGCCGGACCAGATCAGCCAGGGCCAGCGCAAGCTGGTGTCGGCTGCTCGTGCGGTCGCTGCCCGTCCCAAGATGTTGTGCATGGACGAGCCGGCCGCCGGGCTCGACACGTCGGAATCCCAGGACCTCGGCCGCCGGTTGCGGCGGATCGTCGACGCCGGCATCACCGTGCTCCTGATCGACCACGACATGGGGTTGGTGCTCGACGTGTGTGACGAGATCTCGGTCCTCGAATTCGGGCGCCGGATCGCCCACGGCACTCCTCGGGAGATCGCCGCCGATCCCACCGTGATCGAGGCGTACCTCGGGGCGACGGCTCGTCGGACGGAACCGACGTGAGCGCGGTCCTCGAGATCGACGGCCTCTCGACCGGCTACTCGGGGGTGCCGGTCGTGCGCGACCTCCGGCTCGACGTCGCAGCGGGGGAGATCGTCGCCCTCCTCGGCCCGAACGGAGCCGGCAAGACGACCACCCTGCTCACCGTGTCCGGGATGCTGCCGATCCTGTCGGGCGACATCCAGGTGCTCGGGCGCTCCGTGCGCGGTCGACGCCCCCACCGGATCGCCCGCGACGGGGTGGCCCACGTCGCCGAGGATCGGTCGGTGTTCGCTCAGCTGACCGTGGCCGAGAACCTTCGCCTCGGCGCGTCGAAGGGGGCAGCCGATCTCGACCATGCGTTGCAGTACTTTCCTTCGCTCGAGGCCTTGATGGGGCGGCGCGCCGGATTGTTGTCGGGCGGTGAGCAGCAGATGTTGGCGATGGCACGCGCCCTGACGGTGTCGCCGAAACTGCTCATGGTCGACGAGATGAGCCTGGGCCTGGCGCCGATCATCGTCGAACAACTCCTCCCGGTGTTGCGCGCCATCGCCGATGACACCGGAGCGGGGGTGCTGCTGGTCGAACAGCACGTGCACCTGGCACTCGAGGTCGCGGACCGCGCCTACGTCCTGAACCACGGCACCGTGGTCGCCGAGGGACGAGCGAGCGACCTCGCCGGGGACGCCGAGCTGCTCCAGCGCAGCTATCTCGGCCCGGCAGCACCACGTTCGGCCGGCTGACGACCCAAGCGGGAGCGCAGCCCGGCGCCGACGCCTGCGATGCCCTGCGGGTAGCGCACCGCTGTGATCACCAGTCCCACCGCACCGACGACGAGCTCCCACCGCCCGAAGTCGATGCCGGCCCGGGACCATCCGGCGCTCATCGCCTTGAACCCGATCCCGTCCGCGGCGAGCAGCCCGGCGATCGCCGCGCCGGCGACGCTCGTGATCCCGCCGAGGTAGGCGAAGGCGAGCAACGTCAACGATGCGAAGAGATTGAACGAGGCATCGGAGATGGAGCCGAAGCGGTAGGCGACCAACGTGCCGGCCACCCCGGCGATGAACGAACTGAGCCCGAAGGACAACAACTTCGTCGCCGCGGCGTTGATGCCCACGGCTGCGGCGGCGTTCTCGTTCGAGCGGACCGCCAGCATCCGCCGGCCGGTCGCGCTCCGATGCAGGTTGGAGACCGCGATGCCGAGCAACGCGACCACGACGGTGACGAAGAGCCCGAACTGCGGTCGGTACACCGAGGTGGCGCTCTGCAGGCCCAGATCGAGTCCGAACAGCTTCGGCGGCGGCACCTTGGCCCCGCCGGTCGAGACGTCACCGACGAAGTCCGGGTTCTTGAACACGAACTCCTGGACCGCGATGCCACCGGCCAGGGTCACCACCGCCAGGTTCACGCCGCGAACCCGCAACGCCGGAACCCCGACCAGGACACCGAACGCGGCGGCGACGAGCGCGGCGAGCACGGGCGCGACGGGAAACGGCACGTCGAATCGCATCGTCAGCCGCGACAAGGAGAATCCGGCGATGCCGGCGATCGCAGCCTGAGCCAACGAGATCTGACCGGTGAACCCGGTGAGCACCACGAGCGACAGGGCCAGACCGGTGAAGATCACCGAGGTGAGCAGGGCCGAGCCCCACGTGCTCGGAAGCGTTGCGAACGCGAGCAGCACTGCGGCGACGAGGACCGACGTGATCCACCGCGGCGCCGGACGTCGGCTCACCGTCGCCAGCCTCCCGGTCTCGAGCGACCCGCGGGTCGGCAACCGCTTGCCCACCACGGCCATGGCGATGGCGATGGTGATGAACACGAGCCCGTCACGGGCTCCGTGCCGTGGGATCCAGCTCAGGTCGCGTTGGAGCGGTGACACGACGGCCTGGGCCATTCCGATGGCGAGCCCGGCCACCCCCGCGATCCCGAACGAGGTGAACCGAGCGATGAGCGCAGCCCCGAGGGCGGGGATCAACAGTTCGGTGAACAGCAGCGGGGTGAGCTCGAACATCGGCGCCGCGATCACGCCGACGAGTCCGGCGAGCAGACCGGCGGCGACCCAGCACCACAGGCCGAGCCGGTCGGGATCGAAGCCGAGCAGGGCGGCGCCCTTCTCGGACTCCGACGCAGCACGTATCGCAAGACCGATGCGGGTGTATCGCGACAACAGCCAGAGCAGTGCGGCGAGCGCAGCCAGGATCGCGACGAGCCAGACCGCATCGACCGCGAGGAGGATGCGGTTGGTCACCTTGATCACACCGTGGGGGAGGACGGGTGAGAGTCGGACCGACGCCGCCTCGAACCGGACCGTGATCATCGCCTGGACGTAGAGCAGCACGCCGACTCCGGCCACGACCCGCGCCAGCGATGGGGCGCTGCGCAACGACCGGAACACGAGCAGGTAGATCACGGCGTTGAGCAGCCCGGCGGTCAGCAGCGACAGCACCGTGGCCGACACCAGGGTCATGCGGACGTCGCTGCCGAACGAGTAGGCGTCCCACGGTCCGGGGAACGGGAACGGGTACGACACGTTGGTCCGGAGATCCCAGAACACGTAGGCGGTCCATGTGGCGATCGCCCCGTGGGAGAAGTTCACGACCCCGGACCCGCGAAACGTCGTGACGACGCCGAGGGCAAGGGCCCGTACGGCGCCGGCGCCGATGCCGGCGAACAGCGCGGCGACGTACGGAGTCACGCCGGGAGCAGTTCCACCGCGGAGATCATCTCGCCGCCGAAGGCAGGTGCTGCGCCCGGCGCGGTGAACTGCGCGAAGGGGATGCTGAAGGTGCACACGCTCTTGTAGGCCTCGACCTGGCCGCACGGCGCCGGATCGCCGTTGCCGAGCTGGGTTCCGCGTCCCGCCCGGAACGCCTCGATGATCGCTGGCCCGCTCACCTCGCCGTCGAGGCTGTCGGCGCTGGCCCAGATCGAGATCAGCTCGCCCCAGCCGACGGTCGTGAAGCCGTTGAGATCGACGTCGGCCGGATCGCCCCCGGTGATCTCGCTCACGTACCGGCGAACCACGTCGTCGTCGGGGTTGTCCTCCCCGGTGGCACCGGCGAAGTACCAGCCGATCGCGGCGTCGCCTGCGGCGTCGGTGACCCGCTTGCTCAGGCAGCTGGTGTTGGAGAAGACCGGCGCGGTGATCCCGAGATCCCGTCGCGCTCGCATCAGCGCCACGCACCCGGTCTCGCCGTAGAGCGAGACGATCGCTTCGGGGTCCGAGTCGGCGGCTTCCTGCATGAGCGAGAGGTAGCCGGCGTCGGTCTCGGTCTGGCCGCCCGTCACCACCGTGACGGTGGCGCCGCCCTTCTCGAGCGCCGGTGTCAGCACGCCGAGGGCCGAAGCGAGCTGTGCCGAATCGTTGGTGATGACCGCGACACGCTTCAGCCCGAGATAGTCGGGGCTCGTGATGGCGTTGGCGGTCGAACCCTGAACCACCAGGTTGCCGGCGGTGATGAAGACGGCGTCCGCGGTGTAGTCGGTCGGGAGGACGGGCACTGCGCCGATCACCGGGATTCCGGCGGCCGCGTAGGTCGGATAGGCGACGAAGATGTCGATGCCCAACATCACGAGGTCCACCTGCTGCTCGGCGAGCTCTTGGGCGCACGCCTGCGACGACTCGGGCGACCCCTTGGCGATGCACGGCTGGAGCTGCACCGGTCGGCCCTTGAACCCGCCGAGATCTCGGTTGATGTGCTCGGCGGCGGCTTCGAAGGCGGTGGTGAACTCCGGGAAGTCGAGGCCCGGTGCGCCCTCGGTGTTCACGACACCGATGACGAACGGTTCCCCGGTCGGTGCCGCGACGGTGGACTCCACGGCACCGGTCGAATCCGTCTCGGCCGCCGTCGACGCCGTGTCGGACCCGGTGTCGGGCGCGGTGGTGGATGCGGCGGTGGAGGCGGCCGAGGACTCGGGCGCGACGGTGACCGCGGTCGTCGACTGGCCGGCGTCGCTCGGCGCGTCGGCGGCCTCGGTGCAGCCCATGGCCGTCAGGAGGCACGCCGTCGCGACGATGCCTCGGGCCCGTACCCCAATCCCCACAACGATCCCCCTGGTGCTGGGTCGGAATCGAGCGTCCAGCTACCGCCTGCGAAGTTACCGGGAGTAGCTTTCTTCGTCAATCGACGGTGATCGCACCTCGCGGCGCCGACCGCCGATTGCCGGGGACGGGGGACACCGTCGTCGTGAGCACTCGTAGGAGGACCTTCCATGACCACCATGGACACCTGGCAGTCGCCGTTCCTCTCGGGCCTGATGGCCCCGGTGGCAGAAGAACGTTTCGACGTCGATCTGAAGGTGATCGGAGAGATCCCACGTCAGCTGTCGGGGATGTTCGTCCGCACCGGACCCAATCCGCAGTTCGCCCCGCTCGGTGCGTATCACCCCTTCGACGGGGACGGGATGCTCCATGCGGTGTACCTCCAGGACGGCAAGGCCGGGTACCGGAACCGTTGGGTGGAGTCGAAGGGGCTCTTGGCCGAGCGGGCCCGGGGACGGGCGTGCTACGGCGGGATGAGCAACTTCCAGATCCCGGAGCCGGACGTGCTCGAGGCGGCGGGCATGCTGAAGAACACCGGCAACACCGCGACCGTGCGTCACGCCGGCCGGTACTTCACCCTGCTCGAGGCCGGTCCGCCCACCGAGTTCGATCGCGAACTGCGGACCCTGGGCGAGCACGACTTCGCCGGGCGACTGCGCGGTCCGATGACGGCGCACCCGAAGGTCGACACCGCCACCGGGGAGATGCTGTTCTTCGGCTACAGCCCGGTCGCTCCCTACCTCCGGTATCACGAGGTCGACCCGTCCGGAGCGTTGGTCCACAGCACCGAGATCGAGGTTCCGGCGCCGATCATGATGCACGACTTCGTGATCACCGAGCACTACGCGATCTTCTTCGACACCCCGGCCGTCTTCGACCTCGAGCAGCTGCTCGCCGGTCGGGATCCGATGAGTTGGAGGCCGGAGAACGGCAGCCGGGTGGGGGTCCTGCCGCGGGGCGCCGCGGGCGGCGACATCCGGTGGTTCGAGATCCCGAACTGCTACGTGGTGCACTTCTTCAACGCGTGGGAAGCGGGTGACACGATCGAGATCCGTGCGCCGCGGATGGCCGACATGCCGGGTGGGTTCCAGTTCGAGAACCCGGGCGCGGCGCGCGAGCCGATGCCGTGGCGTTGGGTCATCGACCTGACGACCGGTCGGGTCACCGAGGAACAGACCGACGACGTCGCCGGGGAGTTCCCGCGTGTCAACGAGCACTACACGGGCCGAAGGACGCGCTCCGGCTACAACTGTCCGCAGCGCACCTGGGAGCTCGAGTTCGATTTCGACGGCGTGGTCAAGTACGACCACGACACCGGGTCCTCGTGGGCGCACTACTACCGGGACTCCGAGGTCAGCGGGGAGCACGTCTTCGCCGATCCTGCGGGTCAGGCCGAGGACGGCGGGTGGTTGATGAGCTTCGTCACCGACCGGGTCACCGAGCAGTCGGAATTGGTCATCCTCGACGCCCGGAACATCGAGGACGGCCCGGTGGCCCGGGTCCAGCTGGCGGCGTGGGTGCCGATCGGCTTCCACGCCAACTGGTTCGCCGATTAGGTCTCGGCCGGGGTGTCGCCGACCTGGGCCAGGCCGGACCAGATCAGGCGGGCGAGGTCGCGTCCGACGTCGTCGAGATCGGCGAACTCGTCGCGGACCCACATCGTGGCGACCACCTGGATCGCGCCCACCACGGCGTACGCCCACGTCCGAGCGGGCGTCGGGTCGAGGCCAGCGCGGGCCCGGCTGGCGCCGAACAGCTCGATCATGTCGAGGGCCGAACGATCGACGAGGCGACGGAAGGACTCGGATCCGGCGCCGCCGTTCACGAACAAGAACAGGTGCTTGTCGGCCTGGATGGTGTGCAGCGAGGCGCGAATCGCCGCTTCGAACCCTGCGGCCGGATCGGGGGCGGCGGCGGTGGCCGCGGCGACCGACGCGTTGATCCGGTCCACCAGCGTCTCGGACAGGGCGGCGATCAGCGCGTCCTTGTCGCCGATCGTGCGGTAGAGGATCGGTTTGCTCACGCTGGCGCCGGCGGCGATGTCCTCCAGGGTGACCTCGGGCCCGTGGGCGTCGATCACCCGCATCGCTGCCGTAAGCAGCTGCTCCCGGTCGGCCACGACCTGACCGCCCTTGGGACGCCCGGGGCGTCGCCGCTTGGCGCGTTCGGCAGCAGGCGGGGGACGACCGGTCACGACGGTGACGGTATCAATCCGGCGGGCGCTCCGCCCGGGCCGATGCCCCAGGTGAGCGATTCGTACTCTTGGTAGATTTTGCCCGGCCCGGCGAGTTACGTTCGTCACATGACCGCAGACGTGACGAGTCCGGACCATGCGACGAATGACGCCGAGCTTCCCTGGCACCTCCGGGGCAACTGGGCGCCGGTGCTCGACGAACGCACCGACACCGACCTGCGCGTCGACGGCATCATCCCGCCCGAGCTGAACGGGACCTACCTCCGTACCGGACCGAACCCGGCCTCGGGGACCTCGGCCCACTGGTTCTTCGGCGACGGGATGCTGCACGGGGTCCGCCTGGCCGGGGGGAAGGCCGAGTGGTATCGGAACCGGTTCATCCGCACGCCGAACATCACCGATCCGCACGGCGATCCGATGGCGAACATGGGGGATCTGACCCGCGGGACCGGCAACACCCACGTTGTCGCCCACCACGGCGAGCTGCTGTGCCTCGAGGAGGGCCACTGGCCGTGGAAGGTCGACCTGGAACTGAACACGCTCGGCTACGAGAACTACGGGGGCGCCCTCACGTGTTCGATGACGGCCCATCCCAAGGTCTGTCCCGTCACCGGTGAGCTGATCGCGTTCAGCTACCTGAGCCCCGAGCCGCCGTACCTCCACTACATCCGGATCGGCGCCGACGGAACACTCCAGCAGCTCGAAGGCATCGACATCCCGAACATGGTGATGATGCATGACTTCAACGTCACCGAGCGTCACGTCGTTTTCATGGACCTCCCCGTGTGTTTCGACCTCGACGCGCTGGCGACCGGGCTGCCGTTCAAGTTCAACCGGGATGCCGGAGCGCGGCTCGGGGTGATGCCACGGCACGGCACCAACGCCGACGTCCGTTGGTTCGAGATCGACCCCTGCTACGTGTTCCATCCGGTGAACGCCCACGAGGTCGGCAACACGATCGTGCTCCACGTGTCCCGCCAACCCGAGGCATTCGGCACGAGCAACGACGACTACGCAGAAGTCGGCCGGCTGTGGCGATGGACGATCGATCTCGACGCCGGCACCGTGACCGAGGAGCAGATCGACGATCGTCCCGGTGACTTCGGACGGGTCGACGATCGACTCGTCGGGCTCGACGCGCGCTACGGCTACCTGATGGCGTTGGCGGGGGAGGGCAACAGCGAGGAGCCCGTGTACGGCTCGGCGCTCTGGAAGTACGACCTGCGAACCGGTACGTGTTGGGAGCACCAACTCGGAGACGGCGTTCGCGGCGCCGAGCCGGTCTTCGCCCCGGCCAGCCCGGATGCCGGCGAGGACGAGGGCTGGGTGATCAGCCTGTCCCACGACACCGGCTCGGACGAGTCACGACTCCTGATCATCGATGCCCAGGACTTCACTGCTCCACCGGTCGCGACCATCCATTTGCCCCGTCGAGTTCCCTATGGTGCGCACGGCAGTTGGGTCCCCGATCGAGCGCGCACCTGACCCTCACACGGCTCGTCACACGGCTGCGTCGTACCGTCAGGCACATCCGGCGACCTGCGCCGGGTGCTGCCGAACGGAAGGAAGCCACATGCCGATGATCAATGTGAAGCTGATCGAGGGCGTCTTCGACACTGCGCAGAAGCAGCAGATGATCGAGAAGCTGACCGACACGATGGTCGAGATCGAGGGTGAGAACATGCGCTCGGTCACGTGGGTGATCATCGAGGAGACCAGGCGGTGACTGGGGGGATCGGTGGTCAGGCGCTGACGACCGAGGCGGTCAAGTCGCTCGCAGCAGGTGCGCCTGCTTGATCTCAACGATGCCTGCGTCGTCAGCGGCCCCTCGGGCGGATTCGGCGCAGCGCTCCCGACGGTGGGTGCGACACTGTGCTCGAAAGGGTGCAGGGCCGATGGTCGTGCCGAAGCCGAACCGTCGGGCATCCTGATCCGGCTGGTCGGTCCGCCGAGTATCGAGCCGGACCGACTGCACCTTGAACGGCCGCGTGGCCACAAGGCGTGGGCCCTGCTCGCATATGTCATCGTGTAGACGCGGTCTCCGCCGGCAGCTCGCCGAGTTGCTGTTCGCCGACGCTGACGATCCGCTCGGCGCCCTCCGCTGGTCGCTTGCCGAGCTGCGCCGTTCGCTTCGGCGTGTCCGACACGTTGCGAGGCGACCCGATCTCGCCGCTCATCACCGCCGCATCGTGTGATCTCGACGTGTTGTCATCTCCCAGTGAGCACCTTGAGCTGCTGGAGGCCAGACCGGAGAGTTCTTGGAAGGGGTGCGGGTCGACCGTTGCTCGGCGTTCGAGCCGTGGCTGATCGTCGAGCGATGCCGAGTGTCCGCGGCGATCGAGGCCCGCCTCCGCGAAGTAGCATTGGGCCTGCTCGCGGACGGCCGGGCGGTGGAGGCCGTGGACTATGCCTCCCGCCTCGTCGCCCGCAACCGGTTCGGCGAGGACGGCCACGAACTCTCGTGCGATGTCTCGCGGCGTCGGGCGACCAGACGGCTGCGCTCCAGCAGGTCGCCGTGGCCGAGGACGTGCTGCGACACGAACTCGGCGTGACCCCATCGGCTGCGCTTCGGAACGCGGCGCGTCCGCCGTTCGTTCGCGATGCGTTCAGCATCGACGGAGGCGTCGAGGCGCGCAGCCTGTTGAAGCGGACGAGCGGCCTTTGCGGGTGCGGCGGGCCGCGGGTGTCGATTGCCTCCAGCGTGCGGTCGACAGGTCGTCGAGTTACTTCGATGCCGAGCTTCCGGTCCAGGCGCTGCTGGCCCTCGGCAGCACTGGTGCACAGCGTCCGCGGCCGCGACGGCGAGGGTTCCGCAGTGTTGCACGGCGCGGTCCGCGTGGCTGCGGTGAGCGGTGACCAGAACCTGCCTGGCCGGCGCGTACCGAGCTCGGGTTCGTCGAAGTGCAAGCCGGAAGGCGACCGACGGCCAGCGACTGGCTCGTCCGCGCAGCCCAGCACGTCGACGACGATGCCTCGACCGCCGCCATCCTCGGTGTCCACGGCATGAGCGCATCCGACGGTGGCGACTATCAAAAGCGATCGAGATGCTCGAACTCCACGATCTGACCTGCGATCCCGCTGTGGCGATCGGCGCCAGCAGGCATTGGTCGCTCTCGATTCTCGGCCGGGCCCACCTGCTCGAGACGAGCGCTCGCAGGCCGCGCGCGGCTCGACCGCTCCCTCGCCCTCGTCCACGAGGCGGTGGCTCGCCTTTCTCCCGTGGCCACAAGCGCTGCGGGCCGAGCTGGACCTCCAGAACCGATGGCCTGCGAAGCGGCATTGGAGGCATCGAGCAGGCGTGGATGCTCGCGTGCCAGCTGGGTGACCCCTGTTGAGGTGACGATGACGGCGCGTGTGCTCGGCCTGGCGAGCGCCCGCCACGGTGATCGGTCGAGGGCAACGACGTGGCTCGAGGAAGCGCTGCGTCGGTGCCGGATCCGTGACCGACCAGTATCGAGGTGGGTGCGAGCGGCCGTCCTCGAGTCGATGATCGACCTCGCCATCGTTGCCCACGAAGGCAACCGTGCTGTCGAGCTCCTCGGAACGCTCGCGACCTTGGCGGCTCGCTGTGAGATGCGCGAGATGGTCGTTTACAGCCATCTTCACCGCGCGGGCTCGGCGACACCGATTCCGGGCATGCGGAGCGACTCCTCGCACGCGACATCGACAACCCGGCACTGCACCGCGCGCTCGACGCGTTCCAGAGCGACGCCCCACGATGACGGAAGGGCCGCCGCCGGCCGTCACCATCCAGCGTCGGCGAGCCGTTGGAGCGACCGCAGGGCGGTAGTGACGAGCTCGTCGTCGGTCGCCGCCGCGTAGCGCCGTGCTCTGCCGCCACCGACCAGGCCGAGCAGGACCGGCTCGCCGGTCACGGGCGCGAGATTGAACCACTCGGGGAAGTCGGGATCGTCGACGAGGGTCCACATCAGCGCCTCGTTGCTCCAGAACTGTTGGTCGAACCGCAGCCACAGCTTGTCGAGCACCCCGAATCCGAGGGCATCGATCGCGGCCAGGTGGGTGCCGGGGAGCGGTGGATCGAACTCGATCGTTCCGGCCTTGAGCACGCCGAGGGGGACGGTCACGACCACCGCGTCCACGTCGATCGGGGTGTCGTCGACGGTCAGGCTCACCCGTCCGTCTCGAACGGTGATGGCGCTCACGGCGGCCTCGTACTCGACCGCGATGCCGTCGAGCAGGTCCTCCACGAGGCGGACGTACCCGCCGACCACGAGTTCGTCGTCGCCCTCGCTTCCCTCCTCGAGCCCCCACCAGGCCGAGATCTCGTCGGGATCGGCGCCGAACTCGGTGACGATCTCGCTGCTCAGGAAGTGGGCGAGCGCGGTCGGATCGCCCGGGCTCGGCCGATCTGCGATCGCAGCGGCGAGCGAGATGTCGTCGTCACGGCCGCCCGCGGCGTCGACGGCGTCCTCGATCGACGTCTCGACGCCGTCGTAGAAGGCTTCGATGTCCTCGATCGGCTGCCCGTTCGCGCCGAGCATTGCCGCCTCGTAGCCGAACGGCACGGTGGCGACGCCGAGCCGAGCGAGACGGTCCGCGAGATCGCTGGCATCCACGGCGTGGACCCAGGAGGCCCCGCGTTCCACCGGTATCGGCCAACCCGCTGGTTGCACGGTGTCGAGCCGTCCGCCCATGTGGTCCCGCGCTTCGTAGACCACGACCTCGAAGCCGTCCTCGACCAGCAAACTCGCGGCCTGGGCACCGGCCGCGCCGGCGCCGATCACGGCGACCCGAGCCCCGGCAGCCGCGTTCGAGGCGACCTCGGACACGACGCGACGACCAGTTGCCAAGGCGCCGTTCACCGTTCCCGGATCGTCGGCGTCGGTGGCTTCTCCGGCGAAGAAGAGGCGACCGTCGATCGGCGCGGCCAGCGCGGCACGCATGGCCGGTTCGGCGCCGACCGCCATGAAGCTGTACGAACCGAGCGACCACGGGTCGGTGCTCCACGAGGTGCGGACGAACGCCGCCGGGGACGGCACCTTCGCTCCTGTGCCGGTCGGAGGTGGCCCATCAGCGGCGGGTGTGTCGGACGCGCAGGCCGGCAGCATGGCGGATGCCATCGCGCCGAACACGAACGCCCGCCGCCCGATCAGGACGCGGGTCGGGATGGTCATCCTCAGCCCGCTACGGGACCAAGAGAGGCGCCGTGCGGTTCGCTGTCGTCGAACCGAAGCTCCATCCCGGGGAGTTCTCCGGTCGACCGCCAGTCTTCGAGCAACCGATTGAACTTGGCCGGGCCGGCGGGATAGGCACCGGCGAACCCGCTGCCGCCCTTGGGCTGACCTTTGTTGTTGTAGTAGCCGGGGGTGCATTCGGCGAGGAACCCGCCGCCGCCGATGCGGAAGCTGCGGAGCAGGTCGAGCCACTCCTGCACGCCGGCCTCGGTCGGCTCGACGGTACGTGCCCCGCGTTGCAGGGTCTCGTCGATGATGTAGGAGATGTGTCGGGCGTGTTCGTCGAACATCGACGTCATGTTGAGGTCGAACGCGTTCTGCGAGACGCCGATGTAGAACCAGTTCGGGAAGCCGCGGGTCGAGAATCCGTGCAGCGTCTTGAGCCCGTCGCTCCAGTGGTCGAACAGCGAGCGGCCGTCGCGGCCGTTGATCTCGAGCCCCAGTCGGCGACGGAACTCCGAGGAGATCTCGAACCCGGTGGCGTAGACGATGAGGTCGACCTCGTACTCGATGCCGTTGGCGACGACGCCCCGAGGTGTGATCCGCTCCACGCCCTTTGAGTCGCTGACGTCGACGAGGGTCACGTTGTCACGGTTGAAGGACTCGAGGAACTCGTCGTTGAACGTGGGGCGCTTGCACATCACCCGGTACCACGGCTTGAGCGCCTCGGCCGTCGCCGGGTCCTGGACGACTGCGTCGACCCGGCCTCGCAGCTCCTCCATCTTGATCATGTCGGTGAGCTCGACGATGCGTTCGCGCTCCTCGCGCGTCTTGGGTCGTCGTTCGCCCTTGGGGAGCTGATGGCCGGAAGATCTGGGTCCAGCCGTCATCGATCAGGTCCTCCTCGACCGGGACGCCGGCGGCCTGCAGGGTGAAGTTCTCGCGCCGACGACGCTGCCAACCCGGCTCGAGCGACGAGAACCACTCGGGATCGGTCGGGCGGTTCCGACGCCAGTCGACGGTGGAGGAGTGCGCTGGAACACGTACAGGTGCTCGGCGTTCTGCGCGAGCCGCGGCACGCACTGGATCGCGGTCGCGCCGGTGCCGATGACGGCGACGTTTGTCGGCCAGGCCCACCATCCCGCCGGTGGTGTCCCCGCCGGTGTAGGCGTAGTCCCAGCGGCTGGTGTGGAAGGCGTGGCCCTCGAAGGTCTCGATACCGGGAATGCCGGGGAGCTTGGCGCGGGTGGTGGTGCCGAGCGCCATGATCACGAACCGGGTCCGGATGTCGTCGTCTCGGTCGGTGGAGATGCGCCACCGGCCGAGCGGTTCGTCCCAGTCGATCGAGCGAACCCGGGTGCGCCAGATCGCTCGCTCGTACAGCCCGTAGTGGCGGCCGATACGTTGGGAGTGCTCGAAGATCTCGTTGACGTAGGCGTACTTCTCGCTCGGTACGTAGCCGAGTTCCTCGAGCAGGGGGAGGTAGCAGTACGCATCGGTGTCGCACTGCGCGCCGGGATACCGGTTCCAGTACCAGGTGCCGCCGAAGTCGCCCCCGGCCTCGATGATGCGAAACGAGGTGATCCCCCGCTCGGTCAGGCGGGCTGCGGCGAGGAGGCCACTGAACCCACCACCGATGATGGTGATGTCGGTCTCCTCGACGATCGGGTCGCGGGCGAAGTCGGGGTCGCCGTAGGGATCATGTTCGGCGAAGCGGGCGAACTCCCCGGCCATCTCGATGTACTGGTCGGGGCCGTTCTCCCGCAGGCGCTTGTCGCGTTCGAGCCGGTATCGCTCACGTACTTCGTCGGGGTCGAATCCGAGACCGTCGAGCAGATCGTCCATGACGGGACACTACAAACGCGGACGGACTCGCCCACGAGCGGAACGAGCGGCCCCGCCAGGCCGTCGGCCCGATTCGTTCAGCCTCGGACCGCGCCCGCGAAGCGTTCGAGTTCGCCGGCGATGTCGGGACCGGCGGGCTGATAGGCGATCTCGGTCATCCCTTCGGCCGCCATGCCGGCGAGCCGATCCCGGAGTTCCGACGGGGTGAACGTGGCGCCCATGCCCTGCAGGACTTCCGGCGTCACGAACGGTCGATCGCGATCGCTGACCCCGATCATGTGCAGGTCGTGGGTCGCCAGGTGGCGGACATCGGCCGGGACGTCCGCGTAGGCGGCGGCCCACTCGGGTCCGCTCGGCAAGACCTCCATCGGTCGGCCGTGCTCGTACCAGAAGTGCCAGTAGACGGCCGCGCCGTGCCCGGCCGCAGCGATGACCCGCTCGCCGGTGAGGTCCTCGCCGTCGTCGACGACGGTGCCGAACATCAGATGGGCCTCCCAGTCGAAGCCCGGCACCGGCGGGGCGCCCGCCATGAACACGCCGTCGGCCTCCTCCTGGGCGAATGCGATGCCCTTGGGACCGGCTGCGCCGAGCAGGAAGGGCACCTCGATCGGGCGGGGGGCGCCGTAGCCCTCGGGATGCATCATCTGCATCTTGGCGCCCTCCCACTCGACGATCTCGCCCCGGAGCAGGGCCTTGACCGTCCGGAGGTAGTGCGCGACGTCTGCCCACTTCAACGGTTTCTGGCCCAGCGTGAACCGACCCGTGAAGCCGGTGCCGATGGCGACGGAGACGCGGTCCGGTCCGGCGAGGTCGACCAACATCGCGATCGCAGCGGCGTTCACCATCGGGTGGCGCAGGCTCGGGATGAGCACGCCGGGACCCAGGCCGATGGTCGAGGTGCGCTCCGCGCAACGCGCCAGGGTCGCCCAAACGTCCGGGTACAAGGCGGGGGAGTCGTACAGCCAGGCCCGCCGGTACCCGAGCGACTCGGCCACCGCCACGTGCTCGGGCGTCGCCATCGAGGTGGCGAAGGCGCAGGAAAGCTCGAAGTCCATCTCGCTCCAATCGGTGTCGGTCGCGGTCGCGACGGTCGTGACTCGCCGGTGCTCCCGACGAACGGACCCCATCCCCAGGCGCGCGACGTGTCGCGCAAGGGCCCCGGTCAGTCTTCCACGGACTCGAGCACTGCTCGACCAACGACGGCCCGAGCGTCGCGGGCCGGTCGAGAGATCGTCGTCAGTTCTGCGGACCGAGCATCTGGTCGTACATCTCGCGCAGCCAGGCCGTGACGTCCGGGGGTGCCGAGCGGGGATGGCCGGCGTCGAGCGGCGGGGCCGGGTCGTATTCCATGTCGAGTTGGGTCGCTTGGGCGTAGTGGGTGCCGGCGATCAGCTGCGTGAGCTTGGCGTCTTCGCCCGACCGGACGCATATCGGTCTCGCTGACGCTCGGGTTGGCCCGACTTCGTGGGTCGTGGTTGACAACTGTTGATACGGATGCTCAGACTGACCACGTGAGCCGCAACACGATGAGCTTCGCTCTGCCGGAGTCGATGCGTGAGTACATCGACGCTCGAGTCCGCGACGGCGCCTACGGCAACACCAGCGAGTACCTGCGCGAGCTCATCCGACGCGACCAGGGCGAACAGGCCGCCGCCCGGCTTCGCGATCTCATCGCCGACGGGCTCGCGTCAGGCCCCGGCCGGGAGGTCGACGAACAGTTCGTCGCCGAGCTCCGCGACCGCGCGTTCAGCGACGAGTGACAGCCACTCGACTCCGCCCGCTCGCCGAGGCCGATCTCGTCGAGCGCACGCACTACGACCGGCGCGAAGGCGGCGACGATCTCGGTGAACGGTTCTTCGGAGCCGCGATCGCCGCGCTCGACGCGATCGGCCGAACGCCCGGTGCCGGCTCGCCGCGGATGGGCGAGCTCTGCGAAGTCCCAGGGTTGCGGTTCCGGGGCGTGCCAGGCTTCCCGTGCGGCTGGTTCTACTTCATCGCAGCTGATCGCGTCGACGTCGTCCGGCTCCTCGCCGAAGCTCAGGACCTGCCGACCCTTATCGGCGATACCGAGCGTCAGTAGCGCCGCCGAGTCCCAGAACGCTGGCTCGGGCTATTCTGGCCCACGAGTTCCAGCCGCCGAGCTGATCGGTGCCCGGCACGCAGCGGCTGAGTTGCCAGGCCAGGTTGCGGCGTCCGCCGCGGTCAGCGAATCGGTCGAGGACGGCGATCACGTCGACGGCGACCCACGCCCGGTTGCGTTCCTGGCCTTTGGCGTTCACGACGATGCCGGCGTCCTCGAGTCGGCCGATCGCGTTGAGCGCGGCAGGGATCGAGACGCCGAGGCGGTCAGCGACGAGGGTGGAGGTGACGGCGGGCGGTTCACCGAGGAGCCTGGTGAGTGGCCAGACGGAGCTGTCGGACCGGGCAGCGATTCGGGAGTTCCAGTCGTCATGGACGGCGTCGAGTTCGTCGATCATCTGTTGGGCGTTGCCGAGCGCGTCGAAGCTGGCGTCGGTCATCTGTCGGATGATCGGTTCGAGGTGTCCGGCGCGGTAGTCGCCGAGCGCGTCGAAGTAGGCGCCGGTGTCGACGAGGAGGCCGGCCGAGATCGGGACGGTGACGGCGCGGGTGATGCCTCGATGGCGCAGCATGGCGTGGACGAGGGCACGGCCGGTGCGTCCGTTGCCGTCGGGGAACGGGCGAATCGTTTCGAACTGGGCGTGGGCCACGGCAACGTGGACGAGTGGGGCGATGTCGCGCCGATTCGCGAACGCGACGAGGTCGTCCATGGCGGCGGCAACACGGCTGTACGGGCGCCCGCCTCGCCAGTACACGGTGACATGACCCGGTGTGACCGGGACGGTCGGGTCTGCGTTCTGGTCCATGGGGTTGGGGACCCCCGACCAGGGTCGGTGGAGCAGTTCTATGGGTTGGAACCGAGGCAACGCGACGCGTTTCGGCACCGGCTGCGCTACTCGGCAGTACTCGGCACGAGAACCCCGAACGACCCGCGGCGCCGCTACGCCTTGCCTGTCGGCGGTTCCAACGTGCCGCTCAACTGACGGTGGGAGCGACGAAGTTCGCGTGCAGGCGCGACCGTCTCGCGTTCGGGGCACCGCATGGGCATGAGCGAGATGACGATCGAGCAGCCCGCGACCACCCGGGCCGGTGTCGCTCGCCGGGTTCCTGGGTGCCCACGGGTTGCGATGAACGGCGCTCATCGCCGAACCTGTTCTGACCAGGGGATTTCAGAGCCCAGAGGGGGAGTCGAACCCCCGACCTACGCATTACGAGTGCGTTGCTCTGCCGACTGAGCTATCTGGGCGGGCCCGACGAGTGTAGCGACTCCATCCTGACCGGACACGTCAGATCGGCGACCCGGTCACGTGCCGGAAGTGAAGGCGCACTTGTCGGAGCTGGTGGCTCGCGGGCAGTCAGCATGACCGGGTGACGGTCACCGTGCACGGCCGTCCGGCGGCGATGCTGGTGGCGGTCGACGACATCGAGTCCATGGAGGAGACGATCGCCCTGCTGTCGGATCGGGCGGTGGTGAAGGCGTTGGCCGAGGCGGACGCCGAGCTGGCTCGAGGTGAGGGTGAGGACGACGTCGTTGGAGCGGGCGATGCGTGCTCGTCGAGCGACCGCGTGACCGACGCGAAGTTCGAGCTGATCGTCGCGCCGACCGCTCGGCGTCAGTTGGCGGGCAGCTGCCGGAGGCGGTGGCGTTTGCTGCGTACGAGTTCATCGTCGGCCCGCTGCTGGAGAACCCGCACCGGGTCGGCAAGCCGCTGCATGCTCCTTGGAGGGCCGCTACAGCGCTCGCCGGGGTACGTATCGGGTGATCTATCGGATCGACGACGCGGAACTGGAGTGATCGTGCTCGGCGTGTTCGCCCGATCGGACGCGTATCGGTCTCGCTGACGCTCGGGTTGGCCCGACTTCGTGGGTCGTGATCGTTGCGACCGCATCACACGATTGCTCGGTCAGCTGGATCCTCGAAGTCGGCTGGCAATACTTCGACGAACCGGCGGCTCGATGGCCATCGACGGGAGTTCGGACCCCACGAGATCGAGGACCTGACCGACGGGTTGACCATCGCAACCGAGCCGACGACGACGGTCGGAACGGTCTCGTTGCCGTTGATGCGGTGCGGTCACGGCCGCCGCGCTTCTTCGCTGACCCGGCGGCCGTTCGAGCGTGATGATCAGCTCGCTGATCGTCAGCGTGAGGAGAGTTGGCGATCGAGCTCGTCGAACGCAGCGCGCCAACCCGCTTCGCCCGGCGACCCCGACGGGATACCGCGGTGTGTCAGCACTACCCTGGTTGCGTCGCCGGTTTCCTCGAACTCGACGCAGACCTCGGTCGATGGGTGGCCGCCCGGCATCGGAGCGCCGTCGGCGTCGGTCATCGCCTCGGTGTATACGAGCCGGTTCGGTTCGGTGACCTCGAGGAACTCACCGGTGAACCACATCTCTCGTGTCCCGTCCGGCGTGTCGAACCGCATGCACACCCGGCGTCGGCCGCCGACGCGCACGTCCACGTCGCAGACCGGAACCTGCGCTCCGGCCGGTCCGTACCAGCTGGCGAAGGCGGCCGGGTCGGTCCACATCTGCCACATCTCGCCGATCGGGGCGGCGAAGCTGCGTTCGAGGACCACTGCATCGGTGGTCGAGTCGGAAGTGTTCATCGTGACGTCGTTCCCTTCGGCGATGTTGGGGGAGTGTTGCGGCGTTGTCGGAGTTGGTGGTCGAGCCGGTCGAGGCGTTCGTCCCAGATCGCCCGGTACTGGTCGGCCCACGTCGCCACTTCCGCCAGGCGATCAGGAGCGAGGCGGCATGGTCGGAATTGGGCGTGGCGGCTGCGCACGATCAGTCCGGCGCGCTCGAGCACCTTGATGTGCTTCGAGATCGCGGGGAGCGTCATGTCGAACGGCGCCGCCAACTCGTTCACCGTCGCCTCGCCCGCCACCAGGCGAGCGAGGATCGCTCGGCGTGTCGAGTTGGCGAGCGCGGCGAAGGTCTCGTCGAGTCGATCATCGATCACGGCCGCAGACACCCGTAGTTGCTCCCTCGGATAATTAACTAACACGGAAACTACGACGGCGGTTGGCGCGCGTCAAGAGGGTGTCGTGGACAAGTGATCGCGATCGGACTCGGTCAGCAGCCAGCAGGCGCCGGATACCTCCGACCGGGCGCCGGGGCTCCGGTCTCGACGATGTGCTTGCAGCTCGGGGAAGGCCCGGACGGCTCGAGGCGCCGCTCCGCCTTGCGTGTCGGCGGTTCCAAAGTGCTGCCCAGCTGACGGTGGGAGCGACGAAGTTCGCGCGCAGGCGGGACCGTCTCGCGTTCGGGCACCGCATGGGCATGCCGCGAGATGACGATCGAGCAGCCCACGACCACCCGGGCCGGTGTCGCTCGCCGGGTGTCGCTCGCCGGGTTCCTGGGTTGCCCACGGGTTGCGATGAATGGAGTTCATCGCCGAACCTGTTCTGACCAGGGGTCGATGGAGCCCAGAGGGGGAGTCGAACCCCCGACCTACGCATTACGAGTGCGTTGCTCTGCCGACTGAGCTATCTGGGCGGGCCGACGAGTGTAGCGACTCCATCCTGACCGGACACGTCAGATCGGCGACCCGGTCACGTGCCCGCTGACCTGGCCCGATCTTCTGGAGTGTGACCCAACAGGTCGAGTTGACGTCCGGAATCTCACCAGCTGAGCCGGGATGCACGCTCAGAGACCGCTCGCAGTGAAGAATTCGGGTTGCATCCAGACACAGGGTGGGTAAACAGTGAGAGGCCGAGCGCGAACGGGGAGGAACGGTCCATGTTGACGTCGACGTCCAGCGGCGGCGATCTCTCGACGCCAGCTTCGTCGCGCACTGCTGAGGATCGTCGGTCGTGGTGGCACGGCCCCATGGGCTACCGGCTGCCGCTGGAGCTGTTGCTCTGCGGCGGAGTGTTCCTCTTCTACCGCTACATCCGCACCATCACCCGTGACGACGGGCGGGAGGCCTTCGCCAACGCTCGCCACGTCATGCGCATCGAGCAGATGCTCGGCATCTTCAACGAGCCCCACGTCCAAGGGGTCTTCCTGCGCAGCCAGGCCGTCATCCACGTCCTGAACCGGTACTACGTCATCGTCCACTTCACCGCCACGGTCGGATTTCTGGCCTGGGCCTACGTGCGGCACAACCGCATCTACAGCGCCATTCGCAACGTGTTCCTCACCGTCACCGGCGCCGCGCTGGTGATCCACGTGCTCGTTCCGCTCGCCCCGCCGCGCATGTTCCCCGGCAACGGCTTCGTGGACACCCTGCGGCTCTACGGGCCCCGGATCTACACCACCGACCTGAGCCAATCGGTCGCCAACCAGTTCGCTGCGGTCCCGTCGCTCCACTTCGGATGGGCGGTGCTCGTCGCCGGCGGGGTCATCGCCATCAAGCGCAACAAGTGGAGCTTGCTGACGATCCTGCACCCGGTCATCACGCTGCTCGCCATCGTCGCCACCGGGAACCACTACTGGTTCGATGCCATGGTGGCCATGGCGCTCATCATGCTCGCGGTGATCGGCCTGCTCGCCTATCAGCGGCGCCAGACGATCCGAGTCCGGGCCGCGGCGGCAGTGCGATTCATCCGCCTCGCCCGGGTCTGATCCGCGACCGCCCGCCGGCCCCTGGCCGCGGGCCCGAGGACCAGGCGTTCCTCACTGCGCCTCGTCCACCGACGGCAACGACAGCAACAGGGCCTGGAGCTGCAACGCCTCGTTGGGGTTTCGCTCGAGGTCCTCGATCGTCCGGTGCACCCGGGACACCGCGGTGACGAGAGCGCCAGGATGATGCGCCGACCCTGCCGCCAGCACGTCTCGATACGTCGCGGCGAGGGCGGCGAGCCCGGCTTTGAGCTCGTCGGTGCGATGCCGTCGCAACTCTCGCTTGTGGCGGTCCTCCACCGATTTCCGACCGGCCGTCGGCTTGTCGCCGTTGGCCGCCGCTCGCTCGTCGAGGGCCTCGATCTCCTTGGCGTGGCGGGTCTTGAGCGGCTCGGCCGCCTCGTCGATGGCGGCCAGGAGCTCTTCGACCTCACGAGCCACGACCAGTCCCGTGCCGTCGAGCCGACGGGGAACCTCGGCGAACCGCCGCCGGCGCTCGGCCAGATGGGCATCCGAGGCGAGGAGCAGGGCACGGGCCATGCTCCCGCTCGCCGATCGGGCAGCGGCGGCCGCCGTCTCGGCTCCCACACCGCGGCTGCGCAGTGCCGATTCCACCACGGCGTCGGTGAGGGGGCGGAACTCGATCCGGTTGCACCGTGATGCGATCGTGACCAGCTCCGGCGTCACGAGTTCGGCCAGGATCACGAAGACGGTGCTCGGCGGAGGTTCCTCGATGGTCTTGAGCAGCTTGGCGGCGGCTTCGGCCCGGATGAGGTGGAACTCGTCGAGCACGATGACCTTGCGGGCACTCTCGGTCGGGGCGCGCGAGGCGAGCTGCACGATCTCGGCCGCCTGCTCCACCGAGATCGCCGCGCCGACCCGGGCGATCTCGCGGACGTCCGGGTGCTCGCCGGCGAGCACCAGCCGGGAGTCGCGCGAGTCGGGGTCTCCGCTCGGGTCGAGCAGCAGCGCCGCGAATCCCCGGGCGGCCTCCGCTTGCCGGTCCCGTTCGGGCCCACGAACAGGTAGGCGTGGACCGGCGCCACGGCGGCCCGCGTCAGGGCTGCGACGGCCTCGGGCTGGCCGACCACGTCGGCGAACACGCCGAGTTCGCGGCCCTGGTCGGCCCCGATCGCAGCTGGCCCCGCCATCAGATGCCCAACCGATCCTGGACGGCGCGCCGAATCGCCGTCGCCGTCGCTTCTCGATCACGGTCCGCCGGGATGACGACCCACCGGTCGGAGTCCTCCGCGGCCATCTGGCGGAAGCCGTCGGCGACGCGTTCGTGGAACCCATCGGCGGCCTGCTCGAACCGGTCGAGGTCCCGGCTGCGCATGCGATGGGCCAGCTGCTCCGCGGGGACGTCGAGCAGGATCACCAGTTCGGGCCACCTCCCGCCGATCGCCCACTCGTTCACCGACCGCACCGTCTCGAGCGGCAGGCCCCGCCCGTAGCCCTGGTAGGCGAGGGCGGAGAACACCGATCGATCGCTGACCACGTGACGGCCGGCGGCCAGCGCCGGTTCGACCACCTCGGCGAGGTGCTGGGCGCGGTCGGCCGCGATGAGCAGCGCTTCGGCCTTGTCGGTCAGTTCCACGTTGGCCGGATCGGCGACGATGCCGCGGATCATCAACCCGATCCGGGTGCCTCCGTGCTCCCTGGTGGCGACCCCGTCGAGGACCTCGGCGAGCCGTCGAGCGTGGGTCGATTTCCCGCAGCCCTCGGGTCCCTCGAAGGCGATGTAGCGGCCCGGCGTCGTCACGCCGAGGAACCTACCGGCTGATCCCGCCTCGGGCTGGCACGATGGACGGCATGTACCTGGTCGTGCTGGCCGACACCCATCTTCGCGACGGCTCGGCCCAGGACCTGCCCGAGCGGGTGTGGGCCGCGATCGACGAGGCGGACGCGATCCTGCACGCCGGTGACGTGACCGGCAACGACCTGCTCGCCCGGCTCGCTGCTCGGGCGCCCACCTACGCCGTGCTCGGCAACAACGACCATGGCCTGGTCGGGCGGCTCCCCGAACGCCGTGAGGACGTCTTCGCCGGGCCGGACGGCTCGACCATCCGGGTGGCGATGGTTCACGATTCCGGGGCCCGCGCCGGGCGGGCAGCGCGGATGAAGCGCTGGTTCCCCTCGGCCGACCTGGTCGTGTTCGGCCACAGCCACGAGCCGTGTGACCAGGTCGAATCGGGGATCCACCTGTTCAATCCGGGCTCCGCGATCCAGCGCCGTCGCCAGCCGTACACCACCTTCGGCACGATCGAGGTGGCCGAGGGCGGGGTCGTTCGGACCCAGATTCATCGCGCGATGGGTGTCTGACTGACCACACACAACATGGTCTTCGCCAGTGCGGAGATCTACGGCACCGGCACCGGGCGCGCTCGCGACCCCCGACCCTGGTGGTGTCGTCGCGCCCGGACTCGGCCATCGCCCGGGCCTGGACGGGCTGCGTGCCCTGGCCGTCCTGGCCGTCCTCGGCTATCACACCGGCGTCCTTCGCTCCGGCTGGATCGGGGTCGACGTCTTCTTCGCCCTGTCCGGCTACCTGATCACCGGGTTACTGCTCGCCGAACTCGCGGCCAACGGCCGGATCGATCTGCGCCGCTTCTGGGTGCGGCGGGCCCGCCGGCTGCTGCCCGGGGTGGTCCTCCTCCTCGCCTTCGTCGTACTGCTCGGCCAACTCCGGGTGCCGGAGTGGAGCGCACCCGAACTGTCCGACGTCCTCGGCACGATCACCTACTCCTCGAACTGGCTACGGATCTTCTCCAAGCAGTCGTACTGGGACCTGTTCCGGACGCCGGGCCCGTTCGAGCACGTGTGGAGCCTGGCGATCGAGGAGCAGTTCTACGTGATCTGGCCGGTCGTCGTGGCCGTCGTTGGTCGGCGCGGCCGGCCGTCGCTGCTCCACGTGACGGTGTTCCTGCTCGTGCTGACCTCCGGGCTCCAGATCGGGCTCGGCCTCGCGGGGGCCTCCAACGAGCGTCTCTACGTCGGCACCGACACCAGAGCGCCCGCCTTCCTCCTCGGCGCGTTGCTGGTGCTCTGGGCCGACCGAGGTGGCCGGCCCGCTCCCTGGGCGACCTACGCCATGCCGGTCGGCCTGGCCTGGCTGCTCGCCGCATGTGTCCTCCTCGACGGCACCTCCGACTGGACCTACCGAGGGGTCCTGCTGGCGGTGAGCGCGCTCGGCGCGGGCACGGTGCTGAGCGCAGCCCGCCTGCCGCAGGGCACCCGGGTCGCCGACATCCTGGCCTCCGTCCCGCTCCAGCAACTCGGCCGATGGAGCTACGGGACCTATCTGTTCCACTGGCCCGTCGCGGTGGCGCTCCGGGGCCAGGAGATGCTCGGGATCCAGCGTTTCGTGCTGGTCGGTGGGATCTCGATCACCCTGGCCGCCTTCAGCTACGAGGGCCTCGAACACCCGATCCGGCGAGCCGGGCTCCCGGTCCGTTTCCGGCTCCCCGCCGTCGCCCTGTCCGGGACGATCCTCATCGTGGCCTGCACCACCGTGGCCGGTCCGACCGGTCGGGCCCTCGACGCCGCCACCCGCGCCGAACTGATGGCCCCGCTGAGCGGCCCGAGCGAGACGATCGACCCCCGCCCGACGGACCGGCCGGCGACCCCGGCGACCCCGTCGTCAGCGAGGAACCGAGCTTCGATTCGCCGACCGAGGGGCCGGAATCCGTCGAGTCGCCGAAGGAGATGCCAGAAGGGATCGAGCCGCCGACCGATCACGAATCGAGCGGGATCGCAGTCGGCTCGGTCGAGGTCGCGGCGGCACCCGTCGAAGCCACCCCGCAGAACGCCCTCCCCGGAGGACGGCTGCGGTTGCTGGTCCTCGGCGACTCGGTGCCCTTCCAGCTCGACACCACCTTCACCGACGTGGCCGCCGACCGAGGGGTCAACGCCAAGGTCCGCGCTGCGCCGGGGTGTACCCCGAGCGTCAGCGCGAGCGACCAACTCCGCGACGACAACCGGGACGTGTGCAGCTACGTCCAGAGCGCGCTGGCCGGCGACCTGGTCGCCTTCGCCCCAGACGTGGTGCTCGTGTACTACGGGCTCGCCTCACCCGACGTGATCGACGACGGCGTGGCGTATCCCGCCTGCAGCCCGGAAGGGACCGGGCACCTCACGGCCCAACTCACTCGCATCGTGGCACTGTCACGCAACGTCGGGGCAACGGTGTTCCTCGTCCCGCCCACCGATCCACCCCGGTGGCATGGCTGGATCCGGCCGCCCAATCCGCGGCCGCCGATTGCTACCGCAGCGTGTACGAACAGGTCGCCACGGACCACCCGTCCTTCACCCGCCTGTTGCGAGTCGACCGGTTCGTGTGCCCGGACGGCCCGCACGGATGCACCGGCGAACTCGACGGGGTGCAGCTGCGCTACGACGGGATCCACTTCAACGACGACGGCGCGGCGCGTGTGATCCCGTGGATCCTGGAACGGATCTACGCCACCTGAGGCCCCGGTCGGGCCGGAACCTCACGTCGACTTCTTGGCCGCCGACTTCTTGGCGGCAGCCTTCTTGGCTCCCGCCTTCTTCGCTGGGGTCTTCTTGGCGGCGGCCTTGCGCGCCCCGGCCTTCTTCTTGGCCGGTCCGCCCTTCTCGATGACCTGTTCGCGACGGATGGCGAGGAGCTCGTAGGCCCGCTCGTTCGTCATCGCCTCGAGGCGGTCGCCCTTGGTGAGCGAGGCGTTGGTCTCGCCGTCGGTGACGTACACCCCGAACCGCCCGTCCTTGGCCACCACGGCCCGCTCGGTGATCGGGTCGGTCCCGAACTCGCGCAGCGGCGGCTTCGGCGCGGCCCCGCCCCGGCGGAACTGCTTGGGCTCGGCCAGGATCTTCAACGCCTCGTCGAGGGTGATCGTGAAGAGTTGCTCCTCGCTGCCGATCGTGCGGAAGTCCTTGCCCTTCTGGACATACGGGCCGTAGCGGCCGTTGTTGGCCAGGATCTCCACGCCGTCGGCCGGGTCGACCCCGAGCGGACGTGGCAGCTGCAACAACGCCGTGGCCGTCTCGAGATCGATCTGATCGAGCGTCATGGTCTTGAAGAGGCTCGACATCTTGGGCTTGTCGAAGCCGGGCGGGGGAGCGTCGGCCTCCCCCCACTGCACGTACGGTCCGAACCGGCCGTTCTTGGCGAACACCGGCAGCCCGTCGAGGAACCCGATCGGCTCGTCGCTCTTGGGCAGCGCGAGCAGCTCGACGGCCTTGTCGAGGGTCAGCTCGTCCGGCGTGAGATCGTCGGGAACGCTGGCGGTGTCCTCACCGCGCTTGACGTATGGGCCGTACTTGCCCGGCTTGACCACGACCGCCTCGCCCGACTCCGGATCGTTCCCGATCGGGAAGGTGTTGATCTCGGCCGCGTCGATGTGGTCCAGGTTCTCCTCGACCAGCTTCTTCAGCCCGAGCAGGTTCGGCTCCGGGCCCGTGCCGCCGCCCTCGCCGAAGTAGAAGCCGTGCAGCCACTTCTCCTTGCGGACCTCGTTGCGGGCGATGGCGTCGAGATCGGACTCCAGGCGGGCGGTGAAGTCGTAGTCGACCAGCTCGTCGAAGTGCTTCTCCATCAACCCGACCACGGCGAACGCAGTCCAGGTCGGCACCAGGGCCTGGCCCTTCTTCCACACGTACCCGCGGTCGACGATGGTCTGCATCACGCTCGCCCAGGTGGACGGGCGGCCGATCTCGAGTTCCTCGAGCTTCTTGACCAGCGACGCCTCGGTGTAGCGGGCCGGCGGGCTGGTGGTGTGACCGGCCGGCGTGATCGAGGCGACCGGCACGGAGTCGCCCGACTGCAGCGGCGGTAGCAACGCTTCGCGCTCCTCGGTCGACTCGCCCTCGTCGCGGGACTCCACGTACACCTGGCGGTAGCCGGGGAACGTGATCGTCGTGCCGGAGGCGGCGAACTCGCAGTCGGTCCGGTTCGACCCTTCGGCCGCGACCGCCCCGAGCCGAACCGACACGGTCGTGCCAGTGGCGTCGGCCATCTGGGACGCCAAGGTGCGCTGCCAGATCATCCGGTACAGCGACATCTCCTGGGAGTTCAGCTCGCTGCCGACCTGATCCGGCGTCCGCAGCGGCGTCGTCGGGCGGATGGCCTCATGGGCCTCCTGGGCATTCTTGATCTTGGTCGCGTACTGCCGGGGCTGGGGCGACAGGTACTGCTCGCCGTACTGCGACTTCACCTGGGTTCGCACCGCGCCGAGCGCCTCGTTGGAGAGCACCACGTTGTCGGTACGCATGTAGGTGATGTAGCCCCGCTCGTAGAGCCCTTGGGCGATGCGCATCACCTGGGCCGAGGAGAGGCGCAGCTTGCGCCCACCCTCCTGCTGGAGCGTCGAGGTCATGAACGGTGCCTTGGGGGAGGAGCGATACGGCTTCTCCTCCACGCTGCGCACGGCGAAGTCGGCATCCGCGAGCGCAGTGGCCAGGCCGTTGGCGCGAGCCTCGTCCACGACGACGACGTTGCCCTTGGTCTGGCCGTTCTGGGCGAAGTCCTTGCCCGACGCCACCTTGGTGCCGTCGAGCGCGACGAGCGAGGCGGTGAAGGCCGGGCTGGTGGCGGTCTCGAGGGCGAGATCCCAGTACCCGGCGGCCACGAACGCGATCCGCTCCCGCTCTCGCTCGACGATCAGGCGGATCGAGGGGCTCTGGACCCGTCCGGCCGACAAGCCCCGGTTCACCCGGCGCCACAGCACCGGCGAGACCTCGTAGCCGTAGAGCCGGTCGAGGATCCGGCGGGTCTCGGCCGCGTCCACGAGGCCGTAGTCCAGCCCACGAGGGTTCTGGACGGCGTGGTCGATCGCCGACTTGGTGATCTCGTGGAACACCATCCGCTTGACCGGCACCTTGGGCTTGAGGTGCTCGAGGAGGTGCCACGAGATGGCCTCACCCTCGCGGTCTTCGTCGGTGGCGAGATAGAGCTCGCTCGCGTCCTTGAGGGCCGCTTTGAGCTCCTTCACCACGTCCTTGCCCCGGACGGTCAGCTCGTACTGCGGCTTGAAATCGTGCTCCACGTCGACGGCCAGGCCCTTGCTCGGGAGGTCGGCGACGTGCCCCACCGAGGCGCGGACTTCGTAGCCCGTCCCGAGGAACTTGGACAGAGTCTTGGCCTTTGCAGGTGACTCGACGATGACGAGGGGTTTTGCCATGCGAACAGCAATCGCTACGACACGAACAGCGGTTGTGTCAAGGCGCGACCTCGTTGACCGGGGCGGAGGCGGACGCGAGACCGGCCCCGGAGTGGGCGACCGAACGCGGGTCGGTCGGGTGAGGCTCCTCGTGATGACCCTCGACATCGATCGACGGCAGGACTCGGTCCAACCACTTCGGCAACCACCAGTTCCTCGCCCCGAGCAGCTCCATCGTCGCCGGGACGAGCACCATGCGGACCACCGTCGCGTCGATCAACACCGCCATCGCCAGCCCGAGGCCGAACAGCTTGATCTCCCGGGTGTCCTCGAGCACGAAGGACCCGAACACGAGGAACATGATCAAGGCGGCCGAGGTGATGACCCGAGCGGTGACCGAGACGCCATTGGCGACCGCGGCGCTGTTGTCCTTGGACCGGTCGTACTCCTCTTTCATACGCGAGAGGAGGAAGACCTCGTAGTCCATGGACAGCCCGAACACGATGGCGAAGAGCATCATCGGCAGGAACGCCTCGATCGGTCCGCCCTTGCCGACGCCGAACAGGCCGCCGAACCAACCCCACTGGAACACGGCGACGACGATGCCGTAGGCCGCCGCGATCGAGAGCAGGTTGAGGATGACGGCCTTCAACGGCACGAGGATCGAGCGGAACACCGCCATCAGCAAGATGAAGCTGAGTACCAGGACGGTGCCCATGAAGATGGGCAGCCGGGCCGACAGGAAGTCGGCGAAGTCCTTGAAGATGGCCGTCTGCCCGCCCACCAGGATCGGGAGCCCGGTGGAGGGGATCACGTCGTCGCGCAGGCGATCGATCAGGTCGCCGGTCGCCTGGTCCTGGGGACCCGTGGCGGGGACGAGACGCCACAGGGCGACGTTGGCCCCCGGGATGACCGAAGGCGGCGCCACGAACTGCACGCCCGGGGTGTTGCCGAGCGCCTGGGTGGCGGCGGCCACCGCGGCCTCGTCGGTCCCGGCCGGGAGTTCGGCGGCGAGGAGGAACGGGCCGTTGAACCCGGGGCCGAACGAGGCCGAGAGCAGGTCGTAGGCCCGGCGAGCGGTCTGGTCGGCCGGCAGGTTGCCGGCGTCGGTGCTGCCGACGCGCATACCGAGGACAGGCAGGGCGAGGAGCAGGAGCACCACCAGACCTCCCGCGAGTCCCATCCAGGGATGGCGCTGGATCGTCCGACTCCAGCGATGCCAGATGTTCTGGTCGTCGTCGCAGGGCTGCTTGATCGGCGCCTGCTTGCGGAGTGCGGGCACGAACCGCCCGACGATGGCGAGGACGACGGCGGCCGGATCCCGAGGGGCAACAGCAGCTCGATGCCGAAGGCGAACCCCAGCAGGCCGATGTCGAACACGATCAGGCCGAGGAAGGCATACCAGGTCGTGACGTCGATCCGCCGCTGCACGAACCCGAGCAGGGCCGGGAGCAGGGTGAGCGAGGCGACCATGGTGGCGAACACGGCGAGGGCGGCACCGATGCCGAGGCCTCGGATGAACGACACCCCCATGAGCAGCATGCCGAGCATCGAGATGATCACGATCGTCCCGGCGAACACGACCGCTCGCCCGGCCGAATCGATGGCGGCGACCGTTGCTTCCTCGGGTTCCTCGCCGGCGGCGATGTGCTCGCGATACCGGGTCACGATGAACAGGGCGTAGTCGATGCCGACGCCGAGGCCGATCATGACGGCGAGGGTCGTGGCGAAGTCGGGGAGATTGATCACCGAACCGGCCACGCCGATCAGCGCCACCCCGGTGCCGACCCCGAACAGCGCGATCCCGATCGGCAGACCGACGGCGAGCACCGAGCCGAAGGCGAGGAGCAGCACGAGGATGGCGCCGGCGAGACCGATGGTCTCCGACGAGGGCGGCGCGAAGTCGACGAAGATCTGGCCGCCAAGCTCGATGTCGACGAGCTGCGACTGATGCTCCTCCCGCAGATCGAGCAGCGACGCCGCCGCCGGGATCATGTTCGGGCCCTGCTGGCGTTCTTCGATCTGGAGTCGGGCGAAGGCCACGGTGCCGTCCGGGCTGATCTGGCCCGGGCCGTCGAACGGGCTGATCACCACGACGTGCTCGATTGCGGCAGCCTGGTCGAGCACCGAGCGGATCTCCGCTTGCACCGCTGGGTCGGTCACCCCGGCTGGCGCCGCGAACACCATGGTGCCCTCCTCGCCGGAGTCGGCCGGTGAGACCCGTTCGAGCAGATCGAGGACCTGGGACGACTCGGTGTCGGGAAGCTGAAGTCGGCGGTCTCGCTGTCGCCGAGCGACGATCCGAGAACGTTGAGCGCCACGATGCCCACCACCCAGAGGGCGATGACGATCCATCGACGTCGAAAACACCAGCGAGCAAGACGCTCCAGCATCACCAATTCTCTTTCCTGCCAGCTCGGACCCGGGGGCGATCCGATGCGACGTCGCCGAGGGGCGGGCGACCGGTGTCGCCCGCCGACGGCCGGGCAACGCCGAAGGAGGCTATCGCTCGACCACCTGCGGATTCTGTCCACCTCGGGCGTCGTTCTGTCGCCGCCGCGGCATCGGCGAGGGCGAGTACCGTCAGGTCCGGAGGAAGGACGCCCTGCGTGACCGGTGACCAGTTCGATGTCGAGGACGACGATGTGGTCGTTCGGCTCGTGCCGCCCGAGATCAGCGCCGACGACCGCGCCGCGCTGGGGTGGGACGACGATCTCGCCGCCGCCCTCGCCGCGCTCGACACCGAGTTGCCGGCGGCCCGGGTGTCCCGGCTCGATCGCGGCTGGAGCACGGCACTCTGGGGCGCCGACGGTCCCGAGCTCCGCCTGCGCAACATCGGCGCGGACGTGGCGGTCGGGGACTGGATCGTGGCCTCGATCGACGGCGAGCGGGTCGAACACGTGCTGCCGCGCCGCTCGGCGTTCGTCCGGCGGGCGTCGTTCGAAGGGGCGCGCGGCGAGTCGCACACGGTGGCGGCGAACATCGACGACGTCTTCTTGCTGCATTCGCTCACGAACCCGCCGAACCCGCGGCGGCTGGAGCGAGAACTGGTGTTGGCGTTCGACAGCGGTGCCCGGCCCACGATCGTGCTCACCAAGCTGGACGCGGTCGACGATCCGAGCAACGTCGCCGACGAGGTGCGCGCCGTCGCGCTCGGAGTTCCGGTGGTGGTCACCTCGAGCCGGAGCGGCACCGGGTTGGACCAACTGCGACCGGACGGCCATCGCACCATCGCCCTGCTCGGGGCCAGCGGCGTCGGGAAGTCCACGCTGGTCAACGCGCTCGTGGGCGGCGACGTCCAACGCACCGCCGACGTCCGCGACGGCGACCAGCGCGGCCGGCACACGACGACCGCGACCCAGCTCGTCCACCTGCCGGGGAAGGGGTGGCTGATCGACACCCCCGGGCTGCGGGCCGTCAGCCTGTGGTCGAGCGGACACGGCATCGAGCGGGCCTTCGCCGACGTGTTCGACCTGGTGGACCACTGCCGGTTCCGCGACTGCAAGCACGAACAGGAGCCCGGCTGCGCCGTGCAGGCCGCCATCGAGGACGGGCGGCTGGACCCGATCCGGTTGGAGAGCATGAAGCGCCTCGTCGCCGAAGAGGCGGCGCTCGAGGACGAGCAACGCGAACGCGAACGGGCCCAGGACCGGCGCCGAGGACCGCGCCACTCCTGACCCGACCGTCAGGCGGTCGGGGAACTCACCCCGGCCGTCTCGTCGACCGCCGGCGTAGCGGCTGCCGCTGCCGCTGCCACTGCGGTCGGGTGGACGTCGAGCGCCTGATCGAGACGCGAGGCGCCGAGCCGGAAGCGCAAGCGGGGTGACCCGCAGATCACCAGCACGTCGCCGTGCCTGCTCCGAGCTCGAGCACCGGCGCCCAGCAGGATGCCCAGTCCGGCGTCGTCCAGCGCGGCCAAGCCGTCCACGTCGACCGCCACGACCTGCCCAGGATGCAGGTCGACATGACGGACGAGCGCATCGCGAAATCGAGGCAACGTGGCGAGGTCGACTTCACCCGTGCACTCCAGGACCGCCAGGTCGGCGAACGACGCGAGGCGACACGTGAGCTGCACGACCGCCAGGCTACTCGGACCTGTCGAGACGTGAGGCGGTCGAATGACTACGCTATGCGTTCATGACGGTGGAGTTCGAGCTGGGACGTTCGGCGGAGCATCTGGCCCGCCGGGAGCGGGCGGCAGTACGTCGCGCCGCCATCGCGCTGGCGAGCGCGGTCGCGCTCGCTGCGCCGTTCGTCGGTCCGTCGGCGGTGGTCGCCGAGCCGGCGACACCCGCTGCGGCGACGGCCCCGGCAGCGACGGCCCCGACCGAGGTCCGGGCGGCCCGATCGGCGCCGGCCCAGTACCGGTTCCCCGTGCCGGCGGGCTCGCCCCGCTACACCACCTCACACCACGACTATCCGGCGACCGATCTGGCCGTGAGCTGTGGCACACCGGTCGTGGCGGTGACGGCCGGTGTGATCTGGGAGGTGGAACGGGTCGACCGATACGACCCGAACCACGACGTTCCCGCGGCGCGCGGCGGTCGCACCGTCGTGCTCGACGGCGACGACGGGGCTCGGTACCTGTATGCCCATCTCTCGTCGATCCGTTCCGATCTGGACGTGGGCGATCGGGTGACGGCCGGTGACGCGATCGGCGCGGTGGGCTCGACCGGCCGATCGACCGGCTGCCATCTGCATCTGGGCATCTCGCCGCAGTGCGACACCCGGATCTGGGATCTGCTGGCCGGAATGATCTGGCCGTGGCGATACCTCGACGCGTGGCGCGTCGGGTCCTACGCCGATCCCGGCGCCGAGATCCAGGCCTGGATGCGGCTCTCGCCGGAGTTGTGCGCCGTCGGTGGGGCTCTGGTCGAGTCCGACCGGCTCGGGCTGCCCGGAACGGTGGACTTCGAAGGGCTGGTCACGGCTCCACCTGCATGACGGCGGTGCCGATGACCGTCACGTCGGGAACGAGCGCACCGAAGAGCGGGATGCGGTTGTGCACCCGGTGACGGACCTCGACTCGGACTCGATCGCCTGCTTCGGCGACCGAGACCTCGACGTCGAATCCGACCGCCGCAGTGGCCGCGGCGACGCCGGTCGCGGGCGACGAAGCCACCGCAGCAGCGCGGGCACCCTCTCGTGCGGCGTGGATCACCGCGAGTTGGTCGCGTGCCACCACGACCAGGTGGGCGGCGACGAGGAGCAGCGCCAGGACGACGGGCAGGCCGAGGGCGAACTCGACCGTGGCCTGCCCGTCGTCGGACGGTGCGGTCTCAGATCTGCGAGGTGATCGCATCGACGACCCGGTCGAGCAGCTGGCCGATCTTCCCACCGCCCCCGCCTCCGGTGGCCCAGGCCACGAGCAGCAGGGCGATGGCTGCGGCCCCGAGGAGGACGAGCGCGTACTCGGCGGTCGCCTGACCGCGATCGTCGCGAGCGAGCGCGGCGGCGTGAGCGTGCGCGGTGCGACGGCGGAGTGCGTCGTCGACGCGTCGGATCAGATGAGACATGGGAACCTCCAGCAGAACGTGGGAAGGACGGCTCACGGGACACCGTCGAGGGCGGGTGCGATCTCGTGCAACGCGCCGATGAGCAAGGGCGCCACGGTCACCAGCACGAACGCCGGCAACACGCAGGTCACCAGAGGGATCGACAGGCGGACCGGGAGTCGTCGGGCCGCCGCCTCGGCCTCGAGGCGGCGGTGATGGCGCACCTCGGCGGCCAGCCGGTCGAGCAGCGGCGGGAGCGGTTCGCCGTACCGGTCGGCGTGGGCGAAGGCGTCGGCCAAGGTCTGGACCGACGGGCCGAGCTCGACGGCCAACGCTGCGATCGCGTCGCAGAACCGTTCGCCGGTGTCCAGCCCCCGAAGCACGGCCTCGACACCCGGCTGCGTCGCCTCGGGGACGAAGGGAGCCACGGTACGGAACGCATTCGGCGGGGCGATCCCGGCCCGCAGCACGACGAGCAGCAGCTCGAGGAGCTCGGGGACCGCGGCCTCGACGGCGCGGCGAGCGGCGGCCCGAGCAACGACGCGACGCCACCACCAGCCGAGGACAGCGGCGACGACGAACGCGGCGATGACGGTCATGTCGTCCGCACGATCCGGCGCATCCACCACCAACCGATGCTGTCGAGGGCTGCTCCCGCCAAGAGGCAGAGACGTCCCGCGGTGGTGCCGAACAGCACGCTCGCCGTGTCGCCCCGGCCCACGACAGACGCGCCAACGAGCACGACAGGGAGGGCGATCAGCACTTGTGCCGACAACATGGCCTGGGCACTCTGGGCCCGGCGCTCGGCCCGTAGCGCGGCTCGCTCGGCGAGCATCGATGCGGCGCGGTCGAGCGGCTCGCTCGGAGGCCCCCGACTGCGGTGACGGCGTGCAGCGCCGCCAACGCCAGACGATCATCCGAGTCCGGACGTCGCCCTCGGGCCGAGCGGGGTGGCTGATGGAGACGAGTCCAGGTGGCGTCGATCGCGCCGTTGAGTGGATCGCCGTGCCGGTGGAGCCGATCGATGGTGTGCAGCGGTTCGGGGACCGAGTCCGCCCGGAGCTCGACCGTTTCGGCGATGGCCACATCGAGGGCGATTCCGGCCCGGGTGGTCGCGGCGAGCTCGTGTAGTGCGCTCGGCCATTCGGCGCGCTGCGTCGGGCCGGTGAAGCGCCGGTGCATCGGTGTCGCGGAGGGTCGTTCGCCTCGTTCGGTCGTCGCCTGATCGGGAGGGCGCCGGCCGACACGCCACAGCCCGAGCAGCCCCGGAAGGACGATCAACCCCCAGGCCACGGTCAGTTCGATCCGCTCGATCATCGGCGGATCCTCGACACGGTGCCCAACCGGCAGGTGGCGTCGGCGAGGGGGCGCGGCGCGTCCGGACTGCCGGGGGCCGGCACTTCCACCACGTCGACCACGCGCCGGTGGCCGTCGCGGGTGCGGGCCACGTGGACGATGGCGTCGACCGAGGAACGGAGCTGTTCTCGCACCGCGGGCAGCGGCCAGGAGGGGGCGCCCAGCACCACGAGCGACTCGAGGCGGCGGATCGCGTCGGCCGGGCTGTTGGCGTGACACGTCGCGAAGGAACCGTCGTGGCCGGTGTTGAGGGCTTGCACGAGGTCGACGACCTCGGCGCCACGGACCTCGCCGACGACGAGTCGATCGGGCCGCAGTCGCAAGGCGGTCCGGACGAGCCTTCCGAGGTCGACGGGATCGACACCGTGTTCGCCGGCGCGACATTCCAACCGCACCGCGTGCTCCACGCCGAGGCGGAGCTCGGCCGTGTCCTCGATGGTCACGATCCGGTCCGCAGGGTCGGCCCGTCGGATGAGGGCTCCGAGCAACGTGGTCTTCCCGCTCGATGTGGCTCCGCTCACGACCACGTTGCACATGGCGTCGACCAGTTCGGCGAGCACCTCCACCACGGGGTCCGGTGCGAAGTCCTCCAGCCCGAGGATTCGATCCGTGAACCGTCGGATGCTGAAGCACACGCCGTCCGGGGCGATCGGTGGGGCCACGGCGCACAATCTCTGCCCGTCGGCCAAGCGGGCGTCGACGATCGGATGGGTCCGATCGAGGCGCAGGCCGAGTGGATGGATGATCCGCTCCACGAGGGCCATGGCACGATCCGGCGGGAGCTCCCCACATCGTTCCGGCCGCCCCGATCGATCGACCCAGAGCTCGCACCCTCGATTGACCATGACCTCGGTGACCGAGGGATCGGCGAGCAGGTGCTCGAGTGGTCCCAGGCCGACGAGTTCGCTCCGGGCCTCGCGGAGCAACCCGGTCAGGTCCCGCTCGTGCACGAGCGGGAACAGTCGGCGGGCGGTCCGTTCCAACGTGGGTTCGAGCGCGAGGTCGGTCCGGTGGCGGAGTTGGTCGCGCACCGAATCGACGAGGGTGACCAGATCGTCGTTCACGATGCCACCGCGAACGAGCGGGACAACTGGCGAGGAAGCCGTCCGACGAGGAGGCCGGCATCGATCGCTCGGGCCACCGAGGGATCCAACTCGACGGTGGCGACGATGGGCAGACCCAACGACGCCGCAACGTCCGCCGCCCGCAACGCTCGTCCTGGTTCGTCGACCAGCACGACACCGGACGCCGAGGCCGCAACGGGGACGCAACGTCGCAGAGCGAGGTAGCACGGGCGGGTGACGAGGAGGCTCGCCGAGGCCTCGGCGATCATCGCCGCAGGAGGAGGGTGGTGGCCGGCGTCGACCACGACCGGTTGGGCGAGGTCGGACAGGTGCTGGGCGAGCGCGGTCCAGCGGGGATGCCGGCTGTCGGGCAGCTCCGCCGATCCGAGCGGGAGCAGCGAGACGTCGGCACCACAGGGCCGGGCGAGATCGAGGAGTGCCCGACGACCGGGAAGGGACTCCGCCGTGAGCCAGTCCGCGATTCCGAGCCCGTCCGGCGGGGGCGCGCCGAGCACTGCGGGCTGGTCTCCGGCCAGATCGACGAGCCAGGCACCGGCAGGGTCCTGTCCGCCGTGGATGAGGGCCAAGGCCGCGGCGACGACACTGGTTCCGACGCCACCCTTGGCGGACCAGCAGATGGTGAACATGCAACGACCTCCTCCGGAGCCCCGGCCGGAGCCGGGTCGATCGACGGGGAAGTCGCGGCGCAACGTAGCGGTCCCGCCGGCGACCGACAACCGGCAGCTGCGGAATCGTCACGGGACCGTGACGGCAACGTGCGCGCCCCGAGGTGCCGGGTGTCCTACGCTTCGACCGTTGGTGCAGGTCCGAACCGTCGGACCACGACGACAAGGAGAATCGCTCGATGAGCATGCCGCCGCCCCCGCCCTCAGGGCCCCCGCCGCCGCCCCCGCCGCCGCCTGCGTTCGGTGCCGGTCAGCCGGCCACGGGAGGGGCGGTCCTCGCCGATCCGTGGATGCGCATCCTGGCCCGGTTCCTCGATGGGCTCATCGCGACCATCGTCTTCGGCAGCATCGCCGCCGCGATCGTGCTGAACAGCGGCGAGAGCGCCGGCGCCCTCGGCCTGGGCGGCGACGTCTCGGCAGGAAAGCGTTTCGCCATCGCCCTGATCACCCTCGTGCCGTCGTTCTTGTACGAGGCGTTCATGACCAAGCAATTCGGTGGAACGCCGATGAAGCTGGCGTTCGGGATGAAGGTCGTCAAGGCGCCGACCGCGGCGCCGATCGACTGGCAGTCCTCGATCATCCGCTGGGCGGTGCCCGGGGTGTTCGGTCTGGTCCCGGTCCTCGGTGGGCTGGCCTCGCTGATCGTGACGATCGTGTCGTTGGTGTTCTTGTTCACCGACAAGCTGCGCCAGACGGTGAGCGACAAGGCCGCCGGTACCATGGTGGTCAAGAGCCGCTGATCGCCGGACGCCGGCCTCGACGGCCGGCGACAACCGAGTCAGTACGCGGAACGAGCGCCCGGCGGGGCGCTCGTTCTCTGTCCGGCGGGACCGGGCGGTTTCGGTGGGTGACTCAGACAGCCAGCAGGTCGCGGGCGCCGGTGTCGCTCGACGGGTGACGCAGCTTGCTCATGGCCCGCGCCTCGATCTGTCGGATGCGCTCCCGGGTCAGGTTGAAGTGCTCGCCGACCTCTTCGAGGGTGCGGGGCTCGCCACGGTCGAGACCGAAGCGGAGCTTGAGGATCTCGCGCTCCCGATCGTCGAGCGGGGCGAGGAGCCGGTTGATCTCGTCGGGCAGCAGCGCAGTGGCCGCCACTTCGAACGGGCTCTCGGCCGAGCGATCCTCGACCACGTCGCCGAGTTCGGCGTCGCCGTCTTCACGAAGGGGCTCGGACAGCGACAAGGGCTCGGCGGCGAAGCGGAGGGCCTCGGTCACCTTGTCCTCGGGCATCTCGACTTCACGGGCCAGTTCCGACAGCGTGGCCGGGCGCCCCATCTTGAGTTCGAGGCGGGCCCGAGCCTTCTGGAGACGGGCCAGGGTGTCACCGGCGTGCACGGGCAGCCGGATGGTCCGGCCGGTGTTGGCGATACCACGGGTGATCGCCTGGCGGATCCACCACGTCGCGTAGGTCGAGAACTTGAAGCCCTTGCGCCAGTCGAACTTCTCGACGGCGTGCATCAGCCCGAGGTTGCCTTCCTGGATGAGGTCCAGGAGCGGCAGGCCCGAGGCCTGGTACTTCTTGGCGATCGACACCACCAGACGGAGGTTCGACTGTACGAAGGCTCGCTCGGCATCCTCGCCTTCTCGGGCCAGACGGCGGAGCTCCCGCTTCTTCGTCGCCGAGAGATCTTTGCCACCTGCCTCGAGATCCGCAGCGGCTGCCTTACCAGCCTCGATCTGCTTGGCGAGACGTACCTCGTCGTCTTTGGTCAGCAGCATGTATTGACCGATGTCGGTCAGATACAGCCGGACCAGGTCTTCTTCGTCTCGCTCAATGCGATCCTTGGCCACGGACGTCCACCTCTCCAAGGGGGTGAAGGCCGGAATGATAACCGGCTGGACGGGACGCTCATTACCATACCGATGGGGTCAAGCACGTCAACCGGGGGAAGGGGTGTTTCTTCGCTCTCCGTGGTGACGAAGGGTGAGCGATCGACACGGAGCGTCGGAATCCGATGACATTCGCTCGCCAAAATCTTGAGAAATTGACCACGGAGCCGAGTTCCTCCCATCGGGTGAGGTGCCTCGGCACGTCGAGGAACGTCGGTCGCGTCACCGGCACAGCACGGTCTGGATCGGGCCGGCGAACTCGTCGAAGACCAGGACTCCCACCTCGGCCGCGGGGCAGCGGAGGTCGACGACCTTCCAGGATGCGTTGACGATCGGATCTCCCGGACTGAGGGTCACCTCCACCGTGGCCTCCCAGCCCGCCAGATGAAAGGTATGGATCTTCGTCCACGGTGGCGTGGGGGCATCGAAGCAGTCTCCGCCGCCGCCCGTGACCCCGGCGCAGACCGATCCAGGGTGCTCGGCGTCGGAGTATGCAGAGAGGATCAACTGCTGGAGCGAGGAGAACGAACTGCCCTCCGGGAGGATCACGTCCAACCTCGGATTGGCGCGGTTGAACGATTCGAGGGCGCCCAGACTCACCGGCGTCAACCCTTCGACGACACGCTGAACGGTGCCGGGGTCGAGACCCGCTCCGTCGAGTTGGAAGGCCGTTCCGTCGGAGAGCCAGCCTCGTGCGAACCAATCAGCGATTCGGACGGCCGAGCCGTCGCTCAGCCGCTCGGCGTGAACCCAATCGCTTGCTTGGAGGACCACGTCGCCGACGTGCAATGTCAGAAGTGAAGGGTCCGTCGGCCAGATGTCGACGAGCAGCCGACCGGTCGTTTCCGTCTGTGACAGGAGTACGACGTCGGCGGGCAGGGCGTTCTCATCGACGAACGATTCGTTCCGAGAGGTGGACAAGCGCAGTCCCGCAAGCAGGGTGTGGAGTTCGTCGACGGTGAATCCCGACGCGACCGCAGCGGCGTAGGTCCCGTTGCTCAGCGCATCGGTGCGTAGCGCGAGCCCGTCCGGCTCGCCGAGGATGGTGGAGACGTAGGCGGTGGTCCCCCAGAGTTCGGTCGTGACGGGATCGGACGAGAGCGGGATGTTGATGGCCTCGTCGTCGGGAGCGGTACCAAACTGGATCGCGACTGCAGCTCGTACTGCATCGCGATCGTCGCGACGACCGAGCACCACACGCGTCGGATTCGACCGATCGGGAAGATCGGGAGACCAGGTCGCCCACCATGCGTCCCACGAGGCCGGGAGCTCGCCTGGCAGGACCAAGGCCGCCGGTCCGCCCGGCGCGGAGGTGATCGTCAGGCGTCGCCACTCCGGGTCCGCCGACGCAGCGGATGTCGTCGAGACGCTCGACTCGTCGTTCGTCATCGCGGTAGGGGAGGTTTCGACCGTTCCGTGGTCCGTGCCCCGGTTCGCCAGCGCCAACGCAACCATCGTGACCGAGACCAGCGTCAGCGCGACGACGACGAGGGGCCTCCGGCGGACGCGTCCGCGGTCCGTCGGCGATGATGCACCGGTGGGGTCGAGGCCGAGGTCGTCGAACCGGCGAGGCATCGGCGAAGCGTCGGCGAGTTCGACCAACATCTGATGAATGTCGCGGTCCAGGGCGTCGTTCATGTGAGGAGTCCTTTCAGCGTCGAGCGGGCTGCGGCGAGATCGCGATCGACGGTCTGGCGCGAGATCCGGAGTCGGGCGGCGACGGTCTGGGCGTCGGCGTCCTCCCAATAGGTCAGGAACACGACGGCTCGTTGACGCAGCGACAGCTGCCGGATGGCGTCGAGCACCTCCGGCCTTACCGTTGGGGGGAGGGCGGCGGCAACGCGTGCAGCGCGGGCCTCTCGCCGGAGCCGACGCTGGGTCGATCGATGCTGGTCACGGGCCTGGTTCAGCACGGCGGTGTACAGGTACGAGCGAACATCCTCGACCGTTCGCCAGTGATCGCCGGTCAGGACCCGGAGGAACGTGGACGAGACCAGATCGTCGGCCCCGCTCGGACCGGCCAGCGTCGACGCGAACCGGAGCAGCTCGTCGACGTGCTTCTCGTAGCACTCTCGCGCCGCGTCATCCATCACCAGAAGAACGCCACCGAGCTCGGTGCTCGCTCACGAGTTCCGTACATTCGCTCATATCATCGACGCTCCCTCCGCATGACGCGGCACGTTCGTCGACGTGGAGATGCGTGCCGTCGACGACCGTCATGCCTCGGGTCTGCCGAGGCGTCCGATCTCGGTTCCCGTCGCATCCAGCGCCACCACCGCTCGAATGCTCACGTGCTCAGGGCCGTGGAAGGCGACAATCCTCACCTCGTTGGGGATCTGGGTTCCAGGGAGCAACGTCGCTTCGGTCTCGAACACCGTTCCGTCGTCGAGCTCGGCACGTGCCGTGGCCGTGTTCGGCGGCACTCGGACCACCAGGTATCTGTCCGGCAGCAGCGTCGGGAACGTGGCGCCGTCGGTCGGTATCGAGGCGACGTCGCGCAGTTCGACTGCCGGGCCCGGGCCGTCAGGTCCCTCGACAGCCACGAGGACCGGTCCGGTTCCGTACACCAGCACGCGGGCCGCAGAGGTGCCGAGCACTGCGTCCGGATCGGTCAGGTCGATCCGGGTGGACTGCGGATTGGCGGTCGGGAGGTTCACCGTCTCGTCCCACGCTTGTGCGGCTGGACGCATCGAGTGGGCAATGGACAACGCCTTCTCGACATCGGTGAGGCCCGACACGCCGATGTCGGCGTCCTCCGTGACGGATCCAACGGAAGGCCCCAGAGCAAGGGTGAGGAGCTCCCGGAGCGCCGAGGGCAGCTCAGGCGAACTGATTCGAACCCCGGCGCGCTCGCCGTCGGGGTCGGCCAGCCAGAGCATCGCCCACGCCGTGGTCGCTGCGTCGAGTGGCCGCCAGGATCCGGTGGCCGAGACGGTGCCATCCAGCGCGCTTGCCGCCAACGCGAGCAGTTGCTCGGGCGCTGGCGTGTCGCCGCCACCGCTGCGCATCGCCACGACGTACCGGCCATCGTCGCCAGGGTCGAGCGAGACGACGAGGGGGAGGCCGATCGGGTCATCGAAGCGGTTGATCGAACCGACGAGGAATCGCGCCCGCTGGAGTGTCGAATGCTCGAGGAGGTCTCCATTCAGCAGTGAGTACTCCGCAGGGTCGGGAGTGCGCAGGACCAGGGCCTGGCCTCCGTCATCGAGCGTGACCAGCTCGGCATCCGTTCCATCCGGAAGACCCGACGATGCCACGCCGCCTTCGATCGTCCAGCCTGCAGGAAGCGACTCGGGTAACCACCGCGGATCGAAACCCTCCACCGGGGGCGCGCTCGACGAGGGCACCGTGACGGTGGTGGTCGGCCCGAACGTGGTCGTCGGTCCCAGATCCGACGCCGGAACGGGCCGGCGAACGGCGATCACCGCAAGTGCCACGACAGCGGCGGCCGCGATTCCCACCACAGCCATCGCCAGGCGGCCGCGGGATCGCTCGAGCACCATGGCCGTCGGGAGTGGTTCGTAGTACTCGTCAGTGGCGGTCGCCCGGGCGAGGATCTCCGCGTTCGTCACGGGTACGGCTCGCTCATCGGCGTCCCGGGCCCAGCGCTGGAGCTCGGTCTCGACACCCATCAGGTTCCTCCTTCGTACGATGCCGGAGAGTCGGGTGCAGTCACCCCGAGGTCTCGCTTCAACTTCCTCATGGCACGCGCCCGTGATTTCGAACGGTCGAGGCGGAGAGGCCGAGCATCTCGGCCGTTTCGCGCTGACCAGCCGAATCCGTGGATGAGCACCACCACCGCGCGCTGCTGGTCGGTGAGCCGGCGTAGCCCCGCATCGAGCGCCGGCTCGGGCTCGACGAGGCGATCGCCGGTCGCCGGAGCGTCGCTGTCGACCAACCGGAGCTCGATCGTCGGTCGCCGCGCCGATCGCCGAGCGCCGTCTGGCCCACCCGATACAGATAGCCCCCGGGTTGTCGAGGCTCGGGAGCCGATCGCGGTGCTCCCAGGCCCACGCCAGCGCGCCGACCGTCGCGTGCGTCCCGCCACCGGTCCGTACGTCGCGACGAGGGCTCGACGCAGCCGTGGCTCCACCTCGCCGACGAACGTCTCGAACGAGGACGAGGACGAGGACGAGGGTGCCGGGGACTCGCTGGCCGGGTCGGTCGCTCGCATCGAAGAGAAGAGCCTCCGGGGCGTCACCTCGCGCCACCACGAATCGACAGAGATGCGTTCTCCCTGGGTGAGAGGTAGGTGACATCGGGGCCCAGGAGGAAGACACTCGTCCGCCCCAGGGTTATCGTCATCGCCACATACGTTCTACCCAGTACGTCTCGTCAGCGCCGACCCCGGCGTTCGACACAGGAGGTCTCGATGGCCAACCCGTTGCTCAACGACAAAGCGCTGCCTGAAGCGGCCAAGCGCTCTGGAACGTGGGCCGCGCCCGATCCGAACCGGCCCGGCTACGGCATGCCGACCGCTCCGATCACCGACGGTCCGGTCTCGCCGTGGAATCCGTCCGGTACCGACCAGAAGGTCATGACCGTCGGCGGCACCGCCAGCGCCACCGGCGTGTTGTTCGTCCTGCTGCTCGTCAGCGCCGCTTTCGGCTGGTTCGCCGTCGACCCGGCCAGCCCCAACAACGCCGGTTTCCCCGGTCTGGCCATGATCGGCGTGCTCGTCGGCTTCGCCGCCGTCATCGCCAGCTACTTCAAGCCCCAGTGGGCTCGGTTCCTCGGGCCCGTCTACGCCCTGGCCGAGGGCTACTTCCTCGGAGTCATCTCGCACTACTACGACGCTGCGTACGACGGCATCGTGGTCCAGGCCGCCGGGGCCACCGTCGCCGTCTTCGGCGCCATGCTGTTCCTCTACAAGACCAACGTCATCCGCGTCACCGACAAGTTCCGTCGGATCGTGATCGGGGCGACCATGGGCGTGATGGTCTTCTACGGCATCTCGCTGTTGATCAACCTCTTCGGCGGCAGCGTCAGCTTCCTGCAGTCGTCGTCGCTGTTCGGGATCGGCTTCAGCTTCTTCGTCGCCGGCCTCGCGGCCATGAACCTGGCCCTCGACTTCGACTTCATCGAGAAGGGCTCCAGGCTCGCCTGCCGCAGCACATGGAATGGTTCGCCGCCATGGGTCTGCTCGTCACGCTGGTGTGGCTGTACCTGGAGATCTTGCGGCTGCTCGCCAAGCTCCGCGATCGCTGAGTCCCACCGAATCGCTCGGGAACCGGCCCGCCGTCCACCATGGGCGGCGGGCCGTTTCGCGCCCCGTCGAAGGAGGCGTCAGGCCGAGACCGCGACCGGCTCGGGCTCGACTCCACGAACTCGGCGGGGCGCCTTCGACCAGCCGTAGACGGCCGCACCCATCGCTCCGAGTCCCCCGAGCATCAACGCCTGCCGCGGTCCGACGTGCTCGCCGATCCAGCCGACGAGCGGGCCGCCGATCGGCGTCGAGCCGATCAGTGCCATCGAGAACATCGACATCACCCGACCCCGCAGCCGGGGCTCGGAGTTGAGCTGGAGCAACGCGTTGGAGAGCGAGATCGTCGCCACGCTCGCCGCCCCGACGAAGGGCATCAGGAGATAGGCGAGCTCGATGGTCGGCATCAGCGACGCGACCAGCACCGAGGCGCCGAAGGCGAGTTCCACCGCGACGAGACGGCGCATGGTCGGCTTCGCCGTGGCTGCCACGACCAGACCGCCCAGGACGGCCCCGACACCCATCAACGAGGTCATCGCGGCCAGGCCGCCGGCACCGCGGCCGAAGGTGAACTCGGCGAAGAGCGGGAGCGTGGTCGAGAACTCGTAGGTGAGCGTGCCGATGATGGCGAGCATCACGAGGGTCAAGCGGAGCACCGGGGTCCGCCACACGTAGGCGAACCCCTCGCGGAGTTGACCCTTGGCCCGCACCGATCGGCTCGACGGGTGCAGTTCGGACTGACGGATGAGGAACATCGCGACCACGACCGCTCCGTAGCTCAACGAGTTGGCGATGAAGCACTCGCCCACGCCGACGGTGGCGATCACGACGCCGGCGACGGCGGGGCCGATGGCCCGAGCGAGATTCACCACGACGCTGTTCAACGTGACGGCGTTGCTGACGTCGTCGGGGCCGACCATCTCCATCACGAAGGTCTGGCGGCTCGGGTTGTCGAGCGCGGTCACGCTGCCGAATCCGGCGGCGATGACGTAGACCATCCAGAGTCTCACCGAGCCGGTGATCGTCAGGATGCCCAAGGTCGCAGCAAGGGCTCCAGCGGTCGTCTGGGTGCCGATGATGAGTCGGCGCTTCTCGAATCGATCGGCGATCATCCCGCCGTAGGGGGCGAGCAGCAGCGTCGGCACGAACTGGCAGGCGAGGATGGTCCCCAACTGGGTGCCGCTGCCGGTGAGCTCGAGCACGAGCCACGCCTGGGCGACGCTCTGCATCCAGGTCCCGCTGAAGGAGATGATCTGGCTGATGACGTACAGCCGGTAGTTGCGGAACTTCAGCGACGAGAACGTACGCTTGGTGATGGCGGTGGCCCTGGCGTTCACTCGTCCATCCCCACCAGGCGTTCCAAGGCGGGCAGGGCCCCGGTGATCGCTCCCACGTCGGCCCGGTCCAGCTCGCCGAGACGGCCGACGAGGAACGAACGACTCGCTCGACGGGCCTCGGCCAGGTAGTCGGTACCGGCGTCGGTCAACGCGATCGGCTGGTATCTCCGATCGGTCGGCGAGACGGTCCGGGTGACGAAGCCGCTCTGTTCGAGGGCGGCGACGATCTTGCTCGCGGAGGGCGGACGGATCTGTTCCCGGTCGGCGATCTGCCCCACCGTCAGCGGCCCGGCCTTGCTCAGGGTGACGAGGACGGTGAGTTGGGACGGCGTGACGGCGGAGGACGAACTGGTCCGGATGAGGCGCCCGAGGCGCAACGTGACCAGCCGCAATCGGTCGACGTCGGCCTCGGGAACCGTCGCGGGTGCAGGGGTGCTTGCTGGCATCAACCATCAGCCTAGGAAACAGTTAGCAAGAGCACACGATCCAGCGGACATCTTCCCATCGGCATTCCGGCCCATCCCGGCGCTCGCCGGCCCGATTTTGCTTGCGCCCCGATCGGCGGGGGCGTATGACTGATCCGCTCCCTCGTTCGCGACGGAGCGGTGTGCCGGGAAGCCTGGTCGGCGAGTCAGTTTCAACCTCCCAAAGCGACGCCAATCGCCTCGGCAACTCCAAGACAGTTGGGCAGTCATCATGGTCGCGCTCGTGCGGCCCATCCTCGTCTCCGGCGCGGTCTTCGCCGCGCTGCTCCTCGTCGTCGTCCTGCGGTCCATCACGATGGTGGGCCCGGCCCAGGTCGGTCTGGTCAACAAGCGGTTCGCCCGCAAGCGGCTCGACAACGACGATCCCATCGCCTTCGCCGGCGAGGCCGGCTATCAGGCCGAGCTCCTGATGCCTGGCCTCCGCTTCAAGCTGTGGCCGATCAACACCGTGAGCAAGTTCCCGTGGGTGCAAGTTCCTGCGGGGGAGATCGGTGTGGTCATCGCCCAGGTGGGTCGGCCGTTGCCGATCGGTGCCAAGAGCGCTCGCTACGACGCGGCGTTCGGCAACTTCTCCGACGTCCGCTCGTTCATCGAGCACGGCGGCGAGAAGGGCGTGCAGCGCCCGGTCCTCACCCCGGGCACCTTGCTGCCGATCCATCCGGTCGGCTTCACGGTGATCACCTCGGGTTCGGTCTATGGCCTGCCCGTGTCGGCCGAGCTCGCCGCGCTCGCTCGCGGCGACCAGCTCCACTGCTCCTCGTTCGGGCTGTCGCCCGAGCAACTGGAGGTCACCGTCATCGCCCCCCACGGCCAGCAGGACGTGATCGGCATCGTGACGGCGCTGGAGGGCGAGCCGCTCCCGAGCGGTGACATCGCCAGCCGGCTCGGTTCCTACGACGACGTGCTCGCCCTCGAGGCGAGCGGCGCCTCGGACGCCGAGACCATCGAGGTGCTCCTCGGCAACAAGAACGAGTTGCACAACAACTATCAGGACTTCCAGGCCTTCCTGGAGGCCGGTGGCCGGATCGGTCTGCAGCACGACCCGCTGCTGTACGGCGCCTATCTGCTCAATCCCTTCCTGGTTCGCGTCGAGCTCGTTCCGATGCTCGTCGTCCGCCAGGGCGAGGTGGCGGTGGTGAAGGCGTTCGTGGGCCTGCCCACCCTCGACACGAGTGGCATCGAGTTCAAGTTCGGCTCGATCGTCCGCCCGGGTCACCGGGGATCTGGCAGGAGCCGCTCCGCACCGGCAAGTACCCGATCAACCCGCGTTGCTACGCGGCCGAGGTCGTCCCGACGAGCATCCTCACGCTCAACTGGGCGACCGCGGTCAGCCAGGCGCACAACCTCGATTCCCAGCTCTCGCCGATCGAGGGCAAGAGCCGGGAGGGCTTCGTGTTCCGGATCGATCTGCAGGTGCAGATCCACGTGCCGGACACCCGGGCTCCCAAGGTCATCTCGATGGTCGGCACCATGCAGAACCTCGTCAACGAGGTCCTGCAGTCGGCGGTGGGCAACCACTTCCGCAACACCCTCCAGGGTCTGGAGGCGGTGCGGTTCATCGAGACCCGCGACGAGGTCCAGCGCACCGCGCCCGAGGCCATCGCCGGCTACCTGTCGGCGTACGAGGTCGAGACGCGCGGCGTGTACATCCAGGACGTCGAGTTCCCTGCTGAACTCGTGCAGGTGTTGACCCAGCGCGAGATCGCCAAGCAGGAGAAGGCGACGTTCAACGAGCAGCGAGGCGCAGACCGCCCGCATCGAAGTGGAGAAGGCGAGGGGCACGGCCGAGATGCAGGGCCAGCTCGCCAGCTCCCAGGTGTCCATCTCCATCCGTCAGAACGAGGCCGATGCCCGCGCCGCCCAGGCCCGGGGTGAGGCAGCGTTCGTCGAGACGACGGCACGGGCCGAGGCCGGCAAGGTCGAGGTCATGGGTCGGGCCGAGGCCAGCCGCATCGAAGCGGTCGGGTTGGCCGATGCGACACGGGTGCAGGCGATGGGTGCCGCCGAGGCCACGAGGGCCGAAGCGGTCGGGTTGGCCGAGGCCAAGGCGGCCGAGGCGCTCGGTCTGGCCCAGGCCGAGGGGTTCGAGGCCCAGAAGGCTGCCCTCGGTGAGGCCGCCACGGCGATCGTCGCCGTGGTCCGGGCCATCGCCGAGGGTCGCATCGACGTGATGCCCGAGGTGCTCGTCACCGGAGGCGGCGGGTCGTTCGAGGGTCTCGCAGCGTCGCTCATCCAGCTGGTTCGCAACCAGTCGGACGGCGCGTCGATGAGCGGTGACGTCCGAGAGGTCGTGACCGCCGACTGAGACGACGGCACTGCCGAGTCGTGCCGAGCAGTGGCGGGCGTCGGGTCGGGGAGGGAACTCCGCGGTCCCGGCGCCCGCCGTCGCGTCAGGCGGTGACGGTTTGCAGGAACGGCAGGAGCGCGGCGTCGAAGGCGGCCGGCGTCTCCTGTTGGGTCCAATGACCGGCACCCGGGATGAGGACGCTGCCCCGGAAGTCCGGGAGCAGTTCGGGCATCCGGTCCAACGCACCCGGGCTCATCGACAGCACGGGGTCGAGTTCGCCACCGATGAACATCGACGGCATCGACGGATGCGGGAGCGAGTTCGTGATCGACCAGTTCGAATCGAGGTTCCGGTAGTACGACACCGGACCGAAGAAGCCGGAGGCCTCGAAGGCCTCGACATAGGCGGCGAGGTCGTCCTCGGTGAGCCAGATCCCCTCGGGACCGGTGAAGGGCGGCGGCGGGGGCGTCGGCACGGTGTCGAGGAATCCGGTGCCGGCGGCCGGGCGAGGCTGGGCGCTCGCCAGCGCATCGGGCAGTCCCGAGCCCGACACGCCGTACAGCATCGACTGCATGGTCCGCCGGACATCGGCCTCCAGCTCGCGCTCGGCCGGTCCGACCGGTTGGAAATAGACGATGTAGAAGAACTCGTCGCCGAACCGCATCTTCATCAGGCTGACCGGCGGCGCCGGAGCGGGGGAGTACGGCACGCTGACACCCACCACCCCGTTCACCCGTTCCGGATGCAATCGGGCCATCTCCCACACGATGAGCGCGCCCCAGTCGTGGCCGACGATGGTGGCCTGGGCGGCCCCGGCGTCGTCGATCAGCGCCACAAGGTCGCCGCTCAGCGCCGTGATGCCGTAGTCGGTCACCGCCTCGGGGCGGGACGAGGTCGCGTAGCCCCGCTGGTTCGGGGCGATCACGTGGAACCCCGCCGCCGCGATCGACGTGAGTTGGTGACGCCAGGAGTAGGCGGCCTCCGGGAACCCGTGGGCCAGCAACACGAGCGGTGCCCCGGCCTCGCCCGCTTCCAGGACATCGAGTTCCACCGCGGCACCGGCGGCTTCTCCGACTCGGCATCGACGGGTACGGATCGCAGGATCGAGCATCTCCGGACCGTACCGAGCAGGGCGTCGAGCGCGGCAACGCAGCGTCGCACGCGCCGCCGCGATCGAGGGGCCGCGATCGAGGGGCCGTACAGTCGGCCCGATGGAGCCGCACCTCGTCCCCGGTCCCGACGGTCACCTGCGTTGCTGGTGGGGGACCTCGACCGACGACTACATCCGGTACCACGACGAGGAGTGGGGGTTCGGCGTGGCGTCCGACCAGCGGTTGTTCGAGAAGCTCTGTCTCGAGGGGTTCCAGTCCGGGCTGAGTTGGCTCACGATCCTGCGCAAGCGGGAGGGGTTCCGTGCCGCCTTCGCCGGCTTCGAGCCCGCCACTGTCGCCGAGTTCGGCCCCGAGGACGTCGAGCGGTTGCTCGCCGATGCGAGCATCGTGCGACACGGCGGCAAGATCCGCTCGTCGATCAACAACGCAGGGCGCGCCCTCGAACTGATCGACGAGTTCGGTTCGCTCGCCGCCTACTTCTGGCCGCACGCCTCCTTCGACGGGCCGCCGGCCCAGATCCACGCCACCACCGAGACGTCGACCCGGCTCGCCAAGGATCTCAAGCGGCGCGGGTGGTCGTTCGTCGGACCGACCACGGTCTACGCGTTCATGCAGGCGATGGGTCTCGTGAACGACCACCTCGACGGCTGCTGGGTCCGGGAGGACGCCGAGCGCGCCCGCACCGCGGTGCACCGTTCAGTGGTCGGTTCGTGACCAATCGATCGGCGTTCGCCCCGCACGTTCCAACGCCTCGTTCGTCCGGCTGAAGGGCCGGCTGCCGAAGAAGCCGTTGTGGGCCGACAGCGGTGATGGATGGGCGGACTCGATGACCACATGGCGCGAGGTGTCGACGAGGCCCTTCTTCTTACGGGCGTAGCCGCCCCACAGGATGAACACGACCGGATCGGACTTGTCGTTGACGACCCGGATCACCTGGTCGGTGAACTGCTCCCAAGCCCTTGCCGGCGTGGGATCCGGCCTGCCGGGCCCGGACCGTCAACACCGCGTTGAGCAGCAGCACTCCTTGGCGGGCCCAACCGGTCAACGAGCCCGATCGGGGGATCTCGACGCCCAGGTCGGCGTGGAGCTCTTTGAAGATGTTCTGCAACGAGGGCGGTTTGTCGACTCCCTCGCGCACGCTGAAACACAGCCCGTGGGCCTGCCCGGGCCCGTGGTAGGGGTCCTGCCCGAGGATCAGGACCCGAGTGTCGGCGTACGGCGTGAGATGGAGTGCCGCGAACACCTCGGGATGGGGCGGATAGACCGGCCCGGCGGCCCGCTCGGCTCGGACGAACTCCTGCAACGGCCGCCAGTACGGCTGGTCGAACTCGTCCCGCAGGAGCGGGTTCCAATCGGTCTTGGCCGATCCGGACGCCGCCGCGTCGGTCACCGGTCCTTCACCCCTCGATCACCAGGAGGTTCCGGCCAGGACCGCTTCGACGCGGCCGAGGAAGTCGCCGGCGAGTCGGGCGTCGTCGGGCTCGACGAGGAGGCGTTGCACGAGCGACTCGCCCTCGGCCCACTGCTCGATCAGATCGGCGGCCACCAACTTCGCGGTGCGAACGGTCGGTGCATCGAGCATGGGATCGGCAGCCGACCCGATCTGCCGGGTCGCAAGCAACAGGCGCGGGACCAGCCCACGGGTGACCGCGACCAGCCGCTCGACGTGACCGACCGGTCGGCCCTCGACCTCGATGTCGCGAAGCAACTCGAGCAGGTCGTCCATCCCGGCGATGCCCGGCACGACATCCAATTCCGGCGGATGGTCCCAACGCACGGGCAATCGCTCGCGCCACAGATCGGCGTGCCAGGCGAACTGGTGGCAGTGGGCCGCCCACAGCAGCCGTGCCGGTGAATCGCCCGATTCGCTCGCCCAGGTCCCGGTCAGCTCGAACAGCGTCCGGGACCACCAGGCCAGGTGACCGGCCCGCCGACCGAGTTCGTCGACGCCCAGTCCGCCGATCGCAGTGCGTGGGGCGTCCGGGCTGATGGGTTCGGAGGTGGCGTCGGCGGTCACGGCGACCCGATGGTACCGAAGCGGTCCATCCACGCACGCTCCTGATCGCCGAGAGGGCTTCCGCCCGAGGTTCCGTCCCGGTAGGCGAGGAGCATCGCCCGCCACGGGCCCTCGGCGTCGAGCTTTCCGAGCAGTGCGCTCACTCCCCACACCACCCGGTCGAGGACGACGAAGCTCGGCGGGAGGTCGAACTGTTGAACGGCGTCGCCGCTCGGGCCCTTGACGTCCAGGATCCGCGACACGGTGTCCCGGACGAACTCACGGGTGAAGCGGAATCGATCGACCAGGTACGGCCGGTACGGCGCGCTGACGTAGGACAGCGTGGCCGCCGGGTCGGCGGTGTGACCGGCCGGGAGGAACCCGACGCGCTCCATCGCCGCCACCAGCTCATCTTGGTCCTGGGCCAGGATCGCGTCGAGGCACGGCGACAGGCGTTCCCACTCGTCCTCCTCCCACCGCTTCACCAGCCCGAAATCGAGGAAGGTCACCGAGCCGTCGGCGTGGAAGCGGTAGTTCCCGGATGCGGGTCGCCGTTGAAGGCGCCGAGCCGGTGGACCGATCCCTGGGCGAAGCGCCAGATGATCTCGCCGGCCCGCTGTTTCGCGTCACCGTCCGCCCGCTCGACGAACTCGGCCCAGGTCCACCCATCGATCCACTCGGTCGTGAGGACCCGGCGCGTCGACAGCTCCGGGACGAGCACCGGGAGACGCACCCACGGATGGTCGCGTAGTGGTCGGCGAACTGCCGGATGTTGGCGGCCCGGAGCCGGTAGTCGAGCTCCTCGATCATCCGGGCCCGCAGCTCGTCGACGAGACCCTTGGGGTCCAGTCCCTTCAGCGCGAGCGCGGACGCCATCGAGTACAGCAGCGTCGCGTTGTCGAGGTCCGCCGATGGCCTCGCCCACGCCCGGATACTGGACCTTGACCGCCGCCACCCGGCCGTCTCGCAGCACGACCCGATGGACCTGGCCGATCGAAGCCGCGGCGACCGGCACCGGGTCCCAGTCGAGGAACAGGCGAGCCGGGTCGTCGCCGAGCTCCTCGCGCACGACCTGTTCCGCGCAGGCTCGGGGCCATCGGAGGGGCGTCGGCCTGCAGCGTGGCGAGGGCGGCCTGGGCGTCATCGGGCAGCGCCTCGATGATGAATCCGAGCAGCTGCCCGGCCTTCATCATGGCGCCCTTCATCTGCCCGAGTTCCCGAGCGACGTCGGTCGCCGACCGCAGCGAACTGGGCGTCGAGCTCGGCGCGGCGCTCGGCACCGACCGTGCGCCTGCGGACCTTGGTGAACGCGTACCGGGCCCCGTTGCGTGCGGTCAGCCGCCAGATGCGCGCCGTCCGGGTGACCCGGACCCGATCCGGGACGAGGCGGCGGAGACGCTGGACCTGGTGCGCGGCGCCGGTCTGCGTCAGCACGGTCAGCCGCTGGCGAGGCGTCGAGCGGTGGGCCGGGCCACGAGCAGGTCGTCCGGCAGGGGCGCCCCGGTCGATTCGTCGGTGAAGTACGAACCGCTCGCGAGCCGAGCCAGCGCCACCTCGACATCGGCGAGGTCGGTCGCGATGCCGTCCAGATCGATCGCCGCCACCGTCTCGGTGCCCGTCACCTCGATCTCGGTGTCGGTGGGTTCGGCCTCGGCGAGGTCGGTCCCCTCGACCGTCGCGATGTCGTCGGGCTCGCTGTCCATCGGGTCAGGATAGGGGTGGGCGCCGCTCGCCACCCGGGTGGGGCCCGAGTGAGTAGGTTCGGTCCGTGGCAGCAGTCCGACTCGATGGTGTGACGAAGCGCTTCGGCTCGACCGTCGCGGTGGACGGCGTGTCGCTCGACATCGCCGATGGCGAGTTCATGGTGCTGCTCGGTCCCTCCGGATGTGGCAAGTCCACCGTGCTGCGGATGATCGCCGGCCTCGAGACGCCGAGCGAGGGAACCGTCTCGATCGGTGGGGTCGTCGTGAACGACGTCGAACCGGTCGACCGGGACGTCGCCATGGTGTTCCAGAGCTACGCGCTGTACCCCCACAAGACCGTGCGGGCCAACATCGAGTTCCCGCTCAAGGTCAAGGGTGTCGACAAGCGCGTCCGCGCCGAGGCCGCCGACGGGGCCGCCGCCATGCTCGGCCTGACCCCGTATCTGTCCCGGAAGCCCGCCGCATTGTCGGGAGGCCAGCGCCAGCGGGTCGCGCTGGCCCGTGCGATCGTGCGCGATCCCGCGGTCTTCTGCATGGACGAGCCGCTGTCGAACCTCGACGCCAAGTTGCGCGGCGAGACCCGGGCCGAGCTGACCTCGCTCCACGACCGCCTCGGTGCCACCTTCGTCTACGTCACCCACGACCAGGTCGAGGCGATGACGATGGGGACTCGCATCGCGCTGCTCGCCGATGGCGTGCTGCAACAGGTCGGCACGCCGACCGAGGTCTACGACCGTCCGTCCACGGTGTTCGTCGCGTCGTTCCTCGGCACCCCGCCGATGAACCTGTTCCCTCCCGGTTCGCTCGAACCCGCCGCCCATCTGGTCGGCGTCCGCCCCGAACACATCACGATCGGTCCCGACGGTCGCTTGCCGGCCCGCGTCGGCCTCGTCGAGCACCTCGGCCACGAGGCCCACGTGATCTGCACGATCGGCGAGGACCAGCGGGTCGTGGTCCGGATGGCCGAGGGCGAGGACGTGCCGAGGGTCGGGGACGAGGTGCGGCTCGATGCCTGGGCGCACCGCCGGCACCACTTCGATCCCGTGACGGGCCGGCGGTTGCCGGTATGACCGGCCGCGAGGAGCCACGCCGGGGCGACGGTCGGGTCGCAGTGGCGATGCTCGGGCCGTCGATGCTCCTGCTCGGCGCGTTCGTCCTCTACCCGTTGGTCCGATCGATCTGGCTCGGGCACCAGCGCTGCGACATCACGGGGAATCGCTGTCGGTCGAACGGTTGGGATCAGTATCCCGACGTGCTCCGCTCGACCGAGTTCGTGCACTCCCTCGCCGTCACGGCCAAGTTCGCGCTGCTCACGGTGCCGACCGGCATCGTGCTCGGCATCGGGCTGGCCGTACTCGCCGACCGGTACGTGCGAGGTATCGGGTTCTTCCGCACGATCTTCTCGTCCACGGTGGCGACCTCGGTGGCGGTCGCCTCGCTGATGTGGTTCTTCCTGCTCCAGCCCGACATCGGGGTGCTGTCGAACATCGGTTGGCTCCGGACGTTGTTCCCGGTGATCTCGGACCCGGGTCTCCTGCGCGACCCGGGAACGGCACTGGCGTCGACGGCTTTCAGTTTCACGTGGGCCAATCTAGGGTTCACGTTCATCGTGGTGACCGCCGGTCTCCAGGGCGTGCCGCGAGAGCTGTACGAGAGCGCCTACGTCGATGGCGCCAACGGTTGGCGTCGCTTCACCGACATCACGCTGCCGATGCTCTCGCCCACCTTGCTGTTCGTCGGAGTGGTGCTCACGAGCCGGGCGTTCCAAGCGTTCGGGGAGATCGACCTGTTGACCGGGGGCGGCCCGCGTCCCGAGAACTCGACGACCACGCTGACCTACCTCATCTACGGACGCGAATCGATCATCAAGAACAACGACGGGTTGCAGGCGGCATCTGCGGTGTTGCTGTTCGCCGTGTTGCTGGTGCTGTCGCTGCTGCAGTTCCAGGGTCTCGAACGGCGGGTCCACTATGGCGAGTGAACGGGTCGAGGCGACCGGCATCGACCGGCCGCCGCGAGGGTTCCGCCTCGTCGCTCGATACGCCCTGCTGGGCGCGGTGACCTTCGTGGTGTTGTTCCCGATCTACACGATGGTGATCGCGTCGCTGAAGCCCGGGAACCGCGTCCTCGTCCGCCCGCTCGTGCCCGATTCGTTCACCCTCGATGCGTTTCGTGCCGCGTGGACCGACGGGCACCTGGGCCGGTTCCTGTTGAACTCGGCGATCGTCGCGGTGGCGGTGACGCTGTTCCAGCTCGTCACGTCGCTGTTGTCGGCCTACGCCTTCGCGTTCTTGCGCTTCCGCGGCAAACGGCTCGTGTTCGCCGTCTTCCTCGCCACGCTGTTGGTTCCCGTGGAGGTGACCCTCGTGGTCAACCGGCGCACGGTCGACCAGCTCGGCTGGATCAACACCTATCAAGGGTTGGCCGCCCCGTTCCTCGCCACCGCGTTCGGTACCTTCCTGCTCCGCCAGGTGTTCCTCCAGCTGCCCAAGGACCTGCGCGACGCGGCGCGCATGGACGGGCTCGGCCATCTCGGATTCCTGCGCGAGGTCGCCGTTCCGCTCGCTCGCCCGACCATGGCCGCGCTGGTGCTGTTCTCGTTCCTGTCGAGCTGGAACCAATACCTCTGGCCGAATCTCGTGACCACCGAGACGGACATGAACACGGTGCAGTCCGGGCTCCGCATGCTCCGCGTCGCCGCCATCAACCGGCCCAACCTCGTGTGGGCAGGCACGATCATCGCCGCCCTGCCGATCTTCGTCGTGCTCCTCGTCTTCCAGAAGCACCTGATCCGTGGCCTGACCGCCGGGGCCGTGAAGGGATGACCCGATGATCGCCGCCCGCCGTTCGCCGACGGCCCGACGGACGCGACCGATCATCGTCACCAGCGTCGTCGCCGCCGCCGGGCTGCTGGCGGGATGCAGCGGAAGCGGCTCGCTGCTCGACGCCGGCAACGACCCCACGACCTCGACGGTCGCGACGACCACGAGCGACGACCAGGGACCAGGGTCCGGCGGCGACTCGTCGACCACCGACTCGTCGACGACCAGAGCGCCGACGACCAGTGCGGTGGCGGTGTCCGATCTCGCCCCGTGTCCGACCGCCGCCCTCGACGCGATCACCGATCCGGTCGAGGTCCGCTTCTGGCACGGGATGAACGGGGTCAACGAGACGGCGATCGACGCGCTGGTCGACGAGTACAACGCCGGCCAGGACCGGGTCCGGGTCGTGGCCGACAACCAAGGTGGCTACGAGGCGGTCATCGACAAGTTCCTCCAGTCGAGCGACGGGAGTCGTCCCGATCTGGTCCAGATCCCCGAGTACGGCACCCAGGTCATGATCGACACCGGTGCCATCGTGCCGGCCCAGGCCTGCATCGAATCCTCCGGGTACGACACGTCGTCGTTCCTCGACATCGCGCTGCGCAACTACGCCACCGCGGGCGTGCAATGGGGCCTGCCGTTCAACTTGAGCGACCCGGTGCTCTACGTGAACACCAAGATCCTCGAGGCCGCAGGGTTGGACCCTACGACGCTCCCGGCGAACTTCGACGAGCTACGCGCCACCTGTGAGCAGATCGTCGCGTCGGGCGCGGCGCCGACGTGTCTCTCCCTGGACTCCGGCAGCGACTCGGGCGGTGGTTGGTTCGTCGAGCAATGGATCGCCAATGCCGGGCTCGCCTACGCCGACCACGACAACGGTCGCACCGCGCCTGCGGAGCACGTCCTGTGGGACGAGCCGGGCGTCGTCGAGCTCGTGTCGTTCCTCGCCGGGATGATCGACGACGGGCTCGCCGTCTACGTCGGGGACAACTCCTCGGGCCAGGAGCAGTTCCTGCGCATGGTGTCGGACCAGCCCGCCGCCATGACGATCGGGACCTCGGCCGCGCTGGGGCAGGTCATCGACGTGCTCGGCGGCGGCACGATCCCCGGCCTGACCGTCGACGACATCGGGATCGGTCCGCTCCCGGGGCCCGGCCCGACGCCGACCGCGGTGCCCGGCGGAGCGGCGCTCTACGCCGTGGCCGGACGTGATGACGCCGTGGTCGCCGGGGCGTGGGACTTCATGCGCTTCCTCACGTCCCCGCAGGCCCAGTCGACGTGGGCCCAGACCACGGGCTACATCCCCGTCCGCTCCGACGCCGCCGAGCTCGATCCGATCGCATCCGCCTACCGCGACGATCCCCGATATCGGGTGGCGTTCGATCAGCTCGTCGCCACCGCCGACGCTCCGCTCGCGGTCGCCCCGTTGCTGGGGCCGATGGTCCAGGTGCGGGCCGCGCTCGCGACGGCGATGGCGGAGATCTACGGGGGCGGCGACGTGACGGCCACGCTCGCCGACGCCGCGGCACGAGCCGACGCCCTGATCGCGGACTACGCCGCCCGCAACGGCGGCTGACGGCAGGCGACGCTGATGACGACGGGTACCGTGAGGGCCATGTCGACACCGGGCCGAGCTTCGCTGCTGATCAACGGGAACTGGGTCAACGCCACGACCGGAGCCACCTACGCCGTCACGAACCCCGCCACCGGGGTGGTCCTGCAGACCGTGAGCGACGGGGGAGCAGCCGACGTGCTGCTCGCCATCGACGCCGCCGCGGCGGCCTTCCCCGGCTGGCGGAGGACCGTGGCGCGCGAGCGAGGCCGATTGTTGCACCGGACCGCCGGCCTGCTGCGCGACCGGGCCGACTCCATCGGGCGGCTGATGACCGAGGAGCAGGGCAAACCCCTCGCCGAGGCCACGGGTGAGGTGGAGTACGCCGCCAGCTTCTTCGAGTGGTTCGCCGGTGAGGCGGAGCGGATCGAAGGGATGATCGTGCCGTCCCAGCAGCCCGATCAGCGGGTGCTCGTCACCCGGGAGCCGATCGGGATCACCGCCGCCATCACCCCGTGGAACTTCCCGGCGGCGATGTTGGCCCGCAAGATCGCCCCCGCCTTGGCGGCGGGCTGTCCGATGATCATCAAGCCCGCCGAGAGCACGCCGCTGACCGCGCTCGCCGTGGCCGAGGCCCTGATCGACGCCGGCCTCCCGCCCGGGGTGCTCGGGGTGATCACCTCCGACGACGCGGCGACGGTGTCGGGAGCCCTGTTCGGCGACGGCCGGGTGCGCAAGGTGAGCTTCACCGGCTCCACCGAGGTCGGACGGCTGCTGATCGAGGCCTCGGCCGAGCAGATCGTCAAGCTCTCGCTCGAACTCGGCGGGCACGCCCCGTACCTCATCTTCGACGACGCCGACCTCGACCGAGCGGTCGATCAGGTGATCGCCTGCAAGTTCCGCAACGCCGGCCAGACCTGCGTGTGCACGAATCGGGTGTACGTGCAGCGGTCGATCGTCGACGACTTCACGGCTCGCGTCGCGGCCAAGGTGGCCGAGCTCCAGGTCGGCAACGGTCTGCGGACCGGAGTCACCGTCGGCCCGCTGATCGACGGCGACGGGCTGGCGAAGGTGGAGCGCCACGTCCGCGACGCCATCGCCAAGGGGGCGGAGTGCATCGTCGGCGGCACCACGCTGACCGGCGGCGAGTACGACTCGGGCAGCTTCTTCGCCCCGACCGTCCTGCTCGGGATCGACGCGGACATGGACATCGCCCGGGAGGAGACGTTCGGGCCCGTGCTCGGCATCACCCCGTTCGACACCGAGATCGACGCCCTGGCGATGGCGAACTCCACCCTGTTCGGCCTGGCGGCCTACGCCCACACCCGAGACCACGCTCGCCTGTTCCGCTGTCGCGGAGGGCCTCGAGCACGGAATCGTGGGGATGAACACCGGGCTGATCTCGGCGGCCAACGTCCCCTTCGGTGGCGTGAAGCATTCCGGCTACGGTCGTGAGGGTGGGCGCTTCGGTATCGACGAGTACGTGGTCACCAAGTACGTGGCCATCGCCTGTGAACACCTCGCCGGATCGTTCCGGCACCGAACGCGCGTTCGCTGAACGGAGTATGAGTTGACCAAGATCCGCAAGTCCGGCAACAGCTCGATGATCGAGGACCGGCGAGGGCAGCGCAGCGGTGGAGGCGGAGGAGGCGGACTCAGCTTCCCGTTCCCGAGCGGTGGCGGTGGCGGTGGCGGCGGAGGCGGCGGCATTCCGATCAAGGCCGGCGGTGGGCTGCTCGGCTTGATCGTCGTACTCGCGATGGCGTTTCTGCCCAAGCTCCTCGGTGGCGGCGCCTCGGCTGGTTCGAGCGGGTACGGCGTGCCGTCGGCCGGGCTGGCCCCGGCGGACGAAGCGGTGTCGTCGGCCTCGGGCGGCAACCCGTGCGACACCGAGATCGCCCAGATCGTGTGCGGCGGCGTCGAGGACGTGCAGACGTTCTGGGACAAGACCTTCTCGGCCGCCGGGCGGGACTACGCCTACGCGCCGACCGTGTTCTTCTCCGGCGCGACCCAGACCGGCTGCGGCCCGGGTCAGGCCCAGATGGGCCCGTTCTACTGCCCCCTGGATTCCAAGGTCTACTTCGACCTCGACTTCCTGGTGCAGCTCCAGAACCAGTTCGGAGCCCAGGGGGACCTCGCGGCGCAGTACATCGTCGCCCACGAGTACGGCCACCACATCCAGAACGTGCTCGGGATCTCGGATCAGGTTCGCACCCAGCAGCAACGCAATCCGTCGCAGGCAAACGCGCTGTCCGTGCGGCTCGAGTTGCAGGCCGACTGCCTCGCCGGCGTGTGGGCCCACGACGCCAAGGCCAGGAACCAGTTCGACAACGCCAACGAGATCAACGAGGCGCTCAACGCAGCGGCCGCCGTCGGCGACGACACGATCCAGAAGCGCAGCGGCGGCTACGTCGACCCCGACTCGTTCACCCACGGGACCTCCCAGCAGCGAGTGTCCTGGTTCACCAAGGGCTACGAGTCCGGTTCGAGTGACTCCTGCGACACGTTCTCGGAATGAGACGCGCCGGAGTGAGCTGCTGACCGCTCACTCGGAGAACTTGCGGTAGACCCACTCGGCCGGGCCCCGGCCGACGACCCGGTTCCAGAACGATCCGGCGGCGATCGCCACGACCCAGAAGCAGACGGCGAACACCAGCGCCGTGTCGAGCCCGGTCGGCTGAACCATTCCCAGGTCGGTGACGAGCAGGTCGAACACGACGATGTGCGCCAGGTAGAGCGTGAGCGTCATCTGCCCGGCACGGCGCAACACGTCGATCACCGGGGAGCTCGCGTACCGATCGCCGAGCCAGGCGATCCCGACCACGGCGATCAACGAGGACCCGAACGTGGTGACGAAGTACAGCGGTTGGCGGCTGTACGGATCGGTCTGCCCGAGCGCGCTCAGGTGGACCAGGAACGGGCGGTCGGGTTCGGTGATGGCTCGGTCGATCACCGTGGCGATCCCATAGCCCGCACCGAGCAGGACACCGCCGGCGAGCATCAGCCCGCGCCGCCACACGTCGAGGTGAGGGATGAGCCGGCCGATCACCATCCCCGCACAGAAGAATCCCAGCCAGGGCAGGAGCGGGTGCGTGCCGTTGACCCAGATGTCGGTCACCAGCCGCCACGGGCTGCGCATCGAGGCCGGGTCCCAGGACCATCGGCCCTCGGCCAGCAGGGCATCCGCGCTGGAGCCGTCGAGGAACCGTTGCAACGCCCACAGCTGGATGGACCAGGCCGCCAGCACGCTGGCCCAGCCGATGCCGACGAGCCAACGGATCCGGAGGGTGAACAGCCCGGCCGCGAGGATGAACATGGCGCCGTAGTAGAAGAGGATCGTGCCCTGCCAGATCCAGTCGACGACGTAGCCCAGCGTCAGCAGGAACACGCCGCGCCGGATCAACCGCCGCTCCCGAGCGATCTCCATGGCTCGCCGCCGAGGCGGGCCCGATGGTCAGCAGCACCACGCCCACGCCGGCGATCATCACGAACGTCGCCGCGAACCAGGTCGACAGCGGTCCCCGAACGGATCGAAGAGCCGCTCGGCCCACGACGGATCGGTGCAGGACCGCCGTTCAGGTACCCGTGGTGTTCATGACCACCACACCGATGAGGGCGACGCCCCGCACCACGTCGAAACCGGGGAGACGGGCCGGTCGCCCAGGCGGAGCCGAGGCATCGGGGATGGCGGCGAACATCAGCGGATCCACGATGCGGTCGGGAACGGTTCTGGGTGAGCGGCCGCTGGACGTCGACCACCTCGCCGACCCTCGGTGTGGGGTCGCCGTCGGGAACGAGCACCATCGAGGTGTGCATGTGCGGGGGCTCGATCAGTGCCAGGCGGGTGCGGGCGAAATGGAACGGGCTGCGACCGTCGGGGAGCGGATGGACCCCGTGAGCCGTCCCCGCCCCGATCATCACGAGGTGCCCGTCGGCCGCGAGGCGGGTCTGGCGGTAGGCCGCAGCGCTCCCGGCGGCGACCGGGCGACCTCGAGCACGTCGGCGCCGAGCCGCAGCGCGTCGCGTCGGGCGTGCCAGAGTGCCGTGCCGACCCGCAGCTGCAGTGGCCGACCCGAGCGATCGGCGAGCCGCTCGAAGGCCTCGACCGAGAGGTGGCTGGTCGAGACCGGCACGGCGGGCAGATGGGGGAGCCAGGCTTCCAGCTCGGCCACCCGATCCTCGTCGCTTCCGGCGAGCGGCGCGGGAACACGAAGGACTCGATCTCGCCGGCCGAATCGATCAGGGCGGCGGACTCGATCGAGTGGTCCCGTATCGTCGCATCGACGAAACCAGCTTGATCGCCACCCCCGCGCCGGATTCGCGAGCCGCTCGGACCTGCGCGTCGGTCGAACAGGTCCACACGGTGTCGAGCGCTGGAGGGACCTCGTACGGCTCGAGGTGGGCGTGAGCACCAGTTGACGCATCGGCGAGAGTTCGGGCTGCAACTCGAACACCGTCCCGACCGCGACCTCCGGCACGCCGAACTCGTGGCACAGGCGCCCGAGCTCGGGGCGTCCGAAGCCGTAGCCGTTGCCTTTGACCACCGGCAACAGGCGATCTCCGAGGCGATCGACCATCGCCTGGACGCCGGCCTGCCAGGCATCGTGATCCACGGTGAACACGACGGCCATCGGACGAAGCAACCGAGGAGGTGGGGAGCTCCGGGGACCGAACGCCTGGTCGGGTTGAATCCCGACAAATCCGAGTTGTTCAGTCGGGAATTGCGTCGTAACGTGGCGGCGTGCGGCGTTTCCTCGGCTTCCCCAGCACCCTCAACGAGACCTCGGCCCGGTTGGTGGCCACCGGTGCCGTCCTCCAGGCCGTGGCGTTTCTCGGCCTTCGCAGCGGCTGGGTGCTCGTCCCGCTGACCTGCGGGTTCTTCGCCCGGGTGCTCACCGGGCCGACCCTCAGCCCGCTCGGCATGTTCGTCACCCGCGTGGTCACCCCGTTGGTGCCGGGCACCCACCGGATGGTCACGGGCTCGCCCAAGCGGTTCGCCCAGGGGATGGGCGCCACCTTCACCGGCGTTGCCTCGATCGCGTGGCTGCTCGGCGCGCCGGCGGTGAGCTACGTCCTCGTCGCCGGCTTGGCGCTGGCAGCCTCCCTGGAGGCGGACTGGGGTTCTGCCTCGGTTGTTGGATCTTCAACCGCTTGATGCGGTGGGGCGTGCTCCCCAGTCCGCCTGCGCCGATTGCAACGACCTCTCCCGCCGGTGGGCGCTCTCCCAGTCCTGACCCTCAGCGGTCGAAGCGGCGCCAGTGGCCCTCGGAGATGACGTCGACCGTGCCGTCGACGACGCGTAGGGCGGTCTGGTCGTCGATGGCGTAGGCGGGACCGTCGAGCGCCGCGGCTCACCGCTCGGCGGCCTGCATCGTGTTGCAACGGCATGCCGTCCAGGTGCGGGAAGATCGAGAACCGGACCACGCCGAGGGTTCGATCGTCCCCGCTCGGGTGCCTCAGCCCACGAACTCGGCGCCGATCTCCGGGGTCATGACCATGCTGCCACCGCTCAGGCCGACCCAGACCGTGTCGTTCAGGGTCGGCAGCAGGTCGGCCAGACCGGACGCTCGCATCCAGTGACCGAGGTATGCCGGCGTCGCCGCCCGCTGCGAGCAGCACGTCGGTCTCCTGCACCAGCGGCACCCAACGCTCGGCGTCGATGGTGGGAAGTGCCGTGAGCTCCAGCAGGCCCATCGACTTCCAACCCAGCTGGGTCATCTGCAAGTCGTCGTGACCGCTCACGAATCTCCAGGGTCGTTCACCCGGACCGACATGGGGATGGCCGTAGGCGCGGTCGGGATGCAGAGCGCGCTGCACTCCTCGACCGGTTTGCCGAGCAACCCGACCAACGCCTCGTGGATGCTGGCGTTGCTGATGCCGGCCGATGTGAGCAGGAGTCGCATGGTGCCTCCGAGGAACGGTCGAGAACTGTCGCGACGCACGGTAGACCGGCCGACATCACCGCGATCTGGAACGTGAACACCGGCCTCAGCACGTTCCACCGACGGCCGCGGGCGGCACCCACCCACACGCCGGCTCCGTAGGCGGCGTGGTCGACCGTGCGAAGGGCTACGGCGGTCGCCGGGTCGATCGATGCCGGGCGATCGTGGAGCCAATCGATCAGCGGGGAGCGACGATCGCCACCGCCACCGCTCGGCGAACACGTCGTGACACGAGGGCGAGCGGGATCACTGCCGGCCACCAGGCCCTGATCGCTGACTCGGCCAGCGCTCGGCCGGTGTATCCGGTGGCCTGGCCGCCGAGCCGGATCGCCTGCTCGGTGCGTTGGGGCATGGCCGGAAGCTTCCTGGCCACTGCGGCGACCTGCGCGGCCGCAGTCACTGCACCGGCGCTGGGCGACACCAGCGCTTCCACCAGCCATGCGGCCACGTACCACCCCCGGCCCGAATCGGTGCCAACCGGCCCGGATGGCGTTCGTCGAGGCGCGGCGGCTGACGTGCCATAGCGGAAACGCTGGTTCAGCCAGCGCCGGAGCGTGGACGAGTCCGGTGGAAGACGACGGCGTCCGGCTCGTACCGGCACCGCCAACCGGCCTCGTCGAGTCGCCAGACGAGGTCGACGTCCTCCCCGACCCGCAGGGCGTGATCGAAGCCGCCGACGGCCTCGATCGCCGAGCGCCGGACGGCGATCGGCTCGACGGGACGTAGCTGACCCGAGCGCCGCTCCGTACCCGACCGCGTTCCGGCCCGAGGTCCAGCGGCGGGCGCCAGGTCTCGTACCTGGCGAGCACGCGCGCGGATCGCCCGCCATCGCTCGGATCCGGGAGCGACAAGCCGACACGTTCATCGACGAAGTGGTCGAGGATCCTTTCCAGCCCGGCTGAGGCACGGTGTCGGCATCGAGGAAAACGACGAACGGGGCATCGGTCGGCGAGACCCGCCGAGCGAGCTGCCGCCGGCCCTCGGTTCTCCGGGAGCCGCACGATGCGGCCCCGTCGACCATCCCGATCGGCTCCGGGCTGCCGTCGTCGACGACGATGATCTCGTCGAAACCGGCCGACCGCGTCGCCACGACCGATTCGAGGTCGCGGCGATCGGGCGCCAGCGCCGGAATCACGACGGCGACCGAGCCCGGGGGCGGCCCGGAGCCGGGCTCGACTCGAGGATGGACGAGTCCTCCATCGAGGAGGCGGTCGACGAGGACCCGGCTGCCGGGGAGCGCGGTCCCGGTGTCGACGAGACTGCGCATCGTCGACGCCCCGGGACCGGTGAGCCGGAGCACGACCAGCGGCGATCCACCGAGGACGACGGACCCGTCGTCGCTCACGACGGTCGAAGCGTCCAGCACGAACCGGTCCGGACTGCTCATGGAGCTCCGAAGGCGAGGTCGTGGACGGCCAGCAGGTCGTCGACCAGGGTCTCGAACACGGCGGCGCCGCGCGCCGCCGTCGCCTCGCTCGCGTCGCCCAGGATCCCGTTCTCGCTCACCGCCGCCACTCCGGACCGGACGACCTGCTCGAGGTCTCCGGTGTACCCGACCGGTCGGTCCGGTCGCACGGCATCTGGTGCCAGATGGAGCAGGAGCGAGGTCTCGGTCTCGCCGGCGTGGGCGTCGCCGCCGGGGATCCGAGGCGACCACGACGTCACCTTGCGACCGTCGCGTCGGAGCGTCTCGACGGCGCGCCGGAGCCCCGCCCCGTTTCCGCCGTGTCCGTTCACGAACATCAAGCCCGCGGCCCAATCGGCCGAGCGACCCAACTCGATCAACACCGCGGCGAGCAGCTCGCTGGTGATCGAGAGCAGGCCGGGGAAGCCGTCGTGCTCCCAGCTCGCGCCGATCGCCAGTGGCGCGGCGACGAGCACCCGGTCCCGGGCGCCAGCCAAGCGCTCGCACAGGGCTATTGCGACTCGTGTGTCGGTGTCGAGCGGGAGGTGGGGCCCGTGTTGTTCGCAGGAGCCGAGCGGTACCACGACGATCGCTCGTGGCCCGGCAGCGAGTTCGGTCCACGTGTGCCCGCCAAGGGCAGTCGCCGTGCTCGGTCCCTTCATGTCGCGCACCGTATCGGGCACCGTCACCCGCGACGCAGAGCGTTCACATTCGAGACACGAGCCGGTCATCGGCCGGTCCCAGACTCGCATCCATGTCCACGACGGCGTTGCTCACCGCAGTCCGTTCCGAGATCCGACCGATGGTTCCGTCGCTCGACGCGGCCGCCGTTGCCGACTTCGTCGAGTCGATCGCCTCCGAGCCCCGATTCTTCGGTCAGCGGACGAACGTCCCGATGCGATCGATGTCCACGTCACGGTTGCTGCATCCGATCGCCGGTCCGAGCTTCGTGGCGATCGTGGACTCGACCATCGTCGGGCTGGCCCACGTCGAACTGCCCCGCCGGGATCGGGGTGCCGAATTCTCGATCCAGGTTCGATCACCCTGGCGTCGCGCCGGGCTGGGCACCAAGCTGCTGCGCAGCGTGATCTTCCACGACGACCTCGAGGAACTCGGCTCCGCGTCGTGTCTGGTGGCTCGCAACAACCGAGCCGCGCTGGCGTTGGCCGCCTCGGCCGGCCTCGAACGCCGCGACCTCGAAGTGTCGCTGATCGAGCTCCGGCTCGTGTTCGGCCAATCTGCTCGGCGGTGTGCCTGAGCAACCTCCTTCGTGCTCCCGGCCGACGCTGAACCCCCTCCGGCGCCGGCCGGGAGCATTGAGGTCCCGTCCCCGAGATTCGCTACGGAGCCGTAGCGAATCGTGGTTCGTTTCGCTACGGTCGTGGAGCGAACTTCTGGGAGGACCGCGTGACCACCACTCAACCCGCTGACGTCGAGACCTACGGGATCGACCCCGCCGTCTACCACCGCCGCTGGTACATCCTCAGCGCGTTGTGCCTCTGCCTCGTGCTCGTCGTGGCGACCGTGTCCTCGGTCAACGTCGCGATCCCGAGCCTGGCTCGTGAGTTGGAGCCCACCGACACCCAGATCCTGTGGATCGTGGACGCCTACGGGCTGGTCTTCGCCGGCTTGCTGCTCTTCGCCGGGGCCCTCGGCGATCGCTTCTCCCGCAAGGGCGCGCTGCTCACCGGGCTGGTGATCTTCGCCGTCGCCTCGATCCTCTGCAGCGTCTCGGAGAACCCGAACGTGCTGATCGCGTTCCGCGGCGTGATGGGCATCGGCGCAGCGTTGATCATGCCGTCGACGCTCTCGCTGCTCGGCTCGGTCTTCCCGATGCACGAACGGGCCAAGGCCATCGCCGTGTGGGCCGGCTTCGCCGGCGCCGGCGGGGCGATCGGGCCCGTCATCGCCGGCTTCCTCCTCAACCACTTCTGGTACGGCTCGGTGTTCTTCCTCGCCGTCCCGATCGCTGCCATCACGTTCGTGGCCATCGTGATCATGGCGCCGGACTCCAAGGACCCACACCCCGCTCGGCTCGATCCGCTCGGCGCCGTGCTGTCGACCGTCGGACTGAGCGCCCTGTTGTTCGCGATCATCGAGGGTCCGGAGAAGGGTTGGGGGAGCGGTCTGGTGGTCGGCGGGTTCGTCGTCGCCGTGCTCGGTCTGCTCGCCTTCGTCGGTTGGGAGCTCCGGAACCCGGAGCCGATGCTCGACATGAAGTTCTTCACGAACCGTCGGTTCTCGATGTCGGCGCTCGGGATCACGGCGATGTTCCTCGCCATGTTCTCGACCTTCTTCGTCCTCAGCCAGTTCCTCCAGTACGTGCGGGGCTACTCGCCGCTGCGGGCCGGCCTGGCCACCCTTCCGTTCGCCTTCGTGATGATCCTCGTCGCACCCCGTTCGGCGACGCTCGCCCAGAGGATCGGGGTGCGGCGCATGGTCGCCGGCGGTCCGATCATCGGTGCGGTCGGCCTCTTCCTCATGTCGACGATGGACGGCGGGACGCCGTACCCGATCATCGCCTTGTTCCTCTGCATCACGGCGGCCGGAATGGCCTGCACCATGCCGTCGTTCACTGCAGGACTGTTCTCCAGCGTGCCGCCGAACAAGGCCGGGGTCGGCTCTGCCGTCAACGACACGACCCGGGAACTCGGTGGCGCCATCGGGATCGCCGTGATCGGCTCCGTGGTCACCGCGGTCTACCGGGACCACGTCGCGTCGGCCCTTGCGCAGCTCCCGACGGCGCTCGCGGAGCAGGCCCAGCGCAACGTGGGCCGTGCCGCGCAGGTCGCCGAAGGGCTGCGGGCCCAATCGGGCGACGGTGCGGCCGATGGGCTGCTCGCCGCGGTGCGTTCGGCCTTCGTCGACGGCGGGCAGACCGGCCTGCGGGTCGCGGCGCTCGTCGCCCTGCTGGTCGGGGTGGCGCAGGCCGTGTTCTATCCCGACGGCAACGACGTCACCGCCACCCCGGGGCACTGAGCCCGATGATGGCGGATCGACTGGACCCGAGGGTCGCCCGCAGCCGGGCGGCCATCGTCCAGGCTGCGGCCGAACTCGTCCGTGACGCCGGCGCCATCGGCGTGACCATGGAAGGGGTCGCCGAACGCGCCGGGGTGGCCAAGACCACGCTCTACCGGCTGTTCTCGACGCGGGCCGAGCTCTTGGTGGCGGCGTTCGACCACATCAACCCGTGCGTCGGCGAGAGCGCGGGCGGTTCGCTCCACGACTTCTTGCACGAACACGCCCGGAACCTCGTCGCCAAACTCGAGGACCAGCCGTGGGCGAAGGCGGTGCCGGCGCTCATCGACGAGGCCGAGCGTTCCGCCGAGGTCGACTCGATCGCCCGCGACCACGCCGCTCGCCGTCGGGCTGCGCTGGTCGCCCGGTTCGAGCTGGCCGTGGCCGAGGGTGAGATCGCCCCGGACATCGACCCGGAGCTGGCGGCCTCGCGATTCCTCGGTCCGCTGTTCTACCGACGGTTCTTCACCCGTCAGTCGACGAGCCCCGCCGAGGTCGAGACGCTCGTGACGGCGTTCCTGGACGGGATCAGACCGGGGCCGACTTCGGCTTCCGGAAGTGACGAACCAGTTCGATCACCGCATTGACGCCGAGCGCGGTGCCGAAGGCGATCATGAAGGCCGCGGTGTGGTTGTCCTTGGCCGCCTTGCCGCCGATGTAGCCGAGCATCGCGGCGTACGTCGCCCAGATGAGCACGGCGGCGGTGATCCAGCCGAAGAACCAACGGCGCGGCTGGCGGGTGATGCCGCTCGACAGCGTCAGCGCAGTGCGGCCCCCCGGGATGAAGCGGGCCGTGATCAGCAACATGCCGCCGCGCACCGCGATCTGTTCCTTGGCCCACTCGAGCCGTTTGCCGAACTTCGGCCGGGCCTCGGCGCGCCGCTCGAACCATGGTCGAGCCAGATTCCCCAGCGCGTAGGCGGTGTTGTCGCCGAGGAAGGCGCCGACCGCGCCGAGCAGGATCACGAGGAGGACGGAGTACTGGTGCTGCGACGCCGCGATGCCGCCCATGATGACGAGGGTCTCGCTCGGCACGACCGGGATGACGGAGTCGAAGAACGCGATCACGAGGATCAAGGCGAGGAACCACCAGATCCCGGACAGGTCGAACAGGCGGTTGGTGACGTCGGTGATGATGCCGGCGAACATGATCCACCCGACGCTACCGGACTCCTACGGGAGTAGTCCGCGCACCAAGGCGTCGAGCGTGGCCCGGTGGACGCTCGAGGGGTCGACCGGGCAATGGCCCTGCATTTCCAGGCTGACCAGGCCGTGGTTGGTGGCCCACAGCGCGACCGCGACCGACATCGGGTCGCCCGCTGCGAGCACCCCCGCCGCCATCGCCCGCTCCACCAACGAGGCCAGCACCCCGAGCGTCGCGAGCGACTCCTCCGCCGCCTCCGCGGACGGTTCGAACCGGGGGACCGCGCCGCCGAACATCACCGCGTAGAACGGCCGATGGGCGAGCGCGAATCGCCGGTACGCCTCGCCACACTCGTGCAGGGCTTCGAGGGGGTCCTCGATCGCGATCGACGGCTCCATCATCTGGTGCAGGGTGCGAAAGCCTTCGCGGAACAGCGCCTCGACGACCCCGTCCTTGCCCCCGAAGCGGGAGTAGACGTTCATCGTGGACCCGCCCGCCGCCGACGCGATCCGTCGAACGGTGAGCGCCGTGGGGCCCTCGTCGTTCAACAGTCGGCCCGCCGCCTCCAAGATGGCGACGCTCATGTCGTCACTTCGCATCGAGGTCACCGTATCGCCGACGTCTCGCCGAGTACCGGCAGGACGTCGGCCCGGGGGCATAGCCTGGGGGTATGGCGAATGACATGGCTCATGACGCAGCTGGTGACGTGGCGGTCTGTTCCAAGTGCGGGACGAAGAACCGGCTCCCGAAGACGGCCTCGGGGCGGCCTCGCTGCGCCTCGTGCCACACCGACCTCCCGTGGTTGGTCAACGTGGCCGACGCCGAGTTCCGTGAGGCCGTGGACACCGATCAACTCGTCCTGGTGGACCTGTGGGCCGCCTGGTGCGGGCCGTGCCGGATGGTGGCCCCGGTGCTCGAGAAGCTCGCTCGGAACTTCGTCGGCGACCTCAAGGTCGTCAAGGTCGACGTCGACGCCAACCCGATGATCGCTCGATCGTTCCAAGCGTCGAGCATCCCGATGCTGGTGTTCCTGCGGTCCGGCAAGCTGCTCGAGACCGTGGTGGGCGCTCAGCCCGAACACGTCCTCACCGACAAGGTCCGGCACCACCTGGCTGCAGTCTGAGCAGGGCGTCGTCGATCGCCCGGATCTGAGCGGCGCGGGTCCAACGGCGTGGATCGAACGACGCTTGGGCGGCGATCCCGATGGCCAGCCCGAGCAGGGCCTTGGCCTCGGCGCCGAGATCCAAGCCGGGAGCGAGGTCGCCCCGTGACGACGCGACCCGCAGCGCCCGCTCCACGGTGACCTCGGTGGCGAGGATCCGCTGTTGCTGCTCGGCGCTCAGCTCCGGGCGCCCGAGCGCGATCCCGAAGAAGCTCAACCAGATCTTCCACGCGTCGGCCCGGACCCGGTCGAGCGGGAGGATCGCATGGAGGATGCCGCGCACGTCTCCGGGGTCGCGTTCCTCGATCGCGGAGATCCGGGCCCTGGCGTCGAGCGCGCTCGTTCGGTAGGTGTGGAGGAGCAGTTCGTCCTTGTCCCGGAAGTAGTACGAGACGACGGCGGTCGAGCAGTCGAGGGCTTCGGCGACCCGGCGGATGGTGAGCGCGTCGGTGCCCTCGTCGGCAACGATCCGGCCGGCGGCTGCGGACACCTGCCGGCGGCGTTCGTCGTGATCGATCACCTTCGGCACGAGCGGCATCCTACGAGTGGAGGCGCCGGCGCACCGGGGGTCCGCCAGGTTCTTATGACAATCGTTGGAAAAACGGCCCCGGGTCGATGCAGTATGGCGAGATGGCTGACGCTGGGGACGACTGGGGCGACGAGTGGGACATCGTGGCCGACCTCGTGGTGGTGGGAAGCGGTGCGGCTGCCGCCGCCGCAGCGCTGACCGCCTCGAGTCGACGTGCCGGCGTGGTGGTGCTGGAGAAGGCGTCGTTCACCGGCGGCACCACCGGCAAGTCGGGCGGGGTGATGTGGGTGCCCGCCAACCCGGTCATGAAGGCGCGAGGCATCGCCGATCCACGGGACCAGGCGCTTCGCTATCTCGCCCGCACCGCCTATCCGATCCGTTTTCGCGCCGATGAGCCGACCCTCGGGCTCGCCGCCAACGAGTACGCCTTGCTGGAGACCATCTACGACCGGGGCGGTGAGGCACTCGAAGCGCTCGTCGCCGCAGGCGGGTTCGTGCTCGAAGGCGTCGACTATCCCGACTACTACGCCGGGCTCCCCGAGAATGCTGCGCCCCTGGGACGGGTGGTGCAGCCGAGATTTCCCGATGGGTGGCGTCGTGGTATCGACCCGACCGGCGGCCAACTGCTCGTCGACGGCCTGCTGAGCGCGGCCGAGGCCCACGGCGCTCGGGTGCTCCTCGAGCACCGGGTCGCTCATCTGATCCGGGACGACTCCGGTCGGGTCCTCGGCGTGGAGGCGCGAACGGGCACCCGCACCGTGCTGGTCGGGGCCCGGCGCGGTGTGGTGTTCGGGACCGGTGGCTTCCTGCACGACGAAGAACTCGTCCGGACGTACCTTCGCGGTCCGGTGCTCGGCGGCGCGGCGTCGGAGTCCGCGACGGGGGACTTCGTGAGGATCGGGATCGAGGCCGGTGCTCGGTTCGGCAACATGTCGCACGCGTGGTGGTCCCAGTGCGCGGTCGAGTTGGCGGTGAAGCATCGAGTGACGAGCAAGGACGTGTACTCCCCGTTCGGCGACTCGATGGTCATGGTCAACCGGCATGGCGAGCGGGTCGTCAACGAAAAGGCGGTCTACAACGAGCGCGGCCAGATCCACGCCGTCTGGGATCCGAGCCGGCTCGAATATCCGAACCTGTTGCTGTTCATGGTGTTCGATCAGGCGGTGATGGAATCGATCGATCCGTCGAGGTTCCGGTGGCCGATCCCGCTCCCCGGTGACGAGGTCCCGTCGATCATCGTGTCGGCGCCGGATCTCCCTGCGCTCGCCGCGGCGCTGCGCGAGCGGCTCGTTGCGTTGGAACCGCACACGGGCGGCGTGCGACTCGCCGACGACTTCGAGGCCACGCTCGCCGCCACGATCGATCGCTTCAACCGGTACGCCGACGCCGGCCTGGACGAGGACTTCGGACGGGGCTCGTCCGCCATCGAACGTACGTGGGCCGGTCCGCCCCGAGGCGCCAATCCGCTGGCGGCGATGCATCGGTTCCGCTCCGACGGGCCGTACCACTGCGTGATCGTGGGACCGGGAGCGCTCGACACGAAAGGCGGACCGGTGGTCGACGGTCGTGCCCGCGTGCTCGACGCCGACGGCATCCCGATCCCCGGGCTGTACGGAGCGGGCAATTGTGTCTCGTCGCCGGCCGGTCAGGCCTACTGGGGGCCGGGCGGCACGATCGGGCCGGCCGTCACGTTCGGGTACGTCGCGGCGATGGACGCCACCGCGTCCGCCTGACGGCGGTGTGATCAGGCGGGACGCCGACCGCCGCCGATCGTCGTCGCCACGGCCGCCGCCACGATCCCGAGCCCGGCGTAGCTCCCGAACACCCACGCCAGGCCGAATCGGTCGGCGGCCGCGCCGAGCGCCACCGGCAGCACGACCGTCGTGTGCTCGATCGCGACGATCAGTGACATGACCCGTCCCTCCGCCCCGGGCCGCAACGTCAGCGCGGCGTGTTGCAGCGTCACCCAGCCGACCGCGGTCGCTGCGTTGACGACGAAGCCGGCGGCGACGGCGAGCACGGGCGGAACACCGGCGACGACCGCGCCCGCAACGGCCAGCACCGACGCCACGGCGACGAGCAGTGCGCGATCGCTGCGGTTCGCCACCCGCGCTGCGACCGGACCGAAACCGAGCGCGGCGCCGAGCACGGCGACCACCCCGGCCACGGCGGCAGCCGACCCGGTCCACCCGCCGTCGACCTGCAACCACGCGATGAGGAACGCCAGCCAGGTCTCGTCGAACGGCATCAGGAGGAAGGCGAACGCACCGAGACGCCACGCCGTCGGGTCGCGCCACGCCGGAGCATCGTCGTCCTCCGGTTCGGCCCGGGCCGGGGAGAATTCGTACCTGACGAGCCAGAGCAGATAGGCGAGCGTCACTGCCGCACCGGTCCAGAACGACACCCGCCACGACCATCCGACCGCGAGGATCGCCCCGAGCAGCAGGGGACCGAGCACGTCGCCCACGGTCCCCCAGAGGTTGCAGACCCGCAGTCGCCGTTTGAGCTCACCGGCCGGCGCGTCGTCGCCGACGAGCGCGAATTCCAGTTCGGCGCCGTGCACCATCAGGGACCCGCCGAAGCCCCACAGGATCGCCGCGGCGACCGCCACCGCCGTGAGGGTGGCCACCGCGAATCCGATCAGCGAGAGCGCCATCAGCGCGGTGCCCACGAGCACGATCGACCGACGCCCGGTGCGGTCGGAGCGGGCGGTGAGCCACAGGGCCGGAAGCGAGCCGGCGTAGGGAGCGGCGAGCACGAGGCTCATCGCCGTGTACCCGATGTCGAGATCGGCGCGGATCTGTTCGATCGCGCCGCTCGGCAGGAACCCGAACCCCTCGTCGATGAAGCGCACGGCGAGCAGCCCGCCGAGCAGGGTCGCCGGCAGCCGCCGGATCGTTCGCGCGGCTCGTGCCACCGGGGCCGGCGAGGTGGCACCCATCGGATCGGGGTCGGGTCAGCCGGGTTGGAGCGCTCGATCGTCGCGGCGCGTGAGCACGACCCGGACCGGCTTGGAGTGATCGGCGGAGGGTCGTGGGGTGGTCCCCGGAAGCACCTGCTCGACGAGGGGGGCGCCGTGCCCGCTCACGCACTCGGGATCGGGACCGTCGAGCGGGAGCCCGGTGAAGAACTTGGCGGCCATGCACCCGCCCTGGCAGGCGTCGTAGCTGCCGCACGAAGCGCACGCCCCGGGGCTCTCGGGCTCGCGGAGCGATCGGAACAGCTCGCTCTGCTTCCACACCTTGGCGAACCCACCCTCGTCGCGGACGTTGCCGGCGAGGAACTCGTCGTGGATGACGAAGGGGCAGGCGTAGACGTCGCCGACCGGATCGATCAGGCAGACGACTCGGCCGGCTCCGCACAGATTGAGCCCGGGAAGCGGGTCGCCGAGGGCGTTGAGGTGGAAGAACGAGTCCCCGGTGAGCACCCCCTCGCCGTGGGCCGAGAGCCAGTGGTAGAGCGCGACCTGCTGCTCGTGGGTGGGGTGGAGCTGATGCCAGGTGTCGGCACCGCGGCCGGCGGGACGCAACCGGGTGATCCGCAATTGGGCGCCGTACGAGTCGGCCAGCGCCTTGAACGCATCGAGCTGCCCGGCGTTCTGGCGGGTCACCACGACCGAGATCTTGAACGGACCGAAATCGGCGGCGGCGAGGTTGTCCATCGCCGTGCGCACGGTGCGGTACGAACCGGCACCGCGTACGGCGTCGTTGGTGGATTCGTCGGCGCCGTCCAGGCTGAGCTGGATGTCGAGGTAGTCCATACTCGACAGGCGTCGGGCCTTGGCGGGGTCGATGAAGGCCCCGTTGGTGGAGAACTTCACCCCGACGCCGTTGCCGGTCGCGTAGTCGACGAGGTCGAAGAAGTCGCGCCGGATCATCGGCTCGCCGCCGCCGATGTTCACGTAGAAGACCTGCAGGGCACGGAGCTCGTCGACGACCCGCATCGCCTCGGCCGTGGTCAGCTCGCGAGGATCTCGCTGGCCGGACGACGAGAGGCAGTGCACGCATTCCAGGTTGCACGCGTACGTCAGTTCCCACGTGATGCAGATCGGGGCGTCGAGGCCCGCCTTCATCTGGGTGGTCAGGGTCTCAGCGCTCACGGATGATCTCCGATCGTCGAAGCTGGGCAAGGGCGGTCTCGAAGCTGGGCCGGCGGGACTCGGCGATCCCGCACGCCTCGAGCGTTGCTTCCAGGCTCGGATGATCCGCCAGGGCCTGCACGACCCGGACGACGTCGGGGTGGCGGAGGAACACGAGACGGCGGTTGCCGTAGTGATAGGCGAGCGCGCCGAAGGGCTCGGGTCGCAGTGCCACCTGAGGGTGGAGCTCCAACGCCTGGGCTCGGAGCTCGGTGGGAGCCGGTGACGTGCTCAGTAGACGCCGCACATCCCGTCGATCGAGATCTCCTCCACGAGGAGCTCCTCGACCACGAGGTCGCTGTCCTCGACGGTCGCTTCGGTCTGGGTGGCGGTCTCCTGCTCCATGTCGATCGAGCGTAGCCACTCCGGTGGAACGGTCGGGCACCGCAGCCGGTTCGAGCCGTCCGGCCGGCGGAAACCCGAGGGCCTCGGCGCGCCGCCCTGAACTAGGGTCGACCACCCCTATGGCGACCACCGATTCCACCGCTCCGTTCCCGGAGCTCGCGACCGAGCAGGAACGCCTTCGCCATTCGCTCGCGTGCCGCGACGGCATGATCGAGCGTCTGTCGAGCGTCGACCCCGAGACCGCGGCCGACGCGATCACCAAGGAGTACATCGAGGTCACCGTGGCCGATGCGCTCGAGGATCTGCGGACGCCGGGGGCGGGCCAGTTCTTCGGGCGGATCGACGAGGAGGGCGGGGATCGCTGGTACATCGGTCGTCGCCACATCGAGGACTCCGCTCACGACCCCGTCGTCGTCGACTGGCGTGCGCCGATCGCGGCGCCGTTCTACCGGGCCACGGTCGCCGACCCGGTCGGCCTGGCCCACCGCCGTCGCTTCACCCTCGACGACGGCCGGCTCACCGCCTACCTCGACGAGCGGCTCGACGACCCGGACCATCCCGACGCCGCCTCCGGCATCCCGGACCCCGTGCTCGCCGAGATCGGTGCCGAGCGCACCGGGCAGATGCGCGAGATCGTCGCCACGATCCAGGCCGAACAGGACGTCGTGATCCGCGCCCCGCTCGAGGGCTGCCTGGTCGTGCAGGGCGGGCCGGGAACGGGCAAGACCGCGGTCGGCCTCCACCGGGCCGCCTATCTCCTGTTCGAACATCGTCGCCGGCTGTTGCGCGAGAAGGTCCTGGTCGTGGGACCCAACCAGGTGTTCCTCGACTACATCGGCGACGTGCTGCCCTCGCTCGGTGAGCGTTCGGTCCAGCAGCGCACGATCCACGATCTCGCAGTGCCCCGGGTCGAGGTCACGGCCATCGATCCGCCCGAGGTCGCCCGGCTCAAGGGCGACCCCAGGATGCTCGACGTGTTGGCGCAGGCGATCCGCAACACCATCGCCGCGCCGACCGAGGCGATCCGGGTGCCGATCGGGGTGCGCACCCTCGTGTTCGAGCCAGACGATATCGCGGCCTGGCTCGACGAGGCGTTGCGCGGGACCGCCCCGTTCCACACCCGCAAAGAGGGCCTCAAGGCCCTCGCCCGCCGCGAGGTCCTGCGGAAATCGGGAAAAGACGAGGCGTGGGGGGCGGCGAGCGCGCTGCGGACCGCGCTCAACAAGGCATGGCCGACGACGAAGCCGGAGAAGTTGATCGATCGGCTCCTCGCCAACCCCGCCGTGCTGGCCCAGGCCGCGGCCGGGGTCTTCGACGACGCCGAGCGGGCCCTGCTGCTCACCCGCAAAGGCAGGAACAAGGGCTGGACGGCGGCCGATCAACTCCTGATCGACGAGGCGAACTCGTTGCTGAACGGGCCGCCGTTCACCTTCGGCCACGTCGTGGTGGACGAGGCCCAGGATCTGTCGGCGGTCGGGCTGCGGTGCGTCGGACGGCGGAGCCCGGAAGGCTCCTTCACGATCCTCGGTGACCTCGCCCAGTCCACGACCCCCGCCGGGCAGGGCGACTGGGAGGTGGTGGGCTCGTTCCTCGGAACCCCGGGCCAGAGGATCGCCGAGCTGACGATCGGGTACCGCGTGCCCGCCCCGATCCTGGAGGAGGCCAACCGGCTGCTGCCGCTCACCGGGGTCGAGGTCTCCGAGAGTCGAAGCGTTCGCGAGATCGGCGCACCACCTGGCCTGGCGCTCGTCGCTTCCGGTGAGGTGGCCGCGACGGTCGCCCGCACGGTGGAGGCGCTCAAGCATCACCATCGATTGGTGGGAGTGGTGGCGCCCGACGAGCTCCACGGCCCGATCGACGAGGCGCTCGAGGCCATCGGCTACCGGGGTGTCGGCCACGTCCAGCACCTCGACCGCCACGACATCCCCCGTTTCGGGGCCGAGGCGGTCAAGGGGCTGGAGTTCGACGCCGTCGTGGTCGCCAATCCCCATCAGATCCTCGGCGAGGTCACCGCCGACCGGCCGGGACGGGGCGCCCGGCTGCTCTACGTCGCGATGACCCGCGCCGTGCAGCGGCTGGAGTTCGTGAGCGATCGTCCCCTGCCATCGCCGCTCGGGTGACCGGCCGCCTTCGGACCGAACTACAGTCCGCGACGGTGCCCAGGTCGGGCACGTGGGATCCAACCGATGGGGGACATCGTGAAGACCAAGGCCGCAATCCTCTGGGAGACCAACACGCCCTGGAGCGTGGAGGAGATCGAACTCGATCCGCCGCAGGCCGGCGAGGTCCTCGTCAAGATGGCCGCCTCCGGGATGTGTCACTCCGACGAGCACCTGACCACCGGCGATCTGCCCTTCGAGCTGCCGATCATCGGCGGCCACGAGGGTGCCGGCGTGGTCGAGCAGGTCGGTGAGGGCGTCTCGTGGCTCAAGCCCGGCGATCACGTGGTGTTCGGGTTCATCCCCTCCTGCGGTCGCTGCGCGAGCTGCTCCACCGGGCACCAGAACCTGTGTGACCTCGGTGCGATCATCGGACTCGGCAAGCAGGTCGACGGGACCTCGCGCCACCACGCCCAGGGCAAGGACCTCGGCCTGATGTGCATGCTCGGGACCTTCGCCTATCACACGGTCGTGAACGAGGCGAGCTGCATCAAGATCGACGATGACGTGCCGTTGGACCGGGCCTGCCTGCTCGGCTGCGGCGTCGTCACCGGCTGGGGCTCGTCGGTGTACGCGGCCGAGGTCGGCCCGGGCGACACCGTCGCCGTCGTCGGTGTCGGGGGTATCGGGGCCAACGCCATCCAGGGCGCGAAGCTGGCCGGGGCCAAGCGGATCATCGCCATCGACCCCGTCGAGTTCAAGCGGGAGAAGGCGATGGAGTTCGGCGCCACCCACACCGCGGCCTCGATGGAAGAAGCCCTCCCGATGATCAACGACCTCACCTGGGGCACGATGGCCAACAAGGTCATCATGACCATGGGCGTCGGTCAGGGGTCGCTCATGGCCGAGGCCTTGGCGCTGACCGCCAAGCGGGGCCGGGTCGTCGTGACCAACATCCATCCGGCGATGGAGGTCTCGGCGAACATGAGCCTGCTCGACTTGACCCTGATGGAGAAGCAGGTCGTCGGTTCGCTGTTCGGCTCGGGCAATCCCCGCCGACATCCCGAAGCTGCTCGGTCTGTACCGCGAGGCCAGCTCGACCTCGACGGCCTCGTCACCCGGACCTACGACCTCGATGGCGTCAACGATGGCTACGAGGCGATGCGCCGGGCGGAGAACATCCGCGGCGTGATGATCTACGACTGATCCTTCGGACGACCCCCTGACTAGGTTTCGCCGTCGGAAGCCGAGTCAGGGGGCAACGGATCATGAAGTCGCGTGCGGCGGTGCTGTGGGGCACCGGTCAGGACTGGAAGATCGAGGAGATCGAGGTCGACCCGCCCAAGGCGGGCGAGGTCCTCGTGAACTGGAAGGTCGCCGGGCTGTGCCACTCCGATGAGCACTTCGTGACCGGCGACATGGTGCCGCCGCCGGAGCTCCTCGCCCTGATGGGCGTGGACAACTTCTTCCCGATCATCGGCGGGCACGAGGGCGCCGGTGTGGTCGTCGAGGTCGGCGCCGGCGTGTCGTCGCTCGCTCCTGGTGATCACGTGTCGGCGTCGTTCATCCCCAGCTGCGGGCGGTGTCGCTACTGCTCGTCGGGCCGCCAGAACCTGTGCGATCGGGGGGCGGGAACCCTCGGCGGGGGCATGATCACCGACGGCACCCATCGCCATCACGTCAACGGGCAGAACGTCTCGCTGATGGCCAAGGTCGGGACCTTCTCCGAGTACGCCTGCGTGGCCGAGGAGTCGCTCATCAAGGTGGACCCCGACCTGTCGCTCGAGCCGGTCGCGCTCGTGTCGTGCGGCGTGGCCACCGGCTGGGGGTCGGCTGCCCATCGCGCCAACGTCTCGCCCGGCGACGTCGCCGTGGTCGTCGGGATCGGCGGGATCGGGATCAACGCCGTGCAGGGGGCCAAGATGTCGGGCGCCAAGCACGTCATCGCCATCGACCCGGTGGAGTTCAAGCGGGAGAAGGCGATGGAGCTCGGCGCCACCCACACCTACGCCTCGATGGAAGAGGCGCTGCCCGCGGTGATGGAGATGACCTGGGGCCAGATGGCCGACAAGGTGATCATGACCCCCGGAGTCCTCGACGGGGAGATGATGGCGCTCGGCACCCAACTGTGCGGGAAGGGCGGCACGGTCGTCGTCACCGCCATCGCTCCGATCACCCAGACCCACTCCGCGGTCAACCTGTTCGAGCTGGCCATGTACAACAAGGAGATCAAGGGGACGATCTTCGGCTCGCTGAACCCGCGCGCCGACATCCCCAAACTGCTCTCGCTGTACCAGGAGGGTCAACTCAAGCTGGACGAGCTGATCACCAACCGGTACTCGCTCGACGAGATCAACGAGGGGTACCGCGCCATGCGCGACGGCGAGAACATCCGCGGGATCATCGTCTACTGATGGATGCCTCGCTCGTCGAACGACTCTCCACCTCCGTCGTCGGGCGCCGACGCGAGCTCGAACTCGTCGTCGCTGCCCTCGCCGCCGGTCGTCACATCCTGCTCGAGGGTCCGCCCGGGACCGGGAAGTCCACCCTGCTGCGGGCCGTCGCAGCCGAGCTCGGTCTGGGCTTCGAGTTCGTCGAGGGCAACGCCGAGCTGACCCCGGCCCGCCTCGTCGGACACTTCGACCCGTCGCTCGTGATGAGCGAGGGCTACGGCGAGAACACCTTCGTCGACGGCCCGCTCGTCTCGGCGATGCGCGACGGGTCGCTGCTCTACGTCGAGGAGATCAACCGGATCCCCGAGGAGACCCTCAACGTGCTCATCACCGTGATGAGCGAGCGCGAGCTCAACGTCCCCCGCTACGGGCGCATCGCTGCCGCCACCGGGTTCCGGCTCGTCGCGGCCATGAACCCCTTCGACGCCATCGGCACGGCGCGCATCTCGGGCGCCGTCTACGACCGGGTGTGTCGGCTCTCCGTCGACTACCAGGACGCCGCGGACGAGTCCGAGATCGTGCGCCGAGACGCCGCCGCGCTCGACCCGGCGTGGGTGGCCAAGGTCGTGGAGCTGGTCCGACGAACCCGCAACCATCCGGATCTGCGGGTCGGCTCGTCGGTTCGCGGGGCGATCGACCTCGCCGCCGTCGTCCAGTCGCTCGCCGCGGTTCGCGGCCGACCCCTCGACGACAACGAGGTCGGCCTGGACGCCGCCCTCGTCGCGCTGTCCGGGCGGGTGCGGGTCCGTGAGGGTGGAACCCGCACTGCGGAGCAGATCATCACCGAGCTGTGGGACGAGCTGTTCGGGCCACAGCCGGACGAGGCCGATCCGGGAAAAGCGAACGGGGCGACGGCGGCAGCGGTCCCGAGCCCCTGACCAAGGAGGGCGCCGCCGCCGAAGAAGCGGTGAAGGAGGCCGGACGAAAGACGACCTCCCGACGGGACCTGTCCCGCAACGAGCACTTCGAGCAGATCTCTCCCGAGGTCGGCGAACTCGACGAGGAGGCGTTCGAGGAGCTCGCCGGTGAGGATCTCGACGAGGCGTTGGCCTTGCTGGCCGACATGGCCGGCGCAACGGACCAACGTTTGCGCGAGCTCGCTCGGCGATTGGCGGCACGGCTGACCCTCGAGCTGTCCCGGCGGGGCCCCTCCAAACCCCGGGGGGTCGGGCGGCTGGAGCGGCAGCGCTTCCGGCCCGACGGTGGGGACCTCGATCTCGACGCCAGCCTGGATGCGCTCGCCGAAGCGCGCGCCGGCGGGCGCCCCCCGACCGCGGAGGACCTCTGGATCCGGGGGTGGGGCACCCCTCGCACCGCGTTGTGCCTGCTTGTCGACCGATCTGGCTCGATGGGCGGCAAGCCACTCGCCACCAATGCGGTCGCCGCCGCGGCCGTCGCCTCCAGGAACCCGGACGACTACAGCGTCGTCGCCTTCTCCAAGGACTGCGTGGTGGTCCGGAGCCAGGACGTCCTGCGGTCCGCCGACGCCGTGATCGGCGACGTGCTGACCCTGCGCGGGCACGGCACGACCGACGTCGCCGGCGCCCTGGTGACCGCAGCGCGCCAGCTCGCCCGGAGCAACGCCGGCCGCAAGATCACCGTCCTGCTCTCCGATTGCCGAGCGACGGTCCCCGGCGACGTGTTGGCCGCCGCCGGATCGCTCGACGAACTGGTGATCCTGGCGCCCGAGGGCGACGACGACGAGGCGCGAAAACTCGCCAGCCAGATCGGCGCACGGGTCCAGACCGTCGCCGGTCCGGGTCAGGTCGCCGAGGCGTTGCAGTCGCTGCTCGACGATCGGGGCTGAGCCCGGCTCTCAGTGGCAGCTGGGGTCGTCGGGAGGGTAGAAGCCCTTGGACATGTCGTCGACGGTGACGACCACGGTGGTCTCGGTCGTCGAGTCGTCCGGCGACGTGGCGATGGTCGTCGAGGTCGACGCCGGCGCGGCGACGTCCGGAGTCGTCGTGCTCGTGGACCCGGCCGGGGTCGACGTCGGCAGCGTGGTGGCGACATCTCCGGGGGTGGTCGCGGTGGGAGCATCGGCGAGGCGGGCCTGGCCACGGAACACCGCCAGCACGGCCTTCATCGTGTCGGTGTTGAGGCTCGGCTCGATCACCTGGGCGTTGCCCTTGATGACACCACGCCCTTCGATCTGGAACGTGCTCACCGTCTCGGGGTCGAAGTTCTGCATCGCGCCGGCCAGCTGCAGCATGACGTTCAACGTCAGCTTCCTGTCGGTGGTGACGTTCTCCTTCATGGTGTTCAGCAGTTCCTGGGCGACGAGCGGGTTGCGGGCGCCCCGATCGATCGCCTTGGCGAAGGCCCGCTTCAGGAAGTCCTGCTGCCGGGTGATGCGGCCGTAGTCGCTCGTGCCGTCGGTGACCCACTTGTTCGTCTCGGGGTTGAACCACTGGTAGTGACGCGAACGCACGTAGGCCAGTGCCTCGTCACCCTCGAACACGTGACATTGGGGCCCGGGGATGTTCAGCCCGGTGTTCTTGTCTCGTGCCGCGAACTCGAACGGCACGGCGACGCCGCCAACGGCGTCGACGACTCCTTTGAAGGCGCAGAAGTCGACGTTGATGTAGTGGTCGATCGGCACCTCGAAGTTGTCCCAGATCGTGTCGATCAGCTTCGTGGGGTTCTCGGTGTCGAACGCTGCGTTGATGCGGCTCTTGCGGTTGGAGCCGGCGATGCTCACCCAGAGGTCGCGAGGGAACGAGAGCACGGCGGCCTGGTTGGTCGCCGGGTCGACCCTCAGGATCATGATGGTGTCGCTGCGCTCGCCGAACTCGCCGCTCTCGGTCCCGAGGAACGCGCCGGCATAGGGCGAGTTGGGGTCGATGCACGCCCGGTTGTCCGAGCCGGTGAGGAGGAAGTTCTTCGCCTCCGCATCGACGGTCACCGGGAAGGTGTTGCTGGAGATCTCCTCGCCCGCCCCGCCGGCCACCCCGCCGCTGCCTCCGCCCTCGGCGGCCGCGACAGTGGTCACCGTGGTGGCGGCACCACTGGAGGAGATGTCGACCTGCTTGCGGCGGCCGAGCTGATCGTTGCCGTACCAGATCGTGACGGCGGCGACGAAGCACGCCAAGGCGACCATGCTGTTGAACGCGATCACCGCCCGCTGCCCCCAGGTCCGTCGGCGCTTGCGCACGGGTTCCTTCACCGGGGTCAGTTCGGGCTCGGGTCGAGGACGGCGACGACCGGTTCGCAGATCCGGAGGTGCGAGCGCCGACGGACGTGCCTGGCATCGGCCGGGCGAACAGCTGCTGCGCACCGCCGGAGGGCTCGTCGACCCGCCCACTCATCAACGGATGAACCTACCTGCTCCGCCTGGTCACACGGCGTCGCAGCGACGCCTGTCGACCCGTTCCGGCTGGGCCGGCCGCGCCCGACAACGGTGACGTCGCGGCTTCAGTCCTACGACCACGACCGTGCCGACCTGGGCCCATTCGTAGATCCAGATCGCATCCTCGGTGGTCTGGCGCACGCACCCGCCGGACAGGGCGTGGCCGAGCTGGTCGCTGGTCTGGACCTTCCAGCACGAGCCGCCGCCGCACTGGGTGGGAATCTCGTGGAATCCGATGTTTCCGCCTCGCGGGGTCTTGGCGAATCGCACCATGTAGTTCCAGCGGATCGTCGGGTTGTGCTCGGCGAACGTCGACAGCGATTTGGACCAGACGGTGTAGACCCCGGGTCCGGGACGCCCTCGCCCCGAGACCCGATGCGTCTTGATCACCTGGCCCCACTCGTCCACGACCCAGATCCGCATGAGCGACTTCGAGTACACGATCCTGGTCCCGTCACCCGATTCGGTGGGAAGGGCCAGGTCATCCGGGAGCGACCCGTCACCCATCGCACCGGCCGGCACCTCGACCGGTGTGGGCGTCGGCGGGCCGAGCTGATGCATGGTTCCTCGCCGGGCCGTGACCACCCCAGGAACCGAGGCAGCGTCGTCGGCGTGCGCTGATCCCGTCGTGCCGAGCAGCGTGGCCGTCGCAACCGCCATCATCACCCGTCGCCTACCCCGCACGGCGCTGGACTCTAGTGCCCCAGCTACCGACGATGGAGGCGGCCCGTTCATGCCCTGGCGGTCGAACCTGCGTGGCGTCGCCTGGCTGGCGCGACGCCGGTCTTGGGCGGAGCAACGGTCAGCAACCAGTGAGAAAGTCCTTGAGCTGAGGACGAAGGTGGCCGATGAGGCCCTGTAGTTCTACCCATCGTCCAAAGGCGAACTGACATGTCCCGACGACTCAGCTCATCTGCGCACGTCGAACTGGCTCGCCTCGTCGCCGTCGGTGCTGCGATGTTGATCGTGACGTTTCTGGTCGTCGGGCGGTCACGGGCGGCGTTCGTCGGCACGACGACGCAGCCTGGCAACCACCTCGACTCGGGCAGCGTGACCTTGACCGACTCCGACGCCCCGAGCGCGACGCAGATGTTCAACGTCTCGGGGATGGTGGCGAACCAGGTCGAGGCGCGATGCATCCAGGTGACGTACACCGGCACCGTGAACCCGACCGAGGTCGAGTTGTTCGCTGCGCTCACCTCCTCTCCGCCGAACGACGGCTTGGAGGCCTACCTCGACATGTCGGTCGACGTCGGGGACTGGGGCGGCGCAGCTTCTTCGTTCCCCGCCTGCACGAACTTCGCCAACGGGACGAACATCTACAACGGCGCCACCAACACGCTCGACGACTTCCTCACGTCGTACCCGGACTCGGCCAACGCGACGCGACGGGCTTCGATCCGACGAACACCAACGACTTCGCAGTGTTCCGGATCACGCTGACCATGAAGAACGACAATGCTGCTCAGGGCCTGCACACCGACTTCACCCTGACCTGGCAGACCTCGGGCTGAGGTAACCCCATGTCCCGCTCCGTCACGAGGATGCGGGCCCCCGCATCGCCTGGCGGTGCGTCCTCGGTGCTCGCTCCGGCGACGAGTTTCGTCGTCACACTCCAAGCGGCCCTGTTCTTGATGGTGCTCGGCCTCGGCTTCCTGCCGGGATGGAAGGCCGTGATCATCGAGTCGGGCTCCATGCGTCCGGTGCTCTCTCCGGGCGACATCGTGCTCGTCAAGCACGTCGAGCGCCCGGAGGTGGGCGAGGTGGTCCTCCTCGACCGTCCAGGTGAGCGGCTGCTGTTCCATCGACTCGTCGATTGGGACGAGGAGGGTCGCGCCATCACCAGGGGTGACGCCAACGAGGTCGAGGACGGAGCGGCGACAACACCGGATCGGATCGTCGGTGTCGGCCGGGTTGCGCTCCCCTCGATCGGACTCCCGGCGTTGTGGTTGTCGCAAGGTCGATGGGGCCTGGTCGCACTGTCCCTGTTGGTCGAAGTGGCGATCTTCTTCCTCGCTCGGCTGAGCACTCCGGTGCGCCGAACGCATCCGACTTCCCGCCCGTCTGCCGCTCAGCGCCCACCACGTGCGCCGGCTCCGCGCCGAGACTCCTCGGTGGCTCTCGCTCGGCTCGGCCACGAGAGGTGTTCGATGAAGGGCTTCTCGAACGCCTCGCGACCCTTCGAGGCCAGGATCCATTCGCCGTCATCGAGACGTCGATGCGGAGTCTGCGCCTGCTGCTCGTGTTTGGAGTCCTCCTCGGCGAGCTGGCGCGGGCTCGGTGTGTTCGATCTGGACGAGCGCACCGTGGCGCTGATCGCCACCGTGGTCTGCCTTGGCGTCTCCACCGGGCTCGGTGTCTCGCCGACCGCCGCCCGAGCGACCGCGGCGTCGAAGTCTCGATCATCGCTCAGCTGGTTCTCGATCTCATCGCAGCTTGGTTGATCTCGTTCCTCGTGCTCGAACTCTCCCGGGACACGCAGTGGATGCCGTTGCTCTTGCCGCTGTTCGAAGCGGGTTTGCGGTTCCGGCTGCGCGGTCTGGCCTCCACCTGGGTAGTCGTGACCCTCGTCAACCTCGTGGCTCAGTTCGAGGACACGTATCAATTCGATCCTCAGTCCTTCGCCGCTCGTTCGAGTCTGCTGCTCGTGGTCGCTGCACCGGCTGCGTTCATCTCCCAGCTCCTCATGGAGGAGCTGGTGATCCAGGCCGGCACGCGCCGAGGCGGACCGACGGAACGAGGTGACCGGAGTCGTCGCCGAGGCGGTGGCGCGCATGCAGACCTTCGACCGTGACGAGATCGCAGCGGTCACCGTCACTGCCGCTCAGGCTCTCCTCTCGGTCGAGGCCGAACTCCGGCGTCCGGACGGCACCGTCTGCGCGCTCGGTCGGTGAGCCGCTCGGACGATCGACCGTGGCGGTGCACTCGCCCGGGGAGTCACCATGGACGTTGCTCCTCGCCACCGGAACCGAGCGCGATCAAGATGCACCCGAGTGGGCTGCGTTGTCGACGATTCTCGGCGCGTGCCAGCACGCCATGCGCAATGCCGACCGCCACGCCGAGCTCGACCGTCTGAGTGACGAGCTCGCTCGTCGCGCCCACCACGACGCGCTCACTGGACTCGTCAACCGGTCCGGCTTTCATGTCACCGTCGATGAGCTCCTCCAGCAGGGCGGGAGATCGCGTCTGGGGCTGCTGTTCATCGATCTCGACGGGTTCAAGGCCGTGAACGACCTGCTTGGTCACGACACGGGCGACGTCGTGCTCCAGGAGGTCGGCCGCCGCCTGTCGGCGACGGTCGACCAAGTCGGCGGCATTGCGGCGCGGCTCGGCGGGGACGAGTTCGTCGTCCTGCACCCCGAGGTCGCCGATGAAGCCGACCTCGATGGACTCGCACGGACAGTGCGGGACGTGCTCGACTGGCCGTTCGCCGCCGTGCCTCGTCACATCGATTTCGGAGCGAGCGTGGGGACCGCGTTCGTGGACGCCGACGCCGCACGTTGCGAACCAAACGGGCTCGATCGCGCATTGCGGGACGCGGACGTCGCCATGTACGCAGCAAAGCGTCGGCGACGCGGCAGCCGACGCGCCAACCCCAGTTGGGGACCGCCAGACGTGCGGACGTCATGAATCACCGGCGCCTCGTCGGGACCCTCATGCTCAGAGGCCTCGCACTCGTCGCGCTGCTCGCACCCACCCTGGTCGCCACCAACGTGTCGGCCGGCTTCGTCGGGAGCACGGACGAGGCGAACGTCGTGATCGCGGGGGCATTGACCGGAATTCACGCCCCCGGCACTGGGACCACGACGACCATGCAGTCCACCTCCACGGGAGAGTGCACGGTCAACTGGTCGGCGTTGACCGGCGGGACCACGGTGGCGTCCTCGTATCGCTTGATCGATGCCATCACCGGCTCCACGCTGAGTCAGCCCGGCAACGTCAGCGTCGGCTCGTATTCCTTCACCCCGGCGCGGGTCGTGAGCCGGGTCCGGCTCGCGACGGTTCAGGGGAACTGGATCTCGAGCGTCGCTGAGTCCGATGCCGTTGCGTGCGTGCTGTCCGAGGCCCGGTCGGTGTCGATGGGCGGCCACAACAGCTGCGCGATCCAGGCGAACGGGATCATGAAGTGCTGGGGGATCAACGAGTTCGGGCTACTGGGCGTCGGCGACGAGATCACCCGGGTGTCCCCAACCCAGGTCGGTTCGTCGACCTGGCTCAGCGTGGACACCGCTGACAGCCACACCTGCGCCGTTCGTGCCGATCACACCATGTGGTGCTGGGGGTATGGCGGCTTCTACGCCCTCGGCACCGGCACGAACGCCAATTCCTTCACTCCGGTGCAGACCGGAACGGCTTCGGACTGGCGGCAGGTCGCCGCCGGCTGGCTCTCGACCTGTGCCGTGAAGACGACCGGCACCCTGTGGTGCTGGGGCGTCAACGCGTACGGCGGGCACGGTACCGGGAACACCACTACTCATACGACCCCGATCCAGAGTGGTACGGCGAGCGATTGGAAACAGGTCGCGGTCGGGATGTACCACACCTGTGCGGTGAAGACGACCGGCACGCTGTGGTGCTGGGGCTACAACTGGAACGGGCAACTCGGGGTCGGGAACACCACCAACTACGACACCGCGCAGCAGGTGGGAACGGCGACGAACTGGCGCCAGGTGCTCACCGCGCTGGACTCGACCTGTGCCTTGAACACCTCCGGGGAGCTGTACTGCTGGGGGTTCAACCGAGACGGGCAACTCGGGGTCGGGGACACCACCGATCGGACGACGCCGACCCTCGTGCCCGGCGGTCCGTGGGCCGACGCCGACGCCTACGAGACGCACACCTGTGCATCGACGGCGTCGGGCGAGATGTGGTGCTGGGGTCTGGACGCATTCGACGAGTCGAACCCGGACAACGACACCACGGACAAGCTGAGCCCGGTCCGACTCGGGACCGTCTCGACCTGGGGGCTCGTCGCCACCGGTACGCGGGGAGCTGTTCGGTTCGAGACGACGCCACGCTGTGGTGTTGGGGGCACTACGGATCGGGTGAGACCGGCATCGGGATCGCCCGGCCGCGCCGGGCGGTTCGGTTCCTGGGTCGATCCGGCCGCTCAGGGCGAAGTCCACGCATGGGTCAAGGCCGACGGAACCCTGTGGTGCTGGGGAGACGGCTACCAGGAAGACGGGAACGGGACTCTGGGAACGGCCCATCCCCATCTGGTGGAACCTCAGACGGGAACCGACACCGATTGGGCGTCGACCGATGTCGGGGCCGAACACTCCTGCGCGGTCAAGGTTGGCGGTTCGCTGTGGTGCTGGGGTGGCTACGGTCGACTCGGCAACGGCTCGACCGCAACCGGCAGTACCCGACCCAGGTGTCGGCGGCGCTGCGCACGCGGACGTCGGTGCCGGACGAACCACACGTGGCCTCACGATCGCAGACATCTGGTGCTGGGGACGGAATCAGGACGGACAGCTCGGAGTGGGCGACAACACGGACCGCAGCAGTCCGCAGCTCGTCGGGTCCGGATACGCAATTGTCGGTCGGCGACCACCACACCTGCGCCGTCACCACCGGAGGGACTGGCTATTGGGCGTTGGGGTTTGAACAGCGAGGCCAGCTCGGCGACGGATCCACGACGTCCCGGAATTCGCCGGCGTCCCTCGGGTCGGGGTGGTCGCGGATCTCGGCCGGCACGAACCACTCGTGTGGGTCAAGACGACGTGGGCACGCTGTGGTGTTGGGGTCGCAACGACGTCAATCAGCTCGGCGACGGAACCACGACTAGCCGGATGACCCCCACAGATCGGCACCGCGCACAGCTGGACCGATGTGTCGGCGGGCCTCGCGAAAGCGTGCGCCCGCCGGACGACCTTGCAGTGGTTCCTACTGCCGGGGTAGGAACGTCTTCGGCGCGGTCGGCGACGGCACCTACACCGCCTCCAGGTCCACCCCCACACTCACCGGATTCACCAATGACGCCGGCAAGCTCCTGACGACCAACGGCGACAGCTACTGCGCGCTTCGACTCGGGTTACCTGAACTGCTGGGGCGACGACCGCTTCGCCTGGAACTCGGTCGGCAGTTTGGCCGTCTGGACCCCTCAAGCTCGCCGGCGGGTCGGTGTGGCGGCCGTGACCCGCCCCGACCCGGGTGCCCGCCGCTGGGTCGATGCGCTGGCCGTTCCCCTGCTCCTCGCCGGGCTCGCCGTGACCCCGATGCTCACCTCGGTACGGGCGTCGGCCAGCTTCGTCGGCAGCACCAGCGAGACGAGCTCGGTGTTGGCCGGAGCCTTGACCGGGATCCACGCTCTCAAGGGGCACGTCCACGACGATGACTGACACCCAGGCCGGCGGGTGTTCACTGCTTGTCGGCGCTCATCGGTGAAGCGCCGTCGCCGTGACGTACCGGTTGACCGACCTGCGCCCGGGATCGACCCTCATGAGCCCGGCAGCAGTCGGCTCCGGATCGTTGTCCAGCTCGCCGATCGCGCCGTGTCCTGCGGAGCTCTCCACCTGGAACCTGAGCTGGTCGTCACCGTCGACCGAGAACGACGCCGTCGCCTGCGTGCTGCCCGACGCTCGATCGGTCGCCGTCGGGGATCACCACGTCTGCGCCATCCATCCTGGCACCCTGTGGTGCTGGGGGTGGGAACCTGACTCGCAGCTGGGAGTGAGCGATCTCGTCGCTCGCAACAACGCCCGGTCCAGGTCGGCGCCTCGACGTGGAAGAACGTCGCCGCGTCCCACGATTCGACCTTGCGCCGCACCGACGGAACACTGTGTTGGGGAACAACGACTTCTCGCAGCTCGGCCTGGGTGACTGGACGTCGCGCACCGTGCCGACCCAAGTGGGCTCGGCGTCGGACTGGCGGCACGTTCAGCTGGGCATTGGCCATGGCTGTGCGCTCAAGACCGGTGGAACGCTGTGGTGTTGGGGTCTCAACTGGCCGGTCAGCTCGGACTCGGCAACACGAAAGTCAACCTTCGGCGTCGCCGATCCAGGTCTCTGCAGGTTCGGCGACCGATTGAAGCAGGTCGCCGTGGGCCTCGACGACAGTTGCGGGGTCCGAACCGGACGGAACGTTGCGGTGCTGGGGCTACAACTTCGTCGGTCAGCTCGGCGACGGAACGCTCGTCGATCGCCCGTCGCCGACACAGATCGGGACGGCGACGGATTGGCGGCAGGCCGCCGCAGGCGGCTACCACACCTGCGGCGTCCGGACCAACGGTGACCTGTGGTGCTGGGGGCGAACTGGAACGGCCAGCTCGCTTCAAGGCGACTACGTGAACCAGCCGGCCCCGGTCGCCGTGGCATCCGGAACGGCATGGGCGGACCTCTCGACGGGCGAACACCACACCTGCGCCACGACCGCCACCGGCGAGCTGTGGTGCTGGGGATGGGACGGGTTCGATCAATCCGAGGCCACGGTGTCGACCAACGATCCGGTGAGCCCGGTCCGCATCGGCATCGGCTCGAACTGGGGCGTGGTCGCGGCGGATCCCTCTCGTCGTGCGCGATCACCGACGACGGCGCCCTGTGGTGCTGGGGGCATGACGGGAGCGGGTCAGCTCGGACGAGGAACCCTCACCTTCGCCCTTCCCACCCTCGGTGGACGCCAACGCCTGGAGCGCAGCCGCCACCGGCACCGGCCACACGTGCGGGATCCGGGGCAACTCGGTGCTGGGGCCTCAACCCGGACGGTCAGACCGGCAACGGTGTCGATTGGCAGCTGGTGCCACAGTGGTACGATCCGCAGACCGGCACCGACAGCGATTGGTCGAAGGTCGCCGCCGGCGCTGCTCACACCTGTGCCATCAAGACGACGGGCACGTTGTGGTGCTGGGGCCGCAACGGCGACGGCCAGCTCGGGATCGGGAGCACGACGACCCAACTGTCACCGGTGCAGGTCGGATCGGCCAGCGACTGGGCATCGGTCTCGGCCAGCGAGTCACACACCTGCGCGACCAAGACGACGGGCACGTTGTGGTGCTGGGGGCTCGTCCGACGGACGGCTCGGGCTCGGCTCGTCGACGACGTTCACCACCTCAACAGGTCGGGAGAGTTCGACGTACTCGCACGTGACGCAGGCGCGCTTCGACACGTGTGCCGTGCGGACGACGGCGACGATCCAGTGCTGGGGCCTGAACTCGACCGGCCAGCTCGGCATCGGGAACACGACGTCGTTCAGCACACCCCAGGCCGTGAGCGGCACCGGCTGGGCGCGGGTGTCGGCGGCGCTGACGCGACGTGCGCCGTGAAGGCGACGGCGACGCTGTGGTGTTGGGGAGCGAACGGATCGAAACAGGTCGGCGACAACACGACGATTCAGCGGAACTCGCCGACCCAGATCTCGGCTGCGATCACGGATTGGACCGACGTTCGGTCGGGTACCAGCACGCCTGCGCTCGGCGAACGACCTTCGAGCGTGTACTGCTGGGGAGCAACGTGCTCGGGCAAGCCGGGCAGGGCTCACCATCGGCATCGGTCGGGGTGCCCACCACGGTGGGGACCGCGGCGGACTCGACCGGGTTGGCGCAAGGTGGAGGCCTGCTTTCTCCTGCGTGCTGTCGTCCGGTGCGTTGTCGTGTTGGGGCGACGACCGAAACGCACAGCTCGGCTGTAAGCCGCGCTCGGTCGGTCCGAGCACCGTCACCGGAGGCACGGTCTGGCGACCCCAGCTCGACCGATCGGGGGTCCGCCTGCGCGTCAGCGGGCACCAGATCGACGGCGACCGAGACGAGGTCTCCGCCTTCGACGTACTCGATCGATCGGATCGACGCCGCGGCCACGAGGTCTGGCTCACCGCGCCGCAGCGCCGAGGGCAGCCGTCGGCGCGGTGACCACGGCTCGGGCGACCTCGGCTCGGGAGACCTTGGCCTCGGTTCGGCCCGCCGGACCACGCCGAGAGCGTCGCAGACCGGCCCGAGGATCGCCGGATCGCCCGACGATCCGGTGTTGGTCGGCCAGTCGGCGCGATGGATCGAGCCCTCCTGCGACCAGCTCCACACCTCGTCGGTGACGAACGGGAGGAACGGGGCGAACAGCCGCTGGAACACCGACAGCGCCGTGCCGAGGGCCAGGCGCGCCGATTGTGTTCCTGCCCCGCCGTTCTCGTCGTAGGCCCGGCTCTTCACCAGCTCGACGTAGTCGTCGCAGAACCACCAGAACAGCGCCTCGGTGCGCTCCAGCGCACGGGCGTAGTCGAAGTCGCCGAAGGCCTTGGTCGCCTCGTCCACCAATTCGTCGAGCCGAGCGAGCAACGCCCGGTCCAGGTCGGTGGTGATCGTGGCGTCCGGGTCCGGGGTGCCGAAACCGAGCACGGAACTGGGTCACGTTGAGCAGCTTGTTGGCGAGCTTGCGCCCGATCTTCATCTGGCCCTCGTCGAAGGCCGTGTCGATGCCCGGGCGGGCGTTTGCGGCCCAGTAGCGGCGGTATCCGACCCGTACTTGTCGAAGTACTCGAGCGGCGTCACCACGTTGCCCTTGGACTTCGACATCTTCTTGCGGTCCGGGTCCAGGATCCAGCCGGACAGCGCGGCGTTCGTCCAGGGCAGCGACCCGTGCTCGAAGTGGGCCCGCACGACGGTGGCGAACAGCCAGGTGCGGATGATGTCGTGAGCCTGGGGCGCACGTCCATCGTAAACACCCGCTCGAACAGGTCCGGGTCGCTCACCCAGCGGCTGGCGATCTGGGGCGTGAGCGAGGACGTCGCCCACGTGTCGAGCACGTCGGGGTCACCGATGAACCCGCCCGGCTGATTGCGCTGAGCCTCGGTGTATCCGTCCGGCACATCGGTCTGCGGGTCCACCGGGAGGCGATCGAAGGACGGGATGATCGGGCGGTCGTGGTCGGCGTTGCCCTCGGCATCGAGCGGATACCAGAGCGGGAACGGCACGCCGAAGAAGCGCTGGCGCGACACGAGCCAGTCGCCGTTGAGGCCCTCCACCCAGTTCGAGTAGCGGTGGCGCATGTGGTCCGGGTGCCACACGAGTTCTTCGCCGCGGGCGAGCATCTGCTTGCGGATCGTCTCGTCGCGCCCGCCGTTGCGGATGTACCACTGGCGGCTGGTGACGATCTCGAGCGGGCGATCGCCGCGCTCGTAGAACTTCACCGGATGGGAGATCGGGCGCGGCTCGCCGAGCAACTCCCCACTGTCGGCGAGGAGCTCGGCGGTGCGCCGCTGCGCCTGCTTGGCGTTCTTCCCGGCCAGTTCGGCGTACGCCTCGCGACCGGCGTCGCTGGTGATCCAGTCCGGGGTCGCGGCCTGGAACCGACCGTCGCGCTGGATGACCGCGCGCGTCGGCAGCTGCAGCTCGCGCCACCACGTCACGTCGGTGGTGTCGCCGAAGGTGCAGATCATCGCGATGCCGGTGCCCTTGTCCGGCTCGGCCAGGTGGTGGGCCACGATCGGCACCTCGACGCCGAACAGCGGCGTGGTCACCGTGACCTGTCCGAACAGCGGCTGGTACCGCCCGTCGTCCGGGTGGGCCACCAACGCCACGCAGGACGCGAGCAACTCGGGCCGGGTGGTGTCGATCTCGACGTCACCCTGGCCGTCGGTGCGGTGGAAGGCCAGCTTGTGATAGGCGCCGTTCTGCTCCCGGTCCTCCATCTCGGCCTGGGCGACGGCGGTCTTGTAGTCGATGTCCCACAGCGTCGGGGCGTCGATCGAGTAGGCCTCGCCCCGCTCCAGGTTCTTCAAGAACGCCTGCTGCGAGGTCCGGATGCAATGGTCGTCGATCGTCTTGTAGAGGTACGTCCAGTCGACCGAGAGCCCGAGCCGGCGGAACAGCTCCTCGAAGGCCTGTTCGTCGGCCTCCACCAGCTCCTTGCAGAGCTCGATGAAGTTGGGCCGACTGACGGGCACCTGGTTCTTCAGGTCCGGCTTGGCCGGCTTGGTGAAGTCCGGGTCGTAGGGCAGCGTCGAGTCGCAGCGCACCCCGTAGAAGTTCTGGACGCGCCGCTCGGTGGCGAGCCCGTTGTCGTCCCAGCCGATCGGATAGAACACCTGCTTGCCGGACATCCGCTGGAAGCGGGCGACACAGTCGGTGTGGGTGTAGGAGAACACGTGCCCGACGTGGAGCGAACCGCTCACGGTCGGGGGCGGCGTGTCGATGGCGAATACCTCGTCGCGGCTCACCGAACGATCGAAGCGGTAGGTGCCATCGGCCTCCCACCGCTGGATGAGGCCAGCTTCGATGCCGTCGAGGGACGGCTTTTCCGGAATTGCCATAGGGGTGAAAGGCTAGGCGGTGGAGGGGCGTTCACCCCAGCAGGTAAGACCTGGGCAAAGATCGGTGGTCTGCTGCGGGGTCGTGCCTACGCTGGAGCGCGTGCTGCGCCTCTACGACACCGCCACCGGTCAGGTCCGCGAGCTCGCCCTGCGCGAGCCCGGCACGGTGAGCATGTACGTCTGCGGACCCACCGTCTACGGGCCTCCTCACCTGGGCCACGGGCGCGCCACGCTGGTGTACGACACGTTGCGCCGGTATCTCGAATGGACCGGGCTGACCGTTCGGCACGTCTCGAACATCACCGACATCGAGGACAAGATCATCGAGCGCGCCACCCGGGAGGGGCGCCCGTGGCAGGACATCACCACCAAGTGCGAGGCGATCTGGTGGAAGGCGATGGACGCCATGGACGTGCTGCGCCCCACCGACACCCCGCACGCGACGGAGTACGTGGACGAGATGGTCGAGATGATCGGCCAGCTGCTCGACTCCGATCACGCCTATCGCACCGACGACGGGATCTATCTCTCGGTCGAGTCGGTCGCCGACTATGGCCTGCTCGCCCACCAGCGGCTCGAGGACATGCTCGCCGGCGGCGGAGCGCGACGTGTTCGGAGCCGAGAACAAGCGCCATCCCGCCGACTTCGTGCTCTGGAAGTTCACCAAGCCCGACGAGCCGGCCTGGTCGAGCCCGTGGGGCGACGGCCGTCCGGGCTGGCACAGCGAATGCGTCGTGATGAGCCTCGGCCTGCTCGGCGAGGGATTCGATCTGCACACCGGTGGGATCGACCTGAAGTTCCCGCACCACGAGAACGAACGGGCCCAGGCCGTCGCCATGGGCAAGACGTTCGCCAACCACTGGATGCATCACCAGTTCGTGGTCGACGCCGAGGGCGAGAAGCTGTCCAAGAGCCTGGGCAACTTCACGAATCTGCTCGACCTGATCGACACGATGGATCCCCGGAGCTACCGCATGTTGCTGCTCCAGAGCCACTACCGGTCACCGGTGCAGGCGAACACCGAGACCGTCGGCGCCGCCGAGCGGGCCCTGACCGGGCTCGACACCTTCGTGCGCCGGGCCGCTGCGTCGGGAGCGTCGGGTGGGACCCGCCTCGACGACCTCGTCGCCGCGTTCGCGGCGCGTATGGACGACGACCTCGACACCGCCGGTGCGATGGCGATCGTGTTCGATGCGGCCCGCCGCGGCAACGCGGCGATCGACGGCGGTGATCTGGCTGCTGCCGCCGACCTCGCGGCGACGGTCGAGGATCTCTGCTCCGCAGTGGGGCTGCGGCTGTCGGCCGCCGAGGAGGTCCCGGCGGAGATCGTCGCCCGGGCCGCAGCGCTCGACGCCGCTCGGGCCGCCAAGGACTTCGCCGCGGCCGACGCCATCCGAGCCGAACTCCAGGACGCCGGATGGGTCGTCGAGACGGCGAAGACGGGCACGACCGTCCGTCGCTCGTGAGCCGGAGTCGAACCCGGTCGTCCGAACCGCTCCCGCGCGGATTCGGGGCGCTCTGGACCACCGTCGCGCTCGATCTCGTCGGGTTCGGGATCGTCGTGCCGATCCTCGGCCGCTACGCCGAGCGGTATGGGGCCAGCGGTGTCCAGGTCGGCCTGCTGTTCGCCTCGTTCTCCCTCGCCCAGTTCGTGTGTTCACCGTTGCTGGGCCGGCTCTCGGACCGCATCGGTCGCAAGCCGGTGATCCTGATCTCCCTGCTCGGGACGGCGGTCGGCAGCTTCGTGACCGGTGCCGCCAACTCGCTCACGTTGTTGTTCGTCGGGCGAATCCTCGACGGGGCGAGCGGGGCGAGCGTGGCCGTCGCCCAGGGGGCGGTCACCGACCTTGCCGCTCCGAGCCAGCGGCCGAGACTGCTCGGATTGCTCGGCGCCGCGTTCGGTGTCGGGTTCGTGGTCGGGCCGGCACTCGGCGGTCTGGCCGCACTCGGCGGTCCGCACGTGCCCTTCTACGTCGCGAGCGTGATCGCCCTGGCGAACGCCATCGCGGCTGCGATCCGACTCCCGGAGACCCGCGTCCGGCCGGATGCTGCGACTGCGCCGGCCCCGCATCGCGGGAGCGTGCGTCTGTGGAACTACGCGGTGATCGGCTTCGTCGGGTTGGTCGCGTTCTCCGGCTTCGAGGCGACCTTCGCCCTCCTCGCCGAGCGACGCTTCTCCCTGGCGGAAGGCGGGATCGCTGCAGTGTTCGTCGGGATCGGGCTGCTGCTGAGCGCGGTCCAAGGCGGGTTGATCGGCCCGGTGACCGACCGGATCGGGGTGCGCAAGGCGTTGATGGTGGGCCTCGGCCTCAACGTCGCCGGCCTGGCCGTGCTCGCCGACGCCAAGTCCTGGGCGGTGCTGGTCCCGGCGCTGGTGCTGCTCACCCTCGGCCAAGGCCTGGTGTCTCCCAGCCTGACCACTGCGGTCTCGAACGAAGCGCCGCAGGACCGCCGGGGTGAGGCACTGGGCTTCCAACAGGGGGCGCTCGCATTGGCGCGCATCGCCGGCCCGGCCCTGGCCGGAGTGCTCTTCGATCATGTCGGTGTCGGCGCGCCGTACCTCGTGGGCGCCGGGCTGTGTCTCGGCGCGGCGCTGCTCGTCACCGTGCCGTCGCCGGTCGCGGAGTCCGAGGCGCCGGCTCGGGTCTGAGAGACTGCTCGGGCCGTGTTCCCGATCGATCCCACCATCCCGAGCCGGACGCCGCGTGGGCAGGCCGACGACCCGAGCGCGGCCACGGCCCGTCGCGGCATGGGGTATCAGCCGTCGCTCGACGGGTTGCGTGCCTTCGCCGTCCTGGTCGTCATCGGCTACCACGCCCACACGCTGGAAGCCGGATTCGGTTGGCTCCGAGGCGGCTTCATCGGGGTCGAGGTGTTCTTCGTCGTCTCGGGGTACCTGATCACGACCTTGTTGCACGAAGAACTCCTCCGGACGCAGCAGATCGACCTGCGCAGTTTCTGGCTCCGGCGCGCTCGTCGTCTCCTGCCCGCACTGTTCCTGCTGCTGCTCGGCGTCGCCACCTGGTCGGCGATCGCCGACGAGGGTGCGCTCGCCCGGCTCCGATCCGACCTGCTCGCTGCGCTGCTGTACTTCTCGAACTGGCGTCAGATCTACGACCACGTCGGCTACTTCGCCGCCCTCGACACCCCGCCGGTCCTGCGTCACCTGTGGTCGTTGGCGGTCGAGGAGCAGTGGTATCTGATCTGGCCGTTGGCGTTCGGGTTCCTGGTGTCGCGGTTCGGAACCCGTCGGCTCGTCCGGGACGTGATCCTGGCCCTGGCGTTGGTGTCGGCCTTCGCGAGCCCGTTGCTGTACGTGCAGTACGACGACTTCCGCACCAACTTCGTCTACCTGTCCACGTTCACCCGAGCGAGTGGGCTCCTGCTCGGCGCCGCGTTGGCGTTGAGTTGGAACCCCTGGGAGTGGCGTCGCGCCGCCGGTCGCCATCTGATCGTGCTCGATCTCGCCGGCGGGCTGGCGATCCTCGGACTGGCGGTGCTCGCCTGGCGATTGGGGAACACCTCGCCCGGCACGTACGAGATGCCGCTCCTGCTCGTCGCCGGGCCGAAGGTGCTGCCCGGCGGGTTGTTCCTCGTTTCGGTGTTGTCTGCCGTGGCCATCGCGGTGGTCGTCCATCCGGGCTCGGTCGCGCTGCGACGGGTGTTCTCACAACGACCGGTCGTCGAGATCGGCAAGCGTTCGTACGGGCTGTATCTCTGGCACTGGCCGATCTTCGTGTTGCTCCACGTCGGGAACTCGTCGTGGCGGCTGCTCGGCGCGGCGATCGTGACCGTCGTGGTCACCGAGGCCTCCTATCGCTGGGTGGAGCTCCCGATCCGGCGTGGCCGACTGAGTGACTGGTGGCGCCACGCTCGGGCGGGCGATCCGACGGCCCGCCGCGCTGGTGCGATCGCCGCGGCGGCGTACGCGATCGGGGAGCGATGTTGCTCGGTCCCCTCGCGCTCGCCACGTCGAGAGCCGAGGAATCCTCGCTGGAGATCGACACCTCGTCGGTCGCCCTCGACACGGATCTCGCCCTGTCGGGAGCGTCGGTGTCGGCGGCGCCGACGACCATCCCGCTCGTCGGCGCGACCACGTCCGTCGCGCCGTCGACCACGACGGCGCGCCTGCCCCGGCGGCTGGTCATCGTCGGGGACTCCCAGGCGTACTCGCTGGCGGTGAACCTTCCCGACGGGACCGACTCGATCTTCGACGTCACCAACGGGGCGGTCGAAGGATGCGGGGTGTTCGAGACCGGGGTGCTGCGGTCGACCAGACCGGGGTACACCTACAAGCTCGACGGCCGGTGCGACGGCCTTCCCAAGCGCTGGGCGCAGTCCGCCGCCGCGAACGATGCAGAAGTCGCTCTGGTCGTGCTCGGTGCCTGGGACGTGCTCGATCGCACGACCAAGGCGGCGTGGATCGTGTTCGGATCCGAGGACTACGACCGTCAGTTCACGGCGTCGTTGACCGCGAACCTCACGCCGCTGATCAACCAGGGCACGCGGATCGCCCTGCTCGAGGTGGCCTGCATGCGGCCGTTCGACGCCAAGGGGGCGGCCACGCCGCCGCTGCCCGAGCGGGGCGACGACGAACGAGTCGCCCACCTCAACGACCTCCTGCGCGACGTCGCCGCCGACGATCCGGCGCACGTCTCGTTCATCGACGGGCCGGACGAGTGGTGCGCCGACGGAGGTATCGCCACCGATCCGCAGTACCGGTGGGACGGCGTCCACGTCTACAAGCCGGGCGCCAAGCTGATCCTCGAGCGGATCACCTCACAGCTCCTCGCCATCCCGACCTGAGGGTCAGCCCGCCACCGGATCGGCGGTGCAGGCCTGGGCGCCGCACACGTCGATGAGTTGATCGTCGAACAAGAACACCGCAGCCTGTTCCCGGGCCTCGGGGTCGGCGCGCGGGTCCTGGTGCGGGTCGTGACCCGTCCGTGGCGGCACGGCCTCGATCGGGATCTCGTCGGCACCGGAGTCGAACAGGACGATCGCGGACCCCGGGTACGGGTAGGCGTCGATGGCATCGAGTCCGGCGACGACGGTGTCGGCACGAAGCCGCCCGGGTGCCGCGAACGGGGTGTCGTAGGCGGCGTCGATGGCGCGTGCCTCGACCAGCGCGGCCAGGGGGGTGACCTGGTGATCGCCGAGCGCCACCTGGAGCAGGACGTCCTTGGGCGGCGAGCCAGGCAGCGGTGAGGAGGTGACGTGGTTCGCGTACCCACCACCCTCGCCGCGATCCCAGAGCATCTGCATCAAGGCGATGACGAGCATCCGATCGGAATCGTCGGGGTAGGCGGCCCGCATCACGTCGAGGAACGCATCGAAATCGGCGGAGCGGGGGAGCAGGAGCGAGAAGTTGATACCGGGCACCCCGAGCACGGCTCGCTCGATGTCGGGCGACAGCGCGGTCAACGCCAGACCCAGGATCGAGCCCTGGCTGTTGCCGATGAAGTCGAGCTGGCTGGTGTCCACGTCGCCCAGGGCCGCGACCAACTCGCCGGCCTCGTCGGTCATCGCCCGGCCGAGCACCATCGCGTCGACGAAGCCCTGTTGGAGCCGATCGGCGACGGCAGGGAAGAGCGAGACGTCGCCGAGCGCGGCCGCGGCGAACAGCAGGTCGGAGGAGGACATCCCGATCCAGTCGGTGGCGCACAGCACGGCATCGTGTTCGGCGGCGAAGTCGCGCATCGGTGCAGATGCAACTTCATCTGCCGACCCGAGCAGACCGTGCCCGTACTGCACGAGGTGCAGGGGTTGTCCGGAGTCGGAGGACGGAACGATGCAGGTGAAGGGAGCCCGGATGGTGCCGTTCTCGATCGGGAGGTCGTCGGCGCTGGTCCGTCCGGTGCCGCCGTACCAGAACGACGACCCGGGACCGCCGTCGCCTTCGAGGAAGTTCGGGACCTCGACCGTGCCGTCGATCCGGGCTGCGATCAGTCCATCGCCCCCGGGGGCGGAGGAGGTGATGGTGACGGGCGGGCCGGCCTCGGTGAACCGGGCCAGCGCATCGTCCCGGATCGACAACGCTCGTTCGGCGAGGTTGCGCTGGCTGGCCACCGTGAAGTCCCATGACAGGTAGAGCGTCGACCGGTCGACGCCGGAGAGGCGCAGCACCTCGAAGTCATCCTCCATCACCTGGCGGCGCGCTTCGATCCAGTCCGGTCCGTCCAACCGGTCCCGGAACGCACGAAAGACGGGAGCGGGTTCGATCGCCGTCCCATCCGTGGCCACGAGACCGGACAGCCCGACGACGTACCGCCGGCCTTCGTCCAGCGGTCGCGCCGGCCGGATGACGAGCAGCTGGTCACCTTCAGCGGCACCGGCATCGAGCTCGGCCCAGAGCGGGAGCAGTTCACCCGTCGCCGCGTCGACCAGCACCACCGGGCTCTGCGGCGATCGGGCGGTGGACGGATCCGTCCAGGAGGGGAGGCCGCTCGCCGCGACGTCGAGCCCGGGCACGAACACGAGCAGGGGCGAGTTCGGGCTGAACCCGTCGTTGCGATTCCACTCGGTGGGGTCGATCGGCGTCCCGCTCGTATTGGCCGGCATCTGGTCGGCCGGAAGGGCGACGCGTCGGCGGGTGTCGCTCGCTGCGTCGTTCACCGTGAATCGGTTGCTGGGGAAGGGGAGCAGGCAACTCGACAGGTCGAGCGGATCGCACTCCTCGACCGCGGCGGCAGGCACCGCCGACAGCGCAGCGGCGAGTCCGGGATCGGACGCAACAGGAGGGAGGTCCGTCGTGGCCGTCGTGGGGATGGTCGTCGTCGACGCGCCGGTGGTGGTGGTGCTGGTGGTCGCCTCGGTGGTGTCGTTCCCGGAGCACGCCGCGAGAAGCCCGAGCGAGAGCGCCCACGCTGCTGCTCGACGCCTCGTCCCGACCTGCATCTCCACCACCCGACCTGCCGCGTGTGCCCGTGGGCGGGGACCCTAGTCCGTGCGAATCATGGCACTCCACGCCGTCGCGCGATGTTCGAAGGATGGGTGGCGCGTCTTGTTACCGAGGGGTAACTTGTTCTTCATGTCGGAGTTCTCTCTCACCCTCAACGAGGACCAGCAGCAGATCCAGGCCTGGACCCACGAGTTCGCCAAGGACGTCATCCGCCCCGCCGCCCACGAGTGGGACGAGCGCGAGGAGTTCCCTTGGCCGGTCGTGCAGGAGGCCGCCAAGATCGGTCTGTACGGACTCGATTTCATGATGAACGCCATGGGCGACAAGAGCGGCCTCACGCTGCCGGTCGCCATCGAGGAGATCTTCTGGGGTGATGCCGGGATCGGCATGGCCATCATGGGATCCGGCCTCGCCGCCGCCGGGATCAGCGGCAACGGCACCCCCGAGCAGGTCATGGAGTGGGTGCCGCAGTGCTATGGCACCGCCGACGACGTCAAGCTCGGCGCCTTCTGCGTCTCGGAGCCTGACGCCGGATCGGACGTCTCCTCGCTGCGCACCCGCGCCGTGTACGACGAGGCGAACGACGAGTGGGTGCTCAACGGCACCAAGGCGTGGATCACGAACGGCGGGATCGCCGACGTTCACGTCGTCGTTGCCGCGGTCGACCCGGAGCTGCGGGGCCGAGGCCAGGCGTCGTTCATCGTGCCGCCCGGCACGAAGGGGCTCTCGCAGGGACAGAAGTACCTGAAGCACGGCATCCGTGCCTCGCACACCGCCGAGGTGGTCCTGGACGACGTCCGGGTGCCGGGTCGGTGCCTGCTCGGCGGCAAGGACAAGCTCGACGCCAAGCTGGCTCGCGCTCGCGAGATGGCCTCGGGCAAGGTGACCCAGGGTTCCGGGAAGCAGCCGGCGATGGCCACCTTCGAGGCGACCCGTCCGGCGGTCGGCGCCCAGGCGCTCGGTATCGCTCGCGCTGCCTACGAGTTCGCCCTGGAGTACGCCAAGGAGCGCCACGCGTTCGGCAAGCCGATCATCATGAACCAGGCGATCGCCTTCAAGCTCGCCAACATGATCACCGAGATCGATGCGTCTCGGCTGCTGATCTGGCGGGCTGCGTGGCTCGCCCGCAACGGCGGCTACAAGAACGCCGAGGGCTCGCAGTCGAAGTGGAAGGCCTCGGAGACCGCGGTGCGCGTGACCGAGGAGGCCATCCAGATCCTCGGCGGCTACGGCTACACCCGCGAGTACCCCGTCGAGCGCTGGCACCGCGACGCCAAGATCCACACCATCTTCGAAGGCACCAGCGAGATCCAGCAACTCGTGATCAGCCGAGCCATCTCGGGCCTGCGCATCGAGTGACTTCGTCCCGGCGGCGTTTCGCCGCCGGGCTCGCCTCCGCTCGATCAAGAAGGACCAGATCGCTGGTTGGCCACTGGCCCGCCTGACGGTGGCCGAGGTCGCGTCCGCCAGAAAGGCTTCGAGGGTGCTGTAGACCGCATCGCGTGGCGGCAGAGCTGGCGCAGGCGCCGGGAATCAATCTGGGCGGGGATCGGGAACCATCGCCGACCACTCACGTCGAAGGATGGCGTAGATCCACGTGTCCGCCCGTGATCCATCGGCGTTCGACCATGCCTCGCGCATCCGTCCCTCCAGGCGGAAACCGCAACGATCGAACACCCGCTGCATCGGCAGGTTGTCGTCGCGAGTCGTTGCTTCGATGCGATGGAGGTTGCCGTAGCTCGAGAAGAGGTGGTCGACCACCCACGTGACGGCCGCTGTTCCGAAACCTCGGCCGCGGTGCGACTCGCGCGATTCGAATGTCGAGCAGCGGGCTGCCGACGTCGAGATCCTTCAGATCGAACACGCGAATCAGCCCAATGGCCTCGCCATCGGCCGTCATCCAGAATGATGCGACATCGCCGCCCGCCACGCTGACCATTGCCGCTTGCTCCTCGGACAGGATCGGCTGTCCGTGATAGGGCCACTGGTTCGACGACAGGAACCTCGCCGCCGCCTCGGCATCCGCGGGCCAGGTGACAGGCACGAAGTTCTGCACGACCAGAGCGTCGCATTCTCGACGGGTTCGCAGCGACGCGCGATCCACGCTCGGCTCGAGCCCGGGGTCAATCATCGTGGGTTCGAACCGCGCCCGGACCGGGGATCGCCCGGACGGCGAGCATCGAGTCGCTCGCCGCAGTGGTCGCAGGTGAACACCCCGGTCGCCACGTGGCCGCACGTCTTGTGCTCCACGAGCACCGGCTCGTTGCCTGCCCCGACCACCCATTCGTCGCCCCATTGGCGCAGCGCCGTCATCACCGGCCACAGCGCCCGGCCCTTGTCGGTGAGGAAGTAGTCGTACCGACCCCGTGCCTCGTCGTACGCCTCGCGGCGCAGCACTCCCGCATCGATCAGTGTCTGCAGCCGGGTGGTGAGCACATTGCGGGAGATGCCGAGGCGCTCCACGAAGTCGTCGAAGCGGCGGATGCCGAGGAACACGTCGCGCAGGATCAGCAGCGTCCACCATTCGCCCACGATCTCGAGCGATTGGGCGATCGAGCAGTTCATGTCGGCGAACGACGCCTTCCGCATGCCGTCACCCTACCCTCAGTTGCATGACGAGACCGAGCGTGCCAGGCTCAGTCTCATGAAACAACCGAGCCCGGTCCACGCTCGCCGGACGTTGACGATCGCCTCGCTGGCCACGCTGGCGACGTTCCTCGACACGACGATCCTGTTCGTTGCGTTTCCCGACATCTCGGCGACGTTCTCTTCCACGAGCGCCTCGGAGCTCTCCTGGGTGTTGAACGCCTACACGATCGTGTTCGCGGCCCTGCTGATCCCGGCGGGAAAGCTCGCCGACCGGATCGGCCACCGACGAGTGTTCCTGGTCGGTTCGATCGCGTTCACCGGCGCCTCGATGGCCTGTGGACTGGCCACCACGGCCGAGCTGCTGATCCTGTTCCGCATGGTCCAAGCCGCCGGCGCCGCCTGTCTGATCCCGGCGTCGCTGGCCCTCGTGATGCACGCCTTCCCGCACGACCAACTGCCTCGCGCCGTGGCGCTGTGGGGGATGGCCGGCGCGGTCGCCGGAGCCCTCGGGCCGACGTTGGGTGCCGCCGTCGTCGAGGGTTTGGGATGGCGATGGGCGTTCTTCATCAACCTCCCGGTCGGGCTCTACACCGTCATCTCCGGACGACAGAACCTGGCGGAGTCCTCGGACCCTTCGACCCATGTCCCGTCCCCGATCGGGGTGGTCCTCGTCGCCGTGGCCGCAGGGCTGCTGTCCTACGGCGTGGTCGGCTCGAACGACGTCGGATGGACCGGGGCACGGACCCTGGTGGTGCTGGCGGCCGGGCTGCTGACCCTCGGGTTGTTCGTGACGCATCAGCGGCGCACGCCTGCGCCGGCGCTGAACCTCGAGCTGTTCGGCATCCGCAACTTCGCCTGGGGCAACGTGGCAATGCTCGTCTTCGGCACCGCCTTTTCGGCGTTGTTCTTCGGCTCGATCCTGTTCCTGACCCAGGTCTGGGACTGGTCGATCCTGCGGGCCGGATTCGGTGTGGCGCCCGGCCCGACGATGGTCGGCGTGGTCACGCCGTTCATGGGTCGCCTCGCCGGCCGCATCGGCCAGCGCCCGATCCTGCTCGCCGGCGGGATCTTCTACGCGGCCAGCGGGGTCTGGCGGCTCGCCTTCTTGACCGCTGAGCCCAACTACTTCGTCCACTACTTCCCGTCGATGGTGCTCAGCGGAATCGGCGTGGCGTGCGTCTTCCCGCAGCTGTCGAGCGTCGTCGCCCAGGCGCTGCCCCAGAACCGACGCGGGGTCGGCGGCGCCGCGCTGCAGGCCGGGCGGCAGTTCGGCGGCACGTTCGGTGTCGCGCTCACCATCGCCTTGATCACCGGCGCAGCCGGGAACCCGCTCGCAGGCTTCGACCGGGTCTGGACGCTGATCCTGGTCGGCGGCCTGTCGACCTCGATCCTGGTGCTCCCCATGCGGACCGCGCAGCGAAAGGCGGCCCAGGCCGAACCGGCGGGCGACGACCTGACCCGGTCAGCCGGGCGGCGCAGTGGGCCAGGACACCTCGGCCAGGCCGGTCACGAGACGGTCGCCGTCCCGCTCGAGCCAGACGGCGCAGACCACGTGATCGTCGTGGACCGCCTCGACGATGCCCTTGGCCACGACCCGGTCTCCTTCGAACACCCGGTTCCCGAACCGCACGGTCAGCCGGCGGATCGAGTCGTCGCCCGCCCACGCCATGAGCATGTTGGCGATGTACCCCAGATTGAGGGGCCCTGGTTGACGGCCCGCCGCCCGTACCCGCGCGCTCGGTGGCGTCGTGGTCCCAGTGCACCGGATACGGATCGCGCAGGATCGCGGCCATGGTCTTCATCCGCTGCGGATCGACGGCGTCGACGACGAACGGAGGGAGCTCGAATCCCGGTTCGATGCCGCTCATCGCCAGAACCGCCAACGGTTCGTGACCCGCCCGCGAGCGTGCCATCCGGTTCGACCAGCTCGATCGAGAAGGCCACGTCGTCGTACGGGCGCTCCTCGCCGCCCGGGTGTTCGGGACCCGCTCCGCGACTGGCGGCGACGATCCCACCGTCCACGCGGTACCGAACGTTCTCGCGCAGCGCCCGGGGATACTCCCAGTCATAACCGAGCAACTTCACCGAGCCGGGCACCGCCGAGCCTCCGGCGAGCGCGAACAGCTCCGCGATCGACGTGCCGGCCCCCTGGATGGGCACGTGGAACAAGGCGATCGGGTGGACGAGCCCGTCGGCGAGGGCGCGCGCCGTGCAGTCGGTGAGCAGGAAGTTCTCCCAGTGTTCGATGGTGTACTCGCCCCGGGGAACCGATGCCCGACCAACGAGGCCAGCTCCTCTTCGTTCACGTCTCGTCCATCGTGCGCACGATCCGCCCCGCCGGTGGCTCCCGTCGATTGCGAGACGGCTTGCACACGGTCGGGTCGTAGGGGATGCCGCGCAACGACGACTCCAACCGCACGCCGTCGTAAGTGATCCAGGCGACCGGGGCGAGCTCGATGATGACTCGGCCCGGTGTGTCGAGGCGCCGGAGGAACTCGGCCCGACCCTCCTCGTCGTCGCGCTGACGGGCGGCCAGAGCGGGGTAGAACCACGCTCGCACCTCGGGATCGTCGTGCACGGTGGCCAAGGTCTTCGCGGTCGTCGTGACGTCACCGCCGAGCCAGGTGCCCTCGCTGCTCACGATCACCGAACTCTGCGGCCGGGCCCGCAGGGCCGAGACCCGTTTGCGATGGGAGGCGCACGTGATCCAGAAGCGCTCGTCGTGCCAGACGTAGCGGTGCATCACTCCGACCGGCCAGCCGTCCTTGGTCGTCCAGTTCACGACGCATTCGGTCTGCGCGGTGTAGAGCTCGTCCCGCTTGACGGGATCCACGCCCAGTCCGGACACGTCCCGATAGTCCTGTCGTTGCATCGGTGCTTCTCCGTTCGGTCGTCCCTGCGGTCGCGGCGGCAGAGTGGTGACCATGATGACCGCGGGGTTCGAGGAGTTCGACATCGGCCCGCCCGGTGGCAGGCTCCACGTCCTGCGCTGGGGCGCGCCGGAGCCCGAGCGACCGGCCGCGCTGCTCTCGCACGGCACAGGCTTCTGCGCCGCGGTCTGGCACGACGTGGCGGTCGCGCTGGCCGATGAATTCGTGGTGTACGCCTGGGACCGTCGGGGGCACGGCGCGAGCCACGCGCCCGCCGACGCCTACCACCTCGCCGACTTCGCCGAGGATGCGGTGGTGATCTGCGAGGAGTTGGACGTCCGCAACGCCCTGGCCGTCGGACACAGCGCCGGCGCCACCGACCTGCTGATCGCGGCGGCTCGCCGGCCCGAGCGGCTCGCCTGCGTCCTCGCCATCGAGCCCACGGCGATGAATCCATTCGAACCGCCGGATCCTGCGCCGGGCCACGACGAACGCCCGCTCGCCGATCGAGTGACCGGTGCGGTCCGCCGTCGCACGGCCTTCGACGATATCGCCGCGGTGGTCGACCGATACCGAGGCCGCGGCATCTACGCGTCGTGGCCCGAACATCTGCTCCGGCTGTACGTCGAGCACGGTTTCGGGGGCCGAGCGGACGGGTCGGTCGAGATCCGGTGCCGGCCCGAACACGAACGGATCATGCTGAACCACATCTTCTCGGTGATGGACGGCACCTACCGGGGTGATCGGCGAGGCAATCCACTCCGCGAGCTCACCAGGCTCTCGTGCCCGGTCACCGTCGCGACGAACGCGCAGTCGGAGCCGGTGTACCACCACATGGCCGCGGCGGCCATGGCGTTGCTTCCCCATGCGACCAGGGTGGAGTTCCCCGGCACCGGCCACACCGTTGCCCAGGAGTCACCCGGTGAGGTCTCGAGCGCGGTGCGATCGTTCTGGTCCCATCGCTCGACCTGACAGCGATGTAAATCGGTTTAGACTCCGGATCCTGCTGACACGTGGAGCTCCGGACGTGGACAGATCGGTTTCGAAGCCCGAGGACAAGAACGTTTCAACCATGCAAGCCCCTCCACCGCACGTCACGATCCGGGACGTCGCGGCAGGCCGGCGTCTCGACGGCGACGGTGTCGAACGCCCTCAACCGTCCCGAGCGGGTCGCGGCGCCGACGCGAGCGAAGGTGATGCGGGCCATCGGGGAGACCGGCTTCGTCCCGAACGCCGCCGCCAGCCGACTTCGCGCCCTCGACAACCGGTCGATCGGCGTGTTGGTCATCGACGTCGGGAACGCGTTCCACGCCTCGTTCGCCAAGGGGGCTCAGCGGGCCGCCGAGGAGCTCGGGTTCATGTCCCTGCTCTGCGATGGCGATCGGGAGGTCGACCGCAGCATTCGCCAGATCGACTTCCTCGAGGCCCAGCGAGTGGCGGGCGTGCTCGCCACCGGCAGCTCGATCCGGGGGATCGGCGATCGGCTCGACCTGCTGACCCGCCGAGGAGTCAAGCTCGTCCTGGTCGACACCCCGGCGCGTCGCTCGGATCGATGCTCGGTCGCCGTCGACGACGTGCAGGGCGGCGCGCTCGTCGGCCGCCACCTGATCGACCTCGGGCGACGGCGGATCGCCTTCGTCACCACGGACCTGATCTTGCGACCCTTCGAGGACCGCCTGCAGGGCATGCAGCGCGCCATCGCCGAGCACCCGTCGGGATCCGCCGTCGAGATCGTGCAGGTCGTCGTGCCGAAGGAGGACTACGACCGGGGCGTCGCCGCAGCCGACCAGATCCTCCTGCGGCGCTGCGACGCAGTGTTCTGCATCAACGATCACCTCGCCCTCCCCGTCATGCACACCTTGCTGAGCCGGGGAGTTCGCATCCCCGAGGACCTGTCGATCGTCGGCTACGACGACACCGAGATCGCAGCGATGACCGCCGTCCCGCTCACGTCGGTTGCGCAGCCAGCGGCCGCGGTCGGCGCCACGGCGGCGCAACTCCTGATCGAAGAGTGCATGGGCGCAGACCACGTCCACCAGCACGTCATGTTCCAACCGACGCTGACGGTGAGATCGTCATCCGATCCCACCCGCGTCCCGACCCCCGAAGGGTGTCCCTGATGACCACGACCTCACAGGTCCTCGACGACCTGACCGCATCGCTCACCCTCGAGGAGAAGGTGGCCCTCCTCACCGGGCGCGACTTCTGGAACACGGTGCCCATCGAGCGGATCGGGCTGCGGAACCTGCTGATGTCCGACGGCCCGAGCGGAGTGCGCGGCGAGCGCTGGGACGAGCGGGAGCCTTCGCTGAACCTGCCGTCGTCCACGGCGCTCGCGTCCACGTGGAGCCGGTCCGTCGCCACCCGATACGGCGAGGCGCTCGCGAGCGAAGCCCGTCGCAAGGGGGTCGATGTCGTGCTCGGCCCCACGATCAATCTCCACCGTTCCCCGTTCGGCGGCCGGCACTTCGAATGCATGAGCGAGGATCCGCTGCTGTCCGGCGAGCTGGCCGTCGGGTACATCCGCGGGCTCCAAGGTGGCGGCGTGGCGTGCTGTGCCAAGCACTATGTCGCCAACGACTTCGAGACCGACCGTTTCACCGTCGACGTCGTGGTCGACGACCGAACCCTGCACGAGCTCTATCTCAAGCCGTTCGAGCTGGCCGTCCGGGAAGCCGACGCCTGGTCGGTCATGTCGTCGTACAACAGCATCAACGGCGACACCGCGACCGAGAACGATCTGCTGAACGATCCGCTGCGAACCGAGTGGGCCTTCACCGGTGCCGTGATCAGCGACTGGACCGCGGTTCGTTCCCTGCGAAGCGCGGCCAAGGAACAGGACGTCGTGATGCCCGGCCCGGTACGCACCTGGGGTGACGCACTCGTCGCCGCGGTCCGCTCCGGTGAGATCGACGAGGCGACGATCGATCGCAAGGTGCATCGGATCCTGCTCCTGGCGGCCCGCGCCGGCGCTTCGAGGATCGACTCCGAGGACGCGCCGGAACTCCGTACGGCACCGACCGTCGACGGCCCCGCACTCGCTCGCGAGATCGCGGCGTCCGGCATGGTGCTCGTCCGCAACGAGGCGGCGCTGCCGTTGGATCGTGGGGTCTCCTCGGTCGCGCTCATCGGCAACAACGCCCGGGTCGCCCGGACCCAGGGTGGCGGGAGCGCGACGGTGTTCCCCGAACACGTCATCAGCCCGCTCGACGGTCTCGTCGAGGCCCTCGGCGCCGACCGGGTCCGCTTCGCCATGGGCGCAGTGGTGCAGGTGGGCATCGAGGAACTGGCACTCGGGGCGATGACCAATCCGGTGACCGGCGAGCCCGGACACCGAGCGACGTTCATCGCCGCCGACGGCACGGTCCTGTTCGAAGAGGATCGGCGCTCCACCGCCCTCGTCTACTTCGGGGGCGACGCTCCGGTCAGGCAGTCGGCCAAGGTCGTATTCCACACGAAGTACCGCTGCGACGCCGACGCCACGCTCAACCTCGGCTTCGCCGGCATCAATCGGGCCGCGATCTCCGTCGACGGACGCGTGATCCTCGACGAGCAGTTGGTGCCGGTCGGCGCCGATCTGGGGGCGGCGTTCTTGTCGCCTCCCGCAGCGTCGGCTCCGGTCGAGGTCCACGCCGGGCAGGTGCTCGATGTCCAGGTGACCGTGAGCCTCCACGCCGCCGGCCCGCTCGCCGGTGCCCTGGCGTTCAACTTCGGGTTGGAGGCTCCCACTACGGATCCCGATGAGCTGATCCGTGAGGCCGTCGAGGCCGCCGCGGCCAGCGACGTCGCGATCGTCGTGGTCGGGACGAACTCGAAGGTCGAGTCCGAGGGCTGGGACCGCAGTTCGCTGGCGCTGCCGGGCCGTCAGGACGACCTCGTCGCCGCGGTCGTGGCCGCCAACCCCAACACCATCGTGGTCGTGAACTCCGGGTCGCCGGTCGTGATGCCGTGGCGCGACGACGTGGCGGCGGTGCTGTTGGCGTGGTTCCCCGGCCAGGAGTTCGGTCACGCCCTGACCGACGTGCTGTTCGGGGACGCCGAGCCGGGTGGGCGACTGCCGACGACTTGGCCGGTCAGCGAGGCCGATCTGCCCGTCAGCGACGTCACCCCCGTCGAGGGACGGGTCGTCTACACCGAGGGCATCCACATCGGATACCGGGCCTGGTTGAAGAGCGGCGGGCAGTTCGCCTACCCGTTCGGGTTCGGGCTCGGATACACGACGTGGTCGATCGATGATCTGACCGGGCCGTCATCGATCGCTCCGGACGACGACGCGACCGTCGAGGTCACGGTGACCAACACCGGTGCGCGTCGTGGCCGTCACGTCGTCCAGGTGTACGCCGAACGACCGACGTCGTCGATCGACCGTCCGATCCGCTGGCTCGTCGGATTCGCCGACGTGACGGTCGAGGCCGGCGCCACTGCCGCCGTGCCGGTGACCGTCCGCGCCACCGAGCTCGCCCACTGGGATGGCGGGTGGAAGGTCGAGCCGGGGGAGTTCACCCTCGTCGCCACCTCGGACGCGATGGCGGGCGGTCCACGTCATCGTCTGACGATCACCTGACCTACGATCGGCGAGCGACTTCGAGTGAGGGGACTCTCGTCATGACCACACCCAACCTTCCCGGACGTCTGGGCGCGCCCGACCTGTGCCTGCGCGACGACCCCCGTGCCGATCCGCGCTTGATCGCCGCCATGGCACCGCTCGGGATGGACGTCCACCCGCCGGCCACGCCGGTGACGGCCGATTCCCCGCTCGAGGACATCCTCGAGGCGATGAACGTCGCCGAGCAAGGGTTCGACCTGCTCGGCGGGATGCTCGCGGCCGGGTCGCCGCCGATCACCGGAGTGACCTCCACCACCGAGACCATCACCGGTCCGGCCGGCAACGAGATCTCGCTCTACATCTCGCGTCCCACCGACGCGACGGGTCCCCTGCCCGGCATCGTGCACACCCACGGCGGGGGCATGGTGATCCTGAACGCGGCCGGTCCCGGCTACGTGCGCTGGCGTGAGGAGCTGGCGGCGACCGGTCTGGTGGTCGTCGGCATCGAGTTCCGCAACGGCGGAGGCGCGCTCGGGCCGCATCCCTTCCCGGCCGGGCTCGACGACTGTGTCGCGGGAACCCGATGGGTGATCGAGCACGCCGAACAGCTGGGGATCTCGGGCGTCGTCATCTCCGGCGAGTCCGGCGGTGGGAACCTGTGCATCGCCTCCACCCTGCGGGCCAAGCAGGAAGGGTGGGTCTCCGACATCGCCGGTGTCTACGCCCAGTGCCCGTACATCTCCGGCGCCTACGCCAATCCGCCGGCCGAGCTCACCTCGCTGTTCGAGAACGACGAGTACTTCCTCGCCGCGGACAACATGGGCGCGATGGCCAAGGCCTACGACCCGTCGGGCGAGCATGCGACGAATCCGCTCGCCTGGCCGTGGCACGCGACCGCGGACGACCTCGCCGGTCTGCCCCCGCACGTCGTCTCCGTGAACCAGCTCGACCCGCTGCGCGACGAAGGGCTCGCCTACGCCGTGAAGCTGGCCCAGGCGGGCGTCAGCGTCGTGTCCCGCACGGTCAACGGCACCTGCCACGCCGGTGACTGCTTGTTCCGAGATGCGATGCCCGAGGTGTATCTGGCCACCATCGGCGACATCAAGCGCTTCGCCGATACGGTCTGCGGATGACCGCCGAACGAATCCAGGTCCAGCGAGCGATCGCGGCTCCAGCCGCCACGATCTTCGACGTCGTCCGCTCACCGCAGGGCCACGTCGACATCGACGCCTCGGGCATGTTGATGTCCGCGGACGGCGAGCCCGCCAAGGCCGTCGGGGACACCTTCGTCGTCCACATGGACCGCGAGGCGCTCAACGACTTCCCCCTCGGGCTGTACGACGTGACGATCAAGATCGTCCGATACGAGCAGGATCGGGAGATCGCCTGGACCATCCTCGGCCAGCTCCAGCCGCAGATCGGGCACGTCTATGGCTATCTGCTCGAACCGATCGAGCAGGGCACCATGGTCACCTCGTACTACGACTGGTCCGAGATCGACCCCGTCTGGCGAGAGCGCAACATCTTCCCGATCATCCCCGAGAGCGCGCTTCGAGCGACGCTCGGCATCCTCGCTCGCACGGTGGCTCCAGGTGTGCCCCGCCCGATCCTGGACAGCTGAACGTCAGTCGTTGAACGAATCGATGCGGTCGCCGAGCCAGTTGAGGAGACTCGCCTGGCCGACGGCCTGCACGATCAGATAGACGACGAACACCGCGAACGCGATCGCCGCGATCCGCTTCGCCAGTTTGAAGAACCGGGTGGTCGCGTCGGTGATCAACGGTTCGATGCGCCGTGTCGCGTCCCGAGCTCGGATCGAGAACAGGTCGGCGGCTCGGTCGACCTCGGCCCGTGCGGCGCGACGAACCTCTTCCACGACCTGCGCTCGATCGACCGATGCCAACGGGGCGCGGGCCTGATCCATGAACTGGCGGCCGGCCGCAGCGAGATCGGGCGGCACCGACGCGCTGCCGGACGGAGCGACCTTCGACGGCCGGGCTCGCCACCGATCGGCCCAGTCCTCGCCGTCCCACCAGCGGAGCCGATTGCCGCCTTCTGGCGCCGGATACCAGCCGGCCGGGGAGCGTCGGCCCGGCGCATCAGCCCGCCTCACCCTCCGGGAGCACGATCCGCTCGTCCGGGCTCGGGATCGGGAGCCCCTGCTTCGGACGGATGTCGTCGTCGTCGGCCTTGGCGGTCTCGGTGAAGGCAGCCAGCGTCCCGAGCAGACCGGAGAACTCGGCCGGGATGACCAACTTGGTCGCCCGACCGTCCCCGATCCTGGTCAGCGCGGTCAGGTATTCCACCGACAGCACGGTCTGATCGGCGGCCGCGGCCTTGATCCCAGAGAGGCGATGGTTGGCGGCGGCGCCCTCGCCTTGGCCGATTCGCTCCAGGCGGATCTGCTCGGCGAGGGCCCGCAGTTCGGTCGCCTTGGCCTCACCTTCGGCGTCGAGGATGTTGGCTTGCTTGCGTCCCTCGGCGGCGAGCACGGACGACTGCTTCTCGCCGTCGGCTCGGGCGATGGCGGCTTCGCGGTAGCCCTGGGCCTCGGTCACCGTGGCCCGGCGGTCGCGCCCGCTCGCATCTGGGCGTGCATCGCGGAGACGACTTCCGGCGGAGGATCGATCCGCTGGATCTCGACCCGCACGACCCGGACCCCCATTTGTCGGTGGCGTCGTCGAGCACTTCACGCAGTTGGGTGTTGATGGTGTCGCGCGACGTCAGCGCTCGGTCGAGCTCGAGGTCACCGATCAGGTTTCGGAGATTGGTCTGCGCCAGCTTCGTGATGGCGGTGAAGAAGTCGGCGACGTTGTAGACGAGCCGCTGGGGATCGGTCGCCTCGTAGTAGACGACGGCATCGACCGACACCACCACGTTGTCGGAGGTGATCACTTCCTGGGGCGGCACGTCGACGACCTGTTCGCGCATGTCCACCAGCTGCATCGTCTCGATGAACGGGATGATCAGGTTCAATCCCGGATCCCGCGTGGCCCGGTATTTGCCGAGTCGTTCGACGAGGCCCCGCTGATACGGGCGGACGATCTTGACCGCTCCGATCAGGAACGCCAGGCCGACGATGGCGAGCGCGGCGATGATGACGGCAACGATCATGAGGTACCTCCGGATGGAGCGGGCGGGGCGAGCACGGGTTCGACCACGACACGAGTACCCCGCATCGCGACGATCCGCACCCGTGTTCCGACCGCGATCGAACGGTCGAGATCGGTGAGCGCGTTCCAGATCTCTCCCGACACCGAGACCTTGCCCTTGCGATCGGTGTCGGCCGCCGACACGTCGTCGGTGACGGTTCCGGTCATGCCGACCAGCCGGTCGGCACCGACCCCGAGGGGTTTCTCGGTGGTGGAGAGATAGCGGCGAACCCAGCGATACGCCAGCGCGAACAGCAGTCCACCGCCGACCACGAAGATCAGCCACTGGACCTCGATCGGGGCGTCGTAGAACCCGGCCAGACAGGCGAAGAAGGCGCTGACCGCGAAGGGCAGCAGGACGAACGTTCCACCCAGGATGGTCAGTTCGATGAGGGCGAAGACGACGGCCGTGAACAGCCAGATCCATGGCCAGACGTTCAGGTCGATCCCGAGGTCCAGCACACCGTTCACGGGACCACCTTAGGACGACCTCACCGGAAGCGGGTGGCGATCCTTGCCGCAGCCTCGCTGTATTGGGCCCGCACGACCGGCTCGTGGACCCCGTTGACGGTGCGACCGCGCGGCGCGGGCCAGCCGGGATCGGCACCGGATCGGTGGGCCCATGCGGCCTGCCACGCCGCTCCGAGCGCGACGTACTCCGCCGGTTCGGGGACCTCGACCTCCACCCCGAACACGGTCGGGGCGATGCGCTGGACCGCCTCGGATTTGGCGCCGCCTCCGACGAGCAACACCCGTTCGAGGTGGGCGCCGTTGGCGATCAACGCGTCGATCCCGTCGGCCAGACCGGCGAGCACGCCCTCGATGGCGGCGCGGGCGATGTTGGCCGGCGTCGAGTTGGCGAGCGTGAGGCCGACGAGTTCGGCGGACGCGTCCGGCAGGTTTGGCGTGCGTTCGCCGGCGAAGTACGGCACGAGCACGACCCCACCGGCGCCAGGTTCGGCGGACAGAGCGAGCTCGGAGAATCGGCCGAGGTCGACGCCGAGGAGCTCCGCCATGGTGGCGAAGACCGGCGCTCCGTTCAGCGTGCAGGCCAGTGGGAGGAAGTGTCCGGTGGCGTCGGCGAAGCCCGTCACCACACCGGTGGCGTCGGCGGAGGGACGGGCGGCGACGGCCGAGACGACGCCGGACGTGCCGAGCGAGACGATGACGTCGCCCGGTCGGGCCTGCAGCCCGAGCGCGGCGGCCATGTTGTCCCCGGTGCCGGCGGACAGCGCCAGGCCGTCGCGGACCTGACCGGCGACGCCCGACGGTTCGATGACCCGCGGCACCACCAGCTCGCGGCCGAACCCGTGGGCGAGGAGATCGAGTCGGTACCGACCCTCGGCCGGCGACCAGTAGCCGGTCCCACTGGCGTCTCCACGGTCGGTGGTGAGCGTGTCGAGACCGGTGGCCCCGCCGAGCCTCCACGTGAGCCAGTCGTGGGGCAAGCACACCCCGGCGACACGACCAGCGTGATCCGGCTCGTGCTCGGCGAGCCAGCGCAACTTGGTCAGCGTGATCGACGCGACCGGCACCGACCCGACCGCATCGGCCCACGCCGACGCGCCGAGCTCGCGAACGAGGTCGGCCGCGGCGCCGGCCGACCGGGTGTCGTTCCAGAGCAACGCGTCGCGGACGACCTCGCCGGCGTCGTCGAGGGTGACCATGCCGTGCTGCTGGCCGCCGACTCCGAGGGCCACGACGTCGCCGCCCAGCCCGTCCGCGGCGGCCAACGCTTCGCGCAGCGCGGCTTCCCAGGCTGCCGGGGCGACCTCGGTCCCCTCGGGGTGCGGGGCGCTCGCCGAGCGGAGTACCGCGCCGGTTTCGAGGTCGCAGACCACGACCTTGCACGACTGGGTGGACGAATCGACACCGGTGACCGCACTCATCGCGGCCAACCGTATCCGCCCGGCCGACCCGCCCGGTCAGGGCTCGGCGAGTCCGAATCCGGTGAAGAAGGTGTCGAGATGGCCGAAGACCACCGAGGCGGCCTCCAGATCGCCGTCGGAGGTGACCGAGCCCGCTTCGGCCAACTCCACCACGGACGCGCCGGCCTCGGCGATCGCGATCAGTTGCTCCTTGGTCAGCGCGAGCGTGAGCTGGGCATCGGTGAATGGCGGCCCTCCACGTAGTGCAGGACGCGGTTGGCCAGTCCGACGACCCATCGCGCCCGGCCGGCTCGGCCTCGGTCGCGAGATCGGTGACGGTGAGGTTGATCTCGGCCGCGAGCCCGCCGACGTCCTCGGAGATCACCCGGACCGCGGCCGCGTCCAGGATCTGGGCCACGGTCATGGCGTGGTGATAGCTGGCCCGGTTCGCCGGGCTGCGCGGCGGCGGGCCGTTGCGGAGTTCCTGGGCTCCCATCAAGAACGCGTTGCGGAAGGTGGACGACTCGCACTGGTAGCCGATCTGCTCGAGTGTGTCGGCCTGCAGCTCGCGCCCTGCGACGTTCGTCGGATCGGCGAACACCAGATGGTTGAGCAGCTCGGCCGCCCACCGATACTCGCCGTCGTCGAAGGCGCGCTGGGCCGCGGCGAGCAGCCCGTCCGGCCCGCCGGCGAGTTCTACGTACCGCGCTCCTGCGTCAGCCGGGGGAAGCCGCCAGAGATTGGCGGGGTTCCCGTCGTACCAACTCAGGTAGCGCTGGAAGACGGCCTTGATGTTGTGGACGAGCGAGCCGTAATAGCCGGTGGTGTGGCTCTCGGCAGCGAACTCCGGCGGCAGCGTGAGCAGCTCGGCGATCTCGGTCGCGTTCAGTCCGTGGTTGGCATGACGCATCGTCTGATCGTGGATCCATCGATACAGGTCTCGTTGCAGCTGCAAATAGCTCACCACCTCGTCTCGACCCCAGCGGGGCCAATGGTGGGAGGCGAACATGAGCTCGACGCGATCGCCGAAGAGCTCGATCATCTCGCCGATGTACTTCGACCAGGACAGCGCATTGCGGACGAGGGCGCCGCGGATCGGCACGAGATTGTGCATGTTGTGGGTGCAGTTCTCCGCCGTGCACAGCCACCCGCGATCCGGGAAGAAGAAGTTCATCTCCGCTGGTGCCTCGGTCTCCGGGGTCAGCTGGAACTCGACCCGAACCCCGTCGATGTCGAGGACGGTGCCGGTCTCGGTGATCTCCTCGGTCGGTGCGATCAACCCGGAGAACCAGAACGGGACGCCCTTGCCGAGGCCACAGTCGACGTGCCCGCGCGGGCTGGCCGGGAGCAGCGGGCCGAACTGGTAGCTCGCCCGTCGAATCATGGCGTAGCCGGCGATCACGTTCTCCGAGACCGTCTCGTGGAGGAAGTGCTCCGGTGCGATCACCCGGCAGCGACCGGCGTCGACGTCGGCCTGGCTCGTCACCCCCAGGACGCCGCCGAAGTGGTCGGCGTGGGAGTGGGTGTAGATGACGGCGACGACGGGACGCTCACCGAGTTGGGCGTTGGCCAGATCGAGGCTCGCCTTCGCCGTCGGCTCGACCGTCAGCGGATCGATCACGATCCAGCCGGTGTCGCCCGCGATGAACGTGATGTTCGAGATGTCGTAGCCGCGGACCTGCCAGATGCCTTCGGCCACCTCGAACAAGCCGTGGATCCCGTTCAGCTGGGCCTGGCGCCACAGACTCGGATTCACGGTGTCCGGGTTCGTGCTCCCGCGCTCGATGAACTCGTGGCGGTGGACGTCCCAGACCGCCCCACCTCCCGGACCGGCGATGACCCCGGTCGGGTGCTCGGCGATCAGCCCCCGAGCGGCCCGTTCGAAGTCCGAGCCGTCGAAGGGCAGATCGACCGGTGCGTTCGCGGCTCGGGTGTGTACGGATGCGTCCTTCGGTGCGGTGCCCACCCCCACAGTGTCGCGCCCGACGAGGAGCGGGCTCCGATCGGGGTCACGGGGCCGGCGCGGCCGCGAGGAACACCTCGAACGTCGCCCGGGCCGGATCGACGAGCACCAACCGCCCGCCGTCACGTTCGACGAGTTCCTTGGCGAGCGCCAACCCGATCCCGCTCCCGCCGGCGCGGGTCGAGGTGCCGCGCTCGAAGATCCTGTGTTCGTGGCCGGCGAGGATGCCCGGACCGTCGTCGTGGATCCGGATCGTCGGCCCCGCAGGTGAGCGGCCGAGGGTCAGCGAAACCGTGCCGCTGCCGTGGCGAAGGGCGTTGTCGATCAGGATGTCGAGGAGCTGCCCGACCACGGCGGCGCTCGTGCGGGTGCCGAGGCGGTCCTCGGGTGACGCTTCGCTCACGAGACGCAGTTCGCGCCCGGCCCGCCGTACGACCGCGGCCCACTCGGCGACGCGCTCGCGGGCCACGGATCCCACCGACGCTCCCGACTCCTCGGCGCGAGCGTCGGGACGGGCCAGCCCGAGCAGCTCCTCGACCGTCGAGTCGAGTCGATCGAGCTGTCGCTGCAGGGGTGCCAGCCGGGACGCGCCGCCCTCGTGCGTCGCTTCGAGTTCGGCTTCGTCGAGATGGAGGCGGAGGGCGGTGAGTGCCGTGCGGAGCTGATGCGACGCGTTCGAGGCGAACTCCCGTTCGCGGCGCAGCAGTTCGGCGATCCGGCGGTCGGCCGCGCGCAACTCCTCCGCGACGATGCGCACCTCGTCGGGCCCGACGGGTGCCTGGACCTGCTCCAGGGTGTCGCCACGGCCCAGCCGCGTCGCCAGGTCGGACAGCTCGAGGACCGGGCGTGCCAGCCGACGCGAGAGGATCATGGCCGTTGCGGTCGCCAACGCCACGATGACGAGCCCGACCGCGGCGATCGCGGCGATCGCCTCCCGCTGACGGGTGCGGGTCGGCCCACCGGGGGTGGACACTTCGATCACGGTCCCGTTGGACGTGACGGTGCGCACCGTGATCGGCGCAGTGGGTGGGACGCCGCTCGTCCCCATCACCACACCGGACGGGCTGATGACCTGGGCGTACGAGTTCGGCGAGATGAACGGGTCGAGCGCGGCGGCGGGGATCAACCCGCCCTCGTTGCTCACGGTCAACGCCAGTTCGAGGGCGTCGACCTCGCGCTGCAGCTGGCGGACGGCGTCTCGCCGGACGAGGTTCGTCGTGACCAGGGTGAGGGGAACCCCGAAGGCCACCACCACGAGCACGGCTCCGAGGACCAGGACCCGGAGGAACCGTCGTTGCATCGTCATCGCAGCGTCGCCGTGCCCGCTTCGAATCGATAGCCGACCCCGCGCACCGTGGTGATGTAGCGGGGTTGGTTGGGGTCGTCACGGAGCTTGCGGCGCAACGACGACACGTGCATGTCAAGGGTCTTGGTGGGCCCGAACCAATGCTCGTCCCACACCTCGTCGATGAGCGCCTCGCGGGTCACGGCGAGTCCCGCCGATCGGGCGAGCGCGGCGAGGAGTTCGAATTCCTTGGGGGCCAGCGAGAGTTCCTCGTCGCCGAGCCAGCACCGGCGAGCGCCGACGTCGATCGTGAGTCCGTCGGTCGCCGGTGGAGACGGGTGCTCATGGTCCACCCGTCGCAGCAATGCCCGGATGCGAGCCAGCAGTTCGGCGACCCGGAACGGCTTGGCGACGTAGTCGTCGGCGCCGCTGTCCAGACCGACGACCAGGTCGATCTCGTCGGACCGAGCCGTGAGCATCAGCACGGCCAACAACGGATGGGTGCGCCGGATCCGGCGGCACACCTCGAGCCCGTCGAGATCGGGGAGCCCGAGATCGAGGATGACCAGATCGAAGCGCCCCTGCACGACGGCTTCGAGCGCCCCTGCTCCGGTGCCCGCCGCGACGATCTCGTACCCCTCTCGCTCCAGTGCTCGCGAGAGGGGTTCACGGATGTCGGCGTCGTCCTCGACGAGGAGCACACGGTGCACGTCGGGGAGTGTACGGACGGCTCAGGCGGTGTGGCTGCTCAGGGTGGCGGTCAGGTCCATCGTCGTGCCATTGCGATCCACCGTGAGGTGCACGGTCGCCCCGACGCCGGCGGAGCTGATCGCGTCCCGCAGTGCGTCTTGTCGGTCGGTCGCGGTGCCGTCGATGGCGGTGATCACGTCCCCGGGCTGGAGCCCGGCATCGGCTGCTCCGGAATCCGGTGCGACGTCGACGACGACGAGTCCGTGGTCGACCTCGAGTCCGGTTCTCGCCGCGAGGTCAGGCGTCACCGCTTGGGTCCCGACACCGAGGAAGGCCCGGGTGACCGTCTCGCCGCGGGCGAGCTGTTCGACGAGGGGCTGGGCGGTGTCGGCGGCGATGGCGAAGCCGATGTTCTGGCCGGTGGTCGCGCCCGCCGAGTTGATCCCGACCACGGATCCGTCGAGCGCGAGCAGCGGGCCACCCGAGTTGCCGGGATTGATGGCGGCATCGGTCTGCAGCAGGTGGGCGAGATGCTCACCGTTGTTGGCGTCGATCGAACGGTTCGTCGCCGAGATGATGCCTTCGGTCGCGCTCGGGCCGCCGGTGAGTGCCAACGCGTTCCCGATGGCGACGACGGGCTGACCCACGGCGAGATCGGCCGAGGTTCCCCAGTGAAGGGTCGGCAGGTCGGTGCGATCCACGTCGACGACGGCGAGGTCATCGGTCTGGTCGATCCCGACGACCTTGGCCGGGGCGGTGGAGCCGTCGTGGAACGTCACCGAGATGGACGTGGCGTTCGCGACGACGTGGGCATTGGTGACGATCGCTCCATCGGGCGTGATGATGAAACCCGATCCGGCACCGGCCCCGCCGGGTGTCGTGACGTCGATGCTCACCACCGCAGGGAGGCTCGCGCTCACCAGATCGGCGACCGGCAGCTCACCCGCCGTTGCCGCGGCCCCGGCAGCCAGCGGCGTCGCTGGCGCTGACTGCGTCGGGGCTACGGCCTGGGCCGGGGGCTCGTCGTGGCGGGCGACGAGCCCTCCGGCAACCCCTCCGCATGCCGCGCCCAGACCGACGAGCGCCGCAGCGGCGAGGGCTCGTCGGCCGGACGACCGGCGGGGAGGTTGCGGCGGCGCGAAGGGCGGCGCCGCCGCCGGTCCGGCCGGGTGGGGTGACCGGTCGACATCGGGAGGGGGAAGGGTGATCATGCTCGGACCTCCTGGCCCATGAAGATGAGATAGTCAGCGGCGAACAAGGCGGCGACGCCTCCGAGGAGCACCAGGATCTGCCACGACGCGAGGCTGACCGACTCCCGCAAGCCGAGCTCGCCGGGGATCGCCTGGTCGAGTCGGCTCGGAGACGTCACGACGTCGGTCGATCGAGCTTCGGGATCGAGGAGGACCTGGGTGGCCTCCTGGTACAGCTCGTCGGGGCTGATCCGGTGGATTCGTTGGTCGAGGCGAGCGTTGGCGAGCACGTCGGCGGAGGTGGCGGCGCTCCCGACAGGATGCACGGCGTCCGCGATGGCACCGGAGATGACGCCACCGAACAGGGTGAGCACCAGCCACAGTGCGAGAGCGGCCAGCGCGGCGGTGGCGGCTCGCCGGGCGAGGATCGATGCGAGCAGGGCCACGCCGTACCACAGCGCGATGTAGGCGACGAGCACGACGACGTAGGCGACGATCCTCGCCACGTCACCGGCCGTCGGCACCAGCCCGAGACGAACGATGCCGTAACCGCTCACGAGGCAGACCACGCAGCCGACGGCCAGCCCGATCGCCCCCATTCCTGCGGCGAACTTCCCGTTCACGATCTCGTCCCGGTGCACGGGCTGGGCGACGAGCCGCGACAGCGTGCGCGACGAGCGTTCGCTGTTGATCGCGTCGAACCCGAACGCGATGCCCAGCAGCGGGCCGAGGAACCCGAGGAACTCGTGGAACGACGGCAGGCGATTCTTCGACAGCGTGAACAGGAAGAGGAAGACCGACGGCCCGCCGGAGGTCTGCTGGGCGGCGTCGCGGATCGTTCCGGTGGCAGCGTGCACGGCCGCGAGTCCGGCCAGCGCCACCAGCCCGAACAAGACCAGGAATCGGGTGGAGCGGACGTGATCGGCGAACTCCTTGCGGGCCACGATCGGCCAACCACTGCCGGACAGCTCAGGCGACGCGGACATCGGTGGCCTCTTCGAAGTACCGGTGATAGATGGCGTCGAGGTCAGCGCCCAGGCGCTGGAGGTGGGTGACGGTCCAGCCGCGCTGCACCACGACACCGGCGATCTCGCCGCGCACGTCGCGATCGGCGGCGACGATCCAGCGGCCCGCGGTGCGCTCGACCCGGGTGACCCCGTCGATCGACTGGAGGGCGAGCCCTCCGAGCCCCTCGTCGCCCTCGATGCCGACCTCGATCGTCCACACCGCCTCGACCCCAGCCGCGAGCTTGGCGATCGGCCCGCACGCTCGGAGGCGACCAGCGACGAAGATCCCGATCCGGTCACACACCTGCTCGACCTGATGGAGGAGATGGGACGACAGCAAGATGGTCATGCCGCGCTCGATGCTGAGCGAGCGGACCAGCGTCAGCAGCTCGCGCACGCCTTCGGGGTCGATGTTCACGGTCGGCTCGTCGAGGACGAGGACCGCCGGGTCCTTGACCAAGGCGTCGGCCAGCCCGAGCCGTTGGCGCATGCCCCGGGAGAACGTGCCGACCCGACGGTCGCCCGCATCGGTGAGGTCCACCTCGCCCAGCAGCTCGGCGATCCGACGATCCGCAGTGGCTCGGTCGAGCCGGTTGAGCCGAGCGGTGTAGGTGAGATTCTCGATGGCGGTGAGGTCGTCGTAGAACCCGACGTCGTCGGGGAGGTATCCGACGAGTCGCTTCACGTCCAGGGCCTGGTGCCGCGGGTCCAGCCCGCACACCCGCACGGTGCCCGCCGTCGGTTCGGTCAGCCCGAGCAGCATCAGGATCGTCGTCGTCTTGCCGGCGCCGTTCGGGCCGAGGAGCCCGAACACCTCACCCGGCGCGATCCGAAGGTCGAGGTGGTCGACGGCGACGACGGATCCGTAGTGCTTGACCAGCCCTCGGGTTTCGATGGCGGGCGTGGCGCTCGACACGGTCATCGCCGCCCGAAGCGCCGGTATCCGACGGTCAGGGCCCCGATCGCCAGCACGATCAGCAGGGCGCCGAGCAGTCCCCAGGTCCAACTCGTGGTGACGGAGTAGCGCAACGCCAGGCTCTGATCGAGGGAACCGGAGGATGCGGTGAGCGCCACTGCGTAGTCACCGGCCACTGCGTCCTTCGTCGGCGTGATCGTGGCGACGACCTGAGCCGACTGCCCGGCCGGAACGGCGTCGATGGTCGAGGGCTCGAAGGCGACCGTCCAACCCTTGGGTGGACTGGACCGGAACGACACGTTCTCGAGCGGAGCGGTTCCCGAGTTGGTGACCACGAGCGTTTCGGTGCGGGCCGAGTTCGACGGCCCGCTCATGTCGAGTCGTTCGTCGCTCGTCGCCACCGCCAGTTGGGCGCGGCCGGTCACGTTGGCGGTGAGCTTGATGGTGCCCGTGGCCCCGCTGTCGCTGGTGACGGTCACGCCGAGGTCGTAGGCCCCGGCATCCACCGTCGCCGGCGGCGTGGCGGTCACCTTGACCGTCGAGGTGCCGCCACCGTCGATCGAGACCGTCGTGGCGCGCGCCTCGGCGGTCGGCGAGGCGTCGACCTGCCAACCGTTCGGTCCGGTGGCGGCGAACTCGAAGGTCTGCGTCGTCGGGGTGTTGTTCGTGACCGTGAGGTTGTAGGTGAAGGTGTCGGACGGTCCACCGTCGAGCGACGGGAAGTCCGCCGTGACGGCGATCCCTTCGGCGACCTGCTCGGCGACATCCACGGTGATGTGGGCCGAACTGGTGCCCTCGGGCGCCTGCTCGGTCACGTCGAAGGCGTACGAGCCGGCGGGGGTCGTCGACGGAACGGCGAGTTCGAGTTGGGCCTTGCCCGGGGTGTCGGGCGAGGCCGTGAGCCCACCGATGACGAACCCGCCGCCCCGCAGGACGGCGTTCCAGCCGTCCGGCAGGCCCGAGACGGCGAGATCGACCCGCTCGGTCCGGGAGCGAACGCCGCAGATCGAGCTTGAGGGTCGAGCCGGGTTCGACGGACACCGGGGATACGGCGTCGTGATGAGGACTTCAGGAACGCTGGTCGCGCTGGCAGCGGCGGGCGAAGGGAGGACACCCGCCGCTGCGGCAGCGATGCCAACGACGAGGGCGGCGGAGGAGGAGCCGGGACGTCGGAAGCGGTTCACGTGCCGAACGTACGAGTCGTCCGGTCAGGGGACGGCAACGATCCGGTCCGCCGACGGTAAAGGTCTGGTCAGAGGTCGCGGGTCACCCGACGGGCCAGGAATCGCGGTCGGTGCGGAACCCGGCCGCCCGGGGATGGCCGCCACCTCCGAAGCGCTCGGCGAGATGGGCGACGTCGACGCCATCGTCGGTGGAGCGCAGACTCCATCGCCGCGAGTCGGACATGTCGATGTAGCACGCGCTGAACGGACGTCCGACGGCGAGGCGAGCACCGACTTCGCTGACGACGCCCGGATCACAGTTGGAGACGAGCACCAGGTGCCCGGCGATCTCGGCCTCGATCGCCCGCTCCACGGCGAGGTCGACCCGTTGCATCCGGTAGCGCTCGATCGCCTCGCCATCACTGATGAGGGAGTTCTGGTCGCCGAAGGCCATCGCCGACCACGACTCGAAGGTCATGTCGTGGGACGCGAGCCCGGCCGACCATTCGTCGGTCTTCGGAAGGGCACGGACCCACCGGTCGCGATCGTCGATGTAGGCGACGAACTGTTGGGCCAGTTCCCACCGACGAGGACCGAGGGCGTCGCGAAGCTCGTCCGCGAAGTGGTCCATGACGATGCGTGACCCGCAGCGATCCATGTCGAACACGGCGGTGAGCGCCGGGTGCTCCAGGCCGGCGAGGTCCTCACGCGCCGACTGATGGTGGTCGAGGAGCAGCATCGAGTCACACGAGGTGAGCAGGTGCTCCATCACGGGACGTTTGTAGGCGAAGTCCGCCATCACGACGCGTCGGCCGGTGACGTCGGGTGGATCCTCGTCGTGACGGGCCGGGACGAACTCCGCGCCGGGATCGATCAGGCTGATCAACCATGCTGCGGTGTGACCGTCGTTGCATCCGCCGTGGGTGATCACGAGCGTCGCGTCGGGTGAAGTTGACTCAGACACTTGGTTCCATCATGGCGGCCGGAACCCGAATCCGGACGAACGGTTGCGCGAGACCAGCCCGATGGCCCGGGCCATCGATCGTCGAGCGGCGGTCGCTCAGGCGTCGTACGGCTCGAACACCGCCGCCAGACCGCTCAGCTCCAGCACGCGACGCACCGGGCCGCTCGGAGCGCGCAGGAACAGCGATGTCCCGGCATCCGCGTGGTCCTGGCGTTCAGCAAGCAGAACCCGAAGCCCACTCGAGTCGAGGAACGTGACGCCGGACAGGTCGACCACCACGTCCTCGGCGGCCCGCCCCGCCAGCGCGCTGCTGAGCTGACCTGCGGTGTGCGCATCGATCTCCCCAACCGCGCTGACGATCCCGTCGACGACGGAGATCGTGAGCGGTCCACTCGGCTCGTTCATGCAGCCGAAAGCTATGCGCCCCGGTCGGTGCGTCGCTACCAGGGCGACGAGTTCACCCGGTCGGGCGAGGTGTGCGGTCCGTCAGCCGGCGAGCAACCGGGCGGCCGCGACCACCACGGAGACGGCCCGGGACTCCACGTCGGCGACGACGGCGTGATCCGGGGTCTCCTGCGTGGTGCGGTTGACGAGCACTCCGGCCACGCAGCCGGCCCGCCATCCGTTCGCCGCGCATTGGGTGAACAACGTGGCGCTCTCCATCTCAGTTCAGCACGTGCAGCGCCGCCACTCGTCGGCGGAACCGCGCAGCTCCCGCCGGACGAACCCGCTGACGGTGTCGTAGCGCTCCTGGCCCGGATAGAAGGTGTCGCTCGAGGCGGTGATCCCGATGTGGGGCTCGATCCCCGACGCTCTGGCCGCCGCGACCAGCGCCGTCGTGCAGTCGAAGTCGGCGACGGCCGGGTACTCGACCGGGGCGAAGTGGCGGCTGGCGCCGTCGAGGCGGACCGAGCCGGTCGTGACGATCAGGTCGCCCACCGCGATCTCGGGCTGGATCGCTCCGGTGGTCCCGGCGCGAAGGAACGTGCGAATCGAGCTGAGCGAGCTCCTCGACCGCGATCGAGGTGGACGGTCCACCGATCCCGGTCGAGCAGACGACGATGGCGAGCTCGCCGGCGAACCCGAGGGCGCTGGTGGGTCGCGATGCGCGGCGAGTGGCTGCGACCGGTCGAAGCGGGCGGCGATCCGTTCGACCCGCCCCGGATCACCGGGGAGGATCGCGATCGTGGCGCCCTGGAGATCGGCGCGGGTCAGACCGAGATGGAAGACGTCGGACACCCTCGAACCTTAGAGCGCCGAATCGGGCGCGCTCCAGGGCCCGTTGTTGGCGATCGCCGTCGAGTACCAGCGTGCGCTGTGCTTCGGCCGCCGTTCCTGGGTCGTAGTCCACCTCGACCAGGCCGAACCGGGGCCCGTACCCGTGGGCCCATTCGAAGTTGTCGAGGAGGACCAGGCGAAGTACCCGTCGATGCGGACGCCGTCGGCGATGGCGGAGTGGACCTCACGCAGATGGCGTTCGAGGTACGAGCGGCGGTCCTCGTCGAGCACGATGCCGGTCTCGGTGCGTTCCTGATCCGGCATGGCGGCGCCGTTCTCCGTGATGAGAACCGGGACCTCGATCTGGGTCGGCAGCCACCGCAACAAGCGCCCGAGGGTGGCCGGGTGCACTTCCCAGTCCATCGCCGTCACGCCACCCGGCTTTGCCGGCTCCTGGTCGTCGAAGGCGGTGACGAGCGAGCGGGTGTAGTAGTTGATCCCGAGGAAGTCGAGCGGCGCGGCGATCAGCTCGAGATCGCCGGGCAGGATCTCCGCTTGTGCCCACCCGAGTTCCTCGGTCGCGAACGCCGGATAGCCCCGCCCGGCGACCGGGTGCAGGTACCACTCGTTCTCGATCTCGTCGCGCAGACGGGCCCGGTACCGGGCGGCGGGTACGTCGTCGGCCAGATCGACCGGGGTGAAGTTGAGGACGATGCCGACCTCGGCGGACGGCTGGACGGAACGGATCCGCTCGACGCCCAGACCGTGGGCCAACAAGACGTGGTGGGCCGCGGCGAGGAACTCGGGCAACGAGCTGTGTCCCGGTGCGTGCTCGCCGGTGAGATAGCCGTGGTTCGCCACCACGAACGGTTCGTTGATCGTCGTCCAGCGGACGACCCGGTCGCCGAGGCGCTCGACGACCGCCTGGGCGTAGTCGGCGAACGCCTCCGCGGTCGATCTCGCCGTCCACCGCCGCCGTCCTCCAACGCCTGGGCGGGTCCCAGTGGTACAGCGTCGGGTACGGCATGATGCCGGACTCGAGCAGCCCGTCGACGAGCCGGTCGTAGAAGTCGAGCCCGGCCGCGTTCAGTTCCCCGGCCCGTCAGGAACACCCGGGGCCACGAGATCGAGAATCGGTAGGCGCCGAGCCCCAACTCGCGCAGCAGGGCCAGGTCGTCGTTCCACCGGTGGTAGTGATCGCACGCGACCGCGCCGTTGGTTCCGTCGACGATGTTGCCGGGCAGGGAGGTGAAGCGATCCCAGATGCTCTCGCCCTTGCCGTCGGCGGTCGCCGCCCCTCGATCTGGTAGGAGCTGGTGGCGGCACCCCAGACGAAACCAGCCGGGAAAGCGCTTTCAGGAGTGCTGTTCGTACTCATTCTCGTTGGCCTCTTCGTCCCTGTTCACTCGACACCTTGCCGGTCGAAGTCGTATCATGAAAGCGCTTTCATGCCAAGCCGGGTTCGAACGAGGGGTGATGGAAGCGCGTGACCGATCGACCGACCACGCTCGCCGACCTCGCCCGGGTGTGTGGGGTGTCGTCGGCCACGGCGTCGAGAGCGATCAACGGCAAGCCGGGTGTTCGCCCGGAGGTCCGCGAACGGGTGCGGCGGGTTGCCGAGTCGATCGGATTCGTGCCCAATCGATCGGCGCAGCATCTGGCCAGCGGACGCTCGTCGTTGATCGGTGTGGTGTTCCCGAGCGACGGCCTGCGGTCGGATCCGTACGCCGCGGCGATGATCGACGCCATCGGGCGGGCGGCGGCCAAGGCCGGGTTCGGCACCTTGCTCCACCTCGAAGCGGGGGCCCCGCCCGAGCAGGTCTTCGCGATGTTGCAGCGCAGCGGGAGCGACGGATTGATCGTGAGCGCGCTCGCGGCGTCGGCGATGTGGATCTCCGAGCTGGCGGCGGCCGGGGTCCCGGTCGTGTACGTCGGGCGTCCCTCGCCGGACGTCGACCTGCCCTTCGTCACCGCGGAGTCGTTCTCCGCCAGCATCCGGGCCACCGAGCATCTGTTCGAGCAGGGGTGTCGCACGGTCGCCTGTTTGACCGGTCCGCTCGACCGCCCCGACGCGCGGGACCGGTACGACGGGTTCGTCGAGGCGCATCGTCTCGCCGGACTTCCGATCGACGACTCGCTGGTGGTCGTCGGCGACTTCACCGCCGCGGCGGGGGTGGCCGCGGTCGAGGAGTTGCTCCGACTCGGGGTCGACGGCGTGGTCGCGGCGAACGACCTGATGGCCCGGGGCGTCGTGAGCGGCCTGGTCCAGCGCGGGGTCGCAGTGCCCGGCGAGATCGCGGTGGTCGGATACGACGGCACCGTCGGTGCCGAGTTCCCCCCGGTGCTCACCACCGTGCGGCAGCCGTTCGACGCCATCGGCGAGCGAGCCGTGGCGATGCTGATCGCGATCCTCGACGGCGAGGCGCCGGGCTCGGAGGTCCTCGCGGCCGAACTCGTGGTCGGGGACACCTCGGTCCGGGCCCGGCGCTGACCGACGAGTCAGCGCTGCCCGGCGCAACTCACTGACGCGTCAGTCGCTGCCTGACCGGTCAGTGAGGCGACAGGTGGAATCGGCCCACGTAACGTGCGCCGTCGACCGCTCGTCATCCCCTCGTGAGGAGGTTCCGTTGCTCGAACTCATCGACGCCCCCGGGCTGACCCCGGCCCTGACCGCAGCCATCGCCGACCCCGACCAGCCCACGCCGCGGCTGGTGCTCGACCTCGACGTCGTCGCCCGCCAGTACGACGAGTTCGTGGCCGCGCTGCCCGGGGTCGAGGTGTTCTACGCCGTCAAGGCCAATCCGTTGCCCGAGGTCCTGCGGACCCTGGCCGAGCGGGGCTCGTGCTTCGACATCGCCAGCATCGGCGAGCTCGAGCTGTGCCGCTCGCTCGGGATCGACCCGGGCCGCCTGAGCTACGGGAACACCGTCAAGCGATCCGCCGACATCGCCCTCGCCGCCTCGCTCGGCGTCGAGATGTTCGCCTTCGACTCGGCGGAGGAGCTGTCCAAGCTGGTGACGAGCGCGCCCGGGGCCGTCGCCTTCTGCCGGCTCACCACCGACAGCATCGGCAGCGACTGGCCGCTGTCGAAGAAGTTCGGGACCACGCCCGAGCGGGCGACGGAGCTGCTCGTGCGGGCCGCCAACAACGGGATGCGCATCGGGGTCTCGTTCCACGTCGGCTCCCAACAGCGAGACCTCGGTGGATGGGTACGGGCGCTCGGAAAGGTCCGGCTCGTCGTCGAGCGGCTCGCCGAGCTCGGGCTCGACCTCGACGTGCTCAACCTCGGCGGGGATTCCCGGCCCACTATCTCGAGCCGATCCCGGCGATCACGACGATCGGTGACGTCGTCGCCGACCAGCTCGGCGACCTGCGTTCCCGGGTCGGTCGGGTGATCGCCGAGCCGGGACGCAACCTGGCCGCCGACGCCGGTGTCCTGGTCACGAGCGTGATCGGCGTGACCGAGCGCGAGGAGGGCGCCCGCTGGGTCTACGTCGACGCCGGGGTCTACGGCGGGTTGGCGGAAACGCTCGGCGAGGCGATCAAGTACCGCATCGGCACCGGTCGGGATGGGCTCGGCGAAGCGTCGGGGGTCACCGTCATCGCCGGTCCGAGCTGCGACTCGACCGACGTGATGTACGAACAGACCGGCTACCGGCTCCCGCTCGGACTGGCGGAAGGCGATCGGTTGCACCTGTTCGCGGCGGGGGCCTACACGACGGCGTACGCGTCGACCGGGTTCAACGGGTTCGCACCGCCGACCGTCCAACTCGTCGGGGACGGCGTCAGCAGCTGAGGTCGCTCGGTTCGTCAGTCCCGACGCACGGACCGCAGCCCGCCCCAGGCCAGTTCGCCGACCCATTTCGCCACCGTGTCGGGGTCGAACTGCTTGCCGCCCCCGGCGACGTGGCGGCTCACGCCCTCGGCGATCCCGGTGAGGGCGTGAGCGAGGGCGCGGCGGTGCTCGTCGGAGATGTCCGCCGCGATCAGCGGGACGATTGCCTCGGCCGAACGGTCGACCACCTTGCGCACGGTGGCGGCGAACTCCTCGTCGCGCCGGGCACCGCTGCCGAACAGCAGCCGGAAGGCGTCGAAGTCGTCGTGAACGAACCGGAAGTAGGCCCGGAAGCCGACCTCGGTCTGGGACCGCCCGTCCTCGGCCTCGGTCGTCGCCGCCGTCAAGGTGTCGGTCAGGCGCCGCCCGCACTCGTCGAGGAGGGCCAGGTAGAGCTCCCGCTTCGACTCGAAGTGCTGGTAGAGCACGGGTTTCGTGACGCCCGCCGCATCGGCGATGTCGTTCATCGACGCCTCGTGGTACCCCTTCTCGGCGAACACGGCCAGGGCGGTCTGGATCAGTTGTTCACGGCGGGCAGGGGCAGAGAGGCGCATCGACATAGTTCGGTTACTGGAGAGTAACCGGCCGAGTGAGCGACGGCACCCTGGCCCCCGAGCCTCGACTCAGAGGCCGCGCTCGCGGTCCTCTCGCTCGGCGGCCTTCACCGCGTAGCCGAGCACGATCGACGGGGCGAGGAGGATCGAGCCGACGATCAGGCACCCGATCACCGTGGTCGAGACGGCCGGGGTGAAGGAGAAGGCGAATCCCATGATGAACACCGCCATCGCCACGGCCATGAAGAGGTAGCCGATGCGGTTGGCGAGCAGGCTCCATTTCGCGACCTGGGCACGGCGGGCGCGGACGGGATCGGGTTGAGTCACGCCCGTCATGGTGGCCGACGCTGCGGCTACGGTCCAAGGCCCATGACCGTGAGATTCGAGTGGCAGGGAACGACGGCGATCGTCACGATCGACCGACCGGAGCGACGCAACGCCGTCGACCACGCCACCCTGGTGGCGCTGCGAGCCGCTCAACGCGACGCCCACGCGGCGAACGCCCGGGCCCTCGTGCTGACGGGCACCGCCCCCGCCTTCTGCGCCGGGGCCGACCTGTCCGGGGTCGAGGACGGCGAGTTCGTCCGAGCGCTGGGCGAGGTGCTGACCGGATTCGGCGCCCTGCCGTTCGCCTGCATCGCCGCCGTGGACGGTCCCGCCCTCGGGGCCGGGACCCAGCTGGCGATGGCCTGCGACCTACGGGTGTCGACCCCGACCTCCAAGTTCGGCATCCCGGCCGCCAAGCTCGGACTGGCGATCGACCACTGGACCGCCGACCGCCTGGCCCGCGAGGTCGGACCGTCGATCGCCCGGGACATGCTGCTCACGGCGTCGATGTACACCGGGGAGCAGCTCGCCCCGACCGGCTTCGTCCACCGCCTGGGTGACCTCGGCGTCGCGCTCGACTGGGCGGACCAGATCGCTCGTCTCGCGCCGCTGACCATCGCGGCCCACAAGCTGGCCTTGGAGGCGTCGTCGCCCGCTCCCGGGTTCGATCCCGCGGTCCAGGCGGCTCGTGACCGGGCGTGGACCAGCGCGGATGCCGAGGAGGGACGGGTGGCGTTCCTGGAGAAGCGACCCCCGGTGTTCCGCGGCGAGTGAGCGCCTACCCTGGACCTCGTGCTGTCGCGGAACGGGGCGTGGGTGGGGATGGGGGTGTTGGCGGTCTCACTGGTCGCCACCGGTGCGCGCGCCGTCGTGGGTGGCGGTGACGAGTCCGTGGCCGTCGTGACCTCGACCACTCGCCCGGTGCCGCTCACCACCAGCACGATCCCGACGATCTCGATCACGATCGGCGAGATCCTCGTCGGGGACGGGAACGACGAGTCGGTGACGGCCGAGACGGTGGGGGAGTACTCCGGCACGACCACCTCGGTCGGCGCCCTTCCCCCGGTCACCGATCACACCGACGGCGGGCTCAACCCCCTCGGCGGCAACGACGACGAGGACAAGCTGATGCCCGACCTCGTGTGCCGTGACCTGCAGGCGGCCCAGGACGAGATCCAGGATCACGGCGTGTTCTTCTCCAAGAGCGTCGACGCCAGCGGCAAGGGCCGCCGCCAGATCTGGGATCGCAACTGGGTCGTGGTGAGCCAGACTCCCGCTCCGGGCGAGCCGATCGGCGAGGGCGACGCCGTCCTGTACGTGTTGAAGGACGACGAGGACCACGGCTGCGGCTGAATCCGCCGCCGCCGTGACGTTGGACCAGCTCAGAGGTTGGGCGGCAGGAGCCGGTTGACGTTCTCGAACCGATTGTTCGGCCGGTTTCGTGACCTGGTGCGTTCCCTCGAAAATGGCCGCTGACCTGCGGAATCTCTACTTTGCGATTCGGCGCTGTTCGCGTCAGTTCGCGGAATCTTGTGTCAGATTCGTGTCAGCGTTGGCACTCCACGCAGCATCGATCGCCGCCCGCCGCTGCTCTGAATCCGAGGGCCACAGGTGGCTGTAGGTGTTCAACGTCTCGTGTGCGTTCTTGTGGCCGAGGAAGGTCTGTACCGCGACCACCGAACACCCGGAGGCGATGAGCAGAGAGGCCGCATGGTGCCGGAGGTCGTGAGGCGTGGCGTCGATCCCGACCGCCGTCGCTGCCTTCCTGAACTCGATCGCCCACAAGCTCCGCTTGATCGGTTCGCCGGCCGCAGAGGTGAAGATGAGCCCACCGGGCCCCGGTTCGTGTTCGGCAAGGTGTCGAGCGAGGGCGCGGCCCACCACCTCCGGTAGCTCAAGCACCCGGTTCGACGCTGCGGTCTTGAGCGGCCCGAAATCCGCCCGAGCGTTCTTGCCCTCCGGCGTGACGAGCTGGCGGTCGATTCGGACGGTTCGGCGGAGGAAGTCGACCCGATCCACCGTGAGGCCGCACGCCTCGCCCTGCCGCAGTCCTAGGCCAGCCGAGGCCACGATGAGGGCCCGGTAGCGGTCCTGGACCGCCTCGGCCAGCCTGACGACCTCGGCCACCGTGAGCGGGACAAGTGCCGATTGAGCCGCGGAGTCACGAGGGAACTTGATTCGCCGGCACGGAGACTCGGCAATCTTGCGGTCGTCGGCCGCCGCAGCGAACACCGCCGCCAGTACCCGGTAGTAGGTGCCCACCGTGGACGGTTTGTGGGTCTGCGCCAGATGGGTGACCCACGCCTGAACGTCCGAGCGTCGAACCGTGCGAAGCTGCCGACTCCCGAAAGCCGGGTATACGTGCCGCCGCAGGGTTGCCGTCACTCGCGACCGTGTGGTGCCTCTCCACGGTTGCTGAGCCGCCCAGGCCTCTGCGTACTGGCGCACCGTTTCGGTTCCGGCGTTCGGGTTGACGTAGCGGCCCTGGAGAACGTCGGCCGCCACCGTGTCGAGGTGGGTCTGAGCGTCGCGCTTGAGCTCGAAGATCTTGGAGTGCTGGCGGCCCTCGACTCGCCAGGCGCCCGGTACTTGCCGCTGGGGAGCCGGTCGATGCTTGCCACGCGCTCAGTCTGTCGTCTGAGGGAGGAGGGCGCGCCTTGTCCGTGAGCTGCCCACCGGCCCGCCCGGTCGTTCCCGCTGGCCGTCCTTCCAAGAAGCCGAGTCGCTCGGCCTCCTTGAGCCACGCTCGCCAGAGGTAGGGCTTCACTCCTGGGTTTCGTTCGGTGAGTAGCTTCACCGGCGCCTTCGGGCTTTCCTCAACCGCCTTCACGTAGTCGGCGGCCTTCTGCGCATAGAACACGGCGCCGTGTCCGCGCCGCCCGGTTGGGCGCATCGCGAGTTGCGCTCGTTCCATCTCCGGTAGCCACGTTTCGAGGTGCGGCACCGTGAGCTTGATTGCCGCCTGGAGCTCGCGCATCTTGAGGCGCTTCAGCAGGGCCGAGCCGAAGAGGTCGTCTCGTTCCTCGCTCGAGTCGCGAAACGTCCACGACCTCGGAACAAGGTCGCCTTCCTCGAGGTGGATGCTGACCTCGACTGTCCACCGTTCGTCCATCTGCCAGAACGCCGAGATTCTGTCGATGGGGTCGTCCTCTGGTGGAACTCCCCCGATGGCGGTCGATCTGCGGGATACGTGCCCCCCTCGTTTGGCAAGACCCCCAGCGCTTTCGATCGCGGTCACGTCGAGCCCTCGCACCGCTCCTGACTTGAACGTGACCTTCCAGGCGACCTCGTGACTGACCGCTTCTGGGGTAATGGATTCTTTCGTTTTCGCCATAACGGTAGAACCTACACCGAACCACTCCGTACCTTCATGCATACCGACGAAACGGAGGTAAGCCATGCGGGTTGGCGATGAGGCTGCAACCGAGTTTGCGACGAGCGCTCGCGTTCGACACGTCGATCAAGTTCGTGAGCAGGTAGGCGGCCAAGCGCAGTGCGTTGAGTGGCTCGGCGGGCCGGAGGTCGTGAGCGAAAGAACGCTCGAGCAGTGGCGCTACAAGCGAAAGGGCCCGCCGTACATCCGTGCGGAGGGGCGAATCCTCTACCGCAGGTCGCAGGTCATGGCCTGGCTGGACGCTCAGACGGTCAAGGCGGGATCGGATGGCTGAGCCCGGGAATGGGAAACGGCCGCCCCTGCCGAGGGCGACCGTCCCGAATCTGACTTGCGAGGTCGAGACGAGCCTAGTTCGTGATCCTCGCTGCGTCATGGCTTGCGCCGCCGAGGGTGTCTGCCCCTGGCGGTCGTGCGTTGTGCCTCTCGCCGCTCTCGTCGACGAGGAGGCTGAGCGATGACTGCTGAGACGTGCGCTCGTTGCCGCCAGCGGCCCTCGGAGCTGACCCGTGGTACGGAGCCCTTGTGTGGCTCGTGCTGGTCGCTGTGGCGGGCCGAGCTCGTGCAGGCCCTCGGTGGTCACGACCGGATCGAGCGTGAGGCCGAGGGCTACGTGTCGACCTGGGTGCCGCTCGGTGGTGTGCAAGTCGGTGCTCACCGCCCGGATCACGGCGCCGATCAGTTCGAGGTCGCCTGCCCCCTGTGCGAAGCCTCCTGGGTCGGTGCCATCGGTTCGGTGTGCGCCTGGTGCGCTCGACGTGAGGCCGAGGTCATCGCGGAGCATCGGCGCGCCCTGCTCGATGGACCGATGGAACACGAGACGATGCGTGAGTGGGCGCACCGCCTGGCCGACGCGGTGAAGGCCGGCGTCGTCGAGATGGCCGTCGCTCGTGCTGCGTGGGATCGGCGGTGCCGGCGTGCTGCATGAACCGGACCCCGCCTACTTCGACGCCCTGCTCGACGACGGCCCGGAGGTCGAGGCCGATTCGTGGCGTGATCGCTGGCTCACCGTTGGCCAGATCCGCGCCATGCCGCCACCCGTACCGCTGGTGGACGGGCTGCTCGACCTCGACTCGGTGGTGCTGATGTACGGCAACCGAGGATCGTTCAAGAGCTTTGTCGGGATCGACTTGGGACTCTCGATCGCAGCCGGGATCGACTGGCACGGCTGCAAGGTCACGCAAGGCGTCAGCATGTACGTCGTTGCCGAGGGCCAAGGTGGACTGGCTCCGAGGTTCGATGCCTGGGTCACTGCTCGATCGCAGAAGGACCCGGACGACTTCTACTCGTTCCCCAAGCCGGTGAACCTGCTCGACCCGCTCCAGGTCGTCAGGCTGGCCGAGGACGCCCGCAAAGCCGGCGCTCGGCTCGTGATCCTCGACACCCTTGCTCGTTGCTTCGTGGGTGGCGATGAGAACTCGGCTCGCGATGCTGGCATGGCCGTCGAACAACTCGACATCATCCGGCGAGCGACCGGCGCGTGTGTTCTGTTGGTCCACCACTCCGGCAAGTCGGCCGCATCGGGCGCACGAGGATCTTCGGCGTTCGAGGCCGCCTGCGACACCGTGCTCGAGGTGGTTGGCGAGGGCGACGCGGTGACGATCACCCCGACCAAGCAGAAGAACCACGAGCTCGGCCGGCCGATCATGCTCAAGGCCTGGAAAGAGCTGGACTCGATCGTTCTCGGCGCGGCTGATCCGGTGTCGACGATGCCAACCGCGGTCCTCGCAACGCTGCGAGGGCTGGCTGATGTGGAGGTCGCTGGAGGCGTTTCGGCCAAGGTCTGGCGACTCTCATCGGACCAACCGGAGTCCTCGTTCTTCCGGCATCGCAAACACCTGCTCACTCTCGGCCTGGTCGAACAGTTTGGGAGTGGGAATCAAGCCCGCTACCAGGTGACCGACCTCGGCACTCTCACGCTCTCAGAGGACTCTCATGCGTGATTCTGAGAGTCGCTCACTTCCACTCTCACGCTCTCACCCCCCTGTAGGGGTGAGAGTGGTGAGAGTGAGAGCCGGGAGCGATCCCGTTCTCATCCCTGCCAACACCGTCTGGACATGCCCGCGGTGCCGATGGGCACCCGTGCTCCGAGTCGCCATCTCGTCGATGTCGTGCCCGTTCTGCTCGACCGATGACGAGGTGGTCGCGCTCTCGCCCTACGGCACCGCCGCCGAGCTCGAGGGACAGGCCGCGCTCGAGTTGGGCGGTGCAGCGTGATCGCAGCGAGGTTGGTCGAGGGCCGCGCAGTGGTGGTTGTTGACCCTGAGGACCTGTCGGCGCTTGTGCCGGTCGTGGTCCAGGTCGTGGCACAGCATCGGCGTCGTGGCGGCGCTGCGGTGCCGGTGCTGGCCGAGTTGGTGCGTGCGTGTCGGGAGGCGTCGGCAATGGCGGACCTGGCGAACGTTGTCGCTAGCGGCAACGCCCAGTGCATGGCGTCGGCTGGTGTGGCTGAGTGGTTCACGGTCAAGCAAGTGAGTGACCTCACGGGGCTCGCTGAAACGACCGTTCGCCATCGGGTGCGGCGCGGCTTCTATCCGGGAGCCGCTCGCATCGGTGAACGCTCGTGGGCGATCCCGCTCGAGGCGCTCGTGAACGACACGGAGGATTGATGACCACCGAACCCGAACCGACCGACCCGACCCCGCCGGCTGAGGACGACGAACCGTCGATGGATGAATACATGCAGGCCTACCGCGAGCGGCTCGACCGCATCGCCCGGACGGGGGTCGCATGAACGCGACCATTCTCCCCGGTTCGTCGATGGCGAAGCTCCACGAGCGGTTGGAGCGAGGCGAGAAGGTCAAGCCGTCCGAGGTCGCTGCTGCCCGGGCTGAGGACGACCTGGCCGTGCTCGCCGCCGATGCGGAGGCCCGTTCGGCGCAGCGTGACGCAGACCAGCAACGAGCCGAGGCCCGTGAGGTCATCGTCCAGCGTTGGGCTGTGGCTGCCGATGCGGCATCGCAGCGCATGATCGAGGCGAAAGCGGCGCATGAGCGTGCTCTGGCCGAGCTGCGTGCCGCGGTGGTCGACTACAGCGACCTCGAAGCGGTCTACGTGTCGGAGCTGCGCCGTGCTGGCGTCGACGTCCGCCAGATCCAGGCCGAGGGCATCTTCAAGCTGTCGGGCGGTCGGGTGCTGTGGAGCACTCATCATCTGGCCCGAGAGATCGTCGAGGTGCCGAAGCTGACGAGCTGGCTCGACTGGCACGAGTCGAACAAGGGGGTGCGGTCATGACCGGGCCGGCGCTTGAAGCGATCCATGAACGGATCCGGTCGGGCGGGGCCGTGACGCCTGCCGAGCTCGTCGAAGCCAAGGCCGCTGACGAGCTCGTCGTACTGCAAGCCACCGAGGCCGCTCGTGCTGCTGAGGAACACGACCTCGAACGCAAAGAGGGCGCGCTTGCTGCTGGCCTCGACCTGTTCGCTGCCGAGGCTGACGAGGTGGCCGACGAGCTCCTCGAGGCTGCCAACCAGCTCGAGGCCGCATACGACCGGATGATGGCCGCCAGCCAGCGTTGGGGTGCGCTCCCTCAATCGACCGGAGTTGGTAGTGCTGCTGCTGCGCTCGGCCGCCGCTGGGAGAACGAGGTGCGTCAAGCCGGGATCATCTACGACCGTGACGTCGTGCACGGCGCCAAAGACTGGCGTGTCGTGGTGCCTGTCACGACCTCACCTCGTGACGGCCGGTCGGGCTCGTTCGGGACCTGGGTCGCCAACGAGCGGGCGAAGCGTGACAGGTAAGCGGGCCAGCCCGCACAAGAACGATCCGACCTACGCCAAGCGGGCCGCTGCGGTCCGTGCCGCAGCGAAACGGAACCCGGACACCCGGTGTTGGCGTTGCGGTCGGACCCTGGCCGAACATGCCCCGCACAAGAGCGGGCGGGCTGCGTGGTGGACGGCCGGACATGTCAACGATGGCGAGGTCGGAGGAGAGCTACGGGCCGAGGCCTCGACGTGCAACTACTCGGCCGGCGCCAGCTACGGGAACGCGCAGCGCACCCGCACCGAACCACCTCCTGCAGTGAATCGAGGACTCGGCTACTACCCCGCCAATGAGCAGGTCGATCGCCCCTGGGTGAAATGGATCAAGGGCAATCCGGTCGTCAAGCTTTGGTGACCGAGAGTGGTATCGAGGTCCGGGAAACGAGCCTCACACAAATTTTCGGAGGGCGGGTGCTGCTGTAGGGCCTGGTCAGGGGGTCACCCCTGGGGGTCCGGGAGGCGTTGCACCTGCTCACATGGTGTTTCTGCATGATCTGGCGTGGTGTCTGTGGATAACTCGGGTACTGATCTGCGTCTCTGTCGCCGTCACGCTGTGCGTTCACGATTGCATATGCAACTAGTTCGCTAGCGTGTGTTCGTGCGCGGGAACCTCGACCTCGGCCTTGTGTCGTGGCACACGTTCGATCCGATCGAGCTCGGGACCGAGTTCCTAGAACCTCGACGGATCGAGGTGCAGCGCCCGACCTGGCAGCTTCGTGCGTCGTGCCGTGGGGTGGGGCCTGACGTGTTCTTCCCGTCTCGTGGTGAGTCGTCGGCTGCGGCTCGGGAGTTCTGCGCCGGCTGTCCGGTGTCGGCGCCGTGCCTCGAGTACGCAATCGCCAACGACTGCCGCGGTTGGTGGGGCGGCACGAGCGAGCGTGACCGGGTGCGCCTCGTGCGCCAGCGCCGACGAGAGGCTGCCTAATCTGGCTCCTGCGGTCGTCGAGCTTGTCCCACCGGATCTTCCCTTCCGGGAGCTCGACGGCCGCTCAGACGTTGCGAGGTCGGTGCTTCGCTCGGCGGTCCTGGACCTCAGCACGAGCTGCCCATTTGTCGACCTCGGCCATGTCCCAGATGTGGGTTCGATCAATGGTCGTGACCGGGGCCGGGAACGTCGGATCGTCTCGCATGAGCTGGTGGACGCGCTGACGAGACACGCCGAGTCGACGAGCTACGTCGCTCGCTCCCCGCAGGTTCTCCACGTCGACCCTCTTTCCCATGCAGCGGGGGAGCCTCGCGCACCACCCGGTCTCTTGCTTGTTGACAAGAGTACGGGAGTGTGCTTACCGTGTCCATCACTTGCTACATCGCAAGAGTTCAGAAACAGGAGATTCCCCCATGTTCACCCTTCCCGCTCCCGTCCTCACCGACCGCTATCAGGTCCGGTTCGAGGGCTCCGTTCCGATGCCGCTGCGGTTGTCGGATGAGATGCGTTCCCTCGTGACCGAGGGCCGCGTGCAGGCCGACGACGATGCGCAGGCCCTGGACCGCAACGGCGTCCCGTTGTGGTTCGTGCGGTTGTCGCTGCGTGATCGTGAGTCCGGTCAGCTCATGACCGAGCGTGTCCGTGTGGCGTCGAAGGATGCCCCGCACGCCGATATCCCGACCGGTTCCTACGTCCGCCCCGAAGGGCTCAAGGTGGCTCACGGCGAGTTCAACGGCCGCCTCAACCGGCGTTGGACCTACACCGCCCTGTCCCTGGTCGATCCCGGACAGACCGCGTTCGGTGCCAAGCCGCTGAACCGGATCGCGCTCGATGCCTCGGCGTTGACGTTCGAGGCCCTCTCGACGTTGCCGAAGATGGGTTCCCACGAGGACGACGTTCGCGCTGCGATCCGGGCCGGGCTCATCGACGCCGAGACCGTCGAGTATCAGGCGGTCGATCGGGACGGCCGGCCGCTGTGGCTGGTCGAGGTCCGCATCGACGACGGGCTCGACATCGCCTACGAGAACGTGACCGTGGCCGGTGAGAACCCGCGCCTGGGTGGAGGCGACACCGTGACCGTCGAAGGGCTCACCGTGGCCGGCTGGCAGGTGTCCGGGAACGGGAGCCAGATGGCCGGCACGACGCTGCGAGCCGACGCCATCCGCTCCGTGCGTTCCCGCAAGCAGAAGGACTCCACGCCCGCTGAGACGCCCGCCGAGGTGGCCGTCTCGTGACCTCCGCCCGCCGCACCCTGGCGGGCGATGAGGGCCGGGAGCGGGCGCAGGGTTCATCTCCTGTCCCCGCTCCCGTTCCCGGTACTTCCGAGGTCGAGCGGATCGACCTCGACGACGCCGAGCACTGCGTCATTGCGTGCTCGCCGTGCTCATGCCGATGCGACCGGCGCCCCGAGGCCCGGTGACCACAACACAGGAGAATCACCATGTCCATCCGTTGGACTCAACTCGAACTGCCCATCACGTCCGCCCCCGAGCTCGTTGGCCGCAACAACCTCGTCGACCTGCACCCTCGCCGCACCGCCAGCGACCTGGCCGCCCTGGACCGGCTCCGTGAGCGCACCGACGACTTCGGCGCCCTCGCCCGAGACGTTGCCCACATCGGCTCCCGTGCGCTCGACGCCAGCGACGACGTGGACCGCCTCTACACCCTGATTCAGCTCCTCGCCGCCGCTGTCGGCGTCGATCTGATCGAGGGCTGGAAGCATCACGAAGCCGCCGCCCTCCGTTCCGATGGCTACTCGCAACTCGAAGTGTTCGCCTCGACCGGGGTCCTGCGATGACCGCCGCGCTGCTCACCCTCATCGCCCTGTTCGCCGTGTGCCTGCTGGCGTCGAGCTGGCTACTCGGCCGGATCCTCGACACCATGCTCGAGCCGCTCCACGCTCTCGAAGAGGTGGCCGTCGAGTCGGCCCGATTCCGGGAGGCCGTTCGATGAGCGCCGCCGTTCTCGCCATCTTCGTTGCCGGTTCGCTCGGTGGCGGTTGGGGCCTCCTCGGCGCCGCGCTCGTGCGAGAGACACGCCGAGACAACGCCCGCCACGCCGAGGACCGACGTCGGTTCACCGCCGCCTGCGAACGCCAGGCCGACGCCCTCGAAGCCGCCCGAGCCCTGGAGGTGTCGCAATGATCGCCGTGCTGTTCGCGGTTGACGAAGCCCGCAAGTCGTCCCCGATGGGTGGCCTGCTGGTGCTGCTCGCTATCGGGTTCGTGGCCCTCAAGATCGGCAACGTCCAAGTCGGCGGTCAACGCCTCGACGACGAGATGAGCGGCCCGGGCCTGATCCTGGCTGCGATCGTCGTCCTCGGCGTGGTCCTCGCGCTGGTCAAGACCAAGACCGGCGTCGACGTCATGGACTACGCGCCATGAGCGAAGCCGACGTTCTCCATTGGATGGGCGATCCCGTGGCGTGGATGGCCGACTATCTCGCTGACCTTCCCGTCGACGAGCTCGACACCGAACAGAAGGCCATCGCCGCGGTTCGCCGGTCGGTGCCGTTCATCGGCCAGCTCGAGCGCGAGGTGCGCAGCGAGGTCCTCGACGACGCCATCGTCACCGCCTGGGCACAGATGAGGTCGAAGCGATGAGCCTGCTCGGATTCCGTATGTCCGACCAGGACATCGTGGAAGCGACCCTGGCCGTGATGGTCGAGGGAGCTGGCCCGGAGAACGTCACGCTCGGCGGTCTGTGGGAAGTCGCCGGCGAGAGCCACCTCTACGACCACCGCGAGATCCCCGAGGACCTCTACGCCATCTGCGAGGACGTGTGGCGCCGTTGGGAACGGGGCCAGCGATGAGCACCGCAGAGGTTCGCCTAGAGCGGCCCTCCCGGGTCCTGGCGGGGGAGTGGCGTCATCTGTGAGCGCTCAGGAGAAGGCGTGTTCTGTGCTCAGCGAAAACCGCGTTGATCCACAGGGGTCTGGTCGGCGGGGCCGACGTTATCGGTCGGGGTTGGTGGTGGCGATCTCGAGTCCGTTGTGCTCCCGCAGTCGCCAGGAGGGGCCTCGGATGTTGAACACGATTGCTTTGTGCATGAGCCGATCGAGGATGGCTGCGGCGACGACGGCGTCTCCGAAGATCTGACCCCAGGCGGGCAGTCCTCGGTTGGTGGTGACGAGGGTGGGGTGGCCTTTCTCGTAGCGGGTGTTGACGACGTGGAAGAACATCGCCGCGCCCTCGGTCCCGCCGATCGGCAGCAGCCCGACGTCGTCGATGACCATCACCGTCGGCGCGGTGTAGGTCTTCAACTTCGTCGCCAACGTGCCGTCGTGCTGGGCGCGGATCAGCGTTTTGCACATCGCATCGGCGGTGGTGAAATAGCCGCGGTAGCCGGCCTCGACCGCAACCGTCGCCAACGCAACCGCCAAGTGCGTCTTGCCGCAGCCAGGCTGACCGAGGAACAGGATCGGACGGTTCTCCTCGATGAACCTGAGGGTGGCGAGGTCCTCGACGAGCTTGCGATCAACCGAGGGTTGGAACTCGAAGTCGAAGTCCTCGAGCCGTCTCCGATAAGGGAACCGGGCATAGCGCAGCCGAGCGGCGAGACGCCGGTTCCGATCTGCGGTGGCTTGCTCGGCGACGAGCCGGGCGAGGAACTCGACATGCGACCACTCATTCGTCCTGGCCTCTTCGGCGAGCGTGGCGAACGAGGCTGCGGCGGCGTCGAGATGGAGATAGCCGAGGTCGGCTTTGATCTGCTCATAGAACCCAGTGCTCATGCGAGGTCCTCGACGTCGATGCTGTAGCGCTGGGCGAGGTCGGGGGTGTCGACGTCGAAGTCGCCGTCGCCGAGCTCCAACTGCTCCCAGGTGTGGGTGGTCTCGGGGGTGACGAGGTGAAGGTGACGACCATCGCTGCTCTTCGAGCGGCCGGCCAGGGCGATGGCTTCGACCCGGGCGCGGTGCTCGGGTCGCCAGATGATGTCTTTGGTCGGTGACGGGTCCGGGTCGAGGGTGTGGGTGACCACGACCCGCCCCGCGTGACGGACGGTGAACTCACGGCCGTCGACCGGGCGGCGGATCTCGACGAGCTGTCCGAGGACTTCGGGCGGAACGCCATAGCGGCCGCCGTCGACGGAGATGAACGGCACGATGTTGTGAACCCGGCGGGTCTCGACGTAGTCGGTGTCGAACCGCACCCGCGGCAACGGCGACAGGAACGGCCGCTCCACGATCAACCGTTCGGACGGCAACTCACCCGTCGTCCTCGACGCGATGCCGTGGACTCGGGTGGCGAGCCAGTGTTCGGCTCGCCGGTTCAACTCCGCGAGATCCAGCGGAACCCCGTCCGCTTCGAGCTCCGGCAGGAACGTCTCTTGCAGCTGACGGAACGGGCGCTCAACCTTCCCCTTCCGCTTGGCATCGCGGGCTTTGCAGGAGGTGATCGTGGTGGCGTGATGCGCTGCGAACCCGATCGTCGGTGGGTGCAGCACGAACCGTTGTCCCTGGGATCGGCCGAGGGCGCCCATGCGGTCGGTGCGGTTCGCGGCTGGGATCCCGCCCGCCGCGTCGAAGAACCGGGCGATGCCTTCGAAGGTGTGCTGGCGGTCTTCGGAGGTGGTGAACCACCACATCCGCCAACGCGACCAGCACAGGATCATCCCGAAGCACCACAACGGCGTCGGCCAACCCCAGCGGGCCGCCCAGTCGGACAGGTCGCAGAAATCGAACTGGGCTTCCTCACCTGGGTCGGTGTGGATCGGCATCGACGCCGCTTCTGCGGCCCGGAACCGAGGCCCACGGATCGTGCGCAGTTCGCGGGTCACTGTCGAGTAGCCGCCGTCGAATCCGTCGGCTCGGAGCCTGTTGTGCACGCTGATCCCCAACAGGCGTGGGAACTTGGCGATCAACAACGCCGTGCGCTCCTTCCACACCGCGTTCATCACCAACGACGAATCCGGCGTCACCCGAACAGTCGGCGGCCCGTCGGCCTTCAAATACTTCGACACCGTCGACGGGTGCAACCCCGTCTCGGCGGCGATCTCCTTGCACGTCCATCCCTGGCGGTGCAGGTCGTGAATCCTCACGTACGTCTCCTGGTCAATCATGGAGGGTGGCTCCTCTGGCGGGTCGATGCCTGGCAGCACGACACGCTGGAGGAGCCACCCACCCGGGCGGTGGATGCCGACCAGACCCTGTGGACGAACGCGGTTTTCAGTGAGCGCAGATCGCGGTTCTCAGCGAGCGCTCACAAGCGAGTCGTACTCGGCGAGCTCGGCCTCGAGGTCGCCGAGTGTGCCGCGGAGGGCGTCGAGTTGCAGCCGGGTGGGGCAGCGCATGGCCACGGACACTCGGCTGGGTTGGCGAGCATGTCGCGTCGAGACGCCGGTGCGCCACCCTCTGACCCGGTCGACCTGGGCGACGCCGTCGACGTGCTCTGGGTGGCGGCCGTGAATGAGAGCCGTCGCCCGATCGCCGCATCTGTTCTCTGGCGGGCAGCGCGAGCGCGGTGGGAGGACTGTTCCTCTCACGTGAAGTCCCGAGCGAACGTGCCTCACTTATGATCTAGAAAGAGAGCACATGATCTTGTTTCAGATCGTCAGTGGACTAGGATCGCGGCATGGATCTGGGTTCACCTGTTCTTGACGTTGCGCCGGCCGTCCGCGGTGCGCTGCTCCAAGCGCTGGCCCGCCTCGAGCAGCCTGTCACTCGGCGGCGGCTCGCTGCAGCTGCCGGCGTTGCTCCCGGCAACGCCAGCGCCGTCATCAAGGAGCTCATCCAGGCTGGACTGGTGAACGAGACGGTCGCCGGCCGATCGTCGATGGTTGTGCTGAACCGGGACCACCTCGCCGCCGGGCCGGTGCTGGCTCTGGCGGGTCTGCGAGGCGAGCTGATCCGGCGACTGCGCGAGCGGCTGTCCGCATGGCCCGAACTCAAAGGCGCCTGGCTGTTCGGGTCCGTGGCTCGCGGCGACGCCGACAGCGACTCGGACGTCGACCTTCTGATCGTCGCCGACGACCTCCACTCACATGACCTGCACGAGCGTCTGTCGCGTCTCCAGGCCGACGTTCGCTCCTGGACTGGCAACGACTTGCAGCTTGTCGAGCACTCGCCGTCGTCGTGGCGCACGCTCGTTCGAGCCAAGAACCCACTTGTCGAGCAGATCCGGCTCGACGGGATTGCTCTGGCCGGTGGCACCGCTTCGTTGCTGGGGCGTCAACGATGAGTCGGGGCAAGGGCGCTCGCAAACCGTGCGATGTGCAGCAGGCGCGCCAGCGCCTCGTCGACGCACGTCAGTTCCTCGAAGCGGCGGAACTGCTCGACGCACCAGACGTTGTCGCAACATGCGCGATCCACGCCGCTACTGCGGCCGCGGACGCGATCACCGGCCATGCGCTCGGCGAGCGGTCGAGCGACGGTAACCATGTGTCAGCTGTTGATCTTCTGCGCCAGGTCGACACCAGCCTGGCAACGGCGCTCAAGCGGGCGCTCGATCGCAAGACCCAGGCGGGCTACGAGAGCGTCGACCTCAGCGCGGCCGAGGCGACGA
>JAWKHV010000013.1:0-162746 GCA_041394645.1 Ilumatobacteraceae bacterium | reverse complement strand
AGGAGACGATGCGAGGGTCGAGGGGGCGAAGTTGCGGGAGGAGATCCGCCGTCACGGCGGGGAGGTGCTCCAGGCACGCGCCGTGGAGGTCGCCCGCGTCGACTCGGTTGTTCGGATCATGCTGACCGGAGGACACCTCATCGTCGCCCACGGCCTGATCGACGGCTCCGATGACGCGCTCCGGGTTCCGGCGATCGCACGGACCGGCGGCGAGCCGCGGTCCTCCAACGAGGCCGATTGGGATCGCCGCTATTCCGGCGACCGGGTCTGGAGCGGCAACCCGAACGGCACCCTCGTGCACGAGCTGGCGGGCGCCGCCCCAGGGCGAGCCCTCGACGTCGGTGCCGGGGAGGGCGGCGATGCGATCTGGCTCGCCGAGCAGGGGTGGCAGGTGACGGCGTCCGACGTGTCGTCCCGGGCGCTGGCCCACATCGCCGCCGCGGCGGCCGACCGAGGGCTCGCCGTCGAGTGCCTCCATGCCGACGCCAACTCGCCGAACGCGTTCGGCACCGTGCGATTCGATCTGGTGTCGGCGTTCTACGCGTCGATTCCGCGTACGGCCGACGATCGCGCCATTCGCAACGTCACGGATGCCGTGGCTCCGGGCGGAACGTTGCTCGTCGTCGGTCACGACCTCGCTCCGATGCGGGCCCCGATCGACACCCGCGAACACAGCCGAGCCTTCGATCCCGACGCCTATGTGCGAGTCGACGATTTTGCCGCCGCACTCGCCGGGGACTCCGCGTGGGAGATCCAGGTCCACGAGACGCGCACCCGGCCCGCCGGCTCGGCGACTGCGGGGCACCACGTCGACGACGCGGTGTTCCGGGCTCGACGGCGATCGCTCGCCTGAGCCCGGTCAGCCGTTGGGTTCGATCGAGAACCGTCCTTCGCCGGCGACCGGCTCGTCGAGGATCTGCACCTCGCCCACCGAGGCCCACGGCGGTCCCTGCCGGCACCACTCGATGAGGGCTCCGACAGCGTCAGGGGCTCCTTCGGCGACGACCTCGACCCGGCCGTCGTGCAGGTTGCGCGCCCACCCTCGGACGCCGAGGCGGAGCGCTTCGATCCGGCACGAGTCCCGATAGGACACACCCTGGACCCGCCCGGAGATCAGCAGCCGGCAACGAACCTCGTTCACAGATCCAGTCTGCCCGCGAGGCGCTCCGTGCCACTGGCGTAGACGATGTGGAACCCCGCCCGCTCCGGGTCGACCAGCAGGAGACGTCCGCCGTCGGCCTCGACGAGTGTTCGGGCCAGGGCGAGACCGATTCCGGTACCGGAGCCCTCGTGGCGTTGGAAGATCCTGGCGGACAGGGCAGGAGCGATCCCGGGTCCGTCGTCCTCGATCTCGACGACGACGCCACCGGCGGCGGGTCGAGCCGTGAGGCGGATCTCCCCGCCGCCGTGACGCACGGCATTGTCGACGAGCACGTCGAGCGCCTGCTCGATCGAGGCGGCGCTCGCGGCGACGGATGTCAGTCGGGGGTTCACCACCAGCCGGAGCTGTCTCCCCGACTCGGCGATCCGACCCATCCACCGACCGGCGACCGATTCGAGGACGGGCGCGAGGTCGGTGGGCGTCGTGGTCGGGAGCGAGCCGCGGGAGAACGCGAGGAGGTGATCGACCGTCGCGGTCAGCCGTTCCGCCTCGAGGGCTGCCTCATCGAGGTCGCCGCGCTCGAGACTGACCCGGAGCCCGGCAAGTGGGGTCCGGAGTTGATGGGAGGCGTTGGCGCTGAACTCGCGCTCCCGGGCGACCAATTCCGCGAGCCGGCGAGCCGACAGGGCGAGCGCTTCGGCGAGCACGTCGAATTCCGGCGTCCCGGTCGGCTCACTCGTCACGTCGAACGCTCCACCGCCGAGCCGCTGGGCGCGTTCGGCGAGCCCGGCGATGGGCGCGACGAGTCGCGCCGCTTCGCGACGCGCCACGACGAAGGCGAGGCCCAGTCCACCCACGGCAGCGAGCAGCATCGATCCCCACGCCCGGCGCGCCGCTCCCGCGATGGCCGAACGCGACCGGCTCACCCGCACCGATCCCACGATCGCTTCGGTACTCCGATCCGTGACCGGCGAAACCACGACGAGCTGGTCCCGATCGATGGTGTCGAGACGGTCCGGACCCGCTCCATACAGGCGCAGGCCCGCCGCGTCGTAGACGGAGAAGTCGGGCGGTGCGTCGGGCTCGTCGGCGGCCGATGCGATCTCCTGCGCCCGGAGTGGAAGGGAGAGCTCGGCGATCGCCTCAGCGGCGGAGCGTTGGAGCTCCACCAGCGCTCGGTCGTAGAAGCGTTGCACCACGATCGGCAAGGAATCCTGAGCACCACGATCACCAGCGCGGTGACCCCGACGATCGTCCGCGCGATCCGTGCCTCACGGTTCGAACCGATAGCCGAACGATCGGACGGTGGAGATCCACGGCCGGCCGTCCGCTCGTGGGCCGAGCTTCCGCCGCAGCGCGCATGTGGACCTCCAACGTCTTGGTGCCGGTCTTCCCAGGTCACGCCCCACACCTCGTCGAGGAGCTGGTCTCGGCTCAGGACCCGCCCCGCCGAGGCCGCCAGCCGCACCAGGAGGGCGACCTCCTTGGGCCGCAGCGACCTCGGTCGAGCCCAGGAACACGCGAAAGCCGTCGACGTCGATCCGGAGCTCGTCGAAGATCAGCTCGCCGGACGAGGACACCTCGACGGATCGGAGATGGGCCCGCAGCCGAGCGAGCAGGACGTGAGTGCTGAACGGTTTGGTCACGTAGTCGGTCGCCCCGGCGTCGAGCCCGACGACGATGTCGACCTCGGTGTCTCGCGCCGTCACGATCACGATCGGGGCGGCGGGGAGGGCCCGCCGCAAGGCACGGCAGACGAACACGCCGTCGACCCCGGGCAGCCCCAGATCGAGCAACACCGCATCGGGTGGCGATGCTCGAGCGAACGCCAGCGCCTCGTCACCGGTCCGGACGAGGTGGGCGTCGTACCTGTGGGCGAGGAGCTCGAGCACCAGGCCGTCGCCGATCACGCGGGTCGTCCTCGACGACCAACACCGAGGCCCGATTGGGGTGTGACCGCCCGTCATCGGCATCCGTTCCGATCCGGGCCGTCGAGCATCGCCGCACGTTCGCGCGCACGTGGTGCGGCCGCAGCTCGGGGCCGCGGAAATTTACCCGGCGCGTAATCTGGCGGTGACCGGCGCTTCAGGACCGGGGTACAGTCGCCGGCATGGCAATCACGACCTCCGACTCGATCGCCCGGTTCGCCGAGCGCCCGAGCACTGCTCAACAAGGTCCCGAGGTCACGATCTGGTTCTGGATCATCAAGATCCTGTGCACCACCGTCGGCGAGAGCTTACGACTGGGTGAGCGTCGATCTCGGTGTGGGCCTGATCAACACCTCGCTGATCTTCACGGTGGTGCTCGCCGCCGTCCTGGTCTGGCAGATCCGGCTCCCGGTACCAAGCCTTCTCGTACTGGGTCACGGTGGTCGTGCTGAGCGTCACCGGGACGCTCTACACGGACATCTTGACCGACAGGTATCACGTCTCGTTGGCCATCACCACGCCCGTGACGGCGCTGGTGCTCGCAGTCGTCTTCGGGATCTGGTACGCCCGAGAGCGCACCCTGTCGATTCACAGCATCGTGACGGTGCCCCGCGAGGCGTTCTACTGGCTGGCGATCCTCGTCACGTTCGCACTCGGCACCGCGGCCGGGGATTGGACGTTGGAGCTGACCGGCTGGTCCCCCGGCGTCTCGGTGCTGCTCCCGACGTTCCTCATCGCCGCCATCGTGCTCGGCTGGCGTCTGGGAGCCAACCCGGTGCTGTCGTTCTGGCTCGCCTACGTCCTCACCCGACCGCTGGGGGCCAATCTGGGTGACTATCTCGCCCTGCCCCAGGCCGAAGGCGGCGTCAACCTGGGCACCGCCGGGACGAGCGTGGTGTTCCTCGCTGCGATCCTCGCCACGGTGGTGTACCTGACGGTCAAGCGACCCGATGTCATCGAGAACCGGCCCGAGGGCTCGGATCAGGACGCCGTCCGGCGCCCCGACAGGGAACGCAAGGTGCTCGGCTACTACGCCGCGGTGGCCGCGGTGGCCGTGACCGTGCTCGTCGTGGCGAACAGCCGACCGCATCGCCAGATCTCGGCCGAGGAGGACACGAGCGGCGCTCCGGTCGAGCAGCTCACCCCCGCCGAGGCGACCACCGGATTCCCGACGACCGACATCGCGGCGCTGCGAACGATCGTCCAGGACACCCTCGATCTCGTCGCAACCGGTGATCAGGCCGCGGCGGCCGCACGCGCCACCGACTTGGAGACTGCCTGGGACGATGGCCAGCCTCGCCTCCAGCCGCTGAACGCCCCGGCGTGGACCTTTCTCGACAGCGAGATCGACGATGCGCTGAGTGCGGTGCGGGCCAAGTCCCCGAATCCCGCCGACGAGACCGGGGCCTTGCACGCCCTCGTCACCTCCCTGGAGGGTTGACCCGTTCCACACCATGGCTACAGCTGATGGGTCGCGAGCAACAGGACGGTGACGAGTGCAGCGCCGAGGCGGTACCAGCCGAAGATCCGCAATGGACGGGTCCGCAGATAGGCCACCAGCCAGCGGACCGCCAGCGCCGCCGAGACCGCCGCGACGACGGCACCGACGAGCGGCGTCGCGACGCCGAAGCGATCCACCATCTCGCCACCGTGCTTGCCCAGGTCGAGCACGGTGGCGGCCGCGAGCGTGGCGAGGCCCAGCAGGAAGCTGAACTCGACGGCGGCCGCCATCGTCAATCCGACGGCGAGCGCGGCCACGATGGTCGTGAGGCTCCGGCTGGTACCGGGCCAGAGCGCCAGCACCTGCGCTGCGCCGATGATCGTCGCCTGGCGGGTCGTCATGTCGACCAAGCGCGTCCGGCCGAGCGGCGCCTGCCACCACAGCAGGAACGCCCCGCCGATCGCCCACGCCACGACGATCGGCCACGGGCCGAACAGGTGGGACTTGATCGTCGAATCGAGCGCCAACCCGACGACCGCGGCAGGCAGGAACGCGACGATCAATCGGGCGAGCAGGCGTGCACCGTCCGGGTCTCGTCCGATCATTCCTCGCAGGATCGAACCGATCCGAGCCCGGAACAGTCCGACGACGGCAAGGATGGCGCCGAGCTGAATGGCCACGGCGTAGGTGTCGGCGGCGATCTTGCCGTCGCCCGTCCCGAGACCGAGCAAGCGCTCGACGACGAGGAGATGCCCGGTGGAGGAGATCGGGAGGAACTCGCTGATCCCCTCCACCAGGCCGAGCACGATGGCGTGCCAGAGGTTCATGGTGAGGTCGCTTCGAGCCGGGTCAGTCGGCCGCCTCGGCGCCGCCGGCATCCTTCTGCACGGTGACGGTTTGGGGTGCGGCGTCGTTCGCGCTCACCTCCACCGTCACGTCGAGTGCGTTGGTGTCGGTGTAGTACAGGCTGAACTTGTTCACCGGGAAGTGGTCCGCCGCGCCCGTGCTGTCGAAGTGGACGGTCCTCGTACCACCCGGGTCGATCGTGAAGCTCGACGGCAGCCTGGTGTAGTAGTTCTCCGCCAGACCGGTCGTCGGGTCGGCGAGGGTGTAGTAGACCTCGAAACCCGCCAACGTCGCCCGAGAGGTGTTGGTGAGCGCGATCCGGATGGTCGTCGACCGCCTTGCCGTTGGCATCCTCGTTGTTCTCGACGAGGACGGAGTCGATGACGAACGCCCGAGCAGTCGCCGGGTTGTCGATCGGATTGGTGTCCACCGGGAGCACCTGGCCGGTGCTCGCCGCTGCTCCGGCCGAGCCCGACGCCGCGACGCCGGTCGTCGGCACTCCCGTGTTGGTCGTCGGCGCTGCCGTGTTGGTCGTCGGCGCTGCCGTGTTGGTCGCTGACGACCCGCCGCCCGAACAGGCGGCGAACACGAGCACGCCGGCGACGGCGAACGCCGCACCGACGCCGCTCGGCGTCGACGAGTCGCCGGTGTGGAGGACAGGGTGGTTCGGTTCATGATGAGGTTCCTCGGGTGATGGGGGTACGGGATCGGTAGGTGCGGCGAAGCCCGGCCGTGAGCAACGCGGCGTAGGCCAGGAGCCAGCCGATGTCGTTGCGGACCACGTTCAGCAGGCTGACGAACCCGAGCGGGCGGTACCGCTCCTTGACGTCGGACATCGCGAAGGCGAAGCGCTCGAAGTGCTTGGCGAGCGACGCCTCTTCGGTCCAGGTCCGGATCCGCTCGTAGGTGGCGAAGTGGGTGAGGATCGTGACCTCGCCGTCGTGGTTCAGGCCGAGGGCCTTGAACAGCCCGCCCGGGATCTGATTGTCGGCGTCCATCGTGTCCCCGATCTGGGGCAACACGAGGACGACGATCAACCAGATCCCCAACGCGATCATCAGCCCGTTCACGGCGACGTTCGACCGAGAGGTCGCGATCGCACCCAGGGCGAAGAACGCGAGGAGGTAGAGCACGGCGGCGACGTAGGCCAGGGACAGCTGACCGAGCTGCCCGAGACTCAGCCAGTCATGGCCGATCGTGCCGACGCACACGACCGCGGTCACCGCCGTGGCTCCGACCAGGACGGCGAAGACGGCGACGGCACCGAGCAAGCTGCCGGTGGCGTGCTCGGTCGGGGTGAGGGGGCGACTGCGCAGGAGGGCCAAGGTCCGGTTGGCCCGTTCCCTCGACACCGAGAGGTATCCGAGCGCGATCGCGATGACGGCGCCGATGATCTCCAGGTACTCCATCGCCCCTCGGAGCAGCGAGAGCGGGGCGAGTGGCGACGGTGCGATGCGGTCGAGACCGTTCGCCGTCGCCGCGTCCCGGTAGGCGTTGTAGTCGGCGAGTTGGCTGGCGTAGTCGACCGAGGCGATGTACGTCGACACCACCGTGACGGCCACGAGGATCAGGGCCAAGGCGAGCAGGATCCGGCTCCGGGACGCAGCCCGGAACTCGTGTCCGGCCACGGTGATCACGCGGCGCCGAGAAGCCGCACGGCCTTCGGTCGGACGAGCGTCGGATCGCGGACTGGGTCGGGTGGTCGTCGTCTCAGGCATCAGAGGCACTCCGGGAGTAGTCGTGACGGCCGACGAGGTCGATGAGCACTGCAGCGAGCAGGACCAGGGCGCCGGCGATGGGAACGAGGTGACCGAGCAAGCGGACGGCGGACTCGTGCGTCGTCGCGGTCTGGAGCAGGTGCGCGCTCGCCTGCTTGTACTGCTCGGCGATCGACAGCGGGCGGAGCTTGGCCGTGGCCCGGAAGAAGCTCTGGCTCGTGCTGACCGGATCGGTGATCGGATTGAGCGATGCGGTGGGCCGGAGTCCGGAGGTGAACTGCGGGACCACGAAGGTGATCACCAACCAGGCGCCGAGCGCCGAGAGCAGTCCCAGCGAGCGCAACCGGCTGGCTACGCCGCTCACCATGCCGATCGATGCGAAGACCATCAGGTAGAGCCACGACAGCGCGAAGAAGGCGACGAGCCGGGCGAGGTCCGATGGAGCGAGCGTGCGTTCCACGATGAGCAACGACGCAGCGCTGATCACCGTGCTCATCGTGGCGACCGTCGCGAGGACGAAGGCGGCCGCGGCGAGCTTGCCGACGACGTAGGTTCGACGGTCGAGACCGCGAGAAAAGACGAGTCGACCGACTCCGCCCGACTGGTCGTCGACCACACTCAGGTGACCGACGACCAGAGCGAGCAGCGCCCCGATGAGTGGGACGTACACGACCATGTTCGAGAGCAGCGACAGCCTCGGTCGCAACGTGAACGGGTTGGGCGGAGCGGGTCGGCCTTGACCGTCGAGCAGGATCACCGCCTGGTCGTAGACACGGACGATGGTGTGGTGGCTGGACCAGCCCAGCACCCCGGCGAGCACCGTCATCACGCCGAAAACCCCGAGCAGCGACACGAAGGTCCGTTGACGGACCAGGCTGCGGACCTGATGCCGTGCGATCGTCGCGATCATGACGAACGCCCGTCCATACGGACGTAGATGTCCTCGAGCGAGCGTTCGTCGGGGAACCGACGCAACGTCTCGGCGATGGAGTCCTTGTAGATCAGCTCGCCGTGATCGAGCACCCCGATCGTCGTGCAGACCCGGGCCACCTCGGACAACAGGTGGGTGTTCATGAACACCGTCATGCCGAGGTCCTCGTTGAGTCGACCGATCGTGTCGCGGAGCTGTCGAACGCCGATGGGGTCGAGCCCCGAGGTCGGCTCGTCGAGGAACAGCACCTCCGGTCGGTGGACGATCGCCTGTGCGATTCCGATGCGCTGGCGCATCCCGGTCGAGAACGTCGAGACCCGCCGGTCGGCGAGGTCGGCGCACTCGAGGTAGCGTAGCGCGTCCTGGGCCGCTGCTCGCGGCCGCTCGACACCGGACAGCCGAGCGAAGAACTCGAGGTTCTCCGACGCGGTCAGATGGCCGTAGAGACGGACCTCGGAGGGCAGGTAGCCGATCATCCGGGTCACCTCGTGGCGTTCGGCGACCACATCGTGGCCGCACACGAGTGCGGTGCCGTCCGATGGGGTGATCAGCGTGGTGAGGATGTTCACCGCCGTGGTCTTGCCCGCCCCGTTGTGACCGAGGAATCCGAAGACCTCGCCTCGCTCGATCACGAAGGACAGATCCCGCAGCACGAGCTCGGTGTCGTACCGATGACTCAGGCCTTGGACGTCGATCGCAGGTGATGTCGTCATGGAGGCGACGGTACGGAGACCACGGTGAGCGCTCGGAGAGATCCGGGCCCTCGCCGGTGAGCACTCGGCGAGAAATTCGTCGGTGCTATCGGACCTCGGCTCGGCGGAGCACCAGTTCGATCGTCGGTGACGTGCCCGGCGGGTTGATCCGGAGCCTGCCGCCCATGGCGTCGGCCAGACGGGTCGCTAGCGGGAGCCCGAGTCCGTGCGGAGCTGCCTCGGCCCCGGCGGTCGCAGCGTCCGTGCTCGGAGCCGATGGAGCAGCCGGGATTCCCGGACCCTCGTCGGACACACCGATGGTGACGGTCTCCTCGGAGCTGGTCACGCTGATCGCCACCGCACCTCGCCCGTGATGGAGCGCGTTGTCGACCAGGACGTCCAAGAGATGACGGAGCATCGCCGAGTTGGCGCTGACCGGCGGCGAGTATCGGACCGGGTCCACACGGAACGCACGACCGTGGCGTTCGATCCGTCGACGCCATGACGAGTCGATCTCGTGGAGGACGGGGCCGAGTTCGATCGAAGCGGCGGAGGGGTTCGTTCTGGCGATCAGCAGCAGTTCGGTGACCGTCCGTTCGAGCCGCTCGACGTCCTCCAGCAACTCGCCGAGGGCCTCGGCCGGATCGCCTCGCGGGTACTCGAGCTCGGTCTCGATCGCCGCTCTCATGCCGGCGATCGGAGTGCGCAGCTGATGCGAGGCGTCCGAGCTGAAGGATCGCTCGCGGGCGACCATCGTTCCGAGCCGGTCGGCGGTGGCGTTCATCGCCTCGGCGACCTGGTCCAGTTCGGGGACGGGGCTGGCGGGGACCTCGATGGTGAAGTCGCCGTCCCCGAGTTGGCGCGCTGCGTCGCGCAGCCGCCCGACCGGCCGGCTGAGCCGTCCGGCGAGCAACCAACCGAGGACGCCGCTCACGGCCACCACACCGGCGCCGAGTCCGGCCAGGAGGGTCAGGATCCGCAGGGTTCGCTCGTCGGAAACGCTGGTGTCGCGCGACGCGCGCACCGCGCCGACGACCGATTCGTCGGCGGCGACGGGCACGGCGACCACGAGTTGCCCCTCGACCTCGCCGTCGACGACCTCGTTCTGCAAGGCCTGGCGCGTCACCGCATCGGCCTGCAGGGGACCGTCGCCGGCGAAGCGGTCACCTCGGAGGTCGTACAGGCTCAGGGTGATGCCGTCGTCGCGGGTCGCGAACTCCACGGGATCGTCGCTCGTCGCGAAGTCGAGGGACACCTCTCGCGACGCGAGGACCGCGGCTCGCTCGACCGTCGCGGTCGCGTCCGCCTCGATGAACCGCTCGATGATGAAGGCGAGCGGGACCCCGAACCCGATCACCGCCAGCGTCGCGACCGACAGCATCGCGGTCAGGATCCGGCGGCGCATCAGAGCTCCAACCGATAGCCCACGCCGCGCAGGGTCGAGATCCGGCTCGGAACACCGGGATCGTCGATCTTGCGGCGCAACGAGGCGATGTGGAAGTCCAGGGTCTTGGTCGAGCCGAACCAATGCTCGTCCCACACGTCGCTCATCAGCGTCTCTCGTGTCACCACGTTGCCGGCATCCGCGGCGAGGCGGGCGAGGAGGTCGAACTCCTTGGCTCGCAGCTCCCGCTCCTCGCCGCGAAGCAGCACTCGCCGAGCGTCGGTGTCGATCTCGAGGTCACCGAATCCGCTCGTGGGCAGGGTGCGCGGACCGGAACGGCGGAGTTGGGCTCGGATTCGCGCCGTCAGCTCGGCCAGTCGGAAGGGCTTGGTGATGTAGTCGACCGCGCCGGCGTCGAGCCCGACGACGACGTCGAGTTCCTCGTCCCGGGCGGTCACCATGATCACGTCGAGCATGGGGTCGATCGCGTGGATCCGACGACACACCTCCAGGCCGTCCAGATCGGGCAGACCCAGATCGAGCAGGACCAGGTCCGGGCGAACCCGCTCGATCTCCCGGATCGCCGAGCGACCGTCCTGCACCCAGGACGCGTCGTACCCGGCGTTGGTCAGGGCGCGCAGGAGAGTGGACCCGATCCGTTCGTCGTCCTCCACGATCGTCACGCGCCAGTCGCCCACCCGGACCACGGTAGGAGACCGCTGGCCGGACCGACCGCGATCTGGCCGTCTTCTCGCCGAGATCTCACCCGCCGCTCGCCACGGCAACTCAGCTGGGTTCGCCGCTGTCGCTCAGGACCTCGACCGATCTGCGCCTCGCCTCACAGGAAGGCACGGCGACGAAGGCTCCAGAACGACAGGGCCCCGGGCAGGACCGGCAGCCAGAAGGACACGGTCCGATAGAGCACCACGCAGGCGAGCGCTTCGGGTCGGCCGACCCCACCAGCCGACAGTCCGGCCGCGAGGGCGATCTCGAGGGCACCGAGTCCTCCCGGGAGCGGGCTCAGGGCTCCGACGGCAGCGGACGCCAGGTAGGCGGCGACCACGACGGTCGGGCTCACGGCGATGTGGAGGGCGGCGACGCAGCACCACAGCGCCGCGACATGACCGGCCACCACTCCGATCGAGCCGGAGAAGAGCAGGCCGACTCGACGCTGGCGCACCGGCACGCTCGGCGCGGCGGTGGAGCGGTGGTGTCTCACGACGAACCCGAGGCCTCCGATTCCTCCGAGGACCACGACGGCGCCCCCGACGAGGAATCGGCGATGCGGCACGCCCGCGACACCGGTCGGCAGCCAGGGACTGATCGCAGCGAACGCCAACGAGCGAACGATCAGTCCGGCGGCAGCCATCGTCGCGAGGCCAGCAGCCGCGCTCGATCGATCGAGCCCATTCCGGATCAGGAATCGAAAGCGCACCGCGACTCCACCGACGCCACCTGGAGCGAGGCGGCTGGCGAACGTAGCGGCGAATTGGGCCGCCACCGACGAGCGAACATCGCCCGGCCGCGGGGTGACCGCGAGGAGCGACACACCCGAGGCGACCGTCGTGAGCGTCGCCGCGACTACGGCTGCGCCCAGCCACCACAGCGACGATCTCGACAACACATCACGCGCGTCGCTCAGCCGAACGCCCCGGAGGACCACCACGCTCGCCACGGACAACACGGCGCCCATGGCGAGACGGCCGAACGTTCGGGTCCGGGAACGCGCCCGTTCCGGCCGCAGGCTCGGCCGGGCAAGGGTTGGCAGCGAAGCGATCATGAGCGGCTGGGGCGGTGCAGCTCCACTCCTCGGGTGGGGTGGAACTGCACCGCGTGCTCCTTGGTCTCGAGACGGTCGAACTCAGTTCGACGACGTTGCGTCGGTCGATTCGACCTGGTCCGGCTCGGCCTGGTCCTGGGCCAGCACCGCACCGTTCCCGGCATCGACCTTCACATCGACGGTCCCGTCGGCAGTCGAGATCTCCACGCCGTACACGACGTAGCCGTTCTCGTTCTCCAGTTGGACCTGCCGGACGTCACCCGGGACCGCGGCGATCGCCGCGGCAGTGGCATCGTCGGCCGAGATCGTTGCGCTGGACGCGAGCGCAGCGTCCTCGCTGGTCTCGTCCGACCCATCGGTGGCCGTGTCGGGCACGGTCACCGAACCGGTGTAGGAGGGTTCGCTCCCGTCCGAGACGTCATCGACCTCGTTGGCGTCATCGACCTCGTTGGGATCATCCACCTCGTTGGGGTCGTCCACCTCATTGGCGTCATCCACCTCGTTCGAGTCGTTGGCCTCGTTCGGGTCGTCCACCTCGTTCGGGTCGTCAACCTCGTTCGGGTCGTCAACCTCGTTCGGGTCGTCACCCGGGCCGGATCGGTCGCTGCGGCGTCGGCGGTCGAGGCGCTCGCAGTCGCCGGGCCCACCGGCGCCGGTGGCCTCGACGGGTGTCGAGCCGCCGCTGCTCGCGGCAGAGGCGAGGCCGGCTGCTCCGACGAACAGCCCGAGGCCGGCTGCGGTGGAGTAGCCGATCTTCTTCAGTCGTGAGGTCATCTTCGATCCTTCGTCACGCTCGCAGGGCGAGCTCGTGGGGCGATGGTGCGCCGCTGGACCTTCACGGCGGCCGAAGGAACCTGAAGCGCGGCTTCAGGTCGGCTTCAGATCTGATCTGCCAGGCTGCTCGGGATGGGAATCCTGGTCATCGAAGACGATCGACGCCTGGCCACCACCGTTCGCCGTGGTCCGAGGCCGAGGGGTTCGTCGTCGACAATGCGTTCGACGGCGAGCAGGGTCTCTGGCTCGCCTCCGAGCATGCCTACGACGCGATCGTGCTCGACATCATGCTTCCGAAGTTGAACGGATTCCGTGTGTGCGCCGAGCTCCGCGAACGCAGCGTGTGGACACCGGTGCTGATGCTCACGGCCAAGGACGGCGAGCTCGACGAGGCCGAAGCCTTGGACACCGGCGCCGATGACTACCTGACCAAGCCGTTCTCCTTCGTCGTGCTGGTCGCACGACTCCGAGCGCTGATCCGTCGTGGCGGCCCGGCCCGCCCCACGACGATCGAGGTGGGGACCCTGCTGATCGATCCGGCGGCGCGCACCTGCCGGCGAGGTCTCACCGAGATCGAGCTGACCAACAAGGAGTTCGCCATCGTCGCATCTGGCCCGCCGCGCCGGCGAAGTCGTGTCCAAGAGCGAGCTGATCGAGCACGCGTGGGACTTCGGCTACGACGGCGATCCCAGCGTCATCGAAGTGCACATCTCCAACATCCGCCGGAAGGTCGACCGCCCGTTCGGCACGGACACGCTCAAGACCGTGCGTGGGTCCGGCTACCGGTTCGTGCCGGATGGACGCTGATTCCGTCCTCCGGCGGTCCGGTCTCCGGCTCCGGATCGCGCTCGTCGCCACGCTCGTGGTCGGCGGAGCGCTGGCGATCGGCGGCGTGGCCCTGGTGACCCTGCTCCAGACGCGCCTCGAGGACGCGGCCCGCAGCGCCGCAACCCTCCGGGCCCGAGACGTGGCGGCCCTCGCGACCTCGGACGCGTTGCCGGCGGTGCTCGCACTACCGGGAGAGGAGGACGCGTTCGTTCAGGTCGTCGCGGCGGACGGGCGCGTGCTCGCGGCGAGCGAGAACATCGACGGCGAGCCGGCGTTCACCGATCTGGTCCCGGCGCTCGGACAGCAACTCCGATGGACCGGCGTTGAGCGCGATCGACCCCCAGGAACCGATGTCGATCACCGCGCCCGGAATCGACACCGGGACCGATCGCGCCACGGTCTACGCCGGCGAGAGTCCGAGCGCCGAGGAGGCGGTCGGCGCGATTCGTACGCTGCTGATCCTCGCCATTCCGGTGATCGCGCTCATCGCCGGGACCGTGACCTGGTGGGCGGTTCGCCGAGCGCTCCGCCCCGTCGACTCCATCCGGCGCACGATGTCCGACATCACCGCGACCGATCTCCATCGACGCGTCCCGGAATGGTCCGCCAGGGACGAGATCGGTGAGCTGGCCGCGACCGTCAACTCGACGCTCGCACGTCTCGAATCGTCCACCGAGGATCAACGCCGATTCGTCGCCGATGCCAGCCACGAGCTGCGAGGCCCGCTCGCTGCGCTGCGCGCGGACCTCGAGATCTCCGTGACCCATCCCGATCGTACGGAGTGGACCGAGATCGCTCCCGAGTTGCTCCGCGACGTCGAACGCCTCCAGGAGCTCACGGACGACCTGTTGTTCCTCGCGCTCCTCGACGCCCGCCGCTCACCGGAGCGAGGCGCGGTCGATCTCGGTCCGCTCGTCACGGAGGCACTCGAGTCGATCCGTCGCCCCGAACTCCAGACCCGGTTCGATCTCGCGACCGAACACGTGACGGTGGTCGGGGACCGTCGCCAGCTCCGTCGAGCGATCTCGAATCTCGTCGCCAACGCCGAGCGGCACGCTCGTTCGACCGTGGCGGCGACACTCCGGGCCGCCGACGGCGCGGTGGTGCTCACGATCGCGGATGATGGAGCGGGCATCCCGGCGGAGGATCGAGAGCGAGTCTTCGAGCGATTCGTCCGGCTCGATCCGGCCCGGACCCGGGACGACGGCGGTACCGGACTCGGATTGGCGATCGTGCGGGACATCGTCCAGCTCCACGGCGGTGAGGTCTCGATCGGCGAGCACCAGCCGACGGGAGCGATCGTCACCGTGCACCTGCCGCTCGCGGTGGCCTCGGGATACGGCCGCAGGCGGAGCGCGCAGTAACGTCGCTCGGGTGACTCAGGAATTTCGGGCGTTTCGCGCCGTGACCGATGGCGACGGCATCGAACGAGGCGTCGTCACGATGTCGACCGACGACCTTCCCTCCGATGGGGTGTTGGTCGAAGTGCACTGGTCGAGCGTCAACTACAAGGACGGGCTGGCCTCCACCCCGACCGGCAAGGTCGCCCGCATCTCCCCGATGGTTCCCGGGGTCGACCTCGCCGGTGTGCTGGTCGAGGACGCCCCGGGCCTCCCGGCCGGCACCGAGGTATTGGCCCACGGCTACGCCATCGGCGTCGCCCGCCACGGGGGCTACGCCCAGTACGCCCGGGTCCCGGCCGAGTGGCTGATCGCCCTCCCGGAGGGTCTGTCGACTCGGGACGCAATGGTCGTCGGGACCGGAGGGTTCACCGCGGCACTGTCGGTCATGGCACTCCAGGAGCACGGGGTGGTCCCGTCATCTGGGCCCGTGCTCGTCACCGGGGCGACGGGCGGGGTCGGCTCGACCGCGGTCGACATCCTCGCCAATCTGGGGTACGAGGTCGTCGCCAGCACCGGGAAGCCGGAGTCGGCGGGCTGGCTCACGGACCTCGGCGCCAGTTCGATCATCGACCGGGCCGAGTTGTCCGAAGAAGGTCGCCGCCCGCTGGAATCCACGGTGTGGGCCGGAGCGGTGGACTGCGTCGGCGGCGTCACGCTGGCCAACGTGCTGAAGAAGATCCAGTACGGCGGTTCCGTCGCCGCCAGTGGGCTCACCGGCGGTGCCGGGCTCCCGACGTCGGTGCTGCCCTTCATCCTCCGGGGCGTCAACCTGCTGGGGATCGATTCGGTGGAGATGCCGATGGACCGCCGACGGGCCGCATGGAGCCGGATCGCCGGCGACCTGAAGCCGTCCAATCTCGGCTCGCTCGGGCACGACATCACCCTGGACGACCTGGACCAGGTGCTGACCGACATCCTCGCCGGAAAGGCCCAGGGCCGAAGCGTCGTCGACCTGCGCGCCTGACCTGCGCGACGCGCCGGAACGACACAGAAAGAGGAACTCATGCTCGACCCCTATTTCGACCTGACCGGGAAGATCGCAGTGGTGACCGGCGGCAGCCGAGGGCTCGGCTATCAGATGGTCAAGGCCTTCGCGGAACGAGGTGCCGACTGCGTCATCGCCAGCCGCAAGCTCGACAACTGTGAGGCCGTCGCGGAGGAGGTGCGGGCCCTGGGCCGGCGAGCGCTCGCCCTCCAGGTCCACGCGGCCAGGTGGCCGTCGGTCGACGAGCTGATCGAACGGGTCTACTCGGAATGGGGCCGGATCGACATCCTGGTGAACAACGCCGGGATGAGTCCGGCCGTCGCGAGCCACGAGGTCAGCGAGGACCTGTTCGACAGCGTGCTGGGACTCAACTTCAAAGGACCGTTCCGGCTGGCGTCGCAGGTGGCGAAGCGGATGTCGGACGGCGACGGTGGGGTCATCATCAACGTCACCTCGTCCGGTTCGCTGATCCCCCTCCCGCACGTCGTGGCGTATGCCGCGGCGAAGTCGGCGCTGAACTCGATGACTCGGTCGCTCGCCGCCGAATACGGACCGAAGGTGCGGATCAACACCCTCTCCCCCGGACCGTTCCTGACCGACATCTCGAAGGCCTGGACGCCCGAACAACGCGAATCGGCCGACAACGCCTTGGGTCGGCCGGGTCTCCCGGAAGAGATCGTGAGTGCGGCGCTGTTCCTGGCCAGCCCGGCGTCGAGCTTCACGACCGGAGGACTCGTGCGAGTCGATGGTGGGATGCCCATCGGTCAGTGACCGGTCGCTACCGTAGCGACGCATGACGATCGACTACGCCGAACGGTTTCCCTCGTTCACCTACGACCGCCCGTCGGATGGGGTGCTACGGATCACGTTCGACGCGCCGGGACTGAACTCGGTCGGCCCCGACGCCCATCGCGAGATCGCCGACATCTGGCTCACCGTCGACCGTGATCCCGACGTGCGGGTAGCCATCCTGCAGGGCGCCGGCAAGGGGTTCTCGTCCGGGGGCAGCTTCGAACTGCTCGACGGGATCATCAACGACTACGCGACTCGCACTCGCGTCATGCGCGAGGCGAGGGATCTCGTCTGGAACGTCATCAACTGCTCGAAGCCGATCGTGTCGGCGATCCACGGGCCTGCCGTCGGGGCGGGCCTCGTCGCCGGGATCCTCGCCGACATCTCGATCGTCGGACGGACGGCGCGCATCATCGACGGTCACACCCGCCTCGGGGTCGCCGCCGGCGATCACGCCGCGGTGTGCTGGCCGCTCCTCGCCGGGATGGCGAAGTCCAAGTACTACCTGTTGACGTGCGACACGCTGACCGGCGAGGAGGCCGAGCGGATCGGGCTCGTGTCGCTCTGCGTGGACGACGACGAGGTCCACGAGCGGGCCCTCGCCGTCGCGACCCAACTCGCCGGGATGGCCCAGTCGGCGTTGCGGTGGACGAAGCACTCGCTCAACCACTGGTATCGCCAGGCCGGCCCGGCGTTCGACGCGTCGCTGGGGCTCGAGTTCTACGGATTCGGCGGGCCGGACGCTGCCGAGGGATTGGCGTCGCACCGCGAGAAGCGCAACCCCGTGTTCGGCGGTCCGACCTCCGAGTGACCCCGGCCCGGCAGCCGGCGACTCTCGCTCAGACGGCTCGTCCGAGGAAGTTGAGCAGCTTGGTCTGGGCGTCTGCTCCTGCGGCCGGCTTGATCGCCGGCGCCATCATCCCCGGCATCCGCAACACGTCCTCCGGCAGCGACTTCCAGATCGCCATGGTGTGCTTGACGAGCGACGGATCGAGGCGCTCGTCCACCTTGGCCGTCCGGGCCAGATCCCACGTGTGGGGAGCGAGGTCTGCGGCCATGAACCCGACGAGATCGTCCATCGGCATCGGCCCGAAATCCGGACCGAAGGGGTCGTGGACCACGGTCTGCAGGACGTGAGCATGGTCGAGCGCCTCGAGCGTCTGATCCCGGAGCTTCACCCACGCACCGACCGGGTCGGCGCCGAGCTTCGGCGTGCGCTTGGGACCCTTGCCCGTGGTCGCGAAGCTCTTGATCATCGCCAGGTTGCCGATCCCGTGTTCGTAGACGTCCTTGCCGGTCCATCCGGCGCACGGAGCCTTCCGGGTGAACGCCGTCGGCTTGGCCATCTTCAGGACGTGTTCGAATGCGTAGACGGCAGAGATGTACTGGCGGAGGTTGGCGCTCATGGCCGCACGTTAGTGCCGCCGGCGGACGTCGCGATCGAACGCGGCAGCCGCCGGCGAGCACCACCCGCCGTCGCCGGCGGTTCGAGCGCGTCTCGGGAATCAGATCGCTTCGACCTTCGGCATGATCTCTTCCTTCAGACGCTTCAGATCGTCGAGGGTCTTGGACACCGGGACGTCCTGGAACGGCGGCCAGATCAGCGGCATGGTGAGTCCGGCTTCCTTGTAGCGCTTCAGGTTGTCGGTGATCTGAGCCACGGTCCCGGCGAGCAGGTTGCTGCCCTTGCCCATGTCGGTCTGGTCGGTCTCCTCCTCGGTGATCACGAACCAGATCATGCTGCAGATGTCGAGATCGTCGATCGAGTGGTTGCCCTCCATCTCCTGGAGCTCCTGCTGGATCGCGCCTCGCCACTGCTGGAGTTCCTGGGGCGTGTCCTGGATCCCGATCCAGCCCGACAAGCCGTACTTCGCGATCCGGTTGGCAGACCGCTTCGGGTCCTTCAACCCGCTGAAGTAGATCGGCGGATGCGGGTCCTGGAGGGGCTTGGCACCGAAGCCGCACGGGTCGAAGTCGGCGAACTCGCCGTGATACTCGAACAGCTCGTTGGTCCAGATGCCTTGCATGATCTCGATCGTCTCGCGCACGTGCTTGTGGCGCTTGGGGAAGATGTGCGAGGCGCTGGCCGCCGCGAACTCCTCCGGCATCCAGCCCGCGCCGACCCCGACGTTGACCCGTCCGTTCGACAGGTGATCGATCGTGGCGATCTCGGCGGCGAGTACGCCGGGGGCCCGATACGGGGTGTCGGTGATGCTCATCCCGATCCGGACCTTCGAGGTCTTGGCCGCGAGCCACGGGATGAGGGGCCAGCCCTGGTACCACTGGCCCCGCGCCGACACCGGCAAGGCCTTCGGGAACTCGTTCATCATTCCGAACGAGTATTGGAGCTCTTCTCGGTCGGAGGCTTCGGGCACCACGATCCGGTCGAGGGTCCAGACCGAATCGAAGTCCAGGTCCTCGGCGAGCGCGGTCAGATCTTCGAGTTCCTTGACCGTGACGTGGTTGCGAAAGTTGGGCAGATACAACGCGAGCTTCATGAGTGACGTTCCCCTGTGCGTTCGACGGTGGAGCCGACCGACCTCGGTCGACGAGCGAGGCAGCGCCGGTACCCCCGTACCGTCGACGCTGCTGGACTCGAACCTAGACACCCAGGTTCGGGGGTCGATCAACAACATCTCAACGGTTCATCAACGACTACCTTGCGAGGGATGCGAGCAGTCCGCCGGGTCTTGGTCGTCGACGACGACGACGGGGTTCGCACCTCGGTGACCTGGGCCCTGGAAGCCGATCAGTTCGAGGTCATCGCGGTCGACAACGGGATCGCCGCGATGGAGGTCATCGAGTCGTCCGAGCTCTCGCTGATGGTCCTCGACCTGTCGCTTCCCGGGCTCGGCGGCCTCGACATCCTCAGCCGGGTCAGGAACGCCGAAGCTCGGCACGGGCGTTGGCGCTTGCCGATCATCGTGCTCTCCGGCCGAGACAGCGAGACCGATCGGATCGTCGGACTGGACCTCGGCGCCGACGACTATCTGGTCAAGCCCTTCTCCCCCGGAGAACTGGCGGCGCGCGCACGATCCGTACTCCGGCGCAGCACCGAGTTCGCTGGCGACGGTCATCAGCCGTTCCAGCCAACTGGGTCGGGCGTCGAGATCGACCGGGAGTCTCGCAACGTGTGGGTCGACGGGACTCCCGTGGACCTCGCGGCGAAGGAATTCGAGTTGCTGGCCTACTTCGCCGATCATCCCCGTCGGGCGTGCAGCCGAGCGGAGCTGCTCGCGGCGGTCTGGTCCAGCCACTCCGGCTGGCAGAACGAGTCGACGGTGACCGAGCACGTCTACCGGTTGCGCGCGAAGATCGAACCCGACCCGCAACGACCCACCCGGTTGCGTACCGTTCGGGCGGTCGGGTACCGATGGGAGGGTTGAACGTGGTGCTGGGTGACGAGGTCGTCGCCGTCCTCGATCGGCAGACGGCAGTGATGGAGGCCTTGGCGTCCGGTGCCCCCCTCCCGGCGGTGCTCGATTCGGTGGTGCTCGCCCTGGAAGGCCTGATGCCGAACAGCCGGTGCTCGATCCTGCTGCTCGACGGCGAAGGACGGCTGCGCCACGGCTCGGCTCCCACCCTGCCGCAGCCCTACTCGGCGGCGATCGATGGACTGCTCCCCGGTCCCGTCGCCGGCTCGTGCGGGACCGCCGTCTACCTCGACGCGCCGGTGATCGCCCGCGACGTCGCAACCGACGATCGATGGGTGCAGTTCCGCGAGCTGGCCGCGGACCACGGCCTGCGGGCCTGCTGGTCCAGCCCCATTCGTAGCGGAGCCCGTGTCGTGGGCACGTTCGCGGTCTACCACCCGTTCACCTACCGGCCCGACCAGCGCGACGAGGAGCTCGTTCGGCGCTTCACCCACCTGGCCGCCCTCGCCGTCGCCCACGACGAAGCTCGGCGCGAGCGCGAAGCCCGCCATCAGGCCGAGCTGGCGCGCCAGACCGCGGAGCGGGCCAACCATGCCAAGTCCCAGTTCGTCACGGCGTTGAGCCACGAGCTGCGCACCCCGCTCCAGGCGATCACCGGGATGACCGAGAGCCTGCAGACGCTCGATCTGTCATCCGATCAGCGGCACACCGCACTGGAGCGGATCGGGACCGCCGCGTCGCACATCCAGTCGATCGTGGACGACGTGCTCGACCTGGCCCGGGTCGAGGCGGGCGCGATGCCCGTCGATCTTCGCGATGTCGACGCTCGCGAGGTCGTCGCGTCCTCGGTGGGCCTCATCCACTCACTCGCCGATCGTCGGGCCGTGGCCGTCGAGCACACCGGCCCGGCGCTGCGCGTCCGCGCCGACGCCCGGCGTCTGCAGCAGGTGGTCCTGAACCTGTTGTCGAACGCCGTTCGCTTCTCGCCGGCCGGGAGCATCGTGCGGGTGACGACGGAGCCGGACGGGGCGCACGCTCGCCTGCACGTGGTCGACGAGGGTCCCGGGATTCCGAGCGATCTGCTCGAGCGGTTGTTCGTGCCGTTCGATCGTCTGGGTGCCGACGCCGGCCGCGAGGGCGGCGCCGGGCTCGGTCTGGTCCTCGCTCGCCGTCTGACCGAGGCGATGGGCGGGGCGCTCGACGTGACGAGCGTCGTCGGCACCGGCACGCACATCACGGTCTCGCTCGTGGCGACCGACCTCAGCTCGGGCTGAGCCCGGACCCCTCGGCGCGCAGCCGATCGCGCAACTCGCGTTTGACGACCTTGCCGTAGTTGTTGGTCGGCAACGACTCGACGAAGCGGTAGTCCTTCGGCCGTTTGAACCGGGCGATGTGTTCGAGACAGGTCCGATCGAGCTCGTCGATGCTCGGCGGAGCCGCGGGGTCGGCCGCGACCACGAACGCGAACACGGCTTCGCCCCATTCGGGATCGGGCCGACCCACCACGGCGGCGGCGCGCACGCCCGGGTGGTGCAGCAGGGTCTCTTCGACCTCGCGCGGGTAGATGTTCATCCCACCGCTGATGATCAGATCCTTGGACCGGTCCCTCAAGGTGAGACAGCCCTCGGCGTCGAAGCTGCCGACGTCGCCGGTGTACAACCAACCGTCGCGAATCGCCTCCGCCGTGGCCTCCGGCTGATCCCAGTACCCCGCCATCACGACCCCGCCCCGCACCACGACCTCGCCGGTCTCGCCGACGGGAAGTTCGGTCCCGTCGTCGTCGACGACCCGCACCTCGACATCGGTCCGCGGGAATCCGACGCTCTGGAGGCGATCGCTCCAATGGGGATCGTCTCGATCGGCGTGATCGGCCTTCGAGAGCGCGGTGATCGTCATCGGGGTCTCGCCCTGCCCGTAGATCTGGGCGAGACGCGGCCCGAAGACGGCCAGTGCCGCCTCCAGGTCGGCGAGATACATCGGCGCCCCGCCGTAGATGATCGTCTTCAGATTCGCGAGATCGGCCCCGGCGACGACGGGGTCCTCGGCGAGCCGCTTGATCATGGTGGGAGCGGCGAAGAAGGACATGCCGGGCCAATGACCCAGCAGCGACACGATCTCGTGAGCATCGACACCGCCGGACTCCGGGATGACGCTGACCGCGCCCTTGGCGACGTGGGGCAGTCCGTACAGCCCCGAGCCGTGCGAGATCGGCGCGGCGTGGAGCACCGAGTCGTCCGGCGAGATCGGATCGATGTCGGCGAAGTAGCTCAGCGTCATCATCAGCAGATTTCGCTGGGTGAGCGTGGCGCCCTTCGGTCGACCGGTGGTGCCGCTGGTGTAGAACAACCAGGCCGGGTCGTCGGGGCCGCCGCGCACGAGCGGGCGAGCCGTCGAGGCGGCGAGTTGGTCCCACCGTTCGCCCGGCGCCACGACCACGGCCTGGAGCGTCGCCACCGAGGTGGGAAGCTCGGCAACGTCCCCGAGGTGTTCGTCGTCGGTGACGACCACCGACGCTGCGCTGTGCTCGATGATGTAGCGGATCTCGTCGCGATGGAGCCGAGCGTTCACCGGGACGGCGACGAGCCCGGCATGCCACGCGGCGAACAGCGCCTCGAGGTACTCCGGGCGATTTCGCATCAAGACCGCGACGCGATCGCCGGCGGCGAGACCGAGATCGTCCCGGAGCCCGCCGGCCAGCCGCGCGGTGCGGGCGGCGAGCCCACCCCACGTCGAATGCACCCGGACGCCTTCGGCGATGGCTGGGCGATCCGGCATCCGTCGCCCGTGGCGTTCCACCCAGGCTGCGGGGTTCATCGGACCGCTCCGTGTGCGATCGTTCGGACGAGATCGGAGAGATCGGCGTTCCTCAACACCTTCGCGAGCGTAACGCGCCGCGTTGCCGAGCCAGATCGATCCGGGGTCGCTCCGGCCGGTGCGGTTCGGCGCGCCTACGCTCCGACAGATGAAGCTCGACCGCGGGGACGCCCTGGCCCGGCTGGCCGCCGGCGACCACGGCGTGCTGTGCACGCGTCATCCCGAGCGGGGCGTCGATGCCGTCCCCGCGGTGTTCGCGCTCGACCAGGCGGGCTTCCTCGGCATCCCGGTCGACCGGGTGAAACCGAAGTCGTCGCTCGACCTCCAGCGGGTCCGGAATCTCGAGGACGATCCTCGCGCCACGCTGCTCGTGGACCATTGGGACCCTCGCGACTGGGCCGCGCTGTGGTGGGTCCGGGCCCAGCTCCGCTGGGTCGGCGAAACCGAGCCGGCCCGATCAGCGGAACTCGCCCGGCGGCTCGCCGACCGTTACCCCCAGTATCAGGACGCCCCGTTCGCCCGGGTGCTCGTGTTCCGGGTCGACGGCGTGCAGGGCTGGTCGGCCGCCGAGGGGTCCGAGTCCGTCTGAACGCACGTCGACCCGGCCCAGGGGGCGGTGTTCTGAGGGAGGCGAGGAACGAGCCGCGAGGACGTCAGGCGATGCCGCGCTCGAGGTGCTCGACGGGCGCCCTCGAGCTCGCCCAACGCCACCCGCAGCAGCTCGACCATCTCGGCTTCCCGCTCGCCGGTCCGGTTCTCCTGCTCGTCCGGATCCACGCCGAGGTCGTACAGGTAGTGCTGGCCGACGGCGCGTTCGGCGCGAACAGCGGAGCGTGTCCCCCGGGACGAACGGCTGACGGAGGACCGGGATCTCGCTGCCCGGCATGGTGTCGAGCCAGGTGCGCCGGTCCGGCGCGGGAGCGACTCGAAGCCTATGAGGTGCACCGGTATCGACGACCACCGGTTCGACCACACGACAGCGGGGCGTTGGCGACAGCCGACCCTGGCGTACTTCGTCGTGCCGTCGGTGATCTGGACCCAGCCGCCCCACACCCCGCCCGCCGCCCAGTCGCGGATCGAGGTGGCCGCTGGCCAGCAAGGGCACGATCGAACGACCATGGGTCCGCTGCTTCACCGAGGCATCGAAGATGTCGGCGATGGTGGCGAAGAGGTCGACGTTGGTGGTGAGCGCATCACACGTTCCGCCGCCGTCGCGGCCGGGCCACGAGACGAGCAGTGGCGGCCGAGCGGTTCGAACTCCGGTGGACGCCGGGCTTGCCCCAGATGTCCTTGCCGTCGCGGACCTCTCCGAGGTAGTGCCCGTGGTCGGTGCACACGATCAGGGCGGTGTCGGCCCACAGGTCCTGCTCGTCGAACACGTCGAGGATGCGACCGAACCAGTGGTCGATCATCGAGAGCTTCGAGCCGTAGTTGGCGCGCACGTTGCGGCCCTCGGCCTCGGTGAGTCGCCCGCTGCTGATCCCACCGTCCACGTACGGCGGCCAGATGATCTGCTCGCCGCCCAACTCCCGCTCGGCATCGGCGTCGCGGTAGCGGGACGCCCACGGATCCGGTGTGTCGAACGGCTCGTGGGGATCGAACTCGTCCACGAACAGGAACCAGCGGTCGTGGTGCGGGGTGGCGTCCCGGAGGAAGCGGGCGGCTTCCATCATCGTGCGTGGACCGGGGAAGTCCGCCTCGGAACGGAAGAAGGTGCGGGACCGGTCGTAGGCACGGTCGATCGTCCCGCCGAACACGCGCTGGAAGAACCAGTCGCCACGACGGGCCGGCAGCGTCGGCGCGCCGGTCCAGCTCGGGTCGGCGTAGGTGCGCCACGGGTCGCCTTCGTGCCCGCGCACGTACTCCCAGGCCGAGAAGTCGGTGTGATAGTTCTCGCCGCCGGTCTCGAACAGATGCGGATGGTCGGTGGCGAGATGGCTCACCACCCCCTGCGAGCTGAGGACCCGGGTGATCGGCTCTTCCCACACCTCGATCGATCCCCACGGCTTCCACAGGAAGTCGAGCGAGCCGCAGAGGATGTCGTGGCGGGCTGGCATGCACGGCAGGGAACCGGTGACGTGGCGCGTGAACCGAGTCGCGTGCTGCGCGGCGAAGCGATCCAGGTTCGGAGTCTCGAACTCCGCGCCCCCGTAGCTGCCCAGCATGTGGCGATTGAGCGAGTCGAGGAGCACCACGCAGACGTTGGTCGGGCCGTTCGCGGGTCGGGCGGGCTCGGTCATGGGGTGGTGGCCTCCGAGAGGAACTCCCGGACCGCGCGCCAGGCGGTGCGGTCCTGCAGCAAGAACATGTGGCCCCCATCGAAGAACTGGATGCGGGAGCCGGCGATGGCTTCGGCCAGCCGTTGGACGTTCTCCGGCGGCGCCTGGGCGTCGAAGCGTCCGCCGATCACGAAGGTCGGGTGGCCGATCTCACCGAGCCGGTCGTACACGTCGTGGGCGGCTCGGGCCTCGAGCTGCCGCCGGGCCCCGATCGCCGAGTTGGGCTCGTCGGCGTTGAGCGGACGACCGTCACCGGTGGCAGCGACGATCGCGTCGAACATCGGGGCCAGGGTCCACGGGTCCGTCGACAGGTCGTTGCGGGTGTCCATGATCGGCAGCGTGACCGCCGAGCGTTCGTCGGGCGGGAGATCGGCGACCGACAGCAGATCGAACGAGTCGCCGCCTGCGCCGCCGGACGAGGTGCAGGCCAGGACGAGCCGCTCGGCGCGCTCGGGATGGATTTCAACGCCACGTGCTGGGCCACCATGCCGCCGAAGCTGATGCCGATCACGTGAGCCGACGACCAGCCGAGGTGTTCCATCAGCGCCACACAGTCGTCGGCGTAGTCGGCCATCGAGTACGGCTCATCGGGCTTGCTCGTCCGGCCGAGCCCGCGCTGGTCGTACATCAACACCTCGAACGCACCGACGAGCGGATGGCGGTCCGCAGCGGGTTCTGACGAAGGTCACCGCCCGTGCCGCTGATCAGGACGACCCGGGGCCCGCTGCCGTGGACCTCGTAGTAGACGTCGATCTCACGCACTCGGGCGAAGGGCATCGCCGGACGGTACCCCGATGGCGAATCAGGTCTCCAACGCGACACACCGATGGACGTCGATGATCAGGGCGACTCGTACTCGCCCTTGATGACGAAGAACGAGCCCCGGATGGTGCCGGCCAGTTTGGACTTCTGGCGGGCGAACTTGAAGCGGGATTCGAGCTCCTCCCGGAACGTCCATGCCGTCCGACAGCTTGAACCCGACCGCTCGCTTCTTGGGTTCTCGAGGGTCGTACATGACGTTGATCGACAGCCCGTTCTCGTAGAACACGTAGGCCATCCTCAACTGCTCGACATGGAACGCCGACACCTCGAGCGGGCGGGAGGCGATGGTGAATCCCGTTCCGTCTCGATGATCCGGTGCACGTACTCGACGACCTCCGCGGCCCTCGGCGGCCGGCTCGACGGTGAACACGTGGTCGTACTTGTTCTTGAAGTAGCGGGCTTCGTTCGCCCGCAGGCCCGCCACTGCCTCGGCGACCGGGGACGATTCGAGTCCCTCGGTCGAGACCTGTAGTGAAGTCGACGACTTTTCCCATCATGAACCTCCGGGACGTGTTGCTCCGTCGAACAGTACGACCCGAACGGCGAACGACTTCTCGATTCCTGACCGGTGCCGCGAACAGGTCGTTCGGGAGACCTTGGTCAACCGACCCGAATGCGTTCGGACCACCCAGACCGTTCCTTGAATCGTCGGCACGGATGCCGATGTACAGGAGCGATGCGGGGGCAGCCGCATCAGGGCCTCGGACGGGCTCTTGGCAGATAGGGAGTCCCGATGAGACTTTCGCTCGCGTTGAAGTTCTCGATCGTTCCGGTCCTCGGCATCCTCGCGCTGACAACCAGTTCAGGGCTCGCGCTGCAGATCTGCGGCGCAGCTGCGGCCGACAGCGATGCGCTCATGCACTCAGAGGAGAGGTTGACTCCTCTCGCCGATGCTCGCACCGGTCTCAGCGAGACAGCGCGAGACATCGAACGCTGGGCAGCGTCGCTCGACCCTGCCTCGCTCCCCGCCACGGGCGAGGCGGCGATCCAGCAGGACATCGCCCGAGTCCGCGAAGACCTCGCATCGGTCGCAGCCGTCGGCGAGGAGGGCGCTCGCCGACGAACTCGCTCGGATCGACGCCGCGTCAGCGACGGTCGAGTCGGCCGCTCGGCAGCTCGAGGCCGTACTCACCCGAGGCGTGGTCGACCGCGACCTGCTGGACTCCTTCCGTGAGGCCGAGACGTCGCTCGACACGATGTTGGACGGCTTGATCGGTGACCTACGCGTCGAGGCGGAGGAGATCGATGCCGAAGCCCACCCGCACCGTCGAGCGCGAACGGACCCTGACGATCGTCTTCTGGCTCGGTCTCGCGGCGCTTCTCGCCGGTTGCTCCGCCGTCGTGGTCCGGGCGGTGCTCGCCCCGATTCGACGGACGAAGGAGCTGCTCGGAGTGGTCGCCGGCGGCGATCTGCGGCCACGGCTCGATCGCCTGCCGAACGACGAGGTCGGCGACATGGGTCGCAGCCTCAACGACACACTCGAATCGCTGAGCGAAGCCCTGACCACGATCATCGAGCACGCCAGCTCGGTCGCTGCGTCGTCCGAGGAGTTGACGGCGGTCGCCGGCCATCTCGCGTCGGCCGCTGAGGAGACGTCGATCCAGGCAATCACCGTCTCCGGGAGCCGCGACGCAGGTGTCGGCCGGAGTCGGCTCGGCGGCACTCGGTGCCGGCGAGATCGGTGGCGCGATCCAGGAGATCTCGTCCAACGTCCAACAGCTGTCGCAGGTGTCCGACCAGGCGGCCCGGCTGGCGCGAGTCCGACGCTCGGATCGCTGGCGTTGGGCATCTCTTCGAAGGAGATCGGGGACGTCATCCAGACGATCACGGCGATCGCTGAACAGACCAACCTCCTCGCTGAACGCCACGATCGAATCGGCCAGGGCCGGCGAGGTCGGGAAGGGCTTCGCCGTCGTCGCCGACGAGGTCAAGCAGTTGGCCTCGCAGACGGCCCGAGCGACCGAAGTCATCGGCGCCCAGGTCGACACGATCCAACGCGATGTCCGGGAGCCACGGACTCGGTCGCAGCGATCAACTCGATCATCGACCAGATGGCGCAGGCCCAGAGCACGATCGCGGCCGCAGTCGAGGAGCAGAGCGCGACCACCAGCGAGATCGGTCGGAGTGTCTCGGAGGCCGCCATCGGCTCCGATCCAGATCGCCGACAATGTCGACGGGATCGCGGTTGCGTCACGGCAGGTCAGCGAGTGCGGGCCACACTCAGGACACCGCTGGTCGCGCTCGCCGAACTTGCCCAAGATCTCCGTCTGGTCGTCGGCCGCTTCAGCGTCTGACGGCCTGCTCGCGACGCTTCGCGCCATCGAGGTTCGCGTCCGCCCATCGACGGGGACTATTGACAACTTTTCTTGTCGAATGTCACCATGCGGCGATGGCCACCGGATCACCGACGAAGCCAGGAGCCGCGGAGGGGCCGGGAGCAACGGCGCGCCAGCCTCGCGACGTCGAGGTGATCGAGGTCGGCGTGATCGAGGACCCGGCTGCGGCCCGAGCGGCGCTCGATCCGATCCGGGCCCGAGTGCTGTCCGCGCTCGTCGAGCCCGGCTCGGCGACCTCGTTGGCCACGCGCCTCGGGCTCCCGCGGCAGCAGCTCAACTACCACCTCCGGATCCTGGAGGAGCACGGGCTGGTCCGGCTGGTCGAAGAGCGACCCCGCCGCGGCCTGACCGAGCGGATCGTCGTCGCCTCGGCCCGCAGCTACGCCGTCTCGCCCGATGCCCTCGGCGAATGCGGCGCCGACCCGGCTCGCGCCGACCGGCTCTCCACCCGCTATCTCGTCGCCGTCGCGGCGCGGATGATCCGCGAGGTCGCCGACCTGGCGCGGCGAGCGGAGGCGTCGGGGCGCACGCTCCCACCCTGACGATCGACACCGAGATCCGGTTCGCCAACGCCGAGGATCGAGCGGCGTTCACCGAGCAACTCTCCGCAGCCGTCCGCCAACTCGCCGCGACCTACCACGACGAGGGCGCTCGAACGGTCGCTGGCATCGCCTGATCGTGGCGGCACATCCCGGGCCGGTCTGCGGCCCACACCACCCGACCGACCGGAGGAGACCCCGTGACCGAGCAGCCCGACGAACGCCATCGAACTCGAGGGTGACCGTCGAAGGAACCCCGGAGGAGGTGTGGCGGGCCATCGCCACCGGGCCGGGGATCTCCTCCTGGTACGTGCCGCACGAGGTCGAAGAGCAACCGGGCGGGAGGGCGACGGCGTCGTTCGGTCCCGGCCCGGAGCTGCAGATCCCGGGCCGGGTGGCGGCGTGGGAGCCACCCCACCGGATCGTCTTCACCGGGGAAGATCCGAACGACTCGATGGCCTTCGAGTGGCTCGTCGAGGCCAGGGACGGCGGATCCTGCGTGGTCCGACTCGTGAACTCGGGCTTCGGGACCGGCGAGGAGTGGGACGCCCAGTACGACGGCCTGCAGGAGGGTTGGCAGCTCTTCCTCCTCAACCTCCAACTGCACCTGCGCCACTTCCGGGGCCAGGACGCCCGATCGATCCTCCCACTCGCCATGCGATCCGGCACGCAGGGCGACGTCTGGGCCGAGCTCCTCCGGGCCCTGGGTCTGCCCGAGTCCCCGGAGGCGGGGCAGCACATCCGCACGGCCGGGGACGCCGGCGCTCGGCGGGACGGTCGCGGACGCGTCGCCGTTCCGTCTGGCAGTGCTGCTCGACGAGCCCGGGCCGGGAACCGCATTCATCGCGGCGGAGTCCATGGGCGACCAAGTCGGGGTGTCCGTGTGGTCCTACCTCTACGGCGACCGACGGGACGAGATCGTCGAACGCGACGAACCGCGCTGGCGAGCGTGGCTCGAAGGGGTACTGATCGGGCGCCCGAACGTACGCTTGGACGATGCGTCTGACCGACCGCACCGTGCGGCTCTACGCCTCGCCGATCGCCGAGGCTCACGCCTGGCTTCCCCACCGGACCGGGACCCGGCCCCTGCTCGACCTGTCACAGGCGGCACCGAGCTACCCCACCGCCCCGGTGATCGCCCGACGCATCGCGCAGGTCGCGACCGAACCCGACGGCGGCCGCTATGCCCCACCGCCCGGAATCCCCTCGCTCACCCACGCCTTCGCCGAGGAGCTCAGCCTCGATTACGGGGCGACGCTCCGAGCCGAGCAGATCCTGCCGACGGGCGGTGCCAATCAGGCGTTCTGCGTGACGACCTCGGCCCTCACCGAACCGGGCGACGAGGTCATCCTGCCGGTCCCCTACTACTTCAATCACGACATGTGGCTCCGGCTCGACGGCGTCACACCGCGCTACTGCTTCCCGGACGAGGACATGCAACCCTCGGTCGCCGGGGCCGCCGAGCTGATCCTCCGAGCACCACGCCATCGTGCTCGTGACACCGGGCAACCCGACGGGCGTGACGGTTCCACCCGACACGATCCGCGCCTTCGCGGAGCTCGCCCGCTCGAACGACCTCGCGTTGATCGTCGATGAGACCTACCGCAACTTTCGCGAGACGAGCGAGCGACCCCACGATCTGTTCGACGATCCGGACTGGACCGACACCGTCATCAGCATCCACAGCTTCTCGAAGGATCTCGCGATCCCCGGGTATCGCGTCGGCGCCATCGTGGCCGGTGCCCGAGTGCTCGCCGAGATGGCCAAGGTCATCGACTGTGTCCAGATCAGCGCGCGCGCATCAGCCAAGAGGCGGCGGCCGTCGGCCTGCGCGAGGCGCGCGAGTGGCGGACGGAGCAGGCGCAACGGATCTCGCGAGCGCTCGACCGCTTCCGCCGCGTCATGGCCGACCGGCCCGGAGGCTTCGAGCTCGTGACCGCCGGCGCCTTCTTCGGTTGGGTCCGCCACCCCTTCGCCGAGACTCCGACCGCCGAGGTCGTCAAGCGGCTGGTCCTCGATCACGACGTCCTGGTGATCCCCGGCACTGCGTTCACGCCGACGGATGAACGGTGGCTCCGATTCAGCTTCGCCAACCTCGACGAGTCGGAGTTGGACGAGCTCGCAGTCAGGTTGTCGGAGGTGGACGGACGGCGTTCCGCCCGATCTGATCGGCCTTCAGGTCGAGGGATCGACGGGTCGACCCCGCTGGAGGACCACCACTTCGCCGTGGGCCACGAGCCGACGGGCGGCCGACCGGGCCTGCGGCATCAGGTCGCTCCAGCCGTCGGGGTCGACGAGACGGGCGGCCTCCGACGGACAGATGGTGGCGTCGCCGGCGGCGAGCGAGCAGTTCCAGGATCGCCGATTCCAGGTCTCGATCGATCCTCTCGGTCCCGTCCGGCGGCATCGTTCATGCAGTAGCGGACGCTGTCCCAATCCGCCCACTTCTTGCGCCACTCGATCGTTCGTCCGCACACCGCGCAGGACTTCGGCTCCGGTCGACCACCCGGCCTCGACGGTCGCCGGCTGGATGGGATCGGCGTCCGGCGAGAACCCATCACATGACGGGCGAGCCGTACAGCTCGCCGAGCGGGTCGACGATCAGTTCGAGACGCTCACCGTCCGGACCGCGGAAGTAGATCGAGGTTCCGTCGATGTGTGCGTACTCGATTCCGAGGGCGTCGAGCCGGGCCTTGATCCGGGCCCAGTTCTCGGGTTCGACCGAGATCGCCAGGTGGTGGAGGCCACCCAGGACTTCGGCGTACGCCCCCACGTCCAGCCCGGGAAGGTCGAAGAAGGCCAGCGCGTTCTGATGGCCGATATCGAAGAAGAAGTGGGTCGATCCCGGGTAGTCGCGGTTCTCGAACAGCTCCGTGAGGGGAACTCCAAGACCTCTTGGTAGAAGCGGATCGTCCGCTCCACGTCGCTCGAGATGAGCGCCACGTGATGGACGCCGCGGGCCGACGAGGCGGGACGCTGCTCGCGCATCGAGCAGGTAGGTCCGGCGCAGCGACTCCCACTCGGCGGTTCGGTCGGCCCGTTCGTCGGGTGGAGTGGTTGCCACCACTCCCGGGTGACCGGTGGATTCTCGGCACCTCGATCGGTCATCGCATCGCTCCCGTCGTCCAGATCAGCACTTCGGCCCCGCCATCTTCGGCGACGAGCGACAGGTTGTCCACGCCGGTGAGCCGAACGGCGTCACCGGCGGCCAGGGAGCCGTTGCCCTCCAGTTCGGCGCCGCCCCGAGCGATGAACACGTGACCGAAGGGGGCACTGGGTACGTCGACCCGTTCCCCTGCGCCCATCCGGGCGACCCAGAGCACGGCGTCCTCCTGCCGGATCGAGATGGCGGCGTCGTGCCCTTCCCGACGCCACCGGCACCAGCCCACCCTTCGCGAGTTGGTCGTTGATGTCGAGCTGTTGGTAGCCGGGATCGATGGCCTCGGTGTCCGGAATCACCCACATCTGGATGAAGTGCACGTCGTCGGTGGCGCTCCAGTTCTTCTCCGAATGGAAGATGCCACGTCCCGCGCTCATGCGCTGGGCGAGACCCGGGTAGATCAGGCCCCGGTTGCCCTCCGAGTCCTGGTGCTCGAGTTCGCCGTCCAGCACCCACGTCACGATCTCCATGTCGCGATGCGGATGGGTCTCGAAGACGGTCCCGCCTGCGACTCGGTCGTCGTTGAGGACGAGGAGCTGGCCGTGGTGCGTGTTGTCGGGCGAGTAGTGACGGCTGAAGCTGAACGAATGCTGGAGTCCAGCCAACCGGCCCGGGTGTGGAAGCGGTCGGCGGAACGGCGGATGTCGATGACCGGTGTCGTCATGTGCTGCACAACCGAGCGAAGTGGCACGATATTTCCATTCGGAAATAGATGACCCTCGCCGACCAGTGGCGGGCGACGGGCCGGGCGTACCGGTCAGCCCTACTGGCCCGCATGGTTGCCCGAACACGGGTGCGGGTAGCGCCCCACCCGATGCTGCACGAATCCGACCAACGCGAATCAGACCGATCGGCGACGACCGCGACCACCGCCAGCGAGCGGTCCCCTGCGGACGGATCGTCCAGGGTGGATGCATCGCGCATCCATCGACTGCGGCGTTGGAACGTCGTGGCCGGCATCTTCCATGCGATCCAGGGCGTGGTGATGCTGGTGCTGTCGAGCAACCTGAGCCTGCCCGTGAGCGCCACGTTCGCGACAGCGCAGCCCGGACAACCGCTCGACGCGTCCCGCCTCGACACCCTGTTCACCTACCGGCTCGGGCCGGCCGTCGCCGCCTTCTCGCTGCTGTCGGCCGCCTTCCACTTCCTCATCGCATCGCCGTTGGGGTTCCCGCGCTACGAGCGTGAACTTCGAGCCGAACGGAACCGCTTCCGGTGGGTCGAATACAGCCTGTCGGCCTCGCTGATGATCGTGCTCATCGCCGGGATCACCGGGATCACGGACGTCGCGGCGCTGATCGCGCTGTTCGGCGTCAATGCCTCGATGATCCTCTTCGGCTGGCTGATGGAGACCACCTCGCCTCGCGGAGCCGGTGTCACCTGGACACCGTTCGTCTTCGGCAGCATCGCCGGCGCGGTGCCGTGGATCGCGATCGCGATCTACATCGTCGGAGCGGGCAGCGGTACCCCGACGTTCGTGTACGGGATCTTCGCCAGCATCTTCGTCCTGTTCAACTGCTTCGCGGTGAACCAGTGGCTCCAGTACCGCGCCCGCGGGAGGTGGACCGACTACGTCCACGGCGAGCGGGTGTACATCGTCCTCAGCTTCGTCGCCAAGACGTTGCTCGCATGGCAGATCTTCGTCAACGTCCTCGTGTGAGCGCCGGTCGATGACCTGGACGCGACCGCGGCTCCGATGGCACGCTTCACGAACTCGTGGAGGAGTCGAGCGTGTCCATCGAAGAAGTCGATCAGTACCTGGCGAACGTGGATGAGCCGAAGCGAGCCATGCTCGAGGCGCTCCGGGAGACGATCCTGTCGATCATTCCACGCGCCGATCAGGGGCTCTCGTATGGCGTTCCGGTGTTCCGGCTCGATGGCCAACGAGTCGCTGGGTTCTCCGCCGCGAAGCACCACGTCAGTTACCTCCCCCACAGCGGAGTGGTCCTCGGGCGGATCGATCCCGACGAACTGGCGGGATTCAGCGCGTCGAAGGGTGCCCTGAAGATTCCGATCGGCGCGGCGCTGCCGGTGGAGTTGGTACGACGGCTCATCGCCGAGCGCTGCCAGGAGGCCGGTATCTCCTGCTGATCGTGACGCTGGTCGGGGTGCGCCGGCGACGGTAGGTTCGGCCGTCATGGGCATCGATCCGACTCCCACCTCCCCGCGACGACGACGCTCGTCGAGTGTGGGATTCCTGATCGACCGAGAGGTTCCGCCCGAGCGGGTCGAGCACGTGGCCGCCGAGGCCGAACGGTGCGGCTTCGACGAACTCTGGATCGTCGAGGACTGCTTCTGGGCCGGCGGCGTCGCCAGTGCCGCCGCAACGCTCGCTGCCACCGAGCACGTTCACGTCGGGTACGGCATCGCTCCGGCTCCCGTGCGGAACCCCGCCGTGCTGGCGATGGAGATCGGAGCCCTCGCGCCGGTACCCGGGCCGCGTCACGCTGGGAATCGGCCACGGCGTGCAGGAGTGGATGGCCCAGATCGGCGAACGGGTCGCATCCCCGCTGACCTTGCTCGAGGAAGTCGTGACGGCCGTCCGATCGCTGCTCCACGGGCGACGCATGACCACGGAGGGCAGATACATCTCGCTTCGCGAGGTCGAACTCGTCTTTCCACCGGCGCTCGCCCCTGACGTGGTCTGCGGTGTGACCGGGCCGAAGTCGATCTCGCTGAGCGGGCGAATCGGTGACGGCACCGTCCTCGGCGAAGGCACCACGCCCCAGGCGGTGCGCGACACCCGGACACGGATCGCCGATCCGGCGCACCGCATCAGCGTCTTCTTCCAGGTCGAGACGGCCACCGAGGTCCGCCGCGAGATCACCGAGTTGTTCGCCGCCGGTGCCGATGCGGTGATCCTTCGGCCGAGCGAATCGCTGGACGACCCCACGGCACTGGCAGCACGGGCCGACCTCGCCCCGCCCACCTCCCGTCCGACCGAAAGCGCCGGCTGACCGCACCGGCCGACGTGCTCGCCGCCGATCGGCCAGGCCTCGGTCAGGCAAGGTCCGCGGCGGGGGTCTCTGCGACGCGAGCCGGCAGGAATCGGAGCGCGAACAATGAACCGGCGATGGCGACCGCGGCCACGACGACGCACGACACCGCGAGGCCGGCGAGGAACGCGTCGCTCACCTCGGCGAGGTACTGCCCGGCCCTGGCGCCCAACTCGGGCGCCACTCGCCCTGCGGCTGCGACCGAGTCCTTGGTCACCGACTGTGCGTCGACAGGGAGGGCGCTGAACACCGGTCCGTCGGCCAGCCTCGACACGTAGACGGAGGTGAACACCGAGCCGACCACCGCGACCCCCAAGGTGCCTCCGAGCTCCCGGGTCGTGTCGTTCACGGCCGAGCCGATTCCGGCCTTGTCGACCGAGAGCGATCCCATGATCGACTCGGTCGCGGAGCGGTCGTCGAGCCCAGCCTGGCTCCGAGGAGGATCATCTGACCGACGATCTCCAGATACGGAGTGGCGGCGGATGCGGTCGACACCCAGAGAAAGCCGATCGACATCGACGCCAGGCCACCCGCGACCACGAGCTTGGTTCCCGCCCGGTGGACAAGCATCGGCGACAGCACCGAGGCGAAGGCGATGGAGAACGCGACCGGCAGCGTCCGCACCCCGGCCTGCAAGGGCGTGTACCCCCGGATCAGCTGGAAGTACTGGGTGATCAGGAAGACGAAGCCGAAGAGGGCGAAGAACGCCGAGGTCACCGACACACTCGCGGCGCTGAAGCGAAGGTTCTCGAAGATCCGCACCGGGAGCAACGGGTGTTCGACTCGGAGCTCCCACACCACGAAGGCGGCGACGAGCGCAAGGGCGATGACGAAGCCAGCGAGGGTGAAGGCGCTCAGCCATCCGTACGCCGGTGCCTCGATGATGGTGAACACCAGCGCCCCGATGGACGCGATGGACAGCGCCAGACCGATCCCGTCGAGGCGAGGGGTGTGGCGGTCCTTGGATTCCGGGATGACGAGGATCGCAGCGACGATCGCCACGATCGCGACGGGAACGTTGACGAAGAAGACCGAACCCCACCAGAAGTGCTCCAGCAGCCAGCCACCGGCGATCGGTCCGGCGGCGACACCGATGCCACTGACCGCGCTCCAGATCCCGATGGCCTTGGCGCGCTCACGGCTGTCGGTGAACACGTTCGTGATGATGGCCAAGGTGGCGGGGAAGATCGCCGCGGCGCCGATTCCCATGAGCGCCCGAGCGCCGATCAGCGCACCGGGCGATCCGACCGAGCCGGCATAGGCGGACGTGAGTCCGAACGCCGCGAGACCGATGACGAGCGTTCGACGCCGACCGAAGCGATCACCCAGACCGCCCGCCGCGAGGAGCGTGCCCGTGAAGACGAGCAGATACGAATCGACGATCCACTGCAGCTGCCGTGTCGTGGCGCCGAGTTCGGTGGCCAAGCTGGGCAAGGCGATGTTGACGATCAGCCCGTCCAGGGTGGTCACGAACACCGCGACGCACACCACCGCCAAGACCAGCCAGCGACTCGAGTTGGTCTCCGGTGACGTCGGCGGGTTCATCTTGACAGTGTCACGCAGCATCCTGACAACGTAAGGATTGATCGTGACACTGTCAAGCGATCGGGCATACTTGTGACATGAGTCGACGCGAGCCCCCCGCCCAGTCCTCGACCTCGACCTCGACCTCGACCTCGACCTCCGCATATCACCATGGCGATCTCCCGAACGCGCTGCGGGCCTCGGCGGTCGACGTGATCCGCAGCCATGGGTTGCACGGGTTCAGCCTGCGGGAGGTGGCCCGACGCGCCGGCGTTTCCCATGCCGCTCCCGGCTACCACTTCGGCGATGCCCGGGGACTCCTCACCGCGGTGGCGGTCGAAGGCTTCGAGACGCTGCGCGATGCGCTCGCTCTCGCCGTCGAGGGGATCGACGATCCGATCGATCGATTGGTGGCGATCGGGCGGGGCTACGTCCGGGTCGCCACCGAGCACCCCGCCCACTGCGAGGTCATGTTCCGTGACGACGTCCTCGAAGCCGATGACGAGCAACTGGCCACCGAAGGCCTCGGCGCCTATGAGATCCTGGAGACGACGGTCGCACAGCTCGCAGCGCGCTACAACCCGCGGCTCGAGGTTCAGCCCGCCGCACGCCTGTGCTGGAGCGCGATGCAGGGTCTCGTGGCGCTGCACGCCAAGTTCTCCACCATCGACGCCCTCCAGGGCCGGCCGACGATGTCGCTCGACGAGCACGTCGAGCGGTTCACCCGGCTGATGGTCGACGGGTTGCTCCACGAGGAGCCAACGCAGCCCGCGCGCCCGCCGCGCCGACCAACTCGGCGCTGAGCGCGATCCACTGCTCCATCGCCACGTCGACGGCGGTGCGGTCTCCGGTGGCGAGCAGGTCGAGGAGCAGCCCTCGGGTCACCGCCAGGCCGAGGCGGGCGTGGGCGCTCGCACGCTCGGGCGACACTCCCATCGCCTCCAACCGACCGGTGGCGGGAGCGAGCCACGACTCGACGGCGCCGGCGAGGAACTCGGCCGACGCCGCCTGATCGCGAAGCGCGTTGACGTAGACCTCGAAGAACAGGCGCTCGTTGGCACTGAGCGCCGGATCCGAGAGGTGCTGCCACCAGGCCCGCATCACGTCCTCGAACGACATCGAAGGATCCGATCCCAGATCGCCGAACGCCGCGAGTTGGCGGTGCTCCACCTCGTTCACGATCGCAGCCCACATCCCGTCCTTCGAACCGAAGTGATGGCTCAGCATCCGATGACTGGTCCCCAACTCGGAGGCGAGGCGGCGGAGGGAGAGATCGGCGAGGCCGTGCTCGGCGACGTACTCGACCGCGGCGTCGAGCAGTTCCTGGCGGGGGTCGGAACCGGTCACCCAGAAAACTGTACCACTTGGTACAGGCATCGTGTACCGTTCGATCCATGATCGAGCCCGTCACCGTCACCGTCGACGTGCCTCACGACGTCCGGCACGTCTTCGACTTCCTCGACGTCATGGCGAATCACGAGGCGTTCAACGACCATCTCATGCGGAACTGGGAGTTGTCCGGCCCGGAGCGAGGGGTGGGATCGCGAGCCCGGGTCGAGACCCGGGCCCTCGGCATCAGCGACGTCGTCGAGATCGAGGTCGTCGACTCGGAGCCGCCGACCAGGATCGTCGAGGTCAACGTGGCGACCAAGGCCAAGCGCGCCGGCCAAGGCACCTACACCCTGACGCCCCTACCGGGCGGAGGAACCCACATCAGCTTCGAGTACCGCTGGGTGATCGCTCCGAGGATCGATCGGCTCACCGCGCCCTTGGCCCGGGCGTACATCCGGCGCACCAACGCCACCGCCATGCGCCGTCTCGCCGAGCGCCTCGAGGCCACGCGCCGATGACCGCCGACCTCGACCAGGCCGTGCGCGCCGCCCACGAGCGATACGCGCGGACCCACCCTCGTTCGGCCCGAGCGCAGCAGCGGGCCCTGGCGGTGCTCCCGGGCGGCAACACCCGCTCGGTCCTGCACTTCGAACCCTTTCCCTTCCGCGCCGAGCGAGCCGAGGGAGCGGAACTCGTCGACATCGACGGCCACCGCTACGTCGACTTCTGCGGCAACTATTCGGCCGGTCTCCTGGGCCACGAACCGGAGGCGGTCCGAGCCGCGCTCCGAGCGGCGTTGGACGACGGCATGGCGATCGGCGCGACGCGCGAACAGGAGATCGATCTGGCGGAACGGATCTGCCGGCGCTTCCCCGGGATCGATCAGGTTCGCTTCACCAACTCCGGGACCGAGGCCAACCTGATGGCCGTCGGGCTCGCGCTCCACCACACCGGCCGACGCACGGTCGGGGTGTTCGACCACGGCTACCACGGCGGGCTGCTGGCGTTCGGTGAGCTGGACGCGCCGGAGAGCCACCCACTGAACGTGCCCCACCCGTTCCGGCTCGCTCCCTTCGACGACGTGAGCGGTCTCGACGAGCTGTTCGCCGAGCCGGACCTGGCTTGCGTGCTGGTCGAGATGGTCCAGGGCTCGGGCGGGTGCCGGCCGGCGTCGCCGGTGTTCCTCGCGGAGTTGCGCCGTCGCTGTACCGAGCACGGAGCGCTGTTGATCGTCGACGAGGTGATGACGTCGCGGCTGTCACCGGGCGGAGCCCAGGAACTCCTCGGTGTCGTCGGCGACCTCACCACCCTCGGAAAGTACCTGGGCGGTGGACTGAGTTTCGGAGCCTTCGGTGGCCGCCGCGACATCATGGCCGCGTTCGATCCCGCCGCCGGGGGACGCCTCACGCAGGCCGGGACGTTCAACAACAACGCGATGACGATGGCGGCGGCGCTCGCCGTGATGGATGCCGAACTCACCGACGCTCGGCTGAGCGATGTCAACGAGCGGGGCGATCGGCTTCGGGTCGAACTCAACGATCGGTTCGGCGCGGCCGGAATCCCGTTGTGGGTCACCGGGCTCGGCTCGATGCTGGCCTTCCACAGCGCCGACGATCGGATCCTCGAGCTGTTCTTCCACGACGCGTTGGAGCACGGCCTCTACTTCGCTCGCCGCGGCTTCATGGCGTTGTCGATGGAGATCACCGACGCCCACACCGCAGCCTTGGTCGACTTCGCGTCGGATTGGTGTTCGAGTCAGACGGGATCGGCGCGGTCGTAGGCGAGGTTGCTCGCCCCCTCACCGCGACCGGTCCGCTTGGCCCGGCCCATCCAGACGTACGAGCGGCCGTCCAACCATCGCCCGTACTGCATCGAGCGGGTCACGATGGCACCGTCGCGGCCGATCTCCTCGTCGGGGATCCGCAACGGGGGCTCGGTCTCGACCGGCCTCGACAGGTCGGAGCGGATCAGCAGCCCGTGCGGGTGAACCTCCTCGGTCGACCCGTCGTCGTGGACCCGGAGCAAGGTCCGTCGTTCGAACGCCACGTCCCATGGGTCGCTGCCCTGAGCCCCCGCGGAGACCGCTTCGAACGGGATCCAGTTCGTCGGCACCGAGGTCATCAAGCGGTAGATCAATCGGGCGTCACCGACGTCGCCGACGACACGCTGATGCCGGAGCTCGCGCGCCGCCTCCGACGCCCGCTCCAGTGGGGCACCGCTCACGCCGGCAACCCGACGCTCGACGGCCCACGCCAGATTCGCCATCTCGTCGCGCAGGAACGACACCTCCTCGATCGGGTCGGATTCCAGGCGGGTGCCGAGGGTCGGCGGGAGGAAGAACCAGTCGTCGAGGCGGCGCAGGTCGCGACCGTCGACCCCCAACTCGAACGCTTCCCATGCCGGGCCCGACGTGTTGCGCGAGGGCCGGACCGTCGTCTCGATGCCGAAGGTGTCGAGGACCCGCATATCGGTCAGCCGGAACAGCGAGCCGACGGGCAGTTCGAGCGGAACGAGCCACCAGTCCGGTCCGTACACGAGGCCGTACTCGACGAGGAGCAGGCGGCCGAGGTCGGTCGGCCCGGCGTCGAGCGAGCCGAGGTTCACCCGAGCGTCCTCGAACTCCCAGAACCGATCGGCGGGCATCCCGGGGTACCGCACGACGCTCGGCAGCATCGACGGGACGACGAGCCGTTCGGCAACGGCTGGTTCGGCCGCCGAACCCAGCGTCGGTGAACCGGCGAGGCGGAACGCCCACCAGTCGAGGCGTCCGTCGGTGTACTCGTCGGAGCGCACCACCAGCTCCCCGTCGGAGGCGGTCGCCCCGATGCTGAGGGCGTACTCCTCGCGCTCGGCGATCCATGCGCTCGCCTCGGACGGGTCGGGCTCGGTCACGAATCCGCGCCACCACGCGAGCCAGGCACTCAACGCCCGCCGCACCCGCACCTGTTGGTTCTGCGGGATCGCCGGCGCGGCCGGCAGCGAGGTGACCTCCCCCGCCGCATCGACGTGTCCGTCGAGGGCGTCGGCCAGGGCGAATCCGTCGAGGCCTCGTCCCTGCAACATCGCTCGCCACTCCGCACCACGACGATCAGCGATCGGGTCGGCCGGCTCGGCGATCGTCAGCGGGAACTCGGCGACGAAGCGCGACACCATGGCCGTGGCGCCCTCGGCGCGCAACAGCCGCACGGCGTGCTGACCGGCCACGGCGGCGATGCGCGGCTGATCGGTGCGCAGGGCTTCGCGCTCCACGACCACTTCCAGCGGCACCGCCCGTCGATCGAAGTCGACGCTCGGCGCCCCTCCGGCGGCCGGTCCGGGCCGGTACCGATCGACATGGGCGAGATCGCCGGCGAGCCGCACGTCGATCGGTGACCCGGCGTCCTCGCCGTGCAACTCTCCGAACGCCCATTGGCGATGGACCAACCACAACGGATCGGCGACGGCAGCCTGCAGCGCCGGGGCCAGGTCTGCCGTGGTCGGCTGGGGCTCGAGCCGCGACCATGTCGTGATCGACGGCACGACGACCTTGAACTCCGTCGCGAGCACGGCGTCGGCGATCCGGTACGTCACAGCGAGACTCCCTTCCCGATCACGTCCAGGTACTTCACGGTCGTCTTCCAATCGGCCAGCAACCCGAACAGGTCGACCGAGGGTCGGTCCTTGGTGAAGTTGTCGGGGAGGTGGACCATCGGCACGGCGTGACCGACGCTCGTGAGGTCCTTCGGCGCCACCCCGCGAAGCTTGGCGAGTTCGGCCGCCTCGGTGACCGTTGCGACCAACGTGTCGAGATCCCAAGCCGCTCGCCCGAGCTGGCGTGGCACCGCGAGCAACACCGTCTGGGGTGCCCGAGCACCCGGAGCGTCGAAGTGGAAGGTGACGCCGGTCGTTTCCTTCGCCGCCGGGATCCGTTCGTTCCATTCGTCGATGACGAGGGCCGCGATGGCACCGCCCGGGTCGAAGCCACCCGGCGCGTGGACCACGATCGTCAGCTGGGCATCGGCGGGACCGCCCACCGCGTCGGGAAGCGCCAGCCAGCGCTGGCCCGGCACGTGAGGGAGTTGGGCGACGAGCACCGAGTCGGTGTGATCGCCGCCGAGCAGTTCCGATGCCGTGAGCACCCGGGACAACCCGTCGACCGCCGGGCGAACCAGCCCCATCCGGTCGATCCACGGCCGGATGGCGGAGGTGTCCCCGCCGCTGAGCGCCTCGCGATCGGCGAGCGACGCGGCGAGCATCGCCGGCGTCGGGTCCGCCGCCGAGGCCCGGAAGGTCGGCACGACCGGGAAGCCGTCACCGAACACGGCGCGCAGGCGTTGCCGCTCGTGGTCGAGGAGGTCCCGCTCGGTCGGTCCGTCACCGGTCCCCGTGGTCGACGGGGCGACCAGCGCGTCGAGTCGATCGAGTCGACGAGCGGCTTCACCGGCCGCTGCGGCGAGTTGAGCGTCGAGCGCGGCGCGCAACGCCGCGCCACCACCACCCGAACCGGGACGGGCGACCGCCTCCACGATTCCGAGATCGGCGAGGGCGGACAAGGCCCGGCGGAGCTGCGGGGCGGTACCACCGGAGGCGGACGCTGCACCATCGACCGCGGCACGCAGGGTCGCCGACGCCCCATCCGACAGGGCTCGAAGGTCGCCCAACTCGATCCCGGTCGAGCGATCGCCTCCCGGCAACGCGAGATCCTCGGCGACCGCCGGGCGACCTTCGAGCAGGAGCGCTCGCATCCAGTCGAGCATCACCCGCATCGCGCCGAGCCCGACCGCATCGGGGTCCCCGCCGGGTGGGTCGTCGAGGACGACCAACTCGTCCGAGGGGCCGAGCACCGTTGCGGCGGGCAGCGTGTCGGCGAGCGCCGACGCCACTCGCGACTCGAGTTCGCTCGGTCGATCGTCCGCCGACGCCGCGCCGCACAGCACGAGCGAGGCGGGCGAGAGCCCGAGATCGCCGAGCCCGACCGTCAGCTCGGTGATCGTCACCGAACCGTCCTCGGCCGTCGACAGGAGCCGACCGGCGAACGAGACCGTGGCCGGATTCGGTAGCAGTTGCGCCGCCCAGGCGTTGATCGCCGGGGCCGCGGCCGCCCGAGCGTCCCGGCTCAGCGCCCGCCACGGCTGCGGCACCCGACCTCCCAGCGCCACCACCACCTTCTGGGTGTAGGCGTGACCGGAGCGCGGCGTGCGGATCACCTCGGGATCGGGCGGGCGCTGCTGCTTGTCGATCGCCCCGAGCGCGGCTCCGGCGCGCTCGTAGTTGCCGAGGGTCGTCTGGAACACCGCTTCGGCGACCAACACGTCGCCGACCGCGTCATACGTCGTCTCGAGATCGTCGAGCAACCGACCGAGCTCGGCGGGGAACGCGCCGGAGATCGCGGCCCGGACTGCCGCCGGATTCTCTCGCCACAACTCCAGGAGCTGGAGTCCGTCGACGACATCGTGGGCCGCGATCGTCTCCTGTGCTCCAGCGGCGGTGCCGGTCGCGGCGCTCGACGGTCGCAGCGGTGCGAGGGTCCGCAGCGCCCGCACGTGGGTCATGAGACGGACGTCGGTCTCCCGCAACGAGCGCTCGAATCGGTAGCCGAGCAAGGCCCCGAGCTGCTGGCCCATCGCCACCCCTTCGAGCACGGGCAGGGCCCGTTGCACTCGATCCGAGGTCAGCTGGAGGTCGAGCGCTTCGTGATCGGCGCCGTGATGGCTGAGGTGCCCGCTGCGGAGGATCGCGGCGGCCGCGGCGTGCTGGGTCGACGGGGCGTGGATGTAGCCGAGGCTGGTGGCATCGGACGACGGGCGGAGATCGTCGACCCAGCCGTAGCCGCCCAGGTGCACACCGGTCGGGCGTGCCGAACGAACCGCGTCGAGGCGCCGGGTGGCCAGCGAGGTGATCCACGCGTCGAGGCGATGAGAGGTGGCGTCCAGGAACCCTCGAAACGCCCGATCGATCTCACCAGCAGGTCGCGAGGCCAGCTCGTCGATCGCAGTGACGAAGTCTGCGAGTTGGTGCACCTCGGGGCGTTCGGGCAGGCGGATCAGCAGATCGGCGACGTGCTCGGCCACGGTCCCCCGGCCGGTCACGGTCGGGATCACCAGGTTCGCTTGTTGGACCGGTGTGGACACGCTCACGTCGGGGCGGTCGTGTCGCGGGGAGGACGGCGGCGCCGCGACGGTGTCGACGAGCACGCCGTAGAGATCGGTCGTGCGCAGCGTCTTGGTGAGTTCGAAGGCGGCCTCGACACCGAGGAAGTCACCCACGATCTTCGACGCCGCACGGTCGATCTCGAGCAGGGCGGCGTGGGCGGCGAAGGCCTCGAGGAGCGAGTCCCCGTTCACCCGGGCGTTGAGCGCCGCCCGACCGGTCCGGGTTCGGGTCAGCGCGGCGATCGCCGCCAGGTAGTTCGGCGCGAGCGGTGCCGCGCCGGCGGCGGCGTCGCCCGGCACGCCGGCCTGGACCCACGGAACGGGGAGATGGTGGCTCTCCTCGAGCGTCGTGTGCCGTGCGAGCACCGGCCGCTTCGAGCCCCACTGCAGGATCCAGCTCCAGACCGACCAGGCGAACGCTTGGGCGTCGGCGAGTCGTTCGTGGCCCGTCGTGTTCACCCGTCCCGGGCCGAGCACCTGGCGGAACCGAGCGGTGACCGAGAGCGGGTTGCGTTGCAGCAAGGCCAGCAGGTCCTCGTCCGGATCCGCCGTGCTCCCCATGCGGGGCTGGGCCGCCGCCGCCCGTTGCCACGTGGGCCGAGCCAACTCCAGCAGCCGGTGCAGGCCCGCCTCGAAGCCGTCGGGTCGATCCGGTCGGAAGCCGGAGGTCGGGAGGATGGGGAGGACGCCGTAGGGCTGCTTGCCGACGCGGATGGGAGGGAGGGGGCCGTTCGGCCGCAGCCACGACGCGACATGGTCGCGAGTGAGGCCAACGGTGAGGTCCGACACCACCGGGTCGAGGAGGTCGTCCAAGTAGTGCCCGAGGGTCGGCAGCCACACCGCCCGTTGCACCAGCCCTGCGGTCGATGTCTCGGTGGTCGCGGCGCCAGCGGTGCCGTCGAAGGATCGGGCCGGAAGCCCGACCGCTCCGGCGAGCAGCGGGCCGGCGGCATCGGCATCGGGAACCGGCTCGGTGTCGGGCTCCATCTCTGAGGCGATGGCCGACGTCTCGCTCGACCGACCGCTCCTCCCCGTGCCGGTGTTGTTGGTCGGCGTCCCCGTGGTGAGGAACCCGAATCCGTCGGTGTACCGATGCGCTTCCAGGAGCGCCTCCAGCCGGTCCGCGGCCTGGTCGGGCGGCAGCGTCCAGTCCACCCCCAGCACCATCACCCGATCGAACCCCCGGCGCAGCGGACCGCCCACGCCGACATCGGCCTGGGTGACGGTGATCGCCATTCCCGCAGCAATGGCGGCGTCGTAGTCGACGAGCCAACGCATCGCTTCGTCGCCGGGCGGTTCCTCGGGGTCCAGCTCGACTGACGCCGCAGGGTCGACGGTCGGGTCCGGCGTCGGCGTGGTGGCGAGCCGGTCGGGGATCGGCGAGCTCCACTTCTGGAACGCGATCCGATCACCTCGCATCCCGATCGCCACCCAGCGGTCGGGCAACGCGGTTGCCTCGACCGCTCGGGTCCACGCTTCGGCCTTGCGCTCGGTCTCCGGGAACGATGGTGAGACACCGGACGTTCCCTCCGCGCCCGAATTCGTCGGGCGTAGTTGCTCGACGATCCACCGCGCCCGACGCGGCGCGATCGACGAGACGAGACCGGCCCACGCTGCGGAACGCGCCGTCGCGTCTCCTGCTTCGCTCGCCACCCATCGTTCGTTCCAGTACTGCCGGCCGGCGTCGATCTCCGGGTCGGTCAGCGCCCGCTCGTGCGCGTCGAGGTGGATCTGATCCGGGTAGATGCGAATGCGCAACTCGTCGCCGACGAAGCGGGTCTCGAGCCGAACCGGCAGCATCGCCACGGGCAACGAGCCGTCGAGTGTCGAGACGAGCAGGGCGGGGTCCCGCTGAACGACCAGCCCATTGGAGAAGTCGATCAGCTCGTCCCCCAATCGACTCCGATCGACGCGGAGGCCCGCCAATCGTTCGGCGAGGCGCTCCGCCTTGGTCGTCGCTCGTTCGAGGCGTGCCCCGGCCACACCGGAGGCCGCGAGTGCGGCGGCCTGTGCTCGGGCATCGGCGAGGGCGTTGGCGGTCTCCTGCATCTGGCGCTCGACGGCTGTCGCCCGGTCGCGAAGACCGCCGACTCGGCCCAGATCGATCGGGACCCCGCCCGGGATGCCGGTACCGCTCATCGTCGGCCTCCCTCGCTGTGCCGTCGCGTCGAGCCGGTCATGTCACTCCGTCCCGTCGATGTATCGGGCGGGTATGGCGACCCGGACCGGGTGTTGCAGGGTGATGTTCGCCATGTGGGCGGCGTCGGCGCCGAAGCGCACGGCACCGAAGCGCTGAGTTCTCAACGGGTTCCCGGCCAGGACCAGATGGGCGCCCGGCTCGGTTCCCACGTCGCCCCAATCGACATCGGACCACGAGCCGATGGCGCCGGTCGTGCGGGCGCTCGGCTCGTCGAATCCGAAGCGGGGCTCGGTCGGTTGTTCCTGGAGCACGAAGAACCACTCCTCGTTCTCCAGTAACGACTGGTCGAACGGGAACCCGAAGAAGGTGAAGTCGGGGGCGAACGCGCCCGCAAAGACCGGGCGGATCGTGTCGTCTCGCGCCGGCGGATCGACGAGTTTCCCGCCGTCGCCGCGCCAGGCCAACACCACCGTGTTGGGGTAGCGCCGGAAGAGGTCGCCTCGCACGAGCAGGACGATCTGGCCATCGCCCACCGTGCGCACCTGGGTCTGCAGCCGGTTCGCCGCCCGCCAGGTGTGGATCGGTTCGATGTCGTCGCCGCCGTCGAACCAGTCCCAGAAGCGCCGCATCGGCGTGCCGCGCCGATCGGTCGGATAGCTCCGCCACAGCAGTTCACCGTTCATCTCGTGGTCGACACCGACCATGAACGAGGCGATGAACCGGGGGTTCGTCTCGAGCAGCGTGATGGCGTTCGGCGGAATGGCGTCGGCGCCGGGCACGAAGCGGTCCTGGTCGTACCCGGCCAGGTAGTCGTACATGGGCGCTGGGATGGTCGGGAACGCCATCACGCGATCGATCCGCTCCGGCACGGCGATGGGCCCGGCGATCCGATCGAGCAGCGATCCCCCCTCGACGCGAAGCATCGTCGCCAACCGCTTGGGCACGGTCCGGGCAGGATCGGTCGAGCTCATCACGACCTGCGCGGCGGGCTGGACGCGGAACGGGACGATCGATCGGGCCGGGATCACCGGTGCGGTGGCGGCGATCGCGACGACTTGGGACCACGCCGACTCGAAGCGGCCGATCACGACCGGATCCAGGACCGGTGTGGGGATCGTGTTCGTCGGGATCTCGGGTCTCGGCGGCCGGGTGGGAGTGACCGGAGTGAGCGGCCCGACGGGGTCGAGGACCACGGGCGGGACCGGAGTGACCGGGACGACGGGTGTGATCGGGACGACGGGTGTGATCGGGACGACGGGTGTGATCGGGACGACCGGTGTGATCGGGACGACGGGCGTGATCGGGACGACGGGTGTGACGGGGATGATCGGGATGTCGAACACCGGGCGGTTGCCGCCGACGGGAACCGTCACGTTGCCGATCCGGCCCGCTGCGCCGGTGCCGGTCCGATTCAACCCGGCCCGGTTCAGCCCACCGACCCGGTTCTGGCCACCGGTCGTGGGTGACGGAAGGGTTCCCGGCGCCAACCCGGTGATCGTCGTCGACAACGTCGCGCCCGACACCCGTCCCGCCGCCGGGTCGATGGCCCCGACGACGACTCCGCTTCCCGGCGTCCGGGCCACCACGGCACCGCCCGCGTCCACGTCGAGGGCGTGGATCGACAGCTCGGGTGCGGTCGCGTCGATCAGCAATGCGGTCGCTCTCGGGTTGGCGGCGGCGGCGTTTCGCACCTCGGTCAGCGTCTCCTCGCGCACGCCGAAGTCACCGAGCAACCCACCGGAATGGGACGGCGTCGCGGCCAGTTGGTCGAGCAAGCTGCCGGTGATGATCCCGACGTTGCCGAGATCGGGCCGCACGGAACCGGGGCCGACGATCTCGGGTTGGTCGGCCGCGGCCCGGTAACGCTCCCGTCCGTCGCGGAGCACGTCGGCGGACAGCACCAGCGGCAGACCGACGTCGGACAGGTCGACGTCGCCCGTCCCGCGTCCCGGCACTCGAACCTGCTCGAAGGCGACCATCGCCGCGACCCCGTCCGGCACGAAGGCGTTCGGGTCGACATCGAACCGACCGCCGGCGAGCCCCGCGACGAGCTGAGACGGAGCGGCTGCCCGGTCCGGCGTCATCGTGGCGTCGGCTCGCAGCGCCGCCCGCCGGAGCAGCACGTTGCGCCCGCCCGTGAGGCGTCGCAACGCCGGATCGGTCGCCGCGTCGGGCAGGCTGGTTCCGGCCGCGACGGAGCGGACGGTGACGCCATCGAGCAGCACTCGCCCGGCGAGGGGCGCCGCGAACTGGACGAGCCGGTGCGGCGGAAGGGGCGCGACGTGGCGGTCCCGGACGCGGCGGAGCAGCTCGGCCGAGAGCCGGCCCCGGTTCAACAGGGCGTTCGCCGCGAGCACGTCACCGACCTGGTCCCAGGCCTCCTGGACGAACTCCTCCTGGTGCGCTTTCACGACATCCGCCCCGAGCGCCGCTGCCGCCCGGGTGCGCGGATCGAGGTTCAGTTCGGCGAGCCACCCTGACGTTCCGTCGGGCACCCGCCGAGCACCGGCGTGCCATCCGCCGTAGAGCGGGGGACCGAGCACCGGCGTCTCGTCATCTGCCCCACCCGTCGCGTGGTCGTCGGGGGCGTTCACCGCGGCCCGCAGGCCCTTCACCAGCGGGGCGGCGACCTCCTGGATCCGTCCCGAGGCGCGGGAGATCGAGCGCAGGGCGCCGTCCATCTCGAGCACCGCCCCATCGGACCCGGCCGCGAGCTCCGGCAGTTCCGGTCCGGCGTGCCCGACGTGCATCGGCGCCACCCCGACCGTCGCAGGACACTCGAACGGGACGAGACGCCGAGCGAGCTCCTCGAAGTCTCCGGCCGGTCCCGTGGCGAACTCCCAGTGGTAGTACACCGGCAGCGTGAGCCGCCGAGGGTTCGTGACGTCCCACGCCGGACCGGCGGTCACCGCGGTCGGCTGGCCACCCGTTCGACCCCGCTCGACACCGACGTCGAAGGCGGGAACCAGGCAGGCGGCGTAGCGCTTCCCCGCCTCGAGCCGGCGCGGGCACACGATCCGCGAGACGTTCAACGTGGGCTCGGCGTGCAGTTGGTCGCTGGTGACCCGCCCGGCGCCGGACTCCACGGCGGCCTGGGTGTGGGCCCACGCCCAGCTCTCGGAGAGATCAGGGAGCTCGCGAGCGACCGCATCGGCCGGGACCTCGATCACGGGAAGCGGCCCTCGGTCGGCCCCCGACGCGAGGTGCGGTGCGGCCACGACGGACGTGTCGACGCAGACGAGCACCAGCCACGGCCGGAGTCGCTGGTTCGTACCGGCGGATGCGGGAGTGAACATCCACGGGAGATCGGGTGGGTCGAACTCGATGCCGGCGAAGTAGTTGGGCTCGACGTCGGTGCTCCCGGGCCGGGGGTCGGTCCGCACGATCAGCCGAGGGTCGATGCCGAGCACGTCGCCAGGCCCGTAGAGCGCGAGATCGAGGTCCTTCGCGCCGGCTCCCGTGATCGTGACCCCGACGTTGACGACCGGGCGGATCGGGAGCGCCCCACCGGTATCGAGGTTCCGCTGCACCGCCCCGAGACCGCGGCGGGTCCAGGGAAGGAACCGGTACTGAGCGACGTCTGCCATGGTCCCCTCCTCAGCCGATCTCGAACGCTTCGACGAGCAGGACCGAACCCGCCCCCGACATCTGGCCGATCGCCTGAGCTGCGCTCGCCGTGGACCGCCGAGCGTCGCCGACGAGCCCGGCGACCGGCTGCAGATGGGTCGAGTCGACCGCGGCGAGTTGTGGACTGGTGACCTCGAGGCCGGCCCGCTGGTACGAGGCGAGTCGGCGGTCCCTGGCCACCGCCGATCGAGCTGCGGCACCGATGGTTGCATGTGCACGCAGTTCGTCCATGGCGATGGATGACGCCAGGAGCGTGACCCGATCGAGCACACCGAACCGCAGCGAAGTGGGCGGGCGCAGGATGTGGGTCTCGTACTCGAGATCGGCCGCCACCTCGGCGTCGGGCACCGTGAAGGCGTCGCTCCCGACCTCGAACCCTGCCGTGAACCGCTCGAACGACGGCGAAGCGAGCTTCTGCTCCTCGGACATCTCGACGAACTGCGATCGGGCGAACGAATCCGAGACGAAGCTGGGCGCGGCGACCGCGTTGCCGCCGATGCGAACCTGTTCGATGTCGAACCGGTCCGCGCCGGCGACGCGCGAGGTCCCGAACTTCTCCAACCGCAGACCGAGCGGTGCGACGTGTTGTGTGAAGGTCAGCCGACCGAGGGGATGGGCGAGCACTCCGTCGACGCCGCTGATCTCCCCGATGCTCACGATGCCCTGGCCGCCCACCGGGAGCTGTGCCGCCCAGTTCCCCTCGTTCGAGAGTTCGCGCAGCACGAGCGACGAGACCGAGGTCTCGATCGCCGGCGTGGACGGTGCCGAGCCGAAGCTCTCGTCGAAGGACTTCTCGATGTCCCACCACAGGATCGAGAACGAGAACGAGCCGCTGATGCGCCAACGGCCAGGCCCGGAGAGGGTCCCCTTGAACCCCACGCTCGCCAGCTTGTGGCCCTTGAACGTGACCGAGATGCTGGCGTGGAGGTCGACCTCGAAGTGGAACGTGGGCTCGAAGTAGAAGATGGCGTCGAAGCCGAGCTCACCTTGAATCGCGCACGGGCCGACCTTCGCCTTGGCCGTGATCGATGCGCCGGTCTGCACCGTGGACGGCGTGACGGCGAAGTAGCCCCGCAACGCGATGCTGACGATGCCGATCTTGAAGTCGAACCCGATGCGGTCGATCGGCGCCGGAGTACCCGGCGGGATGTCCTCGAACCGGGGATGGAATCCGCCGGCGGAGAGCACGAAGCTCGGATCGTCGAAGTCGGCTTGGACGACGAACATTCCGGTCAGCGTGATCTCGGCCACCTTGGAATCACGCAGGCGGGCGACGAACCCGAGCCGCTTCGTGTGGCTGTCGTAGTAGCCGAGGAAGTCGACGAGCAGCTTGAGGAGCGGCGGGGTGCCGGTCGCCTCCGGGAGCATCTGGACTCGGACCTGTCCGAGCACGACGAAGCGCCCGAAGTCGAGAGAGCCGGGACCGGAGCCGAGCGCGTTGTCGATCTGGACGATGATCCCGAGCCGGACGATGACGATCGACGGAGTGCCCCAACCCAGCTCCAGCATCGGGCCGAAGGTGAAGGCGCGCGGCGTCACCGGGAAGGTCTCGCGCAGCCGATTGATGATGCGCGGCGCATCCGCCACCGGGTCCTTCGGGAACAGGACGTCGTCGAGCACGCCGGTGCGCAGGCCGTTGGTGAGGGCGTCGGTGTCGACGCCGTGGTGGAGACCGATCATTCCGCCCACGCCGTTCAGGGTGAAGCCGAAACTGAGCTGGATCGGGGCGAACTCGGCGTAGACGAGGAGGAGCAGGGCCCAGCCGTCGGCGCCGTTGGGCAGCTTGGTCGACAGGATCGCGATCGCCTTGACCGACACCGGCCCGATCGTCAGTTCGAGGGCGCCGGCGTACTCGCCCTTGACCGGGTCCACGTAGAGGTACCCGCCGCCCTTGACGATGCCGGCGTCGAGGGCGAGCCCGATCCCGCTCGGTGGCTTGAATCCGATCGCGGCATCGAGCACCCCGAGATTTCCCTGCTGGAACCCGAGGTCGATGAGGAAGCCGAGCCGGTCGACGGACGCCTTGAACGGACCGAGGTTCAGGGAGAACGCGCCGGAGATCTCGAGGGCGGCGTCACGGCCGGACTGGCTCGGGCCGAGGGCGACGTCGAGGTGGTGAACGGTGAAGACACCGAACAGCGAACTGTTGATCGGGAGGCTCGCCGTGGCTCGGGTCCCACCCTCGATACGGAATCCGCCCGAGGTGTCGGCGGTGAACACCAACCCCAGGTCGATCTCGATCTTGCCGCCGGGCAGCGAGGCCAGGAACCCGTCGCCGTCACCGAGTTCGATGATCAGCTTGGCCTGTTCGATCCCGCCCCGGAAGCTGGCTGCGCCGCTGCCGACCTCCACGCCGACGACGTACTTCTCGATGTCGAGTCGGGTTCCGTGGTCGTCGCCGATCCGCAAGGCGGGCTTGCCCGGCGTTCCGGCACCGACGTCGAACCGCAACCAACCGGTCGGATCGCCACCCACTGCGGTTCGGAGCGGCGAGTCCCCGAACGGGATGACCAGATCGAACGCGCCCGCAGCCCCCATCGCGAATCGGATCACGGTGTCACCGTCGTGTTGCTCGGCGTTCAGTCCGCCGCCGAAGCTGAAGAACAGGGCCGGTCCACGATGCTCGGCGGGGAGCACGAGCATCGTCGCCGAGAGTCTGGCGGCCACGTCGTTGTCCGGACCGACGAGGAAGGTCATCGCCCGCGCGCTGGTCTGGTCGGCGAGTGGCGTGGAGGAATCCGGAGTCGGGTCCCAGCCGAAGTAGGCCTCGTACGCGTCGCGTGGGTCGACGTCGAACAGCTTGGCGGCGAGTTTCTCGACGATCACGATCGTCAACCACGTGAGGGCGTTGATGCGCTGGAGCGAAGCCTCTCCCGAACCGGGCGGGGGCGGCTCGCCCCGCAGCAACCCGATGACGAGGGCGGGGTCGAGCGCCTCGATCTCCTCCGGGTCCTCGGTCAGCAGCAGCACCAGCTTCCCGAGGGCGTACACGAACTGGCTCCGGGTACGCAGTGATTCCGCCGTCATCACGCGGAAGATCAGATCGAAGACCTCCCACCCGTCGGTCTGGTCCTGCTTGATCGCCTCACCGAGATTGACGAACTCGGCCACGAGATCGGCGACCTCGGCGACCGTGTCCTCGAACGCCGCCTTGTCGGGATCGAGCCCTGCGCCGAACTGCTTGAACTGGTTCTTCTGGTTCTCGGGGATGCTCTGACCGTCGGACAGTCCCAGATCGGATCGCAGCTCGTGGGCCAGTTCCGGATCGCCGAGGTTCTCCTGCACCCACTCGGCCGCGTCCTTGAACCACCGGACGATGTCTTCCCAGATCGTGGTCTCGGGCTCCTGATCCGGCATCGTCCGCTCCTCGCTCAGCTTCCCCGAAGGACCAGTTCGGGGCGGGCTTCGTGGGTCGGGGCCAGGGACACGTCATGGACGGTGTTGAGCGACGACAGGTGCGAGTCCGGCGCGTCCTTCGACAACATCGAGTGCCGGACGTGGAGTGCCCCGTCTCCTCCGACGAACAGTGCGACCAGACCGATGTTGTTCGTGAACACCATCTGGCGCAGGTGGTCGAAGTTCGAGAACGCCGCCGCCGCGTGGCGTGCTGCAATTCGTCGATACCCCAGGAGCGGATCGGTCGGATCGAGTTCGGCCCCGAGGCGGGGCTGACGCAGTGGCGTCGGGAGGACGTCGTCGGCCCGCCCGTCGCGCTGCAGCGAGAGCCGCCAGCGCCAGTCGGGCGGCTTGTCGGGTGGCACGGTGGTGCCGGCCGGCCACGACCGGGCCGGGACGAGCGCCGGCGACCGGTTCATCCGCGCTCGGCGACCCGGGCCGATCCGAGCTCCGTTCGGTACGGCGATCGACGCCTTCCCCGACCAGGCCAGACGCTCCGGGCGGGGGTCGAGCTCGTATCGCTGCAAGAAGGCGGTGTTTCGCAACAACGCCTCCACTTGCGAGTCGAAGCTGTTGCAGGCCGGACTCGACGTGAGCTGCACGATTCTCGCCGGTGGTGGATCGCCGCCGTTGGCCGATCCCTTGCGCCAGTGGTCGAGGACGAGGGTGCAGCCGTAGTGCACGTCACCGGAGAGGATGACCACCCTGCCGTGCGGCGAGAGTCGGTTCAACAGCGCCTCCTGCGCTTCCTCGTCGCCCGACCAGCCCTCCGCGTCGTAGTGCTCGGCGCCGAGGTCGAGCGACGCCTCGCACGGCCCGGGTTGCGGAAGGCCGGCGGTCGTCTCGGCGAGCCCGACCTTCATGTCCTGGATGTTCTGGGCGACGGGCTGCCCGATGGAGTCGATGAGGTGCGGGCCGAGCACCGGCGCGGCGGAGACCACGACGAGGAGCTCTCTCCCGTCGGTCAGGGTCGGGGGCACCTGTTCGTTCAGCGTCGAGCCGAGCAGGTTGGGCGGCAGGATCCCATGTCCCCGGAAGCTGCGTCGGGTTCGCGTGTCGAGCAGGACCAGAAGGTGTCGCGGCCCCGGCACCGTCACGTGGAACACCGGCTGACGGTCCGGGGCGGACGCCGCGCCGACGAGCTCGTCGAGCCGACCCGGCTGGGCCGCCGCGGCCGGATAGGGACCGGCACCGGTGAAGACCTTCTCGATCTCCTCGAGCAGCTGACGGTTGTGGTTCGGCTTGTCGGGCGCGGTGTCCGGCTTCGAGTACCGCTTCGGGTCGTTGCCCCACGCTTGGAACACGGCGTAGGCCATCACGGCGTTCCGGACGATCTGGCGACCGAACGGTTTCGTGTACACGCGCTGTTGCCAGCGGGCGTTGAGGTTCCAGTCGTCGGTGACCTCGTGGTCGTCGAACACGAGATAGGTCGCGACGTTGGCGAGGGCCCGTGCGACTTTCGGTACGGCGGACCGGAACCGCTCGACCCGAGCTCGCTCCTTGTCGAAGGCGTCGGTCCGGAGCGCGGTCAGCGTGGTGTGTCGCTCGGCGGCGCACTCATCCCATTTGGTCAGATGGTCGCCGACGACGGCCGGGACGTTGCCGGGGGACTTCACGACGTCGGATGCCACCGCGAGCGGGCGCCACACGCGCGGGCTCCACACCGCGAGATACATCGCGGCGAACTCCCCGAACGACAGGAGATGATTGTGAGCGGAGGTACTGGTGAAGCCGGCCTGCTCGCGCACGAGGCGCTGCCGGAAGAGCGGCGGGAAGTTCGCCGCCGTCGCCTCGACCGTGCCGCTCCCACCGTCGGCCACCGTCAGTCGTTCGGTGGCGCCGAGCGCATCGCGTCCGAGGTCGATCAACATCGGCAGCAGGCACGCACCGACATCGTCGGCATAGATCTGATCGCCGGTGAGGACGAGTTGTTGGGGACGCTCGTCCACGTCGGTGAACGTCGACTCGAGGTGATCGTCGAGCCAGGCCATCGCGTCGTACCCGGGCCCGTTCGTCTTGCGGCAGCTGGCGTGAACGAGCCGGATGCGTTCGACGGTCGGGGGCGGAGCGACGAACGACGGCAGCCGGTCGGTGACGTACCCGAGCGCGAGATGGGTTGGCGCCGACGAGTCGACGTTCGTCAGCCGCTTCGTCGGGTCGTCGGATTCATCTCGCAGCAGTCCCTCAGCGCGCAGCGAGGTCGTACCGAACGCCCCGCTCAGCCGAAGGTCGTAGCTGTAGAGCGCCGGGCGTGAGCGGCGGTGTCGGAGCCGTCAACTCCATCGTGGCGACTGCGACGTGAAGGTGTTCGCCGAAGCGACGGGTCGGCGTGTCACCGGTTCCGATCGGAGCATCGTTCGAGAGCACCACGCCGTCGTTGCGGTGGCGACCTGGGTGTCGTGCCAGACGTCGAGGTCACCGTTGCCGCCTCGCGCAGGGCGATCCACACCGAGACGAGTCGCGGCTCGACCCGGCGGACGATCGGTCCTGCGAGGACCAACGGCAATGCACCCATCCTGCCCCCGGCTCTCCGGCGCCCATCGTGATGACCCCGGAACGTCCATCCTCTGCCTGATGAGTGACAGATGCAAGGGCGATCGAGCCGTTTGCAACCGACGCGCGGACGGGCAGCCCTGGTTCACCGTCCGGCCATCGCGTGGCATCGACGGCTGCTAGACCGTGAAGGACCGCTCGTCGACCGCAAGGGAGTTGCCGATGCTCGTCCACGACCTGGCGCTCTTCGGCCGTATTGCGCTCGCTGCTGCGTTGGGATTCGCGATCGGATGGGAACGCGAGGTGCGCGGCCATCCTGCCGGCGCCCGGACCTTCGCGCTCGTCGCGGCAGGATCCGCCGCCTTCACCAGCGTGGCGGTCGACGCGTTCCCGTCGGTCTTGGAACGGCTCATCGCAGGGATCGTCACCGGCATCGGCTTCATCGGTGCGGGCGTCGTGCTCACCGACCGCTCCGGCCGAGTACGCGGCCTCACCACCGCAGCCGCCATCTGGTCGATCGCCTCGGTCGGTGTCATCGCCGGGGTCGGCCGCTTCCTCCTCGCGACGTTGATCACTGCCCTGCTGCTCGTGCTGCTCGAACTCCCGAAGATCCCGTTGCTCAACGCGATCGATCCCGACCGATGGGTGGACCGGTTCACGAGTGAGGACGGCGACACCCCGCCTGACCCGTACGAGGCCGAGTAGCGCGACAGGAATTCATCCCCCGCCCGCTGAACTACGGTCGAGCCATCCGGGACTCGGTGCGTCTCGTGTGGAGGGTGGGTTGTGATGGGTGAGTTCACGTTCGTGTTCGTCGGCAACGGCCAAGGCGATTTCACACTCATCCGCTGTCCCGGAGGCGAGGTCGTCGTGGTCGATTGCGGCCGATCGTCGGAGACCTTCGACGTGCGCAACGACGACGGACACGTCGAGGCCTTCTCCGACGCATGTCGGCTGCTTCGGCATTGGACGCGAGCGCGCGAGTACCGCATCGATGCGCTGGTGCTCACCCATCCCGACCGCGATCACTACAACCAGCTCGTCGAACTCCTCGACGGCGAGACCTTCGATCCCGACGACGACGAGACGACCGGCCACACCAGCAAACGGCGCCGTGGCCGTTCCTCGGGGCGTGGTGCCGTGCGCCGTGACTACCGCACATCGGCCACTCCGCTCCCACGGATGAAGGTTCAACGGGTGTTCTTCAGCTCCTCCGAGCACGCGGCCACCGATGCACGCGGCGGAACCGGCAGCCCGTTCCGCCACTACGGCATCAACGGTGTCGGTTGGACGATGTGGAACAACCGTTGGAGCGTGGAGGAGTTCCTGGAGATCGCCATCTCGGCAGACGAGCAATGTGTTCGTGCATGGACCCACCGTCCAGGCGCCCGTGGCGCCGGAACCTTCGTCTACGTGAACCGTCCGCTCACCGAGCCTCGTTTCCCCGTGTTGTCGGGGCGGGACTGGAAACTCACGTTCCTCGCCGGGAACGTGACCGCCGACGTGGCGCGGCGCGATCTCAAGGCCCAGGCGAACGATCGCAGTCTCGTCCTGCTCGCCGAGGTCGGACGGCGAACCCCCCGGCGCGCCCTGCTGTGCGGCGACGCCACCGCGTTCACCCAAGCCTTCCTCGTCGCCACGCATCGGACCGCGATCGCGAGCGTCGATCTGCTCCTGTGCCCGCACCACGGCAGCCTCGACACCTTCCACGAACCCTTCGCCGATCTGACCGACCCCGACCACGTCGTGTTCAGCACCGGGTTGCTGGAGCACGTCCACCTCCACCCTCGGATGGCCGTCGTGGACGCTCTCCCCGGCGTGGGTACCGATGAACCGTTCGAGGTGGACTACTGGGCCAGAGCCACACAGGTACCGGCTGCCTACATGACCGCTTGGGAGCGGCGGCGGGCGGACGGCGAACTGCTCTCGACCGGCTCGATGGAGTACGTCACCGAACGCGACTGGGCGTCGGACTCGACCCAGGCGCAGATCGTCGCAGCGAAGTCGGACGACGTGCTCGTGTGGCACCGGTCCCGATCGAGTCGACACATGACTGCGTACGGATCGGTTTGCTTCTCGATGGATGCCGAGGGCACCGCCCGAACCGTGCCCGACCATGCGTGGGAGGTGGTGGGGTCATGACGATCACGAGCGACGAACTCCTCGCTCGATTGGGCGCCGCGATCGACGGAGACGATCTCGTCCTCGGACTCGCCACGACCGGCATCGATGTCGGGGCATTGGCAGCACTCGACGACGGCGACGCACTCCGGCTGAGCAGCGTCGAGCTGAGCAACGAGGCCGGGCTCGTGAGCCTGGTCGGCACGGTGCCCGAGGGAGTCCTTGGCGGGTCGCGCCTCGAGCTCGCGTTCGCGCCCGACACGAACGAAGGGTGGACCGCGACCGTCACTGCGATCGCACCACCGGAGTGGTCTGCCTTCCCCGATGCCCTCGGAGGATGGGGAGGTCGCATCACGTTCGTCGGCGAGGCGCCGCCGCGCCTCACCATGTCGACCACGATCGCGACCGAGGACGCGACCGCCAGCCGAACCGCTCGCGTGGACGTCGCAGGCACGCTCGATCTCGCCGCCACCAGCCCGGGGCTGGCGCGCCTCATCGGCGTCTCGGAGGTCGCAGTCACCGGCAACGTCGTGTTCGATGGGGGCCGGCCGATCGCCTTCGCCTGGAGCGCACAGGTCGCCGGGTCCCTCGACCTCGGGCTCGCGACGCTGGGGCACCTCGAGTGGACCGTCGGGGCGTCGGCGTTGGCTGCCACCGGTGCGGGCCGGAACTCGTGGGTGCCGTTCGCCGCCGTCGCCGGAGCGGTCACCCTGATCGACGGGCACCCGCCGGTCCGGCTGCGTGCCACGACGTTCGACCTCGCCGGCTTCGAAGCGCTCGCCGACGTATCTGAGCTCGGTGTGTCACCCGATGCGCTCGCGTCGTTGTTCGGGGTCGACCTCGAATCGTTCCTCCCCGAAGCGCTTCAAGGGGTCACCGGGCTGCAGCTCGACACGGTCACGTTCGCGGCGCGACTCGACGGGGGCTCGGTCGAGGTCACGTCGGCTGGTGCCACGGTGTCGTGCCCGACACCGTGGATCCTCGCCGAGTCCCCGGTCCGACTCGTGGTCGACGACATCGTCGCCGAGTTCACCGTGACGGATCCGGGCGGCGCGGCACACACTGCGGTGGCGCTCGACGGCACGTTCGGGATCGGTGACACGGCCCGGTTGGCGATGTCGGCGGCGGCCCCCGACTTCGAGGTGACGGCGTGGCTCGAGCCGGGTACGCACGTCGATCTCGCGGCCGTGATCGGAGCGGTCGCAGGTCAGGCAACCGGGCTGCCGGAACTCGGGATCTGGGGGCTCGACGTGTCCGCATCCCCGACGTCCCAGCGGTTCTCGATCGAGCTGGAAGGCACCTGGACCGTGGCGGGCGTGTTCGGTGTGGACTCGGTCGCTCTCCACGTCGAGCGCAGCGATGACGGCGTGGAGATCGAGGCCGGAGGTCGAGTCGTCCTCGGCGACGTCGCATTCGACGTGAACGCCCAGCGCGAGACCACCGGCGCGTGGAACTTCTCCGGACGTTCTGCTCCCGGCGCGGCCGTTCCGCTCGGGTCGATGCTCCTGGCGGTGGCGCAGGAACTCGGCGTCGACACCGCGGCGATCCCCGACGCCCTCGCCACCGTGGAGATCGAATCCGTGGACGTGGACTTCGACAGCTCGGGCGATCGGTTCGGCGCGGCGTTCTCGATGACCATGGGAACTTCGGGCACGGCATCGGTGAACGTCGTCGCTGCGCTCCGTCGGGATGCGCAGGGGTCACGCACCTTCGAGTTCCGCGGTGAGCTGGACCTCGGCTCGATGTCGCTCGACGAACTCGTGGAGGGTCTGTTGGCCGAGGCGGGAGCGCACGTCGACCTCCCATCCGGCTTGACGCTTCGGCACTCGTCGGTCGAGTTCACCGACGAGGTGCATCTCGTGATCGACGCCGCAGCCGGCGGGGGCGACGTTCGCGTGGACCTCTGGCGCACCCCGACCGGCTGGCGTCCCTTGGTTCAGGTCGATGGGGCCGAGCTTCCCGAGATGGCGCTCCCCGAGAGTGTTGCCGAGATGCTGAGATCGACCACACTGAGGTGGGCTCCGGCGCAGATCGCCCTGGCCGAGCGGCTCGGCACGACCCCGGGCCCGGTCGGGGCCGGGGTGACGCTGATGACCGTGCTGCCGTTCCACCTCACGCCGGTCGGTGAGCTGCTCGGCCTCGGCGACACACCGATCCCCATCGAGATCGACCCCGAGCACGCCCGCCTCAGCTTCGAGATCGACCTGCTCTCCGAGCATCGTTCGATCGACCTGGAGCTGATCGTGATCCGATCGCTGCTCGTCGGCTACGTGTCCCCTGCTGCGCTCTCGGTCTCGCTCGGCTGCGACCTGCGGCTCGAGTTCGGCGGCACCACCACCGAGCTGCGGTTCGCCGGCGCCGTGCGTGCCGATCTGGTGGAGCGCGAGGTGACGATCGGCGTGGCCTTCCTCGGGCGGGTCGAGAACGGCCGGACCGTCGACTGGCACGAACCGTTCGGCTTCCCGGGCCTCACCGTCGGCCGGTTGGAACTGTGGATCGGGCCCGGGCTGCGGGCGATTCGCGGCGACGTCGCCGTCGGCCGGGCCTCGCTCGACCTCGACCTGGTGTGGGATCCGACCGAACCAGGCCACACCGCGATCCACTTCGTCGGAACGGCGCTCACGTTCCAGGAACTGCTCGACGGATTCCTCGGCCCCGATGCGCCCTCCCTGCCCGGGCCCCTCGGTGAGTCCGGCTTCCAGGAGATCTCCGTCGACTACGCCGCCGCGACCTTCCCCTTCGACTGGCTGTCCGGTTCCGTCACGTATGAACAAGGTCTGCGGGGCCACGCCCACGCGAACCTGTTCGGGTTGTCGTTCGCGGTCGTCTTCGAGCTCGAGGGCGTCGGACGGCGTCGGTTCGCCGGCAGCATGGAACCCTTGCGGGTCGGCTCGATCCTGGCCCTCACCTCCCGAGCCGACCGGGCCGCTGCGGACTGGGCGGCAGGGTTCTCCGACCTCGGCGGACCGTTCCTGGAACTCGACCTCGGTGACGAACCTCGTGGAGCCCTGGGCGCGTCCGTCTCCCTCTTCGGCGGAGCGATCACCAAGGAGATCGACGGCCACCTCGACGCCGACGGGCTGTCGCTCGAGCTCCGGGACTCGATCGAGGTGCTCGGCCTCACGTGGGCCACCCACATCAGCCTCGGCTTCCACGAGCGAAACGGGGTCAGCTCCATCGCGATGGGCGGCGGCATCGACACCTCGATCCGGCTCAATCCGGCCGAGCTGATCGGCGACTTCCTTCCCGACATCGACCTCGTCGACATCGCGTTCCATCTCGACGTCCATGCCGAGATGCGCACCAACGGCGTCAGCGGCGGGATCTCGGCTGCGCTCGTGCTCTGGGGCAAGCGGATCGGCTTCTCGCTGGAGTTCGATGTCGACCTCGACTTCGCCGGGCTCGCCCAGCGAGCGGTCGATGCCTTGGAGGAGGCCGCGATCGGGGTGCTCGACTTCTTCAAGGACATCGCCGAAGCGATCGCCAAGGCGGTGGAGTTCGTCGTCGACAAGATCATCGAGTTCGGCAAAGCCGTCGTCGCCTTGCTGCACGAACTGGAGGCGCTCGCCGCCGAAGTCGCGGCGGCGTTCGAGGCACTGGGCGAGGCGATCGCCGAGCTGGCCGAATCGGCCTGGAACGAGTTCACGTCGTGGTTCGGCGATGACAGCGGCAAGCGGGACCACGAGCGCCGCAAGCGCCTCGCCGATCAGCGCCACCGTCGCTTGCAGGCCGAGGAAACGGCCCGCCGGGCCGACGCTCGCCGCAAGGAACACGAGCGCGAGCTGCTCCTCCTGGACGTGATCGAGAATCTCGCCGACGGCGTGCTGATCGACGCGGCCCGGGCCGATGCGGTCCAGGCTCGGATCTCGACGTGTCATCTGACCGGCATCAATCCCTTCACCGAGACGCCCGAATGGAATCGGGCTCGCTCGGGCGCGTACTGGACGATCGTGTGGCAGGACGCGCTCCGACGGGCGCGCACGCGCGACTCGCTTCGCGCCACGTATCGCGACGCCCTCGACGGCGCTGACCAGATGCTGGACGATCTGGACCGTGACCTGGAATGGGCCCGGACCGATCTCGCCCAGGCCCGGACCGCGCTCGACGATGCCCAGCGAACCCTGGACACGACCAGGCAACGGCGAGACGAGGTTCGTGCCGCCGCGGACCAGACCATGGCGGCGCTGGCGACCGCACGGAACAACGCGGCACGTCTCGACATCGCACTCGATACCGCCGACACCTACCTGGCGCGCCTCGGCGACGAACTGCGCGCCCTCGCCGGTCGAGCGCAAGGTGACCACGTGGACCTCGCCGAGGCGACGCGCCAACGGTTGGTGGTGGCGATCGCCGAGCTCGACGGGGTGGCCCGCGGCCACGAGGCCGAGGCCGCCGCCGCCCTGCGCACCGTGGACGCCGCCGAGGCGCGCCTTCGCGACGCCGAGGCGTTCATCGAGTTGGTGAGATCGTGCCGGGCATCGCTGACCCTCGCTCGGCTCGACGCCGTGATGCGCTCGTCGACGGGCGCCCTCAGCGGGGCCGACGCCTTCGCCGCCTGGGTGACGGCGTGCGAATCTGCAGGCTCTCCGGCCCTGGTCAACCTCGGAATCCTCCGGCCCCTCGCCGAGGAGTTGCTGCGCTCGCTCGGCGACCTCACGGCCGAGCACACCGATGCAACGCTGCGGTCGATCGCTGCGTTGGCGCCGACGCCCGACCAGCCGGTCGACCGAACCGTCCCGGATCTCGCGGCGACGATCCTGGAGCTCGGGGACCCGACGCGAGCGGGACAGCTGGTCCCCGATCCCTTCGCCGGCCGCCGGTCGCTCGCATCGTTGCTCCCCGAGACCGCTTCGGCTCCGAGCGGCTCGGATGCGGCCGGTCCCATCCCGAGTGCCTGGGTCCTCGCGATCGGGACCGAGACGGCGGTGTCGAGGCTGAGCGAGGCGCCCATCCCGTGGGCGCTCGCCGAGCTGCATCGACGGATCAGCCACCGCGAGGTGGAGGAAGCTTCCCTCGCGCTGGTCGATGCCTGGCTCGCTGCGTCACGGCTCGCCGGGCAGCATGCAGACGCGGAATTGCGCCTGACCGCCTTCGAGCGGCTGCGCGAGCGCCTTGCGGCCGAGGCAAAGCATCAGCGTCGTCTGGCCCTCGTGACCCGGTTCCAGCGCCTGGCGGCGACCGGCGAGCTCGCCGTCCAGCTGCGATCCGGGGCCCACTACCGAGAGTCGTCGTCACGAGGAACGGAGCAGAAGTCGGCGACCAGCCTCATCACCCTGACCGGGCACTACGGAGGGACGGAGGGGCCGGGCGACACTCTGGATCTCGTGCTGCACTACCAACCGAGCAAGGCGAACGCGGCCTTCGGTGTCCGGAGCGCGGTCTACCGCTTCTCGGTCGACGACGTCCGGTCGGTCACGCAGTGGTCGTGGGGGATCGAGGTGGCGAACGCGTTCAACGGCGCAGCCGCCGAGATCGACCGCGCCGTCGCGAGTGCGATGGTCGCGCCACGGCGGGCGGCGCCGACGCCGACCTCCGCCGACCTCGCCAACGCCGAGATCGCACGGTTGCAGGCCGCCGTCGACGGCGCTCGCGAACGGCGGGCCGAGGCGCTCAGCGCGCTGCTCGAGCAACGGGGCCGGTGGGGCCGCGAGGTCGTCCACGCCGCGGCGGCGACCCGGAACCTGATCGAGCTCGCCACCGCCGATCCGGAAGTCTCCCCGCTCCTCGCAGGTCCCGAGTCGGGAGGCGGGCGCTCGATCCCCGAAACGGCGACCCGCGCCGCTCGCCGGGTTCGCGAGGTGGTCGAGCTCGTCGAGCGAACCGCTTCGGTGCAGCTGCCGGCGGAACTCCGGGTCGGTGAACTCGGTCTGGTCCAGGACTGGTCTCGCCTCGTCGTTCATCACGCGGGCGCCGTCGACGACGCCCGGCGCGTCCTGATCGAGGCTCAACGTTCCGTCGACCGTTCGACCGTCGTCGCCGTGGCGCGCTGGCGCGCCGCGACCCTCCTGCTCGTCGGAGCCGTGTCCCAGGACTCCGCACGCGAAGCCGCAGGCCGGCTGAGCGACGCCGTCGGCGATTCGGTCGCGCGGGCACGGGACGTGCTCGACGACCAGTTCGGGCTCGAACCTCTGAGGCAGAGCGCGGCGGCGCTGCGTTCCCAACTCGTGCGGCAACGGACCGAGCTCGACTCCGCCCTCGCCGGGATCCAGGCCCTGCAGGTCGGAGACGCCGGTCAGGTGGAGGCGACGATGGCAGCGATCGAGCGGCTCTACCGTCGAGCGGTATCCGGGCTCGATCGCGCTGCGGTCGGGCTGGATCGCGCCTCGGCCGAGCTGGAGCGCCAACGCCACGACCTCGTGGGTCCCGACACCCTCGCGGCGCTGGCGCCACTCTCGCCCACCGTCACCGCCAGCCGGGACGATCAGGTGTTGCGCAGTGCGGCCGACCGCGCCCGGCGCGCCCTCGATCGAGTGGCTGCTGCGACCTTGCTGGTGCAGTCGTCGGCGGTCGAGGCCCAGACGGCGATGGCCGCGATGGCGGAGCTGAGGACGCAGGCATCGGCGCTCGACAAGCTGGTCACGGGAGTGCTGTCCGGCTTCTCCGGGCAGCGGGACGCGATCGGCGGGGTGCAGCGGCAGCTCGACGCGCTGGTCAGCGGCGTCGCGGAGTTGTGGGCGGCGATCCGGGTCGCGGCCGAGGACGTGGCCGGTCGACGCGACCGGTTCGACGCTGCGCTCACTCGCCTCGCATGGGCGTCGGACTGCGCCACGGTCGAAGCGGACCGGCTCGATTGGATCGCGTCCGCTCTGATCGACACCGTCGCGTTCCCCGACCATCGGGCCGAACTGGAGACGACGGCCGCGGCGATCGAGCGGGGAACCGACCTGCTCGCCCTCGCCGATGCCGATCTGGCCTCGACGGTGCGACGCCTCGACGACGATCTCGTCGCGACCGCAGCGGAACTCGCGGATCTCGATGCCGTTCGAGGGGCCGAGTTCGAGCGGGTTCGTGCCGAGCTGTCGAGGCTCGACCCCCGGGGTGCTTCCGGCTCCGCGACACCTCGCGCCGTGCTCCCGTGGCCGGTGACGGCATCGGCACAGGTCGTCCGAGGCGAGCCCGCGACGACCGCCCGAGCGTCGGATGCCGACGAAGCTGCCGGCCTTGCCGGCTCCACGATCGCCTGGATCGTCCACCCAGGAGACTGGGGTGGTGAGGTGTTCCGTGGCTCGTTGCAGGTGCACCGAGAGGGCCAGGCCATCATCGTCGAAACGGGCCCCCACGGCGGATCCTCCGAGCCGACGATCGTTCGCCTCCCCGTCGATCGGGCCGTCCCGATGGCGGCCGTGGCCGACGACGGCTGGTGGATCATCTGGGTCGACGGCGCACCTGCGGCCCATCTGCTCGCCGAGCCTCCGGGCCCCGGCGGATTCGATGTCGCCGTCTCGGCGCCGCCCGAGGCGGTGACCGACGTACGCTGCTGGCGTCGATCGCTGACGGTCAGCGAACTCCTCGAGGCCGGCCGGTTCGCCCCCGATCCCGCCGACTCCGGACTGGTGTGGTCCGTGCGACCGGCGACGCTCGCTCCGTTGCCCGCAGCCCGTCCCGGGGTTCCCGACGGCTGCGTGCTCCTGCGGGCTGGGACCGGCGACGTGGTCGTCTCGGATCGCGTCGCCACGGTCCCGGGTGAAGTCGAGGCGTTGTACCTGGGTTCGGACGCGGTCGCGCAGTTGTATCCCGACGCCACCTACGGCGGAACGGCGGTGGAGACGTTCACCGATGTGGTGACCGACCTCCCGGCGATCGGTTCGATCGTCGTCCGGCGACGCTCCGACGAGCTCGCCGGGGAGCCGTGGTTGCTCGCCGTGGAGTCCGGCGCTGGTGAACGGCTGCTCTCGGTGCAACGCACCATCTCCGGCCGGCTGGAGCTCGCCGAGTCGGCCACCGCCATGTCCGAGTTCCGTGTCTCGCAGGGAACCAGCGGCCCCTCCCCTGCCGATGCCGATGGGCTCCCCGTCGAACTCCGGTGCGCCACCACCGACGCACCGATCGAGTTGGCCGACGAGCCGGGGTGCCCCCGCCCGATCGCTGCGTCGGGGTTGTTGGCCGAGCGCCCGGTCGGGCGGCAACGCTCTGGGGTCGACCCCTTCTTGATGGGTGGGAACAACGGTCTGCGGATCCCCGACGCCGATCCGCTCACGGTCGAGGTGGTCCTTGCGATCGGCCAGGGCGAGCGGGCCGGCACGGTCCTGCGCTGGCGGGCCGGCGGCGTCCGGCTGCAACTCGTCGTCGCCGCCCGTCGGTTGCTGCTGATCGCCGATGACGAGCGGATCGTCAGTTCCAACTCACTCACCTCTGCACCAGTCCTCGTTCGGGTCACTCAGCGCGCCGGGACACCACGGGTCTCGTTGCGCCGGGCGACCGGCACGATCCACGGCCGCAAGGTCTCCGCCCGCGGTCCCGTGGCGCCGGTCACTCTCGCCGACGGAACCACGCTCGTGAGCCTGTTCTCGGTCCAGGCGACCTGGCCGACGACGCTGCGTGTCGCGCGCTTCGGCCGCGGCGATCGGCTCCAGGCCGGCGCGGTCGATCACCAGCTCGACGGGTTCGACGGTGACGGCACCGGCGGGGCGACGGTCCGTGCCGCGACGCCCGTGGAGATCGCCGGCAGCACGAGCGTCGCGATGCGAGTGCGCATGCGGCCCGGCTGGACGGGCTCCGCATGGACGGCTTGGACGCTGCTCGACGGCCGGGGTGTGCCGATCGTCGGGCTGGGAAGCGGGAACGGTCCTCCATCCAGGCCTCGACGTGGCGGGGGGCCACGATGGCACTGCCTCGGCGGTTGACGACGGTCCGGTGGTCGTACGTCGCAGTGCAGATCACCGAGCAGGAGCCCGCCGCGGACGGCGCGGCGCAGAGCCGGGTGGTCGTCCGGATCGACGGGGCGACCGAATGCGACGAGATCGTGCGCGGGACGATCGACGGCCGGTTCCGACTCGTCGCGGGCGATGAGCACTGCGAGGTCGACGACGTGCGCGTCTGGCGGCAGGCCGTCGACATCGATTCGCTCGACCACGGGCTGATCGCCCCATCGGTCGCGCCTGCCCGGGTGCCGGTCATCGAGTGGCAGATCGACCCGGCCGAGCACGTCCAGGGCCGGATCGGCGTCCGGGGCGTGCTCGACGGGCCACGTGATCCGTCGCGACCGGCCCAGCCGGACGGGTTCGCCGCTCTCGGAACCTGTTCGGCGCACCGATTCGCTCGCGCCCCACCTCGCTGCTCACGGCCGAACCGGTCGGCGTTCGCCACGGCCGCCCGACGTTCGTGCTGTCTCAACTCACCGCGGCCGGACGTCGTTGGTTGTCGATGGGTGCCGACGACAGGCTGCGCACATCGTCCCGCCGAGCCGATGCCGTCGAGGTCGGTCTGCGAGCCCGGGTGCTCGGACGGGTGCCCTTGGACGAGGGCACCTCGTGGTACCGCGCCTACGGCGCTCCTGACGAGGACCCGGCGGCAACCGCGGCGACCATCGGGATCGAGCCGGTCACGGCGGCGACGCTCGGCGAGCAGCAGCGGTGGGAACAGGCTCGCGCCGCGGCGGTCGTGCGTCGGGCGGCGGCCGAGTTGGAGTGGATGGCGGGCGTCACGGTGGCGATCGAACGGGCTCGCCGTGAGGCTGCGGCCGGGCTGGTCGGGCTCGAACTTCCGTTGCTCGATCCCGTGGGCGCGGTCGAGACGCTGAACGCCGCTCGCGAGGCCGTGCGCGCCGAGCCGGATCGGATCGGGCGGGTGGAGGTCGTCACGCCCAGCGGAGCCGTTCGCTCGGTGGAGATCGGCGAGCCGCAGTGGATGAGCGACCTTCGCCGCTGGACTGCGACGATCGACTCGGTCGCCGCTGCCGGCGATCCGGTCGCGGCGTTGCTCGACGAGTTGGAGGGCGCGGCGGTCGCCGCCGGCCGGACCCGTACGGCGGGGCGTCGTTCCGCCGCGCCGAGCACCGATGGCCTCCTCGCCTCCCTCGACCGTCACGGCGCCCGTGCGACCGGACCGGCGCGGAGCTGGACGTTGGACGTGTGGCGGAGCTCGCTCGCCGGATGGGATCCCGCACCGTCCGACTCGCCGCGGACCCGACGTGAGCGCCTCGCCCAGATCGGAATCGAGCTGGGCGGTCGACGGACCGATGCGGGCACCCCAGCCGGCCCCGGTACGGACCCGACCGAGACACGTCTTCGGTCCCTCGACGCAGCCCTGGCCGCGCTCGCCGATCCGCCGCCACGTCCCGAGGATGCCGAGGGGTTGGACCGGCGGATCCGGCTCCTGCTGTGGTTGCTGGTGCCGCTCGGCGGCGAACCCGATTCCTGGGTGGCCCGGGCGGTGCGCGCCGGGATCCCGGTCACGGCCTGAACGACGATCGCTCGATGCGCGAGCCCGGTCGGCGGAGGTCAGCCGGGCTCCTCGGACGGCATGAAGTATTCCGGCCGGCTGACGTGGGTCTCGCTCACGAACATGACACCGGCGGTCGCGTTCAACACACGCCGGATCCCCGCGACGAGTTCGTCGACCCGTTCGATCGGGACGACGCTGATCAGCAGGGAGAGGCTGTTGCGGTCGTTGAACAAGAGACGGCCCTCGTGCTCCCCGCCGTGTCCGAACCCGGATACGCCGCGCAGGGCCGTGTAACCGGTCGCCCCCGAACTGAGCAGGAGATCTCGGATGGTGGGGAGGTGATCGCCGTCGATGACGACTTCGATGCGGGCCATGGCAGTCAGGCCGGTCCAGTTGGTCATGGGTGCTCCCTGTTCGGGGTGAGAGTCGGGTCGGGGTCGAAGGTTCGAGGTGTCTCGATCCAGGTGCCGGTGGGGGTCCGCGTGGACCACCGTTCGTGTGCGGTCGAGCGGGCGGCGATTCTGATCCACGATCCGCTCGTGAGCGTCCGCAGGATCGGATTATTGGCGATGATGCGCTCGATCGTGGCGAGGTCGGCCTGGATGAAGGCGACCAGGCGGACCGGCTGGTGGAATCGCTCGCCATCGACGTGGGTGCTCTGGAGCGGCAACCCGACGCGCAGGTCGCCGGCGTCGCCGCTGATGACCCCCGTCGTCCCGATCGGGTTGTGGAGCAGCTTGTTGCCCGCACCGAACGCCTCGGGATCGACGGTGGAGAAGTAGTACTGCGCCGAGATCCAATGGCCGACGACGAGCGGTGCCGTCATGATCGTCTCCAACACCCGGCCCGTCGGGTCGGCGTCGGCGTCGTAGCTGTGGAGGAAGGCCCGGCCCTCGAAGTCGATTCCCGCCGTCATCGTGCGCGGCCCGATGAGGAATGCGGCGTTTCGGGCGAGACCCCACTCGGGGCGGACCTGAGCCCAATCGGCACCGCGATCCCGCACGCGTGCGGGCGGACCGGGCAGGTGCGGGGCTCGGGCGGCGGCCTGTCGTGCGCCGGCCTGGTCGAGCAGCTCCCGCAGAGCGTCGAGGCGGTCGCGATGTTCCGCGGGGGCGTCCGCAGTGTCGAGCAGCGTGACGCGGTCGCTCGCCGTGTCGTGCACCGCGGCGCCGAACCAGGTGCCGTCGGGGATGTCGATGCCGCGTTCTGCGAGCCCGTGGCGGATGTCGGGTGAGTTGAGGAGCGCGGCGACGGCGCGGGCGTTGTCGTCACCGGCCGCACCGGCGCACGCACCACACTCGAGCGCGGTCGCGTGCGGGTTGTTGACCGTCCGACTGGTGTGGCCGCACAGCACCACGAGCGGAGCGAATCGATCGGTGAGTCCCATCGTCGTGAGCACCGACTCGGCGAAGAAGGTCCGCTGTTCGAGCAGGACCTCGTGGTCGTCGAGGAGGATCCGGGTCGGGGACGGAGCGGGCGGGTTCGAGGCGCGTCGGACGAAGGTGCGCAGGGCGGCCTCCGGTCCGGTGAACCAACCTGCGGTCTCGGCGAGCGCGAACGGCCCGCCCGGCCCGTACTTCGCGCCGGAGTGAGCGGCGGTCAGCCCCTCGACCACCCGCTCGCGAAGGAGCGCGGCCGCGACGTCTTGGAGATGGTCGTGACGGGGTTGTTCCGAAGCTCCGATCGCCGGTGAGACCAGCACGGGGCAGCGGGCCTCGGGGTGCTCCCAACCGACCTTGCGGATCCGCATCGGCACGCCGAAGAACCCGGCGAAGCCGATCGTCTCGACGTTGCCCAGCGCTTCCAGATGACTCCGGAGACCCTCGGAGCGAACGTCGATGCAGAACACCAACTGGGCGTCGGGTCGAGCGATCGGCTGGCCCGGATCCAGCCGGTCCAGCATCGAGACCAACCGGGCGTCGAGGGCCCGTTCCTGGGCCGCGAGCCACATCGAGGGACGATCCTGCGCCGGGACCCGGGCCAGCACCGAGCGGATGGCGTCGCGATCTGCGTCGCTCCCGGCGGGGGCCAGGACCCGGGCGACCGCATCGACGCGCGCCTCGAGCTGGCCGTCGGCGGTCAGCGTGATGGGCGTCTTCGGCTCGGTCGATCCCGAGGCGATCCCCGAGGCGATCGTGCCCGCTTCGAGCAGGGCGCGCACTGCGACGATGTCGATCGGGGCCAGCGCCGGTCGCTCCTCGTCGCCCAGCGCCCAGTCGGTCCGCCACTTCGCGAGCCCGGACCATCCGGCGAGGCAGCACAGCAGGCTCCTGGCCTCGCCGACTCGATCGTCGCTCGGGACCCGCGACACGGCGAAGGCGGCGTCGATGATCGAGGCCGGGTCGTTGCCGAGCGACGCGATCCACTCGCGGATCGGTGCGGACAGCAACGGGCGCAGCCGAGCGTCGTCGGCCATCGACCGCCGGGCCATCGCGGTGAAGCTCTCGCCGGGCCGGTGAGCCGGCCACTTCGGCGGAGCGACGTAACTCATCAGCCACGACGACATCACCTCGTCGATGAGCTCGCTCGCCGCCGCCGCACCGAGCCGCTGCAAGGCCGTGGGACGTCTCGCGGGCGGTGGGAGGTCGGGACCGTGCAGGAGGTCGGCCACGATCACGTCCGCCACCGGTGTCGGTCGACCGTCGATGACGACCGCGTCCTCGGCGCACAACTCCGGGAACCGAGAGTGCGCCGCGTGGCCCAGATCGACGGCTCGGGTCAGGCCTCGATCGTGATCTCGGCGGTACTCGTCCAGGCCGAGATGGGTCCTGGCGCCGCGCCACACCCGGGCGGTCTCGGCGGCGTCGTCGAACGTCAGTGACTCGAGACCGCCCAACGGGTTCACGGCGACGAAGGACGCCAACGGCCACTGGGGTGCGATCACCCGACTCGCCTCGGAGACATCCGCTCGGATCTCGGAGCGCTGCACGTTGCTGGCCGGAGGATGCGGGAACACCGTCCCGGTGATCGTGTTGCGGTCGGCCTCCCTCGGGCGGGAGATCCGTGGTGAGGTGGCGCACAGCCGGACCACGAGTTGCCGGGCCCGGTCGCGCCCACGGACACCGAGCTCGCCGGGAAGGACCGCCACCACCACGATCGGGACGACCACGACGACCAGCGCGACCGAGAGTTCCAGTGGGCCGATCACCGTCGAGGACGCGACGTCGGCGAACCCCGGATTCACGAAGTGCTCGACGATCCGCACGCCACCGACGTACGTGGCGGTCAGCCCGGTCGAGCCGGCGGCGGCGACCGCCATCGAGGTCAACGGCGTGAACGGAGACGCGGCCAACCAGCCATGCGTCCCGGAGGCGACGGTGAGCCAGGCGAAGACGAACACCAGGACCTGGCCGGCCGGAGCGACGTCGGGCCGGACGGCGGAGCCGACGACAGCGACCGCCAGGGTGGCGATCGCCGCCGATGCGACCAGCCGGTGCGGGCCCGCCAACCCCGGCGGGGCGGCGGGCCGACGACGGTGCCGCAGTCCGGCACTCACCGTGTCGCCGGCCCCGAGGAACAGCGAGGCCTTGTACATCCCATGGCCGGCGATGTGGAACAGGGCACTGCTGAAGGCCCCCACGGAACACTGCACGACCATGAAGGCCATCTGGGACACGGTCGACCAGGCCAGTGCCCCCTTGACGTCGCAGCGCACGAGCACGGCTCCGCTGGCCAACACCACGGTGAGGAGTCCGAGCCCGAACGCCAAGATCACCGCCGGGTCCGACTGCACGAACGGGGAGGCGAATCGCAACAGGATCAGGCCGGCGCCGCTGACCAGACCGGCATGGACGATCGCTGAGACCGGTGTGGGAGCGGTCAAGGTGCCGATCAACCATCGGTGGAACGGCACGAGCGCCGACCGCGACGCTCCGGCCATCACGACCAGGACCATCACGACGTCCAACGTCGGGACGCCCAGCAGCGTGGAGCCCCGGAGCTCGGCCACGGCGGTCGAGGCGCGACCGGTCAACAGCCCGTCGCTGCGGAGCGCGGCCAACACGAGGGCGCCGAGCAGGGCGAGGTCACCGACGAGGAGCGTGCGCCGGATGCGCCGTTGGGCGCGTCGAGCTCGTTCCCAGCCCACCTCGAAGCCCACGAGTCCGGTCAGTGCCCAGCCGGACATCGACCAGCCGAGCATCAACAGCACCGGGGTCGCGGGCGCGATCACCATCGCCGAGCCCGTGGCCACGAGGGCGATCCGGGCGAAGTACATCCCGGTCCGGCCGTCGTCGTCGAGCGATCGGGTGGAGAACCCGCTCACCACCGCCGCGGTGCCCATGATGACGGCGAGCAGCAGCGCGGCGACCCTATCGATGGAGGCGTCGAGCCACCCGATGGTCGGGACCACGCCGCCCGCCACACGACCGGTCCACACCGCAAGCACGAGTGCGCCGACGAAGGCCACCGCAGACGCGAGCGTGACGGCGCGACCCGCCCGCCCCTTGGTGTTCGACGTGAGCGCCGCCGCCGATCCGACGAGCGGGGCGAAGACGACGATGAACCACGCGGCCGAGGCGAGCATCACCGGGCTCCGACGACGAGCAGCGAGCCGGCATGCCGGCCGATCCGACCCGAGGAGACCGAGAACGGGAACGGGAACGGGTTCCGCCGCGTGGCTGCGACGTCGAGGAGCAAACGCATGTCCTCAAACATATGCATTTCATTTCATGAATGCAATGACATGAGAAGAAACGCTAGGGTTTGTGGATGGCGACCACCCCGAGCGGACGTTCGTGGACGTTCCTCACCAACCACGCCCACATCCTCCTCGCCATCGCGTCGTCGCCCGAGGCCCGAGTCCGCGATCTGGCCGAGCTGGTCGGGGTCACCGAGCGAACGGCGATGCAGATCATCGACGACCTCGAAGCGGACGGGTACGTGACGCGGGAACGGGTCGGCCGGCGAAACCGTTACCAGATCGACCGTTCCCATCGGCTCCGGCATCCGTTGGAGAAGCACCACGAGATCGACGCCCTCCTCCAGGCGGTGACCCACGCCGCTCCGGCCGGGCCGGACGACACGAGCGGCACTGGCAAGGGCTGATCGCCGCGCCGGAACTGCTGTCGGGCGAGGTGCCGACGGGTGCCCTCCCGGAGCTAGCTTCGGCGCATGGGAATTCTGGTGTTCTCCCTGAACGTCACATTGGACGGTTGTGTCGACCACACCGAAGGCATCGCCGACGACGAGACCCACGAGTTCTTCACCCGCCTCCTGGACGAGGGCGAGGCGATGCTGTGGGGCCGGGTGACCTACGAGATGATGGAGAGCTACTGGCCGGCGGTCGCACGCGGCGAGGAAGAGGCAACTCCAGCGCTGCGTGACTGGGCGCTGAAGCTCGACGCCAAGCCAAAGTACGTCGTGTCGGCGACGCGCACGGACTTCCCGTGGGCCAACAGCCATCACATCGCCGGCGACGTCGGTGCCGGGGTCGCGCAACTCAAGGCCGCCACCACGGGTCGGGTCCTCCTCGGCAGCGGAATGCTCGCGACCGAACTGGATCGCCGGGACTTGATCGACGAGTACGTCTTCCTCGTCCATCCTCGGATCGTCGGCCACGGGCCGACCCTCTTCGAGACCGGATTGCTGAGTACCCGGCGGCTCGAACTCGTCTCGTCGAAGCCGCTCGACAACGGCGCCGTCGCCATGCACTACCGGCGAGCGGACAGCTGATCGACGGCGCTACGGCATCGTCGCCGCGAGTCGGTCGATCGTGCGGAGGATCTCGTCGATCGGGACAGGATCGTGTCGACGACCGGCAGGAGCATCGAGGCCAGGAAGGAACACGAGGCGGTCGACGCCGAGCGCCTCGTAGCGCTCGCGCACCCCACGGTCGAACGAACCGACCGGCGTCATCGTGATCTCGAGCGCTCCCAGCTCCGCCGGGCGATCGGCGTTCGCCAGTTCGGACGTGATGACGGCCATCGCCTCCTGCGCCCACTCCGGTGTGGTCTGGAAGCAGTACCAGCCGTTCGCCCCGGCGATCGCACGGCGACGGGCGGGCGCGCTCACCCCACCGGCCACGATCGGTGGTCCGCTCGGGCGGACCGGACGGGGGAAGGCGTTGACACCATCGAACCGAACGACACGGCCCGCATACTCGGGCACCGGCATCGTCCACAACGCCCGCATCGCGTCGAGGTACTCGTCCATCCGGACGGCCCGCTCGGAGACATCGACGCCCATCGCCGCGAACTCGGCCTCGAGATAGCCGGAACCGACACCGACGATCAGCCGGCCCTGCGAGACCCGGTCGATGCTCGCCAGCTGTTTGGCCAGCATGACCGGATGGTGGAGCGGCAACTCGATGATGCCCGAGGCGACGTTGATCTCGCGGGTCTCGGCGGCGAGCAGGGTGAGGGCCACGATCGTGTCGAGGAACGGCAACGACGGCGGCATCGAGAACGCCTCGGGCTGCGGATCGGGAAGCACGAGATGTTCGCCCGTCCAGACCGACTCGAATCCGGCCGCCTCCGCGTGCTGGGCCACGCGGACTGCGTGCTCCGGGTCGGCACAGGTGCCGTAGTTCATGGCGAACAGCCCGTACTTCATCGCCCGAGCGTAATCCGCACGCACACAGCACGAGCCGGGTGCCCGCACCTCGTCCCGCTCAGGCGCGCGTGACCAACAGTGCGTCCAGTTGGGCGAACGTCTCGTGCGTTGCTTCGGCGGCGCCGGTGCCGGCTTCGTCGAGTGCTTCCTTCGACGGATAGAGCTCGCTCAGCACGAGCAGCGTCCGGCCGTCGACCTCCTCGAACGTGACGGTGGTGACGGAGCTGTTCTCGGCGTCCTCCTCGTTCGTCCAGACGATGCGGGTGGGCGGGGTGACCTCGAGGTATCGGCCGAAGAACTCCATGCCGCCGCCGAAGTCGAGGCGGTAGCCGCCTCCGGTGCGCACGTCCATCTCGCATGCGTGGAGCGTCATGTCCATCGATGCCGGAACCCACCACTGCCGAAACAGCTCGGGGTCCGACCACGCCTGGAACACCAGCCGCGCCGGCGCGTCGAACCAGCGGGTCACCACCACCTCTCGGTCCGATCGACGCTCCACGATCGTGGGGTTCGCCGGGCTGGGCTCATTCGTCCGAGGTGCGTCCATCGCTGTTCTCCTGCTGCTTGAGTTGTTCGACGATCGTGTCCAGCCGGCTGAATCGAGCGTCCCAGAGCTGGTGATACGAATCGATCCATGCCGTCACCTCGTCGAGCCGCGCCGCGCCCAGGCGGCAGCGGCGCACGCGCCCGACCTTTCGCGTGGCGACGAGCCCAGCCCGTTCGAGCACGACGACGTGTTTCTTCATGCCGGTGAGGCTCATGTCGAAGGTCTCGGCGAGCTGGGTGAGCGATGCCTCCGCTCGGCCGAGTTCCTCGAGCACGCCCCGGCGGGTGCTGTCCGCCAGCGCGGACAACGCGGCATCCAGGTCGACGGCCAAATACTGAACCATATGGTTCAGTGTTTACCAGAGCGTCGAGGTCGCCACAAGGGTGGCTGGGAGCGAATGGCACGAGATGATGGTGAGCCGGTCGTCATCGGTTTCGTCGATAAGGGCCGACCAATCCCCGTCGATGCCCCCGTCCCACAACCACCAGAGGAAGCTGATGAACGCCGACAGCAGTCAGGTCGAGCCTCCCGCCGTCGTCGCGCGCTATTTCGATGCGCACGACCGCCACGATGTCGACGAGGCACTCGCCCAATTCGCTCCCGACGCCACCGTCGCGGACGAGAACCGCCGCCACGCAGGACACGACGAGATCCGGACCTGGCTCCAGCACGCGGGCACTCAGTTCACCTACACGCGAACGCCGCTCGGTGCCCGCCAACAAGCCGACGGCACCTGGATCGTGCGCAACCGGCTCGACGGGAACTTTCCCGGCAGCACGGTCGATCTGGCGTACCGCTTCGCCGTCCAGGACGACGGGCTCATCTCCGAACTGCTGATCGCCCCCTGACGGGGGGCCGCCGCTCAGCGCTTGCGTTTCGCCGGTGCCGGGCGCGGCGGAAGTGACGCCACGTGGGCGAACGCCTCGCCGATGAGGCCAGGCCACGTCTGCTCGTCAGCCGGAGCGATGGCCGCCCACTCGCGGAAGCGACGACCGGCCGGAGCGAACGGATGCGCGCCTTGCGCAGCAACGAGTCCGTCGACGCGATCGGCGGGGAGTTTCACGAGAAGGTCGCCCGTGCGTCGGTCGAACGAGGCGAAGAACGCACCGTTCACCCGCAGACACGGTAGACCCATCATCGTCGACCGGCTCACGCAAGGGCGCCCCAGGAGCGGGGCGGCGTGCTCCCAGAAGCGGTGTTCGGCATCGTCGACATCCTCGGCATTCTCGACATTCTCGACATCGTCGGTATCAGGACGGGCCACGGCGGCGGCTCCTCGTGCCGGTCGAGCCTCGAGCTCGAGGCGTGTTCATGCGAGACCGAGTTCTGCTCGGGTCGGGACTCGACCGGCGGCGAGCGGATCGGGCCCGGGGTCTCGACCCTCGGCTCGAACGGCGAGGCGGTCGAGGTAGTTCGTCCAACCGCCGGCGTGAGCGTCGGACATCGGACCTTCGAGCCCACGGTGCACCAGCCGCAGTTCGGTTCCGCGTGCGGTCGGTCGCAGATCGATCTCGACCACGGTCGATCCAGGGAGCACCCCGACCTCGGCGCGTTCCCATCCGTAGGTGAAGACCACGCGCCGATCGGGCACGAGCTCCACGAAGGTGCCCCGGACCGTGTCCCCGTTGTGATGCGTCCACGAGACCGTCCCACCGGGAACCGGATCGAGTTCGGCGATCGGCGCCATCCATTCGATGAGCAGATCGGCCTGGGTGAGCAGCGCGTAGACCTCCGACGGCGACGCCGCGATCGACACGATCTTCTCGACGAGCTTCACGCCGTGCCCCGGCGACGTCGCGTCGAGGCGCCGGTCTCGGCCCGCTGCTTGAGCGCTTCGAGGCGATCGGTCCACAGCTCGTCGAACACCGCCCGCACCTGGGCGAGACGCTCGAAGTCGACCGAATACAGCCGTCGCTTGGCGTCGACTCGAACGTGCATCAGGCCGACCTCCCTCAGCAGCTTCAGGTGCGGACTTGCCGCCGAAGGTGCGAGCCCGGCCACTTCGGCCAGCTCGGTCGCGGTGCACTCACCGTCACGGGCCAGGCGGAGCATCGCCCGCCGGCCCGGATGCCCCATCGCCTTCACCGCGTCGTCCAGGCGATCGTCGGGCTCATCAGCGTCCCGGGTCACGGCCCATCGCGCCGAGCAACTTGTCCTGGGCCGATGCTCCGGCGTCCACCTCGACGGCGTCCCCGACGATCCCGGCCTGCCGACCGACCTCGGGCATGTGCGGCAGGAACATCGCCGCCACTGCATCCACGACGTCGGAGTCGAGCGTCCGATCCGCTCCGAGGGCGACGGCGAGATCCCAGGTGTGGATCAGCTGATCCATCGCCGTCCCGGCGGCGGCCTCCGCCACCGACCACTCGAACCCCATCGGCGACGAGCACCGCCGCTCCAGCGCGCCGGGCTCGGCCAGTTTGGCGACGACCGCCTCGACGCATGCCGGCTCGGGCCACGCCGCCGCCGGGATCCCATCGACATCGAGCGCGCCCAGGAGATATGCCGGACCGCCGGCCAGGTGATCCAACAGAGCCGCCACGTCCCAGTCCGGGCACGGCGTCGGCAGGCTCATCTGGTCGGGCCGGACCGTGCAGCCCAACTCGGAGGCTGCCGCAGCAGCACGCTCGAACATCTCCATCGGCCCCATGGCCGCCTCCTTCGATTCAGACGATGCTCAATTCATCATTGTCTGAAATGTTTCGGAGGTCAACACCGGCTCGTCATGCGTGCCTGACGAGCCGGGCCGGACTGGAGGAGCGCGCTCGCCTGCTGCGGCATCGCGGACACCGCCGGTCGCTATCCGACGTCGCGGCGAACGGTCCGGAACATGCCGGCGGCGAGCGGGACACCCACCCAGAACGCGACCGAGACCGAGATCTGGGGCAGGTGACCTCCCCAGTCGTTCTGGAGCATCCAGTTCCAAGTGGTCGACATGTCGATCCATTCCGACACCAACGACGAGGCCTTCCCGATGAGAGCGAAGCCGGCCGGAAGTGCGAACGAGGCCGCGATCGCAGCAGCCGAGTTGTGCAACAGCGCACCGAGCGCGACCGCGGCGAAGACGTTGAGGAGCACGTACAGCAGATAGGACGCGACGACCCCGACGCTCATGTCTCCCGCCGGGGTGCGCCCCGAGGCCTCGGCGAGCGCCACGCCGGCGGCGCTGACCAAGGCCCCGAAGGCGGCGCCGCCGGTGCCCAGTAGGAGCGACACCGCCAACTTGGCGTTGACGACCCGAAGGCGTCGCGGTTCCTGGGTGAAGGTCGTCATCACGCTGCGCTGACTCCACTCCCCGGTGAACATGAGGATCGTCACGACGGGCAGGAGCACCGTCAGTCCGAGCGCTGCGACACGGAGGTAGCTCGCGTGGGTCTGGTCGAAGCTCGATTCGTCCAGGACCGGCACCAACATCATCCCGGCGGTCGACAGGGCAACGAGGGCGAGGAGCCAGCGGGCGGCCCGGGTGTCGGTGGCCTTGATCCACTCGACCCGGACGAGTCGCGAGAACGGGATGGGTGCTGTGCTGGCCGACGCGGCGTCGATGCCGGTCGGTCGAGCGGAGAGTGAGGTGGTCATGCTGCGGTCTCCTGGGGCGACGTGGTCGTGGTGGCGGTGAGGGTGAAGAACAGCTGTTCCAAGCCGTTGGTCTCCGACGGACGCAACTCGCTGAGCAGCACCTGATGGTCACGGGCGACACCCGCCAGCACCTCGGTCGTGACCCGGCCACCGGCCACGTCCACGCGGAGCTCATCTCCCGGACCGGCGACGAAGTCGATGTGCGCCGCTCGGAAGGCGGCGGCCAATGCGGCGGGCTCGGGGCTGCGGACGATGATCGTGGAACTGGCCAGCAGTTCGGCCATCCGACCCGAAGCGACCACGGCACCGCCGGAGATGACGACGAGATGATCGGCGGTCGCCTGCACCTCGTGCAGCAGATGGCTCGACAGCAACACCGTCCCGCCGTGATCGGCGAAGTTCCGAAGGAGCGTTCGCATCCACGCGATTCCCTCCGGGTCGAGTCCGTTCGCCGGTTCGTCGAGGATGAGCGTCGCCGGTTCACCGACGAGCGCTTGGGCGATGCCGAGGCGTTGGCGCATGCCGAGCGAGTAGGTCCCGACCCGCTTGTCCGCAGCGTCGGTCAGCCCGACGAGATCCAACAGTTCGTCGACCCGCCTCGGCTGGACGTCGGCCAGGCGCGCGGCGGTCGCGAGGGTCGACCGGCCGCTGCGACCGGGATGCATCGCCGACGCGTCGAGCAGCGTCCCGACCACCCGAGTCGGGTTGGGTAGCTCGGCGAACGGTCGGTCGGCGATCATCGCCGTACCCGAATCGGGTCGCACCAGTCCGACGATCATCTTCAGCGTGGTGGACTTGCCGGCGCCGTTGGCCCCGAGGAAACCGGTGATGGTCCCGGGTTCGCAGCGCAACGACACGTCACGCACGACCGGGAGTCGTTGGTAGCTCTTGCACAGAGCGGTTGCCGTGATCATTCGGCCAGCCTGAACCGGCCGGAGCGCGGCCACATCGGGCGGAGGGCGACGAGCCGGGGTCCGAAGGGTGACGTGACGAGGCCGAGATGTGGCGGTTCGTCGGTCGCACTGTCGACTTTCGTCGATGTCGCACGGTCGCCGGAGACCGTACGCTCAGGTCATGTCCTGGCTACGCAGATGGTGGGCGCAGACGGCGCCGGCGGCCATGCTCGCGCCCGGTGACCCGGGTGCTCCCGAGGCTGCGGGACCCAGGACGGCCCGCGACTGGTCCGTCGACGCTGGGGCGTTCGTCCTCGCCGCTGCGCTCGGCATCGTCATCTTGAGCTTCACGGCGAACAGCGACGCCTATCGGATGACCTCGGGGCAGGTCGTCGTCGACGCCACGTTGGGCGTCCTGAGCTGTCTCACGCTGTGGTGGCGGCGGCGGTGGCCTGTGGGGGTGGCCGTGGTCTCGGTCCTGTTGGGCACGTTCTCGACGTTCGGCTCGGTGGCCGGCCTGCTCGCGTTGTCGTCGCTCGCCGTGCACCGCCACGTCCGGCCCGCCCTGGCCGTCTCGGCGTTGTTCGTCCCGTCTGCGGTGGTGTGCTCGGTCTGGCTCGGGCGAACCAACACCTGGTCCGTGATCCTGCCGACCGCAGCACTCGCGGCGGCCGCAACCGCGTGGGGCATGTTCGTCCGGGCGCGGCGTCAGCTCCTCTCCACCCTGCGCGAACGGGCCCAGCGGGCCGAGGCCGATCAACTCGTTCGCGCCGAGCGAGCGCGCCTGGCCGAACGAACCCGCATCGCGCGAGAGATGCACGACGTGCTGGCGCATCGCATCTCGCTGGTGGCGTTGCACGCAGGCGCGCTCGAGGTCGCCCTCGATCTGCCCCCGGCCCAGGTCCGCGAGAGCGCTGCGCTGTTGCGCTCGACGGCTCACCAAGCGTTGGAGGAACTCCGGGACGTGATCGGCGTCCTGCGAGAAGATCCGGGGACCGAGCGACCGTCGACGGTGCCGCAACCGACGTTGGCCGACATCCCCCGTCTGGTCGAGGAGACGCGCCGCTCCGGAGCGAAGATCGACCTCGAGATGGAGGTGGACGCGGCGGCGAGCGCGCCCGGCCCGTTGGGTCGTGACGCATACCGCATCGTGCAGGAAGCGCTCACCAACATCAGCAAACACGCTCGCGGCACCCTCGCACAGGTCCGCGTGGCGGGAGCACCGAACCGCGGCCTCCACGTCAGCGTGCGCAACCCGACCTCCGTCGGTGCCTACGACCGTCAAGCCCTGCCGGGCTCCGGCACGGGACTGCTCGGCTTGCAGGAGCGGGTGACGCTCGCCAACGGCGTGCTGGTGCACGGGCTGGACCCGTCCGGCGACTTCGTCGTCGAGGCCGATCTGCCGTGGTGAAGATCCGAGTCCTGTTGGTCGACGACGACGCGTTGGTGCGGGCTGGGCTCCGGATGATCCTGTCGTCGTCGGAGGCGATCGAGGTGGTGGGCGAGGCCGCCGACGGGGCCGACGCCGTCGAGACCGTGCTCGCTTGTCGACCCGACGTCATCCTGATGGACATCCGGATGCCAGAGATGGACGGCATCGCCGCCACCTCGGCCGTCCGCCGGCTCCCGACCCCGCCGCACGTGATCGTGCTGACGACCTTCCAGGCCGACGAACAGGTCATGAGCGCGTTGCGGGCCGGCGCCGACGGATTCCTGTTGAAGGACACCCCGCCGACCGAGATCGTCAACGCCGTGCGCCTGGTAGCGGCGGGCGAAGCGATGCTCTCACCATCGGTCACCCGCACGCTCCTGGCCCACCTCGGGAGCGACGAACGGACGGATCGCCGACGCGCTGCGGTCGAGCGCCTGGCCTCGCTCACGGATCGGGAGCGTGAGGTCGCGATCGCCGTCGGGTCCGGTGCGTCCAACGCCGAGATCGCGGCGTCCCTCTACATGAGCGAGGCCACCGTCAAAGCGCACGTCTCGCGTCTGCTCACGAAGCTCGACGCCGCCAACCGGGTCCACATCGCGATCCTCGTGCACGACGCGCACTCGTGATCGAGGCGGTCCGGGCCGTGGACCTGCGCGCTTGATCCGGGGCGGGCCGCCGGCCGCGGGTGTCGAGGCGAGGTCGCCGCGCGATCGTCAATCCGGCCCGGTCTCGATGGCAGTCGTGACGCCGGGGAGGTGTCGGTGCACCAGGTCGGCGAGATCGGTCGCGGCCTCACGTACGGAGTCGGCGGCGCCGGGATGATGGGCTTCGATGATGGCCAGCGCGCTGGTGGTCGAGCCCTTGGTGGCTCCGGCGTTGCTCTGTCGCCAGCACCACCGGCGGGCGTGGATGGTTCCGGCGTCGTCGACGAAGATCACCTCACCCGCGTCCGGGGTGCTGACCTCGTCGGTCCCGACGCCGTGGAACTGCTCGGTGCCGCTCGCGAAGCGGACGCTGATCGTGCCGGCGACGGCGTCGAGGTCGAACACGGCGACGGGCACCGCATGGCTGATCGAGACCAGGTTGGCGAGGTCCGTGAGCGGGTTGAGCGCGGGCAGGTCGTTCTGGCCTCCGATCCTTCGAAGCAGGGCTTCGGCAGCGTTGCGGTACCGCGTCGGTTTGGTGCCGAAGGAGGTGAAGACCCGACGCCACGCGGTGATCGAGGGCATCTCGGCCACCGGCTGCTCGGCCAGTCGTCGGCGTACGGCGTCGGTCTGCGTCGCGATCTCGGTGGTGAGATCGGGCGGGTCGATGGTGTTGTCGACGTCGGTGATCGTGACGACGGCAGTCGCGAGATCTGGGAAACGGATCTGTACGTCGGAGTCGTATCGGAAGCGATTCACGATGGGACGATGACCTCCTTGCTTGCTGGCGAGTGGCGCAGTGCGACCGCGATGCCGGCCACGACGACGACGACCCCACCAAGGCTGGACGGGGTGAGTATCGCGGTCCCGAGCAGCGTGCCGGTCACGAGCGCGGCGACCGGAATGGCACCGGCGGCGAGACCGGCGACGGCAGGACCGATCGATTCGATGGCGTCGAACCACAGGACGAACGCGGCGGCACTCGCGGCGACGAGGTACCCGATGGCACCCACCGCAGGCAGGTCCCACCCGGTCCGCTGGCCACCATCGAGGACCACGCTGAGCACGGCGAGCTCGGCGGCGGCGATCCATGCGGTGTGGGTGGCGATCGACACTGCGCCCACGGTGTGCAGGACTCGCGCACCGAGGAGTGTGAACGCGCATTCACCGACGAGGGCGACGATCGACAGGCCCGCACCGGTCGCGCTGGCGTCTCCGGTGCCGTAGACGAGCACCGAGCCGGCGACGACGATCGCGGCCCCGAACACGACGCGACCGGCCACCGTCTGGCCCAGTCCGAGCGGAGCGGCGAGGGCGAGCACGAGGGGTACGGCCGAGACGATGGAAGCGACGAGCGGGGTGTCGGCCCGTTGGAGCGCTTCGACCAAGGCCAGGTTGTAGATCGTGAGCCCGCACGTCGCGGCGCCGACCAACCAGACCCACCCCGAGCCCCGGGGCCGGCGAAGCCGCCAGGCATCGTCGTACTCGTGGCGTCGGCGGGACACCACCACGAGGACGAGCGCCGTCGCGGCGTAGCGAACCGCCTGCGAGGTGATGCGTCCGTCGGCGAGGTACGTCGACGCGGTGATCGCTCCGCCGACGAGCGACATGGCCACGAACGCCTGCGCGATTCCATCCTGTCGTTGCACGAGTGGTGACGATACGGACAGACTGGTCCGGTGGAAAGGGCCAGTCGAGACGAGATCGAACGGACCACTTCTCGGCGTCGCGGGGCCGAGCTCGATGTGTCCGTCGAGGGTGTGCCGAGGGGTCGGCAAGGCGAAGTCCTTGCCGCGGAACTGCGTCGTCGCATCACGGACGGAACGCTCGCGTGCGGCGTTCATCTCCCGTCGAGCCGGCGGCTCGCCGCTGATCTGGGTGTGTCGCGCGGCGTGGTGGTCGCGGTCTACGAGCAGCTCACCGCGGAGGGCCACCTCAGCTCGGCGCCCGGCAGCGGGACGTCCGTCGCCGAGCGATCGACGGCGACCTCGGCCCGGTCGGCACCGGTGATCGAGGTGGCGCCCGTCGCCGGAATGAACCCCGGCCAGCCAGACCCGGCGCTGTTCCCTCGCCACGCGTGGCAACGCGCTGCCCAACGAGCGATGGCGGCGCTTCCCGACTCGGCCTTCCTCTACGGCGACGCCCGGGGCCACCTCCCGCTGCGCTGCGAGCTCGTCAGCTACCTCGGCCGGACCCGCAGCATCCTCACCGACCCCGACCGGATCGTCGTCACGAACGGTTTCGCCCAATGCCTCAACCTCCTCGTCCAGACGCTGCTTCGACGCACCGGTCGGGCGGTGATCGCGGTCGAGGATCCAGGATCGGCAGGCGCGAGCGCCCAGCTGTCCTGGCTCGGCGCCGAAGTCGTCCCGGTTCCGGTGGACGCCCATGGGCTCGACGTCGAGGCGCTGGCCCGTACCGCGGCCCAAGCAGTGATCGTCACCCCCGCCCACCAGTACCCGACCGGCGTCCCGCTCGCCGCCGAACGACGTCACCAGCTCGTCGAATGGGCCGAGGCCACCGGCGGGCTGATCGTCGAAGACGACTACGACGCCGAGTACCGCTACGACCGTGCCCCACTGACCTCGCTCCATGCCCTCGCCCCGCAACGCGTGATCGCGGCCGGCAGCGTGTCCAAGAGTCTCGGCCCGGCCTTGCGCATCGGATGGGCGGTCGTCCCCGACCACCTCGTGGCCGACGTCGCGGCGGCCAAGGCCAACGCCGACCTCGGCAACTCGGTGATCAGCCAGGCCACGCTCGCCGAGTTCATCGCGACCGGCGCCCTCGACCGGCACCTGCGTCGAAGTCGCACGATCTATCGCCAGCGCCGGGACCGACTGATCGCGGCCCTCGAGGCGGCACCCGGGGTCGCGGTCACCGGCATCGCCGCCGGGCTCCACCTGGTCCTCGAGCTGCCCGAGCCGTGCGATGCCGCGGCGCTCGCCGACGTTGCCCGCCGGGCCGGCTTCGCCGCCCAACCGCTCGACCGGTACCGGCACCGGCCCGGCTCCCCAGGCGTCGTGCTCGGATACGCCCCGCTCACGGTAGATGCGATCGACCACGCCGCACAGACCCTCGTCGACGCCATCACCGAGCCCGCCTCGAAGCGTTCGCGTCCGCCCGCCCGTCGGCGCCGTGACCAGGCCGGGTCGCCTACTGTGCGCACGTGAGCTCGCTCGTCGACCGGACCTGGATGCCTGAGGACATCCCATTCCTGTGGGAGATGCTCTACCTGTCGCTGCACGTCCGCGACGGTGGCGCCCCGTTTCCTCGCTCGATCCTGCAGGAGCCGGACATCGCTCACTACTTGGTCGACTTCGGTTCACGCAACGGCGACGACGCATGGGTCTGTGTCGACCCGAGCGGCGAACGCGTCGGGGCGGCCTGGGTTCGCCGGATGACCGCCGCTGATCCTGGCTACGGCTACGTGAGCGACGAGATTCCCGAGCTGGGAATGGCAGTGGTGCAGCACTGGCGAGGGCGAGGAATCGGCCGACGGCTGCTCGAGCGTCTGCTCGACACGCACCCTCGGATGAGCCTCAGTGTGGACGACGAGAACGTCGGCGCTGCCGGTCTCTACCGTTCGATCGGTTTCGTGCCAGTCGAATCGGCTGGAGGGTCGACCACGATGGTCATCGGCACCCAGTGACGGCACGTCCTGACTCCGGTGGGCTCAGCGCCCGGACCACCAGTCGTCGGGCCGCACGCGGCGACCTCCCCGCTCCCGGTCGTGCCAGAACAACGCGAGGCGGCGGAGGCGGCTGCCGGCCAGGCGGCGCCACCACCGGTTTCGGGCCTTGGAGTAGTCGCGGGTGAACGGGCACACCCGCACGCAGATGGCGCAGTCGGAGTTGATCTTCGACCAGTAGCCGAAACACGCCTCGCCATCGACCGACCACTTGCGCACGCCCGTCAGGCCCGAACGGTTCAGCGCCACTGGGACCGGCCCGCCGGCTGGGATGGCCTTCGAGGGACACGCCGACGCGCACCGGTCGCACTGCTCGCAGAACTCCTTCACCCCGAAGCGGCGCGGTGCGTCGTGGGCGAGCGGCATGTCGGTGAAGATCTTTCCGATCCGAAGGCGCGGCCCGAACTCCGGGGTGATCAGCAATCCGTGGCGGCCGTACTCGCCGAGTCCGGCCGCCAACGCGAGAGGAATGGCGAGCGCCGTGTCGTTCATCGACGGAATCGCCGTGTAGCCGAGGTTGCGCAGGTACTGCGCCGTGGCGAGCAGGACGACGGCATCCTTGGAGTAGCCGAGGCCCGTGGCGGTGCCCGCGAGCGCGGATGGAGCGGTGCGGGTCAGTTCGTGGTCCATCGCCTGACCGATCACCACGACCGACGTGAGCCCACTCGGGAGTTCGTTGGGCTTCGGCCCCATGGTCGCCGCCGAATAGCGCTCGGTGTAGATCCAACGCTCGTCGTAGGCCGTCACACCCACCAGGTCGGCCCCGAACGTGCGGGCCACCTGCTTCAGCTCGCGGGCCGCTCGCTCGGGGCTTCCGACCTCGACACGTTCGTCGGCACCGTCGCGCAGCATCGAGAGGTCGTCGAGGAACCCGTCGCGGCGGTCGTCGGCTTCGTGCATCTCGGCGAAGATGTCGGCCACGTGCCACGAGGCGTTCCGCAGCGCGTAGTCCTTCTGGGTGAAGCCCTTGGCCGATCGCCAATCGGCGAGCGGACGGCGGTAGGTGGCGAAGAATCGAGCAGTGCGCTCGTCGCGGATCGCCGGATCCCACGCCGAACGTGAGAACACGTCGTTCACCTGGCTGAAGCGTTCGAAGTCGTCGAGGATCTCGTATCCGGCATCGCTCGGCTCCATCCGCCCGAACCTACTTCCGAGTCCGGCGCCGCCGCCGACGCCGCCTCAGATCACGACGCGGGGCGCGGCCGTATCGGGGTTCCCGCTGTTCGGCGTCCCTGACGGTTCGATGAGCAGCAAGTGCGTCTCGACGTGAGCGACGGGTTGGTGCTCGACGCCTTTCGGTACGACGAAGAGTTCACCCGGGCCGAGTTCGACCTCGCCGTCGGGCAGCCGGATCGTCAACGCACCGGACAGCACCAGGAAGAAGTCGTCGGTGTCGTCGTGGTGGTGCCAGTTGAACTCGCCGAGCACCTTCACGACCATCACGTCGTGCCCGTTGAAGATCGAGACGGTCCTGGGCGACCAGTGCTCGTCGAAGGAGGACAGCTTCTCGGCGAGGTTGACGGCAGCGTGTTGCATCCCTCCAGTGTGGCGCTCTCCAAGCAACGCTCTCTGGAAACCGGTCGAGGCGCTTCAACCGAGCGATGCGGCCGTACACCGGAGCAACCACATGCCTGCAAACGAGGCGAAGGCCGACGCCACGACGTCATGGAGTGGGCGATACTGGCGAGGTGCCGGCGCCGACTCGTACTCCTCGGGAAGCCTGGATCGACGCCGGGCTGAGTGCGCTTGCCGCCGGTGGACCGGACGCCGTTCGGGTCGATCCGTTGGCGAAGGGGCTCGGAGTCACTCGAGGCGGCTTCTACTGGCACTTCGACAGCCGCGACGCATTCCTCGACGAGTTGCTCGACACGTGGGAACGACGGTCGATCGATGAGGTCGTCCAACGCGTCGAGGCGGAAGGTGGAGACCCCAGGGAACGAGTTCGGCGGGCGGGGATGGAGACCTTCTCCAAGTTGCTGCTGCCGATCGACCTGGCGGTGCGGGATTGGGCGCGACGAGACGCGAAGGTGGCCGGACGCCTCCAACGGGTCGACGACCGGCGAATGGACTACCTGCGCACGCAGGTCTCGTCGTTCTGTTCCGACGCCGACGACGTGGAGGCGCGCTGCACGCTGGCGTTCTGTTTGGCGATCGGCCAGCACTTCATTGGGACGGGATCCTCGCGGCGGGCGCGGGCGGTGGCGATCGAACGAGCGATGACCTTCCTGCTCGCTTGACGCCGAAGCATACACATGTGTATGTATGGAGCCGACGAGAGGAGCCGCATGCCGATGGTCGACCCTGGTTCGGTGGACGGACCACCTCCACGCCGCGGATCTTCGGTGGGTCCGGAGCTGCGTGCACCGGACGACATCCGAACGCTGGGCCTTCCCCGGATCGATGCGCACGCCGTCGTGGTCGACGCCGACGTCGACCGGACGTGGGCGGCCCTGCTCCGCTTCACCACTCGCCGCTTGGCGACCCGAACGCCGAGCCACACCGATCGGCTGCTCCGAACGGAGCACCCCGGAGGGTTCGAGGTGTACGCAACGGAACGTCCCCGCTGGCTCGTACTCCACGGAGGCCATCGCTTCTCGTCCTACGCGATCGACTTCCGCCTCGAGCCCCAGGACGGCCGGACGATCCTCACCGCCACGTCGAACGCCGCGTTCGATCGACCGGGCGGGCGGGTCTATCGGGCTCTGGTCATCTCCTCGCACGCGCATGTGCTGGCGACCACCGTCATGCTCCGAGCCATCGCTCGGTTGGCCGAGGGCACGCCTCAGTCCAGTGCTCCAACGGGCAGGTCGCCGGGGCCGTAGTGCCGTTTGGTCGTCGTCGTCCAGATGGTGACTTGGTCGCCGATCACGCGATATGCGCCGCCGACGTTCACGAGTGCGGTGTTCGCGTTGACGCCGACGAGTGTGAATCGCCTGCCGACCAGGCGTCGCATCATCGCGACCAACGGTGACGGGAGTTCGTCGAAGTGGGGCACGATGTGCGCCCCGGGCCAGAGTCCGAATCCGCGGTGCGGTCGTGGGAGCCCGGCGAATCGCTCACCCTGGATCATCGCTCCGGCACTGCATCCTGCGAGCAACCCGCCTCGTTCGACGACGCTCGTGATGGCGTGCCAAGCGAGGCTTCCGTTGAGCGTGTCGTGGAGATAGCTCGGTCGACCGCCGGACAGATACACGAAATCGGCCGAGGCGATGCGCTCGGCGAGCGACGGGTCGTTCGCGCTGTCACGATCCCACACCCGCACGGGTTCGGCGTCGGCGCCGAGCGACGTGAAGTAGGCGGCACCGCGGTGCATCCAGTCGTCGATCTTCTCGTCGCCCTCGCGTCCGGCTGCGGTCGGGAGGCAGACCACGCGGGGAGGCGTCTCGAAGAGTTCGAGGAGTTGCCGGTCGACCGCCGCCATCGGCACCAGGTACTCCCCGCTTCCTATGACAGCGAGCATGGCCATCCCCGGTTCGCCCGTTCAGGCCGAGAACGGCCCGGCGCCTTGGAAGGCGCGTGCGAAGAAGCGTTCACCCATTCGCCGGTAGCCGGCCGCATTGGGATGGAGGCCATCGGGGAGGTCGGCCACGTCGTCGGGGCCGAACAGTTCGGTGCCCTCGAGGAGGTGAAGGTTCGGATCGTTGGCCCGCCGGGCGGCGACGACCTCGCGCTCGAGGTGGCGGATCCGCTCGAGCGTGAGCGCGCCGAGCGAGAGTTCCGGGGGTCGCTCGACCACTGCGCACGTCCCGTCGACCGTGGTCGTCGGCCCCGGGTGATCCTCGGCGACGGGACAGGTGATCGGCGTGATGAGGAGCAGCGGCACGTCGGGATGACGTTCGCGGATCGTGTCGAGGAAGCCATGCAATGCGGGAACGAACGTCCGCTCACGCATCGTGTCGCCGTTGATGACGTTGATCCCGAGTTTGGCGCTGATGAGGTCCGCGGGCGCTTCGCCGATCATGCGAGCTGCGAACGGGTCGAGATGGCACTGTCCGGCGAAGGCGAGGCTCTGGAGGTCGACGCCGGCCAGACGGGCGGCGACGGCCGGCCACGTGCCGGTCGGCCCATCGGCCTCGATGCAGTGCGAGATCGAACTGCCGTAGTGAACCCAGCGTCGGACCGTCCCGTCACGAGATTCCGGGGGCGGCTCGACCGAGCCGTCGGCCCGCAGATCGAGCAGCCGCGTCGCAGCGGCGTGCGGCAGCCAGATCTCGACGAGACGTCCGTCCGACCCGTCCTCGCCGGGCAGCTCGAACCGAACCGCGGTCGGCGCGCCCGGGACGAACTCGATCGCTTGGGTGACGGGATCGATCACGATGGTGGTGCCGGCCCGAGTGGCCGCCCGGTCGACGAGCTCGCCGTCGACGACGAGCTCGAACACGGCCGGCCAGGCTTCGGCGTCGCCGAGCTGCACCAGGGTGAGGTCGACGTCGAGCTCGACGACCGTGGCGTTCGTGCGGAACTCGAACCGCCCGCCTGCCGGCATCGCCTCGAGGAGCGGGAGGGAGGGGTCGTTGTGCTGGGCGCGGGCCCAAGCGGGCATCCGGTGCAGTACGAGGCCACCCGCGCTCGCGTCGAGCTCCACGATCCCGGCGGTACGAACCTGGCCGCCGGCCACGTCGACAGCTTCCATTCTCAGGTCCCCCGATTCCCAGCCGCGCCGCGCGCCTGCTCCGCGATCACGGAAGCGCTGGCTCGCACGTTGCGATCGCGGTCGATGATGCCGAACGCGGCGGTGGGGTCATAGCCATGGAGCCATTCGTAGTTGTCGACGGCGGTCCAGTGGAACAGACCCCGGACATCGACGCCGCGGGACAGGGCGTCCTGGATGACTTTGAGGCCACGGGCGAGGTAGTCGGCCCGCTCGGTGTCGTCGGCGGTCCCGATGCCGAACTCGGCGACGAGGAGTGGGGTACCGGGGAGTTCGGCGTGGAGTCGGTCGAGCACCAGTCCGAGCCCTTCGGGGAAGATGCCGTATCCCAGCGGCGACAGGCGCGCGCCGACCGGATGCGGGGCGAGCGAGCCGCCCTTCACACCGAGCGCCATGTAGTACGAGAACCCGAGGAGGTCGAAGGATCCGGCGAGGTCGGGACGCTCGATCGGCGCTCGTCCCCGGGCTCGCAGCACGCCGTCGCGGAACAGGTCGATGCCGGGCCGCCACAGCCCTTGGTCGAGGAACTCGATCATCGACTGCGTCGCCGGGTCGTCGTCCTGGGCGACCGGGACCGCGAGACCGAAGATCGATGCGACGGGCCTGCCGGTCTGCTTGAGGCGCACGGCGGCTTCGGCGTTGGCCAGCTGGATCTGCTCGTCGACCAGCGCCGTCTCTTCGAGGTTGTCGTGGCCCGGGGGGAACCCGAACCCACCGTAGTGAAGCAGGGCGTAGAGGTTGGCTTCGTTCACGGGCTGCCATCCCCCGACCAGATCGCCGAACGTCTCGGCCATCCAATCGACGTGGCGGGTCCACGGACCGGTGCGGTTGGCTTCGACCGTGAATCCGCCGGCGGCGGCGAACCAACGCGGGAGCGTGAAGTGGTGAAGGCTCACCCATGGGGTGATTCCGGCCTCGTGCGCTGCGACGAGCAGGGCGCGGTATCGCTCGACTTCGGCTTGGTCGTGGACGCCGGGTTCGGGCTCGACCCGAGCCCACTCGATCGACAGGCGGTGATGGGTCAGGCCCAGACTCGCCAGGATGGCGAAGTCCTCGGGGTGCCGGGTGGCGAACCCGTTTCCGTCGCCGCTGGACGGGGCCCGTCCCGCCGCCTCCCAGTCCGCCCAATCCGATGCCGGTGCGGCTCCCTCGCACTGCGTCGACGACGCCCCGGTCCCCCACATGAATCCCGTCGGCCACTGCATGGCGGCAGCATATTCTACAGACCTGTAGAATGTCACGCGTGACCAGGATGGAATCGGTGAAGGCGGGGGCCGACGACCGGGTGCGACAGCCTCGTGGACAGGATCGGCGTGACGAGATCATCGACGAAGCCGTCCGGCTGTTCGCGGCCAAGGGCTTCCGGGGTGCGAGCATCACCGAGCTCGCCGAACGGGTCGGGATGACCCACCCCGGGCTGCTGTACTACTTCGGCACCAAGCAACGGTTGCTGCTCGACGTCGTCCACGAGCGAGAGGAACGGGAAGGCGCGGCGGTCCTGGCCAGCCTCGGCGATGGCGCCGCCGACCTGCCCAGCGGGGTGCGGGCCGTGGCCCGGTTCGTCGCCCGAGATGCCGTGCTGACCCGCCTGTACGTCGTGCTGGCGGCGGAGAACCTCGACGCCGCAGACCCCCTTCACGACTTCTTCGTCGATCGGTACGCCAGGGCTCGCTCGCTCGTCGCCGCGCTCGTACCCCCTGGCGTCTCAGGCGCCGATCCCGACCAGGTCGCTCGCGAGGTGGTGGCGGTGCTCATGGGCCTCGAGCTGCAGTGGCTGATGGACCCGACGGCGTTCGACTACGTCGCCGCCGTGGACGCGTTCGCCGACACCCTCGACGCCAGGTTGACGACCTGACGCAAGCGCTCGCCCGAAATCAGCCCGAGCGGTCAGCCCGAGGCGATGACCGCGGCTGATGGACGATCGAGATACACGCGTTCGTTCGTCATGAGATCGCCGTCGTCGAAGTCGAACACGGCCCACAGCGTGTGATGGAACTCGCGTTCGCGGCCGACAGGTGTGCCGCGCAGGTGGAAGTGGAGGAGCACCTGGCCGGACTCACAGATCTCGAGGCTGATCAGTTCGTTGCGCTGATCGGGAACCGCTGATCGACCGGCGAGCCAGTACGACATGACCTCGTCGTGGCCGTCGTGGACGCTGCCGTCGGGGAGTTCGTACCGAGGGTGGCTGAACGTGGCGATCGTGCGGTCCCACTCCTGGGTGTTCTCGCTGTTCATGTGCTCGAGAGTCACGAGTGCTCGGCGGATCGCGCGTTCCGAGTCCACGAGCAGGTCGGCGGGGGCGGTCATTCGATCCTCTCAATCGCCTGGTTTCGTCGAGAATCTACGCGCTCGACGCGGATCGCTGATCGTCCGGGGCCGCCCGGTCCAACTCCTCAGCGAGACGCGTCCACGGTTCGCGTGGACGTCCCGAGTCGCTCGGCGAGCGATCTCCCAGCCGCGGACGCTGCCTGCTCAGCGTCGGTCTTCATCGTGATCGCGAAGTCACGAAAGTCGTCGAGCGCCGGATTGACGCCGACCAACTTGAACTCGCGCTCGATGACCGTGAGATCAGCGCCCCACACATCAGCAAGCATCCGCCGCAGATGAGGAGTTCCGTGATCCCATCCGTCGCGCGGCGTTCCCTGTCCGTACGCGCCCCCACGGGTCGCGATCAGCGCGGTGGGCGTGCCCTCGAGCAGCCGGGAGCCCGCTGGCGCGCCGGCGACCACGAGGTCGATCCACATCTTCAGGTGTTGGGAGATTCCGAAGTTGTAGAGGGGGGCCGCGACGACCACGAGGTCGGCCGCACGGACTTCGTCGGCGAGCAACGCGGCCAAGGCGACGGCTTGGTGCTGCTCCTGGGTACGGTCCAGCTCGGGGGTCGCGCCGCCGATCACGGGTACAGCTCGCCGAGGCCCCTGACCGCCGGCTCCCCATGTCTGCGCTGGCATCTGCTGCCCAAGGATCACCGTCGCGCCTCTCGCATGCAGTGCGACGACTCGAGGAGTCGGGTTGGGTCGAGCGAATCGGCAGCTGCGACGTGCGCCATCGCGTCGACGCCCGGCAGACCGACGCCGGTTGGAACAAGCTCGCCGCGACCGCTCCCGGACACGTGCGTGAGGCTCGACGGCTGGTGGTGGACGCCCTCTCGCCCGAGCAGCTCGCCGCGCTCGGCGGGGCGGCGCGGCGCGTGCTGGACGCGATCGATCCCTCAGGCGAACCGGTCACCTGCGCCGAACCACCCGATTCCTGTTGACCGAGTGGACTACCGTGCAGCCGATGGCTGCGACGCTGCAACGAAACAGCTACCAGATGTCGGGTTGCAGCGATGGGCCAACGATGCTGTTCGCTCACGGGTTCGGCTGCGACTCGAACATGTGGCGCTTCGTTGCGCCCGCCTACGAGGACCGGTTCCGGGTCATCACCTTCGATCACGTCGGCCATGGGCGCTCGAGCCCCGCCGGGTTCGACCCCGACCGACACGCGTCCTTGGACGGCTATGCGTCCGACGTCATCGAGCTGTGCGAGGCGCTCGGCCACTCCGCCGTCGTGTTCGTCGGCCACTCGGTGTCGGCGATGATCGGCGCGATCGCCGCCGTGCGCCGGCCGGACCTCTTCGATCGTCTGGTCATGGTCGGTCCGTCGCCTCGGTACCTCGATGACGCCGACTACGTGGGTGGCTTCACGAGGAGCGACATCGATTCCATGCTGGAATCGCTGGACAGCAACTACCTCGGCTGGTCATCGACGATGGCACCGGCGATCGTCGGCAACCCCGAACGACCCGAACTCGGAGCCGAGCTGACGGCGAGCTTCTGTCGAACCGACCCGGCGATCGCCAAGCAGTTCGCTCGCGTCACGTTCCTGTCCGACAACCGCGGCGATCTCGACGCAGTCAGGGTTCCGACACTCGTGGTGCAGTGTCGCAACGACATCATCGCCCCGATCAGTGTCGGCCAGTACGTGTGCGACCACATCCCCGACGCCACGTTCCGGGTGCTCGACGCCACTGGCCACTGCCCCAACCTGTCGGCACCGGATGAGACGATCGGGGTCATCGATGAATTTCTCGGCATCGCCCGGTGACGCCAGCGAACGTGCCGCACGATATGACCAGGCCGCGTGTGGTCTGCTGACGACCGATCGAGACGGCCACATCGTCGACGTCAATCAGACGCTGCTCGACTGGTTGGGGGCCACCAGGGATGAGACCGTCGGCCGCCGCCGGTTCATCGACCTCCTCAGCGGGGGTGGACGGATCTACCACGAGACCCACTTCGCCCCGCTGGTGGGGCTCCAGGGTTGGGCCCGTGAGGTCGCGTTCGACCTGCGATGCGCCGACGGGAGCGACCTTCCGGCCCTCGTCAACGCTCGTCTCCGGCAGGAGGACGACACGACCCTCATCGACATCGCGGTGTTCGGCGCGACCGAACGGCGGATGTACGAGCGCGAGCTGCTCATCGCCAAGCAACGCGCCGAACGATCCGAGTTCCATGCCCAGCTATTGGCCCGGACCCTCCAGGACACGTTGCTCCCGCACGACGTCCCGGCCATTCCAGGACTGGAGATTGCCGCCGCGTACTTGCCCGCGGGCGAGGGACACGACATCGGCGGCGACTTCTACGACATGTTCCAGATCGCTGCCGACGAGTGGGTGATCGCCATCGGCGACGTCGAAGGCAAAGGCGTCGACGCGGCCATCGTCACCGCCCTGGTCCGCCACACGATCCGCGCCGCGGCCGTGGAGCACGGTCCAGCGGGCGTGCTACGACTCGTGAACCGGGTGCTGCTCGCCAGCCAATCGAATCGCTACTGCACCGCAGCGGTGCTCCGATGCAACCGAAACGACGATGTCTGGAGCGTCACCGTCGCGTGCGGTGGCCATCCCCTGCCGATCCTCGCACGGTCCGATCACGCCCGTCCCTGCGGCGCGCCCGGAACCTTGCTCGGCATCCTCGAGGTCGTCGACTTCACCGAAGTCACCGTCACGCTCGATTCGCAATCGGTGCTCGTCGCCTACACCGACGGCGTCTCCGAAGCTCGGAGGAACGGGATCCAACTCGGGGACGACGTCATCGGCGACATCGCCATCTCGCACATCCACCGTCCGGTCCAGCAGCTCCTCGACGCGATCATCGACGAGGCGATCCGGTTCGGCGGGACACCGAACAGTGACGACATCGCCGCCATCGCCATCCGGCACGCGCCGACCGACGCTGCCCGACACGACCGGACGATGAGTCGCCGACCCCTCGGCGCCCGCTGAGCTGGCGATCGGCGTGATCGACGGCAGCTCGATCCACACCTGATTCTCTCGACGGACCTCGCGTTTCCATGGTCGAGTATCGTTGTTCCGAAACGTTGATACTGAACGGCGGCGAAGCAGCCGCGTGGCAAGGAGGAACCGATGGGTGACCGGGTGGACTACGCCAGCAGTGACGGCATCGGGCGGATCGACCTCGATGACGGGAAGGTGAACGTGATGTCCTCGGCGATGCAGTCGGAGCTCACCGTTGCGCTGGATCACGCCGAGCGCGAGGGAGTCGTCACGGTGATACGGGGGCGGCCAGGAGTGTTCTGCGCCGGTTTCGACCTCGGCGTCATCCAGGCCGGCGGCCGTGCCAGCGCCGAGATGGTCCTGGGCGGTTTCGAGCTCGCCCACCGGGTGCTCGCTCATCCGCGTCCGGTCGTCATCGCCTGCACCGGCCACGCCGTCGCCATGGGCGCCTTTCTGCTCCTGTCGGGCGACTACCGCATCGGCACGGTCGCGGCGGCCAAGTTCACGGCGAACGAGGTCGCGATCGGGCTGACGATGCCTCGGGCCGCGACCGAGATCCTGCGTCATCGGCTCACGCCGTCCGCGTTCCAGCGGGCCACGCTCCTCGCGGAATCCTTCGGTCCGACCAACGCCGTCGAGACGGGGTTCCTCGATGAAGTCGTCGACGTGGACCGGTTCGACGAGCGAGTGCGTTCGGTTGCCGAGGCGCTCGTGGGGCTCGATGTCGATGCCCAGGTGGCAACGAAGCGCCGAACGCGTGAACCTCAGCTCCGGGCCCTCGCCGCGGCGATCGCCGCCGATCGCGAGGAGTTGCACGGGCGGCTCGAGAAATCCGCGTCCGCCGGGGACTGAGCGGCGAGCATGGAGCCGTGCCCCCGCCAAGGACCGACCCCGGAACTCAGATCGCGCTTGCTCGACGTCGCCATCGAGCTGTTGGCGATCGACGGGCCGGCGTCGGTCACGACCCGTCAGGTCGCATCGCTCGCGGCGACCTCGGCCACGTCGATCTACGAGCTGTTCGGCGACAAGGCGGGCCTGATCCGCGCCATGTGTTTCGAGGGCTTCCGACGACTCGCCGCAGTGCTCGACGAGCTCCCTGCACCGACCGGCACCCGCCAGGACCTGGTCGACGCCGTCGACACCTACCGGCGCTTCGCAGCCGCCAACCCACGGTTGTTCGAAGTGATGTACACGAAGCCGTTCGACGAGTACTCGCCGAGTGCCGAGGAACGGTCGCTCGGCGACGTCACCCGCGACTTCCTCGTGAACCGGGTCGAAGGTTGTGTCGCCAACGCCGTGCTGCGCGGCGACCCGACCGACATCGCTCATGCGCTCCTCGCCGTGGTGATCGGGCTGTCGACGCAGGAGACGGCCGGGTGGCTCGGACGCACGCGAGCGGCGCGCGACCGGAGGTGGTCGAGCGCCACCACGGCCCTGCTGGACGGGTTCTCGTGACATCGCCTCCGATGCCCGGCGGGGCACGTCTGGTCCGAGCCGTGACATCGACATCTGCTCCGGCGGTTGCGCGGCGCGTCAGGTGTCACGCATCAGCGGCTCGAGGTGGGACGCGACGGCGAGCGTGAGATGGTCGTGCCAACGAGGTGCGCCGATCTGGATGGCGACCGGGAGGCCGGTGCTGGGATCGGCGCCGGCCGGAAGGCTGATGGCCGGCCACCCAGCGAGGCTCCACGGCAAGGTGAAGATGTAGTCCTCCCCGGTCAGGGGTCTCGCGAGCGGTGCGACCTCGCGCACCACCGGACCCACGACGACATCGAAGTGCACGCCGGCACGGGTCATCCGGGAGGCGAAGCGATCCCAGTCGCGCAACTGCCGGTCGACCTCGACGCCGGTGAGGTCCGCATCGTGCGCGGCGCGACGCCAGTAGCGCATCGTGATGTCCAGTGACTCGTCGAGATGGCCGGGCAACACCTCGCTGACCACGGCTGCGCCGGCGGCCCGCAGATGGCCGAGCGCACGGTCCACGGCAGCCAGTATCGACGGCGATGGCGCCCAGGCGTCCTGCCCGGTCACGACCCCGACGCGCAGGCCGTCCAACCGGACGGTGCGCTCGTCTCCCAACGGGACCGGGACGCAACCGGCGTCGACCCCGTCCGGGCCGGCGATGGTGCGCAGCGCTGCCGCGGCATCGGCGACGGTGCACGAGAGCGGCCCGATCACGGTTCGGCCATCACGGCGGTCACCGACCCGCGGGAAGTGACCGGTGTTCGGTACCAGCCCGGCCGACGGCTTCATTCCGACGACGCCACACCACGCCGCAGGAACGCGGATGCTGCCCCCCGAGTCGCTGCCCAGTCCGATCGTGGAGGCACGATGACCGATGAGGGCGGCCTCGCCGCTGGAGCTACCACCCGGAGTGCGGCGTGGGTCGTGCGGGTGCACGCACGCACCGTGCAGCGGATGATGCGCCCCCGGCTGGGTCTTGGCGATCACGACGGCGCCCGCTGCACGCAGCCGTCCGACCGCGCTCGCGTCGTGAGCCGGCATTCGCCCCGTGCGCCTCGGCGACTCACCCTCGCACGGCAGCCCGACGACATCGATCCAGTCCTTCACCGTGATCGTCCGCCCGGCCCACGGTCCCGCACCCCCCGCCGCCGCATCGAGTGCGTCCGCGTCGCGCAACGCAGCCAGATCGTCGCGCGCCACCACCGCCCCGAGCTCGGTCGCGGCGTCGAGGCGGGCCAGAGCGGCGACCACCTCGTCACGTACCGACATCGGTCCATGATCGCAGAGCCCGGGCCCCGAGGCCTTCGGATTATGAGCCGTGGAACGGCCATGTCGACGAGTGTGGTTTGGTGCAATTCAGTGCCATTTACCAGGGCTTTCGCGCGACTTGGAAGTGACGTTGGATGCATGTGGAAAGCGGGCGTGCTCAGCTGGTCCGTTAGGGCGAGGAGACGTTTGGATGACAGGAGCGGCGACCTCTGTCTGATTCGACCGGATCGGGATCCCGTCACGCTGGCTTCGACGGCTCACGTAGGGCTACTGAGACGAAGGAGACCGAGCAATGTCGACCATGACCCATCCCCCCGAGACCCAGGATTCATCGGCTGTAACCGACATCGCCGAGGATGGCGGACACGTCGCGCCGTCGAGATCGGCACCGCGTCGCGCTCGAAGGCTGCTCCGGCGGGCGGCGGTCGTTCTGGGAGCGATCGTCGCCTTGGTGACCGTCATCGTCGCCGTGTCAGCGCGACAGACCGAGGCGGACATTCGGGACCTTCGAGATCGGGTCGAGGTCATCGGAATGGCGGATCCATCGCCGGTTCACGACGCAACCGACACCGATGATTTGCCAGCGCCGGTCCGGCGCTACTTCGACTTCACGTTCGTGGAGGCTCCGAGCCCGATCGGGTTCGTCGAGATGACGATGACGGGGGACTTCCGTCGGCCCTTGACCGAAGGGTTCTCGCCCACCAGCGCCGAGCAGACCATCGCGGTCGGGACCCCGAGCCTGATGTTCTCGGCCCGCACGTCCATGGTCCCCGGGGTCTGGGCCCGTGCCTATGACTTCTACGCCAACGGCGAGATGGAGATGAAGGCCAAGGTCATGTCCACGCTCACGGTGGTCGACGAGTCCGAGACCCCGGAGCTCAACCAAACGTCGCTGCGCCGGTGGCTGTTGGAGAGCCCGACGTATCCGGCAGCGCTCCTGCCGGGAGGTCCGGTGCGGTGGGAGGCCATCGACGACACCCATGCCCGAGCCATCGTGGCCGCGGATGGTCTCGAAGCGTCGCTCGTCGCCACCTTTCGTCCTGATGGCAGCCTCGAGTCCTTCGCAGCGGAGGAGGATGGCGATCTGACCACTCCGTACCACGGGTCGGGCGAGCACGTGTTGCGGGGCGACTATCGACTCGTCGACGGGATGATGATCCTCACAGCTTCACCATCTCGAGGATGGCCAACGGTGAGACGTTCCCCTTCTGGACCGGCCAACGGTGAGACGTTCCCCCTTCTACCGAAGAATCGACACCATCACGTTTCACCGCGCCGGCACGTCCCACCCCGCTGGTTGAGACCGCATCGGCGTCCACGACAACTCATCAGAGCCGGGACTGGCCCCGTCGGATCACCGATCCGACGGGGCCGGTCGCGCACCTCGAGGGATGCTGGACGGGTGGTCCCGTGAGCCTGGCGCATGCGACGTTCGGATGATGGCCGAGGAGACGTTCGCAGGATTCGTCCGATTCGCGTTCCCGTCACGCTGTGGTTATCCGCTCGACGAGAGCCGCTGACCCAAGGAGCCGACCATGGCCCAATCCGTACTCCAGGCGCCGGGAACGAAGCCCGGCCGACCACTCCCCGCCACGGGCACCGGCACCGAAGCCGGTGGGACCCGCCAGTACGCAGGAGGCTCGGCGAGGGCCGTCAGGATGACGAGCTCGAATCGACTCGCCTTGTTGCTGGCGACCGTGCTGGCCGGGCTGTCGGCGGGGTTCTTCTTCACCTACGAGGCCTCGATCACCCTCGGCCTCGCCGACGTCGGTGATGTCGCCTACGTCGAGACGTTCCAGGCGATCAACGACACCATCCGGAACCCCGCGTTCGGAATCGTGTTCTTCGGTTCCGTTCCTGCGATCGTCCTGGCTCTCATCGCCAACTGGCGAACCGGGCGACCGATGGTTCGCGCCCTGCTGATCGCAGCCCTGTGCTGCTACCTCACCGGCTTGATGATCACCGGCGCGGGCAACGTTCCCCTCAACAACGACCTCGCCGCAGTCGCGACGCTCACCTCCGAGAATGCAGCCGCGGCCCGAGCTGCATTCGAGGACGACTGGAACCGGTTCAACCTGGTTCGCAGCATCGCCGTGGCGACGAGCTTCTTGTCCCTCGCTGCGGCCAGCACCTTGGTCGCGTCCCGGCACCGAGATGCAGATGAGACTGCAGGCAAGACGGCCCGACAGACTGGGCGGTCGTGACCGCACTTCGCATCGCCGACAGGAGTCGACCGCCGACCAGCGGCGACCTCGCCCTGGCCGTGAGCCTCCTCGGGGTCGCAGTCCTGTCCGGAGTCTTCGTCAACGCCAGTCGGCCTGACACCACAGAACCCTCGACCTGGTGGCACTGGGCGTTGATCGCATCCCCGCCGGTCCTGGTCGCCGTCCGGCGTCGCAACCCGACCCTGGTGGTCGCACTCGCCACCGTCGCTCAATCAGCGATCTGGATCAGCAATCTTCCCGAGGTCCTCCTGCCGGTCGTGGTGATCCTCTACACGGCGGCGACCGACGATGACCGGAAGGGCCTACACGTTGCGGTGGCAGCGAGCGCGGTGCTGACCGTCGTCACCGGTATCGGGGTGATCATCGCCGATGACGTGACCCTCTACCAGCTCCCTCTCATCGTGCTCACCTGTGGCACCGCGATCGTCCTCGGAACCAACGCAACACACCACCGCCGCATCGCCGAGGAGCTGGCGAGCGAGATGACCGAGGTTCGACTCCGAAGCGAACACGAACGTTCCCAGGCCATCACCGAGGAACGCTCGCACATCGCCCGGGAGCTCCACGACGTCATCGGCCACACACTCTCCGTTATCGCAGTGCGAGCCGAAGCCGCCGACCGAGTCGCGCAGAACCGGCCGGACGCCGCCCGTGAGGCGGTCGCAGACATCGCTGGCGCAGCTCGCTCGGCGCTCGACCAAACCCGAAGGGTCCTTGCGGGGCTCCGCCAATCGGGCCCCGCCGATCTCACCCCGGCACCCGACCTCCACGCAACCCGGCAACTCGTCGGCGATCTCGCCGACGCCGGCGTCAACGTCACCCTCACCGAATTCGGATGCGATGACCACGGGCCGCCAGCGGTCGTCGCCGGCGGAGCTCATCGGATCGTCCAGGAATCGTTGACCAACGCGATCAAACACGGCGGGCCCGACGTCGCCATCGACGTGCACCTCGGCTGCAGCCCAACCGAGCTCGATCTTCGAGTGAGCAACACCCTGGGCTCATCGATCGGCGCTCCGAACGAAACCGACGGAGCGGGCCTGGCCGGAATGGCCGAGCGGGCCGCCATCCTCGGCGGCACGTTCGACGCCCATCAGGAGCGCGGACGCTTCGTCGTCCACGCCACCCTTCCCACCGGACCGCACGGAAGCGAGAGGACCTCCCCATGATCCGAGTCGCCATTGCTGATGACCTCGACATGATCCGAGCCGGCTTCCAGCTCATCGTCGACAACGAGCCGGACATGACCGTCGTGGCCTCGGTCGGCAACGGGGTCGACATCGTCGACGCCTGTCGGACCAAGAACGTCGACGTCGTCCTCATGGACATCCGTATGCCGCGCCTCGACGGCCTGGCCGCCACCGAACAGATCATGGCGGAGCCCGATCCCCCGAAGATCGTGATCCTGACCACCTTCGGTCTCGACGAGTACGTATCCAGAGCCATCGTCGCGGGTGCGTCCGGCTTCCTGCTCAAAGACGCATCGTCCACCGACCTCATCGCGGCCATTCGCGCCGTCGAGGCCGGCGACGTAGCCATCGCTCCTTCGCTGGTCCGGACCGTTGTCGAACAAGCCCGAACCTCGATCCGGGTGCACGCCGTCCCCGGCATCGAGCAGCTCACCGAGCGAGAGCACGAAGTCCTTCGGCACCTCGCCGCCGGACGGTCGAACGCCGAGATCGCCGAGCAGCTCTACCTGAGCGAAGCAACCGTCAAGACCCATCTCAGCCGCGTGCTCACCAAGCTCGCCGTCCGCGACCGCGTGCAAGCAGTGATCGCTGCCTTCGCCGCCGGCGTCGCACAGCCAGACTCCAACCCCGACCGCAAGACCTGACCGCCACGATCCGACGCTCCGGGCTTCCGTCATACCTGCCGCATGGGTGGGCGGGAGTCCGGCGTGCGTGCGCCGGGGGATCACGACGTCACGTCGGCGATCTCTCCGCCGCGCACCAGGGCGACGCCGACACCGACGAACCAGACGATCGAGCCGAGTCCGAAGACCATCTCGACCGCCTCGAAGGCGGGGACGACGGTGATCAATCCGGCGACTGCAGTGACGATGCCGGTGACGTTCAGCCAGCGCGGAAGTCGGGCCGTCAGCAGGCCGGCGATCGAGACGAGCAGGATCCAGATCCCTCCGACGAGTTCGTTGCCGCCGCCGAGGCCGTTGGTCACGGTGTCGATGGTCGACCACACCGTCACGGCACGGTCGGGGTCGGATCCTGCCAGGTCGGCGACCGCTTCGATTCCGATGTTCGAGATCATCCCGGTGGCGTACATGAGCGCGGCCCAGATCGCGGCGAACACCATGGCGGTGTTCGCCAGCACCGGTGCGCCGCTGGCGAGCCGTTGGCGCAGGGCGAGTCCCATCGGGACGAGTGCGGCACCGAACACGATGAAGATGCCGAGGTACCAGGCGAGCAGGGACCCTTGGTGGCCGACGAGGAAGTCGACCGAATCGGCCGGAGTGGCGTCGGGATCGGTGTAGTCGGCGAACGTCGTCGCGAACATCGCGATGCCGTAGCCGAAGGTCGTCGCCGCGAGGAGTGGCGGCGCCGCCGATGCGCTGGAGTCGAGGGGTGAAGCGGCTCGATGAGCGCATCGTGGGGGCGGGGGTCGGTGCGTGAAGAGTCATGGCTGGATGCCTTTCTGCTGATGGTTCCCTGGGTCGGGATCGGTGGTCGAGGGAGGGTCGGCGTCGATCGGGTCGGCGTCGAGCCGGCTCAGGCTGACGACCTCGGCGTTCATGGAGGTGAGGTGGGCGAGGAGACCGTGGAGGTGTGACGGGTCGCGGATCTCACCCGTCATCCGGGTGTTGCCGCCCGGGGTGGTCTCGATCGCGAGCTCGTCGGTGACAGGGCGGAGGATCCGTTCGGTCGCACCGCCCCGGATCTCGATCTGGTAGCGCTGGGGCATGACGCCAGATTCGGCTCGAGCAGGGTGAGGCCGCCTCGCTCGATCGAGGAACTCACCCGGGTGACCGCGCGGAGTTGTGTCCGTCTTCGACCGGGTCCCCTACTCTGGCGAGATGGCCGATTCCCCGGCGGCCGTGTCCGCAACCAAGTTCATTCGCCCACGGCCACCCCACCGCTATCTCCCACGTGGTCGTCTGATCGACGCCATCGAGTCATCGGTCGCCGTCGGCCGGGGTTTCGTGTTGGTGAGTGCGCCGGCCGGTTCGGGCAAGTCGACCCTGGTCAACGGGTGGCTCGACGCCACCGATCGACACAGCGGCTGGTTGCAGGTGGACGACGGCGACGACGATCCGATCCGCTTCTGGAGCGGGGTCGCTTCGGCGCTCCAGGCCCACGCGCCCGGGCTCCGCGAGGCGATCAGGTCGTCGATCGGCGACGGGCTCGATGCCGTGGTTGCCGCGGTCGTCAACACGTTGTCGGGCCTCGATGGGGAGATCGTGCTGGTGATCGACGACTACCACCTGGTCACCAACGAGGACGTCCACGACAGCGTCGAACGCCTGCTCGCCCGACGACCGACGAACTGCATCGTCGTGGTGTCGACGCGCGTGGATCCACCCTTCCGGCTCGGGCGGCTTCGTGTCCGCGAGCAGATCACCGAGGTCCGGGCGGCCGACCTGCGGTTCGACGCCGATGAGGCGGCGTGGTTGCTCGATGCCGACGGCAGGGGTCTCGGCGCAGACGATGTCCGACGGCTGGCCGGTCGGACGGAAGGATGGGCGGCCGGGTTGGTGCTCGCCGCGCTCTCGATGCGCGGTGGCGGCGATGTGGCCCCGTTCGTCGCCTCCTTCCAGGGTGACGACCATCTGGTCGCCGACTACCTGAGCGACGAGTTCCTCGATTCGGTCGACGCCGTGGAGCGCCAGCGCCTGCTCGACGTGTCGGTGCTCGAGCGACTCTCGGGGCCGCTCATCGACCAGGTCTGTGGCACCGACGACGGCACCGTCTGGCTCGACTCGCTCGCCGCCAGGAATCAGCTCGTGATCGCCCTCGACCGAACCGGCACGTGGTACCGCTTCCATCACCTGCTCCGAGATCTGCTGCGCGCCGAACTCGTCCGTGCTGCACCGGAGCGATCTGCCGAGCTCCACGCCGCGGCCGGGCGTTGGCATGCGGCGTCGGGCGATCTGATGTCGGCCGTCGAGCACCTTCTCGAAGCCGGGTGCCGGGTCGAGGCCGCCGACATCGTGGCCGACAACGCGACGAAGTTGCTGAACGTCGGGCGGGCCTACACCGTGACCCGTTACATCGACCACCTCGGCGACCTCGTCGAGACTCACCAAGGCCTGGCGATCGTGCACGGCTGGGTGTCGTTCGTGACGGGCCGTTTCGCCGAAGCCGAACGGGCGCTGGAGATCGCCCGTCGCCTCGACGTCGACGGGGTCGACACCGGGCTGATCCAGTCCTTGTCGGCCATGATCCATCTCGCCAAGGGCGATGTCGCCGCTGGTCTCCGAGTCGTCGAGGAGACGGCGCCGATGACCGAGCCGACCCATCCGATGGTGCTCGGAGGGGTGCGCGTGATGGGTGGCCGCTTCGACGAAGCCCGACCGTTCCTCGCTCGCGCGAGGGAGATGGCCGCAGCCAGACCCGACCACTTCGTCGCCGCCGTCGCCCCGATCTTCGAAGCCATCGCCGAGATCGAAGAAGGCCGAGCAGTCGCCGCCCGAGACCTCGCGCAAACCGCGATCGCCTACGCCGACGCGCACCGCATCGCCGAGGCGCCACAGCTCGCCCTCGCCCACAGCGTCGTCGCCCGGACGAGCAACGAGGCCACCTCGGCCGTGTCGGCGGCGTTGCGGGGCGTGCAGCTCGCCCGGCGGTCACCGGAGTACGTCATGCTGACCTATGCGCTCACGAGCGCCGCTGACGTCGCCTTCGTTCACGACCACTCCGATGCCGAGGCGTTGCTGCTCGAAGCCCGGTCGATCGTCGATCGATGCGTCGATCCCGGTATCGCCGGCCGGTACCTGGCTCGCGTCGAGTCCCGACACGGCTTTGCCGACCGGGTCAGGACGGACGAGCAGGTCGAGGAACTCACCGACCGCGAACTCGCGGTGCTGCGCTACCTGCCATCGCAGCTGTCGCAGCGGGAGATCGCCAGTGAGCTCTACCTGTCGCTCAACACCGTCAAGACGCACTGCAAGGCGATCTACCGAAAGCTCGCGGTCGACGGGCGGCAAGCTGCCGTGCATGCCGCCCGCCAACACGAGCTGCTCTGATCAGCGCAGGTGGACGACCGCGGCATCGAGTCCCTCGTCGAATCGGGTCACGATCTCGACGGGCACCCCGTTGGTTTCGTGGTTGGTTCCGCTCAGGTCGGTGTAGACCTCCATCGACATCGTGAACTCGACGCCGTTCGGGAGCACCCAGTCGATCGCATCGGAAAATTCACCGAACGACGGGTTGCCGATCACGGTGGCGTCGGCGACTTCGGTCATCGCGAGCGCGAAGACCTCGGCGGCACTGGCCGTGACCGGCGAGGTCAACACGACCACGTCCCCGGTGAACCGCACCGGTTGCGGATCGACCTCGACCACCTGCACGAACGGATCCGGCTGACCGTACGCCCACTTGCGGTAGGCCGGGGTGGGCTCCTCGACGAAGTAGCCCGCCGCGCGGACCGCGAGGTCCTCCTCGCCGCCCTCGTTGAATCGGACGTCGACGACGATCCGATCGGATCGAGGCGCGAGGTCGGCGACTGCCGCGTTCATCGCGTCGGCGAACGCCGCTCGGTTCGCGACCGGGTCGTCCTCGCCGCTGACCTCGTCGAAGCCGGCGAGCAACAGGTAGCCGATCGAGTCGTCGAGCATCCCCCAGCCGACCGAGCCGGTGGGGTCGACCCGCAATCCGTCGACCCGGGCGAGGGTGGCGTCCAACTCCGTGCGCATCGCCGCAGCAGCGTCGTCGATGGACGCCAACTCGGGCATGCCGAACTTCTCGAGCGGGGGGTCGATCGACAGCCAGTCGAGGGTCGTGTGTCCGTCGGCGAGTTCGGCCATGAACTCGGCGAGGGCCGGCTCGAAGGCGGACGGATCGGCGGCGGTCGCCGTCCGGATCGCCGCGACCGAGTCGCTCCAGTCCACACCGCGTTCGCCGAAGAACGGGTAGTGAGCGCGGAAGACCTCGTCGAGTGCCGTCACTGACTCGGCCGGGCGACTGTCGCAGTCGAAGCCACCGGTGAGCGGGAGCAGCCGATAGTCGGTCGTGGGGCCGACGAGGTCGGCCACGATCACGCCGCCCGCGTCCAGACCGGCGTGGTCGACAGGAAGCTCGTTGTCGACGTGGTCGCCGACGACACACGTGGACGACGTGACGTAGTGGAGGGTGATCTCGTCACCATCTGCGTGCAAGACGGTGCCGTAGCCCGCCATCTCGAACCAACCGTCCGGCAGCTGGAGGATCCCGTCGACGATCGGGGCGAGTGCGACCCGGGTGTCGTCGTCGACCGACACCGAGACCGACACCGACCCGGCGTCGGTGCCGACGGTGATCGACGGGGCGTCCGGCAGGGTGCCGCTGCGGAGCTCGATGCCGTCCGATCCACAACCGGCGGCGATGCATGAGGCCACCGTGACGATCGCGGTGAGCCGAGCCGACGCGCCGCGGCGGATCGGAGACGGGGGTTGGTGGTGCTTCGTTCCATGACACGACGATCCCGGTCGGCCGTGTGACGCCACATCGCCCGCACGCCGCTTTCACCCGGGTGAGGGGTCGGAGAGCGGGAGGCGACCTCACCCCGATCGAGCGCACGCTCGAACCGACAGCCACCCACGCCTCCGGAAGAAGGAACGACATGACCCTCGCAGTTGCCACCACGCAGACACCATCGGGGCTCGCCCCGACCTCACCACCGTGGCCGCCGCACGCGATGCCGTCAAGACCTACGGCTCCGGCGACGCCGCCGTCCACGCTCGACGGCGTCAGCATCGACTTCGAACGCAGCCGTTTCACCGCGATCATGGGGCCATCCGGCTCGGGCAAGTCGACGCTCATGCAGAACGTCGCGGGCCTCGACACGCTCACGTCCGGCACGGTCTCGATCGGCGGCGTCGATCTGTCGTCGCTCTCGGATCGACAGCTCACCCGGCTTCGCCGAGATCGCATCGGGTTCATCTTCCAGTCCTTCAACCTGGTGCCGACCCTGACGGCCAAGGAGAACATCCTCCTCCCGCTCGACCTCGCCGGCCGCAAGCCCGACCCCGCCTGGTTCGACGAGATCGTCGCCACCGTCGGCCTCGCGTCACGACTTGGTCACCGACCGGCCGAGCTGTCTGGCGGACAACAGCAGCGGGTGGCCGTGGCCCGAGCCCTCGTCAGCCGACCCGACATCGTGTTCGGCGACGAACCGACCGGCAACCTCGACAGCCGCTCGGGTGGAGAGGTCCTCGCCTTCCTCCGTGATGCCGTCGACCGACTCGGCCAGACCGTCGTGATGGTCACCCACGACCCTGGCGCTGCGTCGCACGCCGACCGGGTCGTGTTCCTTGCCGACGGACGGGTCGTCGACGAGATGCACGACCCCGATGCCGACCGCATTCTCGACCGGATGAAGCAGTTCGGCCGCTGAGCCCTGCCCGACCACCGAATCAGAATCGGAGAGACCACGCCATGTTCCGCATGTCCGCTCGCAACCTGCTCGCCAAGAAGCTGCGACTGTTCGCCACCGCGCTCGCCATCGTCCTCGGCGTCGCGTTCACCACGGGGACGATGATCCTCACCGACACCATGATCGAGTCCCTCGATGGCGCGATCGCCGACGTGAACGACGGCGTCGACGTGGTCGTCCGCGGCCTTCCGGTCGGCGAGGACGAGGTCTTCACGCTTCGCGGCCCGGTCGATCTCGACCAGCTCGACCGCATCCGCTCCATCGAGGGTGTCGACGCGGCCGAGCCGTACTGGGTCGGCTACACCCAGGTGGTCGGCACCGACGGCAAAGCCCTGAACATGACACAGAGCGTCGGGCTGAACTGGATCGACGACGCCGAACTCTCGGCATTCGATCTCGCCGACGGTCGACCACCTGAGACCGACGACGAGATCGTCTTGGGCACGGAAGCCGCCAACGAGGCCGGCGTCGGCATCGGCGATCGCGTGGACCTGATCACGCTGGCGGGCCGCGAGACGTTCACCATCGCCGGGCTTGCCTCGCTCGAGGGCGTCCCGGGTGCCGCGAACTCTGCCTTCACGTTCTTCACGGTCGACGCCGCCGAACCGCGACTCGGCGACCTCGGCACGACCGGCGAGATCCTCGTCCGGAGCGACTCGATGACGCCGGACGAACTGGCCGGCCGACTCCGTATCTCGATGAGCGACGTCGACGTCGTGACGGGCGCCGATCGAACGGCAGAGGATCAGGACGATCTCAGCATTGCCATCGGCGTGTTCGAGACGATCCTGCTCGTGTTCGGCGCCATTGCGCTCTTCGTCGGTTCGTTCACCATCGCCAACACCTTCACGATCACCGTTGCTCAACGCACCAAGGAACTCGCGCTCGTTCGTGCCATCGGTGCGAGTCGACGCCAGGTGCTCGGGTCCGTTGTCATCGAAGCTGCGTCGATCGGCGTGCTCGCCGCAGCCGGTGGACTCGCGGCCGGGCTCGGGGTGGCACGCGGCTTGATGTGGGTCTTTGCCCGCTTCGGCCTCGACTTCCCGGACGCCTCCCTCGTGGTCCAGACCTCCACGATCGTCGCCGCGTTCGTCGTCGGGATCGGCGTGACCGTCGCCTCGGCGATCGTGCCGGCACGCCGAGCGGCGACGGTCGCACCGATCGACGCGATGCGCGACGCATCGATCGAACCGACGCGCAGCTCTCGCAAGCGACTCGTTGCCGGCGCCGTGCTGACGGCGCTCGGCGTGTTCGCACTCGTCCGGGGTGTGGTCACCACCGATGCACGGCTCGTCGGCCTCGGGAGCGTCGCGATGTTCTTCGCGGTGCTCACCCTGGGCCCGGTGCTCGTGGGACCGATCACGCGACTCGTTGCGCTCCCGCTCCGGCGCCTCGGTAGCGCCGGTCGCCTCGCTGCTGCGAACGCCGATCGCAACCCCCGCCGAAGCGCATCGACCGCGGCGGCCCTCACCATCGGGGTCACCCTCGTCGCCGGGGCCTCGATGTTCGCGTCGACGGCAAGCGCCTCCGTGCGCGGCGACGCGACGCAGGTCCTTCACGCGGATGCCGTCGTGCGGCCCATCGGATCGAACCCCGGCCTGCCGATGGACGTCGCCTCCACCGCCGAGGCCGTGACCGGCGTGGCTGCGCTGCCGCTGCAACAGCTGCGGGCGGAGGTCGACGGCTCGATGGAGTTCATCGGCGGCATCGATCTGCTCGGAGGAGACGACTTCGTCGATGTTTCGCTGATCGACGGATCGATCGCCTCGGCCCCCGACACGCTGGTGGTCGGCGACGACCTCGCCGAGGAGCGTGGCTGGTCGATCGGCGAGCGCATCTCCATCGTCTTCCCGGACGGTGGGCGCTCGACCCGGCGGATCACCGGCATCATCGAGCAGACGAACGCACTTCCGGGGATCGTGGCGCCCTATGCCTCGGTCGCCCAGCACGGGTTCGGGCTCGACCAGGCGGTGTTCCTCGCTGGCGACCCGGCGGCCATCGACGCAGTGGACACGGCGCTCGCCGGACAGCCGACGGCCTCCGTCGACACGGTCGACGACTACGCCGAATCGCTCGTCGGCGCACTCGGCACCGTGCTGAATCTGGTCCTGGGTCTCCTCGGGCTCGCGGTGGTGATCGCCGTGCTCGGCATCGCCACCACGATCGGACTCTCGGTCCACGAGCGCACTCGGGAACTCGGCGTGCTTCGGGCGATCGGGATGGAGCGGCGTCAGGTGCGGCGTTCCATTCGCCTCGAGGCCGTCGTGATCGCGCTGTTCGGCACCGTGCTCGGTCTCGCCATGGGGCTCGGCTTCACCGCTGCCGCCATCTCGACGCTCAGCGACGATGGATTCGGTGCTCCCACCATCCCGGCCTCGACGCTCGTCACGATCGTCGTCGGCGCCATCGCCGCCGGAACCCTCGCCGCCGCGCTCCCCGCCCGCACCGCGGCCCGCCGGCCCGTCCTCGACGCCATCGCCGAGTGACCCAATCAACCCACACCCAAGTTCGGGAGGAACGATCATGAACTCTTCACCCAAGACGCCCCACGAGCAGACCGTCGTCGTATGCGGTGCAACCGGCTACCTGGGCCGACACGTGGTCCACGCGCTTCACGCCGACGGGTGGCGCGTTCGGGCCCTCGTACGCGACGCCTCCCGGCTCGGCGACGCAGCCCAGCACTGCGACGAAGTGTTCGTCGGTCACCCGACCGACCCAGCCTCGATCGACGGGCTCTTCGACGGCGCCGACGCCGCGTTCTCGTCGATCGGGGTGCGGTCGTTCAAGCGGCGACCGAGCTTCCGAGACGTCGACGAACGAGCGAACCTCAATCTCGTCGAGGCCGCAGAACGGACCGGTGTCGGCCGATTCGTCTTCGTCTCCATCCTTCGCGGTGACGAGTTCCGTGATCGGTCACGACTCATCGAGGCCCGCGAACGCGTGGTCGACCGCCTTCGTGCCGGAACCATGGCGGCGACCATCATCCGTCCGACCGGGTTCTTCAACGACATCGGCGTCCTTCGCGAGATGGCGGCACGCGGACGGGTCTGGCTGATCGGTGATGACCAGACCCGCCTCAATCCCATCCACGGTGCTGATCTCGCACGCGTGATCGCCGATGCGCTGGCCACCGACGACACGACGGACCGCGCTGTGGGCGGACCCGATGTGATGACGCAAGCGGAGCTCGCGGTATGGGCGTTCGAGGGGACCGGAAAGCCGGTCAGAGTGACGCGACTACCCAGCCGAGTCGTGCGCACGATCGGCCGGCTGATCGAGCCCGTCAATCCGAATGCCGGAGCGAACCTGCAGATGTTCGCCCTGATGGGCGAACACGACATGGTCGGAGACACCGTTGGCACCCATCATCTCGCCGACTACGTCGAACGGCCCACGCGCAGTCAGGCCTCAGGGGTCCAGAGATCCCGGTAGCAGCGGATCCGGGCAGGGTCGGGTTGGATGCCGTACGCCTCGAACAGCTCCTCTTGGTGTCGGTCCCCCAAGTTCCAATCCAGGTTGAGTGATGCGACCCCCGGGTCGGCCCATCCGTCGCCGACACGCAGAGCGCCGAGGGAAGTCGTCGATCGGCACCGCATGTACGGCCTGGATCCCGGCCGGCGTGAAGGATCACTGCGTGCGCCCCAAACTTTGGGACCGTTCAGAGAATCCGGCGCTCGCGTGCGGCTTGGACGGCCGAGCGTCGACTGGTGACCTGGAGCTTGCGGTAGATGGCGCTGCACTGTGTCTTCACCGTGTTCGGCGACACGAACAGCTCGCGAGCGATCTCGGGAAGCGAGAGGGTCGACGGTAGGTAGCGGAGCACGGCCAACTCACGTTCGGAGAGTTGTTCGACGAGCCCGTTGGTCGGGACGGCACGGGTGCGAACGACGCGGTGCCTGGCGGCGACGCGTTCCAGAATCGGCAGTGCGATACCCGGGTCCGCGCACGTCTCGATGATCCGATGAGCCTCGTCGATCAGCGCCCGACCGTCCTCGCCACCGGCTCGGAGCATCGCGCCATCGTCTCGGAGCAGCACGTCGCCGGCGAGCGTGAGGACGAAGACGAGCCCGAGTCTGGTGGTCGCCCGCCGGGCCAGCGTCACGGCCTGCTCGGCGTCGCTCTGTGCGGAGGCGCCGGGCGTCACCGCGGCTCGGATGGCCAAGGCCGGCGCGATCCCGTGATACGCACCGAGGCCGGAACTCCCCGCGAAGTCGAGGGCCCGCTGCGCTGCAGCGAGCGCAGTTGCTGGGTCGGCACGGTGAAATTCGACGACGGCTGCTGCGACCAGCGACATGCCGTGCGCAGTCGTGCGGTGCTCGGCTCGGGTGCGGGCGAGGGCGGTGGGGAGGATTGCCAGTGCTTCGTCGGACAGCCCCGCCCAGACAAAGGCGGCCATCGCCGCAGTGATGAGTTCGCTGGGCTGCGCTTCGAGGTCGCCGTTGGCGACCACGTCTCGAGCAACGCTCAGTGCCTCGCCCACGTCACCCGTGCCGAGAGCGATATTGATTCGGAGCGGCATGAGCCGCATCGGATCCACGTCGGCGGGCAGCGAAGCGAGCGCGGAATCGAGGAGCTGCCGAGCTCGGTCGTAGCGACCGGTGAGGTAGTGATCCCAGCCGGACAGCGCCAAGCAGGTCGCATCGAGCTCACCCCCCGCAGACAGTCGGCCGAGGATGTTGCGCAGGATACGAAGTTCGCCACTACCGAGCAGGTCCGGTCCGACCACGCGCATCAGTCGCATCGCCTGTTCGCGGTCCCCTGCCGCCAGGCGGTGGTCCACGGCGGCGGCGGGATGGTCGGATGTTTCGAACCATGCTGCGGCGCGTCGGTGGAGATCGGGCAGCCGGTCCGGGATCGATCGCCGGGCCTCGAGCAGGAGCATGTCGCGCAACAGGTGGTGATAGCGGTACCACTCACCAACGGTGTCGAGCCGGATCACGAGCTGGTTTCGGGAGGCGAGGGCATCGAGCCAGCGGGCACCGTCGTCGGAGCCGGTGACGGCGTCGAGCAGCGGGCCAGAGAGCCGGTGCAGCACTGCGGCTTCCACGATCCGCGTGCGCTCGTCCGGGTCGAGCCGGGCGAGCATCTCGTCGGTGAGGTAGCCGACGATGAGTTGGTCATCGCCGCCGAAGGTGTCGACGAATCGATCCGCATCGTCGACCCGGTCGAGCGACAACCCGGCGAGCACGAGCCCGGCGGCCCAACCCTCGGTGCGCGCGCACAGGTCGTCGAGTCGCTGCGGGGTCAACCCAGCGGCGGCGGAGCCCAGCAAGGCGGCTGCCTCGGCGGAATCGAACCGTAGGTCGCTCCCTCGAATCTCCCGGACGCGCCCACGCACCCGCATACGACCGAGCCGGAACGGCGGATCGGCGCGAGTGATCAGCACGATCGTGAGATTCGGCGGACACAGGTCGATGAAACGCTCCACGCCTCGGTGCACCTCGACTGCGTCGATGAGGTGGTAGTCGTCCAACACGACGATCAGGCGTCCGGGGAGTGACTCGACCTCGTTGACGAGCGCAGGCACCACGACCTCGCCGACGCCGAACGAGCCGGCCAGCACCGGGCCCAGATGGTCGGCGACCTCCGCGTGCAACGCGCCGATTGCGGCCGTGACCGAGACCCAGAAACGGGCAGGGTCGGAATCGGACTCCTCCAGTTGCAGCCACGCCACCGATCCCCGGTACTCATCTGCCCAGCCGGCGACGAGGGTGGACTTCCCGGAGCCGGCCGGGGCCGAGACGAGCACGAGCGGGAGATCGGCAGCGTTGGCATCGCGCAAGACGGTCGCGAGACGGCTGCGGTCGATGAGGCGAGGCGGGGGCGTGGGTGCGCGCAACTTGGTCGCGGCCAGTGTGCTCGTCGACCGCTCGTTCACGGGCCGAACCTAGCTGGCGTTCACCGAGGTGAACCGCCGATCAGGTGAAGCACCTTCACCCGGTCCGGGGTGATCGTGACGGCATGCCCGAAGCACCCACCCACGAGATCGTGCTGCGAGGGCGAATCGCCGGTCACCTGCTCGTTCCGTTCGTGGACGACTTCACCGTGGACCACCACGAGGCCGGGGTCACCCGGCTCCGCGGCCGGGTCCGTGACGCCTCCCACCTGAACGGCCTCGTCGCCCACCTGGCGTCGATGAACGCCGAGTTGATCTCGATCGGCCACATCGAGTCGCGCCACGCCGCCACGAGACCAGCCGCCGCGCAAACCCAGCCACACGCAACACACCAGTACGCAACACACCAGTACGCAACACACCAGTACCGACCCGAGGAGCACCCCATGATCCGCGTTTCCCATCTCACCAAGTCGTACGGCCGCCGCACGGTCGTCGACGACCTCACCTTCGAGCTCGGCGCCGGACGCATCACCGGTTTCGTCGGCCCCAACGGCGCCGGCAAGTCGACCACGATGCGCATGATGGTCGGCCTCGACCGGCCTGACTCGGGCACCGTGTCCTACAACGGCTCGGGCTACGCAGAGCTCCGCGACCCGGCACGTACCGTCGGTGTCGTCCTCGACGCCCGTGCGATGCATCCCGGTCGATCCGCTCGCAACCACCTGCTGGCATTGGCCGCTTCGACCTCGCTCCCCGTTCCTGCGCCGACGAGGTCCTGCACCTCGTCGGCCTGGACGGGGCCGCCGACCAACGGGTGCGCAGCCGCTCGGCATGCGCCAGCGTCTCGCGATCGCGAGCGCCCTGCTCGGAGACCCGGAGGTGCTGATGCTCGACGAGCCGGCGAACGTGCTCGACCCCGACGGCATCCGCTGGTTGCGCACGATGCTCACCGCCTTCGCCGACGACGGCGGCACCGTCTTCGTCTCCAGTCACTTCATCACCGAACTGGCCACGTTCGCCGACGGTCGTGTGGGCAACGGCCAGCTGATCACCGCCGAGCCGTTGTCCGTCACCCTCGACCGCGACCGCTCCCTCAGCCTCGAGGACATCCTCCTCGACCTCACACCGCGACGCCGCTCGCTACGCGGCGGCCTGACCTGACGCACCAGACGACAAGGACCCACCATGAACGCCACCACCCACCCCCGACCCATCACGACCAACCACGGATCGACGACCGTCCGCAACGTGCTCGCCGCCATCCGCAGCGAACGGATCAAGCTCAGCCTGTGGCGCCACGGCCATCTTCTCGGACTGACGACCGTGGTCGGCGTCACCATGTCCTCGATCCTCGGCAAGGTCGTGGTGACCGATCCGTACGACCATCTGCCTTTCACCATCGGGAACACGTTCCTCGTGTCCAGTTGGCTCACGACGCTGTTCGTCGTGGTCGCGGGCACCTGTTGTTCACCACCGAGGTGCAGCACGGCACCCTCGCCGGAAGCCTCACGGCTCGCCCGTCGAAACCGATCATCGTTGCCGCGAAGATCGTCACCGCGGCCGCGCTGGGTTCGTCATGGGTGCGCTCGGAATCCTCGGCGGACTCGCTGGCATGGTCGCCAGCGGCATGGACACCCGGCGACCTCTCCGGTGCGCGGCCTCCGGCGTGGCGTGGGCGCTGGTCCTCACCACGCTCGCATCGGTGCTCGGCCTCGGCGTCGGCCTGACCGTGGCACAGTGCAGCCGCCGTGACCGCGGTACTCATCTGGGCGCTCGCCGTCGAGTCGCTCGTGCAAGGGATGGCACCCGCCACCGTGTCGCGACTGATGCCGTTCACCGCCGCCCACGGTCTGCTCGGCTCCCGTTCGGCGACCGACACCGCCGAAACGCTGGCTGCCGCGCTCTCGAACGTCGGCAACGCATTGGTCATCGGATGTTGGGCCACCGCCGCCGTGGCGATCGGCACCGGCCTCCTGTTGCGTCAGGACTCGTGATGGCACGTTTCACCGCGTTCCGCCACGCGAACTTCCGCCGGTACTTCATCGGTCAGGTCATCTCGAACATCGGTACCTGGCTCCAGGCGCTCGCACTCACGTGGCTGGTGCTCGACCGCACCGGCCGGAGCGACCGCCTGGGACTCGTGGTGGCACTGCAGTTCCTGCCGTTGTTGCTCCTCGGCGCCCCGGCCGGAGTGCTGGCAGACCGGGTCGACAACCGCCGACTGTTGCTGACCACATCGGCGGTGTCGGCGGTCCTTGCGCTCGCATTCGGTCTCGTCGTCTCCGGTGGAACCGACGACCTCCGGGTCATCTATGCGCTCACCTTCGTGTCCGGACTGGTACTCGCCGTCGAACGACCGGCGATGCAGGCGCTGCTGTACCAACTCGTCGGACAGGAGACCCTCCCCAGCGCGGTGGCCGCCAACAGCACCATCGCCTCGGTGTCACGGCTCGTCGGGCCGGCGCTCGGTGGTGCACTCGTGACCGTCACCGGCGTCGCCTCCTGCTTCTACGTCAACGCCGTGTCGTTCGTCGTCGTGCTCGGCGCCCTCGCCAGCATCGATCGCAACCGACTCGTTCCGCGACCGCACGGCGATCGAGCAACCGGCAACCTGCGAGCAGCCGTCGCCTACGTGCGCCACCACCCCGACGTGCGTCGTCCGCTCATCGTGATGGCGGTCGTCGGGCTGGTCGTGCTCAACTTCCAGACCACGTTCCCCGCCATGGTGGGATTCGGATTCGACCGCGGGCCCGGCGCAGTCGGCATGGCGATGAGCGTCAGCGCGATCGGGTCGATCCTCGGCGGCATCTACGCCGCCGGCATCGCCCCCGACCCTCGCCGAACTCTCGCACGGGTGCTCGTCGGCTTCAGCACCATGCTCGTCGTGCTCGCGATGGCGCCGAGTTACCCGATCTTCGTCGTCCTCGCCATTCCCCTCGGGTTCGCGTCGGCGTGCTTCCAATCGGTGAACACCGTCGCGGTGCAACAGGCCACGGAACCAGCGATGCAGGGACGCGTGATGGCGCTTCACCAGATGGCGTGGAACGGAAGCACGCCACTCGGAGCGCTGGCGGTCGGCTGGATCATCCAGACCTCATCAGCCCGGATGCCGTTCCTGCTCGGTGGACTCGCCGCGATGATGTGTGCGGCCGGCACGTTCCGACGTGCACCACAGTTGCCCGCAAGAACGCTCGAGGTTTGCCAACCTCGTCTCGCCGTGAGTGGCGATGTCCGGACACGACCGAGCCCACGAGGGTGGTCGAGCTTGCGTTGCCGACACCGTGCGTAAGTAACGGTTAGAGTATAACCGTTACTTAACTCGGGAGGTGCTCACGGTTCATGGGAACGCTGATCCGACAACGATGGACCTCGTCGTTCCAGGGTATGGGCCGGCGCGACCGTCAGGGTTGCGAGTTCGACGCATACCTGCCCGATCCACTCGAGGGTTGGGATCTTGCGCTTCCCGCTGATCTCGTCGCCGACCTCACCGATGCCGAGGGAGCCATCCGACAACTGAACACCTCTGCGACATCCCATATCGGCTTGGAAGGACTGGCGCGCTTCTTGCTGTGCACGGAGTCGGTCGCCTCCTCCAAGATCGAAGGCTTGGAGGCCGGCCCGCGCCGCCTGCTCGACGCCGGGGTTGCGCTCGCCCAGAGAGGCGACGCCGCGGATCGAGTCGCGGTAGAGATCCTCGCGAACGTCGCCGCCATGGAGGCCGCCATCGAATTGGGCTCCGCGACCGGCCCGATCTCACTCGACGATCTCCTCGACATCCACCGCATCTTGATGGAACGCTCTCCCACACCACAGATCGGCGGCGTCGTCCGTAAGGCGCAGAACTGGATCGGTGGAAGCAGCTACAACCCCTGCTCTGCGGCATTCGTCCCCCCGCCATCGGAGTCGCTCGGCGCCCTCCTGCACGACCTGATGACATACGTCAACGGAGACGACCATCCTGCGCTCGTGCAGGCCGCGATCGCGCATGCACAATTCGAGACGATCCATCCTTTCGCCGACGGCAACGGACGAGCGGGACGAGCACTCATCCACGTGATTCTGCGCCGGCGCGGACTTGCTCCTCGCTTCGTCCCACCGATCAGCCTCGTGCTTGCCACCTGGGCGCGCGACTACATCGCCGGTCTGACGGCGTACCGCCACGTGGGCGCCCACGACAGCCCTGAACGTTCCACCGACGCAGCGACGTGGCTTCGCACATTCGCAACCGCAACGCACCGATCGTGCCACGACGCGGAGATCTACGCGAGCAGGATCGAGGCACTCGACGGACGATAAGCGAGCAGCTCGGACGCGTCCGCGCCGATTCGGCGGTCGAACTGCTCCTCGATGTCCTCCCGGGGGTCCCAGCCATCACCGTCGAGAGTGCCGCACAGCTGATCGGACGATCCGAGATGCGCACCGGGGAAGCCATCAAGCGTCTCGAAGCTGCTGGGGTTCTTCGTCAGCGAAACGTCGGGCGGCAGCGCTATCGGGTCTTCGAGGCAGCCGATGTCGTCGAGCTCTTCACCGGACTCGAGCGACCTAGCCCAGCCCGACCGGTGACACCGCCACGGCGGCGCCCATCCGGCCGGCGCCGCGCCGCCAGGGCCACCGGGTGATCCCGAGGGACGCTGGCGCGTGGGGGTCGACGCTGACGCAGGGTCGGCCAGCACATGCTGCGCTCATGTGCACAACTCCGCGATCGAGATCGCTGGCTGACAAAGTCGTTTGGTGATGTGGAGTGCTACGTGGTGTCGACTTCGACGTGCAGGCTCCATCTTGCGTTGCTCGGCTCGAACGGCGCCGGGAAGTCCACCATCGTGAAGATCCTCGCCACCCTGCTGAAGCCTGACGCCGGGACAGCCACGGTGAACGGTTTTCGCCGTAGCCCCACGCCGCCGACGTGCGCAGGTCGATAAAGCCTCACCGGACAGTTCGGCGGTCGACGACGTTCTCAGGGCGTGAGAACCTGATTCTGGTCGCCAGCTTGCGCCATCTCGATCAACCAGGCCGGATCGCCGACAACCTGCTCGAACGCTTCGCGTTGACCGACGCCGGACACCGTCGGGCCGGGACCTACTCGGGCGGGATGCGCCGCCGACTCGACATCGCACTGAGCCTCATCGGAGAGCCACCGGTGGTGTTCCTCGACGAACCGACGACTGGCCTCGACCCGCAAGCTCGCCTCGAGCTGTGGCAACGTCCACCCGAACTCGCCCGCAGAGCACCACGGTGTTGCTGACCACGCAGCACCTCGACGAGGCCGAACAGCTCGCCGACCGGCTCGCGATCCTCCACGACGGCCGCATCCTCGTCAACGGGACCCTCGCTCAACTCAAGTCGCTGATGCCGCCCGCCCACGTCGAGTACGTCGAGAAGCAACCGAGCCTCGAAGACATCTTCCTCACGCTCGTCGGAACCACGCGCCGCCGCCACCCCAGGGTTCCGTCCTCACACCGACTGCGGCGGCGAACGAGGTGCCGCGCGATGAACACAGACTTCTTGCGCGACACGACGACCTTGCTCGGCCGGTCTCTGCGTCATGTCCTGCGCAGTCCCGACACGATCATCACCACCGCCGTCACACCGATCGTGATGCTCCTGATGTTCGTGTGTACGTGTTCGGCGGGGCGATCGACACGGCAGCATCGCCTACGTCGACTACCTGCTTCCGGGAATTCTGCTGATCACAGTCGCGTCCGGCATCGCCTACACCGCCGTGCGCCTGTATACCGACGTTTCCAGCGGTATCGCCGAGCGCTTTCAATCGATGCCGATCGCCCGCTCGGCGTTCCTGTGGGGACATGTCATCGCCTCGTTGATTGCCAACCTCGTCTCGATCCTCATCGTCGTGGCAGTCGCCGTGGCGATCGGTTTCCGCTCCGCCGGCGGCCCCGCCGCCTGGCTCGCGGTGCTCGGCTTCATCACCATCTTCACGCTCGCGCTCACCTGGCTCGCCGTCAGCGCCGGCCTCGTTGCGAAGTCGCCCGAGGGTGCCGGAGCCTTCGCGTACCCGCTCGTCTTCCTACCGTTCATCAGCTCGGCCTTCGTGCCCACCACCGGCATGCCCGGTCCAGTGCGATGGTTCGCCGAGAACCAACCGATCACCTCGATCGTGGACACGCTCCGCAACCTGTACGCCGACCAGCCGCTCGGCGACGACGTCTGGCTCGCCCTCGCATGGTGCATCGGTCTGCTGATAGCCGCCTACAGCATCGGCATGCACACGTACCGCCGGAAGCTGAGCTGAATGTGGAACACACTGGCGTGATGAACCGTGCTGCGCCATGTTGACGATCAGCCAGCTCGCGGCGTACGCAGGAGTGACCGTACGAGCCGTGCGTCACTACCACGCCAAGGGGCTCCTGCCTGAACCCCAACGCGACCGATCCGGATACCGGCGCTACGACGCGGCGGACGTCGTGGCCCTGATCCGAATCAAGACCCTGACCGACGCCGGCGTGCCGCTGTCACGAGTGCACCACCTACTCGGCGCCGATGCGAACGAGTTCGCGGCCGCGATCGCCGAAATCGATCGCGGTTTGCGTGCAGAGATCCGGGCACGACAGCGACACCGGGAACGGGTCGCAGCGCTCGTCGCCGGCGATCACCTCGCCCTTCCGCCCGAAGCCGTCGCCTATCTCGACCGGCTCCGAGAGCTCGGCGTGCCTGAGCAGGCGATCTCGATCGAGGGCGACGCCTGGATCATGGTGGCCGCACAGATTCCCGACCAGATGCCGACGCTCATGGCCCTCAAGCGCAGTCAACTCGAAGACCCCGCGGTCATCGCCGTCTACTTCGACCTCGTCGAGGCAGCCGACTGGGCGACCGATGACCCCCGCCTTCCGGCCGTAGCCGACCGACTCGTCGCAATGTTCGAGGCGACCTGGAAGAGCACGACCGATGGCCACGACGCCGACTTCACGCTCGACGCGGAACTGGTCGCGCTGCTCGACGAGGTGTTCCTCAACGCCGTACCCGTCGCACGGAAGCTGCTGCGCCTCCTCGAAGAACGCGGCTGGGCCGGATGGACCAACGTCGAACGAATCGCCACATCCCGGTAGCCCCAGACCGCCCTCGACGATGGGTCTCGGCGACCTCGGCGCTCAAGAAAAAGAGTTCTTCGCGCCCTGGATCCCGGCACTCGAACGGCCTACATTCCTCTCATGCGTCTTCAGCTGGATGCCGAGAGGTGTCAAGGTCACAACCGTTGCTACGCGTTGGCGCCAGAGCTGTTCGACGTCGACGACTACGGCCAGGCAATGCTGTTGGTCGACGGCGAGGTGCCTGCCGACCTTCACCAGAAGGCCCGGTTGGCCGCCTCGAACTGCCCCGAGTTCGCGATCAAGGTCCTGGAGGACAGCTGACATGACCGACACCGTGCCGCAGCGCCCCGAGTACGTGCCGCACGTCTTCGGCACCTCGCCCGAGGGCACCCACGTCTGGCAGCGAGTGCCCTACAACGCCGACGACTACGGGCCCGTCAGCGACTTCACCACCGACTTCGACCATGGCGACCCGGCGTACAACCCCGACGCACCCCGGGTGTGGAAGGAGCTGCGCGAGGGCGGATGCCCGGTGGCCCACTCCGAACGCTACGGCGGTATGTGGGTGCCGATCACTCACGACACCGTGCACGAGGTGGCCTACGACACCGAGCACTTCACCAGCCGCTCCGTGGTGGTGAGCGTCGGTCGACCCGGCGACCTCGCGTTGCCTGCGCCGATCGGTGGTGCGCCGCCCATCACCAGCGACCCGCCGTTCCACGGCATGGCTCGCCGCCTCCTGTTGCCGGCGTTCGCTCCGAAGCAGATCGAGCCGTGGGAACCCGAGGTCCGCAAGCTGTGCGTCGAGCTGCTCGACCGGATGGGCGAGATCGCGCCCGGCGAGACCATCATCGACGCCGCAGTCGACTACGCGCAGAACATCCCGGTCAACGTCATCGGCCGCATGCTCGGCTTCCCGGCGGAGGACGAGGAGCTGTTCCGCAAGTTCGTCCACGACGCCCTCGAGCGCATCGCCGAAGAACCCGGTACTCGCGAGGGCATGGAAGACCTCGGCATCTACATCACCGAGCAGATCCACGACCACCGTGAGAACCCGCGCGACGACCTCACCAGCTACCTGCTGAACGTCGAGATCGAGGGCATGCCGGTGAGCGACGAGGTAGCCGGCGGGATGATCGTCCTGCTGCTGATCGCCGGCATCGACACCACGTGGTCGGCCATCGGTTCGTCCTTGTGGCACCTCGCCCAACACCCCGAGGACCACCAGCGACTGCTCGACGATCCCGAGGTGATGACCTTCGCGCTCGAGGAGTTCCTCCGCTCCTACGCCCCGGTCACCATGGCCCGCATGGTCGCCAAGGACGTCGACTTCCACGGCTGCCCGATGAAGCAGGACGACTGGGTGCTGCTGCCCTTCCCCGCCGCCAACCGCGACCCGCTGAAGTTCGAGGATCCCGACACGTTCATCGTCGATCGCCAGGAGAACCGGCACGCAGCGTTCGGGCTCGGCATCCACCGGTGCATCGGGTCGAACCTGGCCCGCCTCGAGCTCAAGGTCGCCATCGAGGAATTCATCAAGCGCTTCCCGCGCTTCGAGCTCGCCGGAGACGTCCGCTGGAGCGTCGGCCAGATCCGTGGGCCGCGCGAGCTCCCGGTGCGCATCCTTCAGGTCGCCGACTGACCCGTGGCCGTCGCACCCCCGCCGGCGCCGAGTTCGTCGTCGCTCGCTGACCGCGGCATCCCGAGCGGCCCGGACACGGAACTTCCGGGAGACCCACTGCGCGAGCGTCTGCTCGAGGCCGCCGCGCAGGTGTTCGCGACGAAGGGCTACGACGGGGCACGGATCGTCGATGTCGTGCGGGCTGCCGGCCTGTCCATCGGCGCGGCGTACGGTCGGTTCGAGTCGAAGGACGAGCTGCTGCTCGCCGCGGTGATCGCGGCCGTGGAACGGCAGGCGAGCGAGCATCTCAAGACCGACAAAGCCGTGGCGGACATGCTTGCCGAAGCGGGTCGGGCCACCGAGCCACTCGACGACCAAGAGGCGATCCAGCTCGAGGCGTACGTCGCAGCGCGCCGCAAGCCGACGCTCGCAGCCGCGATCTCCGAGGCACGCCAGCGATGGCGAACGACGCGTGACGCTTCGTTCATCGAGATGGCGAAGGGCGACGGGTCGGCCAGCCCCGACGCCGACTTCGACTCGCTGGTCTACCTCGTGCAGACCTTGCATCTGGGCCTGCTGGTGCAGCGCGCCGCGGGCCAGCACCCCCCCGACGACGCTCATTGGCAGCGATTCGTGGCCCATCTCCTGCGCACCATGGCCCATCCCGAACCCACGGTCTGAGCGAGCGATCGTTCGGACGTAGCGTCAGCCCATGGCGCGGATGCCGAACTACGACGACAGCGTGGGCTGGCTTCGGGTGGAAGGACTCGTCACACCTGACGTCGCCGCCACCATCGCCGCCGTGTGCGAAGGTCTCGCTGACGACCTCACCGAAGTCCGCGCCGGCGACAAGCCTCATGGAGCCACTCGGCGACTCACCGGCCTCGACGAGCGCTTGCCGGGCACGAGGGCGATCGCCGAGGCCCTGGGCGCCGTGGTCGACCAGATCCTGCCGACTGGTTGGACGGTGACGGAGATCGCCTACCGGTCCCCCGGTCCCGGCACGGGTCACCAGCAGCTCCACGCTGACGACATCCCACGGCTGGATCCTCGGGCGCCCGCCGCCGGTGCGACAGCGGTCGTGGCACTCGTTGCGTTCACGCCCGACAACGGCGCCACGCGTGTGGTGCCCGGGAGTCATCGACGCGTCGACCAGCAGCGCGTTTCTCAGAAGGTCGATCACCTCGAGGGTGAAGAGGTCCTCACCGGAGTTGCGGGCACGGCCTTCGTCTTCAGCAGTCACCTGCTCCACGCGGGCTCGCTCAACGCGTCGAACCGCCCGAGGCCTGCGTTGCAGATCTCCTACCGAGCAACACAGGACGACAAGCTGCCCACCCCGCGCTCTCGTGGGCGGACCGCCGAGGAATCCGTCGGGCCGCCCGAGCCGACGAACTCGGCAACGTGACCCAGGGGTGCGAGCAGAAGGCCATCGTGCACGCCGTACAGTCGAGGCGTGCCGATCCACGTACGCGCTCCAGGCCGGGTCAACCTCATCGGTGAGCACACCGACTACAACGGAGGCCTCGTGTTCCCGATGTCGATCGATCGGTGGACCGAGATCGTCGGCGAGGCCTCCGACCGGATCCACCTGAACTCGGAGTCCGAGGACCTCGCGGTCGACCTGGAACTCGACGAGCCCTTCGACGCAACGTTGGAACCCCGGTGGGGGCGGTACGTCGCCGCGGTGTCCTCCCTCGTCCGGCCCACCTCGGGGATCGACGGATTGGTGACCACCACCATCCCGGTCGGTGCCGGACTCTCCTCCAGCGCCTCGCTCGAGCTTGCGGTCGCGCTCGCCCTCGGCTTCGCCGGGACACCGACCGAACTGGCGCAGCTCGGCCAGCGAGCCGAGCACCTCGCCACCTCCGTACCCACCGGCATCATGGACCAGCTCTGCATCGCGGCCTCCACGGCGGGCCACGCCCTCATGCTCGATTGCCACACCCTGGAGTTCGAGCACGTGCCGGTGCCCGACGACGTCGAGATCGTCGTCCGCTTCATCGCTCATCGCACGCTGGAGGGCTCGGAGTACACGGACCGGGTCGAGCAGTGCCGGGCGGCCGAGGCGGCGATCGGGCCGCTGCGATCAGCCGGGCTCGACCGCGTCGCCGAGCTCGGAGGGGTCGTCGCCCGCCGTGCCCGTCACGTGATCACCGAGAACGCCCGTGTCCTCGAGTTCGCCGCTGCGCTGCGCGCCGGCGACTACGCCTCGGCCGGCGACGCGATGGTACGCAGCCACCGCAGCATGGCCGAGGACTTCGAGATCTCGACCCCGGCGATGGACGCTGCGGTCGACGCACTCCTCGAACACCCAGCGGTGCACGGCGCTCGCATGACCGGCGGCGGGTTCGGCGGATGCGTGATCGCGATGTGCGAACGAGGTGCCGACCTCGAGGGCTGGAAGGTGCGGCCGGTCGAGGGCGCCCGACGCCTCGAGGTCTAGCGGCGCGTCGACAGGCGGTACGAGAACTCGAACCGACCGGACGAGAGCCGATACTGGTCGAGCACATCGGGCCCGCAGCTCGCGGTGCCGAGACCCCGGTGGGCAACATCGATGCACACGACGATCTCGCCGCGTCGCCTCAACTCCGGGACCGTCGCGGCCTCGAACAGATCGCTCGGAAGATGGCGGGTCGCCGAGATGTGGAGCGACGCCGGACTCAGCGCATCGATCGCGAACACGTCACCCGATGCTCGATCGACGAGCTCGAGCCACCGGCAGTCGGTCCGCAGCCCGAACTCCTGCGGCACGACGTAGGGCAGCTCGTCGAGGGGCTGGTCCCAGACGCCGACCGTGGCCGACGACTGTCGGTCGGGGTAGTTCTCGTGGGGTCCGCGTCCGCACCACCGCATGTGGTCGAAGCGCGGGTCGACCCGGAGCACGACACCGACTCGGGGGAGATCGGCGAGCCCCTCCGGGACGTCGACAACATGGTGGTACACCTCGCCGTCGGCAGTCTCGGTGACGCGGCAGCGGTGAGCGACGAGGTCCTCGGCGGGCCGCCGGTCGACGCCCGCCTCCTGCCACTGCCGCAAACTCTGGCCGCCCACCCGGAGGCGCTGCGCGAGCTCGGGCATCAGCTTGAACCCGTCGTTGTCGGTGGCTGCCCGCCAGAGGTTCAGGACCGGCGGCCCGACCAGGACCGAGCTCGAAGGAGGGGCGCCATTGTCCGTGCGCACGGCAGGACGAGGCCGGTCCCGCAGGACGACCTGATCCCACGCCACGACATGACCAGCCGTCGCGAACCACCGCTCCGACTTCGTCGCGAACCGGACGGTGAGCCGTGCGTCGCCACGGGGTGGGAGGTCGCACGGCACCGGAACGGTCACCGCGGCGCGCGGCGCCAGCTTCGGCAGCTTCAGTCGACCCGTCCGCACCGGCTCGCCGTCGACGAAGAGTTCCCATCGGGCCTCGAGTCCGTCGAGGCCGAGGAACGACTGACGGTTCGTGATCGTGAGCCCGCGCCGGGCCCGCTCCACGGTGATCGGGCGGTACACCCACGCGACCTCGCGCATCGCCGGGTGCGGCACGAGCTCGGACGACATCAGCCCATCGGCGACGAAGTTGCAATCGTTCGGCTCGTCACCGAACTGCCCCCCGTAGGCGAGGCGCACGGTGCCGTCGGCCAGCCGCTGACGAAGGGTGTGATCCTTCCATTCCCAGAGGAACCCGCCCTGGAGGCCCGGGGTCGAGGTGATCACCGCCCAGTAGTCGGCGAGCGAGCCGTTCGAGTTGCCCATCGCGTGGCTGTACTCGCACATGATCAATGGCCGGTCGCCCCGCGGGTCCTCGCCGTACGCGCGGATCGATTCGATCGTTGGGTACATCGGACACACCACGTCCGTCGCCGGCCGCCCGCCATCCACCCACCCCTCGATCCGCACGGCGTCTTCGTAGTGCAGGGGTCGGCTCGGATCGGCCCGCCGGATCCATCCGGCCAGGGCGTCGTGGTTCGTGCCGTAACCGCTCTCGTTACCCAGGCTCCACAGGATGATCGACGGGTGGTTGCGATCACGCGTGACCATGCGGGCGCCGCGCTCCACCCATGCGGAGCGGTACCTGGCGTCGTTGCAGAGCGAGAAGTTGTAGCCGTGGCTCTCGATGTTGGCTTCGCCGACGACGTAGAAGCCGAGCTCGTCACACAGGTCGAGGAACCGGGGGTCGTTCGGGTAGTGCGAGGTGCGAACCGCTGTGATGTTGTGGGCCCGCATGGCGACGAGGTCGGCGCGCATGTCCTCGACCGTCACCGCCTTACCACGGTCGGGATGATGGTCGTGGCGGTTGACGCCGAAGATCCAGATCGGCTGACCGTTCACGAGCAGCTGTCGGTCGCGGATCTCGATGTGCCGGAACCCGACGCGTTGCGAGGTCGACTCGACGACTCGGCCGTCGGGGGCGAGCAGCTCGACGCAGACCCGGTACAGGTTCGGGCGCTCGGCGCTCCACGGCGAGACCTTCAGCGAGGCCCAGGACGCGACCGCTTGGAAGCCGGAGAAGACGTAGGGCGCGGCGTGACGGTGCGGCACATCTCGCACCTGCGGCGCGCCGATGCGCCGGGCGTCGGCGGACTCGAGCCAGGCCCGCACTCGATAACCGGCGACCGGAGCGCCGTGGAAGGACACCGTGGCACGCGCGGTGAGCGAGCCGGTCGAGGCGTCCTGGTCCCAGTCCGCATCGGCATGCAGATCCGCGAGGCCAACCGTGGCACGCGCTTCGAGAACGACCGTGCGGTGCAGTCCGGCCATCCACCACTGGTCCTGGTCCTCGATGTAGCTGTGGGCGCTGTACCGCATGACGACGATGGCGAGATGATTGTCGCCGGCCACCACGTGGTCGGCGACGTCGTACTCGCTGGCCAACCGGCTGTCGGTCCCGTAGCCGACGAACCGGTCGTTCAGGTAGACCGCATGCACGCTCTCGGCCCCGCCGATGTGCAGCACGATCCGACCGGCCCGCCATCCCCGGCCGACCTTGAACGAACGGCGGTACACACCGGTGGGATTCCGTTCCGGGAGCACCGGTGGCGGACCGGGGAACGGCATCTGGATGTTCGTGTACTGGGGCAGGTCCTCGGGGATCTGCATGGTCCAGTTGCCCGGCACGGCGACGGTGCGCCACTGCGTCGCAACGTCCGGCGTCGGGCCGGTCACGGCGGCGGCCGGGACGGCGTCGGGCGATTCGAACAGCCGGAACGCCCAGTCACCGTCGAGGCAGCGGCGGGCGTCGTCAGCGAGCGGCAACGGCGCCCGCATCGGTAGGCGATTGATCTCGATCTGGGCCGGGTCGGCCCAGGGCCGCAGTTCGCCGAGGACGGGGAGCATGTGCGGAGCTCAGCCCTTGTTGGCGCCGAGTGTCAAGCCGCTGATGAACTGCTTCTGCAACGCCAGGTAGACCACCAGCGTCGGCAGGGCGATGATCATCGAGCCCGCGGCGATGAGGTTGTCGTTGGAGAAGAACTGCCCACCGAGGTTGGCCACCGACGAGGTGATCGGACGCTGATCGCCTTGCTGGATCAGCACCACGGCCCAGAAGAAGTCGTTGTACAACCACGTGAACTCGAGCGTCGCCAACGCGGCGATCGCTGGTCGGCACAACGGCATGATGATCTGGAAGTACTGCCGCCACACGCTGGCGCCGTCCACCGCTGCGGCTTCACCGAGCTCCTTCGGGATCGTCTTCATGTAGTTGCTGAGGACGAAGGTGCAGAACCCGGTCTGGAACGCGACGTGGATGATGATCACGCCGATCTTGGTACCGAGCAGACTTCCGGTGTTCGTGTCGCTCAGGGCGTCGGGCCACGGGATCGCCTTGTACATCTGGAACAGCGGCTGGAAGATCACCTGGGCCGGCAACAGGTTGCCGGCGGTGAAGATCATCAGCAGCGTGACGTTGAACCGCCAGGAGAAGCGGCTCACGGCGAAGGCCATCATGCTGGACAGCACCAGGATCAACACGATGGATGGCAACGTGATGTACATCGTGTTCATGAAGGTGTGGGTCATCCCGCCCTGGCGCCACGCATCGCGGAAGTTCTGGAAGGTGAAGGACTTCGGCCACGAGAAGATCCCGTACTTCTGCGTCTCCGAGTACGGCCGCATCGAGGCGTAGACCGCGCTCCCGACCGGGATCAACCACACGATGGCCATCAGGGTCAGGAACACGTACAGCCCGGCGCGCATGAGGCGGGTGCGGACTCGCTGGCGGGTCACGACGGTGAGTTGGGCGCTCATGATTCCTGCTCCCGGTAGTTGTTCACCAGGTACCACACGATGAACACGAGGCACAGCACCAACAGCACCACGCCATAGGCCGAGCCCAGGCCCACCTGCCCACCACCTTCGCCGACGAGGTTGTCGCGCACGAGGACGCCGAGCACCTTCGTGCCGGGTGGGGACTTCAGGGCGAAAATGATGTCGAAGGCGCGCAGCGCCTCGATCACCGTGATGACGAACACGACGACGTTGATGGGCTTCATCACCGGGAAGATCACCGAGCGGAAGGCCTGCCACTCGTTGCACCCGTCGATCGCCGCCGCCTCCCGCAGCGATGGGTCCACGCTCTTGAGCCCGGCGAGGTACAGCACCATCACGTACCCGATGTGGCGCCACGCCATGGCGACGAGGATCGCGGCGAAGTTCTTGGTCAACCCGAGTGGTGTGTCGAGCCCGGGCACGTGGAACTGGAAGATCTTCTCGGCGTTGCCGACCCAGTCGATCTGGTTCCCTTGTTCGGTGCGGCCGAGCACGACGTTGAACAGGCCCTGCTTGGGCGAGTACATGACGCCTTTCCAGATGAATCCGACGATGGCGAGCGACAGCACCACCGGCATGTAGAACACGCTCTGGTAGAACGCCGAGCCGCGGATGTCCTTGTCGAGCAAGTACGCCAGCAGGATCCCCACCATGCTGCAGAGCGCCAGGAACACCAACAGGATCAGGTTGTTGAACACGGCCGGGAAGAACTTGCCGTCGAACACCGTGAACACGGCCCAGTAGTTGGCGAAGCCGATGGGCTTCCACGTACCGAGCCTCAGGCCGTCCCACTTGGTGAACGACAGGAGCACCGTGCAGATGGCCGGCACCCACACGAACGTGATGTGGAGGACCGTCGGAACGCCGGCGAAGAACCAGAGCGTGAGCTTGTCCCGCCGCGACAGCTGGGTGAAACGCCGCCGCCGGCGCCACTTCAAGGGCGCCGGCGGCTCGTGAGCAGACATAGGAGGAGAGTTCTGCCGCTCAGAGGTACTGAGACTTCTGGACCTCGATGTCGGCCAGAATGCTGTCGATCGAGGACGGGTCCGCATGGAAGTTGGCGAAGGCGTCCGAGATGACGTTCGAGACGAAGTCCGGGCTCGTGTCGCGGTCGAGGAACTGAGCGATGTTCTTCGCCGACTGCACGAGTTCGGCCGACTTCTTCTGGATCGGGGTGAACACCGACGTGTCGAACTCGGAGTTCGCCGGCACCGCGCTCGGATTCACCTGGTTGATCGCCTCGATGAACGGCAGGCTGCCGATCGCCGCCAGCATCGCCTTGGCACCCTCGGGATTCTTCGGGTCGGCGGCCATCATGAAGCCGTCGATCGGAGCATCGAGCGCATCGGCGCCGATGGCCGGGTCGAGCTCGGGGAAGTTGAAGAAGTCGAGGTCGTCCAAGTACGCCTGGTCGGTCGAGTTACTCGAGACGAACGTGCCGAGGTAGTACATCCCGGCTTCCTTGTTCTCGAGCGCCGTGGCCGCTTCCTGCCACGTGCGACCGTTGGGGTTCTCCTGGTGGAACGGCAGCAGCTCGGTCCACACCTTGAAGACGTTCTTCACCTTCTCGCCCGTCCAGTCCTCCTTGCCGGCCAAGAGGTCGACGTGGAACTGGTAGCCGTTGATGCGCATGTTGAGGATGTCGAACGTGCCCTGGACCGGCCACTTTCCATCGTTGGCGTAGGCGAACGGCACGATCCCGTCGGCCTGCATCTGCTGAGCGAGCGCCACCAACTCGTCCTTGGTCGTGGGGACCTTGTAGCCCTTCTCCTCGAACAGGCTCTTGCGATAGTGCACGGCCCACGGGTAGTAGCTGGTCGGCACGAGGTACTGCTTGCCGTCGTTCCCGGTGGAGGCGGTCTTGAACGCGTCACTGAAGCCGGTCAGGCCCGCCCACACGTCGCTGACGTCGCCAGCGAGTCCCTTGTCGGCGAAGAACCGCATGCGGTAGCCCGAGAACCAGGTGAAGACATCGTCGGGCTGCTGCAGGTAGCTCGTGATGTTGTCCTGGAACGAGTTGTGATCGACGAAGTTGCCCTTGTACGGCACGCCGGTCGCATCGAGGCCGGCCTTGAGCCCGTCGTAGGCGACCCCGCTGCCCTGGGCCTCGTTCAGCCCGATCGTCACCGCTTCGACGGTCGCGGCGGCCGTTGTTTCGGCGGCCGTCGTCTGGGCAGCAGCCGTGGACTCGGCGCCACCGGCGGCTGTCGTGTCGGCGCCACCGGCCGCAGCGGTCGTGTCGGCGCTCGACCCACTGTCGGAACCGCACGCGGCGAGGACGCCGGCACCGACGATCGCGGCGGCACCGGCCAGCAGTGTGCGACGCGAGATGGGAAATCCGGGCTCGCGCGAAATAGCTGACTGTTCGGAATCCCGTGACATTGGCTCCCCCTCAGGAACGGACTGGCGATCTGGGCCAGAAGTGCACATTGGCGCGACCACTCGGGTGATGTCAAGGGTCGTTGTGCGATTCTCGAACATAAATCGCTCAGGACTGGCCCCAACTTGTTCGATTGGATGTTCGAAATCCGGGAATGGTCGCCCTGAGCCTGTTCGAAGTTGTTGACTTCCGAGCGTCAAGAGGTGGAAGCTACGGCCCGTGGCTGCCCGCAAACTCGTCGACGCGCTCGCGACTCCCGCGCTCGCCCGTCAGCGTCACGAGGTGATCCTCGCCGAGGTCCGCCGGCGCGGTTCGGTGCGGGTCAGCGATCTCGCCACGCTGCTGGCCGTGAGCGACATGACGATCCGGCGACCTCGAGGCGCTCGACGACGCCGGGCAGTTGACCAAGGTGCACGGCGGCGCGACGGCGCGCGACGAGCACAGCAGTGACGAGCCGGGATTCGACGCCAAGTCGCGGCGGAACATCGCCGAGAAGCACGCCATCGCGCTCAGCGCGGCCTCGCTGGTGGCGGCCGGCAGCGCGATCGGGATCACCGCCGGCACCACCACGTGGCAGCTCGCCTTCCACCTCGTCGACATCCCGAACCTCACCGTGGTCACCAACTCGGTACGGGTCTCCGAGGTCCTCCACCGCGTCCCCCGCCGGGATCGGACCGTGCTCCTCACGGGCGGCGAACGGACTCCGTCCGATGCGCTGGTGGGCTCGGTCGCCCTCGCCACGCTCCGGTCCCTCCACCTCGACACGGTGTACCTGGGCGTCCACGGGATGAGCGAACACGAGGGTACACGACACCGAACCTCGAGGAGGCCGAGACCAACCGAGCCTTCGTCGGCGCGACCCAACAGCTGATCGTGCTGGCGGATCACACCAAGTGGAACGTGGTCGGCCTGCGCACCATCGCGGCATTGGATCGGGCGTCGGTGTTGATCTCCGACACCGGGCTCGCACGAACCGCCCGATCCGCACTCGATCAGCACGTGGGCCGCGTCGTGCTCGCGGACCCACAGTTCAACGAAGCTCCTGCACCGACCGAAGTCGGTGCGAAACAACGAGGAGAGCCTGATGGCCACGGTCGAGTTCGCCCAGGCGGCACGGATCTATCCGGGGATGTCACACCCGCCCTCGACCGCCTCGACCTCGAGATCGACGACGGTGAGTTCCTCGTGCTCGTCGGCCCGTCGGGTTGTGGCAAGTCGACGACGCTGCGGATGCTCGCCGGACTCGAGCCCGTCGACCGGGGCCGCATCGACATCGGGGACCGCGACGTCACGATGCTGCCGGCCCGTGAGCGCGACATCGCCATGGTCTTCCAGAGCTATGCGCTCTACCCCCACATGACCGTGGCGGAGAACATCGGGTTCCACCTGAAGATCAAGAAGGTTCCCAAGCACGAGATCGCCCGGCGGGTGAAGGAGGCCGCCGATCTGCTCGATCTCGGTGAGTACCTCGATCGCAAGCCGGCCAAGCTCTCGGGCGGTCAACGCCAGCGCGTCGCCATGGGCCGCGCCATCGTGCGTCAGCCTTCGGTGTTCTTGATGGACGAGCCGCTCTCGAATCTCGACGCCAAGCTGCGGGTGCAGACCCGCACCCAGATCGCCGCGCTGCAGCGCCGGCTGGGGTCACGACCGTGTACGTCACCCACGATCAGGTCGAGGCGATGACGATGGGCGACCGCGTCGCGGTGTTGAAAGACGGAGAGCTCCAGCAGTGCGCCAGCCCTCGTGAGCTGTTCACCCGGCCCGCGAACCAGTTCGTCGCCGCCTTCATCGGTTCGCCGGCGATGAACATGTTCGCCTGCACCCTCGGACCCGACGGCGCCGAGTATGCGTCGCTCACGATCCCCGTGACCCCTGCACAACGCAGCGCGCTGACCACGGATGAGGTGACCGTCGGCGTACGTCCCGAGGCGTTGCACCTGAGCGCCGACGGTCTCGGGATGAAGGCGACGATCGACACCGTGGAGGAGCTCGGCTCGGACTCCTACCTCTACTGCACACCGCACGATCACCCCGACGTCTCGGTCGTGTCGCGGGCGGAAGGGCTGAGCACCGCGCGGCCGGGTGACACGGTGGTGCTCGAGCCCGCCACCGGATCGCTGCACCTGTTCGATGCCGCGACGGGTGCGAGGCTTCCGGACTGATGTCCGAGGCGGGCGACACCAGAATCGATCCATTTCTCGGCACCCGGGTCCACGTCGTTGGCACCCGCCAGGCTCGGCCGAACCTTCCCTCGACCGGCTGCCCCTTCTGCCCGGGTGGGCTGGAGGCGCCGGAGCCATACGAGGTGCGGTGGTTCCCCAATCGATGGCCGGCCATGCCGGGCGACCGGTGCGAGGTCGTGCTCTACACGCCGGACCACGATGCGACCTTCGCCTCGCTCGGCGAGCGCGGCGCCCGGCTCTGCATCGACCTGTGGGCCGACCGCACCGAGGCGCTCGGCCGGCGGGATGACGTCGACTTCGTGCTCGTGTTCGAGAACCGTGGCTCGGCGGTCGGTGCGACCATCGCGCATCCCCACGGACAGATCTACGCCTACGACCACGTGCCCGATCGGCCTCGGCGTCTGCTCGAGGCGAAGTGGATCCCCGAGACCAACCCGGGCGAACGACTCGTGAGCGCAGCCGAGGGCTGGCAGGCGTGGGTGCCGTACGCGAGCAACTACCCGATCGCCCTCACCGTCGCGCCGACCGAGCGCGTGCCGAACCTCGTCGAACTCGACGGCGGCGGCCGTGACGCTCTGGCGCGGATGTTGATCGACGTGCTCGGGCGGCTCGACCGGCTCTTCGGGGAACCGTTGCCGTACATGATGTGGCTGAACCAGTCCCCGTCGGACGGGAGCGAGTGGCCCGAGGCGTGGTTCAACGTGGAGATCGTGTCGCCCTGGCGTCGAGCGGGCGTCTCCCGCTTCATCGCGGCGGCCGAGGTGGCGTGCGAGGAGTACTTCAACCCGGTGATCCCCGAAGTGCTTGCCGAGCAACTCCGTGCCCTCGCCTGACCAGCGACCCGGACCGTTCGCACCCGTGGCGACGTCTCGGCTGATCACGCTCGCGGGACGGCCCACCGGACTGATCGTCGACGTCTCGTCCGGCGTGCCGACGATCGTCCACTGGGGTACTCCCGTCGACGGTTCGCTCGATCCCGCGGCGGTGGATCGACCTGTCGTCCACGGCTCACCGGACACCGTCGCTCCGTTGCCGGTCGTGCCCGAGCACGGCTCGGGCCACACCGGTCGCCCGGGGCTCTTGGGCCGGCGAGCCGACGGGACCGGTTGGGCGCCCCGGTTCCGATCCATCGGATGGGAGCTCGACGGAGATCGGCTCGTGGTGCGCTCCGAGGACCCGATCGCCGGGCTCGCCCTCACCACCACCTTCGAACTCGATCACGCCCTCGTGGTCTCGGCGGAACTCACGAACATCGGGAGCGACGGCTACCACGTCGACGGGCTCACGATCACCCTGCCCGTACCCCAACGGGCGGGCGAGCTGGGATCGTTCACGGGACGGTGGACCCGGGAGTTCCAGCCGGTGCGGGTGCCGTGGCCGCACGGTGGATTCACGGTCGAGAACCGCCGCGGGCGCACCTCGCACGAGAACCCTCCGCTGATCTTCGCCGGCACGCTCGGCTACGGCGAACACACCGGAGAGGTGTGGGGCGCCCATCTGGCGTGGAGCGCGAACCACGTCGTGCTCGCCGAACGGCTCGCCGACGGGCGACGGCTCCTCCAGCTGGGCGAGCTGCTACACCCCGGCGAAGTGGTGCTCGAGCCCGGCGAGTCGTATCGCACGCCGGAGGTCGTCGCGGTGCACGGCGATCACGGACTCTCGTCTGCGACCCTCCAGTTCCATCGACACCTGCGAGGGCGCGAGACCCACCCGACCACGCCGAGGCCGGTGCTCGTCAACACGTGGGAGGCGGTGTACTTCGATCACGACGCCGCCACCCTGCGAGGCCTCGCCGAGCGTGCGGCTCGCGTGGGTGCCGAGCGCTTCGTGCTCGATGACGGCTGGTTCGGATCCCGGCGCAACGACCGTGCCGGGCTGGGCGATTGGGTCGTGTCCGACGATGCCCATCCCGATGGTCTGGCCCCGTTGATCGAACACGTCCGCTCGCTCGGTCTGGAGTTCGGCATCTGGGTCGAACCGGAGATGACCAATCCGGACAGCGAGCTCTTCCGCGCGCATCCCGAATGGGCCCTCACGACCGACGGGTACGAGCCGGTACTCGCACGGAACCAGCTGGTGCTCGACCTCGCCCAGCCGGGCGCCTTCGATCATGTGCTGGGTCAGCTCGACGCGCTGCTGCGGGACCACGACATCTCGTTCGTCAAGTGGGACATGAACCGCGACCACATCGCCGGGTCCGGCGCCGCCGGACGGGCCGGCACCCATGCCCAGAACCTGGCGCTGTATCGGCTACTCGACGAGCTCAACCGTCGCCACCCCGACGTCGAGATCGAATCGTGTTCCTCCGGCGGCGCACGCGTCGATCACGAGATCCTGCGCCGCACGGTCCGCGTCTGGACCAGCGACTGCAACGACGCGCTCGAGCGCCAGACCATCCAGCGCGGCGCGTCGATGCTGATTCCGCCGGAGCTGATGGGTGCCCACATCGGGCCCGAGCGCTCGCACACGACGGGCCGCCGCCACGAGCTCGCCTTCCGAGCGGCGACCGCGTTCTTCGGCCATCTCGGCATCGAGTGGAACTTGCTGGCGCTCAGCGATCAAGAGCTCGACGACCTGGCGGCGATCGTCGCCCTCCACAAGCGGTTTCGGCCATTGCTGCACGGCGGTGATGCGATGCGCTTCGACACCGAGCCGTCGTTCGTCGCCCACGGCGTCTACTCGCCCGACCGAACCGAGGCGCTCGTCTCGTTCGCGGTGATCGCGACCTCACCCAGCCTCACTCCCCCGCCGTTGACGCTGCCCGGGCTCGACCGCGATCGGCGGTATCGCGTCGAGGTGATCGAGCTCCCGGGCGACCACCGAGCCCCCGGCCGGACCCGCCCGGGATGGATGGACCACAGCACCGTGATGACCGGCGCCGCCCTCGGCTCGGTCGGCTTCCAACCGCCGGCGATGCACCCGGAGCATGCACTGCTCGTGAGCCTCACTGTCGTGACCTGACTGCCTGACTGCCTGGCTGCCTGGCTGCCTGGCTGCCTGACACACCACGATGGCGAGGGGTGGGGAGCGTTCATCGAGGCATGATGACGACAGGTCCGAACCGATGCGCTGAGTCGGCGCAGGTCATGCGGGCATTGCCCGATCGACCAGCGAACGAGCGAGCCACAGCACCAGCGGCACCCCCACCAGCACGGCCACGCCGGTCGGCGGCAGCAGTGCTCGCAGCCACCAGCCGGCACGGGGCGCAACGCCGGCGACGATGCCCGTCAATTGGCTGGGCTGCACGGGACGGGCGTCGGGGGCCGCGTTGGCGTCGCCGGCGGTGGCGAACACGACGCCGAGCTCGCCATCGGTGCGCTCGATCACCCGGTGGATGACCGATGCGTCGCGCCCCGGCGAGCGGAAGGCGATGACGTCGCCCACCGCGATGTCTGCTGCCCCGGCCCGATCGACCGACTCGATCATCACCGCCGCCCCTCGAGGGATCGCCGGCTCCATGCTCGATGACAACACGATCTCGACGCGGCGGCCAGTGAACGAGAGCGCGAGCAAGGCCAGACACGCCGCCAAGGCGACGACCGTCCATGCCAGGGTCGCCACCCCGAGCACGAGCCGAGCCCGCGCCAGCACCACCGGGGATGCCCGAACCCCCGACCGACTGCGGGCGCCGGAATCGAGGGGAGTGTGCATGTCCACGAGCCTGCCTCCGCCGCGCAAGCGGCGCGTTACCGCATCGGCGCCATCGACCGACGGCCGGCTAGCGCGGTGCGTCCATCGTGGTGCGATGGTTCCACGCATCCTTCCCACATCCCCGAAGCTCGCCTTGATCGCAGGCCTCGTCTCGGCCGCCTTGATCGGCGGCGTGCTCGCCGCCGCAACGGACACGTTCGTCTTCGGCGACAACGTCGCCGAGTCCGGCGACCTCGGCATCGACGCCCAGGCCAGTGAGGCCGACGTCCTGATCGCCCTCACCGACCCCGGCGACACGACGTGCGAGCTGGTCGACACCTTCGACGACGGGCCCCTCGTCGGCACCTTCTCCGTCGACATCGATCTCGCCGCGATCGAGCCCTTGGCCAACGGCCTCCATGTCGCCACGGTGGCCGAGCAACGGATCTGCGTCCTCAACGGCGGCACCGAGACCGCTCGACTGGTCATGGAGGCGGTGCCATCACCTGGCAGCGACGTCGATGTGCTCTGCTCGCCCGGCGAGACCGGCGCTGGCGACACGACCTGTGGGTCGGGCGAAGGGGAGCTCGACGAGATCGTCTTCGTCCAGATGTTGAACGGCGGAGCGGCCCTCTGCCCCGACGGTGGCGCCGCCGGCGCCTTCGCATCGCTCGGCGCGCCGCCTTCCGATACCGGCATCGACATCCCCGCAGGTGAGGCGTGCCCCTTCCAGATCGAGATCATCGTCGACGACTTCTTCGACGAGGAACTCTGGATCAGGGCCCAGACCGACCTGATCAGCTTCAACGTTCTCGTCTCGCTCGAAACCCCGTGACCGAGCGCTGACGGGCTCAACGCCGGGCGCGACCGGACGTACGGTCCAGCACCCTCGCAAGCATCTCGGTCTCGGAAGCCAGGCCGACGTCGGCCTCGTACAGGACTCGGCGACACGTCTCGAGAACCGCGCTCGCCGCCACCGTGCGACCCGCAGCGAGGCACGACGCGATCATCAGCCGGTAGCCGTGTTGGCGCAACGGTTCGAAGGTCACGATGGCGTTCCCCATCTCCATCGCGGCCTCGCCGTTGCCCAACGCAGCGAACGTGTCACCGGCGTCGCACATTGCATCGACCAAACGGGTACCCAATCGGTCCACACTTCGGGCGACCGGTTCGAGCGCCATGATCTCGGCACTCGGTGTGGCCCACCGCTGCGCGACCCCCCGGATCGCATCGGCGGCGTCGGCGTGGCGGCCCGCAGCCCGGTGGACTTCGGCCACATCGAGCGCATCGCCCACGACCCACAGGTCGACCGAGAAGCCCGTCAGAGGAACCAGCGCCGTCGCGTCGGCGGCGGAGGCGACCAACAACGACGGTGACCCGACGGGACGGTCCGGGTCGAGGGCATCGCGGAGATAGTGGAGCGCGACGCGCAGGCTCCGCATCCCCGAGGCCGGTGAGGCGTCGGGCCACAGCCAGGCCACCACCTGCTCGCGGGTCCACGAGCCGACGGCCAGCAGCGCGGCGAGGCGTCGCACCATCGGCCGTCGCCAATGACCCGTGCTCACGACCTGTGCTCCGCGAGCGAGCCGGGGCGGATCGGCCAACAGATCGAGCTGCACCGGCGTTGCGACCGACCGGTCGTGAGCATGGAGGACCATGGCCACGCCGGCAGCCGGCGCGCCGAGGTCGGCGGACGCGGCGGCCGCTTCTCGTGCGGAGATCGCGGCGGCGAAACCGGACGGCGCCAGCGAGGCGAGGCGGCCGACCATTCCGATCGCTGCATCCGGCGCCTCGACGACCAGCCGACCCGCCAGCGTGACCGTGTCCCCGATGGGGAGTACGGCGATCGCTTCGTCCCGAGCGGCCGGCTGGTGGAGATCGCCGAACAGCGCCGGGTGAATCCCGACCAACGGATCCGCACGGCCGGTCGCCGATGCCCGACGTCGCCGCATGTCTGCGAGCAGCGCACGGAGGGGCACCCAGGTCACCGCAGCCTCCTCGTCGACGACCCGGACACCGCCGGCGCCTGCGCGGTGCACGACGACAGGACGAGGATCGAGCGACGCCGAGGCGTGCCCGACCAGAGCGGCGCACCCCGCAGGAATCCGTGCGTCTTCGCCGGCGACGACGGCAAGCAGCGCGGCCAGCGGATCGAGTTCGCCCGAGGCCCACGCCGCGAGTCCCGAAACCCACTGAGCGGGCGACACGGACCATCCGTCCGAGGGTGTCGCCGACCACTCCGCCCGGCCGGTACCCACGGCGACGCTCGACACGTCGCGCTGGAGCCGGGCCTGCACCGCCAGCACCGGGACGTCGGCCGCGGCATCGTCGATCTGCGCGATCGCTGTGCGGTGGTGGCCGGCCAACGCTGCCAGCGCGGCCGCCGCGAGGGCGGTCACCCCCGTCGCGTCATCCTGCTCGACGCGATCGGCAAGGCGGGCGAGCTCCTCGGCATCGCCGGCGCACCACGCCAGATGAAGGTGATGGGCCTGCCCCACCGCCGGGTCGAGCCCGCTCCGCTCGGCTCGTCGAAGCGCCGCCATCGCCTCGCGTAGATCGCCGTGGCGATGGTGGGCGGCTGCGGCAGCAACCCCTGCCGCGGGATGCCCGTCGGGCAACAGGTCGCACACCACGGGCCATACGGCCGACGAGGTATCGAGCGCCGCCAGGTGGGAACGACCGACCAGCGCCGCGACGGCCTCCGAACCCTGCGGCGTATCGAGGAGCATCGACAGCGCGCGTGGGGCGCCCGGCCTGTTCGTCGAGCCGAGCAGCGAGGACATTGGCGCGAGCGATCGTCGCCGCGCCGAGGACTTCGTCGCGCAACAACTCCCACGCCCGCCTGCCTGCAACGAACCGTCCACGCACCGGACGAGCGGGGCCATGGCGGCCACGTCATCGATGGTCACTTCGAGCCCACACGACCGCAGCCCGTCGTCGTCGACGCAACCGAATCGGGCCGCCAGCCCGACGGCCTCCAAGACGCCAGCCGGCATGGCCTCGCACGACTCGCGCACGACGGCGAGCGCGGCGTCGACGCCCTCGCGGTGTGCGGCCCGAGCTGCTGTGGCCCAGCCCTGACAAGCAGTCACGATCGGGCGAGCGGACGCTGCCACCGACGCTGCTTGCTCGTCGGCGTTGAGAGCCAGGACGTCTCCGTCGATCCGCCGCATCGAGCCCGACAGTTCGATGCGCGCCGTGCGAGATCGATCGGCCGACGAGACACCACGAGGAGATGGCCGCTGGCCGGTAGATCGCGCAACAGGGTGCGAAGTACGTCCGCCGCGGCCGCAGCGCTCTCCTCGTCGACCGGTGCATGGTCATCGTCGAGCCCGTCGGCCACGATGCAGACCTGGGCCGGCGCCAAGGCCTCGACGGCGGCCACCAGCGCCTCGACCTCCGATCCCGCGGCGACGGTCGTTCCGATGCCGAGGGCGGCGACGGCGCCCGCGATCGCACGAGCCGGATCGGCCGTCAGCCCGACGAGCGCCACGTCGACGTGCAGGTCCGATCCCGACCATGCACCGATGGACTCGGCGACGGCCGACGACTTCCCAGCGCCACGGGGCGCGACCAACTCGACCAGGCGATGGGCCCAGCGTGCGTCGAGGGCCTCCGGACACGCCGCGGTTGGCCCATCCTGCCCGTCCGCACCTCGGCCTGATGGAGGGTGTCGACGCCAGCCAGATTCTGTGCCACCTGGGTGTCGGCATCGGAGTGCGGCCGATGCCGTCGAGCGCAACGCGGCACCGCTCGAGGGCACGCCCGGGTGACGTGGCCGCCGGAGCGGGCGGCAACGGCGATGGCCAGGCGGTGTGCGGGCTCCCACGCCGGGTCGAGATCGAGGACCGACTCGACCGTTTCGAGGGCACCCCGAACGTCGCCACGAGCCAGGCGCAGTTCGCCGCAGCGAACGGCCGACCGGCACAGATCGGCTCGAAGCGCCTGCAGCTGTGGCGCGGCGCGATCGTCGTACTCGAGATCGACCAGCGGTCGCCCGCCCCAGAACCCGAACGCACGATCGAGTGCCACCGCCGCGGCCTCGATGTCACCTCGCCGCTCGGCCTGGTCGGCGTCGGCGACCGCCGCTTCGTACTCCCAGAGATCGACCCCGATGCGGCGGTGCGGTACCAGCTCGAGGACCCCCGCGGTGTCGATCAGTACCCGACGCCGCGTGTCGACCGCAAGATCGCCGAGGACACGACGCGCGTAGGTCAGAGTGACTCGCAGATTGGACGCTGCCTGCGCCGGCGCGCGATCCGGCCAGAGCCATTCGGCCAGGTCGCTCCGGGCGATTCGCCGCCGGAGAGCGAGGATCGCCAGCAGCTGGCGCACCCGGGCACGACGCCATTCGGGTGCTGCCGCCGCGGCGAGTTCCGGAGCTCCGTGGTCGACCTTTGCCGATCCGAGCCATGTCAGACGGACATCGTCGCCCGCCACGACGTCCGACCCGCTCGCGACCTGGCCGTCGGCGCCATCGGCTTGGTCGGCCAGCAGATCGACCGCACGCGAGCCGACCTTGCTGCGCAACCAGTGCGCGAGCTCGTCGCCGGCGCCGACCCCGGCCGCACCGGCGAGACGGGCGAGCTCGCACGACCATGCCAGCGGCATCGCCAGGAAGATGTGCTCCGCCTCGGGGAACCGGCCCTGGGGCACCCGACCGGCACGGAGTTCGACGAGCCAGCGGGCGATGTCACGATGCCGTTGGTACAGCCCGTGCGCCAAGCCGTCGAGCCGCGGGCGCAACCCGGGCACCAGGACGTACGGGTAGCAGAGCGCGCGGCCGAGCTCGCGCAGCGGCAACGAGTCAGACGTGACGTCGGGGTCGAGCGCCGCGTCGGCCAGTAGGCGTGCCGCCTCGGGTTCGTCGCCGAGTCCCACCGCCACCACTGCGGCCGCCAATGCCCGCCGGCAGGCAATGGCGCCGCGGTCATCGGGCGATGCCGCGACGACGCCGGCGGCGAAGTCCTCGAGATCTGCGGTGTCGCCCCATGACACCCGCACCGCTGCATGGAAGAAGACCTGCGTGAGCTGGTCGCCACGTTGGCGACCGTCGTCGGGAAGCATCGTGCGCCAGGGCACGACGCCGTCGACATCGCCGCTCAGCCACGCCACCACCATCGGCACCTGGCGGACGTGGGAATCCGGCGACGAACGCAACACCTCGATGTCGAGTGCCCGCAGCGCCTCGATGTCGCCCGAAACACCCAGCAACGTGACGAGAACCCGCACCACCAGCGGCCGGACATCGCGTGGGAGGCCCCGATCGTCGGCGCGGAGCAGCCGCCGTTCTGCATCGGCCGCCCGTCCGTGGACGATGTCGGCGAAACCATGGGAGACCAGAACCAACCAGTCGTCGGCGTCGAGGCCGCAAGCTGCGACCCGACGAGCCACCGCGTCGACGGCCACGACATCGCGCGCGATCCACGCGAAGGCGACGGCCACGCCCAACACCGTGCGCACGGTGGCCGTCGCCCGGTCGGCAGCGCCGTCGCCCGGCTCGAACTCGTCGGCCAACGCCAACAGCGCGGCGACGTCGTGGTCCGACGAGCGGCCCGCCCCGCGGTCGTGGCTGGCCGCGATGGCACACAGGAGACGGTGCCCCGGGCGTTCGGTGTGGCGGGCCGGAACCCCTTCGGTCAGCCGTCGACACAGATCGGCCGGGACGCCATGAACCCTCGACGCGACGAGCGCGAGCACCGCCGCATCGGCATCGGCCCAACGGTGGGAGCGCTGCGCCACCTCGACGGCCTCCTCGAACCGCCGATGCTCGACGAGGGCAGCGACGAGCTCGCGCACGACTTCGGTGTCCACCGTCATCCGGGCCGCGTCGCGCCAGAGCTCGTGTCCGATCACATCGCCGTCACGTCGCTCGACCAGGGGGACGCGAGCCACGAGCGACTCGACCGACAACGACGGCATCAGCCGGACGAGCACCTCGGCAGGGAGACGCCGGGCGACACCCAAGAGCGCCACGGCACGCCGGACGTCCGGTGGCAACTGCTCGAAGACCTCCTCGAGTGCGAAATCGATCGCCACCGCCGGTCTCCCGAGCGCAACCGCAGCGGTGATGGCCGGCCACCCCGCGAACGCTGCGAGGACTGCGGGATCGACATCCGCACTGCGCGCGATGGCGTCGATCTCGTCGGGGGTGAAGGCGAGGTCGTCCTCGCCGATCGTGGGCACACCGTCGACCGACCAGGCCGAGAGGTCACGCCCCACCAGGAGGAGGTGGGCGTTGGCCGGCAGTGCCGGCGCCAGGCGCGCGAGCAGATCTGCAGCCGGGGCGCCGTCGAGCTCGTGGACGTCGTCGAGCACCAGGCAGACATCGAGTGGACTTTGCGCGATCAGCCAGGCGACGAGGCGGGTCACGTCATGATCGACATCGCCGGTGGACATGAGCCGGGCAGACCGCATCAGCGCATCGGCGAACGCCACCTGCGAGCGCAGCCGGCCATCGAGGTCGATGCGCAAGTCGAGGCCCGCCGGGCGCACCCGGTTGTCGGCGAGCGCCTGATCGATCAGACACGACTTGCCGAAGCCGGCGCCCGCGCTCACCACGATCCGGTCGGCGACGAACCGCTGGCGGACACGCTCGACCAATCGTCCTCTGATGATGTTCGCCGTCAGGGTGAAGCCTTCCGCCTTGTCGACGTCGATAGCCCCTATCGACGCCCACCAGTGTCGCCGATTCCCAACCCGAACGTGGCCGGACCAGGCACCGGGACGGTAGGAAGCCCCCGTTAGCGAGGCGTTACCCGGCCCGCGGGCTGGCCGCTGGCGTAGAGCTCCGCCCTGTTACACTGTGTTCCATATCAGTGACAACATGTAACGTTGGGGAAGGAGGTTCCATGGCGACCGACTGAGGCGGACCACGCTCGACCACCGAACCCGCCAGGCCGGCACGATCGCAGGCGCCGCCCTGGCGCTCCTGCTCGAACACGGCGCCTCGGCGCTGACCATGGCCGCGGTCGCGACCGCGGCCGAGATCTCACGCCAGACGCTGTATCGCTACTACCCCGACATCGACGCCGTCCTCGTCGGCATCGCCGAGCTCATCGCCTCTCACGACGACCACCTCGAATCCCACGTTCGGACCCAACCCGACCCCGCCTCCCGACTCGAGGCCCTCGTCCATACCGTCGCCGAGGCGTCGGGGCACCACCATCCCGAGGCAGCTGGCGTCCAAGCCGCCCTGCCCCCGGCCGCCCGCGACGTACTCACCCAACACGAAGGCTGCGTCACCGCCCTCCTGGTCGAGGTCCTCCGAGACGGCATCGGACAGGGCGTCTTCCGGACCGATCTCGAGCCGGCGAACGACGCGCCGCTCATCCTCGGCCTTGCCAGCGCCGCAGACCCCACCAACCCCGAGCGGGCCATCACGCTCGTTCGCCGAATCGTCGATCCCGAGGAGAACCCGACATGACCGAACCCACGTACACCTTCGTCAGCGTGTCCACCGCCAAAGCCGGCCCGGCTGACCGATCGCTTGCGCTCCACACCAGGCGGACGTCGACGCCCTCAGTCCGAGATGGCCGAGACTCAGAAGAACTGGTCGATCAGGATCACGTTGCCGTCGGGGTCTTTCAGGGTGATGTGGGCGGGCCCTCGGTCGCCGGCGTCGGCGGCGACGGGCTCGTCGATACCGATGCCCTGACCGTGCAGTGTTCGCTCGATCTCGCGCACGTCGGTGAACTCCGCAAGACGTTCCATACGGCCAGTGAGGCCCGGATTGAACGTGAGGACGTTGCCCTCCAACATCTCGTGGAACAGCCCGAGCATGGCGTCCCCGTTGCGCATGACCACGTAGCCGTGATCGGGATCGCCGCCCGTGGCCACGAACCCCAGCGACGCGTAGAACCGTTGGGATGCCTCGAGGTCGGCGACGTTCAGCGAGACCGAGAACGCCCCGAGCTCCAGGGTGCCGGGAAGGCTGCGGTCGGCATGTGGGATCTCTGGCAGATCATCGAGCATGGAGGCCTCCTGGTTCAGTGGCTCGGCGGGTGCTCCGGTGTCCGTTTCATCACCGAGCCAACGTCGTCGGGTGCAACCTGACCGGTCGGCCCGCTCAGCCGCCGGTGACGGTGGCGAGTGCGGCGTCGACCACCGAGGCGTCGATGCCACAGTCGGTCGACGCTTGGTAGATGGGCGCCAGCGCCGCGGTGTCGCCGCCGATGATGGCACCGACGTCGATGTTGTCGAGGCCGATCCGTTCGTCGAGCGTCTCGATCGCGCAGTTCGCCTGGTTGCCCGGGATGCCCTGGGTGGCCAACAGGTCGAACAGCGTTCCGCCGAGTGACGAGGTGGGTCGATCCGAGCCGAAGCCCTCTGGGTCGATCAGCGGACCGGCCGGAGGTTCCGCTCCGGGCACCGTGGTCGTGGGCGCGGTCGTCGGCGGCGTGGTCGTGGTGGTCGTCGGCAGAGGCGTCGCCGCGTACTGGATCGCGCTCGCCGTTCCCGAGCTCGTGTCGGCCGACGCAAAGACGACCGCGCCGACAACTACGAAACCGACGACTCCGATCGCCATGCCGATCGCCTGGCGGCCGGGCCAGGCCGCGGCAAGCCGAACCGAGTCCTGCGGGCCGGCGACCGGCTCCTGCGTCCCCAACCAGCCGCGCTCGTCCGCCCAGACCGACAACGGCGGCATCACGACGAGGGCGGCCAACAGGGCGATGCCCACGTTGAGCGTCACGATCAGTCCGAAGTCCCGGAGCAGCGGCAGGGCCGACCCGACGAGCACACCGAATCCGCAGATCGTCGTCACCGCCGACGTGAAGAACGCCCGACCGGTGCGAGCCGCCGCGGTGTCCGAAGCGTCGCGTGGCGAACGACCGCGCTGGCGCTCCTCGAGGTACCTGCCCAGGATGAGGACGGAGAACTCGGCACACCCGGCGATCACCAGTGGGCCGCTCACGGTGGTGAGGGGGCTCAGGGTCACGCCGAGGAGCCCGACCACGAGCGACGAGACGCCGACCGCGAGCACCACGGGCACCAGGGCGAGCAGGGCCCGCGGCAGACTCCGGTGCCGCAGCACGAGGAACAACCCGGCGAGGCTCAGCGCGAGATACGTGAGGTTCGCTCGGTTGGCCGACAGGTTCTCGAGCAGGCCGATCCCCACCGTTGCGAGCCCGGCGGGCGTCGCTCGAACGGGGTCCTGTCCCGCGGGCAGGTCGACCAGCAGGATGCTGTCGGCGGGAAGGTCGAGGGCGTCGATCCGGGCCTGGAGATCCGCCTCGAGCTCGGCCACGAGGTCCGCTCGTTCCTCGAGGCTGGCCGGCGCCAACCGCAGATTCATCTGCGTCGCGGTGGGGTCGTCCGGCGAACGCAGCAGCGCTCGCTTGATGTCGTCGGGCATCTTGGCGACCGACGCGACCACGTCGGCCGAGGTGGGCGGCAACGGTGTCGCACCGTCGACCTTGATGATCTTGCCCATCGTGTTGACCATGCTGGAGGACGACACGACGTCGTCGCGGGCCTCGGCGTCGAGCGTGAATCCCCAGATCAGGTCGATGACGTCTTGGTCGTACACGTTGTTCGCAGCGACGAGGATGCCCAGCGTCGACGAGAACCCGGTCTCTTGCTCGAGTTGGTCGATGCCCTTGACGACCTCGCTGCTCTGGTCGATCCACTTGATCGGGTCGGACTCGATGCGGGCCCGTCCCTCGGTGAGCACACCGCCGAGGAACAACGCCCCGGAGAGGACGACGAGTGGCAGCCCGAACCTGGCCGGCAGACCGCCGAGCCGCACGACGATCCGTTCGACCATCGAGCTCTTGCGCACCGTGGTGGGCTTCGCATACTCCCGGATCCCGAGCGCCGCCGCCGGCACGACGATGCCGACCACGACGAGCACCAAGATGCCGATCGCCAGCAGGACACCGAAGTCTCGGATCATCGGGACCTTCGAGATCCGCAGGGCGAGGAAGGCGACGATGCCCGTGAACGTCGCCGCGAGCAGCGGGGGCGCGAGGTTCGACAACGTCTCGGCGATCGGGTGGGCGTCCTTGTCCAGCACGACCTCCTCCTCGACCCGGTTGTGGACCTGGATCGCGAAGTCGATTCCGACGCCGATCAGGATCGGAAGACCGGAAATGGTGACCAGCGACAGGCTGATCCCGATCAATCCGAGGAGCGAGAACGACCAGAGCACCCCGATGATGACGGCGAGCAGGGGCAGCAGCCTCCAACGCACGCGGAACATGATGGCGAGCACGATCGCCATCAACGCGAGGGCGGCCGCCCCGAGCGTCAGCATTCCACCCTTGAGATAGTCGTTGATCTCGGCGAGGTACACCGGCGAACCGGTGACGACGAGATCGAATCCGTCGAACTGTGCCGTCTCCAACACGTTGAGCACCGCCTTCGTGGCGGCCGTCTGCGTGTCGAGATCGGCGTTGCCCTCGAGCACGACACCCCCGACCGCGGTGCCGTTGACGATGCCACCCTCGACGTTCGGGAACGTACTGGCGAGCGAGAGCCGGACTCGACGTTCGCCGTCGGCGGGTGGAATCACCGTGCCGGCGTCGACGGTGAACCCGGCATTGTCGTAGATGAGCAGATCGTTGTAGGCGGGGTTCCCGATGACGCGGTCGGCCTCGTCGATCGCGCCGAGTCGCGCCAGCGCGACGGCCAGATCGTCCTGGCGCACCTCGGCACCGGCGGTGTCGCGCGACGCAGCGGACAGCAGCGCACCTGAGCCGACCGAACCGACGCCGCCGGACAGCAGTTGATCGCTGAACTGGAGCGACGTCAGCGGCGTGACGACCGCGTAGCTACCCGCCACGCCTTGCAGTTCGGCAGTGATCCGCTCGAGCTCGGCAAGGTTCGGCCCGGCGAAGAGGTCGCTCACGTCGGCGCCGTCGGTCGCGGTGAACAGCAGGATCACCGTCTCGCCCCCGAAGTCCTCCTGGAAGCCGACGTTGTCGATCGCGATCTGCGAGTCCGGGTTGAGGTAGCTGTCCTGCCCTGTGGCGAACTCGATGTTGCGCGCGCCGAGCCCGAGGACGACGGTGATCGCGACGACGACCAGCGCGACGATCTTCCAGTACTTGCCGAGCGCGGTCCCGAGCCAGCGCCAGAACTGTTCCATCCTCACGTGCACTCCCCCTCGGCCCCGAGCTGCCCTGGCCCGACGATTCCTCCCCTGCAGCCTGCCACGTCCTGAGTAGCGCCCGTGGCGATCGCCGCGTCCTGGCCTGGCTTTGGTCAACAGCGAGGTGAGTGCTACCCGGGAGGTCTCCTCCGATCCGACGTCAGCAGTGAACCGATGTCGTCGTCGCAGGTAACCACGCCCGTCTTCGAATGGCGTCCAACGAAGCGTCCCGCCGATTCACCTCACCGGCTCGGCGCCGGGCACAGGAGTTCGTCGACCCGCATCTCGATCCAGCGCTCGCCGTCCTCCTGGCCATCGCTCGTTCGGTGGAGGCGAACGAGCGTCGATCTGGTGCGTCCGTCGTCGCGCAGCCAAGTCTTGATGAGTCACCTCCAGGGGCGGTTCATCGGGCACGGGTCAGAGGAGCGTGTTGACGATGCGGTCGATTGCGTTGCGCGACGTTCGAATCGTTCGCGAGCTGTTGGGCCGCTTCGGCGCGGCCTCAGTCCGATTCGGATGACGCCAGGTCGGGGCCGAAGCCGGGAAGGAAGCGGTGCTCCGTCAGCTTCGACGCGATGGCGACCATCGCCTCGGCCAGGTGTTCGGTCTGTGCCTCGGTCAGATGATCGAACACGAGGCGGCGCACGTCTTGCAGGTGTCTGGCGTAGACCGACTCGACCTTGTCGCGACCCTGTTGGGTGACGGCGACCATGACCCCTCGTCGGTCGTGGGGATCCGGCCGACGCTCGATGTCGCCGGAAGCCTCGAGCTGCTTGAGCCGATGCGAGAGCCGACTCGAGCTGATCCCGGCGAGAGCGGCGAGTTCACCCGCCGGCATCGCTCCCTCCACCTGTTCCGACAACACCGCGAGGAAGCCGTACTCGAGATGGTTCAGTCCGACCCGTCGGAACGTGCGCTCCAACTGGGGGAAGCCCTGACGCCAGAACACTACGAACGCACGCCATGCCGCTGCTTCGACATCACTGAGCGCCTCGGGGTGAGCCATCCCCGCCCACGGTAGTTGACGTCTCAGACATCTCTTCATATGCTGAAGTTTCAGGTAACCATCAGTCGCTAGGAGCGTGATGACCGATCAGCCCGTCCACATCCTGTTGACCATGACCGTCAACGACCCCGCCAAGCTGGGTGAGTACTTCGCCCAGGTCACCCCGCTGATGGCCGACGCCGGCATCGAGTTGCTGAGCGCGGGCACCGACACCGTGACCATGCTCGAGGGCGAGTGGGATCACCATCGAGTGGTCCTCATGCGAGCGCCCTCACGCAAAGCGTGGCTGTCGTTCTACGACTCCGACGTCTACGCCCCGATCAAGCCGCTGCGCCACGAGGCGACCGACTCGATGATGGCCCTCCTCGACGGCGTGAGCTTCGAGCTGTGAGCGCCCCGACCGGCGAGGTCCACGAGATCGCCATCCGCAAGGTCAAGCCAGGCAAGGGGGACCAGTTCCGCAACCGCCGGGCGGCCTTCATCGAGATCCTGAAGCGGCAACCCGGAGCAGGGACCGACCGGGAGTTCGAATCGTTCCTCGCGATGCCCCAGCCGGACGACACCGAAGTGTTCATCGGCATGACCACCTACGACAGCCTGGCCGCCAACGCCAAGATCCAGCGCAACCCGCGCGTCGTCTGGAGGTTCGTCCGATTCGCTCGCACCATGGACCTCAAGGCCTACGTCTACGTCCAGCCCATCGAAGGCCCACCGTTCGACCTCGCCGAACTTGCGGCCCGGCCCGGCCAGGTGCTCGAGGTCGGCGTGCGCCGCGTCAAGGACCGGTCACGATTCGACACGACGCGACCCGCCTTCATCGAGCTGCTGTCCGAACAGCCAGGGGTCGGTGCCAGCTGGGAGTTCGAGGTCGTCAAGGGCAAGAACACCGACAACCTCACTGTCGGGATGACGGTCTACGACAGCCGCGATGCCGCCCAAGCGGCGATCAGACGCTGCTCGAGCACCCGACCACTCAGGCGTACTTCGCGACCTTCGAACCCGTCGCACTCCAGTACGCCACCTCGACCACCAACCACTGATCGAGCGGCGCCCAGTGTTCATCCATGGCGACCTCCACATCGAGCACGTGCTCATCGACTGCGTCACGGTCACCGGGCTGCTCGACTGGTCGAGGCGGCGCCGGGTGAGCGGTCTTCGACCTCGGGTCGCTGACCCTCGCTCATCCGGACCGTCTCGACGACCCGCTGGCCGGCTACGGCGATGACATCGATCGGGACCGCATCCGCGTGGTGGTCGTATCGATGCCTCCTGCCGCTGCGCTGGGTCGTGGAGAACGGCTATGGCCCGCCCGACGACTACCCCGAGGTCGCGATGCTGCGGACGGTGGCCTGAGACGAGATCGTGAGCGTCGACATGACGTGCGAACGTTGCCGCTTGCGCAATGAGATACGCGCGGCAACCGAGGTCATTCGCCCACGCCCCCGCCGAAGAACGGACGAAGCACGAGGTGTCCGAACGGGGCCATCGGATGCGCCGCGGCGATCTCGACAGCGGCTTCGACATCGTCGCAGTCGATGATGTCGAAGCCGCCGATGTGCTCGGCGGTCTCCACGAACGGACCATCGGTGACCAGGCGCCCCGACTCCCTCACACGGACCACGACCACCTGATCGTCGAGTCGCTCACCCTGGAGACGGACGCCGCGTCGACTCGTCTCGGCGACCCAGTCCGTCGGATCGAGCTCGACCGGATCCGCATCCACACGTCCGGTCGTGCATACCAACATGAGAAACTTCATGGACATCTCTCCCTCCTGAGGGTCTGGACTGCATGTAGACGATCGACAGCCGACGCATTCGACAGTTCCGGACGAAGAACACAGATCCTCCCAGAGGCTGGACCGCGCCAGTGGAGCACGCCAGACTGACCTCGATGCACGAGCTCGGCACGTTGGTCGACGAACGTGCCGTCATGGACACCCTGGACCGGGTGTACCGCTCGGAACGAGCCGCGATGCTGGCGACGCTCGTGCGTCTGCTCGGTGATCTCGAGCTCGCAGAGGACGGCTTGCAGGACGCCCTTGCGGTCGCCGCCGAGCGATGGCCCGCCGACGGGATACCTCGCAACCCGACGTCGTGGTTGGTCTCCACCGGTCGCAACCGGTCCATCGACCGGATCCGGCGGCGGTCGCGCTTCCTCCGTGCGGTGCAGCGGCTTGCCGGTGAGGTCGCAGTGACGGCCGCCGGTGGGGAGATGACCGACACCGATCCGAGGTTCGACGACCTGATCGGCCTGCTGTTCCGGTGCTGTCACCCAACGCTCCGCGTCGACGCACAGGTCGCGCTGGCACTGCGCGAGCTGTGCGGGCTGACGACCGACGAGATCGCACGAGCCCAGCTGACGACGACGGCGACCGTTGCACAACGGATCGTGCGAGCAAAGCGGATCTTGCGCGAGCTCGAGGCGCCGTTCGCGATTCCCGAGCCCGACCAGCTGGCCGGTCGTGTCGAGGTCGTCCTGCACGTCGTCTATCTCGTGTTCAGCGAGGGCTACACCCGCACGGTCGGCGACGATGTCGTCGAGGTCGGCCTCACATCGGAGGCGATCCGGCTCGGCCGTCTCCTGGTCGACGCAGTCGCCGATCCCGAGCCGATGGGCCTGCTCTCGCTGATGTTGTTCCACGATGCCCGCCGGGCGGCTCGGCTCGTGGACGGTGATCTCGTGCTCTTGGCGAGCCAGGATCGATCGTTGTGGGACCAGGACATGATCTCCGAAGCCGACGACCTGCTGCAGCGAGCCTATGAAGCGGGTGTCGTCGGTGTGTACACCGTGCAGGCAGCCATCGCACGGGAGTACGCGATCGCGACCGCAACGGATGCCACCGACTGGGCGCGAATCGTCTCCCTCTACGACATCCTGCTCGAGGTGGAGCCCAACCCGGTCGTCGCACTCAACCGCGCGGTAGCGCTCGCCGAGCGAGACGGTCCGCGAGCCGGACTGGAGGCGATCGACCAGTTCGCCCACGATCGACGCCTGGCTCGCTCCCACCGGCTTCACGCCGCTCGGGGCGAGCTCCTGTTCCGGCTCGGTCAACGGTCGGACGCAGCGGGCGCCGTACGGCAAGCGCTCGAGCAGGTGACCAACACCGCCGAGCGCCGCCACCTCCTCAACCGCCTCGACGTCTTCACGAGGTGACGACAACGCGCCCGGGCCCTGCGGAGCGTCCGGCCACCCGCAGGCGGAGCGAGGGCTTCCAGCTCCTCGGAAAATGCTGGGGGCAATCGCAGCTCGGGAATACCGCTGCGTTCGAACCGGTTGGTGGTTATACCTCCCGGGGTATCTGGGTGGGCAACAGAGAGGACGCATCATGGGTCTGCACCTGGAGGCGACACCGCCCCCGACTTCACCGCAATGACCACCGACGGCGAGGCGTCATTCCACGAGTGGAAGAAGGACTCGTGGGCCGTGTTCTTCAGCCACCCGGCCGACTTCACCCGGTGGCCGCCACCGAACTCGGTCGTACCGCCGCGCTCGGCGGACAGGTTTCGCCAAGCGCAACACCAAGGCGATGGCGTTGTCGATCGACCCGATCGAGGAGCACCACCAGTGGGCTCCCGACATCGGCGAAGTCACGAGCACCGCACTCAACTTCCCGATCGTGGCCGACCCGGACCGTCGCGTCGCCGAGCTGTACGACATGATTCACCCCGGCAGGAGACACCTCCACCGTTCGGTCCGTGTTCATCGTCGACCCTGACAACAAAGCTGCGGCTCATGTACCTACCCCAAGTCCGTCGGCCGCAACTTCGACGAGATCGTGCGCGTCATCAGCGCCCTTCAAGACCACCGACGAGAACCCCATCGCCACCCCCGCCGACTGGCAGCCCGGCGAACTGGTGATCGTCTCCATGGCCGTGTCCACCGAGGATGCCAAGGAAAGTTCGACAACGTCGAAGAGGTCAAGCCATGCCTCCGGCATGACGCCCCGGGCAGGCGACCCACGACCGCAGCAGAAGGACAGACGAACCATGACTGATCTCACCATCGACATCGGCATCGACGAAGCCGACCGACAGGCCATCACCGACGGCCTGTCCCGCTTGCTCGCCGACACCTACACCCTCTACCTCAAGACGCACAACTACCACTGGAACGTCACGGGCCCGATGTTCCAAACCCTGCACCTCATGTTCGAGACGCAGTACAACGAACTCGCGCTGGCCGTCGACCTGATCGCGGAACGGATCCGCTCCCTCGGCGCACCCGCGCCCGGTAGCTACCGAGAGTTCGCCGCGCTCTCCACCATCGTCGAGGACGAAGACAGGCCCGATGCGACCGAGATGATCCGTCGCCTCGTCAAGGCCCAAGAGACCGTCGCCCGCACCGCCCGATCGGTGTTCCCCGCCGTCGAACACGCGCACGACGAACCCCACCGCCGACCTCCTCACCCAACGCCTTCAGGTACGAAGACCACCTGGATGCTCCGTAACCTCCTCGCTGGCCACGCACCGGTCCCATCGATCGAACCGAATACGGAATGGCTCGTGGGGATCGCGCCCGACCGTCCCTGGCTGGAGCGCGGCGGTAGTTCTGCCGACGCCTCCACCGCTTCCGGCAGCGTGCCGGGATGTGACTCAGGAGCGTCTCGGTCGGCTACGGGCTCCACGGGAACCTGCGGCAAGTCACGCACCGCCCGCCGCAACATCCCGAACCTCACCATCGAGTCACCGTCCGATGTGCTGCACCTCGTGGCCGTGGCGATGACCTCACCGGGCATTGTGGGCGTTCTGCTCTACGAGGGCTGCACGATCGCCGGATCACCGAGGAATACCGCTGGCGTTGATGGCGGGCATCTGTGCCGACAGCGCAGCTTCTGGCGGCATCCGGCGTCACCGCTCATCACCCGATCTGCAACTGCCGATCGCCATGGTGTCCGCAGGATGTGCCGACATCGTTGCGCCGATGTGGACGGAGTCGTCGTGATCGGCGACCGCGCGGTCGGTGTGGGCATGCTCAGGCGTGGTTTCGGAGGGCGATGTAGAAGCCGTAGCTGACGTGGTGTGAGTGCCGTTCGTAGAGGTCGATCTCGTGCCGATTCGCCGATCGACAGGCCGTTGGCCGCATCGGAGTTCTGATGGCCTTCGAGGAACGGAGCGAACCGGGCCTGCATCGGTCGGTAGTAGTGATCGAGCCAACACGATTCGGGCAGCGGGAAGTAGCCGACGGGGTGTAACCCGCCGCTTCGAGCACCCCGAGCTTGGCAGAAGCAGTGGCGACTTCGGGGTACTCCGCGCTCCAGTGCTCGTCGAGTTCCGCCGGCCGCTCATCGGTGAGCCAGGTGATCTCCGAAACGGCGATGACACCGCCCGGCTTGAGGAATCGCCGCCACGACCGCACTCCTGCTCGACCGATGTTGTAGATCGCGCCTTCCGACCAGATCACGTCGAGCGAACCGTCGGCGAAGTCGAGCTCGTCCATCGACGCCGCGAGCGTGTCGATGCGATCGGCCACACCGTTGTCTCGGGCTGTCGCTTCGAGCCGCTCGAGGAACGGGAGGAAGTCGACCGAGTGATGTGGGCGTCCAGGTCTCTCGCAGGCACGAGCGTCGAGGCGCCGGTCCCACAGCCGATGTCAGCGTCCTCAAGACCGCTGGCAGCTCCGAGCCCAACGAGCCGGATCGCCAAGCGGGTCGCCTCATCGCTGCCCGGACCCTGCCGCTCTCCCTCGATGTGGAGATCGACGAGAAGCCGCATCAGTTCATTCATCCGGTCATCCTCGATGTCAGAGACGTGGTCAGGTCCACCTGAGGGTAGGCGTGCGATCCAGCCCTTCAGGCGATTCGCTCAGAGATAGGCGGGCGGCGACCGGGTGTAGCCGATCCTCGGCCGAGATCGTGGAGGCGCTCGACGGTGACAGGTTGCGGCTTCTTGGGAACGAAGTAGGTGTCCAGCTCACGAGTGTCGACTCGGTAGTCGTGCGGGCCGCCCGAGATGATGACCGCTTCGAGCCGAAGTACCGCATCGTCGATCGAGGAGCCATCGCCGTCACCGTGGCTCAGGTTGACCAGGAGGTGGCCGATTCCGGGTAGTGAGTGCAGTGCTCGGAGATGAACCCGGCGTACAGCGAGATCAGCAGGTCAGGGGCTCGTCGGCGAGACCGAGGTCGTCGGAGCTAGTCGCCGGCGATGAACCCTCCGCCGACGGGCTCCCGGCAGTGGTCTGGTTGGCCGCGATGATCTCGATGACCCTCGCGATCGGCGAAGAACTTCGCCGTCCGACGATCGACGTCGACGTAGGTGACGGCCGGGAAGACGAACGAGGCCGTCACGTCGACGAACGATCCCGGATACAGCACTCGTGACGCTTCCACGAAACCGGCGACCGCAGCGAAGAGGCGCAAACGGTCGCCGTCATGTTAGTTCTGCTTCGTCCACAGTTTCTCAGTCGCCAGCTTCACATCCGGTCACGATACGAGCCGCAACGAGGTCGCGCTGACTCGGTGCGAGGATGGAGGGTGGACTTCGACCCGGACGTGTTTGCCTTCGAGACCGAACGGCTGCGATGCGGCCCCTGGATCGAAGCGGCCCGCGCCAATCCGGAGTCGACCTGGCGTCCGTCGTGGCCGGCGTGCTGACCCCGGCCACCACCGTGGCCCTTCCAGCATCCTGAACGGCGCCTTCACCGTCAGGCGCGCTCGGGCTGGATCGACGACCGAGGGCGGACTCGACCGCGTTGCTCGTGACCGACAGGGCGAGCTGTGCGCCGATCGGGCTCGCCATCCTGCGCGGCCCTTCCCGCCGACGACACCGTTCCCACCGATACGAGCGATCCCGAGTACCAGCCCCTTGGATCTCCGGATCGGGTACGTGATCGACGAGGCCTGGTGGGGTCGCGGCATCCTCCTGGTGGTGAAGGGACTGGTCGAACAAGCCCGAAGCATCCCGGACATCGTCTCGGTGACCGGCGGGGTCGACCAGAAACACGAGGCGTCGATCCGGGTGCTCGAACGATCCGGATTCCGGCTCGTCGACCGCGACCAGGAGTCATCGACCTACCGGGTCGATGTCGCCAACGAATGGGACACTCACGCCGCGGGTTGGGACAACGACCCCGCAGCGCAGGCCTACGCAACCGCGGCGTTCGCGTCGCTCGAGCACCTGCTGCAACGTGAAGCCTGCACCCTCGATGGTGGCGCCGTGCTCGACTTCGGATGCGGCACCGGGTTGCTGACCGAACACCTCTCCGGTGCTGGAGCGACCGTCCACGCCGTGGACACCTCCACCGCAATGCTCGACATCCTCCGCTCCAAACACGACCTCGTCGCGTCGGGGCGAGTCATCACCGACGTTCATCTCCCCCCGTCGGCGCAGAGGTTTCGCATCGTGGCCTGCTCGTCGGTGTGCGCCTTCCTCGACGACTATCCCGCCACGGTCGCCGACCTGGCGGCCCGGCTCGAACCGGGCGGCCTGTTCGTCCAATGGGACTGGGAACGAACTCCCGGCGACGAACACGGCCTCACCCGAGACCAGATCGCCGGCGCACTTCACGGTGCCGGGCTCACCGACGTCGAAGTCGGCATTGGCTTCGACATCGAGATCGGCGGCCACCGCATGTCACCCCTGATGGGTCACGGCCGTCGACCACACACCCCCGACTGACATTCGCCGCTCGCGCACCGCGACCGCGAACCCCGTCGCCGCCACCGGCACGCTCGCAGTCATCGCCCACCGGTCCGGGCGAGTTCCACGGCGACGGATCGACCACCCTCCGCCTTCGCTCGCCACGAACGAAGTCCCCCGAGTCCAGCCGCCGTTGCGAGTCCCTCGAGGTGCTCGAGCCAGCCGTCGACGCTGCGGCCTGAGCTGCGTTCGATCGCCCAGTCATGCGTGAGCGTCACGAGGAGAGCGCCAGGGCGCAGCACTCGGGCGACCTCGGCGAGCGAGTCGGCCAGTGGTTCCCACATCTGGATGCTGTTGACCGCGATCGCACCGTCGAGGTCGCCGTCGGCAACACCGATTCGGGCGGCAATGGAACGGGCGACCACCACCCGTCCGGCCTCGATGGCCACCTGGTTCCGTCTGGTGGTCTCGGCGACCATCACCCGAGACGGATCCACGGCGAACACCCATGCGACCCGACGCGCCAACAGCTCGACGCCGGCGCCCGCACCAACACCGATCGCCACGACTCGATCCGTCGGGCGCGGATCGAGGAGGTCGATCGCTTCGCGCTCGGCGTCCAGGTTGCGCCGGGCCATCACCCTGGCCGTGACGCGTGCGCCCGGCCCATCGAACAACGCTGAATTCTTCACGATCGTCAGCCTGCACGTTGAACTACGGTTCAAGTCAATGTTCGATCCTGACGCCACCGTGCTGGACATCAGCGAACTCTCGGCGCTGACTGGGCTCGCCCCATCCGCTCTGCGCTTCTACGAACGACGCGGCCTCATCACACCGACCGGACGCTCCGGCGGCAAACGCATCTACCGCGCCGGAACCGTGCAACAGGTTGCATTGATCGACCTGCTGAAGATCTCGGGCTTCACGCTTCTCGAGATCGCCCAGCTGGTTGACCCCGATGGACACGTGAGCCCCGACTGGCGCGAGCGAGCCCGAGCCAAACAAGAGCACCTCCGCCGAGAGCAGATCAACATCGAGCGAGCGCTCACCATGCTGCAACACACCATCGACTGCCCCCACACGTCGCTCCACGCATGCCCCATCCATCAAGCCGTCGTGGACGCTCACGCCGACACCCTCGCCGCATCGCGCAACACCTGACCCGCGCCTGCCGCCTGCTCGGTGACGAGCAGGTCTGCTCGTCGAGCGCGCGGCGACGAACCCGAAGCGGGCGGTTCATCGGTGTCACTCGGTGGCGTCGGATCTCGGAGATCTGGGATGAACCCGACCCGGACGACTTCGATGTCGCGATCGAGATGGCGGCCGGCTCGCCGACTACGTGTCGGTCGTGGAGCCCCTGGGACGCCCACCACCGAGATGGCCCACCGATACGAACCCCACCTCCGAGCCCAAGACAGCCTTCAACCTGACGAAGCGTCGACCCGGCGGGCCGTCAGGCGTCGATGTCGGCGGCGACGCCTCGAGCGAGGGTGGTGAGGCGTCGGCGGTAGTCCGCCACGGTGGGCGAGTCGAACTTGAAACCTTTGGGTGAGAGTTCGAGCACTTCGGCCCACTCGCGTCGTCGAGCATTCGCCGCTCGACTGCGGCCCGGGTATGCCTTGGCGAGGAACGCGGCGAGCCCACTTCGAAGTCGTGCGACCACGCGTTGGATCTCCTCGGCGGTGTCGGCGGTCTTTGCGCTCATGATCTCCTCGGAGTGCTCGGAAGCCGCCATCTGCTCCCAGAGGTCGCCCTCGAAACGCTGGAGGAAGCCGTCCAGGCGTTGCGCAGTCGTCCCGTCATCGTCGAGCGCCTGCAGGGCGCGCTCGACATGGTCGTCGAAGAGGGCCACGAAGGCCGACGCGAAGATGTCGCTCTTGTTGCGGAAGTACTGGTAGAGCGCAGGGCGGGACATGCCAGCGGCGTCGGCGATGTTCGCCATCGACGTCGACGAGAAGCCGCGTTCGGAGAACTGGGCGATCGCTGCGGCGTGGATGATTCGGCGTTGCAGGTCGCCGCGTCGGCCGGTGCGATCATCGGGCGATTCGTCAGCCGTCATCCGACCAGCTTGACACATCTCCCTGATTATGTCAGCCTGCCGCTGCTGACGATTTCGAGGATAAATGTCAGCGACCTCGCCACCCGCACAGGAGCACGCCATGACTCGACTCGGCTACCAGATCCCGAACTTCACCTACCCCGAGATCTCCGGCGCCGAGATCTTCGGGAACGTCGTCGAACAGGCCAAGGCTGCCGAGGCCGCCGGGTTCGACCGTGTCCTGGTGATGGACCACTTCTACCAACTGCCCGGGATCGGCGCCCCCGACGAGCCGATGTTCGAGTGCTACACGCTGCTGTCGGCTCTGGCGCAACACACGAACAAGGTCCGGCTCTCCGCGCTCGTGACCGGCAACACCTACCGGAACCCAGCGCTTCTGGCCAAGACGATCACTGCGCTCGACCACGTGTCCGGCGGGCGGGCGACACTGGGCATCGGAGCCGGCTGGTTCGAGCTGGAGCACGAGTCGCTCGGCTTCGAGTTCGGCAGTTTCACCGACCGCTTCGAGAAGCTCGAAGAGGCCCTGCAGATCATCATCCCGCTCCTCGGTGGCGAACGGGTCACCCTCGACGGCACGCACTATCGGGTCACCGACGCGTTCAACGTCCCGGCCCCGGTGTCGCGCATCCCGATCATGATCGGCGGATCGGGCGAGAAGAAGACCCTCCGCATGGTCGCCCAGTACGCCGACGAATCGAACCTGGCTGGGACGCCCGTGAACGAGATCCCCCGCAAGCTCGATGCGCTGGCCGCCCACTGCGAACGCCTCGGACGCGACCGCAGCGAGATCACGGTCACCGCCATGCAGATGGTCTGTGTCGCCCCGACGATGGAGCAAGCCGAAGCCGACCTCGCCGAGCTCGCCGCCATCAAGGGCTGGCCCACCGAGATCGTCGAGATGGCCAAGGGGATCCTCGTGTTCGGCGACCCCGACACCGTCGGCGAACGACTTCAGGCCTGCATGGACGCCGGCCTCGACGGCCTCACACTCAACCTGCCCGCCAACGGCCACAAGACCGAGCGCATCGCGCTCTTGGGTGAGATCGGGCTCGCGGTCACGGCGAAATAGTCGGGACGATCGACACGCGTCAACAACGCCGGCTTCGGGGTGCAGGGTGCGACCGAAATGATCGACGACGAACTGATGTGTCGCCAACTGGACACCAACGTTCTCGGCCTCTCACGTACGATCCGAACAGTGATGCCCACATGGCGTGAGCGCGGTCACGGCGTCGTCGTCAACGTGAGCAACGTCGTCGGACGTGCAACGCGCCGTATACGGCCGGCGAGCCGGGCGCGCTGGGCGAGCTGGGGATGGACGACGGCTACGTCTCCCGCATCTTCAACGTGCTGACCGGGGAGCTCATGATCGAACGCGCCGCAACCAGTGCGACTGTCGACTGGGAGAAGATCGTCGGCCAGATCACCGACGGCTACACCGACTCCTGTCCTCGAACGAGACGGCGACGTGGGCTGCAATGGAAGGTCCGAGCGGTTCCTCCGCGACCTGGCAACGAAGCCACCGAAGCGACACCGTGGCGATCACCGTGCGTTGATTGACGGCAGCAGTTCACGACGCCGTCGCAAGTCGAATCAGTTCAATTCGTTGGGGCTGGCGTATCAACTTCTGCTGCCCGCGAATCCGGGCGCCAGCGAGCTGATCGCCTATCGAAGCGTAGCACACGACTGTGCTACGCTTGCGCCGCAGAGAAGTCGCAGGAACGCCGAGGTCGCCGACCGGCAGCTGGCCATGACGAGGAGCCCAAGAGGTTCGGTGTGCGCGATCTGCGCAGCAGGCACGGCTGGTGTCCTCGAGGAGGCCGAACGCGGTGGTGCAGTTAATACATAACCCGTCACGGCGAGGTCGTCTCTGGTCCCCACCGCGACGAACCAGACGGTCGCACACCGACCCAGCGACTCCTCGATCGCATCTCGTCGCTCCCTCACATGGACACCGGCTGGGTCGACGAGCACGCCGACGCCAAGCAGGCCGAGATCGAAGCACAGCGCGACGACCCGTGGGGGTGATGCTCGACACGAGTGCGCTGATCGGCCTGCACGAGGCACATCCCGAGTTGAAAACCTACCTGTGCCGGGGTGTCCTGGAACGGCACGACGATGGGAAGGTCCCGAACACACCGGGTCGTGTTGGGCGAACTCCGTACCGGCGTACTCGCCGTCGGCGACGCCGACGACCCGGACAACCGGCGCCGGCCAGTGCTCGACACCGCACTCAGCCTCGACGTCGAAACGATCGAGCCCGAGGATGCCGTGCTGTTCGCCCGGATCACCCAGGCAACCAGCCGGGCGATGAGCCACAACGACCGGTGGATCTGTGCTGCAGCCATCCGAGCCCGTGCGACGCTCATTACTCAGGACGCCGACATGGCGGAGCAGCTCGGCCGATTCTTCGCCTCGCTCGAACTCCTCGACACTCTCCAGGTCTACGTGCCGATCGTCTACATCCCGCGTGAGCCCGAAGCGCTGGCCAAGTCGAAGGCGAACGATGCGGTCCAGACCATCGGGATGACCGACGAGATCAAGCATCTCCTCTCGCAACTCGACCAGCGCGAGGCCGAGGTGTTGAAGCTGCGGTTCGGCCTCGATCGCGGCGAGCCACGCACACTCCAGGACGTCGCAGACCACCTCGAGCTGAAGGCGTCACGCATCGCCCAGATCGAGAAGCGAGCGCTCGAACGCCTCCGCTCTGCCAGCGAGTGACACTCGAGCACTACAGACGCTTCTGACGTCCTGTTCACTACTGAAGGCCAGCCTTGTCGACGATGGCGATGGCGATGGCGATGGCGATGGCGATGGCGATGGCGATGGCGATGGCGATGGCGATGAGTGTCGGGCGGCGGCGATGCTGCTCGCGCAGCGCGGCGGAGGTGTTCGTCGAAGTCGTCGGCGAGATCCGCAGCGGCCGCCGCCCTCTGGGCTCGCTTCAGCAGCTTCGCCGCCGCCCGGTAGTTGCGGCGGTCGGCCTGCTCCAACGGACCTTCTGGCTGAAACTCGTCGATGGTCTCGTCGTCCCGGTTGTCACACTGGTCGCATGGCTGCCGCGATTCCTTCACGAGACGATCTACGTCGCGTGCTCGTGGCCGGCGACGTTCGGGTTCCTGGGCGGCGCCTTCTCGGTCGAGTGACGCGACCGCACTCACGGCTTCGACTGGTGGCTGAACGAGATGCGGGACGACTCCGATTTCGCACGACTCGGAACTGGCCGACTCGACATCCGGGACTGCCCGATGCTCGACTTCGCAAGGTCGCCATGGCATCAAGCCAGTCACCGAAGTGTTCTCCTTCGACGACATCAATGAAGCCATGGGCAGTCCCCGCTGTACCGGGGCAGACCCAACCGTTGGTGCGATACCTCCTTCGGGCCACGCCGAGGCCAGAGGTCAGCCGGTCGACGATTTCGGAAACGAGCTAGCCCACACGGGCGGCAGGCACTCACAGAGTAGGCCGACACCTCGGACGCCACAGCCACTACTCATGATGAGGCACAAGAGACCGCAATAGCGCCGCGACGCATTACTTTACATAGAAGAATACCTTCTTCAGGAAGGCTACGCAAGCTTCGTCCTCGGACGAGAATACTTTCTCATCAAATCGCCTGCCTCTCTCTTGTATAAAAATCACCCATTCACCGCCGAACCCCTTTGGCAACAGGCAGATCGCCTCCTCCCTTGTTCCATTCACGCAGTATATGAGGGGGTTCACCTGAGCAATTCGAAGAATCTCTTCCAGATCGTAGATAGTCACGAGCCGACCTCCTTGATCATTCCCTGGTCCACAAGCATCCCTACGTCGGCCCCCGGGAGAAGATACTGAATTCCTAACCCCGGCAGCCCGAATGCCGGGAACAACACCACCAGATCCGGCCGTCACGAGCGACGATCTACCGCATCCTGCGCAACGCCGAACTGGTCACACCAGAACCACGCAAGAAGCCGCGCTCCGCCTACGTCCGCTTCCAAGCCGAACAGCCGAACGAGACCTGGCAATCGGACTTCACCCACTGGCGACTCGCCAACGGCGTCGACGTCGAGATCATCACCTGGCTCGACGACCACGCCCGCTACGCACTGTCGGTCACTGCCCACCTGCGGATCACCGGCCGCACCGTCGTCACCACGTTCCGCACGGCCACTGACACCCATGGGATCCCGTTCTCGACC
>JAWKHV010000012.1:0-165080 GCA_041394645.1 Ilumatobacteraceae bacterium | reverse complement strand
TCTCCACCCACTTGCCCTGCTTGGACAACGTGTTCAACTCGTCCTGCAGCCCGCCCCACCCGTGCAGCTCGAGCACCCCGCGATAGGCGGGGGTCGATCCGTAGAAGGCGATCTGCTGGCGCGTCCCCGCCGACGCCTTGGCCATCTCGTCCTCGTTCGTGCCGCTGACGACGAAACTCGGTCCGACGATCTCGAATCCTTCCATCGACTTGCCGGCCTTGGCCCGGCCCCGCTCGAGGGCCGGGATGGTCACCTCACGCAGGTACCGCTCGGTCGTGAAGCCGTGGCAGATGAAACCGTCGCACACCTCGCCGGCCACCTCGGTCATCAGCTCGCCGACACCGGCGAGGAAGACCTTCGGGGTGCCGAAGTCACCGAGATCCGAGGCCGGTGGCGTGAAGAACGGCGTCATCAGGGTGTGGCGGTAGAACTCGCCCCGGAAGTCCAACTTCTCGCCGGTCTGCCAGGTGTTCCAGATGGCGCGGATCGCCTGCACCATCTCGCGCATCCGCGCCGCCGGCCTCGACCACTCCATCGAGAAACGCTTCTCGATGTGGGGCTTGATCTGCGAACCCAGGCCGAGGATGAAGCGGCCCCGGGAGTACGCCTGGAGGTCCCAGCCGATGTTGGCCAGCAGCATCGGGTTCCGGGCGAAGGCGACGGCGATGCTCGTGCCGATCTCGACGTCGGTGGTGTGTTCCGCGGCCAGCACGAGGGGCAGGAAGGGGTCGTGGCTCGTCTCGGCGGTCCAGAGACCGGAGAAGCCGAACGATTCCGAGGCCTTGGCCTGTTCGGGGACATTGCGGAGTTCGCTGCTGATGCTGCCGTCGACCTTCATGCGGGCGACAGTACCGAGCGGGGAATGGTCAGGCCGGACCCTGGTCGCGCAGGTATTGCTCGAGTTCCTCGGCGAGCTCCTCCGCCGACGGCAGCTCGTCGACGTTCATCGGGTTGCCGTCCGACAAGCTCGGATGGGTCGTCTCGGCCATCGAGTTCAGCAGCGCGTCGTAGTGGCGTTCCAGTTTGCGGACCATGTCGGCGTGCTCGTCGTTGGAGGCGACGAGGTCGTCGAGGCGCTGGCGCTGCATGATCGCCTCGCCCCGCAGGCCGTTCGGCTCGACGTCGATCCCGGCGACGTGGCACAGCGCATCGACGAGCGCGCACGAGGCGGCGGGATACGACATCGCGTTGACGTAGTGCGGTACCTGCGCCCACAGGGTCAGGGCAGGGATCTTCTCGGCGTGGAAGGCATGCTCGAGTACGGCCGAGATGCCCGCCGGGACGTCGAGCGACGAGCGCAGGTAGGGGAGGGCGTCGGTGAGCTCCGCCGACGGTGACGTGGTCGAGAGGCGCACGGGTCGGCTGTGCGGCGCAGCGAACGGGTAGGCCCCCAAGCCGACGAGCTGGCGCACACCGAGCTGCGTGGCGATCCGGACGACTTCGTTGGTGAACGTCTCCCAGCAGGCGTCGGGTTCGTGCCCGCTGAGCAGCAACACGTCTCGCCCTTCGAGGTCCACCCCGGCCTTCAACTCGATGTCGGGCCAGACCAACCGGGAGTTGACCCCGTCGCGGATCTCCATCGTCGGGCGACGGTTCCGGTAGTCGATGAAGGTGTCCCGGTCGAACCGGGCGAGCGTCGTGGCCGACGTGGTGTGTTCGAGGGCGGTCATCGCCGCGGCGGCGGCGCCGCTCGTGTCGATCCATCCGCTGAGCATCACGACGAGCACGGGAGTCCGTACCGGGCGTTGCTCGTACCACTGCACGAGCGCGCTCACCGCCGAGCCCCCCTGTGATCGGTCTTCACGTCTTCCAGCATGGGGGACAGATCGGCGAACGAAAACACCGACCGTCACAAAGTGCGCATCGGTGTCACCCGGCGCCACCGTCACGTTGAGCGTTCGACCACCAGGTGTGGGCGAACCGTGAGCGGTCCCGACCGGGGCGGTATCGTCGAACGCCATGGCGATCGATGTCACCGATGCAACGTTCCAGACCGAGGTCATCGAACGGTCGATGACCACGCCGGTCGTGGTGGATCTGTGGGCGGAGTGGTGCGGCCCGTGCCGCCAGCTCGGCCCCATTCTCGAACGGGTCGTCGGGGAGACCAACGGCTCGGTCGTGCTGGCGAAGGTCGACGTCGACGCCAATCCCGCCATCGCTCAGGCGTTCCAGGTCCAGTCGATCCCGGCCGTCTACGCCTTGCACAAGGGCACGGTGGTCAACGGATTCATGGGAGCCCTTCCGGAACACGAGGTCCGGGAGTTCGTCGCCCAACTCGGTCCGACGGAGGACGATCTCGCGGTCGAGGCCAAGCTCGCCGCGGGGGACGAGGCCTCGCTGCGCTCCATCCTCGAGGAGAACCCCGGCCACGAAGCCGCGATCACGAAACTGGCCGCACTGATGATCGGCGACGGTCGCTCCGAGGAGGCCCTCGCCCTGTTGGAGCGCATCCCCGAGACCGACGAGACCCGTCATCTCGCCGCTCAGGCCCGCCTGGCCCTGCGGCCCGCCGACGACTACGAGGCCCAGCTCGATGCCCTGCTCGATCAGGTGAAGGGCGACGACGATGCCCGCCAGCAGTTCGTCGACATCCTGGAGCTGATGGGTCCGGAGGATCCCCGCACCGCGGTGTACCGCAAGAAACTCACCGCCCGGCTGTACTGAGCCGGTCGAGTCGAGACGCGGCGCCATGGCGATGCTCAGGTTCTCGTTCGGGACGATGGGGTCGGGGAAGAGCACCCTGGCGCTGCAGATCCGCCACAACGTGACCCACCGCGGGTTGCGCTGCCTGCTGTTGACCAAGCTCGATCGCGACGGGTCCCAGGTGACGAGCCGACTCGGTGTCTCGTCCCCTGCGGTCGAGGTGTCCGAGGGCCTCGACCTGTTCGAACTGGTCCGTACGAGCGGTGAGCTGGAGTGCGTCGTGTGCGACGAAGCCCAGTTCTACTCCGCCGAGCAATGCGACCAGCTGGCCCGGGTCGTCGACGAGCTCGGCATCGACGTGTTCGCCTTCGGCCTCATCACCGACTTTCGCGGCATCCTCTTCGACGGCACGAAGCGATTGCTCGAGATCGCCGACGAGCGGATCGTGATGCAGGTCGAGGCGCGGTGCTGGTGCGGAGCCCGGGCGACGCACAACGCCCGGCTGGTCAACGGCACGCTCGTACGCGAAGGCGAGACCGTGGTGGTCGGTGACACCGATCCTGACGACGAGCAACCGTTGTTCGGGGACGTGGTCCACTACGAGTTGCTGTGCCGACGCCACTACAGCGTCGGTGACGTCGGTTCAGGTCCCGGTCGGCCGGCCGAGCAGCTCGTCGATCGCTGAGCCGATCGGCGCGTCGTCCTCGTCCAGCGAGGGCAGGATCCGGCTCAACCAGGTGAGCGACACGTAGCCCGCCGCCACCGCGCCGGCATCGGTGTGCCCGGGCAGTTCGATGCGATCGCCGTACTCGTAGTCGAGGACGAAGGTGTCCTCGTAGCCCGGCTTGGCCTTGCGTTCGGCCTGCACGAACGAGCGCATCGGCATCAACGCCAATTCGGTTCGGCGCCAGCCCTTGACCTGGGCGAGCTCGCAATCCGGGACGTTGACGTTCAGCGCCACGGGGTGGTCCGGCGGGCTGGCGAGGTGGGCTTCGACGACGGTGTGGGCCACGGACGCCGCCGTGTCCCACTTCATGTTGAGCACCATCTCGTCCCACGCCTGGCCCTCGATCCCGCCCCCCGGCACGTCCTGGGAGATGGCGATGCCGGAGATGCCGCCGTTGCGCGCCGTGATCGCGGCCCCGATCGTGCCCGAGTGATACACCGAGCGCCCGACGTTGGCGCCCGGGTTGATCCCCGACACGACCAGATCGAACGGATCGCCGAACGCCCCGAGCCGGGCGAACAGGGCACAGAGGGCGGGGGGCCCGTTGAGCGCCCAGGCCTCCTCGATTCCCTCGATGTGATGTCGGACCATCTCCGGGCGGATCAGGTGGAGCGCCCCGACTGCCGCGCCCGCACCGGAGAACTCGCGGTCGGGCGCCCCGATCACCACGTCGCCGAGCGGCACCAGGGCTCGGGCCAGCTTGTGGAGGCCGATCGATTCGATGCCGTCGTCATTCGTGACCAGGATGCGCACGAGGCGCACCCTAGGGGCGCGAGACGACCTTCGACCCAACCGCACGCATCGCCGAGGTGAACGGTGGACGCCTCGGCCCACCCGCTGATCTCACCAGGCGCAGCGCATCCGCTTGATCCCGTTGATGAACGCGCTCTGCAGGTAGTCCGGCTCGCTCGTGACGTGCAGGGTCGGGATCCGCCGCCGGATCTCGTCGAACATCACCGTCATCTCCCGGCGGGCGAGGTTGGCGCCGAGACAGAAGTGCGGACCACCGGCCCCGAAGCCGACCTGGGCGGGGTTGATCGGTCGCGTCACGTCGAATCGATACGGATCCTCGTACTGGGACGCGTCGCGGTTGGCCGAGTTGTAGAACATCACCAGCTTCTGTCCGGCCTCGATCTTCTGACCACCGACCACGGTGTCCTCGGTCGCGGTGCGGCGGAAGTGGATCACGGGGGTCGCCCAGCGCACGATCTCCTCCATCGCCGTTCGGCTGTGGGTCGCGAAGTCCGAGTACAACAACTCGCGCTGGTCGGGATGATCGGTCAGCGCCTTGATGCCGTGGCTGATCGCGTTGCGGGTCGTCTCGTTGCCGGCCACCACGAGCAGGATGAAGAACGATCCGAACTCCTGGGGCGTCAAGCGGTCGCCGTCGACCTCGGCCGCCATCAGCTTGGACGTGATGTCGTCGCGCGGGTTCTTCGCCCGGTCCTCGCCGAGGGCCTGGGCGTAGGCGAACGCCTCGAGCGACACGTTCATCAGCTCCTCGTACGTCCCGGCGTACTCGGGGTCACCGACGCCGAGGATCACGTTGGTCCAGGCGAAGACCTTGGCCTCGTCCTCGGCCGGGATGCCCATCATCTCGCAGATGATCTGCAGCGGCAGTGGGGCGGCGACCTCCTGCACGAAGTCGCATTCGCGATCGGGGAACTCCTCGAGCAGCCGGTCGACGACCTTGGCCGCCTTCTCCGTCACGTACTGCTCGACGCGAGCGATCTCTTTCGGGGTGAAGCCACGCGAGACGAGCGACCGCATCCGGAAGTGGCGGGGGTCGTCCATCGCGATCATCGACCCGAAGAACTCGTTCAACTCCGGCGTCAGGTCCCCGATGTTGACGCCGCCGCCGTTGCAGAACAGCTGGGGGTTCCGGCTCACGTGCCAGACGTCGTCGTGGCGTCAGGGCGAAGTAGCCGGGTCCGGGTGGGAACGGTGAATCCTCGAACACCCACTCGGAGTGGAACGAGATCGGTTGTTCGTCGCGCAGCGTCGCGAACACGTTCTCGCGGTGGGCGCGGTCGGCGATCCAGAACTCCGGGTCGGAGAGGTTGACGCCGTCGAGTGAGACGTGGGTCGGGGTGAACGACATGCGCGGAGCGTAGACACCGGGGACCTCCCCCGGCGTGTCGAGCGTCGGGCCCGGCGGGGCCGGTTGCGCTCCGGGTGCGGTCCCCGAAGGGCCCGCGTAGCCTGGCCGAATGCTCAATGACGCGCAGGTGGAGCGGGCTCTGGTCGTGACGGCTCATCCCGACGATGTGGACTTCGGTGCGGCCGGGACCGTCGCGACATGGACCGCGGCCGGGATCGAGGTCACCTACTGCATCGTCACCGACGGCGACGCGGGCGGGTTCGACCCGTCGGTGCCTCGTTCGGACATCGCCGGGATCCGTCGGGCCGAACAGACCGCGGCCGCGGCGGCGGTGGGGGTCTCGAACCTCGTGTTCCTCGGCTACCGCGACGGGGTGGTGGAGGCGTCGCTCGGACTCCGCAAGGACATCTCGCGAGTGATCCGTCAGGTTCGTCCCCAACGCGTCGTGACCCAGTCCCCACAATGGAACTTCGACCGCATCCCGGCGAGCCATCCCGACCACCGGGCCACCGCCGAGGCCGCGCTCTGCGCCGTGTATCCCGACGCTCGCAACCCCTTCACGTTCACCGACCTCCTCGAGCAGGAGGGCCTCGACGCCTGGGTTGTACCCGAGGTGTGGATGATGGCCGGACCGAACCCGACCCGACCGGTGGACATCACCGACCACGTCGAGGCCAAGATCGACGCGCTCTCGTGCCACGCCAGCCAGTTCCGGGAGTTCGCCCCGGTCGCAGAGCGGGTGCGGGGCTGGGTCGCCGCGACGGCGGCCCAGTTCGGTCTGGGCGACGGCCGCAGCGCCGAGGCGTTCCAGGTCCTCGAGATCTCCTGATCTCCCGATCGCCCGATCGCCCGACGTCCTGACGGTCGGCCTCCTTCGCCGCCGGCGCGCTCCGAGTTCTCGGTTACCACCCGGTAGCCGTACGATCTCGCGCGTCATTGTCGACACTTGGAAGCTCGGCGAACCCACAGGGCGTCGAACGAACCTGGAGGATCACCATGCCCGAGGCAGTCATCGTCGCAACCGCCCGCAGCCCCATCGGCCGAGCCGGGAAGGGGTCGATGACCACGATCCGACCCGATGATCTGTCGGCGCAGATCGTGCGAGCGCTGATGGCCAAGGTCCCCCAGGTGAAGGCGGACGACGTCGAGGATCTCCTCATGGGCTGTGGCCAGCCAGCCGGTGAGCAGGGCTTCAACATCGCTCGCGTCGTCGCCGTGCTCGCGGGCCTGGACAACACCCCCGGCGCCACCGTGAACCGCTACTGCTCCTCGAGCCTGCAGACGATCCGGATGGCGGCCCACGCGATCAAGGCCGGGGAGGGGGACTGCTTCATCGCCGCCGGCATCGAGTGCGTGAGCCGGTACGGATTCGGCGCCTCCGACACCGCTCCGAACCCGGTCTTCAAAGCGTCCGGGGCGCGGACCAAGGCCCGGGCCGAAGGCGGTGCCGACACGTGGACTCCGGCCGAGGGAATGCCCGACATCTACATCGCCATGGGCCAGACCGCCGAGAACGTCGTGCAGTACGAGGGCGTGACCCGTGAAGAGATGGATGCCTACGCCCTTCGGTCCCAGCAGCGCGCCGCGGCCGCCATCGAGGCCGGCTTCTTCGAGCGGGAGATCACCCCGATCACCCTGCCCGACGGCACCGTGGTGTCCACCGACGACTGCCCTCGTCCGCAGACCACGCTCGTAGGCCTGGCGTCGCTGAAGCCGGCGTTCCGGCCCGACGGTTCGGTGACCGCGGGGAACGCCTGCCCCCTCAACGACGGCGCGGCCGCAGTGATGGTGATGAGCGACACCAAGGCCAAGGCGCTCGGCCTGACCCCGCTCGCCCGTGTGGTGTCGTCTGGTGTGTCGGGCCTCAACCCGGAGATCATGGGACTCGGCCCGATCGAGGCCAGCCGTCAAGCGCTGGCCCGGGCCGGGATGACGATCGACCAGCTCGATCTGATCGAGATCAACGAGGCCTTCGCCGCCCAGGTGATCCCGTCGGCCAAGCACCTCGGCATCGACATCGACAAGCAGCTCAACGTGCACGGCGGCGCCATCGCGCTCGGGCACCCGTTCGGGCAGACCGGCGCTCGCATCATGACGACGCTCATCAACGGGCTCCAGACCACCGGCGGCCAGTACGGCCTCGAGACGATGTGCGTCGGCGGGGGTCAGGGTCTCGCCATGATCGTGGAGCGCATGAGCTGACCTGCGGCTCGGGTCATCGACCCGAGCGAGGTTCGGCCCGTACGAACACCGTGGGTTGGTGGCTGGGCGAGAGTCCGGCCACCAACACGAACATCGCCCCGCCGGCGACCACCTCGCCGAGCTCCCAGCGGCCGGCGTGGTTCGCCAGTCCCTCCCCGAACGATCGCAGGGTGTCGACGGCCAGGCCGGCGAGGTCGGCCTCGGCCTGCCACATGTGCACGAGCCCGGAGCGCAGCCCGGGGTCGTCGAGGAGATCCTCGCCGCTCAGGACCAGCTGCACCGTGGTCACCTCGACCGGCTGGATCGAGCCGAGGTGGACGTGCTCGGTGCGGATCTCACCGTCGAACAACACCGCGGCGTACAACCGGTCGACCTCTTCCACCCAGCCGTACCGGATCGCGGGGAAGCCCGAATCGTCGAGTTGGGTCACGCGCACCCGATCACCGGGGTCGGGACACCATGGATTCACGGTGCCCCTCCGTTCGACCCGGCGGACCCGCTCGACCCGCTCGGTGCGGCGTGGGCGGCGAGCGCGGCGTCGCTGAGCGGCGGCCAGACCTCGAGCGCCCACTCCCCGAACTCCCGATCGGTCAGGGCCACCACGGCCAGCTCCGCGGCCGGATCCACCCACACGAAGGTGCCCGACCCGCCGAAGTGTCCGAAGGTCCTCGACGAATTGGTGGTGCCGGTCCAGTGGGGCTGCTTGTCACCGCGTAGCTCCGGTCCGAGTCCCCACGGGCAGGGGACGAACCGTCCGACACCGGGCACGATGCCGGAGAGCTCGGCGAAGGCCGGGGTGGTGGCCCGGTCCCAGGTCGCGGCACTCAACAGCGTCGGTCGCTGCAGTTCTGCGGCGACGACCAACAGCTCGGCGAGGGTCGAGATGAACCCCTTCGCCGGGGAGCCGGTCACGTCGGTGGCGCCCAGGCCGAGCGGCAGGCACACCGCCTCGTGCACGTACTGCGAGAACGGCATCTCGGCCCGGACCTCGACGTGCTGGGCGAGCAGCTCGTAGCCGGTGTTGGAGTAGATCCGCCGAGCGCCGGGGCGTCCCACCGGATCCTCGCCTTCGAAGCCGTAGCCGCCGGCATGGGCCAGCAGATGCTCGAGCGTGCAGCCGTCCTGCCCGACTGGATCGGTCAGCGAGACGACGCCTTCCTCGACCGCGATCAGCGTGGCGTAGGCCGAGATGACCTTGGAGATCGAGGCGAGCCGGAACGGCCGTTCGAGGGGTCCGAAGGTCGCGAGCACACCGCTCGGGTCGCGCGCGCCCACCGCGACGGTCCCCACGGGCCAGTGCGAGGCCCCCGCCAGCACCTCGCTCAACCGTTCCTGGTGCCGACCCGGCATGGCGTCAGGCGCCGTGAACCCGGATGAGTTCGGCGATCCGGAACGCGAGATCCAAGGACTGGCGGCCGTTCAGACGGGGATCACAGACCGTCTCGTACCGCTCGTCGAGGTTGGAATCCAGGATCGATTCCGCCCCGCCGAGGCATTCGGTCACGTTGTCGCCGGTGAGCTCGACGTGGATGCCGCCGGGCCAGGTCCCTTCGGCCCGGTGGGCGGCGACGAAGCCGGCGATCTCGTTGCAGATGGCCTCGAACTCGCGGGTCTTGCGTCCACCGGGGGCGGTGAAGGTGTTGGCGTGCATCGGATCGCAGGCCCACACGACGGGATGACCGGCGTCCTTGACGACCCTGAGCAACGGGCGCAACGCCGACTCGATCTTCTCGGCCCCCATGCGCGTGATCAGCGTGAGACGGCCCGGAATGCGAGACGGGTTGAGCTGCTCGCACAGCTCGAGCACGTAGGCCGGGTCGGTGTCGGCGCCGATCTTGCAGCCGAGCGGGTTGTTGACTCCCCGCAGGAACTCGATGTGGGCCCCGTCGAGCTGACGGGTCCGCTCCCCGATCCACAGCATGTGCGCCGAGCAGTCGTACCAACCGCCGGTCAACGAGTCCTGGCGGGTGAGCGCCTCCTCGTACCCGAGCAGGAGCGCTTCATGGCTGGTGTAGACGTCGACCTCGTGCAGGGTCCGAGTGTTCTCGGTGTCGACCCCGCAGGCCCGCATGAAGCGCAGCGCACCGTCTATTTCCCGAGCGAGCTGGTCGTAGCGCTGGCCCTCGTTGCTGGAGGCGACGAACTCCTGGGTCCAGGCGTGCACTCGCGACAGGTCGGCGAAGCCCCCCTTGGTGAAGGCCCGGACCAGGTTGAGCGTGGACGCCGACTGGTTGTACGCCTGGACCAGGCGCTCCGGATTGGGGATCCGGGCGGCCTCGGTGGCCACCGGAGAGTTCACGATGTAGCCGCGGAAACTCGGCAGCTCCTGGCCGCCGATCGTCTCGGTGGGGGAGGAGCGGGGCTTGGCGAACTGTCCGGCCATCCGCCCGACCTTCACGACCGGGACCCCCATCGAGTACGTGAGCACCACCGCCATCTGGAGGATGACACGCAACTTGTCCCGGATGGCGTTGGCCGAGAAGTCCTCGAAGGACTCGGCACAGTCGCCGGCTTGGAGCAAGAAGGCGTTGCCCGCCGCCACCTGGCCGAGGGAGCTGAGCAGGTTGCGGGATTCCCCGGCGAACACGAGCGGCGGATAGCTGGCGATCTGCTTCAGGGCCGAGTCGACCGCGCCGGAATCCGGCCAATCGGGCTGCTGCGCAGCGGGAAGCGTCTGCCACGAGGAAGGAGACCATGTGCGTGCCACCCCCAAGGTTGGCGGAGCGGTGCCGTCCTTCACAACGTCGGCCCCGACGCCGACGCAAAGCGAATGCCCCGGACCGAAGTCCGGGGCAGAGATCGCGGCGTCCGGCCGAGCCGGGGCTCAGACCGCCAGGATGCGAACGGCGTCCTCGCGAAGCCCGGCGACCGCACGAGACACGAGTCGACGGGCGGCCTCGGCGGTGACGCCGGGTTCTCGCCGACCTCGCGGAAGCTCTTGCGCTCGCCGTCCATCAGCCCGAAGCGGGCTTCGACGGCGTAGCGGGCCCGAGCGTCGAGCGTGCCGAGCAGCTCGTCGAGCAGATCGCTGTCGACCATCGTCATCACGGCGTCTTCGGGCGTGCCGTCCCCGTTGGCCATCAGGTCGCCGAGGGTGGCATCGCCATCGTCGCCGATGGTCTTGTCGAGCGAGATGGGCGTGGTCAGGCGATGCAGCTCGGCGTTGGAGGTGTCGAGCGTCTCGCCGTCACCCGACGCCTGGCGCAGCGCAGCGAAGGCTGGCCGACCGATCGCCGGGAATGCGGATGAGGCTGGCCTTCTGATCGAGGGCCCGGCCGATGGCCTGGCGGATCAGAAGGTGGCGTAGGTCGAGAACTTGAAGCCACGGCGCCAGTCGAACTTGTCGACGGCGTGCTCGAGGCCCAGGTTCCCCTCCTGGATGAGGTCCAGCAGGTCCATGCCCTGCGGGAGCGGGTAGCGGCGGGCGATGGAGACCACCAGGCGGAGGTTGGCTCGGATGAAGCGGTCCTTCGCGGCGGCGGCGGTCTTCACGTCATTGCGGAGCTCACGGCCCTTTTCGCCGGCCGCGAGACGCTCGGCGGCCTCACGGCCACGCTCGATCTGGCGGGAGAGCTCGCGCTCCTCTTCGGCGTTGAGCAGCGGCACCTTGCCGATGTCGTTCAGGTAGAGACCGATGGAATCGTTCATGTCAGGCGGTTCAACTCTTCGTGCGTCGTCGTCATTCCGATGCGGCGCGTGGCAGGCGACACATCGCGGGCGGGAGGCCGTGTAGCGGCACGGCGAACGGGCGAGGTGGGCCGCCATTCACGCAAGAGTTCGCGCTGATGGTGGGCAGTCGTGAACGGATCGTTGCTCCGCCGAGGCTGCTGGCCGAATCGCCCAGGGTATGGGGGGTGGGGGACATCGCAACCTAACACACTCAACATTCTCATGTCATTTCTGTTGCGAACTTCGTACGTGGAGTTTGACGCGTACGTCGTCCTCTGGGTTCCCTCTAGGCTTCCCAGCCGTGCTGCATCCGGAACCTCGACGCATCGGCGTGTTCGGCGGCACCTTCGATCCACCCCACATCGGCCACCTCGTCACTGCGGTGAACGTGCGTCACGAACTGGCGTTGGACCTGGTCCTGATGGTGGTGGCCCACGTGCCGTGGCAGAAGGAGGGGCTGCGCGACGTGTCGCCCAGCCACCATCGCCTGGCCATGGTGCAGGCGGCGGTTCGCGACCTCGAGGGCATCGAAGCCAGCGCGTTGGAGATCGCTCGCGGTGGCGCGAGTTACACCGCCGACACCCTCGCCGAGCTCTCCGAGCAGTACCCGGGTGCCGAACTTCACACCGTCATCGGCGACGACGCTGCGGCCACATTGACGACGTGGTCGCGCTGGGAGGAGATCGCGGCGCGATCCCGGCTCGTCGTCGTGGATCGCCCCGGCGACCCCGTCGAGCTGACCTCCGAGGTGCCGTGGCTGCGCGTGGAGGTCCCTCACCTCGAGGTGTCCTCGACCGATCTGCGCGCCCGGGTGACCGACGGTCGCCCCCTCGACTTCCTCGTGCCGCGCGACGTGCGCGCGTACCTGCGTGAACACGGCCTGTACGGAGCAGCGGTCGGATGACGCCGCCGTCCCAGCGCCGCAAGCGCCGCACGCTCGGTGCCTTCGGGGTCGGCGTGGTGTCGCTCGTGCTCCTGCCCCTGTTGAGTTGGGTCGCGGTCGATGCGCTGCGGTCGAGCACCGAGGGCGTGGCGCGCTCGCCGACGTCACGCCGCTCGTCTCGATCCCCGCCACCCCGGCCGCGCTCCTCGGAGTGCTCGACGCCGACGGACAGATCGCGAGCGTCGCCATGTTCGCCCTCGCGCCAGCCGAGGCTGACTCCCAGCCCGTCGGCGGCACCGTGGTGGTCGTGCCGGCCGGCGGGGACACGTACCTCCCCGACGGCACCCGGGGGCGGCTCGGTGACTCGTACCGGCTGGAAGGGATCTCCGGGTTCCTCTCCACCGCCGAGGGGCTGCTCGGCGTGAGCTTCGAAGCGGGCGCCGTGCTGCCCGCCGGGGGTGTCGGCGCCCTGCTGGGCGACGTCGGCCAGATCCAGGTGGACCTGCCGACGGCGGTCCTCAGCGACCAGCGGGGCACGGTCGTCACCCGGTTCCCGGCCGGTCCGACCCGCTTGACGGCCGACGAGATCGGCGAGGTGCTGGCGGCCACGTCGTCCACCGTCGGCGAGGTCGACCGACTTCCGGACGTCGATGCGGTCTGGCGGGCGATCTCGGCTCGCGTCGGTTCCGGTCTGACCAGCGGCCTGCAGCCGGGTGACGGCGGGGCCAGCGAGACCTCGGGCGACTTCGAGGGATTCGTTCGCTCGCTCCTCGCCGGACCGCTCCAGGTCCACACCCTCTCGGTCGAACCGGTGACGAGCTCCACCGAGAACCCGGACGGCCTCGACCTGCTCCGCCTCGACACGGGCGAGGTCACCGTGGTCATGGCCACCATCGCCCCGAGCTCGGTGTCGCCCCCGTTCCCGACCTTGTCGTTCTACGTGAAGAGTTCGCTCGGCGATCCGGCCATGACCAAGGACGCCGTGGAACGCCTGCTGCTGGCGGGCGCCAACGTCGTCCTCGTCACCGAGAACCCGGACGAGGCGCCGCCGTCGGTCACCCAGGTGATCTATGCCGACCCGAACGACTCCGACGAGTCCGAGCGCTTCGCGGGACAGCTGGGGGCCTACGTGTCGTCCGAGGCCGAGGTGCGCATCGACGGAGTCGATGTCACCTACGTGCTCGGCGAGTCCTACCGTGAGGAGCGCAGGGACGCCGTTGCTGCGGGGACCTCCTCGTCCACCACCGAGGCGTCCGGTTCCGTCGGATCGACGACGGGCACCGACGCGACCGTGAGTACCGATGACTGATCAGAGTTCCGACCAGACCACCCAGGAGCGTTCGGCGCTCGCCCTCGCTCGGCTCGCGGCGCGGGTCGCGGACGACAAGAAGGCGACGGACACCGTCGTGCTGCACGTGGGCGGGGTGCTCGACATCACGGACTATTTCGTCATCACCAGCGCCTCGAACCGCCGTCAGGTGCGCACGATCGCCGAATCCGTCGCCGAGGTGTTGCGCGACGAGGGTGACCGTCGGCCGCTGCGGACCGAAGGGCTCGGCCAGCAGGACTGGGTGCTGCTCGACTACGGCGACGTCGTGGTCCACGTCTTCGCTGACGAGACCCGGCGGTTCTACGAGATCGAGCGCCTCTATCGCGACGCGCCCAGGATCGAGTGGGAGCCGTCGCCTCGCCCGGACCTGTCCTCGCCCGAGGCCGACTGACGCCGGGCTCCTCAGGCGAGGAGCGACATCACGAGGGTCCGGCCCGGGCCCTCCGGGGTCGCCTCCGGGAGGAGGGCCAGTCCCGCCGGGCTCATCTTGGCCGCCGTCTTGATCACGGCGTCGCGCACTTTGTCTGGCCCGATCCGTTCGAGGAGTTCGTCGAGTTCGGTCTCGCAGAACACGAGACACACGACGTCCTCGAAACGTTGGACCTCGGGGTCCGATCCGAGCTCCAGTTTCTGCACGATCTCGCCCGCCCGCTCGACGATCTCGCTCGGCGTCCCGACCGGACCGAGCACCTCTCGAAGCCGGGTCGCCTGATGGCGCTTCTCGTCGCGGCGCCAGCGCAGGTAGCCGGCGCGGCCGGCCGGATACGAGGTCCGAGGGATCTCGAAGCGACACAGGTGATGCGCTCTCGCGGCCAACTCCAGGGCGTCGCTCGGCCGCTGCGGATCGTCGGCGCAGCGCCGTTGGAGCCACACCGTGGCCCGCTCACCCTGCCATCGGGCCTTGGGCACCCGGCGACCGTCGCCCGTCGTCAGCTGTGACGGGTCGGCGTCGTTGGTCTCGTCGATGGCCTCGAACGCCTCGGTCAAGCGCACTCCGACGCACCCAGGCTCACCGCGAATGGGGTCGTCTCGTCCCAGTCCACGTAGAAGTCCGGATCCTCCTCCGGGGCGGGGAAGTCCCCGAGCCCGGCCAGATCGGTGGTGGCGAGGACCTTGGCTCCTCCCGACCGATCGAGCCAGCTGCGGAAGGTCTCCCCGGCCTGCCGTTCGCCGACGAAGCGGCGCACGACCCGAACGACGGCCTCGGGGCCGTTCTTGGCCGGCACCCGCAGCGCCTTGTCGCCGAACACGGCTCGTGCCTGTCCGACGTAGCCGCCGAGCAGCAGTTGGTAGCCGGGTGCCGGCTGACCGTGGGCGCGGCGCTCGGCGCCGAAGAAGCCGATGTCGGCGGTGTGGTGCTGTCCGCAGGAGTTCATGCATCCGGAGATGTTCACCCGGACCCCTCCGACCTCGGCGAGACCCTCGGCCTCGAGCCGTTCGCCGATGGCACGAGCGAGCCCGCGGGACTGGGTGATCGAGAGGTTGCACGTGTCGGCGCCGGGGCACGACACGACGTCGCGGAGCAACTCGGCGCCGGGTTCCGCCATTCCGATCTCGTCCAGACGCTCGTGCAGCGCCGGCAGTTGCTCGGTGGACAGCCCGCGAAACACCAGGTTCTGGCGGTTCGTGAGGCGCACCTCGGCGCCGAGGTCACGCTGGATGGCGGCCAGGGCTCGGAACTGCACCGGCGTGATGTCGCCGAGATGGGCCCAGGCGTAGGCGGAGACCGAACCGTTCGCCGTGCCCTCGACCACGTTGGCCTCGCGCCACCGGCTCACGTCGTCGCGGCTGCGCAGGGTCACCGGGACGCCCTGTCCCATCGCCGTCGCGGCAATCTCCGCCGAACGGCCCGCCGGGGCATCGCCGAACTGCCGGACCTCGACCGGAATGCCGCCGGGCCAGGACGACGACGAGACGAGCAGGCGCCGCTGGGAGAGCACCCGCCGTTGGACCTCGTCGAACCCGAGGGTGTCCACGAGCCACTTCATCCGGGCTCGGATCCGGTTGTCGCGGTTGCCGGTCTGCTCGAACACCCGCAGGGCGGCTTCGATCGTCGGGAGGAGGTCCTCCCGGGCCGTGAAGGGCTCCAGTGCCAGGGCGGGATGGGGCTGGGCGCCCAGGCCGCCGGCGAGGAACACTCGAAAGCCGGCCTCCGTCGTGCCGTCGTCGAGGGTTCGTGTCGTCGCGATCACCCCGACGTCGTTGAACATCGCCTGGCCGCAGTCGGTGTCGCAGCCCGAGAAGTTGATCTTGAACTTGCGGGGCAGCCGTTGCCCGATGGGATTGCGGAGCAGGTGGCGGAACGCGGCCTCGGCCCACTGGGTGATGTCGAGATGCTCGTGCGGGCAGGCGCCGGCCAGCTGGCAGCCCTGGACGTTGCGCACCGTGTCGCCGCACGCCTCGCGGGTCGTCATGCCGACCGACCCGAGCAGGCGCATCACGTTCGGGATGTCAGCGAGCTGGACGAAGTGGAACTGCACGTTCTGGCGGGTGGTGATGTGCCCCCAGCCCCGTGAGTGGTGTTCGGCGATCTCGGCGAACATCTCGAGCTGCTCGGGCGTCACCTTGCCGTACGGGATCTTGACCCGCACCATCTGGTTCTCTCCGCCCTGACGTTGGCCGTAGATGCCGTTGGCCAGGCGGAAGCCGCGAAACACGTCCTCGTCGATCGTGCCGACGCGATGGCGGGCGAGCAGCTGCTCGAACTTGACGACGTCGGCTTCGATCTCGGGATCGATCGGGAGCACCCGATCGCTCGGTGCATCCAGGAGCTCGGTCATGGTGGGTCCTCTCGCGGGTCAGGCAGGGTCGTCAGGCGGGGTCGGCGGTGGCGACGCCGAGGCGGGCCAGGAGCAGGGAGCGGGCACCGGCCTGGTCGCCGGCGGCCACCAGGTCGACGAACCCGTCGTCGAAGGCTTCGGTCCAGCCGGGGATCTCGGACGAGCGTCCCGCGGCGTGGAGTTCGTCGCGCACCGCTGCGGCGAGGGCCAACGCTTCGGCCCACGCCGGCTCGATGCGGGCATCGAGGGCTCGGCGGGCCCATGCAGCGAAGGCGGGGGACCGGCCGTTGGTGGAGACGGTGATCTGCAGATCACCGCGCCGCAGGATCGACGGAAGGGTGAAGGTGCACAGATCGGGCACGTCGGCCACGTTCACCGGGATGCCGGACGCCTGGGCGTCGGCGAAGACCTGCTCGTCGACGGCCCGGACACCGGTGGCGGAGATCGCCAGGCGGTAGGACGCGATCTCGCCGCGGCGGTACTCGCGCTGGTGCCAACGCACGCCGGGCCGATCACGAAGGGTCTCGACCGCCTCCGGTGCCACCACGGTGACCCGAGCGCCACAGCGCAGGACACCGTCGACCTTGCGCGCCGCGACCGGGCCGCCGCCGACGACGAGGACGCTCGCCCCCTCGAGGACGATGTTGACGGGGTAGGCGGGCGGCTTGGCGGCGCTCACAGGTGGAGCCCGCACTCGGTCTTGGCGCTGCCGCGCCAGCGCCCCGCCCGGGTGTCCTCGCCGTCCAACACCGGTTCGGTGCACGGCCAGCAACCGATCGACGGATAGCCCTCGAACAGCAGCGGGTTGACGACGACGTCGTGGTCACCGAGGTACCGATCGACCTCGTCGTCACTCCAATTGGCGATGGGGCAGATCTTGAGGACGCCGCGCTTGTCGAGGGCCACGATCGGGGTGTCGGTCCGGTGCTCGTTGTCCTGGCGGCGAAGGCCGGTCATCCAGGCATCCTTGCCCGCCAGCGCTCGGTCGAGCAGGGCGACCTTGCGGGCCGCGCAGCAGCCCTCGGTTCCCACTGCGAACACGTCGGGAGCGTCCGCGGCGGGGCGCTCCACCCGGAGATTGAGGCGGTAGCGGGAATGGGCGCGGCGGAGGGTGGCGATGGTCTCGGCGAAATGGAACCCGGTGTCGAGGAACACGACCTCGACGTCAGGATCCACCGAGGTGGCCAGGTGGACCAGGACGGTGTCGGCCATCGACGCCGTCACGACGAGCGTGCTGCCGAAGGTCCCGAGGGCCCAGGCGACGATGTCCCGAGCGTTCCACGACTCGAAGCGGCGATTCAGTTCGTCGAGATCGTGGCGCTGCTCGAGCGGGCTCGTGAGGATCGTCATCGTGGGGCTCCCGGTCGAATCCTGTAATTCCTGATCGGAGTAGTCAGGAATATACGAGGAGGATCCGTAGAAGTCGACCTCTTCGGTCAGGATTTGCCCTGACCTGGGCCGACGCGCCCCCGAGCCGCTCGCTCAGGCGGGTGCGACGATCAGACGACGGTGTGGAGCAGCCCTTCGGGGGTGGACCGAGCGTCGGCCAACACCCCGTTGACCTCGATCGGGCACTCGTGTTCGGTTCCGAGCACGATGACCGGACGGCTCAGGGTGTTGCGGACCCGCACCACGATGGCGGCCAATGCATCGACCTCCTTCAGGCCGGGCACCACGAGCGCCAGGCGATCGGGGGCCACCCGGCCAACGGCATCGGCGTCGCGGGCGTCGCTGTCCAGCCGGAGGGCCAGCTCGCGGACGAGGTCCTCGAGCGGCTCGGCGAGGATCTGCACGGTGACCAGGCCGGTTCGTCGTCCTCGGCGACGATCGTTGATCAACGCCGCCCCCATGGTGCGGAGCACCGAGTTGGCGTCCAGCACCCCTCCGGTTCGGGCTGCGCCGTATCCGGTCGGTAGCTCGCTCGTCCCCATGCTCACCTCGCTCACCCTTCCGTCATCGGCCGGTTGCGCCCTGTTTCCACCCTGACCGCTCGATCGGCCGCTGTCCAGACCCGGAACTCGCGCCCGATGGCCCATCCGGCCACAATGTCCCGGTGATCTCGTCGACCTCCTGGCAACCCCACCTGCCTGCCGGCACCGGAACACTGGACCTCGATGCGGGGCGGAGCCTCCCCGAGGCGTGGTCCACGCGTTGGGCCGCCGCACCCGACGCTCCGCTCGTGCGCGACCCCGACGGGACCTGGCTCTCGGCCGGTGAGTTGGACCAGCGCAGCGCGGCGGTGGCTCGTCGGTTCCTGGCCGCGGGACTCGGCCCTGGCGACCGGGTGTTGATCTCGGCCCCCGCCTCCCATGACCTCGTGATCGCTCACGTCGCCGCGTTGCGTGCCGGGCTGGTGGTCGTGCCGACGAACGCCGGATACACCGAACGCGAAGTCCGCCACGTGACGACGGACTCCAGCGCTCGCGCCGCGGTGGTCGCCGGCGCGGAACTGGCGGCCTGGGTGCGGGGCATCGATCCGTCGATCGTGGTGGTCGGACCCGAGGTCGACTTGCCCGACCGAGACGGGATCGAACTGCCGTCGCTGCGCGCCGATCAGCCCGCGCTCATCGGCTACACCTCCGGCACGACGGGAGCGCCGAAGGGGGCGGTGCTGAGCCACGGCAACCTGCTGGCGAGCGCCGCCGCGCTCGTCATGGCCTGGCGATGGACCTCGTCGGATCGGCTCCTGCTCGCGCTGCCGTTGTTCCACATGCACGGGCTCGGCGTGGGCATCCACGGCACGCTGCTCGCCGGAGCGTCGGCCGTGCTCCGAACGGCGTTCTCCGCCGACGATCTCACGGCGCTGGCGGCCGACGAGACGCTCGGCGCCACGATGTTCTTCGGCGTACCGACGATGTACGCCCGGCTCGTCGAGCATCCTCACGTCGCCGCCCTCGGTCGTCTCCGGCTCTGCGTGTCGGGATCGGCGCCGTTGCCGGCCGAACTGCACGAGCGGTTCGAAGCCGTGGCCGGACAGCGGGTGCTGGAACGGTACGGCATGACCGAGACCGTCATGCTCGTGTCCAACCCGTACGAGGGTGAACGGCGAGCGGGCACGGTGGGGTTCCCGCTGCCCGGCGTGGAGCTGCGTCTGGGCGAGAACGACGAGATCGAGGTTCGCGGGCCGAACGTGTTCGACGGCTATCTCAATCGGCCCGACGCCACGGCGGAATCGTTCCGGCCCGGTGGCTGGTTCCGGACGGGCGACGTCGGTGAGATCGCACCCGATGGCTACGTGTCGATCGTCGGACGCCTGAAGGAACTGATCATCAGCGGTGGCTTCAACGTGTATCCACGCGAGGTCGAAGACGTGCTGCGCGCTGCCCGGGGATCCGCGACGCCGCGGTCGTCGGCCGGCCGGATCCGGGTGGGGAGAACTCGTGACGGCTTTCGTCGAGGTGACCGACGGGGGAGCCTTCGACGAGGCCGCGGTGCTCGCTCGGTGCCGAGCGGAGTTGGTGGCCTACAAGCGGCCCCGACGGATCGAGGTCGTCGACTCCTTGCCTCGCAACAGCCTGGAGCAGGTGGTGCGCCGCGACCCGGCCAGCTGATCAGCGCTGGATGCTGGGCGTGTGGGCGAGCAGATAGCGCTCGGCCCGGTCCGGGAACATCGGATGCGAGATGAAGTAGCCCTGGCCGAACGAGCAGCCGAGCCGCTGCACGACCTCGAGCTGCTCGCCGCTCGATGCCCTCGGCGACCGTGCAGAGATCCAGGTTGTGCGCCAGTGACGTGATGGAGTGCATCAGCGCCTGGGTCCGTTCCGGGTCGGTGTCGAGCGAGGCGATGATTCCCCGATCGAACTTGATCACGTCGATCGGGAAGCGGAGGAGGAACGCGATCGCCGCGTTGCCGGCGCCGTAGTCGTCGATGGCGATGCCCACGCCGAGTTCCTTCAGCTTGCCGAGGCGCTGCGCGGTCCGCTCGGGATCCTCGACGAGCATCGCTTCGGTGACCTCGAAGGTGACGGCTTGCGGTGGGATGCCGTGGGTGTCGAGCAGGGCGGCGACCTCGCTGACGAATCCTTCCTCGCCGAGCTGGCGCGGTGACACGTTGATCGCCATGCCCAACTGCGGGTTGATCTGACGCCACACACCGAGCTGGCGAAGGGCGGCGTGGACGATCCACCGACCGAGGGGAACGATCTGTCCCGACGATTCGGCGATCGGCAGGAAGTCCCCCGGATTCATGTAGGAGCCGTCGGGCCGGCGCCAGCGCAGCAGCGCCTCGAAGCCGGTGAGCGCAGTGCTGCCGAGATCGTGGATCGGTTGGAACTGCAGCACGAACTCGCGGTTGTTCAACGCCTTCTCGATCGAGGCGCGCATCTCGATCCGATGAGCGAAGCGAGCGTTGAGCTCGGGCACGAACGTCTCGTAGCGAGCTCGTCCGCTCTCCTTCGCGGCGTACATGGCGGAGTCGGCGCGCTTCAGGAGCGTGGGCGCATCGAGTCCGGCCTCGGCGTACGCGATGCCGACGCTCCCGGTCACGAACACCTCGGTGCCGTGGGTCTCGATCGGCGCCGCCAGGGAGTCGAGGATCCGGCGGGCCACGGCCTGGGCACCGGTCATCTCCTGGGAGAGCACGAGCACCGCGAACTCGTCGCCACCGAGCCGAGAGACGAGATCGCCTTCTCGCACCAAGGTCGCGAGTCGCGCTGCCGCGGTGGTGAGCACCCGGTCCCCGGCTTCGTGGCCGAGGGTGTCGTTCACCTCCTTGAACCCGTCGAGATCGATCAGGAGCACGGCCACGTTCACGCCGGCCGCCAGCCGCTCGCCGACGTGTTCGACGAACGCGCTCCGATTCAACAGCCCCGTCAGTGAGTCGTGCGTGGCTTGATAGCTCAGCGTCGCCTGCAGCGTGGCGCGATCGGTCACGTCGATGGCGTTGAGGACCATGCCGGCGGCACCGTCGTCATCCTGGTGGTTGGAGATCGTGCAATCGAGGACGCGGACCCCGTTCGCCAGGTTGATCCGGCACTCGAAGCGAGCCGGTTCGTTCGTGGCCGCGGTGGTGAGCAGCCGCTCGGTGATCACCTGGCGATCCTCGGGGGCCAGCAGCGCAGCGATCGCCTTGAGGCTCGGCGGGTCACCGAGCCCCGCCAGGGCGGCCTGCGCCGCCGGTGACAGATACGTGATCGCCCCATCGGGAAGCTGGACCGTGGCGACGTACTCGGGGGAGTTGGCGATGAGCCGTCGGAGCCGCTGCTCGGCACGCTGGGTCGCATCGGCGTCGGCGAGCGCGTTGCTCTGGCGGCGCAGCCGAGCGGCGAACGCGGCGAGCAACAGGACCGCACCCAACACCACGGTCCACGTCCCGATCGTGGCGCGGGCCCGTGCCCCCGACGCCTCGGAGTGGGCGATCCGGATCTCGTCGTCGGCGAGCCCGAGGATCTCGCGCTGGAGCACGGCCGTCTCGCCTTCGGTGGCACCGTTGCGGACGTCGTCGAGATAGCGAGCGACGAGCCGTTGGATCTCGACGGAGCGCACGGTCGGTTCGAGGGCGGCGGCGGCTCGATCGAGACTCTCGAGATGACCGATGTCGATGGTGGCCGGCCGGTCCAGGTCGGCGACCTCGGTGGTGTCGGCGTGCACCCGGTTCACCAGGCGAGCCACCTCGTTGACGCGTTCGGCCGACAACTCCGAGTGGAGTGCCCGGCCGTTCAGCCACGACACGGTCCACGCCGTGGTCACGCCGAGCACCAGCACCGCGATGGCGGCCGCGACCATCTGGAGCCGACCGGTCCCTCGTCGCTCGACAGCTGCTCCTTCCACGCAGGACACGACTCTTGAGCTTCGCCAGAAGGACGTGCCGGCCCGATTCGTGACGATCACTTGAGGAACGGGGGGCCGGAGCGGCGCCGTTCGCCACCGTCCGTGGTCATCGAGCGTGACCGGCCCCGGCGCCGAGGCTATGGTCCCCGGCGTGGACACGTCCTTGTTGCTCGTCGGGCTCGCTCGCGACGGCGCAGCAATCGGCCATCTGGCCGCCTCCGACCTCGACCGGCCCGTGCCGACGTGCGGTGACTGGACGGTGCGCGACGTCGTCGATCACCTCGCCGAGTCGTACCGGTTCTGGCGAGACGTCGTCGAGCATCGCCGGACGGCGCCGGACCAGGTTCCCGACTCCGCCCGCCGGCCCGACGAGGACGCGATCGTGGTGTACCAACACGAACTCGCGGCCTGCGAGCGCACGCTCGCCCAAGCCGACCCCGATGCCGTGCACTGGACGTGGGCGGGGCCCCGGAATCCGTCCTTCGTGACCCGGCGGCTCGCCCACGAGACCGCCGTCCATCTGTGGGACATCGGCGAAGCGCTGGGCGAGCCCATCGAACTCGACGTCGATCTGGCCGACGACGGCGTGGCCGAGTTCGTCGCAGTGATCGGTGCCGAGAGCCGGCGGGGGCCGGCCGTCAACGGACGGGTCGAGTTCCTGGTGGCCGAGACCGGCAAGGTCTACCGAACCCAGGGGATGGGGGATGCCGACGTGGTGGTATCGGGTCCGGCGGCGGACCTGTTGCTGGTGTTGTGGGGGCGGCTGCCGGTGGACACGGTGGAGGTCGAAGGGAACGCTGCGGTGTTGCACCGCTACCTCGACGGCGAGGGGCTTCGCTGATGCGGATCTCCCATCAGCCGAGCAAACGACCCGAGGACTACGCCTTCCAGCACCGGCTCCGCGTTCGGTTCGCCGAGACCGACGCCATGGGGATCGTGCACCACGCCGCCTATCTGCCGTATCTGGAGGAGGCCCGGGTCGAGTGGCTCCGGGAGCTCGGTCATCCCTACGACGCGATGCGGGCGGAGGGTTTCGACTACGCCGTACTCGAGGTCTTCACCCAGTACCTGCGGCCGTTGACGTTCGACGAGGTCGTGACGGTGCATGTCCGCATGGCCGCCGCGTCTCGTGCCACGTTCGAGATCGGCTACCTGATCACCGTCGAGGGCGAGGTCCGCTCGACTGCGGTCACGGTGCACGGGTGCGTCGATCAGCAGGGCCGCCCGGCCCGGCTGCCGGTCTGGCTCACCGCGCTGGCCTGACCGGTCGGTCGGTCGGTGGCGAGCGAGCCACGCTGGTTCTCGTCCTCCACATGGGGTCTCGTTCTTGGAGAACGAGGAGGGCTGCGCCGATCCGCTCCGATAGAGTCTCGTGCGCTCCCGGGCTCCGGTCCGAGAGATGGCGACGTGGCCGAGTGGCTTAGGCAAGGGCCTGCAAAGCCCTGTACCCGGGTTCGATTCCCGGCGTCGCCTCCAACCCCTGACCTGGTCGACCCGGGTCAGGGGTTCGTACGTTCAAGCCGGTCATGGACGAAGTCGATCGGTCCTGACCCCGGCCATCGCCGAGTCGGGGGGCGGGGACTCGGCGGCGTCAGCCGGGGGGTGGGTCGGGGTTGCCGAGTTCGGTGCCGTCGGGCCGATAGGTGTGCCAGTGGCCGTCGGGGTCTCGGCGGACGGAGTACCCGTGGTTCTTGAACCGGTTGTGGTGCCCGCACAGGATGTCGCCGTTGCCCGGGTTCGTGGCCCCTCCCCGGGAGTGCTCGACCGTGTGATCGCCTTGCCCGAAGCTGGCGCTCACGGTGCACCCGGCGAACACGCAGCGCTGATGCTGGAGCAGCAACGCTTGTCGGGCCGAGCCGATGAACCGTCGTTTGCGTCCCAGGTCGAGCACCACCGAGGACGAGTCGAGGACGACTCGGCGGATCGTCCCCACGAGCGAGGCAGCGAACACTTCGTCGGGCGACACCGGCGTGCCATCGGCGGTGTGGCAGCGGTACTCCCGGTAGGAGCCGGGTGCTCTGGGAGCCACCTCGACACCGGCGGCACGGCGAGCGGCGTCCTCGAAGGTCTGCTGGTCGACCACGACGTTCACGTTGATCGGCCCAGCCGCCTTCGGCCCGTCATCGACGGCGGCTTTGAAGATCGCCAGCAACGCGTCGAAACTGCGCTGCGCATCGCTTCGAGCCAGGATCCCGTTCGGACCCACCGCTCGTACGTCGGCTTCGAACTCGGCCGCTTTGAACGCGTTCAGGACCTCGGCCAGGAACGACCCCTCCAACGCCGAGCCGTTGGCCCGTACCACCACCTCGTCGCCGACCTGACCGATCCACGCCGATCGCCCGGCCTGCACGCCCTGATCTGCTCGGAACGATCCGTCCTGATCGACGAGTCGTTCCCACGACCTCAACCGGGACCCGAACACGTCCATCGGGCACCTGACGGCGTCGTCGAGCAGATCCTGGATCGCGTCACCCATCGCGTCGCGTACCCGACGATTGGCGTAGGTGCGTGACAGCGCCTCGACGTGATCCGCATGGATCCGACCGGACTCGAACGCCTCGGCCAGCTTCGGGAACGAAGCGAGCAGCTTGGCGTGGCGGACCATCCGCCTGGCGGTGTCCTCCGCGCAATCCAACGTGGCCAACACCATGCCCTTGACCGAACGGTGCCCGTCGTCCCGGAAGCACTGCGTCCGATCGACCTCGCTCAGCAACGCTGCGATGTCCGACTGGATCCGGCAGTGCTGCTCCCACAACGCCTGCAACTCGCGCTCCGCGATCCGCACCTCGATCCGCACCCCCATCCGTATCGCGTCGTCCTCGGAGCAACGATGCAGCGAACTCATGTTCGATATCGTCTCATGATCCAGCGTCCTGAGGGATCAAGACATCGTCAAGAACCCCAGGTCAAACCACACAACGGCCCGAACGCGACCGGTGGTGACCAGTCCGGTCGATTCGCGTCAGTCCCGGCGGCGGGCGTGCCGGCACACGAACACGCCGGCGCGGGTTCGGATGCGGAGGCGGCCGTCGGTGAACCGATCGCGTATCGCGCGGCCGAAGGCCTCGCGCTGCTCGGCCGACGCGAACTCGCCCGGAGGGAACGACAGGCCGTAGTCGATCACCGCTTGCGGGTCGTCGACGACGAGGTCGTTGTCGAAGGCGTGCCACACGACCGACCCGAACCGTTCGCGCAGTCGAGCCTCCCCGGTGTCGATGCCGAACACCTCGTACAAACCTTCGGCATGCGAGCCGAACACCTCTGTGAGCGCGTCGTTGATCTCGCCCATGTGCCCGTACCCGTTGGTCGCGATCACGGCCGTCGCCCCGGGCTTCATCACCCGGGCGATCTCGGCCACACCGCGGTCCGGATCGGGCACGTGGTACAGCATGTGGTTGGCGACGACGACATCGAACGTCGCATCGTCGAACGGCAACGACTGGATGTCGCATGCCTCGCCCGCGACGTCTCCGAACCCGTTGGCGCGCGCTCGAGCGAGTGCCTCGTCGACCATTCCCGGTGACAGGTCGGTCAGCATCAGCGTCATCGAGCGAGGCAGGGAAGGCGCCTCCCAGAATCGGCCGTTGCCGCAGCCGCACTCCAGCACGCGAGCGGATGCCGGCCAGTCGATCAGCGACGCCTCGAACTGGGCGATCGGGACCGCCGACGTGGAGTAGGTGCGATGCAGATGTGAACGCACGTCGAGCTTCGCCCCGCTGCCGTACTGCACGTCGCGCAGGTACGCCTGGTCACCACCGCTGAACGCCGACCGATCAGACACCGTTGGATCCATGCGCTGCACGTGGCGACGACGGAGCCCGTCGCTCATGCTCGTTCACGACGGCGTGGCTTCGGCGTCAGCGTCGAGCATGGCGACGAGTCGTCTGGGAGCGACGAGGCGGTACGAGGTCTCGATCCACTCCTCGACCTCGACCCACTGATCCGCGGCGAGTCGTGCGGGAAGCCGGGCCGTCACCCAGCCGTGGCGTCCCAGTCCGTAGCCGCAGGGGGAGACGCGGCCGTCGGACGCCACGACGGCCTCGGCCTCGTCCTTGGGCAGCTTCACGGTGAGGACCGAACCGTCCGGCGCGCAGAACACGAAGTTCTTGTTCCGTACCCGGAACGTCGGCTCGCCGTCCCACGCCTCGATGTCGACGCGAACCGCCTCCGGAAAGGTGAGCGCGAAGCGCTCGATCCGAGCGAGATGAGCCACGGTTTCGCACCGTAGCCGCCCGACAGCGTCGGCCGCCCCACACGACCGTCCGGTCTCGATGGCGAACCACGCCGTCGCTCGGTGGCGGTCAGTCGCCGACGGAGCCGTCGACCGCCTCGCGGAGCAGATCGGCGTGGCCGCAGTGGCGGGCGTATTCCTCGATCAGGTGCACCAGGATCCAGCGAAGGGTGGGCCGCCACCCGGGAATCCGTTGGCCCGGAGGATCGCCGGCCGCCAGGGTGTCGAGCGCGACCCCGTCGGTCTCGGTCCTCGCGAGACGAATCTCGGCATCGAGCGCGGCCAGGGCATCGGCCATCGTGTCGTCCGGGGACGGGTGGAAATCCCCGTCGGGGTCGCCGTCCGTTGCGGCCTCGCCGCAATAGAGCCACGGTGCATCGAGATCCAGGAAACGCCGCCGGAACCAACCTCGCTCCACCTCGGCCATGTGCCGGGCCAGGCCCAGCAGGGTGAGCTCGGACGGGCCGAGCGTGATGCGTGCCTGCTCCTCGGAGATCCCTTCCATCTTGCGGAGGAAGACGGTGCGGTAGTAGTCGAGGAACGAGCGGAGCGTGGTCCCCTCGTCCGCCGCCGGCAGCAGTTCGGGGTCAGGAGCGAGTTCCGTCACCGGGCCACCGTACCGACTGCGTGCGTCGGGGAGGGGCGCCGAGCCGAGCGCGATACGTTCCGGCGAATCGGGTACGCATCGGGAACGAGAGGAGCGTCGCCCATGAGCATCGAGGAGGACGAGGGCGCACCCGGCCCGGAGCCGCGTCGGATTCGCGTGGTGGTCATGGGGGTCTCGGGATCCGGAAAGTCCACCATCGCTCGGCGGTTGGCCGAGCGGTTGGACGCCACGTTCCTCGAGGGCGACGACTTCCACCCCGAAGCCAACGTGGCGAAGATGGCCGCCGGTCACCCGCTCGACGACGACGATCGACGACCGTGGCTGACCCGCCTGCGGGACGAGCTCGAGGACCGGGATCGAGTGGTGCTCGCGTGTTCGGCGCTTCGCCGGCGCTACCGGGACCGATTGCGTGACGCCGGCGGCGTCGACTTCGTCCTGCTGGACCTCGATCGCGCGACCGCAGTCGCTCGGGTCGCCGGTCGCTCGGATCACTTCATGGGGCCGTCGATGGTGGCGAGTCAGTTCGACACCCTGGAACCGCCCGGTCCCGACGAGGACGACGTGGTGTCGGTCGACGGTTCCGCTCCGATCGCCACGGTGGTGGCGCAGTCCCTCGCCGGGCTGGCCGGCCTCGCCGAGTCAGGGACGTGACGGCTGCTCGGAGTCCGGATCAGGCATGGGATCCGACAGCGGCCAGCCACGGGACGACGGGCCGAACTCGGCCAGGTGACGAAGCCTCGCGAGTCCGTCCTCCGGCGCCGGGCGCTCGCCGGGCGTGATCCACCAACACACCGTCGTCGGGCCGTCCATGGACTCGAACCAGTCCCGTCGACGCCTGAGGTACATCGCGGCCCACTGCGCAGCACGAAGTGGCGCAAGGACTCCACGTCCGTCCAGATCGAGTAGTTGACGATCACCAGCGGGTCCTCCAGCCCCGGGACCGTCGCGTAGCTCGAGGAGCCCTCGTCGGTCGTGAGCCGCCAGACGAAGCCCGGCGTGGCCTCCGCGAGGGCGTTGATGGGTTCGAGGGCGCGCACGAACTCGGCGTTCGACTCGTGATCGAGCGAGGCCCGGAGCTTGGCGAGGTTGAACTCTGCGACGTGTGACATAGGGGTGTGCCCACTGTGCCACGCCGAGCCCGGTCGTCAGCTCGAACTCCACGAGCCGCCCGGATTGGCGACGAGCTGATCGAAGCGGCCTGCGGGCCGCGTGCGCCGATACTCCTCGACGACCGGGGCGAGTTGGCCCGGATCCGCGCCGTGGAGGATGACCGCGTCGCAACCGAGGTCGAACTGGTGGCGAACCGCATCGACGCACTGGGCGGGCGATCCGTGAGCGGCCGACGCCAGCCATTCCTCGGGGATGAGGGTGGCGACGTGCTCAGTTGCTCGGTCGTCGCCAGCTGATCGAGCGCCCCCGGAACCCGGCCACGAACGGATCGGCGCGGAACCGTGTGAGCACCGCGGGATCCCACCGGTTGGTGGACACCATCAGGTCGCCGTAGCCCTGCAGGTACGTAGCCATGCGTCCGACCGTCTTCTTCAGCCGAACGTCCTCGGGCAGGTGATCGCCGATGGTCGCGAAGCACGACCAGACCCGGACCTCGTCGGGATCGCGGCCCGCTTGCTCGGCGGCCTGCTTGACCGTGCGGACACAGCGCTCGGTCGTCTCGTCGGTGAAGAACGTGTGCAGCACCACGGCGTCGAAGCAGCGGCCGCCGAGCTCGAGCGACCGCGGGCCGAACGCCGTGAACGTCATCGGGATGTGGGCGGGTTCGATCCCGCTCATCGCCAGCACCGGATACGAACCGGCCGGACCGTCGTGCCCGATCACGACCTCGCCCCGCCAGACGCGGCGCATGAGACCGACGAAGTCCTCGAGCTGTGCGGTCGTGATGCGCTGGAGGCCGTAGGCATCGAACATCGGGGCGATCCCCCGACCCAGTCCGAGCGAGAACCGTCCGCCGGTGAGCGTGTGCATCGTCATCGCGTACGCGGCGGTGACCATCGGGTGACGCGTGTTGTGGTTCGTCGCCGCGGTGGCGATCCCGATCCGCTCCGACACGGCGCCTGCAGCCCCGGACAGCGTCGCGGCCTCCTTGCTGTTGAACCGCTCGCTGATGAACGCCGCCCCCAGACCGAGTTCCTCGGCCTCGCGGACCTCGGTGACGAGATCGCGCGGCGATCGGGGCGCTCCGGCCAGGGTGTAGAAGCCGAGTTCGTTCATGGGGTCCACGGACGCGGACCGTACCGAAGGGTACGAACCGGCGGCGAGCCGGGCTACGGGACGGTTCGGTCACCGTCCCGCGAGCTTCACCGTCCGGCGAGCTTCATGGCCTTCCCGACGACGAAGCCGACGCCAGTCGAGCCCAGACCGAGCAGGATCGCCCCCGACCGGAGCGGACCGGAGAACTGTCCGCGCAATGGGGCGGCGAAGCCGGACAGGATCCCGGACGGGAGGGTCTTCAGCACGTACGAGCGTTCGCTCGACAGTCCGTCGTCGGCGCCGACCATGCCGCTGAGCCTGGCCTTGGAGATGCCCTCGGAGAACGACCGCTTGAGGTAGTAGGTGATCGAGGACCGGGTGCCGGGAACGCGGTGGTTGACGACCCGAACGTCGGGCGCATACACGAAGCGGCGGCCGGGGAATCGTTGGAGTGCCCGGATGCACAGCTCGGTCTCGTCGTTCTCCTGACCGATGGACAGGGTCCCGACCCGCCCGATCCGGAACGTGCCGATCTCGTCGAACACCTCGCGCCGGACCGACATGTTGCAGCCGATCAGGTTCCGGATCGCCGCAGTCTCGGTCGGCAGCCCTCGGTACGTGCAGCCGACGATCCAGAGGAACTCGTCGGGGAACCATGCGGGCCGGCCGCCGAGCCACATCGGTTCGATCGGACCGCCGACGCCGAGGACGTCGTCGTCGGCGAAGTTGGCGGCCATGCGCTCGATCCAGTCGAGCGCCGGGGTCGCATCCTCGTCGACGAACGCGACCACGTCAGCGGTCGCGGCCGCGATGCCGGTGTTGCGGGCGCCCGCCAGCCCCTGATCACCGGCGTTCTCGAGCACGGTCAGTTCGGTGAACTCCGCCCGGGCCCGGGAGAACAGCGCCTCGTTGTGATCGATCACGACGAACTGCTCTGCGGGCGGCACGGTCTGGTTGCGCAGGGCCTCGACGCAGGCGACGAGCTCGTCCCACCGGTTCTCGGTGTACGCGCAGACGACGACCGCGATCGACGGCAGCGACGAGCGGTCTGAGGCAGGGAGTGGGGTCACGAACGTCCTCGCAGGGGGATCGGGGAGCCCCACGAGGGTACAGCGGAGTCCTTCGCGAGTTCAGGAGTCGTCCGACCCGGTTGTTTCCGTCGCCTGAACGTGTGCACACTGCCCCGGTCGAAGGGGAGTAGCCCTCTCGCGGGACGGTCGTCAGTACGGCATCGAATCGATGCCCGGCCCCCCGGCCGGCGCGCCAGCGCCGGTGGGCGAGACGTTCGGCTGATTCGTCGTTCACGCGCCATCAGTCGAAAGGCCCTCCATGTTCCTTCCCGTCCTCGCCTCGTCCAGCTCGGACCGTGCCGAACGCTTCGTCGACCTCGACGTGCCGTTCGGCGCGTGGGTCGCCCTGCTGGTCGTGATCGTGGCGATGCTCGGTGTCGACCTGTATCGCCATCGTGAAGCCCACGCACCCACGCCCCGCGAAGCGCTGATCGAGTCGATGGTGTGGGTGGCGTGCGGGCTGGCGTTCGCCGGGGTCATCGCGGTGTCGTTCGGCGGCGACGCCTTCGGCGAGTACATCTCGGGGTACCTCATCGAGAAGTCGTTGAGCGTCGACAACGTCTTCGTGTGGTCGATGCTGTTCTCGACCTTGATGATCCCGCTGCAGTACCAGCACCGGGTCCTGTTCTGGGGCATCTTCGGAGCGCTTACGCTCCGAGCGATCTTCATCGTGGCCGGCTCGGCGTTGATCGCCCGGTTCTGGTGGCTGCTGCTCGTGTTCGGCGTGTTCTTGATCTACACCGGCATCAAGGTGATCCGGCACCGGGCCGACGAGGGCACCGAAGAAGCCACCCGGGGCCTCGGACTCCTCCGGCGATTCATGCCGGTCACCGATCAGCTCGACGGTCAGCACTTCTTCACCAAGGTCAACGGCCGCCGCGCCGCGACTCCGCTGCTCGCCGCGCTCGTGGTCATCGAGATCACCGACGTCATCTTCGCCGTCGACTCGGTCCCGGCGATCCTGGCGGTGTCCCACGAGCCGTTCCTCGTGTTCGCCTCGAACGCCTTCGCGATCCTCGGCCTCCGTGCGATGTACTTCCTCCTCGCCAACGCCAAGGAGAAGTTCCACTTCCTGTCCCACGCACTGGGCGGCATCCTCGTGTTCGTGGGAGCCAAGATGACGGTGTCGCACTGGTACCACCTCAACACCTACGTGTCGCTGGCGATCATCGTGGCGATGCTGGTCGGCGCCATCGTGTTCAGCATCCGTCGGCACCGCCAACTGGAGCTCGCCGGATCCGTCAGCGAATCCCTTCCAGGATGAGCAGGACGCCGAAGACCACGAAGGTGATGGCCGCGCCGATCCTCACCGTGCGCTCCGGGAGCCGCGCTCCGAGCTGCTGACCGACGACGATCGCCAAGGCGTCCGCCGCGACCATCCCGAGGGTGGAGCCGATCCAGGTGCCGAGCAGGCCGTTGTCGGTCGCCAGCGTGATCGTCGCCAGCATCGTCTTGTCCCCGAGCTCGGCGAGGAAGAAGGCGATGCCGACGGTCCAGAAGACCGAGCGCGTGGCCGCCGCGGCGCGGTGCTCGTCGTCTTCGTCGAGTTCGTCGCCTCGGATCGTCCACGCCGCGAACCCCAAGAACGCCACACCGGCCACGATCGAGATGGCGTCGGTGGGCAGCGCCGCTCCGAGCACGGCGCCGACCGCGACGCTGACCAGATGGACGATCGCCGTGGCGGCCGTGATGGCCAGCAGGATCGTCGAGGCCCGGTAGCGGGCAGCGAACGCAAGGGCCATGAGCTGGCTCTTGTCGCCGAGCTCGGCGGCGAAGATGATCCCGGCGGAAATCCAGAATGCGTGCACCCGACAGCTATACAGGAGTCCCGTGCCGCCCTCCCACGCCCTGGCCATCTTCTTCGCCGGAATGGGTGCGGGGACGATCAACACCGTCGTTGGCTCCGGTTCGCTGATCACGTTCCCGACCCTCATCGCCCTCGGCTACGCCCCGTTGCTGGCGAACGTGTCCAACAACCTCGGCCTGCTTCCCGGCGGCCTGTCCGGACTGCTCGGCTACCGGCGCGAGCTGGTCGGCCAGCGCGACCGGCTGCGGACCTTCGTCCCGGCGTCGGTCGCCGGTGGCGTCACGGGAGCGATCCTGCTGCTCGTGCTCCCACCGGAGTGTTCCGCAAGGTCGTGGTGGTGCTCATCCTGATCGCCCTGGTGCTCGTGGTCGCCCAGCCGACGATCTCGGCTCGCCTCAAGGCGCGCCGCCAGGCCGATCCCGGAGGCAGCCGGGCGTGGACGGTGCCGCTGCTGATCGGGCTCACCGGGGTGTACGGCGGTACTTCGGTGCCGCCCAGGGATCATCCTCATCGCGATCCTCGATCTTCGTCGACGACCACCTGCAACGGCTGAACGCCACCAAGAACGTGTTGGCCACGTGCGTCAACGGCGTGGCGGCGATCGTGTTCCTCCTGACGACCGACATCGACTGGAAGGTGGCAGGGCTGATCGCCGCCGGTGCGACGGTGGGTGGACAGGTGGGGAGCAGGGTGGGGCGTCGACTCGACCCACGCGTGCTGCGTGGGGTCATCGTCGTGGTGGGCATCAGCGCGCTCGTGCGCCTGCTCCGCTGACGGCGGGGGCGAGGGCGCGGCCCTGACGACCGACCTCCGTTCGTGGCCGACGGGGCCGATCCTCCAAGCTGGGCCGATGCCGCACGACCTCATCATCCGCAACGGCACCGTCATCGACGGCACCGGAGGCCCCGCCATGCGGGCCGACGTCGCGATCGACGGTGATCGCATCACCGCCATCGGCCAACTCGGCTCGGAGACGGCCACCCAGGAGATCGATGCCGCCGGCATGGTGGTGACGCCTGGCTTCGTCGACCTGCACACCCACCTCGACGCTCAGGTCGGCTGGGACCCCTTCTTCACGTCCAGCTCCTGGCACGGCGTGACCACGGTGCTGATGGGGAACTGTGGCGTCACCTTCGCCCCGGTCCGCCCGGACTCGCGGGCGTACCTCGCCGAGATGATGGAGAGCGTCGAGGACATCCCGCGCGAGGCGATCCTCGACGGCTTGCCCTGGGACTGGGAGACGTTCCCCGAGTACCTCGACTCGGTCCAGCGGATGCAACCCGCCCTCAACGTCGTCGGGCTGGTCGGCCACTGTGCCGTTCGGTACCACGTGATGGGGGAGCGGTCGATGTCCGAGACCGAGCTGCCGACCCCGGCCGAGCTCGAGGCGATGCGGTCGATCGTCGCCGAGTCCGTCGCCGGTGGCGCGGCCGGCTTTTCGACCTCGCGGATCCTGCTGCACACCGTCCCGGACGGTCGCACCGTCCCCGGCACCCACGCGACGATCGACGAGTACCTCGCGATCGCGGATGGGATGAACGACGGAGGCGGCGGCCTGTTCCAGGCCGTGCTCGACTTCCAGACCAAGGCGGCCCACGAGTTCGAGCTCCTGCGGACCGCTGCCGAACGGGGTGGCGACGTGCTGTTCTCGAGCGGGGTCGGCAACGACCGCACCGAACGGGGCTCGTCGGTGCCGGGGACGATGAACCGGTTCCTGCGCGACACCAACACCAGCTCCGGCCGGGTCACCACGCTCGCCATGACCCGTCCGAGCGGGACCCTCATGGGTCTGCACCAGGTCCCGCCGGTGCTCGGGCCGCGCTGGAAGCAGCTGATCCAACTGCCCACGCTCGAGGATCGCCTCGCCGAGCTCCGGAACCCGACGGCCCGAGCGGAACTCGAGGCCGAGGGCGACCGCAAGGGGTTGTGGTACGACCCGATGCTCGTCCACCCGCTCGGCACCGACACCGCACCCGACTACCACATCGAAGGCGGTCCGTCGGTCGGCGAACTGGCCGCGGCGGCGGGCAAGAACCCGGTCGAGTGGATCATCGATCGGATGCTCGAGACCGAGGGCCGCGAGTTCTACAACGTGTGGTTCTTCAACCGGAACACCGAGGCACTCGGGCCGTACCTCGATCTGGACGACGTGATCCCGGGCCTCGGTGACGCCGGCGCCCATGCCGGCCAGATCTGCGACGCCGACGCCATGACGCACTACCTCGCCTACTGGATCCGGGAGCGCAAGCTCGCGTCGCTGGAGCGGGCGGTGCAACGTCTGACCTCCAAGCCGGCCAAGGTCCTCGGCCTGGTCGATCGGGGCGAGCTCGCCGTCGGCGCCTTCGCCGACGTCAACGTGTTCGATCCGGAACGAGTCCAGACCCGTCATCCGGAGTACGCCCGTGACTTCCCCGGGGGCAAGGGCCGGCTGTTCGTCCGGGCCGACGGCTACGCCGCGACGATCGTGAACGGTGAGGTCGTCACCGAACAGGGCGCCCACACCGGCGCTCGTCCCGGTCGGGTCATCCGCGAGTTCAGCCGCTGAGGGCATCGACCCGGGCGAGGAAGTCCTCGATCCGGGTCGTCCAGCGGTCGACGTCGTCCGCGTCCGAGCGACGTCGAGCTCCGCGGGGAGCAGCTCGGCGAGCTGCTCGGCCGTCCCGACCGGATGGGTCGCGTCCCCGGTCCACGCCAGGATCAACGCCGGAGCCTCGATCCGGCCGATGGCGGCTCGGTCCGGGAGGTCGGTCGTCGACGCTCCCCGGAACACCCGGGCCAGGCGCCGCGGGTCGGTCGCAGCGAGCATCGTCTCGAACCGGTCGATCCACCGGCCTGTTCGCGAACGGGTCGGGGCGGTGTCGCACGGGCACCGGCGATCAACAGTTCGTGTTGCCCGGACTCCACCAGTGCGGCCATGGTCTCGTAGTTCTGTTGTTGGGCCGCTCGGGTCTCCCACGCGGTGGGCGGGATCATCAACACCAGCGCCGCGATCCGTTCGGGGGCGAACACCGCCGCGTGCAGCGCCGTCGCCGACCCCATCGAAGCGCCGCCCGCGATGTAGCGATCGATGCGGAGCTGGTTGGCCAGCGCCAGCTGGTCGAGCGCGAGTTCCCGCCAGTGATAGCGGACGAGATCGTCGGTGGATTCGCTGTCGCCGTGCCCTGCGGCGTCGTAGCGCACGACCGCTCGCCTGGAGCGAAGGCGCGTCATGTCGAGCAGGGCGAGGGTGTCTTCGGCGGCCCGCGAGGACGTGAGACCGTGGCCCCAGACGAGGGGGAGGGCGCCCGTCGCCGGTTCCGGGTTCGTCGACGTCGAGGCGGAGGCCTCGTATCCGGTGGTGGGTCACGGACGCGGACACTACCGAGGTCAGCTGGCGGCGCGCCCCTTGCGCTCGTACATCTGTGCGTCGGCTCGGTGGAGGAGGTGTTCGAGACGTTCGCCCGGTTCGGCGATGACCGCGCCGATGCTCGCCGACAGCGGACGTTGCATCCGGTGCAGCTTGGCCTGGACCCGAGCGGCGACGTGATGGAGTCGCTCGGGTCCTCCATGCCGGCGCAGACGATGATGAACTCGTCCCCGCCCAGGCGCCCGGCGCAGTCGGTGGAACGCACGCAGCTGCGCAGGACCTCGGCGACGTCGCGCAGCACGGCGTCTCCCGCGGCATGACCGAACTGGTCGTTGATCAGCTTGAAGTGGTCGAGGTCGATGTACAGCAGCCCGACGGCGTCACGCGATCGTCCGGCCGCCTGCAGGGAGCGATCGAGGCGTTCCATGATCGAGTGCCGGTTCTCGAGCCCGGTGAGATGGTCGTGGTGGGCTTGGTAGCGGACGGCTTCCTCGTTGCGCCGTCGTTCGGTGATGTCGCGTCCCACGGCGACCAGATCGACCATGTGGCCCTGCTCGTCGAAGCAGGCCTTGTCGACCCACTCCTGCCACGACTCGCCCTCGGCGCTGTCGCCACCCCGGTGCTCGCTGGTGCGGGTCGGGCGTTCGGGGGACAGGTGCTCCAGCCGGCGCAGCTGCTCGAAGGCGTAGGAGAGGGTGTCGGCCGGCACGAGCTCCAGGAAGTTCGAACCGATCAGATCGGCCTGCGTGCGCCCGAAGTACTCCGCGTAGGAGCGATTGACGTACAACAGCGTGCCATCGGGGCTGAACCGGCACACCAGATCCGGTATGGCGTCGACCAGCTCGCGAAAGGCTCGATCTCGTCCCTGTTCATCCGACCAGTTCACTACGTCACAGCATCGGACCCCGATGGGTCGGTTTCAAGCCATGGGGGGTTCGGAGTTCGTCAAATCCACCACCCAGCGCGTCGTGCGACGTCCGAAGTCGAGTGTCAGGCCGGATCGGAGCGCCGGATCGCTCCGAACGTGCCCGACGACTCGCCGGCTCGTCCCCAGTTGGTCACGAAGGTGTAGCGGTCGCCGCGGATGATGGTTCGCCGGATCTCGAGTGGCCGTCCCCGCGCGAACGTGTCCCGTTCGACGACGAACAACGGAGCGCCGACTGCGGTGTCGAGCAATGCTGCCGTGACCCCGTCGGCGACGTCGGGACGGATCCGCTCGCTGCCGTGCTCCGGACGGATCCCGCAGCGGCGTTCCAGCTCGATGTAGAGGGCGGTTCGCTCGAAATCGGCGTCGAGCAGGTCGCGGGCGAGACCGGCGGGGAGGAACAGTTCGTCGTGGGCGACCGGATCCCGGTCGATGAAGCGAACCCGTTCGAGGCGGATCAGCTCGGCGTCGTCGGGCAGATCCAGCCGCAGCGCGGCCTGCGCGTCGTGGGTCACCTCCAGCGCCCGGACGTCGCTGCGCTGTTCGTAGCCGGCGTCCTCCACCGATTGGAAGAGGCTGTAGAGCACGCCGGTGCCCTGCTCGATCGCGTCGGGCCGGAGGAAGGTGCCTCGTCCCCGCTCGCGCTGGAGGAGGCCGGCCTCCTGGAGGCGGCGCACGGCGTCGCGCGCCGTGTGCCGGCTGACGCCGTACTCGTCGGTGAGTTCTCGGTCGGCGGGAAAGCCGTCGGCGAACTCGCCCGCAGCGAGCCTCCGCCGCAAGTCGTCGAGCACCTGGGCCCACAGCGGCAGCGGGCTGTTGCGGTCGGGCCGTCGGGGGGACGTCACCGGCTCAGCCTAGGTGGGCGTCGGTTGGAACCGCTGGGCGATCCGATGGTGGTCCACCAGGCGCGATTCCAACGCGTCGCTCACCAGGATCCCGGCATCGACGATCGAACGGCCGGCCACGATGGTGTGGTGGGCGCCGAACGGCCCGCACCGGAGCCAGCCCTCGATCGGGTCGTGGAGGACCCCGGCGGCAGCTGGTCCGTCGAGCTTCCAGACCGCGACGTCGCCCACCGCCCCGACGGAGAGCTCGCCGATCTCGCCCTCGCGTCCGAGGCAGCCCGCCCCGCCCCGGGTGGCGCACTCGAGGGCCATCCGGGCGTCGCTCGCCTCGGCCCCGTTGCGAAGTTTGGCCAGCAGCATGGCCTGGCGGGATTCGAGCCACATCGACGCCGAATCGGCCGACGACGAGCCGTCCACCCCGATGCCGACCTTCACGCCCGCGGCGCGCAGATCGACGATCGGCGCGATGCCCGAGGCGAGGATCAGGTTCGAACTCGGACAGTGCGCGACACCGACCCCGGCGGCGCCGAGCCGGACGACCTCGGCCGGGTTCGGCATCACGCAATGCGCCACCCAGCTCCGGTCGGTGCACCACCCGACCTGCTCGAAGTATTCGACCGGTCGGCAGCCGAAGGTGGCGAGGGAGAACTCGTCGTCCTCGGCGTTCTCGGCGAGGTGGGTGTGCAGTCGGACGTCGAGACGCTCCGCGAGTTCGGCGGTCCGCTCCATCAACGAGGTGGTGACGGAGAACGGGGAGCACGGCGCGAGGGCGACGCGGACCATCGCACCGGGCGAGCGGTCGTGGTGCCGCGCGACCTGGGCCTCGCATTCGGCGAGGATCGTGTCGTCGTCCTGGACCACGTCGTCGGGCGGGAGCCCACCGTCTTTGACCGACAGCGACATCGAGCCCCTCGTCGGGTGGAACCGGAACCCGAGATCGACCGCGGCGGCGATCTCGGCGCTCAGCAGGTCGCCGCCACCGTGGGGGTGGAGGTAGAGGTGGTCGGTGGAGGTCGTGCAGCCCGAGAGCGCCAACTCGGCGAGACCGACCCACGCCGACACGAACGCGGCCTCCTCGTCGAGGTGGCGCCAGTGCGGGTACAGCGTCTGGAGCCAACCGAACAACGGTGCCGAGGTCATCGGCGGATACGCCCGCGTCAGGTTCTGATACAGGTGATGGTGGGTGTTCACCAGACCGGGAGTGACGAGGCAGCCCGAGGCGTCGATCGTTCGCGCCGCAGCCGGTGGCGGCCCGTCGGCCTCGGCTCCGACGCCCGACACGAAGCCGCCGGTGATGGCGACCCATCCGTTGCGGAGTTCTCGTCGGTCGTCGTCCATCGTGGCGACCAGATCGGCGTGGCGGATGACGAGATCGGCGGGAGCGTTCATGGGTCTCAGCGCCGAACGGTCACTCGGAGAAGGCGTCGATCATGGCGTAGACGTCGCCGAGGGGGTAGAGGATCGGGCAGGTCGCCCCGGAATCGAGGTACTCCTGGACCTTGGCGCGAGCGTCGGCCGGCGTCCCGGACGCCGTGAGCATCTGGACGATCTCGTCGGGTACGAGCTTGCTCGCCGCCTCGACCTGCTCGTGGGTCGCGGGCCAGGTGAGGACCTCGCCCACCGCGTCCAGCAGCGACTGCGGCACGCCGGAGGCCTTCATGATGTGCGGCTGCTGGCCCAGGTACTGGGTGACCATCAACCGGGCCATGTCGAGGGCGGTCTTGCGGTCCTCGTGGACCGAGCACACCACGAGCTGGGGCCGGTCCACGTCCACGAGCGAGCGGCCCGACTTCTCCAGCCCGATCTGGAGATGCTCCATCGCCTGGCGGTTGTAGTCCGGGCCGACGAGGTAATTGAGCACGACACCATCGGCGATCTCGCCGCAGAGTTCCATCATCTTCATGCCGGTCGCCCCGATGTAGATCGGCACGTCCTTCGGACGCCGCTCCTGGTACACGTAGTCGAGCTCGACGCCGTCGAGGTGGACGTAGTCGCCGTCGAAGGTCACGGTCTCGTTGGCGAGCAGGCCCCGTACGACGGTCACGACCTCCCGCATGACCGAGAGTGGCTTGCTGCGAGTGATGCCGACCTTCGCCGCGAGCGGGTCCCACCACGCCCCGATGCCGAGGATGACCCGGCCCGGTGCGAGGTCGTCGAGTGTGGAGAACGTGGACGCGAGGCGAGCCGGGTTGCGGGTCCAGCAGTCGACGACGCCGGAGCCGATCGTGATCTTGTCCGTCACGGCAGCCATTGCCGCCATCGGAACCAGGGCGTCGCGCACGAGGCGGCTGTCGGCCTGCCACACCGCTTCGAAGCCCTGGTCCTCGGCGTACTTGGCGATCTCCATCGCCTCGCGGATCGGGTGGGCGTCTTGGAGGTACAGCGCGGCTCGCATGGACGCCGAGGCTAGACCCTCGAACCAATTCGGAACGGAGACTGTGTCGCGTGTCGACCGGGTCGCTCAGCGAGTGACCAACGCTGCGGCCGTCTCGCCCATCATTCGCATGGGATCGGGCGATCTCGAGGCTCGGCTCAGCAGGAAGCCCCCTTCGAGGAGGGCGATGATGGAGCGGGCCAGACGAAGGCGATCCTCGGCGGGGACTCCTGCCGGGGCGAGACGAGCGACGATCGCGTCCTCCCACTCCGCGAAGACCTGGGCGGTCGCTTGCCGGAGTTCCTCGTCCGTGCTGGCCACCTCCAGCGCAACCGTGGCGATCGGGCATGCGTCCGCATAGCCCGAGGCGATCAAGACCTCGGCCGCCCCGTCGAACACCGCTCGCAGCGAACGTTCGAGATCGGGCTGGGCATCCCAGACCGCGGTGACGATCGCTTGGAACGAGCGGCCGGAACGCCGGATGGTCTCCACGCCGAGGTCGACCTTGCCGCCCGGGAAGAAGTGATAGATCGAGCCGAACGGAGCCGCGGCGTCACGGGCGATCTGCTTGAGCCCGGTCCCCGCGTATCCCTGCCGCTGGAACAGCGCCGCGGTCGTGTCGAGGATTCGGTCCCTGGTTCCCGTGGCCATCCGCCCAGTGTAGGGTCTCCAAATAGAACGATCTATCTAGAAGACCGATCTATCTCGAGGAGCGATCGCTCGAGGAGCGATCGCTCCAGAACGGATCGCTCGAGAACTGATCGATCGAGCGAGGCCCGGCGATCGGGCACCGGACACGAAGCGAGGGACGAGATGGAGCGCGTTGGACGAATCGACGAGGAGGCCGACCGATCCGACCATCGGGCATCGCCGCGATCGCTCCGGGTCGCGACCGCGACGTTCGTGGTCGCGCTGCTGGCCCACGGTGTCGATCACCTGCGTCGAGGTCTCGATGCGTCACCGGCGGCGGTCCAGTTGGCCGGCAACGCCCAACTCGTGCTGGCCGGGGTGACGACGGTGATGGTGGCGCGACGCCACCGCGCCGCGGCCCTCGTCGCGACCGCGGTGGGCTTCGGAAGCGCGATCGGCTTCTCGCTCTCGCACCTCCTCCCGGAGTGGGGAGCGTTCAGCGACTCGTTCGTGGAACCGGCAGCGGGCGTCAACGCCTACTCCTGGGTGACCGCCGTGGCCGAGATCGCCGCGGGTGCGGCGCTCGGCGTCGTCGGCTGGCGCGCGATGCGCGCCGGAAGCCCACACCCGGCCGCCGTCAGCTGAAGTCGAGGCCGCCGGTTCGGGTCCGCTTGAGTTCGAAGAAGTTGGGGCACGAGGCGAGCGCGACGGCACCGTCGAACACCTTGACCGCCTCCTCGCCGCGCGGGATGGCGTTGAGCACCGGGCCGAAGAACGCCACCCCATCGACGTGGAACGTCGGGGTGCCGACCTCGTCGCCCACGGGGTCCATGCCCCGGTGGTGGCTCTCGCGCAGCGCCTCGTCGAACTCCGTGCTGGTCGCGGCGGCGGCCAGGTCCTCCTCGAGGCCCAGTTCGGCGACCGCTTCGGCTGCCACGGTGTCGTAGTCGTCGCGCTTGCCGTGGTGGATGCGAGTTCCCATCGCTTCGTAGAGGGGGCGGATGATCTCGTCCCCGTGGCGCTGGGCGGCGGCGATGATGACCCGGACCGGTCCCCACCCCTTGGCGAGCAGATCCCGATAGGTCTGCGGCAGCTCGTCGCGACCGTCGTTGAGCACCGAGAGGCTCATCACCCGGAAGTTCAGGTCGATCTCGCGATGCTCGGCGACCTCGACGATCCATCTCGAGGTGATCCAGGCGAAGGGGCACAGGGGATCGACGTACAGATCGACGGCGGGGACAGCACTGCTCATGTCGTCTGCGAACCTCGTGCCCGGCGGCGATGTTCCCGGCGCCCGGAAATCCCACGGGGAATTCTCCGCCCCTGGGATCGATCGGGAAACGAGACGATGCCGGGATCGGGTCGTGTGCCACCATTTCGCGGTGCAGGTCGAACAGTCGCGCAAGCTCGCCAACGTTCTCTACGACATCCGCGGTCCGGTCCTCGAGGAGGCCAAGCGGATGGAGGAGGAAGGACGCAAGATCCTCAAGCTGAACATCGGCAATCCCGCACCGTTCGGCTTCGAGGCGCCCGAGGAGATCCTGGTCGACATGATCCGGAACCTGCCGAACGCGCAGGGGTACTCCGACAGCCAGGGAATCCTGTCGGCGCGAACGGCGATCGTGCAGCACTATCAGACACGGGGGATCGAGACCCCGACGGTCGATGACATCTGGCTCGGCAACGGGGTCAGCGAGCTGATCGCGATCGCCCTCCAGGCGTTGTTGAACAACGGTGACGAGGTGCTGATCCCGGCGCCTGACTATCCGTTGTGGACGGCGTCGACGAGCTTGGCGGGTGGCAAGGCGGTCCACTACCTGTGCGACGAGGACCAGGGCTGGCAACCGTCGCTCGAGGACATCGAGGCCAAGATCACGGATCGGACCAAGGCCATCGTGATCATCAACCCGAACAATCCGACCGGTGCGGTGTATTCGGAGGCGGTCCTGCGCCAGATCGCGGAGCTCGCCCGTGCCCACGGGCTGATCGTCATGGCCGACGAGATCTACGACAAGATCCTCTACGACGGCGCGATCCACGTCCCGTTCGCCTCGGTCGCGCCCGACCTGCTCGTACTCACGTTCAACGGACTGTCGAAGGCGTACCGCGTCGCCGGGTTCCGCGCCGGCTGGCTGATGATCACGGGGCCCAAGCGGCGGGCGTCGAGCTACCTCGAGGGCATCTCGTTGCTCGCCAACATGCGGTTGTGCGCGAACGTGCCCGCCCAGCACGCCGTGCAGACCGCGCTCGGGGGACGCCAGAGCATCAACGACTTCATCCTCCCGGGCGGTCGGCTGCTCGACCAGAAGAACGCCGCGGTCAAATCGTTGCGGTCGATCCCGGGCGTCTCGGTCCACGAGCCGGAGGGTGCGCTCTACGTCTTCCCCCGCCTCGACCCGGAGATCTACGCCATCGACAACGATCAGGAGTTCGTCCTGGAGCTCCTCCGCGAGACGCACGTGTTGGTGGTCAACGGGACCGGGTTCAACTGGCCGCATCACGATCACCTGCGGATCGTCACCCTCCCGTGGGCGGACCAGTCACCGAGGCGATCGAGCGGATCGCAACTTCCTCGCCGAGGTACCGCGACCGCTGATCGTCCGCTACCGGCCGACGCTCGTGCCGGACGTCGTCACGGGGCGTTCCCCAGCTCCGTCCATGACGCCCTCGGCGAGGGCGAGTGCGACCTCCTCACTGGGCAGCGATGCTGGCCGGCACCGAACGGCCGGACCTCGAGGGAAACCCGGAGTTCGTCGCCGTCCGCCGACCCGCACGGTCGACGCGACGGGAGGTTGCTGCCGGGCGACCTCGGCGGGGCGGGCGGATCGCCGGCCAGCCGGCGAGCGATCAGCGTCCGGACCAGGGTGCCGGTCGTTTCCAGACACTGATGGAGGACGGCGACTCGATTGGCGCAGCTCGAGGTCGCTGGGGCCGGCCATGTCGAGCAGCCGAGCCAACGCCTCGTCGACGACGTCGTCCTCCGGCACGGTCCCGCTCGGCGTCGGAACCCATCGGGCCGACACCACCTGCTGATCCCGGGCTGCCGCCTCCGGATCGACGAAACCGAGCGCCGCGCAGCCAGCGCCACCGCGGGCGCGAGGCGACGGCTCGGATCGCCCACTGCGTGGCCTCCGCCCGCACGACGTCGAGATCGAGACCGACGATGATCGACTCGGCGATCCGGCGGGGTTCGTCGTGCAGCGGCGGATGTTCCAGCGCGGCACGAGACGCCGCGCCTGGTCGGAACGCGGTGGACCACCCCGCCGGTGACGGGACACCGTACGAGCCGTCGAGGAGGGGGTCGATCGGTTCCATCGCACGACCGTACGCGGCCGACATTTCGGTGGGTGCCGAAGCGTCGGTGACAGCTTGCTGCGGTGACCCGACGTTCCGGCACCGACGTGACACGCATCGTGCTCGGGGCGGCGCTGTCGTCGACGACCTCGAGTGGAGTTGCTGTGCGCGCTGATGGGTGGAACTGCACACACCCAGACCGAGCTGGCCAAGGCGGTCGGTCGGGCGCCGTCGTCGGTGAGCGAGCATCTCGCCGTCCTCGACGAAGGGCTGGTGGTGACCGAGGCCCAGGGCCGCCACCGCTACGTCCGTCTCGCCGATCGTCACGTCGCCGAGCTCCTCGAGTCGATGGGGAGCCGTCCCGGAGCGGCACCACCGCTCCTCGCCTGCCTGCCGACCTCGCTCGCTCGTGCTACGGCCATCTCGCCGGATCCTCGGCGTCGCCGTCTTCGAGGGACTGCGCGACCGAGGTGTCCTCGGCGACGACGACGGACGGCTGGTGGTCACCGAGGCGGGCCGTGAGCCTGGTTCGGCGAACTCGGCGTGGTTCCCGATCGCACCGTTTGCCGACGCCGGGCGTGCCCTCGACTGGTCACAGCGGCGACCAATTCATCTGGCCGGGCGGTACGGCGACGCGCTGCTCACCCGCATGATCGAGTTGGACTGGCTCGCCCGTCGCTCGGCCCGGCCCCGAGTCCTGCGGCTCACCGAACGAGGTCGGGTGGAACTCCCGGCGACACTTGTATCGAGGTTCCCCTGCTATGAACGCTGCGCCGACGAGTTCCGCCCCGACTCCCGCCGAGCTCCGTGATCGGTTCCGCCGGCTCCACGACGGCGGTTGCTTCGTCATCCCGAACCCGTTCGACGTCGGCTCGGCCCGGATCCTCGAGCAGTTGGGGTTCCCGGCGCTCGCCACGACGAGTTCCGGATTCGCCGCGACGCTCGGCCGTCACGACCAGCACGTCACCCGGGACGAGTTGGTCGGCCACGTCGCCGCCATCTGCGCGGCGGTGTCGATCCCGGTGAACGTCGACGCCGAGCGGTGCTACGCCGACGACCTCGATGGCATCGGGGCGACGATCGAACTCCTGGCCGGCGCCGGGGCGGCCGGGATCTCGATCGAGGACTACGACCCCGTTGCCGGGGCGGTCGATTCGATCGACCGAGCGACCGAACGGGTGGCGGCCGCGGTCGAGGCGTGTCGCCCGCACGGATCGTGCTGACGGCGAGAGCCGAGAATCACCTCTACGGCGCGGGCGACCTCGACGACACCGTCGAGCGACTTCGCCGGTACGTCGGCGCCGGTGCCGAGGTGGCCTACGCCCCCGGATTCTTCGCGGCCGAGATCGAGCGGTTGGCGTCAGAGGTGCCCGCACCGCTCAACGTGCTGGCGCTCCTCGGGGTGCCGAGCGTCGCATGGCCGCCGCAGGCGTGTGCGGCGAGTGTCCACCGGCGGCTCGTTGACGTGGGCGTACGGCGGCTTGGTCGCGGCGGCGACGGAGTTGCGAGACCTCGGGACCACCACGTTCCAGACCGACGGCTAGCGGCAGGCCGCTCGCCGGCGACCTCGCGCCGCCGCATTCGCGCCGCTCCGGCCCGGCTGAGCGGCGCTGGCGAGCCGGCCGCGACGTTTGAGGAGGTGGGGTCCGGGGACAGCCGTCCACGAATCTCGCTCGCCCCGACCGATCGAGGAGTTCCCCCGGTGACGACGATCTTCGAAGCCATCCGTTCCGACCATGAGACCCAGCGCACGCTGGTGGATCTGCTCGTGAAGACCCACGGCGACAGCGACGGTCGAGCCGGAGCTCTCCGAGCGTCTCAGGCGCGAGCTGACGGCGCACGCCGCCGCGGAGGAGCGCTATTTCTACGTGCCGTTGATGGAGCACGATCTCACCCAGGAGAAGGCTCGTCATTCGGTCGCCGAGCACAAGGAGCTCGACGACTACGTCGAGGAACTGCAGGCGACCGATCCGTCCTCGGCCCACTGGCTCGCCGTCGCGAAGCAGCTCGCCGAACGACTCGTCCACCACCTGGACGAGGAGGAACACGAGGTGTTCCAGCTCGCCGGCAAGGCCCTCGACGAGTCGGCCAAGACCGCGCTCGCCGGTGAGTACCGCAACGACATGGAACGACACAAGACCGGCTCGGCCGCCTGACAGGGCCCGCCGCACCGCTCGACGGCGAGTGCCGGCGACGGCGGATCAGCCGATCCGGACCGGGTGCCGAGCCCGAGCCAGGTGGCGAGGTCTTCGCAACTCGCTCGACCGCGGTGCGCACGGTCTTGGTGAACGCCACGTCCTCGTGGATGCGGTTCACCCGGAGTTCGCCGGCGTCTCGGTCGGCGACGGCATCGGGACCTTGCCGACCATCTGCTCGGCGTGAAGGACGGGAAGGGCGAAGTAGCCCCATCGACGCTTGGCGGCCGGCTTGTACATTCCGGAGCGTGTAGTCGAAGTCGAACAGTTCAGGCGACCGTTTCCGGTCGTGGATGAGACGGTCGAAGAGAGGAGCGCGGTACGACCCGTGAAGCGTCCGCCGACGCCGCCGGATCGACCCGCCACGTGCCCGGCGTGCCCTCGATCTCGACCTCCTCGCCGGTCTCGCCGACGAACTTCGCCCGAGCGACCCCGAGCGCCTGGAGCAGGCGTTCGCTCGGCGGCCGGGCTTCGTCGAGCGGGAGTACCTCGACGTCCGACGGGAAGATCCGCTCGGCGAGGTCCCAGATCCGGTTGCGGCCGTCGCGCCGGGAGACCGCGACGACACCACGTGAGGTGAGGAACTCGAGCATCTGGGTCACGTTGCGCTCAGGGTCCATCCCGTCGACTTCCACGGGGTCTCGGCGGTGTCGGGGATGTCGGCTGAGCCGAGCGGGCCAGCGGCCCGCAACCGCTCGACCACGTCCCGAAAGCCGGCGTTTGCCTCCATCCACGCCCGCACGCGGCCGAACTCCTGGTCGAGCGCAGCCATCTCGGCGAGGTAGAGGCCGAGGTCGCTCATCGGGCGCAACGACGATGACGGGTTCCTTCGGCGAGGGTTGACCCCGATGCTCGAACATGGTGCGGTCGAGCTCGACCGCCCGGCGGAGCTGCTCGGGTTGGTAGGCGTTGCCGAGCCGCGACCAGGACCAGGTCGGCGGCAGGGGCGATCGCCGCGGTCGGGTCGAGCTGAAGCAAGGTGAGTCGCTCGGCGACCGCCAGGAGGTCGACGGGGCGGGGTCGATCGAGCAGCTGCGCTCGTACGGCGATTCGGCGTGCCTCGGTTCGAGACAGGGTCTTCATGGTCGGCGCTCGCCGATCAGAGCAGGGCGTGGAGTCGGGCCGCTTGAGCTCGGCGGCCTTGGCCCGGACCTCGAGCGGATCCACGAGCTGGGCCACGCCGTCGCGAACCAACACCGTGCCGTCGTCGCGCACCACGTCGGTCGCCCGGACACCGGGGGTGAAGGCCACGTGCCACGGCGAGTCGGCGTGGTCGTAGTTCCACGTCACCTGGTCGTGGCGTGCCTCGGGGAAGATGGCATATCCGTTGTCGAGCCAGCCCTGCACCGTGTCGGGCGATTGGGACAGATCGTCCTCGCGCAGCTGCACGTACGCGAGCTTCAAACTCCTCGAGATGTCGGCGCTCGATCCTGTCGGTGCCGAGCACCACCGGATTGGCGAAGCGCATCGGCCGGGCGTACGACGGCGTTGTTCATGTTCGAGCGGGGATTGTGGGCGACGTGCCGGGCAGGACCCGATCGAGGTGGACGCAGTGCACCAACAGCCAGTCCTCGGCGGCCAGCCGTTCGAGCCGCTTGCCGGCGTCGCGATCGTCGCGACCCTCCGCGACGTGGATGTGCACGCCGACACCGAGATCGGCAGAGTCCGGCCGCCGTAGCCAGGGTGTCGTCGGTGCAGGTGAACGCGGCGTGGACGCCCACCATGCCGCGGCCTCCGTCGCGCAGGAAGCGCTCGTTCTCGGCGAGGCTGCGAGCTGCCCCGTCGGAACCGTGGCGGTCCGTAGACCCCGTAGGCGACGAGACCCGGATCCTCGACTCCGGCGCAGGCCTCCGCGATCACCGACAGGCTGCCCTCGATGGCGTTGGGACCTCGTGATGGTCGACGAGTGCCGGTGGTGCCGCATTCGAGCGCCTCGAGGGCGCCGAGCATCGCCGACCACCGGATCATCTCGAGGTCGAGTGCGGCGGCCGAGCCGCCACCAGATCTGTTCGAGCACCGAGCGGAAGTTGCGGCTGCTCGGGCGGGGCCGGCATCCGCGGGCGAGGGCGGAGCAGAGGTGATGGTGACCGCAGACGAGCCCGGAGGTGACGGTACCCATCAGGAGTCGTTCCCGCGGCGCATCGGGAGCACCGTGCGCCAGGTGCCGTCGTAAAGCCGTGCAGCGCCGCCGCGACCGATCCGGCGGTGGTTGACGATCGATCTCGCCGACCCTGATGCCGTACGGCGCATCGGGTTGGGCGCTCTCGACGAGGATCACGTCGATCTGCGGGACGTCCCGGGTCGAAGGATGAGCTGCCGCAACGTGGTCGGGATGGGGAAGCCGGTCTCCGGATCGCTGGGAAGTCCTCGGCTATCAGGGCGTAGCCGAGCCCCATGTGCACCGCCCTCTTCGACCTGACCGCAGAGCATCGGGTTCACGGCCCGCCCGACGTCGTGCACGGCCACGACCCGCTCCAGCGCCGGAGTCCCGGTCGATGATCGAGAGCTGAGCGGCGTAGGAGAACGTCGAGGGATGATCGGATGCTCGACCCCGGGGGTGCCGAGCTTGGTGGTCCAGTCGACGTTTGGTACTCGCCCACGTAGTCGACCCCGACCTCGCAGCCACCCGCATCGAGCCGCCTCGCAGGCGGCCTTCACGGCCCCTGCGCCCATCAACGCGCCGCGGCTGCCCGTGCGGTGGTCTGTCCGAGGCCGAGTTCGCGGCTGGTGTCGACGTGGACCCGATCCGTTCGGGCTCGATGCCGAGCTCCTCCACCGCGCATCTGAGGGCGACGGTGTGGACGCCTTGGCCCATCTCGGTCCAACCGTGCCGGACCCGACCACTCCGTCCTCGCGGAAGTGCACGACGGCCTTGGTGATCTCCTTGAAGCCGTTGCCGAGCCCCCGAGTTCTGAGCCCCAGTCCCACGCCGACCGCCTGCCGGCGGCGATGGCCTCGTCGTAGTGCGGCTTGACGGCGTCGAGGCAGCCCTCGGCGCCGAGGCAACCGTCGTCCATCCTCTGGCTTGGCCCACACTTCGCCGGGGTGGATCACGCTGCGCTTCCGGATGTCCCAACCGGAGATGCCGACCTCGGCGGCGAGCCGATCGAGGCAGCCTCCATGGCGAACTGGGCCTGGTTGGCGCCGAAGCCGCGAAACGCACCGCACACCGGGTTGTTGGTCCGGGCCGCGACGGCCCGCACGTCGAGGGCCTGGAAGCGATAGGGCCCGCTGGCATGGCCCGCCGCCCGTTCGAGCACTTCTTATCCCGACGCTCGCGCAGCCGCACCCGAGTCGCCGACGGCCCGACCCGGATTCCTGTCAGGTGTCCGTCGGCGTCGCAGCCGACGGTGTACTCCATCTGGATCGGGTGGCGCTTGGCGTGGATCCGGAAGCTCTCCTCGCGCGACAACGCACTTCACGGGGCGCTGCAGCAGCCAGGCGGCCAGCGCCGAAAGTGGGCCTGGTCTTCGACATGTCCTCCTTGCCGCCGAAGGCGCCGCCGTTGGACACCAGCTCCACGCTGACCCGGTCGTGGTCGAGGCCGAGCATCGAGGCGATCTGGTTGCGGTCGTCCCAGACCCTCTGGCCGCCCGAGTACACGTGGAGGCCGCCGTCGTCCCGGATGACGGCGAGGGTGCTCTCGGGTTCGAGGAACGCGTGCTCGATCCGCTGGGTGCGGAAGGTCTCGGTGATCACGTGGGCGCTGGCCGCCAAGGCGGCGTCGACGTCACCGCGCTGGTACTCGCTCACGCTCAACACGTTGGAATCGGTGCCGAACACGGCGATCTCGGGATCGTCGATGGCGGCGACGGGATCGGTGATCGGGCGCAGGACCTCGTAGCCGACCTCGACGAGCTGGGCGGCGGCCCGCGCCTGCTGCTTGGTCTCGGCCACGACCACGGCGAGCACGTCGCCGGCGTAGGAGGTGCGTTCCCCGACCGGGATCATCACCGGCCAGTCCGTGAGGATGATCCCGACTCGGATCGCGGCGGGAATATCGGCTGCGGTGTACACGGCCACGACGCCCTCGGCCGCCATCGCCGCGGTCGTGTCGATCGAGGTGATCTCGGCGCGAGCGTGGGCGGTCAGGGTGAGCGCGGCGTGGAGCATGCCGTGCACTCGGAGGTCGTCGACGTAGCCGCGGTCGCCGAGGGTCAGCTCCGCCGCCTCGTACTTGGCGCCCGAGGACCCGATCCCACCGTTTCGTGCCGGCGTGAGCTGCTTGCCCTGGGCGACCGACTCGATGGCGTCGAGCACCTTGACGTACCCGGTGCACCGGCAGAGGTGTGCTCCGAGGTGACGTTGCATGTCCTCGCGTGTGAGACCGGCCCCCTTCTTGTCGACCTGGGCCTTGGCCCGCATGACGATGCCCGGGATGCAGAACCCGCACTGGAGCCCGCCACACGCCGCGAAGGCGTTGGCGTACGTCTCGCGCTCGGCAGGGTCGAGGCCCTCCAGGGTGGTGACGGTCTTGCCGGCGGCTTTGGCCACGTCGTAGGTGCAGGAGATCTGGACCTTGCCGTCGATCATCACCGTGCAACAGCCGCACTGACCCGAGGGCGAGCAGCCGTCCTTCACCGAGGTGGCGTCCAGCTCCTCGCGCAGCGCGGCGAGCAGATGCGGGTGATCGTTGCGGACGCTGACCTCGCTTCCGTCGAGCTGGAAGGTCACGGTCGAAGGGGCGGCGGTGTCAGTCACGGCTCCATGTTGTCAAACCTGCGCCCGGTCGCAACCACCGCCGATGAATCGACCGTGAACGCCGACGGGCCCGCCGGTCCGCAGGCCCGGTCAGTCGGGACGGATCACGCCTCGTTGGGAGGTGATCCGGCCGTACAGCTCCGGGCGCCGATAGCGCTCGAAGTCGAACAGGGTGCCCTGGTACTTCTGGCACCAGTCGAGGTCGCAGCGGGCGATCACCAGCTCGTCGCCGGTCGTCAACGCCTGGGCGACGATCTGGCCCGAGGGGGCGATGATGCAGGACTGGCCGAGGGAATCGACGCCTTCTTCCACGCCTCCCTTGGCCACCCCGACGACCCACGTCCCGTTCTGGTAGGCGCCGGACTGCATCACCAGCGAGTTGTGGAATCCCTGCAGGATGTCCTGGCTGGGGTCGGGGGCGTAGTGGATCGGCGTGTTGTAGCCGCACAGGATCAACTCGACGCCCTGCAGGCCCATGACCCGGTACGTCTCGGGCCAGCGGCGGTCGTTGCAGATCATCATCCCGACGTAGCCACCGAAGGCCCGCCACACGCCGAAGCCGTCCTCACCGGGCTCGAAGTAGTAGCGCTCGGCGTGCTGGAACGGGCGCCACGGCTCGTTGTCCTCGTGGCCGGGGATGTGCGATTTGCGGTACTTCCCCACGATCGAGCCGTCCCGTTCCACCAGGATCTGGGTGTTCCAGCGGCGACCCTCCGGCGTCAGCTCGGCATAGCCGAGGCAGAAGCCAACGCCGAGGGCCTTGGCTTCGTCGAACAGCGGTTGGGTGACGGGCGACGGCATCTCGGTCTCGTACCAGTGCAACGCCTCGGCGATGTCCTCGACCCACCAGCGCGGGAAGAAGGTGGTGAGCGCCAACTCGGGGAACACCACGAGCTCGACCCCGTGGTGGGCGGCCTGACGCAGGAGGGCGACGAGGCGTTCGACGACCTCGGCGCGCGAGTCGTCCTTGGCGATGGGGCCGAGCTGGGCCGCAGCGATGGTGATGACGCGAGTCACGGAGGTCGTCCGATCAGATTCGGCAGCCGGCGTGGGCGAGCGCGATGCGGATGAGGCGGCCGTGGCCGCTGGCCATCTCGGCGCGGATGTCGTCGCGCAATGCCTCTTGCGGGGTGAGCCAGGCCAGGTCGAGCGCAGCTTGCGACGGTTCGCAGTCGCCGTCGACCGGGATCAGGTAGACCAGGCTCACCGAGTGCTGGCGAGGGTCGTGGTACCCGGTGCGGTCCGGGTCGGGGAAGTACTCGGCGACGGTGAGCGGAACGGGGGAGGCCGGGATCCGGGGCAGCGCGACCGGCCCGAGATCCTTCTCGCAATGGCGGATCAACGCCTCGCGGATCGTCTCGCCGTAGAGGATCCGTCCCGACACGATGGCCCGGCTGATCTCTCCGTCGGGCATCGCCTGGAGCAGGAGCCCGACATGGGTGATCTGCCCTTCGGAGTCCAGTCGCACCGGTACGGCCTCGACGTAGACGATCGGCATCCGGCCGCGCATCGTCGTCAACTCCTCCGGTGACAACCAGGCGGATTCGGTATCGGTGTACTCGCTCACGGTTCTCCTCGCCGCGCCGCCCGGAGCCGGGTCAGTCGTTCGGCAAACTCAACTGTCGACCCCCGGTCCACAGACCAGAGGTGTCCAAGTTGAGCACGGTCTCACGCATGAGGCCAGCCTGAACGGGCGAGGCGATGAGGAACCCCTGTGCCTTGCGGCACCCCATGGCGGTCAGCTCGCGGAGCTGGTCCTTGCTCTCGAGGCCCTCGGCGACGAGGTCGAGGTTGAGCGACTTGGCCATGGCGACGATCGTGCGCACGAGCGAGTTCGCGCTCTCGTCCTGGTTCATGCCGGTGATGAAGGACCGGTCGATCTTGATCCGCTGGAGCGGGAAGCGGCGCAGCATGCCGAGCGAGGAGTACCCGGTCCCGAAGTCGTCGATGGCGAGGCGCACGTCGAGGCCTCGCAGGCGGCGGAGGGCGGCGAGAGCCTGGTCCGGATCGGAGATCATCACGCTCTCGGTGACCTCGAGCCACACGTTGCGGGGGCTGACACCCGAGCGCCGCAAGGCCTCGTCGACCGCCGAGTACAGACTCGGATCCTGGAGCTGGCGAGGGGACACGTTGACCGACATGGTCGCCGAACGAGCGCACACGCCTTCGTCGATCCAGGTGCGCAGCTGGGTGAGCGCTTCGAGCAGGGCCCAATTGCCGATCCCGACGATCAGTCCGGTGTCCTCGGCGACGGGGATGAACTCGGCCGGCGAGATGATCCGCCCGTCGGGCCGCTGCCAGCGCATCAGCGCCTCGAAGCCGTGGACCTCGCCGGTCAGCAGGTCGACGATCGGTTGGTAGTACAGATGCAGTTCACGCCGTTCGAGGGCCCGGTGGAGCCCGCTTTCGATCTCGAGCCGATGGAAGACCCGCTCGAACATGGCGTCGTCGAAGACCTGCACGCAGTTGCCGCCCGACTCCTTGGCCCGGCAGAGCGCGGTGTCGGCGTTGCGTTGGAGTTCCTGGGCGTCCACCGCGTCCCGCGGAGCGACGGCGACGCCGATCGAGGCCATCACGTACATGTCGCCCACGCCGACGTGGATCGGTTCACGGAACAGCGCCAGCACCTTGTCGGCGAGGCGATGGGCCTCGGCGAGGGACTGGACCGTGCCGTCGAGCACGACGAACTCGTCGCCGGCCAGCCGGGCGATGTGGGTGTGCTCGGGCATGGCGGCCTTGAGCCGCCGGGCCACGACGCCGGAAGCACCTCGTCGCCGATGTCGTGGCCGAGGCTCTCGTTCACGTTCTTGAACCGGTCGAGGCCGATGAACAACAGCGTCGGCCGGGAGTCGAGCTGATGGGCTTGGTCGAGCGCCTCGGTCACCCGGGCCCCGAGCAGTGTGCGGTTCGGAAGCCCGGTGAGTTGGTCCTGCTGGGCGTGCCGGAGGATGTTGAGGTGAGCGGCGTTGTCAGGGTGTGGATGGCGTCGACGACCCGCCCGGCGATGGTCACGCTGAGCACGACGAGCCCGACGGTGCGCACGATCCGGTCGCCGGTCGAGTTCGCCTGGGTGGCGGCGAGCAGCACCGCCGGCACGGGCAGGCAGGCCACCGTCATGAGGATGCGGGTGAGCGGGGAATGGGTGCGGTGCCACGGGACGGGTTCGGCGAGGCGGCCGATCGTCGGGTGGACGAATCCCGCCTGCGGCGACGAGGACACCACAACGTAGAGCGAGTCCGGCGGAGCGTTGACCGCCGTGATGTACCCGGCGTCGACCGCCCCGACGCCAGGTCCGCCAGCATCGCGATTCCTGCGCCACCCACGACTCCGAGGATCGCCGGGGTGCGACGCACGCCGGAATAGAACGCCAGCACGATGAGGAACAGCACCGGTACGGCCAGGGCGCGATTGGTGCTCCGGGCGATCACCAGCCAGTCGGGTGACGCCGACCGTTCCATCGTCGGCACGGCGATGAGGATCCAGCGAGCAGCCAGCCCACCACGGCGACGAGGAGGGTGTCGGCCACGATGCTGCGCAGCCCGTTTCCGCGGCGGATGTACACGAAGGCGACGAATGCCGTGGTCAACAGCAGCATCGCCGCGGTTCCGAGCAGTTCGGCGAGGCCGTCGCCGCGCCCCGGTCCGATGAGCGTGTGATCGACGTTTCCGACCAGACGGCTGACGCCGAAGCTGGCCACGGTGGTGGCCGAGGCCGCGAGCAGGGTCACCGGCGCCCGGAAGGCGGTGTGGGCGATGACGAGTGCGGCAAGGAACCCGATCGCGCCGAGCACCTGGATCCGCTCACCGAACTCCGGGTCGTGTCCGGCGATGATGGCGACCGTTCCGAGCAGCCCGGCCACGACGAACACGGCCGGCAGGATCCGAACGATCCACTCGACGACACCGAGGTGGCCCCGTGCTCGGCGCGACGCCACGCCGGGGGCCAGGGAGTTGGGGATGCTCGGGTGCCGCCGCGACCGTGCCATCAGGGGTGATCGATCCAGTTGGGGGTGTTCGAGGCAGGTGCTGACACGTCGACTCTCGGAGGGTGGTGCGAACGGCGTTGGGGTGCAACAGACGCTGGGCGTGGGAACAACGCGATGTGCGGTCATCCTTTCACGGCAAGCGACGTTGGGGTCACCGGGCTCGGCCGGATAGTTCGTTCGTCCCGTGGAGCGCCGGACCGTGCCCGATCCCGCTACCTTGGAGGGATACACCCCATGAATTCCTGGAGATTCTGTGAGCGCCACGAGCGCTGACGCCACCGTCGTCGTGCCGGCAAATCATCTGATGGTCCCGTTGGTCGGGCGCGCGACGCCCACCTTCGCCAGATCGAGTCGGCGTTTCCCGGTACCGAGATCGCGTCCGAGGAAACGAGGTCCAGCTCGACGGCCCGGAAGCGGCGATGGCTGCCGGACTGTTCGAGGAGCCTTCGTCGTGCTCCTGCAGTCGGGCCAGGCCCTCGACGAGATGAGCATCGGCCGGGCCATCTCGATGGTCCGCGAGCACGAACGCCCCAGCCGGGTGATGACCGATGAGGTCCTGCGCGCCCCGCGAGGCCGCCGTGCGACCCAAGACCGCCGGTCAGAAGCGCTACGTCGACGCCATCCGGGAGAACGTGATCACCTTCGGGCTCGGTCCGGCCGGTACCGGCAAGAGCTGGCTCGCCGTCGCCATGGCGGTCCAGGCCCTGCAGAGCAAGCAGGTGCAGCGAATCATCCTGACCCGGCCTGCGGTCGAGGCCGGCGAACGCCTCGGCTTCCTCCCCGGCGACCTGATGGCCAAGATCGACCCGTACCTGCGGCCGCTGTTCGATGCGCTCTACGACATGGTGGACGCCGAGGGTGCCACCAAGCTGCTGGAGCGCCAGGCCGTCGAAGTCGCTCCGCTCGCCTTCATGCGAGGGCGGACCCTGAACAACAGCTTCATCATTCTCGACGAGGCTCAGAACACCACGCCGGAGCAGATGAAGATGTTCCTCACCCGCATCGGGTTCGGATCCAAGGTGGTCGTCACCGGTGACACCACGCAGGTCGACGTGCAGGGCGGGCGCTCCGGGCTCGGCGGGTTGGAGCGGGTGCTCACCGGGATCGACGGACTCGGGTTCGTGCATCTCGGCCAGGCCGACGTCGTGCGTCATCGCATCGTCGCCGACATCGTGAACGCCTACGAGCGAGACGCCGCCGAACGTGGGGGCTCGGCCTGATGGAGGGGTCCCGACCCACGCTCGCCCGCCGCCGCAAGGTCGGTGGTGACGGCGAGCTGGAAGTGTTCTGTGCCGACGAGCAGACCGCGGCCCCCGTCGACGTGGCCCGGTGGCGGTCGCTCGCCGAAGCGGTCGTGCTGGCCGAAGGCGTCCGGGGTGCAGCCGAATTGTCGGTGGTGTTCGTCGACGAGGACACGATCGCCGAGCTGAACGAGGAGTACCTCGACAAAGCGGGTCCGACCGACGTACTCGCCTTCCCACTCGACGTGGTGGAGGCCGACATCGCGACGGCGCCGGGTGGCGCCTCGCGCGGTCCCCATCGTGCTCCGGTCGACCTCGGCGAGCTCCCGCTGCTCCTCGGTGACGTCGTCGTGTGTCCGGCCGTGGCGCTGCGCCAGGCCCCGACCCACGCCGGCACCCTCGACGACGAACTGGCCCTGCTCGTCACCCACGGCGTCCTCCACGTGCTCGGCTGGGACCACGCCGACGACGACGAACGGGCCGCCATGCAGGCTCGCGAACGCGACCTGCTCGAGGCCCTCCACTGGAAGGGCCCGGCGCCGGCCGGTTTCCGACAGGACCACGACGAATGATCGCCGCACAGTTCGGCGGCGCCGAGATCGGGATGCTGTTCGCGATCTTCGTCCTGCTGCTGGTGCTCATCTTCCTCGCCGTGGCCGAGATGTCGCTGTCGCGGATGTCGACCCACAAGGCGACCGTGCTGGCCGAGCAGGGGCATCGAGCGGGAAGCTCCCTGGTCAAGCTGGTCTCCGAACCGGAGCGCTGGGTGAACTCGGTGCTCTTGACCGTCAACGTCTGCCAGACCGTGCAGGCCACCCTGACCGGGATCGTGGCCGGTCGATTGTTCGGCGTGTGGGGCGTGGTCGTCGGCGTGATGCTCAACGTGATCGTGTTCTTCGTCCTCGCCGAGGCGGTGCCCAAGACCTACGCCGTGCTGCACACCGAACGGGCCGCGACGCTGAGCGCCGGCCCGACCTCCGCCCTCGTCGCCTTCCCGCCGCTGCGTTGGATCTCCGACGGGCTCATCGGACTCACGAACGTGATCATGCCGGGCAAGGGCCTGGCCAAGGGCCCGTTCCTCTCCGAGCAGGAGCTGCTCGGCATCGTCGAGGCCGCCGCCGAGGACGAGGTGATCGAGGAGCGCGAACGCCAGCTGATCGAGTCGATCATCGAGTTCGGCGACACCGTGGCCCGCGAGATCATGGTGCCTCGCCCGGACATGGTCGTGGTCTCCGACGGCGCGACCGTGACCGATGCCCTCGACATCGCCATCGCCCACGGGTACTCCCGCCTGCCGGTGCTCTCGACCGGCGAGCGAGAAGACGTCGTCGGGCTGGCCTACGCCAAGGACCTGATGAAGGCCGAGCGCGCCGGGGAGGGCGCTCGGCCCATCATGCAGTCGGCCCGCTCGGTGATCTTCATCCCCGAGAACAAGCCGGTCGCCCACCTGATGCGCGAGATGCAGGAGGAGAAGTTCCATCTCGCGGTCGTGATCGACGAGTACGGCGAGATCGCCGGCATCGTGACCTTGGAGGACTGTCTCGAGGAGCTCGTCGGGGACATCGTCGACGAGTACGACAACGAGGACGCCGAGTACGAGATCGTCGACGACGGCGAGGAATACCTGGTCGACGGGGCCATGGGGATCACCGAGGTCGGTGAGCTCATCGGGACCGAACTTCCCGAGGACGGCTGGGACACCTTGGCCGGATTCGTGTTCGGCACCATGGGCCACGTCCCCGAGGTCGACGAGGCCGTCGATGCCGAGGGCTGGCGGTTCAGCGCCGAGGTCGTCGAGGGTCGCCGGATCCGCCGGGTCCGCATCGTGAGGGTGGCACCGGTCGAGGGGCCGACGGAGGAGGTCGCCGACGGCGACGCCGCAGCCGGCTCCGACGAGTCGGTCGACGCCTGATGCGCTCCGGATTCGTGACCTTGGCCGGCCGGCCGAACGTGGGCAAGTCGACGCTGTTGAACGCCATCTGCAAGCGCAAGATCAGCATCGTCTCGGACAAGCCCCAGACGACCCGATTCGCCGTGCGCGGCGTGGTGCATCGCCCGGAGGGGCAGGTGGTGTTCGTCGACACCCCCGGCCTGCACAAGCCGGTGACGGCGTTGGGCATCCGGGTCAACGCCGCGGCGATCGAGTCGCTCGACGGGATCGACGTGGCCTGCCTGGTCATCGACGGCACGATGGGCTTCGGTTCCGGGGATCGCTGGGTGGCCGAGCGCCTGCCCGACGGCTTCGTCGTCGTCGTCAACAAGATCGACCGGATGAAGCCCGAGCAGGTGCTCGGCCAGCTCCAGGCGGCTTCGGCGCTCGAGCGGGCGTCGGAGTTCTTCCCGGTGTCGGCCAAGACGAGCCGCGGGATCGATGCCTTCATCGACCATCTCGTCGCCCAGATGCCCGAGGGTCCGCAGTACTACCCCGACGACATGGTGAGCGACCTCCCCGAAGAGCAGTGGGTGGCCGAATTGGTCCGGGAGCAGCTCCTCGCCGTGACCCACGACGAACTGCCGTATTCGATCGCCACCCGGGTGACCGAGTGGGAGGGCAAGCGGATCCGGGTCGAGATCCTGGTCGAGCGGGAGAGCCAGAAGGGCATGGTCATCGGCAAGGGCGGCGCCATCTTGAAACAGGTGGGGCAACGAGCCCGAGCCTTCCTGCCGTCGGACACCTATCTCGAACTCCGGGTCGCCGTGGACAAGGACTGGCAGCGCCGGACCGATCGGGTCGAGCGACTGTACTGACCCCGTCGTGTCGGTCCCCGCACTGCGTTCGCGACCCGCGATGCGCCGCCGAGCGAGCAGGTCGGCTCAGCCGCTGGCCAGCAGCGTGAGGTAGTCCTCGCGAGACACCGTCTCGCCCGAACCTCGGAAGTCGTCGCGCAGGACGCTTTGATCGACGCCGAGCACCGAGAACCGGACCTGGCCGATACCGGGCACGTTCGAGAGCAAGGTGAGCACGATCTGGCCGAACTCAGGGGACCGTCACCGGAGACCTTGGTGAAGCGCGGCTTCGTTCATGTCGACGTTGGCCACGCCGTCGTCGGAGATGTCGACGCTGAAGCGGGCATCGCTCGGGATCGCGCTGCGGGTGCCGATCGTGGCCGGCAGGTACTCGCGCACCCCGGCGGCGAGGGCGTTGAGGAGCAGGTCGGACTCACGTTGGTGCCGATCGAGGCCTCGACCGGGTGAGCTGGTCGCCGGAGACGAAGTACAACAACACCGGCGGCGCCGGCGGTGGTGGTGGTCGTCGTCGGCTGGGTGATCGTCGTTTCCGGCATCGTGGTGGTCGTCGTGGTGGTCGTGGTGGTCGTGGTGGTCGTGGCGAGCACGCCCGCGATGTCCTCACCGCCGACGGGACGGAAGCTGCTCGAACCAGGGACGCCGCACGCGGCGAGGATCACCCCGACGACGGCGGCGATGACGAGCGGCCACGCTCGGCGGGCGAAGGTCGGACCGCTCATGCGTCGTCCACCGGGAAGCACACCACGAAGCGGGACCCGCCGCCGGGTCGATCGTCGACCCACGCCGTCCCACCGTGGGCCTGGGCATGTTCGAGCACGAGGGCCAGGCCCAGCCCGGTCCCGACCCGACTTCGCGAGGCCGTCCCGCGGGCGTACCGCTCGAAGATCCGAGTCCGTTCGCTGAGCGCGACGCCCGGGCCGGCGTCCTCCACGGCGAGCTCGACGGCGCGATGCCCGTCGAGCGATCCGGGCTCGATCGTGACCCGGATCGGTCCGCCGCCGTGTTGGCGGGCGTTGTCGAGGAGGTTGGCGATGATCCGTTCGAAGCGCCGCTTGTCGACGCTGATCGGCGCCGTGGCCCGAGGGTCGACGTCGATCGGTACCTCACCGAACCCGTATCGGCCGGCGATGCGCCGCACGAGGTCACCGAGGAGGACCTCTTCCCGGTTGAGGTCGGCCACACCCGCGTCGAGTCGGGACAGTTCGAGCAGGTCGAGCACCATCTGATCGAAGCGGCGCACCTGGTTGACCACGACGTCGAGGGCCTGCTGGCTCCGGTCGGGCAGGTCGGCGCGCCTGGCGTCGAGGACCTCGACCGCGGCGGTCAGGGCGGTGATCGGTGAGCGCAGCTCGTGGGAGACGTCGGAGGCGAACCGGGCCTCGCGTTGGATCCGGGCCTGGACGGCGTCGGCCATCCCGTTGAAGGAGCGGGCCAGTCGGTCGAGGTCGGGGTCGGGGTCGGGGGGCAGCCGGGTGTCGAGTCCACCCGACGCGAGGGTGCTGGCGGCGTCGGCGGCGTGGGAGAGCGGCCGGAGCAGGCGTCGAGCCGCCCACCAGCCGAGGCCGGCGGCGAACAGGGCGGTGGTGGCGGCGCCCACGGCGAGGGCGGTGGCGATGATCTGGAGATCTCGTTCGACGGTCGCGAGGGGGAAGACCTCGAAGTAGTTGGCGGCAGGATCGGCGATCGTGACGCCGAAGGCCATGTAGGGAGCGTCGTCGACGGTGAGGTACTGGTAGCCCGCGCCGCCCCCTTCGACGCGGCTGACGAGATCGGCGGGCAGGTCGCTGCGGGCGAACCGCAGGGTGTCCTGGTTGAAGTACCGCCCGCTCGGCATCACCCGCAGCAGTGCCGACCCCCGGCTCTCGGTGCGGATCGTGCGAATGATCTCGTTCGGGTCGGTGCCGCTCGCCAAGCGCTCTCGGACCAGGCCGGCATTCGCGATCGTCTGGGCGCGGCGTCGCGGCGCTGGTCGACCAGGTAGGTGCGGGTGACGGCATAGGTGACCGAGGCCAGACCGAGCGCCGCGATCAGGCCGGTCATGGAAAGAGCAGCGTGACCCGGCGCAGGCCGAGGGACCGGCGGCGAGCGGCGGGTGGAACGGTCACTTCCCCAGTGTGGTCCAGCGGATTACCGCTCCGTCGGATGGGACCGGAGGGATCTCGGCGGGCGTCCACGGAGCGAAGCGAGACGGTCACAGGTGCTCAGGGCTCCGGTAGCAGCACGGGGAGCGGGGAGTGCTCCTTTCGACGCTGTCCGGTGGAGTGCCAGGGGAGGAGGCACCCCACCGGGTCAGCGTGAACAGGTGCCATAGTGGTGGAGCTGTGTGACGGAGCACCGCCTGGATTGCGCCTTTCGGTAACAAGTGCGTCGACCGTTCACGTTCGTGACCCTCGATCGGCCCCCGGGCCGGAGCCTGATTCGTGCACAACCTGCTGTTCATCGAAGACGACGACCAGATCCGTCTGGCGTTGCGCCTGGCGCTCGAGGACGGGAAAAGTGCGCGGTGCGCGAAGCGCCCGACGGCCGGACCGGACTCGAGGCTGTTCGGCGCGACGAGCCGGACCTGGTGCTCCACCTCGACCTGCAGCTCCCCGACATCTCGGGATTCGACGTGTGCCGGAACATGCGGTCGACCTCGATCGTGCCGATCATCATGAGGTGACGGCCCAGACCGACACCTACGACATGGTGGCCGGGCTGGAGGCGGGCGCCGATGACTACGTCACCAAACCGGTGGTACCCAAGGAGAGTTGGCCGCGGATCCGGGCCCATCTCCGTCGGGTACAGCTCCAGGCGCCTCGGGGTCCGATCAACCGGCCGACGGTGTTCGGTGACATCGAATTGCGCGAGGAACAGGGCGTGGTGCTGAAGAAGGGCGTGCCCCTGGCCCTGACCAAGACCGAGTTCCGGCTCCTGTGCGAGTTCGCCGAGCACGCCGGGATGGTGCTCTCCCGGGACCAGCTGCTCGAACGGGTCTGGGGCTACGACTACCTGGGTGACAGCCGCCTCGTCGACGCTCACGTGCGCCGCCTTCGGGTGAAGGTCGAGGATCAAGCCGACGATCCCCAGCTGATCGTCACCGTGCGAGGCATCGGGTACCGCCTGCAGACCTGACCGTGTCGCGTGCTCGGACCGGAGCGGGCCCGCCTGCGGACCTCATCTCCGGACCGACGTCTCACTCCGAGGTGATCTCGCGCAGGAACGCCTCGGCTTCCTCGCGATGCCGGGTCCGCTTCATCGGGGGCAGGGCGTTGACCAGCTGCCAGCGATAGGGCGCCGTGCCGAGCCGCCGGTCGAACACCGCGACCACGCCCCGGTCGGTCCGGGTCCGGATCAGCCGGCCCGCCGCCTGGGCGAGCAGCATCGAGGCCCGGGGGAGGTCGATGATCCCGAAGGCGTTGGCGCCGAGTCGTTCCCGGCGGGCCGACAGGAGGGGATCGTCGGGCCGGGGGAACGGGAGCCGGTCGATCGTGACGAGGGAGAGGGTGCGGCCCGGGATGTCGACCCCCTGGAAGAACCCGGCGGTCGCGAACAGGCAGGTCGACTCCGAGGACGTGAACTCGGCCACGAGCGCCGATTTGGGTAGATCCCGCTGGGTCATCACCTTCTGCGGGATGCGTGGCGCCACGGCATCGGCGGCGGCCTGCATCGCCCGGTAGCTGGTGAACAGGGCGAGGGTCCGCCCACCGGCGGCCTCGATGAGCGCGGCGAGTTCCTCGTGCATGCGCGCCGAGTAGTCCTGGTTCCGCACGTCGGGGAGTGACATCGCGCAATAGATCAGCCCGTGGTGCTCGTGGTCGAACGGGCTGTCGACGCTGAGCTCGGTCACGCCGTCGTCCGGGAGCCCGACCCGCCCCGCCAGGCCCTGCGGCATGGTGGCGCTCGTGAGGATCGCCGTGCACTTGGTCCAGACGCCCTCGCGCAGGACGGGCCCCACGTCGAGCGGGGCCACCTCGAGTTCCGGGTGCTCGGCGGAGCCGCTGACGAACGCCACCGCCGACTCGTTGTGGGCGATGGCGATGTCGATGTGCTCCATCAGCCGCCCGGCCAGCTGCTGGGCGCGCAGGACCTTCTGCTTGACGTCCTCGACCGTGGTCGAGATGGACCGCAGCGCGTCGAGCGCCCGGTCGCAGCGGTCCCGGACCTCGTTCAGGGCGTCGGCGATCGGGTCGGGGAGGGGCCGTCCGAGGCGTTCACCGACCCGACCGGCCAGCACGTCGCGCAGGCTCGGGGCGGTGTCGAGCAACTTCGCCAGGATCTCGGGATCCTCGAGGACGCGGCGTACCGCAGCGGCGGTTCGCACGACACGCCCGGGCGTGATCGACACCCCGACGGTGTCGGACATGATGTCTTCGAGCTGGTGGGCCTCGTCGACCACGACGACGTCGTGCTCCGGCAGCAGGACGCCGTTGGACGCCACGTGGAGCCCGTACAGATGGGTGTTGACCACGATCAGGTCGGTCGCCTGTGCCTTGGCGCGAGCGAGTTCCGCGAAGCACGCCGAGCCCACCGGGCAGCGCTGGGCGCCCGGACATTCCTCGGAGCTGACCGAGACCGCCGTCCACGCTGCGACCGACGGCGCCCAGTCCAGCTCGGCCTGGTCGCCCGAGGCGGTGGTGCCGGACCAGGTCGCCAGCTTGGCGATCTCGGCCCGGGTGATCGGTGAGACGTCCTCGAGATCCAGTTGTCCGGCCTTGGCGCTCTGCTGCTCCCGCAGACGCTGGAGGCACAGGTAGTTGCTGCGACCCTTCAGCACCGCCCAGTCGAAGTCGGAGCCCAGGTGTTCCTCGAGGAACGGGAGGTCCTTGTCGGCGAGCTGATCCTGCAACGCCTTGGTGGCGGTGGTGACGACGACCCGCCGCCCGGATCGCAACGCCGGGACGAGGTACCCGAGGGATTTGCCCACCCCGGTCGGGGCCTCCACGAGGAGGTGACGACCCCCGGCGATCGCGGCGGCGACGGCTTCGGCCATCTCGACCTGACCCGTCCGGACCTCGGCGCCGGGCAGGGCGGCGGTGACCCGCTCGAGGCGACCCGGGCGTCGGCCACGGCTTGGGAGGTGGTCATCGACGCCGGATCCATGGGCGACCCACCGTAGCCAGCGCGAGCCGTCCGAGCCGCGGACTCCGGTCCACTCAGCCGTCGACGCGTTGTTCGACCGCCACCTCGACCACGACCTTGCCGGCGCGCTCGAACCACAGGTTGAGCGGGAACGACGCCCCCTCCACGAGGGGGTCGGCCAGCTCCACACACATGACGTGGATGCCGAGCGGATCGAGCTCCAGGGTGGAGTGGGCGGCGATCTCGTAGGCGCCGGTCAATGGATCCATCGACGACACGCCCTGCGAGTCCTCGCTGGTCATGTGGAGGTGGGTGGAGAGACAGGCGGGTGAGTTCGAACCGAGGAGCGAATCGGGGACGTCGGACTCGTTGTCGATGCGCAGGTAGATGGCGGCCTCGTCGGCGCCCGGCGGCGAGGGGCGCACCCATGGGTCGGTCACTCGGAGCCCTGCCCCGGCGGGGCGGCCGTCGCGGCGGCACCCGGAGCCAGGGCGTCGCTCGGCGCCCCGGTGCCACATGCGGTCGCCGCCAACGACGAGCACGAGCGCGGGCGCGAGGCGACGTGTCATCCCGAGGCTGTTCGAGGTCCGACGCCAGGTCGGAGGCCGTCACGCTGTTGGGCCACAGGATGCGGAGCTTGCCGTCGGTGTCGAGCCCGATCAGCGTCGCGGTGTGATCGACCGTGTAGTCGCTGGTCGCCCCGTCGGACTGATCGGCAGCGAAGAAGATCCCGTACGTCGACGCGGCGCAGGCGGGTCGTCGGTCGATCCGGTGACCCTCGGAATCGAGGATCGAAGTACTTCACGTATCGATCGAGGGTCGGCGCGGTGTCGCGTTCGGGATCGACGGTCACCATGAGCACCTGGACGTCCGATGCCCGATCACCCAATCGGTCGAGGGCAGCGGCCGCGGTGGCGAGGGTCGTCGGGCAGACATCGGGGCAGTTGGTGTAGCCGAAGAAGATCACGACGGTCTCGCCCCGGAGCGCGGCGAGGTCCACGTCACCACCATCGGCGTAGACGAGGCCGGAGAACGGCGGGGCCTCGCCGTCGGTCTGCAGGATCGTGCCGTGGTACAGGTACGGAAAGAACAGCTTGCGGACCACGAACACGGCGACGACCGCCACGACGAGTACGAGCCCCAGGATCCGCAGCAGCCGACCGCGGGACCGTCTCGGCGCCTGGGCCGGCGTCGGACGCAGCGGTGGCGGTCACGGGTAACGCGCAAGACGTGAGCGGCGCCGTAGGCGAGCGACGCCAGTCCGCCCGAGTTGCGCAGCTCGGAGCCGAGGACCCCGAGATGCTCGACCAGCTTGTCCTCGTCCTCGGCCAGCGTCGGATAGCGATAGTCGCCCCGCACGATGCCCCAGCCGTCCACGATGACGTAGCCCTCGTAGACATCGCCCTGCTCACCGTCGAAGGCATCGACGGCTCGTTTGAACCCGGCCGACACGGTGTTGCGCAACGATCGTTCGTCGCCGGCCACGAACCGCCACTCGTCGCCGTCCGCGCCGGCCTCGGCGGCCTGCGCCGCGAGCGAGTCCGGCGTGCTCTGGTCGTCGAGGACGATGGTCACGAACTCGAGGGGGGTGTCGCCGAGATCGATCTCGTCGGTGGCGCGATCGCGGACGGCGCGAACGGTGTCGAGCGTCGACTCGCACGCGGCGTCGCAGTCACTCGGCACGAAGCTGTACAGCGTGATCTGCTGACGGGTCGCCTCGGAGTCGAACACCGCGCCCGACTGGTCGGTCAGCGCGAACCCGGGCGCGAGACGGATGCGCGGCAGGACGGTCACGGGCTTCAGCGTGGCGAAGGCGACCACGCCCGCGCCAAGCACAAGGGCCATCGCGACGAGGACCTTGGCCCACCGAGGAATGAACAGACGATCAGTACTGTCGACTTCGTGCGCCAGCGTTCCATCCTCACTCTCGGAGTCACCGCCGTCGTGGCGGCGATCGTGGTTCCCAGCTGCCTGCCCCTGCGCGATGCGGTCAAGGACGGCCCGGGAATCGACGGTGTCTACGTCGTCAACGGTACCGACACCGTCGGCAACGAGTACTCCGGCAACGTCGACGTCCGTACCTCCGACGACGGAACGGTCCAGGTCCAGTGGATGATCACCGGCGGCATCCAGGAGGGCACCGGCTCCCTCGATGGCGACGTCCTCGAGGTCGACTGGCACACGGTCACCGACCCCCGCGGCACGTCGAGTGGAAGCGCCGAGTTCGTCGTCGCCGACGACGGCACCGTGGCGGGGACCCGGACCATCGACGGGGTCGATGGCACGGCGTCCGAGGAGTGGTTCCTGCGCCCGTGATCCGGGCTCGATGTCGAGGTCGCTCATCTCAACCCTCCAAGGTCATGAGGTAGGTGACGAGGGCATCGATCTGCTCCTCGGTGAGGCGCTCGCCGTAGATCGGCAGCATCTGGTCACCTCGGAATCCGTCGACGACGTACGCCGACGGATCCAGGATCGACTGGCGGAGGTACTCCTCGGCGCTCATGCCGGGCACTCGGGTGGCCGCTCGGGTCGCCACGCCCTGGAGCGAACGGCCCGACCCGGCGGCTGCCGTCGACCGAGTGGCAGACGTCGCAGCCCCCAGGGTCTGATCCTCGAAGACGTGCCGGCCATCGGCGGCGCCCGGGGCGGGGGACGTCGGCGACCTGCAACACCAGCCGTTGCCCGGCGCCGAGGTCGACGTCACCCGAGAACAACACGACCGGTTCGTTGCCGTCCGAGAGCGTCACCTCGATCGGGGTCGGGCCGGTGGGGATCCGGAGATCGACCACGCCCACGGCCGAGGCCCCGGAGGTGGCCAGCGCCCTCGACGTGGCGGTGGTTCCGCCGGCGTCGACCGAGACGGTCACGGGTGATCCGGCCACCCCGGTGTGGTCCTCGTGCCCGAGGAGCGGCGCGCCGGGTACGTGGTCCACCACGACCCGGACCGAGGCGTCGGCGTGGTCCGTGCGGAACGGGGCGCGGGTGGCGGCGGCGATCCCGACCACCGACGCGAGCACCAAGGCGCCCACGGCGACGAGTCGACGACGCCCAGCGGGTAGGCGATCGTTGTCGGTGCTCGGGTGGGCGCCAGGGTGTTCGAGCGCGCCCAGCAGCTCCGTCGGGGCGATCCAGTCGGCCCGGGCCGGATCGGCCCACTTCGGTGGCACGTGGGGGCGACGGGTGCCGACGAGTCGCTCGGCGAAGACGGTGTTGCCGGTGCCGTAGGCGCAGTCGCCCGGTGGGCAACCGACGATCTGGACCGACGTGGCGCCGCGCTTGTCGAGCACCCCGATCGTCTGGGCGTGGATGGCCCCGGTGCACGGGACCTCGACGAGGACGGTGTCGGCGAGCGACGCCATTGCGCTGGAGGGTCACCGCCGAGCGTGCGCAGATGCCGGCTGCACGCCAGCACCACCGCCTTGCCCGCCGGGTCGACGCTGGTCGGGTCGGCGAAGCCGGGAAGCTCGAGGGCGCCGAAGCTGCACGACCCGATGCAGATCCCGCACGACACGCATCGGCTCGGGTCGACCACCGCCAACTCGCCCTCCATCGACAGCGCGAGATAGGGGCAGTCCGGGACGCACAGTTCGCAGCCCGTGCACGCCTCGGGATCGACCACGACCACCGGGGCCGGACGCTTCACGAGGCGCGGCACGAACCACGCCCCGGCGATCAGTGCACCGAACACCGCGACGGCCAGCCAGGGATGGGACCCGAGGACGGGGAGGAGGAACAGGACGAAGGGATCGAGGGGGACGTCGGGGACGAACCGGGAGAAGTCGGCCGGGCCGAGCAGCTCGGCCGGCACCGCGATCGACACGGCGATGAGCGCCACGCCCATCAGGGCCATCCAGTGCCGCGGCGGAAGGTTGCGGAGTCGGGTCCGCCGGACGTGGCGCCACACGAAGAACGCGATCACCGCGGTCAGGCCCAGGTGCACGAGCCAGATGGCGAACAACACCGTCCAGCCGGTGCCGGCCTGCGGGCCGTACACGTGGCTGACGAGGAAGCCCGCCCCGGCCCCGAGCCCGCCGAACATCTGGTTGAGTGCCTCGGTGAGGGCCTGCGAACGGACGTCCCAGACCAGCCAGTATCCGGTGACACCGGCGAGCCAGACCGTCACGAGTGAGGTGAGTCCCGTCACCCAACGATGGCGTCGGGGACCGGAGAACCGGCCGGCCACAAAGGTCCGCCATGGCGTGGACCACGGTGGTCAGGACCAGACCGGCCGAGGCGTAGCGATGGATGGTTCGCACCACGGTCTGGATCGGTGCGCATGCATCTTCTCGACGGAGTGGTACGACGCCTCGAAGCCGAAGCTGAAGAACAGCGTGATGTAGATCCCGGTGAAGATCACCACGCCGAGCAGGAACACGCTGATGGTGCCAGCGTGGGGGAGGGGGTTCAGCCGGTTGGACCCGACCGTGCGGCGGACCGGGGTCTCGACCCGAAGCGTTGCTCGTTCGAGCCGGGACAGACCCCGGTCGCCGCGTTGGTTCATCCGGTCACCAGAGCTTGAAGCTGGCGCCCGGGGCGTTGAGGCGGATGTTGGAGATCTGGTCGATCATCTGCGGCCCGTAGGAGATGAGCAGCAGCACGGCCGCTCCGATGAGCCACGGCTTGAACCGGTCCAGCCAGACCGGGGTGAGCTGCGGGTGACGGAGCGGTTCGGCGATCGGCATCTCCGGGACGAGGGCCGGGTCGGTCGCCTTGGGCGCCCGAGCCGTCCCGATCATCACGGCGATGAACGAGATCAACGAGACCAACAGGATCCCGCCGCCGAGCGAGGTCCGCAGGAGGTTGCCCTGCCACTCGTCGGGGACGTACAGCGCTTCGCCGAGCGGGGTGCGGCGCGGCGCACCGAGCAGCCCGAGCATGTGCATCGCGTTGGAGAACACGATCATGCCGACGAACCACGACCACGCCTGGAACACGGCCAGCTTCGGCCGCCACAGCTGCTTGCCCATCAACATCGGCACGGCCCAGTAGAGGATGCCGAAGAACGACAGCGTGACCGCGGACGCCACCGTGAGGTGGAAGTGCCCCGGAACCCAAGCGGTGTTGTGGATGACGAGGTTGATGTTGTAGCTGGCGTTGGTGAGCCCGCCGATCCCGCCGAAGAAGAACAGGATTCCGGCGAGCAGCTGAGCGGCGACCGATGGGTCGTTCCACGGCAGGGCCCGAACCCAGCCGACCAGGCCGGTACCGCCCCGTTGGCGACCGGCGTACTCGAGCGAGGCGATGACCGTGAACGCGGTCAGCATCGACGGGAAGAACACCGAGTAGGTGAGCAGCGAGTGGATCCACTTCCACACCTGCGGAATACCGGGGTCGGCGAACTGGTGGTGGAACCCGACCGGAACCGACACGAGGAGGAACATCCAGAACGACAGGCGGGCCAGCGAGTCCGAGAACAGCTTGCCGCCGGCCTGCTTGGGGAGCATTCCGTACCACGACGTGTAGGCCGGCAGGAGCCAGAAGTACACCAGCGGGTGGCCGGTCCACCAGAAGTAGGACCGGGCGAGCTCGGGATCGGTGCCATCGGTGATGCCGAGCGACCAGGGCAGGAGCATGGTGAGGATCTCGACGGCGACGCCGATCGTCGCGATCTGCCACATCGCCATGTTGATGATGTTGGCGAGGGCGATGAAGGGCGACCGCACGCCGCGGTTGTCCTTTCGCCATGCGGCCAGCGTCAGGTAGAACCCGAGTCCTTCGATCCAGCTCCCGACCACGACCAGGGTGAGCCCGAGGTAGAAGGCCCAGCTGGCCTTGAGCGGCGGATAGAAGGTGTAGAGCACCGTGGCCTGGTTGAGCAGGATCGGGATCGCGGCCATGACGAGGCCGGCGACCATGGTCCAGAAGCCGACCTTGTTGATGATCGGCTTGGCCAGCGGCCGCTTGAGGCCCTTGATCGTCGTCAGGTTGGTGAAGCCGACGATGAAGAACGTGGTCCAGACCAGCGCGTTGAGCACCCCGTGGAGCGTGAGGCCCTGGTAGTAGCTCTTGAACACCGGATCGATGTACTGGTAGAGGTTCAGGCCGCTGTACTCGAAGGCCTGGAGCGGTCCGAAGATGCTGCCCACCGACACCGCGACGATCGCGACGAGGAAGTGGTAGCCGATGAAGCGGCGTTCGGTCTTGGTCAGTTCGTAGCCCGGAGGAGTCGCCTGCCGGACCTCTGGTTCGAGCACGGTCACGGCTCAACCCCCCACGGTCGTGTCGGTCGAATCGGCGGCCGCGCCGCCACTGGAATCGCCGGAATCGGCGTTGGCGGCCTCGGCATCGGCGGCGGAGACCACCTTGACCGTGCCGAACATGGCGGCGTGTCCCTGTCCGCAGTACTCGGTGCACAAGTACGGGAACTCGCCGATCTCGTCGAACTCGTGCTCGAGTTTCGACACCTGGCCCGGCACCACCTGCATGTTGATGTTGGTGTCGGTGATCTTGAAGCCGTGCTGGACGTCGATGCTGGTCACGTACATCGTCACCTTGGCCCCGACGGGCACGGTGAGCTCGCGAGGCGTGAAGTTCCACGCCTGGGAGATGACGTAGGCCTCGTACTCGTTGTCACCGATCTTGCGCAGGCCCGGCTCGTTCCACGGGGCGGTCTCGGCGACCGTCCGGGGTCCACCTCGTCGTTGACGCCGGGGACCTGGAAGCCCATGGCGAACCCGGCGATCGCCACCAGCGCAGCGAACGCCACGAGCAGGAGGACCGAGACGCGGATCCAGTTCTTCTCGTAGGGGTCGATGCCCATGGTGAGCTTCTCGTCCCCGGGAGGCGGAGCTCCCGGTTCGATGTCCACCTTGCTCATACGGTCACCCCTCGGCTCAAGAGGATCACGTACACCGAGGCCCACAACAAGATCGTCATGGCGACGAAGAGGACCAAGATGAATACGGTCCCCTTCGGTGTGAAGTGCTCCTCGACCGAATCGGTTGTCGCGTCGAGATCGTGCGATGTCACGCCCGCTCTCCTCCCTGGATCGTGCGGCACCTGGCCGTGCACCCGCGCGGAATCGGGTGCCGGTCACATGCTGTCGGCGCCGCCCGTGATGCCATAGGGCAGAAGTCCTCCCGAGGCCCGGGGACGAAAGGCCCTGGGGAGAATCCGGGCCCGCCGAAACAATGCACCTGTCCGCGAATCAACACGTCGGGTGAGGAGCCGCATGAGTCGCAATTCCGCCGGTGCGCCGAAGCGCGCCACTGCGAGGACCCTGGGCGCGTTTGCGGCCATCACGTTCGGCCTGGGCATCGGTCTGATGTCGCTGTCGTCCGCAGCGTTCGCGCAGGAGTCCCAACCAGCCGACACGACGGTCGCCGAAGCGACGCCCGCCGCGGCCACCGAGGAATCGGCGGTCGACGATGCGACCCTGCGTGCCGGAGCCCAGGTGTACTCCCAGATCTGCTCGTCGTGCCACCAGCCAGGTGGCGCCGGCCTGAGCGGGCAGTACCCGCCCTTGAAGGGGAACCCGAACGTCGCCGACACCGAGTACGTCCGGGGGGTCATCCACAACGGCCGGACCGGAGAGTTGGTCGTCGACGGGGTCACGTACAACGGCGTGATGCCGCCGCAGACCGCGCTGACCGAAGATGACGTCACCAACGTGATCGCCTACATCCAGTCGGGATTCCAGGCACCCGCCGCCGGTGCCGTCATCGGGAACACCGGCCCCGTCGCCGGCACCCAGCTGCCGGCGCTGAGCAACATGACCTGGGTGGTGGCCATGCTCATCGCCGCCGGTGGGTTCCTGTTCGTGCTCGGACCCCGCATCACCTCCGCCCACGATGGCGCCACGATGCCCTGGCTCGACGCCTGGCTGAAGACGGCGATCATCGTGATCGGCCTGATCGTGTTCACGGTGTTCGTCCCGTCCCGAGTCCTCGAGACCGAGACCGTCGCCAAGCTCGATCGTCCGATCCAGGATCTCATCGCCTCCGGCCTCTGGGTCGGTGGTCTCGCTGCCGGGCTGTGGGCCCTGTGGTACACGCAGCGGGACCGGAGGATCTGATGGTCGCCGAGCTCTCGTTCTACGACGAGAACATCCCGTGTCTCGCCGCGTGCCCGGTGCACACCAACGCCGGGATGTACGTGGCGGCGATCGCCGACGGACGCGACGAGTTGGCCTACCTGACGGCCCGCCTGCCCAACCCGTTCGCCTCGGTCTGCGGCCGGGTGTGCGCCGCTCCGTGTGAGGACGCCTGCCGTCGCGGCAAGATCGACAAGCCGATCGCCATCCGGGCCCTGAAGCGATTCGTGACCGAGCAGTTCGGTCCCGAGACCGGCAACCCGGAGGTGTGGCAACGCGTCGTCGCTCCGCCCGAGACCGAGCGATCCGAGAGCATCGGCATCGTCGGTGGTGGACCGGCCGGCATGGCTGCGGCCCACGATCTGCGGCGCCTGGGCTACCAGGTCACCGTCTACGAAGCGACCGACAAGCTCGGTGGCGATGTGGCTCGGGATCCCCGAGTACCGCCTCGACCGCTCGGTGCTGCAGTCCGACATCGACTCGATCCTCGCCCTCGGGGTGAAGGTGGAGTACGAGACCCGCCTCGGGCGTGACGTCACGCTGGAGGAGCTCCGTCAACGGCACGACGCCGTGTTCCTCGGCATCGGAGCCACCCTCGGCCGGGGTCTCGACCTCGAGGGCGCCGACGCCGACGGGGTCTTCAAGGCGATCGAGTTCCTGATCAACATGAATCGCGGGTTCTCGGTCGAGGTCGGCGAGCGGGTCGTGGTGATCGGCGGCGGCGACGTCGCGATGGACGCCGCTCGTACGGCCCTTCGTGCCAGTGACTACGACGCCAAGGCCGGGGCTCCCGTCGAGACGAACGAGGAAGTGGCCGCCGATCAGCGCTCGGCGATGACCGAAGCGATCGACGTGGCGAGGATGTCGGCCCGGGCCGGTGCCCGCCACATCACGGTCATCTCCCTCGAGAGCCGCGACGAGATGCCGGCCCACGAGTTCGAGGTGGAAGAGGCCCAGCACGAGGGCATCGAGTTCATCCACCGGCGAGGGCCGGCCTCGATCAAGGTGGCCAACGGCAAGGTGACCGGGATCGAGACGATCGGTGTGTTGTCGGTCTTCGACGACGAACGACGGTTCGCTCCGAAGTTCGACCAGGACGACCGCCAGATCTTCGAGGCCGACACCGTCATCTTGGCCATCGGGCAGGCCATCGACCTCGACGCCCTCGGGACCGAAGGCCCCGAGGTCAGCCCCCGCCGTACGATCCAGATCGACTGGGAGACCGGCGCCACCTCGATCGAGGGGATCTGGTCCGGCGGCGACGCGGCCAAGGGTCCCCGCACCCTGATCGATGCCATCGCCGACGGTCGTCGTTCGGCGGCCGACATCCACAAGCACTTCACGGGCGAGGTCGCCGAGCGCAGCGAGGGTCAGCTGGTCAACCTCCAGCAGTTCCACCGCCTCGACGATCAGTACGACCGCCAGAACCGGGTGTCGGTGCCGGTGCTCGACACCGGGCGACGGGTCGGGCTGGCCCAGGTCGAGTTGGGGTTCACCGCCGAGCAGGCTCGCTGCGAGGCCAACCGGTGTCTGCGCTGTTTCGCCAACATCCAGTTGGACATCGAGAAGTGCGTGCTCTGCGCACTCTGCGCGGATGTGTGCCCCGTCGACGTCATCTCCCTCGTCCCCTCGGGCGAGATCGGCGGAGCCCCGGGCGGCACCGCCCTCTTGATCGACGAGGAGCGCTGCATCCGCTGCGCGCTCTGCATCGAACGTTGTCCACCGAAAGCACTGTCAATGGGAGTTTGGACCGGAGTGGGAGTACCGCAATGGACGTGATGGAACGAGAAGGATCCGACCTCCTCGACAAGGTGCGCGACACCCCGGTCGGCAAGTCGATCTTCCGGTCGCCGCGCAAGGTGACCCCGAGGGACCGGGCTGCTGCCCACTGGTCGAGCTTCCTGCTCCACCTGTATCCCGTGAAGGTCCGCAAGCGAGAGATCGGGTTCAAGTTCTCCTGGTATCTCGGCGTGATCTCGACGGTGCTGTTCGGGTCGCTGATCGCCTCGGGCATCTACTTGATGTTCTTCTACGTGCCGTCGCCCGCGACGGCCTACACGAACATCCAGAGCATCCAGACCGAGGTGCCGTTCGGTCAGTACATCCGCAACGTGCATCGCTGGTCGGCTCACCTCATGGTGCTCGCCGTGGCCTTCCACATGGGCAAGATGTTCTACCGCGGCGCCTACAAGCCGCCGCGGGAGTTCAACTGGGTGATCGGTGTGCTGCTGCTGGTGTGCACCCTGCTCATGTCGTTCACCGGCTACCTGTTGCCCTGGGACCAGCTGGCGTACTGGGCGGTCACCGTCGGCACCCAGATGGCTGCCTACGTGCCGCTCGTCGGCGAGCAGGTGCAGCAGATGCTGCTCGGCGGCCCGGTCGTCGGCGAGGCGACCCTGGTCCGCTTCTACGTCCTGCACGTCGCGGTCCTGCCGGTCTCGATCGTGATGCTGCTGACCTTCCATCTGTGGCGCTGGCGCAAGGACACCATGCTGACCACCCCGAGCTACGAGCGCCCGAGGAGTGACGACGATGCCTGAGTTGCCCGGACCGACCCCCGGGTGCTGCCCGGAGACATCTCGACCGACCAGAACCATCCGACCGTGCTCGAGGGCAAGCGAGTCCTCGGCGTGGTGCCCGGAACCCCGGTGGCCGGCGAGCGCAAGGAGTTCGACGAGGACGAGATGGCCATGGTGTGGCCGCATCTCCTCGTGCGCCACGGTGTGGCGGCGATGGCGACGCTGCTCACCGTCATGGTGATCGCGGTGTTCTTCGATGCTCCGCTGCGAGCGATCGCCAACCCGACGGTGACGCCCAACCCCGAAAAGGCACCGTGGTACTTCGCGGCGCTCCAGGAGTTGCTGGCCCACTTCCACCCGCTCATCGCCGGCGTGCTCGTGCCGACCGGGATCATCCTCGGACTGATCATGCTGCCCTACATCAACCGGAGCCTCCATCAGCAGGCCTCGGCTCGAAAGGTGGCGGTCGCCACCTTCTCCACCTTCCTGGCCATCTGGATCGTGCTCACACTGATCGGTTTCGCCTTCCGCGGACCGAACTGGGGCTGGGTCTGGCCGTGGAACGAATGGCACGGGGAGCTCTGACCCATGGCGAACGTGATCGAACAGACGATGCAGCGCCGCAAGTTCCTGGTCCGCATGTGGCAGGCGGGCGTGGCGCTCGTCGCCGCCGCCGGGGCCTGGACGAGTTGGGATCTGCTGCGTCCAAGACCGCCACCGGATTCGGTGGCGAGGTCCGGCCATCCCGCCCGAGTCGGTGCCCGAGACCGGTGTGATCGAGGTACCCGCAGCCCGCTCGTACCTCGTCAACATCAACGACGACGTCCTCGCGCTGTCGGAGAAGTGCACCCATCTCGGCTGCCGGGTGCCGTTCTGCGAGTCGTCGGGGCAGTTCGAATGCCCGTGCCACGGTTCGGTGTTCAACCGGGCCGGCGAGTACCGATCCGGACCGGCTCCCCGTGGGCTCGATCGCTACCCGGTCTCCACGGGCGAGGACGGGCTGCTCTACATCGACACCTCGAGGCAAGATCGAAGGCCCCCGCCCGGCTCGGAGTCGATCGACGAGCCCGTGACCGGACCGTCGTGTGCGTCGGAGGGTGAGTGAGATGCCGTTCAAGTACCAATCCGACGACGACCTCCAGCGGTCGACCAACAAGGTCATGGCGGTGGGCGCAGTGCTGCTGTTCGCCATGGCGTTGGTGTTCCCGCTCTACCGCTGGACCGAGCCCAACAACCGCGACTCGGCTCGCGAGCAGCAGCTCACCGATCTGGCCGCCGAGGGTGCTTCGGTCTGGCAGTTCAACTGCTCGTCGTGCCACGGCCTCAACGGCGAAGGGCAGATCGGGCCGGCGCTGAACTCCAAGCAGTTCCTGCAGAGCGCGACCGATGCGCAAGCGACGCTGCTCATCTCGGTTGGCGTGCCCGGCACCCAGATGAGTGCGTTCTCCTTGGACCACGGCGGACCCCTCACCTCGGAGCAGATCAAGTCCGTGGTGACGTTCATCCGATCGTGGGAGCCCGACGCGCCGGACAATCCGGACTGGCGGGCGATGCTCGCGGGCGGATGAGCCGGCGACCGGCCTAACGTCGGTCGGATGAACGTCACGTTCGAGGGGGTGCCTCGCCCCGACCGATCCATGTCGCTGCGGCGGCTGGTCTCGGTCGGGGCGTTGTGCTGCCTGGGCCTCACGGTCGCAGGAGCGGCAGGCTTGGCCGCGTGCGGCTCGGGCGCCGCCGACCGGTTGACGACGGTCCAGGCCAGCGCGGACGAGGTCGCCGATCTCGTGTTCACCGTGCCCGCGGGGACCGGTGAGCGGCTCGACGCCGGCGAGACGTTGGAACTCGTGCCCGCCGTCATCGAGGCCCGCGTCGGCGACGTGATCCAGCTGACCAACGACGACGACCGCAGCTACCTGATCGGGCCCTTCTACGTGGGGCCGCACGAATCGGTGCGCCAACGGTTCTCGTCGGCCGGGACCTTCGTCGGAGAGTGCGCCGTGCACCCGAGCGGGACCGTGAGCGTGGTGGTCACCGACGAAGGGTGACGATCCGCCGCCGCACGGCCCCGGGTCACGATGCCGTGACCGACCGGGTCACGACCTCGCGTCATCGACGTCAGGCGGGCGGGTACACGCCCATGTCCTTGCCCTTCTGGGTCGACCAGAAGACGCCAGCGATCTCGTCGATCAAGGCGATGAGCTGCTCGCCCACGGCGGGGTCGGTCGACTTCTTGGCGTCGCCTGCGGTGTGGATCGCCCGCCAGAACAGATCGTGGAGCTGGGGGAACTCCGAGAAGTGGTCAGCGGTGAAGAAGTCGGCCCACAGCACCATGAGGTGGTGCTTGACCTTCTCGGCCGCCTCCTCCTTCAGGAAGATCGAACGGGTCCGGAACGCCTCGTCGTCGGACTCCTGGTACTTCTTGGCGATCTTCAGGACCGACATGGCCTCGATCTTCGCCTGGGCCGGGTCGTACACCCCGCAATAGAGGTCGCAGTGGGCGTTGGCGGTGGTTGCGTCATCAAACAGACGGCGGATCACGGTGAATCTCCTTCGAGCCGATATCGACGCCGATGAACTTACACTTCGCGCCCGTGGACGAAACCGTGGGCCGCCATCGTCGGGCCAGGATTCGGGGGTTCGTGGTGGCGGGTCCGTCGATGCGCCCCGGCCTCGAGCACGGCGACCGGATCGTGGCGACGCCGATCGGTCGTCGCGTTCGCCGGGGGTGGCGATGTGTGGTGGAGCACCCGGAGCGTCCCGGCTTCTGGTTGGTCAAGCGGATCGGGGCCGGCCCGGGGGAGGGGGTGCCGGGGAGCCAGGCGGGCCGGGTCGTGCCGCCGGGCCATCTCTACGTGTTGTCCGACGATCCCGCACCCGAGCACGTCGACTCGCGCACCTTCGGCCCGGTCCCGATGGCGGGCGGGTATCGGGTGCGGTTCAGACTGCCGCGACGGCGCGATCGCGTCGCAGCGCGATGAGCGGCGGTCGCAGGGCGAGGACGACGAAGAACCAGCCCACCGACACCGCGGCGATCGTGGCGCCCGCTGCCGTCGAGGCGTGGTAGCTCACCACCAGCCCCATCACGACCGAGAGCCAGCCGAGCGCCACCGAGACCACCATGGCCACCGGGATCCGCCGCACGACGAGCGACGCCGTCGCCGCCGGAGCGATCAACAATCCGAACACCAGCAGCGTGCCAACGGCCCGGAACGAGGCGACGATGGCCACCGACAGCACGGCCAGGAGGGCGGCGTGGGCGAGGGTCGGGCGCATCCCGAGGGTCATCGACTTGTCCCGGTTGAACGCCACCGCGAGGAAGGGTCGGTAGAGCACGATCGTGGCCACCACGATCAGCCCGGCCGCGATCGCCTGCTCGGTGAGGTCCCGAGCGGTCACTCCCAGGATCTCGCCGAACAACAGGGCGGTGAGATCGGTGGCGAACCGATCGCTCCGGGACACGATGATCACGCCGAGCGCGAGCATCCCGACGAACAGCAGACCGATCGCCGTGTCGTCGCGCAGCTGAGAACGATCGCCGATCACCGTGACCGCCCCGCTCATCACGAACGCGGCCACGAGCGCGCCGATGATCGGATCGAACCCCCAGAGGGTGGCGAGGGCCAGGCCGGGGAGCACGCCGTGGGCGAGGGCATCACCGAGGAACGAGAGTCCTCGGGCCACGACCCAGGTGCCCACCAGGCCGCCGGCCACGCTGGCGATCATGCCCGCGAACAGGGCTCGCTGCATGAACGCCGGTTCGAAGACGGCGGTGAACCAGTGCACGTCCCGACCGTACTCAGCCGGCGCCGAGGGCGTCGACGATTCGTCGGGCGTCGGTGCGCATCATGCCGAGGTAGGTGTCGGCACCCGAACCGGGCTCGCCGAGGCTCTCGGAGTACAACGACACGACCTGGACCTCACCGACCTCGGCGGCGAGTGATTCGGCCAGCCGGTCCGGCGACGAGACGTCGACGAAGATGGCCGGCACCCCGGCCAGCCGGATCGACTCCGCGAGCGCATCCAACCCCGAGGCGCTGGGCTCGGCGGCGGTCCCGCCGCCCGGGACGATCACGCCGAGGACGTCGAATCCGTAGCGGTCGGCGAAGTACCCGAACACCTCGTGGTTGGTGACGAGCGTGCGCTGCGCGGGGTCCAACGCGTCGACCATGCCGGCGATCTCGGCGTCGAGCCCGTCGAGTTGCTCGATGTACGCGGAGGTCCTGGCGGCCACGGCGTCGGCGTCGATCGTGGGGAGCTGTTCGGTGATGAACGCCGACATCGCCCTCGCCGCGACCGCCATACGGGCCGGATCGGTGAAGAAGTGCGGATCGATGGCGTCGCCCAGCGGCCGGGTGTCGACGACATCGATGGCCGAGAACACCGGGATCCCGTCGCGGCGCGCCGAGTCGAGCGTCGCCGCGAGACCGCCCTCGAACCCGCCGCCGTTGGCGATCACGGCTCCGGCATCGCGGAGCTGGGCGATCTGTTGCGCCGAGGGCTGGAAGTCGTGGGGATCGGCCCCGTTCGGCATGACGGTGACGACGGAGGCCTGATCGCCGACCAGCTCGCCGACGACATCGGCGAGGATCGAGGTCGTCGCGACGATCTCGGGGGTCGAACGGGGCGGGCTGCCATCGCCCGATCCGCACGCGCCGAGGGCCAACATGGCAGCGGCGAGCCAGAAGGTCGTCCGGGAGTTGAGTCTGCGGTGCACACGTGGGAAGATAATGAGAATGATTCCCAAAAGCCAACCCGCCGGCGCAGATGTCGGCGCAGATCTCGGTGAAGGCCGAGCGGTGGTCGCCACCGATCTCCGCCTGGCCCATCCGGGTCGAGTGGTGCTCGACGGCGCCCGACTGACGGTCGAGGTCGGCCAGGGAGTCGCGGTCATCGGGCCGAACGGGTCGGGCAAGTCGACCCTGCTCCGGGCGCTGGCGGGTCTGCACCCTCCCGCAGCAGGCTCGCTGGGGGTCGCCGCCTGGGCCTCGCCGGCCGGCGTGGCGTTCGTGCTGCAGAACACCGTGGTCGAAGCGTCGCTGCCGTTGACGGTCCGCGAAGCGGTCGCCATGGCCCGTTATCGACGACTCGGGATGTTCCGGCGCTTCGCGGCCGACGACCGCGCGGCCGTGGCCCGCTCGCTCGACCGCCTCGACGTGGCCGACCTGGCGAGCCGCCAGCTCAGCGAACTCTCCGGCGGTCAGCGTCAGCGTGTCCTCGTCGCCCAGGGCCTGGCCCAGGAAGCCGAGCTCCTCCTGCTGGACGAACCGTTCACCGGGGTCGATGTCGTGTCGCGCGAGCGGATCATCGAGGCCCTGGCCGAGGAACGCCGTCGCGGCGTGACCGTCGTGGTCTCCACCCACGAACTCGCCGACGCCTGGCGGGCCGATCAGGTCGTCCTCGTCGCCGAACGGCGAGTGCGCTGCGGGCCTCCCGCCGAGGTGCTCACCGACGAGGTGCTCGCCGAGGCCTACGGCGCCCGCGTCGTCCATCTCGCCGACGGCGGCGTCCTCGTCGACGATCCGCATCATCACGACGCCCACCACCACGAGCCCCGTGCGACCGACCCCCGTCGCCTCGACACGCACCAGCACGACGCGCCCCACCCTTGATCGTCACGCCGGATCCTCACCTCTGATCGTCACGGGCCGGACCGCGACCGGCAGCAGGCGTGGCGCTCATGATCGGTCGCGCGCCCGGTCGGGCGATACTCTGATTCGCCTGTGAACCCAACGACCTCGTGGCGCGACGGCGTCGATCTCCACCGCATCCCGACCCACGTCGCCTGCGTGATGGATGGCAACGGTCGGTGGGCGCAACGCCGAGGTCTGAAGCGCACCGAGGGCCACGCCGCCGGCGAGGAAGCGTTGTGGGACGTGGTCGACGGGGCCCTCGATCTGGGGGTCACCTGGCTGACGGTCTATGCGTTCTCGACCGAGAACTGGCGACGGCCGGTCGACGAGGTCCGGTTCCTCATGAACTTCAACCGGGAGATCCTCACCCGCCGCCGGCAAGGGCTCCACGAGCAAGGGGTCCGGATCCGGTTCTCGGGTCGTCGGGACTGGCGGGTGCCGAAGCGCCTCATCCGCGAGCAGGACGAGTCGATGGAACTCACCAAGGACAATCGCCGCCTCACCCTCACCTTCGCCTTCAACTACGGCGGCCGGGCCGAGATCATCGATGCCGTGCGCGAGATGGTGGCCGAAGGCGTCAAGGCCAAGGACGTCGACGAGAAGCGGCTTCGCGAGCACCTCTACTACCCGGACATGCCGGACCCCGACCTCGTCGTGCGCACGAGCGGTGAGTTCCGCATCTCGAACTTCTTGCTGTGGGAGCTCGCGTACAGCGAACTGGTCTTCACCCCGGTGCTCTGGCCCGACTTCCGCAAGGAGCACCTGGCCTCGGCGATCCGCGAGTACCAGGACCGCGAGCGCCGGTTCGGCGGCGTCGGGTCGTGAGCCTCTATCGCGACACCGGCGTGGTGTTGCGCACCTACAAGCTGGGTGAAGCCGATCGGATCGTGGTCATCCTGACCGCCGGGCACGGCAAGATCCGGGCCGTCGCCAAGGGCGTGCGCAAGACCACGAGCCGCTTCGGCGGACGGCTCGAGCCGCTCAGCCACGTGAGCCTGCTGCTCTACGAGGGTCGCGAGCTCGACATCGTGTCGCAGGCGGAGTCGGTCGACTCGATCGCGCCGCTGCTGGACGACCTCGACCGGCTGACCCAGGCCCTCGCCGTCGCCGAGGCCATCGACCAGCTGACCGTCGACCGAGAACCGACACCACACCTGTATCGGATGCTCGTCGGTGTGTTGCGAACCCTCGAGACCGAACCGTCCCCACTCGTCGTTCCCGCCTTCTTCTGGAAGTTGCTGGCGGCCGAGGGATCGCGCCCCGAGCTGGATCGGTGCGTCCGCTGCAGCGCCGACGACGTGGAGCTCGTGGCCTTCGACATGGACGAGGGGGGCGTGCTGTGCCGCAGCTGCCGGCGGGGCGTGGCGATCTCGCCGGCGGCGCTCGCCATCACGAGGATGATCCTCGGCGGTCGGCTGCGCGAAGCGCTGGCCACGGCGGATCCGGCGATCTCCGCCGAGGTCGGGCAACTGGCGACCGGCGCGGTCGAGCACTTCATCGAGCGGCGGCTGCGATCCGTGGCGATGTTCGAGCGCCACTGATCGACCGCGGGCTCAGCGGCTCGGTCCGGCCAGTGACAGCCCGGTGCAGTCGAGGATCGAATAGGTGTCGAGCCGCAGACCGTCGTCGCTGACCGTCCCGAAGATCGGAGCGGCCTCGACCAGATCGGTCCCGTTCGGGGTGAGCACCACGTCGGTGGTCGCCCAGTCGCCGTGGGCGCCGGGTTCCGCCGAGCGCTGGACGATCGTCTGGGCGTCGTCGAACCATTCACAATGGACGCCGGTCATTCCGGTGTCGTGCTCGCCGACGGTCAGCTGCAAGGGTGCGCCCAACCCGTTTCCGAATCGGAAGAGGCATCCGTTGGCGTCGGCCCCGAGCACGCCGAGCACGCTCACGTCCCCGAACGAGCCGAGCCGGAGGAGGAATTCCGATCCGAGCTGGGCGGGGTCGGACGTCCGCGCGGCCAGCCCGTGGAGCTGGATCGGGCCCACGGGTTCGACCTCGGATCCGACGTCGACGAGCACCACCGCGCTCGGCGAACCGGTGGCCGGCCGGAGCTCGGCGGACCACACGAGCAACCCATCCCCGCCAGGACGTGCTGCGAGCCGTAGTTCGTCCGGGCGTCGGTCACCGTCGAGGTCGACCGAGACCGTTCGAACCTCGACCGGTTCGGCCCGTTCGGGCTGGTGGGCGCAGCGGGTCACGTCGCCACCGCCGGCCCCGGCCGGCGCGATCGAGGTGGGCGTCGCGATCGGCGTCGTGGCGGTCGAAGCAGGCGCGAGCGACGGCGTGGTGGTGACCGGGTCGCTCGACGAACTCGCCGAGCCCGGAGTGGTCGAGCCCTCGCCGACCGGATCCGGGACCAGGGTGGGCTGGGTCGGGACGAGGGTGGCGAGCGTGCTCTCGGCCGAGGCCGCGGCGGCGCCGTCGGCTCGGCCCTCGACCGTGCCGCACCCACACGCCACCATCGCCAGGGCCGCGACGAGCCACGGCATCCGGTGCGGCGCGGGTCTGCTCACGAGGAGGACCTTGTGGGGTGCCGAATGAAGTAGGGCCGGAGAGGTGTGTCGAATAGCCTGGTCGACCTATGCCCGCGACCGAACTGGAACAGATCGTCAATCTCTCGAAGCGGCGGGGGTTCGTGTACCCCTCTGCGGAGATCTATGGCGGCTTCCGCTCGTCGTACGACTACGGCCCCCTCGGTTCGTTGCTGCTGCGCAACGTGAAGGACGCTGGGTCCGAGCGATGGTGCAGCGGCGCGACGACGTGGTGCTCATCGACGCCTCGATCCTGGCCCCGCCCGCGGTCTGGGAGGCGAGCGGCCACCTCGCGAACTTCACCGATCCGCTCGTGGACTGCACCAAGTGCAAGCAGCGGTTCCGGGAGGACCACCTCGAGGACCCGAACGTGTGCCCCGGTTGCGGTGCCACGGGCAGCTTCACCGAGGCCCACGCCTTCAACCTCATGTTCAAGACCCACGCCGGGCCGGTCGAGGGATCGGGCGCCGAGGTGTACCTGCGGCCCGAGACGGCACAGGGCATGTTCATCAACTTCGCCAACGTGGTGCAGACCAGTCGCAAGAAGCCGCCGTTCGGCATCGCCCAGGTCGGCAAGTCGTTCCGCAACGAGATCACCCCGGGCAACTTCATCTTCCGGACCCGGGAGTTCGAGCAGATGGAGTTGGAGTTCTTCGTGCCGCCCGCCGAGGGCCCCCAGTGGTACGAGTACTGGTGCAACGCTCGCCTGGAGTGGTACGTCGCGCTCGGCATCCCTCGCGAGATGCTCCGCTTGCGGGCGCACGACGACGACGAGCTGAGCCACTACTCGGCCGGGACCTCCGACGTCGAGTTCCTGTTCCCGTGGGGTTGGGGCGAACTCGAGGGCATCGCCCAGCGCACCGACTACGACCTCAAGCAGCACGCGCAGCACTCCGGTGAGCGGCTCGACTTCTTCGATCAGGCCAACAACGAGCGCTATGTGCCGTACGTGATCGAGCCCGCCGCCGGGGCCACCCGCACGATGGCCGCGTTCATGCTCGCCGCCTATGACGAGGACGAGGTCGGGGGAGAGGCCCGCACGATCATGCGGCTCCACCCTCGCCTCGCGCCCTACAAGGTCGCGGTCCTGCCGCTGTCGAAGAAGGACACCCTGTCACCGCTGGCTCGCGAGGTGTTCGCCGCCCTGTCGGATCGCTACATGGTCGACTACGACGACACCCAGTCGATCGGCCGCCGCTATCGCCGGCAGGACGAGATCGGCACACCGTTGTGCGTCACGGTCGACTTCGACTCGCTCGAGGACGGCGCGGTGACGATCCGGGAACGGGACACGACCGAGCAGGTTCGGGTGCCGATCGCCTCACTGCTCGCCGAAGTCGCCGACCGCCTCGGATTCTGAGGCCCGAGCCGCGCTGAGCCGCCGTCCACCCGGCCGGTGGCTCAGCTCGTGAGCACGAGGTGCAACGCGCCGAACGCGGCGTGATCGCGGATCACCGCGAAGTCGCCATCGTGTTCGAGGGCATCGACGATCTCGTCCGGTTCATCGGCCGCGATCGCCGCCGCTTGGAGCCAGGCCATCGCCGTGGTCAGTTCGTCGAGCCGGCCGCGGCCCGGGCGACGAGCAACGCCACGTCGGCGTGGCCGCCCTTGCGGAACAGCGCTGCGCCGTACTGGCCCGCCTTGGCGGGCTCCCCGGCGATCAGCAGGTCGTTGATCGCCGTCCAGCCCAGACTGTGCGGCGGGGAACCCGTCGGGCATCGCAGATGCTCGCAACTGCATGACCTGGAACCCGAACAGCGCCCCGGTGAACAAGGCGATCGGCCGGAGGTCGGCCCGGGTCAGCAAGGCGATCGTCGCCAGGACCGTGATCGCCATGCTGACCCGCGTGGCCAGCCGTCGACCGCGGCCGGGAGCGATGGCGTCGAGCACCGTCGCCACCACGACCCCACCGTCGAGCGGTACGAGCGGGAGCAGGTTCACCAGGCCGAGCACGGGGCCCGCCCACCAGATGGCCAGGGCGGCATCGGACTGCTGCACCGCTTGCCGGTCGAAGGGATTGACGCCGAGCGCGGCCAGCGCGATCAGACCGGGCACGATCTCGGCCGCCGGACCGGCGACGGCGATGATCGCCCGCTCTCGTGCCGTCATGGCGCGAGACGGTTCGTAGGACGTGTAGCCGGCGAACATGTCGAGCGCGATCTCGGCCCGGGCGCCGTACAACTTGGCCATCGTGGCGTGACCGAGTTCATGGGTGATCGTGAACAGCGCCAGCGATCCGGCCAGCCACGGGCCGAGCGGTCCGCGGTACGCCACCAGCGCCAGCAGGACGAACAAGAAGAATCCAGGACGGATGGTGATCGGGAAGCCGAGCGCGCGAAAGGAGGGGGTCCAGGTCCTCCGAAGTGCGTCTTGGCTGTTCATCATGGGTGCATGGTAGGACGCAGCAAGTAGGATTTCTCGACGTGCCCTACGTGTATTCCTTCGATCACAAGCACCGTAAGCCTCCCATGGGGATGAAGGATCTCCTCGGCGGCAAAGGTGCGAACCTCGCCGAGATGACCTCCGTCCTGAAGCTCCCGGTGCCGCCGGGCTTCACCATCTCGACGGATGCCTGCCGTGAGTACATGAAGGGGGGTTGGCCGGCCGGGCTCGACGACGAGATCGCCGCGCAGGTGACGGCGCTCGAGTCGAAGATGGGCCGAGCGCTCGGCGACCCGAACGACCCGCTCCTCGTCAGCGTGCGCTCGGGAGCGAAGTTCTCCATGCCGGGCATGATGGACACCGTCCTGAACCTCGGGCTCAACGACAAGAGCGTCAAGGGCCTCGCCAAGGCGACCTCCGACGAGCGCTTCGCCTACGACTCCTATCGGCGCTTCATCTCGATGTACGGGCGCATCGTGCTCGGCATCGACGGCGAAGCCTTCGAGCATCCCCTCGAAGCGCTCAAGACCCGCCTTGGCACCAAGAACGACGCCGAGATCCCGGCCTCGGAGCTCAAGTCGCTGTGCGAGGTCTACAAGCAGGCGGTGAAGGAAGCGACCGGCAAGGCGTTCCCGCAGCAGCCGATGAAGCAGCTCCGCGGCGCGGTCGAGGCCGTGTTCAAGTCGTGGAACGGTGCCCGCGCCATCGCCTATCGCGTCCGTGAGCGGATCAGCCACGATCTCGGGACTGCCGTCAACGTGCAGGCCATGGTCTTCGGCAACCGGGACGAGACATCGGGCACCGGCGTGGGCTTCACCCGCAACGCCGCGACCGGCGAGAACAAGCCGTACGGCGACTATCTCATCAACGCCCAGGGCGAGGACGTGGTGGCGGGGATCCGCAGCACCGAGGACCTCGGCGCGCTCAAGGGTCACTTCCCCGAGATCCACGCCGAACTGCTCGCTATCTTCGCTCGCCTGGAGCGCCACTACCAGGACATGTGCGACACCGAGTTCACCATCGAACAGGGCAAGCTCTGGATGCTGCAGACCCGGGTCGGCAAGCGCACCGGTGCGGCTGCGTTGCGGATGGCCGTGGAGATGGCCAAGGGCAGTGGCAAGGGCAGCGACCGCTGGAAGATCTCCAAGGAGGAAGCGATCCTGCGGGTGACCGCCGAGCACCTCGACTCGGTGCTGCACCCGACTTTCGCCTCGGCCGGCAAGGCGCTGGCCAAGGGCCTCGGTGCCTCGCCCGGTGCGGCGGTGGGTGCGGTGTACTTCACCGCCGACGACGCTGTGGCGGCCCAAGCCCGCGGCGAGGCCGTGGTGCTCGTGCGCAACGAGACCAGCCCCGAAGACGTGCACGGCATGATGGTCGCCAAGGGCATCCTGACCGCTCGCGGCGGACTGGTCAGCCACGCGGCCGTCGTCGCCCGAGGCTGGGGAACCCCCGCCGTCGTGGGCGCCGAAGCGATCAAGATCGAGGGCAAGAAGTTCAGCGTCGGAGACACCGTCGTCAAGGAAGGCGACATGATCTCGATCGACGGCGCGTCCGGCGAGATCGTGCTCGGTGAGCTCGAACTGAAGAACGCCGAGCCGCCCGCCGAGTTCGACGTGATCCTCGGCTGGGCCGACCAGATCCGCAAGGGCAAGCTGGCCGTGCGGGCCAACGCCGACAACGGTCCGGACTCGATCAACGCCCGCAACTTCGGCGCCGAAGGGGTCGGCCTGTGCCGGACCGAGCACATGTTCCTCGCCGAGGACCGTCTGCCGGTCGTTCGCAAGATGATCCTCGCCTCCACCGAGGCCGAGGAGGCCGAGGCGCTCGAAGCGTTGCGCCAGGTGCAAAAGACCGACTTCCTCGAGATCCTCGAGGCGATGGACGGGCTGCCGGTCACGGTTCGCCTGCTCGACCCGCCGTTGCACGAGTTCCTTCCCTCCGTGGAGGAGCTGCGCATCAAGGAGGCTTCGACCGGGCTGAGCAAGGAGGAGACCAAGCTCCTCGCCGCGGCCGAGTCCTGGTCCGAGCACAACCCAATGATCGGTACCCGCGGCGTGCGCCTCGGCGTGATCCGCCCGGGGTTGTACGCCATGCAGGTGCGGGCCCTGGTCGAAGCGGCCGTCGAACTGCGCAAGGCCGGCAAGAACCCGATCGTGGAAGTCATGATCCCCCTCACCGTCACCCGTGAGGAACTGGCGCTGGCTCGCTCCTGGGTCGAAGACGCCATCGCCGAGACCACCAAGGGTCTGCGCAACAAGCCGGAGATCACGATCGGCACGATGATCGAGACGCCTCGCGCCGCGATCCGAGCCGACGAGATCGCCGAGTACGCCGACTTCTTCAGCTTCGGCACCAACGACCTCACCCAGATGACGTTCGGCTTCAGCCGCGACGACGTCGAGAGCCGGATGATGCCGGCGTATCTCGAGGCCGGCCTGCTGAAGCGGAATCCGTTCGAGACGATCGACCAGTCCGGCGTGGGCGACCTGGTTCGCATGGGTGTCGAGCGAGGCCGCTCGGTGAAGAAGAAGCTCAAGCTGGGCGTCTGCGGTGAGCACGGCGGCGACCCGGAATCGATCGACCTCTTCTACCGCGCCGGGCTCGACTATGTGTCCTGCAGCCCGTTCCGCATCCCGATCGCCCGGCTCGCCGCGGCGCAGGCGGTCGTGAACAACCGCTGACCGGTCCCCGGTCGGCGCCCGCTGACCGAGTCGCTCGGGACTCGACGTTCTCGGCCCGCATTTCCTGGCCCGCCGGGGAATGCGGGCCGAGCCGCCCGAGGCCGGACACCTGTCGGGCTCGTGCAGGACTACGTTCCTGGATCGAGGGTCCGCGGTGCGACCGGACGAGAGGAGCATCGAGATGCAGGTGGTCACACGGCAGGGGCCGGCCTACGGCGTCGCCCGGATCGGGCTGGCCGGAGGCGAGCAGGCGCGGGTCGAGGCGGGAGCGATGATGGCGATGTCCGCCGGCGTCGTGCTCGAATCCAAGATGGACGGCGGGTTCCTGAAGTCGCTCAAGCGGGCCGCCCTCGGCGGGGAGAGCTTCTTCATGACGACCTACACCGCCCCCGGCGAAGGTGGGTTCGTCGACGTCGCCGCCCGCCTCCCCGGCGACATCATCAGCTACGACCTCCAGCCCGGCACGGCGCTGTTCATCCAGAAGGGGTCCTGGCTCGCCAACGCCCAAGGGGTCGCCATCGACGCCAAGTGGGGTGGCTTCAAGAACATGTTCGGCTCCGAAGGCGGATTCATCATCCGCGCCGAGGGAGCGGGCCCGGTCGTCATCGCCTGCTACGGCGCCCTCGAGACCTGGGACCTGGCCGCCGGACAATCGATCACCGTCGACACCGGTCACATGGTGGCCTACGAGCACACCGTTACGATGAACCTTCGAAAAGCAGCCGGTGGGCTGGTCCAGACGTTCAAGAGTGGCGAAGGTCTGGTCTTCGACTTCACCGGACCCGGCAAGGTCATGACGCAGACGAGGAACCCGAACGAGTTGCTCGGCTGGATCCAAGCTGCGGTCGGAACCTCCAACAGCGGTTCCGGCGTCGGAGGCGTCGCCGGAGGGTTGTTCGGCCGAGACTAGAGGAGAACGGTTGCCCACCTTCGTGCTGTCCACGACCCAGCTGCTGGCGTCGACCGATTCCGGCAGCCGGCAGTTCGTCGACCTCCACGTGCGGGCGTGGGAGTGGGCCGCCCTGCTCGCCCTGCTCGTGGCGTGCCTGCTCGTGGACCTCCTCGTGCTCCACCGCGAGGCGCACGAGATCGGCACGCGCGAAGCGGCCTGGGAATCGGCGTTGTGGATCTCGGTCGGCGTCGGCTTCGGCGGGATCGTGTGGGGGGGGTGGGGTGGCGCGGCAGCCGGCGAGTACATCTCCGGGTACCTGATCGAAAAGAGCCTGAGCGTCGACAACGTCTTCGTGTGGGCGCTCTTGCTCAGCTACTTCCAGGTCCCCCGCCGGTACCAGCACCGCGTCCTGTTCTGGGGCATCTTCGGCGCCCTGATCATGCGGGCCATCTTCATCTTCGCCGGGGTCGCCCTGATCGAACGGTTCTCGTGGATCCTGTACCTGTTCGGCGGCTTCTTGCTGTTCACCGCGGTGCGGATGCTGGTGTCCGAGGACCACGAGATGGACCCGTCGCAGTCGAAGATGCTCGGGCTGATCCGCAAGGTCGTGCCCTCGTCACCGGAGCTCGACGGTCAACGCCTCTTCACCCACGTCGGCGGACGACGGGTCGCCACCCCGCTATTCGCGGTGCTGCTCCTCGTCGAATTCACCGACGTGATCTTCGCCGTCGACTCGGTTCCTGCCGTGCTCGGCGTGAGCCGGGAACAGTTCCTGGTCTTCTCGTCGAACGCCTTCGCCATCCTCGGTCTGCGAGCGCTGTACTTCCTGCTCGCCGACCTGCACGCTCGGTTCACCTATCTCCAGCAGGGACTCTCGGTCATCCTCGCCTTCGTCGGGATCAAGATGATCATCGCCGAGCTGCCCGGAGTGCGATATCACATCCCGACGCCGGTATCGCTCCTGGTCATCGCGCTCGTGCTCGCCGGATCGATCGGCGTGTCCCTCTACCGGTCACCGGCTCCGGATCGCGAACTCGACCCGGCCCGGGTCCCCGAGGACTGAGCCCGCCGTCGCTCACCGCTACCCTCTGCGCCGATGGCGATCGCGGACGACGACATCGAGCGGATCCGGACCGGGGTGTCGATCGTCGACGTCATCACTCCGCACGTCGCGCTGAAGCGGGTCGGACGGAACTGGACCGGGCTGTGCCCCTTCCACCCCGAGAAGTCCCCATCGTTCAACGTTCGCGAGGAGATCGGTCGGTTCCACTGCTTCGGCTGCGGCAAGTCGGGCGACGTGTTCACCTTCGTCCAGGAGATCGAGCACGTCGACTTCGTCAGTGCCGTCGAGCGTCTGGCCGCCAAGGCCGGCATCCAGATCACCTACACCAACGACGGCCAGAGCAAGGAACGTCAGCGGCGAAAGCGGCTGGTCGAGGCCATGGAGCAAGCCGTCGAGTGGTATCACGACCGGCTGCTCACCGGACCGGATGCCGGTGCCGCCCGGGGCTACCTGCGGTCGCGCGGGTTCGACTCCGAGACCGTGCGCAAGTTCCGGTTGGGGTGGGCGCCCGACGACTGGGACCAACTCGCCAAGCACCTCCGGGTTCCCGACGACGTCCTGCGCGACACCGGGCTCGGGTTCATGAATCGCCGGAACCGGGTCCAGGACTCGTTTCGGGGCCGGATCCTGTTCCCGATCTTCACCCCCGAGGGCGACCCGATCGCGTTGGGCGGACGGATCCTGCCCGGCTCCACCGACCCGGCCAAGTACAAGAACTCACCCGAGACCCCGATCTACGCCAAGTCGCGCACCTTCTACGGCCTGAACTGGGCCAAGGGGGAGATCGTCAATGCCAATCAGGCCGTGATCTGTGAGGGCTACACCGACGTGATCGGGTTCCACCGTGCCGGGGTCCCACGCGCCATCGCCACCTGTGGCACTGCGCTGACCGAGGACCACGTGCGGCTCCTGAAGCGGTACGCGAGCCGGGTGGTGCTCAGCTTCGACGCCGACGCCGCCGGTCAGGGTGCCGCGGAGCGATTCTACGAGTGGGAACAGAAGTACGAGATCGAGGTCTACGTCGCCAAGCTGCCCCCCGGCACCGATCCGGGTGAGCTGGCCGTCTCCGATCCAGCCGCACTGCGCGCCGCGGTCGATCACGCGCTGCCGTTCCTCGGGTTCCGATTGGAGCGGCTGCTCGAGGCCAACCGGGGTGCGACGAGCCCCGAACAGCGCTCGCGACTGGCGACCAAGGCCATGGAGATCGTGTCCGAACACCCGGACGTGAACGTGCGAAAACTGTATGCGGGCCAAATTGCCACTCGAACCGGGCTCCCGGTGGCCGATCTGGTTGCTGTGGCAGAACGCAGAGGTGGACGGATCATCACCGCGCCGCGACCCGACCGCCGGGTTCGCGACGGGGCCGAGTTCGTCGCCCTCGCGAACCTGATCCAGGACTGGGACGGCATCGCGGCCTGGCTGATCGAGGCCCTGTTCCGAGACGAACTCCACCTGCGGGCGTTCCGAGCCCTGGCCGAGTCCGGTGGCAACCTCACCGCTGCGCTGGAACTGGCCGATCCCGAAGCGCGCACGGTGCTCGAGCGGGCCGCGGTGGCCGATGTCGATTTCGATCCGATGATGACGGTCCAGGTCCTGCTCCGCAGCGGTGTACGCCGGATGTTGGCCCTGCGAACCCACGAGACGGATCCCGACCAGATCCGCGAAGACGACGAGGCCCGGCGGCTGTTGCATTCCCTGGATGAATCGCTCACCGATCCAGCACCGACCGATGCATTGCTACAGTGGCTGGACCGACGCAGTGAGGAACGGGATTGACGAACGAGCCGACGACCTTCCCACCGTTTGCCGGAGTCGATCCTCGCGAGTGGAACGAACTCCTGGCCGATGCCGCCGATACCGGAACGGTGCACGCCGAAGCGGTGACGCACGTGCTCCGGCACATCGTGCTGGACCATGACACCTTGGTCGAGGTCCAGCAGGAGTTCGAGCGACGCGGCATCACCATCGACGATGCGGTCGAGGACATCATCGGTGATCACGCCGATGACACCCCGGCCAGCGGGCAGGCCGCTCCGGCCGAGACCCCGGCGGTCTCGACCGGCGACACCCATCAAGACACCCTCGCCCGGCGGCGTGAGCGTCGCGTGGCCCGGATGGCCGAGAAGCACGAGACCACCGCCACCGGCGACACCGTGCGCATGTATCTCAAGGAGATCGGGCGGGTCAGTCCTGACCGGCGACGACGAACGACGCCTCGCTCAGCAGATCGAGGTCGGAAACGACGCCGCGACCCGTCTGGACACTGAGCCCGGACTCCCCGGCGGCGAGGCGCTCCGCCTGGCGCGCCTGGTCGAGGTGGGCCAGGCCAAGTCGGAGCTGATCCAGGCGAACCTTCGCCTCGTGGTGTCGATCGCCAAGCGCTACGCCGGCCGGGGGATGCTGTTCTTGGATCTGATCCAGGAGGGCAACCTGGGCCTGATGCGGGCGGTCGACAAGTTCGACTACACCAAGGGATTCAAGTTCTCGACCTACGCCACGTGGTGGATCCGCCAGGCGATCACGCGAGCGATCGCCGATCAGGCGCGCACGATCCGGATCCCGGTCCACATGGTCGAATCGATGAACCGGGTGCTTCGCATCCAGCGCCAGATGCACCAGGAGCTCGAGCGGGAGCCAACGGTCGAGGAACTGGCCACCCAGGTTCAGATGCCGGTCGACCGGGTGCGCGAGATCCTGCGCATCTCCCAGGATCCGATGTCGCTCGACGCGCCGGTCGGGGAGGAAGAGGACTCGACCTTCGCCGATTTCATCAAGGACGAGAGCGCCGAGGCCCCCGCCGACGTGGCGACCCGACGAATGCTGGTGCACGCCGTCGAAGAGGCGCTGTCGGAGTTGTCCGATCGCGAGCAGGAGGTCGTGCGGATGCGGTTCGGGCTGGCCGACGGTCAAGCCAAGACCCTCGAAGAGGTCGGGCGCGAGTTCGGCGTCACCCGGGAGCGGATCCGTCAGATCGAGGCCAAGACGCTCGCCAAGCTGCGTCACCCGCAGCGCAGCCAGAAGCTGAAGGAATTCCTCGAGGACGAGTGATCGTCAGGCGCCGTCGGTGGCGCCGACCTCCTCACCGAACTCGCCGAAGCTGACCAATCGAAGGGTCGGCGCGCCGTCGGCGATGGCCTCGGCCACCTCGACCTCGGCGGTGAACGACCAGTCGCCGTCGCCGTCGTTGTCGGGCAGCTGCTGGCGCACCGTCCACCGCTCCGGGGTCTCGGTGAGGGAGAACCATCGGGTGGAGCGGGCATCGCCGTCGGTCGCGATGGACTCGTGCTGGCGACGGAACTCGGCCATCTGCTGGTCGAACCGGAACTGGGGCCAACCGGTGCGGGCGGCGAGTTCGGCGTGGGCCTTCTGGGCGAGGAGTTCGACCCAGCCGAACGCCGCGGTGCGTACGGCCGTCCGCCAGGCCTTGGGCGGACCGAACGATCCGGGATCCTCCCGTTCGACGTGGCCGTGCTCGGGGCCGCCGGCGAGCCGTTCCCACTCGTCGAGCAGACTGGCGTCGGTCGCACGGATCAGCGTGCCGAGCCAGTCGATCACGTCCTCGAGTTCCTCGGTGTACAGCTCGTCGGTGAGCGAACGATCGAGGGTCCGCCACGCGTCGGTCAGGTAGCGCAACACCAAGCCCTCGCTGCGCTGGAGCTGATACCGGTGCACGAACCCGCCGAAGGTCTCGCCGCTCTCCAGGAGCTCGCGCAGGATCGACTTCGGTGACGGGTCGCGCTCGATCCACGGATGGCGTCGGCGATACGTGGCGAAGCAGGGTTCGACGAGTTCGGCGAGGGGACGGGGCCAGGTCACCTGGTCGAGGCGGTTCATCCGCTCCTCGTACTCGATGCCGTCGGCCTTCATCCGGGCGATCTCGGCCGACTTGGCTGCGTCGCGCTGGGCGAACAGGATCGGCATCGGGTCGTCGAGCACCGATTCGACCACGCTCACCAGATCGAGGTGGTAGCTCGGGTCGTCTCGATCGAGGGTGGACAGCACCTCGAGCGCGAACGGCACCAGCGGTGAGGAGAACCGCAGCGCCGAGCGCTCGTCGGAGCCATCGACGAGGGAGCCGACCTCGACCCCGGCACAGCGACCGTCGGCATCGCGGCGACGTTCCGCCACACCGGCCTCCTCCAGGGACCGGAACACCGAGATCGCCCGCCGCTTGTGCAGCCGGCGACGATTCTCGGGCTCGTGGTTGGTGGCGAGCAGCTCCTTCAGCGCCGCCGGGCCATCCGGACGGGCGAGCACGGTGGCGATCAGGTCGGCGCTGACCTTGAACCGCGACACCAGCGGTTCGGGCGACGCCGCGACGAGACGTTCGAAGCTCTGCTCGTCGTAGTGCACGAACCCCTTCGGCGGCTGGGACTTGGTGGCCTTGCGGCGGGCCTTGGGATCGTCGCCGGCACGCGACAGCGCCTTGGCGTTCTCGATCACGTGATCGGGCGCCTGGGCCCATACGTGTCCGTCCGGGTCGAAGCCGGTCCGTCCGGCGCGCCCGGCGAGCTGGTGGAACTCGCGGGCGGTGAAGAGGCGCACCCGGTGACCGTCGAACTTGGTCATCGAAGTCAGCAGCACGGTTCGGATGGGGATGTTGACGCCCACGCCGAGCGTGTCGGTCCCACAGATGACCGGGAGGAGGCCCTCGCCGGCGAGCCGCTCGACGAGCCGTCGGTACTTCGGGAGCATGCCGGCGTGGTGGATGCCCACGCCGTTGCGGAGCACCCGTTGCAGGGTCTGGCCATAGCCCTTGGTGAACCGCACCTCCTTCAGCGCTTCGGCGATCGCTTCGCGCTGCGGTCGGGTGGTGAGCGGCAGGCTGTTCAAGGCGTTGGCCCGTTCGCCGGCGGCGGCCTGGGTCGTGTGCACGACGTAGACCGGGCTGAGCCCGTCCTTGACCGCCTCGGTGACCGAGTCGGCGACCGAGGTCATCCGCCACGCGTGGTAGAGCGGGGTCGGTCGCGTGACCGAGGTGACCTGGGCGACGGGCCGGCCCGTGCGAGCGCGCAGGTCCTCGACGATCGTGGTCATGTCGCCCAGGGTCGCCGACATCAACAGGAACTGGGTGTGGTGGGCGGTGAGGAGCGGAACCTGCCAGGCCCACCCGCGATCTCGTTCGCCGTAGTAGTGGAACTCGTCGAGGCACGCGAAGCCGAATGCACCCTCGCCCGGGCGGATGGCCCCGGCACCGAGCGCTTGATTGGCATAGACCTCGGCGGTGCACACGAGGACGGTGGCGTCGGGGTTGATCGAGGCGTCGCCGGTGGCGAGCCCGACGGTCTCGGCGCCGAAGAGCGCGGCGAGGTCGAAGAACTTCTCCGCCACCAACGCCTTGATCGGGGCGGTCCACACCGATCGCTCACCGCGATTCCGGGCGAGCGCGATCCCGGCGAGTGCCGCCATGCTCTTGCCGCACCCGGTGGGCGTGGCCAACACGACGTGCTGCTCCTCGGCCAACGCCATCAGGGCGTCCTCCTGGTGGGGGTACAGCGGGCGGCCGCTCGACTCCGCCCACGCCATGAACGCCGTGACGACGTCGAGGGGGTCCGACCCGGGCGGCGGAAGCTGCTCGCCGAGCGTCGTCACGAGGATCGCTGCAGGCGAGCGCTCAGATGGAACTGCAGTGGCTCACCGACCGCCGACATGTCGAGCTCGTAGCTCAGCACGTCGCCGTGCCACCTGATCGTCCGGCGGACCTCGTCGACTCGTTTGGCGGTGGGCGTCGAGGCGATGGTGGCCGACGCGAACCGGAACTCCACGGAGCCGTCGGCCGCGGTGAGCATCGAACCGGTGTGGATCTCGGCGATGCCGGTCGGTTGGGCGATCACCAGCTCCGCGGTGTCGGCACCGACGGGACGGAGGTAGCCCATCTCGGCGTGCATCGGCAACCCCGCGGGCGACATGGTCCGTTGCTGGTACGCGAGGAACGGCTTGCCGACGTGACCGAAGGTGACCGTCTCGGTGTAGGTGAAGTCCTCGATGGTCGGATACTCGCCTCGTCCCGGTCCGGTCCAGGTGCCGACGAGGCCGGCGAGGGGAGCGACGGCGGGATGCAGCGGCGGCGGTGAGGTCATTGCTGCACGTTACGGGCCGCCGGCCGTTCGTTGTGACCGAGCGTCTCGCGGATGGTGGACCGCTGGTACGGCGTCACCGAGGAGTTGCCGACCACCAGTTCGGCGGCCACGGCGGCCAGGAGGCCGGGCACGATGAATCCCGGTCGGCCGGTCGCTTCGGCGACGAACATCACCGAGGCAAGCGGAACCCGGTATCCGGCGCCCAAGAAGGCAGCGATCCCGACGACCGTGAACAAGCCGGGATCCGGGGTGTTCACGAGATCACCGATCACTCGCCCGAGCAGCGCACCGTTCACGACCAACGGAATGAAGAGGCCGCCGGTCCCGGCGCCGGCGAGGACACTGGCGGTGGTGACGCTTCGGGCGACGAGGATGGCGAGCAGCAGCCATTCGGCGTGGCCACCTTCCCCGGACCATTGCACCACCGCATACCCGGAGCCGAGCATCAGGCTCTCGCCGGTGAGGATGCGACCGAGCACGAACATCGCGACGATCGTCGGGGCGGCGACGGCGAGGCGCATGGTGATCGGACGGTCGGCCCACTTCTTCGCCTTCAGGATCAACCAGGCGAACAACTTGGCGCCGATCCCGGCGACCAACCCGACGAGCACGGCTCCCGCGAGATCCCGGAAGACGAAGTCCGGGCTGCCCGCCACCCGGATCAGCGGCGAGACGCCGTGCACCGATGCAAAGGCGAGGTAGCCGGACGCGCTGGCCACGAGAGCGGGGAGCAACATGCGTCGGGCCAGATCGTCGCGGTACGGGACCTCGAGGGCGAAGACCGCGCCGGTCGCCGGCGTCTTGAAGATGGCTGCCACCCCTGCCGCCGCACCGGCGACGAGGAGGGTGCGGTGGTCCGAGCCCTTGAACACCCGCGGAAGGCGGCGCTGGAGGACGGAGCCGCTCGCGGAACCGAAGTAGATCGAGGGGCCTTCGAGGCCCATGGCCCCGCCGGTTCCGAGGGTGGCGAGCGCGGCGATCCCGCGGCTGATGGCGACCCGTCCCGTGAGCCGATATCCGGTTTCGTGGAAGGCATGGAGGTACTCGTCCGCAGTCGCGGGCGAGGCGCCCGAGCCGATGACGAAGCGGGCGAAGGCGGCGATGATCAGCCCGATGATCGGCATGATCGCCTGCGCCCACAGCGGCATGCTGAGCACTCGATCGAAGAACTGGTCCACCACGAGCCAGTCGAAGACCGCCACGACGTACCCCGTGACCACGCCGGTCAAGGCGGCGAGGAGCACCACCTCTCGTGAGCGTTTGAGGATGGGTCGGAGTGCGTCGATCGACGGGACGCGCTGGTCGTTCACGGGTTCACCACCATCCCGCTCGCCCGGCGGCGGCGGCGGGGTCGTCATCGGTCACGGCTCGTCGAAAGGCGCCCAGGCCGGCGACGGCGGCGTCGAGCTCCTCGCCGCTCATCCGCCTCACGATCGCCCGGAGCTCCTCGCGGCGACGGAGCATCACTTGGTCGACGAGGGCTCGCCCGGCATCCGAGAGCGTGAGCACGGACTCGCGCCGGTCCCGATCCGACACCGCACGATCGACGAGTTCCTTGGCGACGAGCCGGTCGCAGAGCCGGGTGGCGCTGGACGCGCGGATGCCGAGTTCGACCGCGAGGTCGCGGGTGGCCGCTGTCTCGCTCGTGGAGGATGACGAGCGCTCGGTACTGCTGAAGCGTGACGATCTCGTCGACTTCGGCCAGGATCGAGCCGCCACGGCGACCAACGCTCGGCTGGATTCGAGCAAGGCATCCGTTGCACGATCCAACGCTGAGGGCACGGCGAGCACGCTACCAATGCGTGCAGTCATGCACATATCGAGCGGAGAATTTCCCCACCGATGAGCCGTCCGGCCGTCCCTCGAGGACATCGCCCGGTCGGTACCGACGTTCGTTTCCTCGCCGGCCCGCCCGCGCTCGAGCGGCGAACCTGCGCAACGTCGGTGGACGCGGTCGGCGTCAGCTGGCGTCGAACCGCATGCCGACGGCGTCGAACGGTGTGAGGTCCGAGCCGCCGTCGCCGAGGTCGAAGGTGACGCCGACGAGCCCTTCGCCGCGGTCGTCGAGCGGCGCCACGAATCTGATCCAGCCCTGATCCAGTTGGATCGTGAGCTCGGAACCATCCCCGGTCGCGGGCGGTCGAGGATGGCGGCCCACCTCGCGATGCGAGTTCCTCGACCCGCTCGGACTGGACGGTCGCGCCGGCGATCCCCGTGACGATGTCGGTCCGCCTCGCCCGTTCCCAGTCCTCCCCGGCCGGATACCACGGGTCGTCGCCGCCGGCCGCCAACTGCTGGTCGATCTCGAGGAACGTGCCGCCGGTGTCAGCTGGGTGCAATTGCAACAATCGGTACTCGTCGGTGTCCTGGGCGAGCGCGGTCCGGACGCCGAGCTGCTCGACCCGTTGCTTCACCGGTGCGTGGTCGTCGCATTGGAGGATGATCATGTAGCCGCCGTCGCCCCGTCGTCGCTCGAGGTAGCGGCCGGCCGCGGTGCCCTCCCGGGTCGGCGCCACGATCTCGAGGAACTGGTTGCCGACGGGCAGCACGACGTTGTGGAGTCCGAAGGCGCCGACCGCAGGGTCGCGGTGGGCGACCTCGAGTTGGAGCCGGGTGTGGAGCTCGTCGAACGACGGCTCGAGTTCGTGAGCGACGAGGGCGACTTGGCGAAGGCGGAGCACGTCCCATTCTGGGCCGCACGGGATGGGCGCCGCCTCAGCGGAGCGCCCACCGGACTTCGTCGAGTTCCTCCGCGCTCAGGTGGGGCAGGTGGCGACGGGCGAACGAGACGTCGTCGAGTTCGTCGAGTTCGTCGAGTTCGTCGAGTTGGAGTTCGGTCAGCGGACGACCGAACGTGGTGGCGATGTGTTGCCACCGCTCGCGATGTCGGACGCTGACGTCGGGTCGTGGCGTCGCCGCACACCACGTGTCGGTCGGGCAGCAGCAGTGGGGGGTCATGATCATCTCCTCGTTCTGAATCGATCCAGAATCTCTGGGATGCAGTTTGCTGTATCGATTCAGAAAAGGCAACCCGGAGTCCGATCACGACACCGCGGGTTCTACACTCGCCGTGCATGGGCCGGATCACGCTGCAGACCGTGGCCGAGCGGGTCGGCGTCTCGCGCAGCACGGTGTCGAACGCCTACAACCGGCCCGACCAACTGTCGAGCGAGCTTCGCGAACGAATTCTGGCCGCGGCCGACGACCTCGGCTACGCGGGTCCGGATCCGGCGGCGAGCTCGCTCCGGCGCGGCGTCTCGGGCGCGATCGGGCTCCTTCAGGGTGTGCTGTGGGCGGTGACGGATCCGGCGAACCTGTTGCTGTTGGCCGGGGTCGCAGAGGTCTGTGAAGAACAGGGCCTGGCGCTGGTGTTGATCGGCCAGGAACGTCCCGAGGGTGCCGACGTGCTCGCGACCACCAACCTCGATGGGCTGATCGTGCATTGCGAGACCATGAGCGATCAGCGCCGACGACATCTCGAGGTGCGCGGCATCCCGGTCGTCGAGGTGGATCGCGACACCGACACCCGCTGGCCGAGCGTGGGGATCGACGAACGGGGCGGGGCGGCAGCGGCCGCTCGCCACCTGATCGACCTCGGGCATCGCCGCATCGCCGTGCTGGTCATCGGTGACGGTGACCACCATTGGTCCACCGACGAACGTCTGGCTGGCTACCGTCGGGAGTTCGACCGCGCCGGTCTCGGCGACGAGATCATCATCGTGGACGATCAGGTCCACACCCGCGCAGACGGCCGGGCCTCGGCCGCTCGACTCCTGGCGTCGGACCATCGACCGACCGCAGTGCTCGCGATGTCGGACGAGTTGGCGGCGGGGGTGTTCGACGCTGCGGCGGAGTTGGGCATCCGGGTCCCCGACGAGCTGAGCGTGGTCGGCTTCGACGACGCTCCCACGGCGACGACGGTGTCGCCTCCGCTGACCACGGTGTTCCAGGACCACCGGGAGAAGGGTCGGGTTGCAGCACGGAAGGTGTTGGGCCTCGACACGACGCCCGGTGTCACGATTCTGCCCACGCGCCTGGTCGTGCGGGAATCGACGGCGCCGGCCGCCGTCTGACCCGCGTGGACCAACTCCTCATCAGCCGGTCGGGGGCGTCTCGGAGTCGTCGGCGGGCGACGAGGAATCGTCGGCCGCCGGCTCACCGGGATGTTCGATGGCGCCTCGGCGTTGAACGCTTCCAGCCATTCGTGACGCTCGGGATGCGTGGCAACGGCCGCTCGCCTGCTGCCCGTCCACGAGGCGTCGTTCCTTGCTCGTCAGCGGGGACAGCGGTGCCTCGGCATCGGATCGCCCGATGGTCGACCGCCTTCGGCGTTGAACGCTTCGAGGAGATGGTGAGTCGTCGCTCGGGGTGGGGTCTTCTCGGTCATGTCGCGCACGGTACCCGGAGGGTGCGGATCATGCCGAGCTGACGAGGTGTCGACGATCCGGTGTCATCGAGTCGTGACGAACGGCCCCATCGGCCGGCCGGTCGGGCCGCGAGGACGGCAGATCGGCCCGTTTCAGGGCGGGGAGCGGTCGGGCAGTGCTGCAGCCATGTCAGACGAGCAGGACATCGCCGACGCCTTGGACGCCGACGAGGTCGGCGAGAACCCGCTGCCGGGCGAGGTGCTCGAGGACGGAACGCTGCCCGGGGCGCGCGATTATCCGGCCGACGACTGGACCAAGGCGACTCGCGACCAGCTCGATGAGCCCCTGCCGGACCCCGACTCGTCCGACGACGGACCCGTCGGTGGCGCGGCGGAGGAGGGCATCGACGTCATCGATCCGAACCTCGATCCCGATGTCCTCGACGACGAATCCGAGCTCCTGGCCGAGCGGTCCGACGACGAGACGGACGCCGCCGAGGTGGCGGCCATGCACGTGATCCCCGACGACCGCTCGAACTGAATCCGTCGTCGATCCGACGCCCGGTTCGAACTGACGTCGTTGTCGTCCTCACACCGGGTCGACCTGACGGCACCGGGAACCTGGCGGCTTCGGGACCCCTTGCGTCCGCGATCACGGGTCGCCGGGGAATCTTGCTCGACTCCGACGCGCCGCGAGGGATGACTGCCACACTGCCGGGATGTCATCGCCAGACCCTCGACCGGAGCACGGCTCCCGTGGCGCCAGCCCTGCCCTGGACGTCGTCGAGGTCGTCGCAGCCGAGGCCGTCGCCCCGGCGCGGGTCGGGTGAAAGCGGCGATGCCGGCCGCTCGGTCGCTCGCCCCGTTCCGCTCACGAGCCTTCGTGTTCGTCTGGCTCGGGGCGATGGTCTCCAACATCGGCACGTGGATGGAGACGACCGCGCTGTCGTTCTACGTCGCCGAGCGAGCCACGGCGAGTGCGTCCGGTCTCGTCGCAGCCGCAGGGTTCCTGCCGGGCGCGATCCTCGGACCGGTCGGCGGCGCGGGCCGACCGCTTCGATCGACGCCGGATCATGATCGCCGCCAACGCGACTGCCGGAGTCGTCGCAGCCTTCGTGGCCGTGCTCGTCGCGTCGGATCGAGCGACGCCCGGAAATCTCGCGCCTGCTCGTTGGTCGGCGGCTGCGTGAACGCCTCCGGTTCCCGTCGTTCCAGGCGATCCTGCCCGACCTCGTCGATCCCGAGGACCTGGTCGGCGATCGGGCTGAGCAGTACGTCATGGAACCTGGGTCGGATCGTCGGGCCGACCGCAGCGGCGGCCGCGATCACCCTCGGGGGGATCTCGACGGCGTTGTGGACGAACGCGGCCAGCTTCGGCGCCGTGGTCCTGGCCATCTTGTTGGCCCGAGTCACCGATCGGCGCCGGCGCAGCCACCCGCTCGGTCCTGAGATCCGTCGCCGATGCGCTGACCTTCGCCCGCACGACGCCTGCGGTCCGCTCGATGTTGCCGGTGATGGCGGTGGTGTACGTGTTCGTGGCCGCGCCGTTCATCGGGCTCATCGCCCAGATGGCGACGAACGTGCACCACGCCGACCAGTCCGGCACGAGCTCCTTGACGGCCCAGGGGTCGGCGCCGTGGTCGCCGGGGCCTCGGTCGGGAGCTGGGCCGGCCGGCTCGGATTGCGCAGGTTCCTCGTCGCCTGTGTCGGGGCCTCCGGGCCGGCGCTCGTGCTGTACGGGGCCGCGACGGGGCTCGGCCTCGCCGCGATCGGCGTGCTCTTCACCGGGGGCTGCTACATGGCGGCGCTGTCCACCTGCACCAGCGTGACCCAGCGCAGCGCCACCTCCGAACTCCGCGGGCGAGCGATGGTGATCAACAACTTCCTGCTCGGTGCGGCCTATCCCGCTGGGCTGATGCTGCAGGCCCGCCTCGCCGATGCGTGGTCGCTGCGGGCGGTCACCACGCCTCGGGCGTCGGCCTGGTCGGGTTGACCGGTCTGCTCGTGTCACGGAGATCGCTCACCGCTCCGATCGCTGCGCTGGACTGAGCCGTCTCCGAGGTGACCGGGTCCGCATGACCCGTTCGGGCAGGACCGCCGGCGAGGACGACCGCGCCGACTCAGCTGACCAAGCCGACTGACCGATCGCCGACTCGACGATCGCGCCGACTCGACGCGCCGACTCAACGATCGAGTTGGCGGAGGGCGAGGCCTGCTGCGTTCCACCCACACAATCCGTGGACCCCCGGGCCGGGCGGGGTCGCCGCCGAGCACAGGTACCGACCCGGGACCCCGAGCGCATACGGCGTCGGCGACAGCCGCGGCCGCGCGATCAACTGGAGGAGCGAGGTGGCTCCGGTCGCGATGTCGCCGCCGACGTAGTTCGGGTTGGCGGCCTCGAAGTCCGCCGGGCTGGTGGTCGACATCGAGACGATGCGGCGACGGAGCCCGGGCGCGAACTGTTCGACCCGGGCGATCAGCAGCTCGGAGAGGTCGGCATCGGTTCCGAGCGGCACGTGGGTGTAGAGCCAGATCGGCTGGAGGCTGCCGCTCGCTCGCGAGGGGTCGGCCACACCGGGTTGAGCGACGAGGACGAGCGGGGTGGACGAGACCCGCCCCCGGTGGACCGCGGCCTCGGCCTCGACGATCTCGTCGAACGACCCGCCGACGTGCACCGTGGCCGCATGGTGGCAGGCCTCCGCCGCCCACGGGACACCTCCATCGACCACGAGATCGAGCTTGTACGCCGCGGCGCCCGACCGGAACCGCCGCAAGGGCCGAGCGATGCGCGCCGGCACGCCGTCGCCGCCGAGACGGAGCGCGGCGCGGGCGCCGACGTCGAGCAACGCCACCGGGTACCGGTCCAGTCGATCGGCCCGGTCGACCGAGTCGTCGCAGCGGTACTCGACTCCGGCCGATCGGCCGAGGGCGACGAGTTCGTCGGCGAGCGCACCCGTACCGCCGGCCACGACCGGCCATCCGCCTCGGTGCCCGGCTGCGACGAGGAGCAGACCGGTCGCCGCAGAGCCCAACTCGGTGAGCGGGCGGACGGCATGGGCCGCACACCCGGCGAACAGCGCACGGGCCCGGGCGGTGGCGAAACGCCGCGCCACCACGGTGGCCGGCAACGCCGCGGTCCGGGCGAAGTGCGCCAACGCCAGGGGATGACGCGGGACGTGGAGCATCGGGGCGAAGACCTCGGCGCTGAGCTCGTCCCAGCCGTCGAGGACGGAGCCGAACAGCGCCCGCCAGGCGGTGCCGTCCGGCCCCAGGTCGTGCTGGGTCCGGTCGAGCGAGCGGTGCAAGACCGCAGCCGAGCCGTCGAGGAACGGATGCGCCAGGTCGTAGCGGGAGCAGCGAAACCCCGCCCAGTCCGGGCCGATGCCCAGTGACGCCAGCGCGTGGGACGCAGTGGCGAGCGGCACGACAGCGGCGCAGTGGTCGTGGATCGTCCCGAGCGGGTGCCGGGACGAGTGGAGGCCCCCGCCGAGGTGGTCGTTTCGTTCCACGACGGTGACGTCGAGGCCGGCCTGCGCCAGCCGGATGGCGCCGATCAGCCCGTTCGGGCCCGACCCGACCACGACGGCTGGTCCCGAGACCGTGGGATGCGTGGTCACCGGATCCCGCTCGTCGCCCACCGGCTCGGGCGCGAGCCGGCCGGCGGGAGCACCGGGGGACCGACGGTCACGGCGATGGGGCCCATGAGCTCAGCGTGTCACGTCGGGGGCTCGACGGCGGGTCGGCGCGACCGGTCACGAGATCCTCGTGGCGAGCCAGGATGGTGCCGACCTCGAAGGCGTCAGCGACGCCGCGGATCGATTCCACGTGAGCGTCGGTCAAGTCGTCCTGGTCATCCGGGGCCAGATGGTGGAGCCAGCCGGATCGTTCGAGCGAGCGGGTCACGGCGTCGCGCAGGTGCGCCACACCGAGGTGCGGCAGGTCGCACACGGTGGCCGACGAGGTGGAGCGCCCGCTCCCGAGGCCGACGAATCCCCGCCCGCATCCGCACCGGTCCGGGGCGTCACAGGGCAGGACGAGGGGCGTGACCAGCTCTCCGTCGACGGCGTGGAAGAACTCCTCGGGTCCCTCGGCGTGCGGTTTGGTGGCGACGAGCACCTTCATGTCCAGCTCCTCTCGTGGGTGAGACCGGCGGTCTCGGGCGACCGACCATTCCTCGGTCGGGCTCGCATCACACCAGAGGGGTGTCACAACGAAACGAGGAGGGTGCCCCACCAGGGCATCCCTCCTCGATCGGTCGTCGTCGTCGAACCGGTGCCCGGTTCATCGGGCCTCAGCTCGCCATGATGCTCAGCATCGGTCGATGACGTTCAGAAACCGTCGATGACGTTCAGAAACCGTCGATGACGTTCAGAACCCGTCGATGACGGTGTTGAACGTGGCGCTCGGGCGCCTCACCGCCGTGGTCTTGGCGGCGTCGGGCCAGTAGTAGCCACCGATGTCGGCCGGCTGACCCTGCACACCGAGCAGTTCGGCCACGATCGTGTCCTCGTGCTCGGCCAGCGTGGCCGCCACCGGGGCGAACCGAGCCGCGATCGTGGCGTCGGCGGTCTGGTTCGCCAACTCCTGCGCCCAGTACAGGGCGAGGTAGAAGTGGCTGCCCCGGTTGTCGATCGATCCGAGCCGGCGGGCCGGCGACTTGCCGTTCTCGAGCAGGGACCCGGTGGCCTTGTCGAGGGCATCGGCGAGCACCTGCGCCGAGCCGTTGCCGGCGAAGACGGCCAGATGCTCCAGCGAGGCGGCCAGGGCGAGGAACTCGCCGAGGGAGTCCCAGCGGAGGTAGTTCTCCTTCACGAGCTGCTGAACGTGCTTCGGGGCCGAGCCACCGGCACCGGTCTCGAACAGACCGCCACCGTTCATCAACGGAACGACCGACAGCATCTTGGCGCTGGTCCCGAGCTCGAGGATCGGGAACAGGTCGGTGAGGTAGTCGCGCAACACGTTGCCGGTCACCGAGATGGTGTCCTCGCCGGCCTTGGCCCGTTCCAGGAGAACTGGGTCGCGCCGCCGGCGCCATGATCTCGATCTGCAGGCCCGACGTGTCGTGCTCGGGCAGGTACTGGCGGACCTTGGCGATGAGCTGGGCGTCGTGGGGTCGGCGCTCGTCCAACCAGAACACCGCCGGTGCGCCCGTGGCGCGGGCCCGGGTGACGGCGAGCTTGATCCAGTCCTGGATCGGCAGGTCCTTGACCTGGCACATGCGCCACACGTCGCCGGCGCCGACCGCGAACTGCATGACCGTCTCGCCCGCTGCGTTGGTCACCGTGACGGTGCCGTCCGCGGGCATCTCGAAGGTCTTGTCGTGGGAGCCGTACTCCTCGGCCTTCTGGGCCATCAGCCCGACGTTGGGCACCGATCCCATCGTCGTCGGATCGAATGCGCCGTGCTCGCGGCAGAAGTCGATCACGGTCTGGTAGACGCCGGCGTAGCTGGAGTCGGGGATGGTGGCCAGCGTGTCCTGCCGCTCTCCTGCGGCGTTCCACATCTTCCCGGAGTCCCGGATCATCGCCGGCATCGAGGCGTCGACGATCACGTCGCTCGGGACGTGGAGGTTCGTGATGCCACGATCGGAGTCGACCATGGCGAGGGCCGGACGCTGCTCGTACGCCGCGGCGAGGTCGGCCTCGATGGCCGCCTTGGTGTCGGCGGGCATCGAGTCGAGCGCACCGATCAGGCTGCCCAGCCCGTTGTTCACGTCGACGCCTGCCGCCGCGATGGCATCCGCGTTTGTCGAAGACGTCGGCGAAGAAGACCTTGACGGCGTGGCCGAAGATGATCGGGTCCGAGACCTTCATCATGGTGGCCTTCATGTGGAGCGAGAACAGCACGTCGTCGGCCTTGGCCCGGTCGATGGCGCCCCGGAGGAACTCGACCAGTGCGGACTTCGACATGAAGGTGCCGTCGACGACCTCTCCGGCCAGGACCGGCAAGGCGCCCTTGAGGGTGGTGACGGTGCCGTCGGCGGCGACGTGCTCGATCTTGAGCGTGTCGTCGGCGGCGAGGGTGACCGACTGCTCGTTGTGGAAGAAGTCGCCCGCGTCCATGGTGGCCACGTTGGTCTTCGAATCCGGTGACCACGCCCCCATCGAATGCGGGTGCGACCGGGCGTAGTTCTTCACCGAGAGCGGGGCCCGGCGATCGGAGTTGCCCTCGCGCAGCACGGGGTTCACCGCCGATCCCTTGATCTTGTCGTAGCGGGTCTGGATGTCGCGCTCGGCGTCGGTGGTCGGCTCGTCGGGGTAGTCCGGCAGGGCGTAGCCCTTGGCCTGGAGCTCGGCGATGGCGGCCTTCATCTGGGGCATCGACGCCGAGACGTTCGGCAGCTTGATGATGTTCGCCTCGGGCCGGAGCGCCAACTCACCGAGTTCGGTGAGGGCGTCGCCGATCCGCTGCTCCTCGGTCAGGTACTCCGGGAACACGGCGATGATGCGACCGGCCAACGAGATGTCTCGAGTCTCGACCTCCACCCCGGCAGCGGCGGTGTACGCCTGGATGATCGGGAGGAACGAATACGTCGCCAGCAGCGGTGCTTCGTCGGTGTGGGTGTAGATGATCTTCGAGGTCATGGACGTGGTCTCGCCTTCGTAGCCTGGCCGTGAGCCAGACAAGTCTCAGACAAGTTGGGGCGCGAGTCAAGGAGCCCCACCGAGCGCGCCGGTTCCCTGTCGAGACGATCGTCCTCGACGGGAGCCGACCCGCCCCGCCGAGGGTCAACCGATGCGGAAGGGAAGCTCGCGCGGTCCGCGTACCTGGCCGGTCGACCAGCGGACCTTGGCCCCCTCGGCCAGGGTGAACTCCGGGTAGGCGGCCAGCCATTCCTCCACCGCGACGCGCAACTCCATACGGGCCAGGTTGGAGCCCAGGCAGCGATGGATGCCGAGACCGAACGACGAGTGTCGGTTCACCTCGCGGTCGATCACCACCTCGTCGGCGCGCTCGAACTCCTCGGGATCCCGGTTGGCCGCCGGGAACGGGAGCAACACCCAGTCGTTCTCCTTCATCGGGCATCCGTGGAGCTCGGTGTCCTTGGCGACGAGACGGGCCATGGTCACCGGGGCGTAGGCCCGCAGGAGTTCCTCGATGGCGAACGGCATGATCTCGGGCTCCTCGATGAGGCGCCAGCGATCCTCGGGGTGGGTGGCGAGATGCCACAGGGCAGAGCCGATCGCGGACCAGGTCGTGTCGATGCCGGCGATCAGCAACAAGAACACCATGCCGCCGACGTGGGCGTCGGTGAGCGGCTGGCCCTCGAACTCCAGCCCCATCAGGTAGGAGATCAGGTCGTCGCCTGGGTTCTCGCGCCGCTCCTCCATCCGAGCCTTGATGTAGAAGTCGAGCGTGTCCTCGTACGGCAGGTTGGCGCCGCTGCCCGGATTCTCGAGTACCCGATGGATGGCGGCGCGGAATCTGTCGCCGTCCTCGGCCGGCACCCCGAGCATCCCGGTGATGACCCGGACCGGGATGTGCTGGGTGTAGTGACGGGCCGCGTCGACCTTGCCGTCCTCGATCGGCAAGGCGGCGAGCAACTCGCGACAGATGGTGCGCGTCTCGGACTCCCACGGCGCGATGGCCTTGGGGGAGAAGGCCGGAAGGAGCAGGCGTCGGGCCTCGTGATGGGCCGGCGGGTCAGAAGTGATCGGCGGGGCGCCGCCGAGCAGACCGACGTTCTCCGGACGGAACGGGCTGACCACGACGCCTCGGGACGAGAAGTGCTCGGTGTCGTAGGCGATCGCCGCCACGTCCTCGTGGCGGGTCGGGAGCCACGTTCCGCCGTAGCGGTCGGTATGGGCGACCGGGCAGCGCTTGCGCAGGTCGTCCCAGATGGCATGGACGTTCTCGTTGTACGCCGGGTCCACGTGGTCGAAGTCCGTGGCCCAGTCGCGAGTCGATTCGGTCATCAGGACGAAGTGTGCCTCACCGGTGCGCGGTTGTCCCGACGCAGCAGCTCAGGGGAACAGGACCGACAACCCCAATCGGGCGACCCCGCGCGACAGCGCCTCGAGCTGGTGGTCGGCGCTCCAGCGGTCCGGGTCGAACAACGACTGGATGGCGATTCCGTTCACCAACGTCAGCAGGGACTCGGCGTGGTCGTCGGCCGACTCGGCCGCACCGGGATCGGCCAATCCGGCCGCGTCCACCAGCGAGGCGACGTACGACCGGTAGGTCCGGTACGTCGTGGCCTGGGTCGCCGCCAGTTCGGGATCGCCGGTCGCCTCGGTGCAGAACGCCACGCTCACCTTCCAGTGCCGGCGCCGGTCCTCGTCGATAGGCAGGGCCCCGACCAGGGTCTCGCGCAGGGCCGGGAGTGGCTCGGACGCAGTGCGCCGCGCCTGGCGGTGCTGGAGCGAGGCCTCGAAGGTGCGCAGCAACAAGGTGCGCTTGTCGGGGAAGTAGTGGGTGACCACCCCGGTGGTCCAGCCGGCTTCGGCGGCGACGCTGCGGATCGTGGCCGCACCAAGGCCCGACCGAGCGATCAATCGGGCCGCCGCGTCGGTCAGTTCGTCCCGACGTTCCTCGTTGTTGACCACTTTCGGCATTGACGCGGCATGCTAGTCCGTTGTTATATAACAGTTGTTCCGTAAAACGGTGCCGGTGGAGCGAGGACCTTGCTCCTTTGGACCTTGGTCCTGCGGACCTTCGTCCACACTCCACGGTCCCGGACGCACACCACTTCCTTGGGGGAAGCACACCATGGTCTACGTACCCACCCGCGGAGATGCGCCGGTCCGGCTCGGCCCCACGGTCGATCGAGTCCCGGCCAAGGGCGGCACCAAGATGAGCCGCGATTGCTACACGGATCCGGTCCAGTACGAACTGGAGCGGGAAAAGGTCCTCGCCAGGAGCTGGATCATCGCCGGCCGCTCCAGCGAGATCACCGAGACCGGTGACTGGTTGAGCTTCGAGGGTCATGGCGAGACGGTGGTCGTCACCCGGCAGCCCGACGGTTCGCTCGCCGCGTTCCAGAACGTGTGCATGCACCGCGGCCCGTCGTTCGTCACCGAGCTGTCCGGCAAGTGCGCCCGCCGGTTCACGTGCATGTACCACAACTGGGTGTACGACACGACCGGCAAGCTCGTCGGGCTCCCCGAGCGGGAGGACTTCGATCCGGATCACCTGGAAGGGGTTCGGGCCCCCAAGGTCGCCGCCGACGAATGGGGTGGGTTCGTGTGGATCAACCTCGCCGGCGACGACGCGCCGTCGCTCATGAGCTGGATCGGTGAGGAGATCGCGGTCGACCTCGGCCGGTTCAGGATGGAGGACATGATCCTCCACGAGGTCGTCGAGTGGGACGTCCCGGTGAGCTACAAGGCCGTGGTCGACGGCTTCAACGAGATCTATCACGCGCCGGCGCTGCACAACACCGGTGCCGACTGGGCCCGGTCCGCCCGTGACTCGTCGTTCTTCACGGTCAACGACAAGAACTTCATGTGCTTCGTGCCTCGCGCCCGGTATCGGGAGCAACTGGAGCAGGGCTGGGACCACCACCAGTACGCGATCTGCCACTACGTCGTGTTCCCGAACACGGTGTTCAACTGCAACCCCGAGCACATCCAGGTGTTCAACCCGATCCCGGTCGGGGTGGACCGCACCCATTTCAAGTGCTGGGAGCTCGTGTACCCGGGCGACATGGCCGATCCGGAGTACGCCGAGTACTGGGAGCGCACGATGATGCACTGGAGCCACCTGAAGGTGGTCGTCGGCGAGGACATCAGCATCTACGACCAGTTGGCCCGCACCAAGCAGGCCAGCGGCTACCGCGAGCACATCCTCAACGAGCGGGAGTTCAAGATCGCCGAATACCACGCGGCGATGTCCCGTCTCATCGCCGAGTGATTCCACCGGGATGACCCGGCCCGGGCGCTCTGGGTCCTGACCGCAGCGGCGGGCGGGCACTAGAGTCGTCCTCAAGAAACTCCCCCGGTGTCGGGCGTCCGGCGCCGGGTGTGTTCCGTGCGGACCCGAGCTCGACCCCCTGGAGACGACGGCGTTGACCACCGACCCCCATCCCGAACCCGGCGAGCGTGGCATCACGTACCAGGCGCTGCTCGACACCGACACCCATCCGGTTCCCGAGGTGCTTCGGGCTCGCTCGGTGGCCGACCTGGGTGACGCCGATCTGCCGACCGACCGGTACCTCTCGCGCGAGTGGTACGAGCTCGAGGTGGAACGGCTGTGGGGCAAGGTCTGGCAGATGGCATGCCGGGAGGAGGAGATCGCTCACGTCGGCAGCTACGTCGTGTACGACATCGCCCATCTGAGCTTCATCGTCATGCGCAGCGGACCGGACACGATCCAGGCGTTCTACAACTCGTGCCTGCATCGGGGGCGTCAGCTCAAGGACGTGGACGGCCGCTGCTCGATCATGCGGTGCCCGTACCACGGCTTCGCCTGGGCGTTGAACGGCGCCTTGGCCGACATCCCGGCCCGGTGGGAGTTCGAGCACCTCGACGAGGAGCAGTTCTCCCTCCCCGAGGTCCAGGTCGGTACGTGGGGCGGCTTCGTGTTCATCAACCCCGATCCCGAGGCCGCCGCTCGCCGAGTTCCTCGGCGACCTCCCCGCCACTTCGAGCGATGGAACCTCGAGGATCGCTACATCCAGGGTCACGTCCGCAAGGTCATCCGAGCCAACTGGAAGGTGGCCCAGGAGGCGTTCTGCGAGTCCTACCACGTCGGGGCGACGCATCCGCAGGCCGTGCCGTACCTCGGTGACGTCAACAGCCAGGTCGACGTGTGGGACAACTTCGCTCGGGTGATCACCCTGGCGGCACGGCGAGTCCGCTGCTGGCCTGGGAGCCCACGGAGGAGGAGATCCTCCGCTACATGCTCGACATCCGCGTCGACGAGGACAACTTCTTGCACCTCGGGCCCGGCGAGTCCGCCCGGGCCGGATCGGCGGCCGCCGCCCGCGAACGGTGGCGCGGCGTCGCCGGCGATGCGGTCGACACCTGGTCCGACGCCGAGTTCATCGACAACATCGACTACACGTTGTTCCCGAACCTCCATCCCTGGGGCGCGTTCAACCGGATCGTGTACCGGTTCCGGCCCAACGGCGACGATCACGAGTCCGCGCTGATGGAGGTGTATCTGCTCGCACCGTTCTCGGGCGAGCGCCCGCCGCCGGCCAAGGTCACCGAGCTCGGACCCGACGACTCCTGGACGCTTGCACCCGAACTGGGCATGCTCGCCAAGGTGTTCGAGCAGGACTCGTTCAACATGGCGATGGTGCAGAAGGGGATGCGCCAGGCCAAGCGGCCGATGGTGAGCCTCGCCCACGAGCAGGAGTCCAAGATCCGCTGGCTGCACGCTCAGCTCGGCCGATGGTGCCGTCCCGAGCAGGAGCAGACCTGATGCTCGGGATCCGTCATCCGTTCTCCCGCCATCTCTACGAACAGGACGGCCACGGCCACGTACGCGTCTCGGACGGCACGCGAAGCGGGCTGTTCACCACCGCGGGGGTGTGGATCGAGGGCGACATCTTCGAAGCCGACCCGCAGCTGTGCGGATGGGTCGGCGGTCCGAAGGTCGCCCACCATCGCATCGCCGTGAAGAGCCCGGCCGACGAGGCCCACGGCATCTGAGCCGACACCGAGCCTGCTGGCCCTGCCCACCCGGCATCGCGAGCGAATACGGCGGGTGCCCGATGTGGCGGCCTACCTCAGAGGCAGACACTGGAGGAGTACCGAACAGGAGACTCCGCCATGCACACCATGCTGCCCACCGACGTCCTCGCCAGCACCATCGCCGCCGACCGCACCCGCACCCTGCAATCCGCAGCTCGTCGCCATCGCCTGACCCACGGCGTCACCATCCGGAAACGGATGGGCAGATCGGCCTCGTCGGTCGACCGACCGGCGAGTGAGAGCGGTCGACCGGGCCGGTAACGTGCCGAGGGTGCTCGGGGATCGGTACGGCCTCAGCCCGGTGATGGTCGGACGCCAGGGTCCGCTCGGCCGCCTGCGCGAGCTCACCGGCCTCGACGACTTCCAACTGGCCCTGGTGAGCGGCGAGGCGGGGATCGGCAAGACCCGTCTGATCCGCGAGCTGGGCGCCTCGTGTCACGGAACGGTCGTGGCCGGCTCGGCCGACCCGCTCGCCATGGCGAGCCCCCTCGCCCTCGTCGCCGACGTCGTCGGGTCCAGCCCGGCCTCGGTCGGCGACGCCGTCACCGCCGTGCTCGACCTCGTCGGCCGCGGCCCGGCCGTGGTCGTCTTCGACGACCTCCATTGGGCCGACACCGACAGCGTCGAGGTGTTCGAACGGCTGGCCCAGCTGCGACCGTCGTCGGTGTTGCTCATCGGCACGTACCGCACCGAGGAGCTGTCGCAACGGGTGCCGGCCGGCGGGATGCTCGCTCGGCTGGAACGACGCCACGACGTGGCCAAGATCCGCCTCGATCGGCTCGATCGCCACGACGTTCGGGCCTTCCTGTCCCAGGTCCATGGCCGCCCGGTCCACTCGGCAGTCGCCGACGCGATGTACGAACGGACGGGCGGGAACCCGTTCTTCCTCGAGGAACTCGTCGGCTGCTGCGACGACCTCAGCCGTCCCCGGCCCGACGCGCCGTTGCCGTGGAGCCTCGAGGAAGTGGTCCGCCGCAACCTCGACGGACTCGATGCGGCGCAGCGCCGGCTGGCCGAAGCCGCGGCCATCCTCGGCGTGTCCCGGTTCGATGTCCTCGCCGCGGTCACCGAGCTGGAGGAGGCCGAGCTGGTCCGCCAGCTCCGCGGTCTGGTCGATCAGGGACTGTTGCACGAGCCGCGCGAGGACGTGTTCGTGTTCCGGCACGCGCTGGTACGCGATGCCGTCGAACAGCATCTGCTCGGACGGGAGCGGCGCCGGCTCCACGAGCGCGCCCTCACTGCCATCGCGGCAACGCAACACCCGTCGTGGACCGACCTGGCGCGCCACGCCGCCGGGGCCGGCCGCCACGAGGAGATGGTCGACCACGTGCGAGCCGGTGCGATCCACGAGCTCCGCCACCACGGATCGAGCCACACCGTGCTGCGCTACGCCGCCGAGGCACTGGCCGAGGCCCCGGACGACCCGGACCTCCTCGAGGTCTCGATCGAGGCCGCCTGGCTCATCGGCCTCAGCGACGAGGGCTTGGAGACGGCGCGGAAGTTGCTCGATCTCGGTCAGCGCTCCGGCGACCTGGGCGTCCAAGCCACCGCCCGGCGTTGGGTCACCCGTCTGCTCCACGACCTCGGCCGGTCCGAGGAGTCACTCGAGTCGGCCGCCGAGCTCGAAGCGCTGCTCGAGCGCCCGCTCGACCGCCTCACGCGCCTGCGCACGCTGGCGGCCATCGCCCAGGGGCGGATGTTGCGGGGCGATCACCCGGGTGCCATGCACTGGGCCGACGTCTGCCTCGCCGAGATCGATCTCGACGGGGACGACGGTGCCGCGATCGACGTGGCGGCACAAGCGATGGTCGAACGGGCGAGCGCGAGTTGCCCGTACGAGGGACCCGACGCGCTCTACGCCGCGGTCGACTTCGCCGAGCGGCGCGAGCTGTGGGTGCTCGTGACCCGTGGCCTCAACAATCTGTTCGACGCCGTGGGGGTCCACACGGCTGCGGGGCGGGCCGCCCTCGAGCGCTTCCACGCGGCGGCCGAACGCGCCGGATTCGTGGCGATGACGTCGTTCGTGGGAGCGATCCGCGGTCTCGAACTCGAGATCGGCCTCGGCGACTGGCACGCCGCCCAGACCGCGCTCGGGCGGCTGCGGGACTGGTCGTCCGATTCACATCGGGACCGGGCCTTGGTCGACGTCTTCGCCGATCAACTCGCCCTGGAGATCGGACTCCCGATCCCCGAACGGTCACCGGTCGATGCGGGGCCCGCGGTGCCGGACTCGGAGGTGCCGCACCTGGAACTCCGCCGGGCGGCCGCCGAGGGACGCCTCACAGATCTGGAGCGATTGGTGGCCGTGACCGAGGCGCGCTCGGCCGGACATCACGACACGCTGTGGTTCCCCGACACCGCGCTCGCGCTCGTCGAAGCCGGGGTGGACGCCGAACGGGTCAGGCAGATCTTCCTCGGGGCGGCCGAGGGCCGACGGTTCAGCGTCGAGTTGCTCGACACGATCGCCAACCTCGCCGACCCCGGCCGGTTCGTGGCCGACGCCACCGAACTGCTCGAGCATCCGGAGGCCGAGCAACTGAACGCTCCGACCGCGGGTGGACTCTGGATCCGGGTCGCCGAGGCCCTGGTCGTGCTCGGCCGGGTCGACGAGGCGCGCGTGGCGGGTGAGCGGGCCGCGGTGCTCCTGGCCTCCTGGGCCGGTGAACGCTGCGATCGACTGGCGAGATTCCGGGCCGAACTCGACCGCACCGCTCTGGGCCAGCCAGGAGGAGGCGCCACCGGGCCGAGGCCCGTCGCGGCGGCCGGAGAGCTCACCCCGCGCGAACGGGAGGTCGCCGCGCTCGTGTCGGAGGGGCTCACCAACGGGCAGCTGGCGGAACGGCTGTACATCTCTCGCAAGACGGCATCGGTCCACGTCTCGAACATCCTCGCCAAGCTGCGGATGTCGACTCGCTCCGAGATCGCCGCGTGGTGGGTTCGAGAACAGGCCAACGGCTCGTAGCCCGCCGGCCCTGAGCCCGACCGCAGCGGGCTCCCGAGGCAACGCTCAGTGGAGGATGTGCCACGAACCCCGGGCGATGAGGACCACGCCGAGCGTCGCGATGAGGATGACCGCGGCGCGGCGGCCGTAGCGTGAGATCAGCGTGCTGAGCCCCTCCAGGGCCCGTTGCGCGGTGCCCCGGCCGACGCGTATCGCGGCCGGCGGAATCCAGGCCGGCATCGTCGCGAGGACGACCAGGACCGCGCCCAGGGCGAGTCGGACGAACAGGTTCGTCACGTCGGCGGCGACGTCCTTGGCCGCCGGCAGCAGGACGGCCAGGCTCGTGAAGTTGGTCGCCATCGAGAACATCCCGAAGCCGAAGGCAGCCCCGGGAGCCATGGCGGCGCGCGGGGGCTTGCCGGACTCGGCCGGGTGCCGACGCTGGATCGCCAGGGCCACGAGCAGGAGGAGAACGCCGGCCACGATGTCCATCGAAGCGCTCAGCGTCGGCCGTTTGGGCAGTGAGATCGCGTGGCCCCACGACACGAGCACGACGAGGTAGAGCGCCGTGACGAGCGCGGTACCGAGGGCGTAGCGGCTCGCCGATCGACGGCCACCGGGGCCGGCCAGCAGCACGGTCTGCTCGGTGAGCATCATCGGGCTCAATGCCGCGGCCAAGCCCAACGGCACGATCAGCGTCACGTCGCGGAACATGACACCTCGTCGTCGGATCCGATGGAACCCGGAGCTCGTCCCGTGACCATGACCGACGACGATATCCAGCCGATGCGCCCGGCGAACCGTCGGATCCGGACACCGCACCCGGGCGCCGACCCGGCGTCGACGGCCTCGGACCGTGTCGTGTCGAGTTGTGTCTCGTGCCGTGTCCCGGGAAGCGGGTGTGCAGGCCAGTGCCACCCGCTCCCCGGGACGATCTCAGGCCAGGCGCTCCGGGGTGGCGAGCAGGCCGGCCACGGTCTGGGCGAACTCGGCGGCGGGGGCGCCGTCGAGGACTCGGTGGTCCCAGGTGAGGCTGAGGGTGAGCTTGGTCTCCTGGGCGACCTCGCCGTCGCGCAGGACCAGCTCGTTGCGCAGCCGACCCACGCCCATGATGCCGACGTTCGGAGGGTTGATCACCGGGGTGAACATGTCGACGCCGTACATCCCGAGGGCCGACACGCTGAACGTGCCACCGTCGAGTTCGGCCGGCGAGATCGATCCGTTGCGAGCGGCGGCGGCGAGTCGAGTCGTCTCGGCCGACAGGTCCTCGAGCGACAGCTCGTCGGCGTTGCGGACGACGGGAACCATGAGGCCGTGCTCGAGCGCCACGGCCAGTCCGACGTGGATCTCCGGGAGCACCGCGATGCCGTCGGCGGTCAGCTGGGCGTTCACCATCGGGTGGAGCTTGAGGGCTCGGGCGCAGGCGGCCAGCACGTAGTCGGTGAATCCTGGCGCGGACCCGTCGGCCTTGCGGCGGTTGCGGTCGGCCACGACGGCGTCCATGGACGCATCCATCGCCAAGGTGAGCTGAGCCATCTCCTGGAGCGACGCGTGCATCCGCTTGGCGATGGTCGAGCGCATCGCCGTCATCCGCTTGGTCTCGCTCGGCTCCTGCGTCAGCGCGGCCGGTGCCGGGGCGGCGGGAGCGGCGGCCGCGGTCGCGGCCGGGCCGGGTGCTTCGGGTGCCGGGGTGCGGGGAGCGAGGCGGGCGAGCAGGCTGCGCACGTGCACCGCCACGCCGTCGCGTGTGATGCGCCCCTCGATCGGATCGATCGGGACCGCGGCGAGGTCGACGCCGAGCAGGTTGGCCAGGTCGCGCGCCGCGATCGTGGCGACCGCCGCGGAGTTGGATGCGAGGAGGGCGGTGCCGCCGACGGCGCCGTCGAGATCCTCCGAGACGATCGCACCGTCGGGACCGGTGCCGCGCACGTACCGCAGGTCGATGCCGCGCTCGGCCGCCAGACGGCGGGCGTTGGGCGACGCGACGACCCGACCGGTCGAGGCCACGGGCAGGGGAGCGGCCGGGGCCGGGGCCGGGCGGGAAACGGCGGCGGGAGCCGGTGTCACACTCGACGCCGGGACCGGGGCGGCGACGGGTGAGGTCGGCTTCACGATCGCCGGCGGCTCTTCACCCTCGGCCAGGAAGTGGCCGATGACGACGCCGCACTCGTACACCTCACCGACTTCGCCGACGTGATGGAGGATTCCGGTCCCGGACGCCTCGACCTCGGTCTCGGTCTTGTCGGTCTCGATGAGCACGACGGGTGTGCCCTTGGAGACCTCGGTTCCTTCGGGGACGAGCCATTCGAGGATCGTGGCCTGCTCCATCGTCAGACCGAGCTTGGGCATCTGGAAGTCAGTCGCCATGGTCGCCTTCCCGTGAGAGATCGAAGCATCGCCGGTCGGCGGCGAGCATGAGGGTGTGGTCCACGTCGACGACGTGGGGACCGTCGTCGCGCACGACGACGGTGGCGGTGGTTCCCGCGGCCAGGACCCGGTCACGTTCGCCGTCGTAGGCGAGGACCCCGGGTCCGTGGAGTTCGATCGGTTCGCCGAAGGCGACGCGACGAGCCTCGGCGATGCGAACGGTGTGGAACGTGCCGGGTACGAGCGGGACGCGCACGGTCCGGGCGGCGCCATCCGAGTCGGTCGAGAGCCGCACGTAGACGCCGCCCGGGGCGCGCCGGTCCAAGGGGAGAACCCGACCGGCGATGGAGGACAACCCGGTGCTCGCCGGGTCGGCGAGGGCTGCCACGACCTCACGAACGTCGCGAGCGTCGGTGACGGCTCGAGCACCGGTGAACGCAGCGTCGATGAGCGCCACCTCGACGAGCGCCTCGTCCACGATCGACGTGCCGTCCGGCGCGGTGAACTCGACCAGGAGGCGCTTGGACCGGGCCCGGACCGAATCGGGCGTGACCGCACCGGTGGCCACCAGCGCCGCCGCAGTGCCGGCGGTGGTGCCGTCGAGCATCTCTGGGAACACGTTGTTCGTGCCGGTCGAGATCGGGATCATCGTGACGTCGGGCCAACCGAGCGCGACGTCCCGGCAGGTCCCGTCACCCCCAGGACGATGACGGCTCCGCATCCGCGCTCGGCGAACGTGGTCGCTGCTCGACGGGTGTCCAGGCGAGATCCGGTGCCGGGGCCCTCGATCAGCTCCACCCGTGGACGCTTCAGACCCACCAGTGCCCGAGACGCGATCCGGCCGGCGTCGGCAGCCAGGAGCACCGCGGTCGCTCCGTGGGCAATGGCCGCGTCGATGGCGCGCCGGACGATGTCGACCTTCACCGTGTCGGGCGAGGCGCCGACCGGTGCGTGCAATCGGCGGACGTCCTTGCCCGCCCAGGGGTTGACGACGATGCCGACGATGCCGGAAGGAACGGTCACGGGCGGAGGATTCCCGTCAGCGGCCGGCGAAGGGGCGCTCGAGGGAGCTACGGACGCCCTCGGCGATCTTGGTCGCGTCCGGGAGATAGAGCTTCTCGAGGGTGGGGCTGAAGGGCACGGGTGAGAACGGCGCCGCGACGCGTCCGACGGGGGCATCGAGGTGCCAGAACGCCTGTTCCTGGATCTGGGCCGAGATCTCGGCGCCGAGCCCACCGAACTTGACCGCCTCGTGGACGATGACGGCGCGGTTGGTCTTCCTCACCGAGGTGAGCACGGTCTCGATGTCGAGCGGCTGGAGGGTGCGCAGGTCGATGACCTCGGCCGAGATCCCCTCCGCGGCGAGCACGTTGGCGGCCGCAGTGGTGTCGGCGAGCATCTTGCCCCACGTCACGACGGTGACGTCCGAGCCGGACCGCACGACGTTGGCCACGCCGAGCGGGATCTCGTAGCGCTCCTCGGGGACGATCTCGCTCACGCCGAGCAGACGCTTGTGCAGCACCATCAGGGTGGGGTTGTCCTCCCGGATGCAGGCCGCCATGAGGCCCTTCACCTCTCGGGCGCCGGACGGGTACACGACCTTCAGCCCGGGGATGTGGCAGAACATCGCCTCGAGGCTCTGGCTGTGCTGGGCCGCGGCCGACAGCCCCGCTCCACCCATGGTCGTGATCGTCAGCGGGACCTTGGCTTCGCCGCCGAACATGTACTTCAGCTTCGCCGCCTGGTTGACGATCTGGTCGGAGGCGACCATGAGGAAGTCCATGAACATGATGTCCACGATCGGCCGCAGACCGCTGACGGCGGCTCCGACGCCGAGCCCGATGATCGCCTGCTCGGAGATGGCGGTGTCGACGGCGCGCTCGGCACCGAACTCCTTCTGGATGCCGTCGAAGGTGTGGAACACGCCGCCGTGGGCGCCGACGTCCTCGCCGGCGATGAACACGTCGGGATCGGCGGCCATCTCGAGGCGCACGGCCTCGGTGAAGGCCGCGGTGTAGGTCAGCTTCCGGCCGGTCTCGGTGGCGGTCATCGTGCGGTCTCCGTGTAGACGTTGGCGAGCAGCTGATCGGCCTCGGGCAGCGGGCTCTCGTCGGCGAACTCGATGGCGGCTTCGATGTCGGCGTTGACCTCGTCCCACGTGGCCTGCAACTCGTCGGCCGTGGCGGTGCCGGCCTCGATGAGCCGCTGCTCGAACCCGATGATCGGGTCCCGCTCGCGCCACTGCTGGACCTCGGCGTCGGTGCGGTACTTCAGCCCGAGGTTCTGGACGCCGTGGTGGTTGTAGTAGCGGTAGGTCTTGGCCTCGACGAGGGAGGGTCCCTCACCGCGTCGGGCCCGCTCGACGGCCTCGACGGCGGCTTCGTAGACGGCGATCACGTCCATGCCATCGACGATCACGCCCGGCATGCCGTAGCCGGGGGCGCGATCCACGATGTCGGAGATCACCATGATCTGATCGGTGGGGGTGTACTCGCCGTAGCCGTTGTGCTCGCACGCGAAGACCATCGGAAGCTTCATGGCGCAGGCCATGTTGGCGGCCTCGTGGAAGGCGCCGATGTTGGTGGCGCCGTCTCCGAAGAACGACACCGCCACGCCGCCGTTGTTGCGGTACTTGTTGGCGAACGCCGCACCACAGGCGATGGGGGTGCCGGCGCCGACGATGCCGTTGGCGCCGAGCATGCCGAGGCTGAGGTCGTTGATGTGCATCGACCCGCCCTTGCCCTTGCAGTAGCCGGTCGACTTGCCCATCAGTTCGGCCATCATCGACTTGAAGTCGCCGCCCTTGGCCACGAGGTGCCCGTGGCCGCGGTGGGTCGAGGTGATCTGGTCGGTGTCCTCGAGCGCGGCGCACATCCCGGCGGCCACCGCTTCTTGTCCCACGTAGAGGTGGAGGAACCCGGGGAGGCGGGCTGCCTCGCTCAGGCGTCCGGCGGCTTCTTCGAAGACTCGGCACCGCACCATGCGGCGGTGAAGGTCCATCTGCAGCTCTTTGCTGAGTTGCACGTGCTCGCTCCCTTGGCGTGTCTGGATCGTGGCGTGTCTGGATCGGCGGACCGGCGGTTGCCGGGCTCAGGCGCTCTCGCGACGGGCCCAACGCAGGGACCGGCGAAGCAGTTCGTAGAACGCCGGCGATTCCCACGCGCAGCGGTCGACGTTCGGGTAGTAGGCCTTGATCGGAACCATGTCGTAGTGGCTCCGGCAGTGCCCGAGGGTGTTGTACAGCACGGCGCCGTCGCCGAGCGGCCGCAGGTACATCACGAGGTGGGTCGGGTCCGAGTCGCTCCAGTCGCTGCGCACGAACCCGCGCGCCGACCCTCGATAGGTGCAGTGCAGCAGAGGGTGGAGGGCGTCGCGATCCGGATAGTCGTTCAGGTACAGCTCGTCGGTGGCCTCGAAAGACTCGATCCCGGCGACGAGCCAGTGCTCCGGATCGCTGATCTCGACCCGGTACGGCGCGATCGGGGGATGGGCGACGAACTGCGAGCCGAGGGTGTCGGCCCAGGCGGGCAACGACGGTGCGGCCCTTCCATCGTCGGTGGCCTCGAGCACCGAGGAGGTGGCGTGCAGCGCCAGCCACCGGCCGCCGCCCCCGACCCAGTCACGGATGATGCGCTGGGCTCGGTCGGACGGCCGGACGTCGCAGGTGTAGCTGACGAGGATCTCGGCCGCCGCGATGGCGTTCGCGTCCTCGTAATCCGGCTGGACGCGCACGCGGAACTCGTCGTGCTCCGCCAGGAGCTTCAGCAGCTCCAGGCGGGCGAAGTCGAAGTCGTGGTACTTGCCCCCGACGACCAGGACGACGTCGATGCGTCGCCCCGGTACCCCCGTCTCGCTCACCGAACCCCCCCTCGGTCCCGTGCTCAGTAGTTGACGCGCTTGAGGAAGCCGCCGTCGACCACCAGGTTGACCCCGTTGATGTGCTTGGCCGCCGAGCTGGCCAGGAACACCACGGCGTTGGCCACGTCGTCGGCGGTGCCGAGATCGCCGCTCGGGTGGGTCTTCTGGGTGGCCTCGAAGAACTCCGGCTTGGCGCCCTTGACCCGATCCCAGTCGCCGCCCTCGATGAAGATCGGGCCGGGCGACACCACGTTGCAGCGGATGCCCTTGGCCCCGAGCACCTGGGCCTGGCCGAGCGTCCAGTTGGTGACGGCCGCCTTGAAGGCGCTGTAGCTGTTGGCCCCGCTGGCGAAGTGCTCGGCGGTGGCGCTGGTGCCGATGCTGATCAGCGAACCGCCGCCGTCGGCGAGGGCCTCCCCGGCCGCTTCGGCGCCGACGACGAGTGCCATGAGGTCGATGTCGAAGTTGTTCTGCCAACCCTCGAGCGTCTTGGACGGCTTGCCGCTGGTGTTGTGGACGTAGACGTCGAGCCCACCGAGCTGATCGACCGCGGAGGCGACGAAGGCCCGCAGCGAGCTCTCGTCGCCGGCGTCGAGCGTGGCGCCCACGACCGTGCCCTGGGCACTCAGCTCCTCGACGGCGCGGGCGACGTCATCGGCGTTGCGGGCGCAGATCGCGACCGACGCCCCCTCGGCGAGGAACGCCTCGGCGATGGCTCGACCGATCCTTGGTGGAACCGGTGACGAGCACCTTCTTGCCTGCGAGTCCGAGATCCATGGGATGCACTCCTTGACGTCCAAGGAACGTCTGCCAGTGTGCCATCTAACCGCCCGATTAGAAAACTCCGGCGGGTGCGGGGGTCGGGTGGCCGCGGCGGCGGCCGCCCGGCTGCCGGCGGCGATCGCCGCCATCGAGGCCACGATGAGCACGCCGCCCAGCAGCAACGAGATGGTGACCCGCTCGTCGAACAGGGCGATGCCGCCGGCGACGCCGATGAGCGGGATGAAGTATCCGATCACCGAGACCTGACCGGTGGTGCCCCGCTCGTTGGCCCGGAGCAACGAGATCACCGCGATGTAGTGCACGGCACCGAAGCCGGCGAGCGCCACGATGTGCCAGGCCTGGAACCCCTGGGGCGGGGCGATCGGCCGGCCGAGGAGGCGGGACATCAGCAGGGCGAGGACCGCTCCGGTGAGGAGCTGGGGCGCCATGAGGGGTGCGACACCGAAGCGCATCGTGATCTTGCGGTTGGCCACCCCGGACAGCCCGGCGGTGACCGATCCGATCAGGGTGATGACGATCGGGGCACCGGACCGTTCACCGGTCAGCGACCCGGCGGCGAGGATGCCGACCCCGACGATCGCCGCGACGAGACCCCCGAACTTGATGCTGTTGAATCGCTCGTCGGGGAAGACGGCGTGGGCCCCGAGCGCGGTGAACACCGGTCCGAGGGAGATCAACAGCGTGACCAACCCGGCGGGCAGGGCATCGAATCCGTAGTTGAACAGCATGGCGGGCGCGCCGACTGCGACCACCCCGAGGAAGGCGGCCGGTCCGAGCGCCTCGCGGCGCAACTCCTGGCGGGCGAGGGACACGATCAAGGCGATGGTGCCGCCGACCATGAACGGCGCCCACGAGGCGGTGAACGGATCGACGCCGTCGTCCACGAGGGCCTTGGTCAACAGTCCGCCGCCCCCGAACACGAAGCTCGTGAACGCGACGTAGGGCCAGACCGAACGGAGTGCAGGGTGCTGCGCCATGACGTCTCGTGCTTCGCTTTCTCGAACTCCGAGGGATCGGAGGGATCGGAGGGATCAGGGGCGGACCCAGGATTCGAGGTGCCGCTCCGGCCCGTCTCGGCGCCGGATCTCGGGTCGACGAAGGCCTGGATCAGCCTATGGCCGCGCCGGTGCGGCGCCGCGTCGGTTCGGGCGGGACACCCGACACACATCCAGCCCGGACGACCCGCTCGCACTACGCTCCCACCTGATCGGGCCGTCGGGGGACGGCGCGAGGAGATGGGGGTCTCACGTGGCAGTTCAGATGCATTTCGCCAAGATCTGGGAAGCGGTCGCCGACGTGATGGGCGACCGGCCCGCGGTCGCACACGGCGATCGGGTCGTCTCCTGGCGGGACTACGAGGACCGCGCCGCCCGGCTCGCCGGAGCACTGGCGGCAGCGGGTCTCCAGCCGCACTCGAAGGTCGGCATGTATCTCTACAACTCGCCCGAGTACTGCGAGACCAACTTCGGATCGATGAAGTTCGGCGGCATCCCGATCAACGTGAACTACCGGTACCTCGACGACGAGTTGCGCTACCTGCTCGACAACGCCGACGCCGAGGCGGTGGTCTACAACACCTCGCTCTCCGATCGGATCTCCCGGGTGGCCGGCTCCCTGCCACAGCTCAAGCTGCTCGTCGAAGTGGACGACGGCCCGGCCCCCGACGGCACCAGCCACGTCGAGGGCGCCGTGGCCTACGAAGCGTTGCTGTCGGCACACGAGCCGCTCGCTCGACGGGAGATGGACGGTTCGGAGCTCTACATGCTCTACACCGGCGGCACGACCGGAATGCCCAAGGGCGTGATGTACCCGATGGCCGACTTCACCGGCTTCTTCGTGCGGAGCTATCCGGCCATGATCGGACTCCCGCCGCTCGAGGGCGCCGACCATCTCCTCGACGTGATCCGCGCCAATCAGGACGCCGATCCGCTCGTGGCGATGTCGGGCCCACCGCTGATGCACGGCACCGGCTGCTGGCTCGGGATGATGGTGCCGCACATGTTCGGCGGCACCGCCTGCCTCCTCGAGGGGCGCAGCCTCGACCCGGTCGAGGTGTGGAACGTGGTCGAGCGGCGCGGCGTGCAGCACTTCATCATCGTCGGCGACGCCTTCGCCAAACCGCTGGTGCGAGCGCTGGAGGACGACCCGGGCCGGTGGGACCTCTCCAGCCTGCGGCTGATGATCTCCTCCGGAGCGATGTTCTCGACCGAGGTCAAGCAGCGCCTGTTCGAGCAGATCCCGCAGCTCGCCATCGCCGATGTGCTGGGCTCGACCGAGGGTGGCATGGGCCAGTCGGTGACGACGAAGGACACTCCGCCGGGAGAGACGGCCAAGTTCGGCCTGTCGCCGACCACGAAGGTCCTCACCGACGACGGCCGGGAGGTCGAGCCGGGCTCGGGCGAGGTCGGGATGGTGGCCAACGGTGGGCTCGTCCCGATCGGCTACTACAAGGACCCCGAGAAGTCCGCCCGCACGTTCCGGGAGGTCAACGGGGTGCGGTACGCGTTTCCCGGCGACATGGCTCGGATCGGGGCCGACGGCTCGCTCGAACTGCTCGGCCGGGGCTCGAACTGCATCAACACCGGCGGCGAGAAGGTCTTCCCCGAGGAGGTGGAGGAGGCCTTGAAGGAGCACGCCGGCGTCGAGGACGCGTTGGTGTTCGAGTTCCGGACGACCGGTTCGGGAACCGTGTGGTCGGCGTGGTCTCGCTGACCCCGGGGGCGACGGCCACCGCAGAGGAGATCCTGGCCGACGTGCGCACCCGGTTGTCGAGCTTCAAGCTGCCCCGCCAGCTCCACGTGGCCGAGCGGGTGCCGCGGCCCCCAATGGCAAGGCCGACTACCCCGGTGCGAAGGCCATCTTCGAGTCCGCCACCGCCTGACCGCAGCGTTTGGTCGCTCCGGCACCCCTGACGGGTGCGGAGCGACCAAACACCGAGTGACCTGGGGAACGAGCGATGAAGTTCGGGGCCATGGCCAGCGAGCCTGACTCGTTCGACCCGAGTCGGATCGGTGCCGCGTACGACGCGATGGCAGCTGCCTACGCCGCCGCGCACGGGGACGAGCTCGACCAGCTGGCCATGGACGCCAGGCTGGTCGACCGACTCGGCCGTGCCACGGACGGTCCCATCCTCGAGGTGGGCGCAGGCGTGGCGCCGGTCGCCCGTCGTCTCGGCTCGCGCGTGGTCGCCGCGGACCTGTCGAGGGCAATGCTCGGCTGGGCGCCCGTGTCCACGCCGCGAGTGCAGGCTGATGCCCGCCGGTTGCCCTTCTCCTCAGGAGCATTCGGCGGTGCCGTGCTTCGCGACGTGCTCCGACACGTGCCGCGCGCCACGACGTCGCCGCGGTTGCTGGCCGAGGTCCGACGGGTGCTGGTTCCGGGCCGGTCGGTCCTTGTCGCTGTTCACCTGGGCACCGGGTCGGTCGAGTTCTCGGAGTTGCTTGGGGTGACGTTCGAACCGATCTCCGGCGCCTTCCACGGCGCCGACGAGCTCGACGCGCTGCTCCGCTCGACCGGCTTCGAGCCCGTCGCTGCCGCCGAACGCGGTCCGGCGCACTCGGCGAGGGCCCGTCACGCCGACGCTACGTCCTCGCCTGCGCGGTCCCCGCTGACGCTTCGGCGTTTGGTCGCTCGGGCCCCGCTCGGCGAGCGGTGAGCGACCAAACGCTGCGTGAGCAGGCGGGGCGGACGTCAGGGGAAGACGACGCTGTTCATCGTGGACTCGAGCCACGACCGGTTGGTGCTGGAGATGGTGAAGATCGTGCCGTCGGGCCTTGGTTGGTGGCGACGGCGTAGAGAGTCCGGCATCGGTGCCCGCACGCCGCCGCCCGCAGTCCCAGGTGCAGCCGGTCTGCTCGTAGATCTCCCAGCCGTTTGCCAGCGTGCTTCGGGTCTGACCGGAGCACAGGGTGCCGGCGGACGTCGTCAAGGTCGACGTGGTCGCCCGGAAATACTCGTCGATCGTCTGGCTGGGATTCGCTGGCTCCGACGTTGAGCGACTTCGTCCAAGCCGTCGACGAACCCGTCGCCGTTCGAGTCCGAGACTGGTACTTGACGCGAATCGGATTGGAGAAGTCGGGGCCGGCAGTCCGGCCGGCGGGGTGAAGGAGAAGGTGGCACGCTCGGCGGCCGCACGGCGCCAGGCGGCAGCGTGGATCGCCGCGGCTGACGCTGTGGTGGTCGGGGCCGCCGTCGTGGTGGGGGCCGCGGTCGTGGTGGGTGCCGCTGTGGTGGTTCTTGGCGCGGCGGCGTTCGACGTGCCGGAGCCGACGGTGACCGTGATGGGTTGGCCGGTCTTGATGTCGGTCACGGTGAAACTGGTGACCGGCTGACCGGACGGCGAGGTGACCGTGATCTGGGTCGGGTCGAAGTTCGGCCAGGGTGTGCCGACGTAGCTGACCGCCACGTTGGAAGGCACCGGTGCCGTGAGCGGGTTGCCGCAGTAGCACTTGGCCCGGGGCACGCCGTAGGGATCGATGAGCACGGCGCCGCCCTTCTGCAGCACCGACTGACGGGAGTGATGGACACCGGTGACGCCGTCGTCGTACCCGAACATGGTGACCCGGGTGTCGGAGAGCAGGATCAGTGGGTCAGCGTGTCGAGGTAGGCCGGGATGTCGGCCACCGTGAGGGCACCCGTCGGCCAACGCAGCGTGGCGTCGGTGTTGAGCGCCGCGACCCATGCGGCCGCCTTGGCCGGGTTCGCCACGAGGAACTGCTTCATCTGCTCCTTGTCACAGGCGTCGTTGTCGCGCGTGCCGCCGTAGATGCCCGGCCGGTCACCGCTCGTTGCGACGATGGGCGCGGCATTAGGGCGCGGTGATCGTGGTCGAGCTCTGACGCCGGTGGCTCGGCGACTTCAGCGACCGGTTCCGGAGCGAACGGTTGGGCGGAGAAGGGAGCGGGGCCGACGTCGTTCGCCGGGGAGAGGAACACCTCGCCCTCGGGCAACTCGAAGGTCTCGCCGGCCGGGGCCGTCGTCGACGCGGCCTCGGTGGACACGACCGCGACCGGCGCCGTCGTGTCGACCGCCGCGCTGTCGTTCCCGCCGAGGCCGCCAGCGATGAAGATGCCCGCCGCGACCAGACCGAACGCAGCGAGGAGCCCGCCGATCACCATCAGGGCGGTCTTGCCGCCCGAGGACGACTTCGGTGGCGCGGGCGGCATGGCACCGGGCGCGGGGTACCCACCGGGGGGAAACTGTTGTGACATCTCCAAACCGCCTTCGCGTTGCGCCGAACACCCGCCCGTGGAGGGCGAGAAACGGAGCGGTTCTAGCATGCCGGCCATGGCCGTGACCAGGTCGGCCCCGGGCCGAGGGGCCGAATGGTTCAGCCCGCACCCATCGATCCTGGGAAGCGCCTCGCTGTCGGCGAAGGCCGCCGCGTGATCAGTGGGCGAACTTGATGTCGGGGAGGACCCGATCGATCCACTTCGGCAGCCACCACGCCTTGTCGCCGATCAGGTAGAGCACGGCTGGCACGAGCACCAGGCGCACCAGCAGGGCGTCGAGCAACACGGCTGTGCCGAGGATGATCCCCATCTCCTTCATCGGGAGGGTGCCAGCGATGGCGAAGGTGTAGAACACCGCGATCATGATCCCGGCCGCGGCGACGATCGGTCGGCCGGTGTGGGCGATCGATCCCTGCACCGCTTCGTCGGCGTTCCCGGAGCGCTCGAAATGCTCCCGGGTCGAGGCGAGCAGGAACACCGTGTAGTCCATCGAGATGGCGAACACGAGGGCGAAGAAGAACAGTGGCGCCCACGAGGTGAGGTAGCCCTGGCTCTCGAAGCCCATCGGACCCGCCGCCCAGCCGTGCTGGAAGGCGAGGGCACCGACACCGAAGGCCGCTCCGACCGACAACAGGTTGAAGATGACGCCGACGAAGGCGACCACGATCGCCTGGAGGGCGAGGATCAGCAGCAGGAATCCGAGCACGAGCACCACGCCCATCACGAGCGGCGCCTTGGAGCGCAGCGTGTGGTCGAGGTCGTGGTTCTCGGCGACCGGCCCGCCGACGAGTACGTCGGACGGGAGGACGTCACGCAAGGCGCCGATGGTGGCGATCGCCTCGGACGACGACGGGTCGTACATGCCGACCGCCTGGATGAGCGAGGCGCCCTGCATGCCCGGCTGCGGCGGGAACGCCATGGCGATTCCGGGGGTCGACTGGACCTGCGCCGCCACCGCGTCGGCATCGGCACCGGCGGGCACGATCACCTGGATCGGGCCCGGTCCGCCCGGGCCGAAGCTGGCCGCCAGGTAGTCGTAGCCCTGCCGGGCCTGCTCGTCCTTGGGGAGCATCGAGATGCTCGGCATGCCGGTCTTCAGGTTCAACAGGGGAGTGGCGAGACCGAGCAGCACGACCACCGCACCGATGGCGACCGGCAACTGGTGACGGTGGATCTTGTCGGCGAAGGCCGAGAACCGCGCGCTGCGGTGATCGCCGACGGAGTGCCACGGAAGGGCGAACTTGTCGATGCCCCGGCCGAGCAGCGCCGGGAGCAGGGTGAGCGCGGCGAGGAGCACGAAGCCGACCGAGAGCATCATCCCGGCCGCCATCGACTGGAAGGCCGGGATCGGCACCAACAGGATCGCGGAGAGCGAGATCAGCACGGTGATCCCGGAGAAGAGCACGGCCTTGCCCGCCGTGTCCATCGTGACACCGGTCGCGTGCTGGGGATCGTCCGGGTGGGCGTGGAGCGCGGCCCGGTACCTCGTGACGATGAAGAGCGCGTAGTCGATGCCCAGCGCGAGGGCGAACATCATGGCGAAGTTCAGGGTCCAGATCGACAGGTCGGTGACCTTGGTGATCCCGTAGAGCACGCCCATCGAGGCGAGCAGGCCGGCCGCGGTGAGCAGCAGCGGCAGGCCAGCGGCGGCGAGGGTGCCGAAGGCGATGACGAGGATCACCGCGGTGACCGGCCAGGTCAGGATCTCGGCCTTCATCATCCCTTCGCGGTTGACGTTGTTGAAGTCGGCCCAGAAGGCCGGCGAGCCGGTCAGGGCCACGGTGATGTCACCACCGTCATCGGTCGTGGAGAGCGCTCCGATCTCGTCGTGGATCCGCTCCGCGGCGCGAACGGCCTCGGTCGGGTCGACGAGGGCGCCGGCCTGGATCATCACGGTCTGGCCGTCCATCCCGGGCTGGGCCGGCATCGGCGCACCGAAGGCCGGCTCGGTGGCGAGCACGGCGTTGGCAGCGTCGATGACCGATTGGAAGGCCGGATCGTCGAACGAGCGCGAGTCGGAGTGGATCACGACGGCGGCCGACTGCGACGAGAGGCCGCCGAACTGCTGGTCGATGACGTTGCGAGCGGCGAGGGAATCGCTGCCCTTCACCTCCCACATCGCCCCGGACAGTGCGTGCTCGAGCTTGGGGGCGAAGAAGCCGAGGCCGATGGCGATGGCGGCCCAGACGAGGATCACGAGGCGGCGGCGGGCGTGGGCCCACCGCCCGAGTCTGGCGAGCGGGGTGTGGTCGATCGGTTCGTCGATCATGATTTGGTAACTCCTGGACGATCAAGCGATGAAGAAGGCCCGGCGGTGGACGTCGGGTCGAGGGGGCGGACTCAGGCGGGCCGGGGACCGGAGGAGCCGGAGGAGATGGAGAAGGTCCTGGCGTCGTCGGCGACCTGGTCCCGAAGGCGCTCGCAGACGATCGAGCAGATCGGCAGGAGACTCGGGTCGGCGACCGAGTAGTAGGCCGCCGTCCCCTCGGGCCGTCGGGCGACGATCCCGGCCGACTGGAGGACCCGCAGGTGCTTGGAGATGTTCGCCTGACTCGATCCGAGTCGTTCGACGAGTTCTCCGACGTTGGCTTCGCCGTCGTCCAGCAGCGTGCGCAGGATCGACAACCGAGTGGCGTCGCCGAGCACGCGGAAGCGCTCGGCGACGTGCTCGAGCAGTTCGACGGGCAGTTCCTGGGGCACGGTCCGACACTCTATAACCATCGAGCGATGAATGCACGCGATGGGGCCACGAGGGCGCCCACGGTTGGTCCGAGGAACCCGTGCGCCGCGATCTGTCGCGCGGTGCGGTCCGGTTGGGCCACTGGCCGCCATGGTCGTCGGTGATGAGGACATCGACGCAGGGGCGTCGGCGGATCCGCCGACCGTTCACCGCCGTTCTCGGCGCGCTCGCGCTGCTCGCGAGCGCCGGGTGCGGGTCCGAGCCACAAGAGGTCGTGGCCACCAGCACCACCACCGAGTTCGACAGCATCATCGCCGCCAACGACGGGGTCCTGACGCTGGCCGAATGGAACTCGGAGAACGAGGATCGCGCCGCGGTCGGCAGCGGCTTCTATGCCGCCCAGGAACTGATGGATGCCATGTGCGTCGCCATCAGCCGCAGCCCCTCGCAGCACGAGGCGATGAGCGGGATCGTGGCGTACTCCCAGGGGTACGACATCGAGCCTCAGCAGGCCGAAGCCCTGGTCCGCCTGGCGGCGACCCACGTGTGCGAGAAGGTCTGGACCTCGCTTCCCGCGTGAATCTCGGACCGTAGACCGCCCGAACGGGTGGTGCGGTCGAGGTTCGCGTCCTCGGTGATCGGGTACCCAACTGCCCGTCCGCGACGAGGAGGGACGGATGGACGAGAACCTGCCCGGCACGAGCCACCTGGTCGTCGTCTCCAGCCGACTTCCGGTGGAGCTCGACGATCGAGAGTCGTGGCGACGGGCGCCGGGAGGTCTCGTCTCGGTGTTGGAGCCGGTGCTCCGTGACCGGCCCGCGACCTGGCTCGGCTTCCTCGAGGCCCATGCCGACCCGCCGCCCGAGAAGGTCGTCGGGTTCGAACTGGCCGCGGTGCCGATCTCGCCGATCGAACGCAAGTTCGCCCTGGACGGCTATTGCAACCAGACGTTGTGGCCCGCACTTCACGGCCTCGACGATCATGTCGAGGAGGACGCCTCCTGGCGTCGAAGCTACGAGTTCGTCCAGGAGCGGACCGCGCACGCGATCGATCGGGTCGCCGCGCCCGGCGCCGCAGTCTGGCTGCACGACTATCAGGTGTACGGCGTGGGCCGGCATCTCGCTCGCCTCCGTCCCGACCTCGTCGTCGGGCTGTTCTGCCACACGCCGGTCGCGGCCCGGTCGCTCGCCCACCTGCGCTCGGGACGCGCCGTCGCGGAGGACCTGCGCGCCATGCACTTCATCGGCACCCAGACCGCAGAGGATGCCGAGTCGATCCGGACATTTCTCGGCTCGGGTGATCCCCACGGCGGCAGGGTCCGCGCCATGCCCGTCGGCTTCGACGGCGCTCGATGGCTCGGGTACCGCACCGACCCCGTGGTGACGGCGATGGCCACGCGATACCGCGGTGCGACCGGGGTGACCGCGGTCGGGGTGGACCGGGTCGACTACACCAAGGGGCTCCTCCACAAGCTGAACGCCGTCGAGTATCTCCTCACGTCCGGGACGGTGACCCCGGACGAGTTCCGTCTGGTGCAGATCGCCGTGCCGAGCCGAACCGGCGTGCCGGTCTATCGGTACCTCAACGGTCAGCTGGAAGCGACGGCTCGGCGCATCAACGGCACGTTCCGGCGGACCGACGGCAAACTCGTGGTGGAGCTCATCCGGCGGCAGTTGCCCCAACGGGAAGTGGCCGCGGTGATGCGAGCCGGGGATCTGGCCCTCATCACTCCGGTGCGGGACGGGATGAACCTCGTCGCGCTGGAGTTCGCCACCCTCAACGGGGACCGGCCGAGCGCCGTGGTGATCGGGGCCGGGGCCGGGGTCGCGCCGCTCATCGCGCCATGGAGCGATGTGGTCGACGGTGGCGACGTGCTCGGCATCGCCGACGCGATCCGACACGTGCTCGACCGGCCCGAACCGGACCGTCAGCAGCGGGCTGCGGCGCGAGCGGCCGAGGCGCTCCGTCACGCGGCGACCGACTGGGCCGAATCGTTCCTCGACGAGCTCCTGGACGCCGGCGCCACCACCGCAGCCTGAGCCGACCGCGCCCAGCCCGCTCAGCCGAGGGCGCCGACCGCGTCGAGATCGAGCGCGTGGCGGGCGTGGCGGGTCGCCATGGCGAGGAACATCTCGTCGCCTCGCTCGGTCCGCTCGACCAGCATGCTCGCCGCCACCGCCATCACCAGACCCGACCACGTGCCGCGTCGGTAATCGATCCAGCAGTCGTCCCAGTCGTAGTCGGTGATGCCTCGCTCGACCAGCCGATCGTGGTAGCGCCGCACCAGGCCGGCCTCGTGTTCGCGCCGATCCTCGATCTGCAATCCGGCACCGAGGAAATAGGCGACGTCGTTCATCGGCGACCCATACGACACGGTCTGCCAGTCGACGACGGCCAGCGGGGTCGCCGATCCGGGCGGCCCGAAGAGCAGGTTGTCGAGCCGGTAGTCGCCGTGGACGACCGCTTGGGGACCGGGTCGGGGAGCGAGATAGTCGTCCAACCGCTCGAACAGCGCGGTCCCCGCACCCCGGACGTCGTCGTTGATGACGTCGCCGTAGCGCTCGAGGTAACCCGCCCAGAGCAGCGGCAGGAGCATCGACATGTTCTGGCGCGACTCCTCGGGGTTCTTGACGAGCCATTCGAGTTCGGTCAGCGAGTGGTCGTTCCACCGGGGGGCGTGCAGCTTGCCGAGCTCGTCGATGGCGAGCTGCGCCGCCTCCGGGTCGCAGCCCTGGAGCTGGTCGCCCTGGCGGGCCGGCGCCATGTCCTCGAGCAGGAGGATGAAGCCGGCGGTCTCCAGCTCGATGTCGGCGTAGTAGACCGCTGGCGTCCGGATCTCCAGGGTCGGCGCCAGTTCCTGGTAGAAGCGAACCTCGTTCTCGTAGTTGCGCAGCGACACCGCCGTGGCCCGGCTGGTCGGATCGGCGGCCGGAAACTTGGCCACGAGCGTCGGCGGTGCTGCGGTGACGCCGTAGAGATCTCGACTCGCATCGAGTCGCACATCTGTCCGGTGCTGATCGGGCTGAGCGCCACGTGGCTCACGTCGGCGCCGTTGAGGATCGCCCGAGGAGCGAAGGGCGCGGGTCAGCCACGCTGCGGTCAGTTGATCCGGCGTCTCGGCGATCGACAGGTCGCGTCCGCTCATGCGTCCCTCCAGCAAGGAGCCGGTGACAGCCCCCGCTGGCATCGGCGGCAGGACTCTAGGCCAGCGTGCAAGCCGGTGCGTACCCCGAGCCACCGAAGTTCGGTGGTCGGTGCCCTCCAGCGGCGGGGTCAGCGAGCGGCGCTGCTCGCGGCGTGTTCCCCGGCTCGCCGGCCGAAGAACGAGCCTGGCCCGAGGCTCATCCCGCTCGCGTACTCCCCACCGTTCTGGGGGAGGTGGGCGGCGCACGCCCCGGCGGCATACAGCCCGGGGATCGGCTGGCGTCGTTGGTCGAGCACCCGACCGTCGTGGTCCGTCGCCAGACCGCCGAGGGCGATGTAGTGGTAGTCACTCGAGGTGATGGAGATGTCGAACACGGCGAGCGGCGGGTGCAGCGGCTCGACCCATTCGGCCGCCTTGTGGAACTCGGTGTCCTGGCCCGTCTCCGCCCCGGCGTTGTAGCGATCGAGGGTCGATTGGACGCTTCCGGGTGGCAACCCGACGGTCGCCTCCAAGGTGGTGACGTCCTCGAACACGTCGACCAACCGGTGCGAGCCCTTCTCGGGATAGCCGAAATTGGCCTCGTCGACCACGAGGTAGGCGGCGTGGTCCGGCTGCTGTTCGACGAAGTAGGCCAGCCGTCCGTGGTAGGCGTCCTCGGGTACGAAGCGCTCGCCACGGTTGTTGACCACGATGCCCTTGAGCAGCGACGACGGTGGGTAGAGCGACGCCGTGGCGATGTGGCCGTTCATCCCGGACGTGCTCCCCCCGACCGACGTGCCGAGCAGGACGCCGACGCCGTCGTTGGTGTCGATGCCGAGTGGGGTGCCGTGGGCGCTGATGACGGGCAGGTTGGCGGCGGTCATCTCCGGGTTGAGGTTGAAGCTCCCGGTGGCGAGCACCACGCCACCCCGGGCCTCGATGGCGATCCGTCGGCCGTCCGTCTCGGCGACGAGACCGACGACCCGTTCGCCCTCGGTCACCAGCCCGACGACCCGGGTGTCCCACCGCACGTCGATGCCCTCGCGCTCGACGGTGTCGGTGAGGGCTCGCATCGCCGTCACACCACCTTTCCGCTCGGGCGTGGTGAACGCCTGGTGGCCCCGCGGCACCGGGGCCGCGGCCTCCTTGAACGGCCACACCTTCTCGTTGCCGGTGGTCAGCAGCCCCTCCCCGGTGCGCACGGCGACGGCCTTGCCGACGAAGGCCTTGCGCTCGAACCGGATCCCTTGGGCTTCGAGCCAATCGAAGTGGGCGGCGGCCTGATCGCAGAACAGCCGCAGCGCGGCATCGTCGCTCGTGGTCGTGCTGGCCCGCATGAACCGGTACATGTTCTCGGGCGTGTCCTCGTAGCCGCACTCGCGCTGCATCGACGTCCCGCCACCGAGATAGAAGATCCCCTCCGAGTTGGCGCTGGCGCCACCGCCGCCGCTCGTCCGCTCGATCACCAGCACGGTGGCGCCGGACCGGTGGGCCTCGAGCGCGGCGCCCGCCCCCGCCACGCCGAGCCCGGCCACGACCACGTCCGCGTGGTGATCCCACGGGGAGATCTGCGAGACGTCGCACGGGGGTTCGATCCTCACCATGGCCCACTCCTGTTTCTGATCGGCCAATGAATTCCGACGACATCCTGGCAGGTTCAGAACTCGATCGAGGAGGCCGCGGCCAGCAGTTCCTTGACGGCAGGGTGGGCGCCGCTACGTGGCCAGGCGAGGAACAGCGGGACCGGTGGGGCGTTCGGCACCGGCACGTACCGCACTTCGGGATGAGGATGCAGGACGGCGGTCGAGGTGACGCTCACGCCGAACCCGTTGCCGCAGGCGATCTCGATCAGCCAGTCGTCGACCGTGTTCACGACGGCGGCGACGCTGGGCCGCGCCGCCCCCGGCCAGAGCTCCGGGGTGGTGATCCCCACCGTCGTCTGCACGAGGGCCCCGTCGGCGAGCTCCTCCAGCCGCACCGACCGGCGTGTCGCGAGGCGGTGGTCGGCGGGGAGGACGGCGACGCGTGGCTCCTCCACGAGGGTCACGGTTCGGAATCGCCGTCGGTCCACCGGGCCGCGGGTCAGCGCCACGTCGCAGCCACCGGTGGTGAGCGCGGCGTTGCGGTCCTCGCTCCGGACGATCACGAGGGGGCAGGGGCGGCCCGGCACGGCGCCCCACGCCTTGGCGATCGCGGTCAGGAACGACGACGACGACCAGCTGTGGCCGAGCCGGAGCGGAGGCACGGATCCGCCGGCCCGGGCGATCGTCCGCTCGAAGTTCTGCACCGTCTCGAAGGCGTCGCGTTCGAAGGCGTGTCCGGCCTCGGTCAGCTCGAGATGGTGGGTGGAACGGTCGACGAGACGGACCCCGAGCTCTCGTTCGAGCTGGGCCAGCGCCCGGGACAGGGTCGGCTGCCCCACGTGCATCCGGGCCGCGGCGCGCGTGAGGTTGCGTTCCTCGGCGATGGCGAGGAACCAGCGCAGGTGCCGGAGTTCGATGGTCATTCCTGGAGAACATAACCGTACGAGAACGAGCATTTCCCTGCCACCGGGGATTGGCGCAGGATGCGGACATGACCGGTGCCGCGACCGCGACTCCCTCCTCGACCGCCGAACCCGCTCACGGTCCCCTCGCCGGTCGTTCGGCGCTGTTCGTCCTGTGCTCGATCGTCTCGGTGCAGACGGGCGCCGTCTTAGCCGGCCGGGTGTTCGACGACGTCGGCCCCGGTGGCGTCGTGATGCTCCGTCAAGGGCTGGCGGCGGTGGTGCTCGCGGTGGCGGTCCGTCCTCGGTTGCGTGGCCGCGCCGCACGCGAAGTGGCTCACCATCGTCGCCTTCGGGCTCGTGCTCGCGACGATGAACCTCACGTTCTACGCCGGCGTCGAGCGGCTGCCGCTCGGCGTCGCCGTCACGATCGAACTGCTGGGTCCCCTGGGCCTGGCCGTGGCGCTGTCCCGACGCGCCGTGGAACTGGTCTGGGCCGCGACGGCCCTGGTCGGCGTCGTGCTGCTCGGCGAAGGCGACGTGGCGCTGGACCGGCTCGGCCTGTTGTTCGCCGCGCTGGCGGCCCTCGGATGGGCCGGCTACATCCTCGCCAGCCGGGCGACCGGTGCGGTCACCGGCACGCTCGACGGTCTGGCCCTGGCGATGGCGGTCGCCTGCTTGGCCGCCTCTCCGTTCGGGATCGGAGCCGGAGGCCGACTGCTCGAGCCTCGGGTGTTGGCGCTCGGGTCCGTCGTGGCGTTGCTGTCCGCACTCGTTCCGTTCTCGCTCGATCTGATCTCCCTGCGCACCGTGCCGCCGAGGGTCTTCGGCGTGTTGATGAGCTTGAGCCCGGCGGTGGCGACGCTGAGCGGATTCGTGTTGCTCGACGAGCGACTCGGCCCGGTCCAGCTGCTCGGAATCGCCCTGGTCGTCCTGGCGAGCGCCGCAACTGCTCTGCTGCCGACCGGAGGCCGTAGGGTCCGGACGTGACCTCGACGGGAGCCGAAGACGACACGCATCCCCGCCCGCCGGATCGAGCTGGTGCACTGCACGGCATCCGGGTGCTCGACCTCACCTCGGTGGTGATGGGGCCACTCGCCACCCAGGTGCTCGGCGACCTCGGGGCCGAGGTCATCACGATCGAGGATCGGGCCGGCGACGCCAACCGGAGCATCGGGGCCGGTCCCGTCCCGGGCCTGTCGGGGATGGCGTTGAACCTGATGCGCAACAAGCGCAGCGTCGGGCTCGACCTGAAGGACGAGCGCGGGCGGGCCGCCTTCTTGGCGATCGCCGCGACGTGCGACGTGGTGGTCACCAACCTCCGGCCCGGACCGCTGCGCCGGCTCCGCCTCGCCTACGACGACGTCCGCGCCGTGCGCCCCGATGTCGTGTTCTGCCAGGCGGCCGGGTTCCCGTCGGACTCCGATCGCGCCGATGACGCCGCGTACGACGACGTCATCCAATCGGCGTCTGGTATCTGCGATCTCGCTCGCCGGATGGGCGGCGATCCGATGCCCGTGCCGACGATCCTGGCGGACAAGGTGAGCGGTTATGCCATCGTCACGGCCGTGCTCGCGGCACTGTTCCACCGATCGGTCACGGGCGCCGGGCAGCGGGTCGAGGTTCCGATGGTCGAGACGATGACGTCGTTCGTCCTCGTGGAACACGGCGTCGGGTCGATCCCCGAGCCGCAACTCGGTTCCCCGGGCCACCGGCGACTGTTGACCGAGCACCGCCGCCCGCAGCGGACCCTCGACGGTTGGGTCCACGTGTTTCCCTACGACGAGCGCTCCTATCGGTGTCTGTTCGAAGGGGCCGGCCGACCCGACCTGGCCGACGACCGGATCACCACCCCGCAACGCCGCCTGGAACACATCGAGCAGCTGTACCGCGACGTCGCCACCGTCATGGCGTCCAAGACCACGGCGGATTGGCTGGCGTTCTGTCGGGCCAACAGCATCGCGGCCTCCGAGGTCGCCCAGCTGGAGGACGTCGTCGATGCCCTTCCGCTCGCCGACCATCCCCACGCCGGGCCGTACCGAGTGGTACCGGCACCGTTCCGGCTCGACGCCACACCGCCCTCGGTGCGCCGACCGGCACCGCTCCACGGCGAGCACGGCCGCGAGGTGCTCGCCGAGGTCGGCCTCGCCGCCGAGGACGTCGCTGCGTTGGCGGCCGATGGGGTGTTGTTCGGCTCCGGTTTGGCGGACGTTCCGGACTGAACGACACGGCGCGGCGTGGGTGACCGCCCTGCACCGGGCGGGGATCGTACATTTGACGGGACGGCCACGACACCGGATGCAGCGCCTGGGTTCAGGACCAGCCCGGCTGCAGGAAGAGGACGAGATGCGGACGAAGGTGTTCCTCGCCTCGCGATTCGCGAGCGACGGCCTCGACTTCGTCCGAGCGCGCCTGCGCGACGAGTTCGCCCTGCACGCACCCGATCTCGTCCTCGTCGCGCTCGACGACGGACGAGCCGATCCGCGATCGCCGCGTCGTCGGAGCGTCGACGTGGTTCGCGAATGCGATGTGCTCGTGTTGTTGCTCGGTCCGTCCTACGGCGACGTGCCGGCCGGCGAACTGAGCATCACCGAGGAGGAGTACGACACCGCGACCGACGACGACGTCCCGGTGATCGTGTACCGGGTCCGGCCCGACCTCCCGATGGACGAGCGAGCCCAGGCCTTCCACGACAAGGTCCTCGCCGAGCGAACCGTCGGCGTGCTCGACGTCGACGTGTCGGTGGTGGTGCGCGAAGCGGAGATCGAAGCGCGCCGACGATTGCACGCCGGGGGCAGCGACGGCGCGGCCTGGGATGCGACCCCGCGCCTCTTCCGCCGCCTTCGCGAGCTGGCCGGATACCTCGGTTTCGCCGAGCTGATGGACGCCACGAACGACGTGGCACTGGCGCCGACGCTCACCGGCGATCTCGTGCAGCAACGGCGGTTCGCCGTCGCCGCGTTGGCGCTCGGCAGCCGGACGGCGAGCCTGCGCCACTTCGAACAGGCGGTCGACACCTTCGCTCTGGATTGGGTCTCGTCGTTCTGCGCGGCGTGGCTCCGCAGCGTCGGCGGGAACCGGCGGGACGTTCGCGCCTCGCTCGAGCACGCTCGCAATGCGGTCCTGGCCGCCAAGGAGGCCCCGGCCGAACTCCGTCGTCGCCGCACCGCCGAGTCGCTCGTGCTCGTCGCTCGAGCCGATAGGGCCCCCGGCCGGCGCGACGCGGCCCGACGGTCGTGCGAGCGGGCCCTCGAACTCGACCCCGTGAACCGCGGCGCGCTCACCGAGATGCTCGTCCTCGCGGCGTCGGCCGACGACTCGGAGTCGATCCGCGAGGCCACCGAGTCGCTGCTGCGCTTCCACCCGGCGTATGCCCTGCGCATCGTCTGGTCGCCCGAGCTGCGTTCCCACCGCTCGCTGGTCCGCTCCGTGCTCCGCGCTCGTCTGGACCACCTGACACTCACGTTCGGCGGCACCGTTCCCACTGGCTCGGCGGACCTGCAGGCGGCCAAGAACGCCGTGCGCGATGCCTACGATCCCGTCCGACGCAAGGTCAGCGCGGCCATCGCCGACGAGCGTCGGAGGGCGTCCGAGCTGTACCGCCTGATCCCGGCGGCGTGGCGACAGGCCGGCGAGGAGTTCGCCGATCGCGACGACGTCGGAGCGACGAAGCGCCAGATCGAAGCGGCGTTGGAGATCGAGCTCGCCGATCTCACCGCGACGCGCCACTCGTACTTCGCCGACCCGGTACTGCAGCGCAAGCTGCCGGCGCCGACCCAGCGGGTCATCGTCGAGTTGCTCGACGACCAGGCTCGGACCGGTGAGGACCTGCTCGTGGTGCGGCGGCGGCGGGCGGACCGCCAGGACGCCGCAGCGGCGCGCGGGGAGCGCATCGATCCGCTGATCCGGCGGTCCGCCGCCGGGCTCGGCGCCGCGCTGCTCCTCGTTGCGGCCGTCGTGTTCGACCCGCTGATCCCGCTGCTGATCGCGGCGTTGGCCGGCGCGCTGTTGCTGGGTCGACAGTTCCGCTCGCGGCAACTCGCGGCGCGAGACGACCTGGCCGAGGACGAGCTGGAGGTGAGGTCTTCTCACCTCGCGGGATGCTGGACGGGTGTCGGCGGGTGGCCACGCTCGAGCAACGGGTGGCCGGTCTGCGCCAGGAGCTCTTCCAGGTCGACGGGCTGCTCGGCCTGGCATCGACCGGCGAGGAGATGATCCGTGCCATGGAGGCACCCTTGGGTGGTCGGGGCGATGTCGTCCGGGCGTGGATCCAGGTGCTGGAGCCCGGTGCGTTCGTGCCGCTCCACCGGGCCCGTGCCGGCCGCCTGACCCGGGAACCGGTGGACGAGGTCGACGGTTCGGAGCGCATCGTTCGCGTCGTGCCTCGCGACGCGATCCCGCCGGGGCTGCCGTCGTCGGCGGGATCGGAATGGGCGGTGTTCGCGCCGGCCGACGTGGTCGTGCAGGTCGCCGAGTTCGAGGCGTGGCTGGCCCGTAAGGGAGTGCGCCGTCCCGCACCGCGTCCGTCGGCGTTCGAGCAACCGACGCGGACCGCCGACCCTGACGACCGCGACCCGACCAACCCACAGCCGTTTCCCGTGGGATCGTGATCCGACCGCTCGTCCACCTGACCGCGACCGGTTGGCTCAACGATCCGAACGGATTGGTCGTCGTCGACGGTCGGTTTCACGCCTACTTCCAGCACCATCCGGACTCCACGTCGTGGGGGCCGATGCACTGGGGCCACGCCGTGTCGACCGATCTCCTCCGGTGGGAGTCCCGGCCGATCGCGCTCTCGCCCGACGAGCACGGCACGATCTTCTCCGGGTCGGCGGTCCTCGACTCGATGAACACCGCCGGTCTCGGCGCCGGATCGGTGGTGGCCTGGTTCACGTACCACCACGAGCATCTCGGGGAACGCCAGGGCCGGGCCTGGTCGCTCGACGGTGGCGAGACCTTCGTGAAGGACGACGGCCCGCTGTTGACCGCCGAGGGTGAACCCGACTTCCGGGATCCGAAGGTGTTCCGCTTCGTGAGCCGCGACGGGGGCGCAGATCTCGATCACGATCACGGTGATGGCTGGTGGGTGATGCTGGTCGCGGTCGGCCGATCGGTGTGGGTGCTGATCTCCGACGACCTCCGCTCGTGGACTCGGACACAGGTGCTCACCGGCCACTTCGACGAGGGCGCGGTCTGGGAGACGCCGGAGCTGATGCGGGTCCACGACCCGGCCGGAGCGAGCGTCGAGGTGCTCACGATCGGGCTCGGGAGCGGCTCGCCCTCGGGAAGCTCCGGGGTCCAGGCGATGGTGGTCACGTTCGACGGTCGGACGCTGCGTCCCGAGGCGCCGGCGTTCTGGGTCGATCACGGCACCGACTTCTACGCCGCCCAGGCGTGGAACGGCGCGCCGGACGGCGATCCGATCTGGGTCGGCTGGATGGGGAACTGGCGAGTCCCCGAGCCCTTCCCGGCCGATGACTGGCGGGGCCAGCTGAGCATTCCCCGACGGGTCACCGCGATCCGGGCGGGGGGTGAGCTCCGCCTCGCCCAGCACCCGGTCGGCGTCGACGACCTGCTCGGCGGGTCAGGCGTCGAACACCACGTGGTCCACGACGGCACGGCGCGCGACCTCGAGCCGATCCGCCGCGCCGGCGCTCTCCGGCTGGAGGCCATGACGCCAGGCGCCGTGGAGCTGCAACTGCGGCGTGGCGAGGACACCGTCGTGGTTCGGTGGGAGGTCGGCGACGGCTCGCTGTTGGCGACGAGCTCGGCGACGCCGTGGGTGGTGCCCGAACCAGCGCCACCGGTGCCGACCGGTGAGGTGCGGGAACTGCGAGCCATCGTCGATGTCGCATCGGTCGAGATCTTCTGCGGCGCGGCGGCGTACTCCTTCGCCGTCGTGGCCGACGCCCGGCCCTGGCGCGTGCGGGTCGTCGCGATCGGGACCGACGTGCGTGGGGCGGTCGGGGAGTGGACCGACGCCTGACGCCTGACGCCCACGCCTGAGGTCTCACGCCCACGCCTGACGTTGACGTCGCTCCGGTCAGGCGCCGAGGCCCCGATCAAGGCCGCGGCTGGTGGGGCGCTCGCACGTCAGTGCGAGAGCCAGCGGCGCAGCGCCCGGGTGAGGCGCGGCATCACGATCCACGTGAGCGCGATGATGCCCAGGATGTTGGAGACCAAGGTCGCCGCGGGCCACGGCAGCTTGGCGAGCTGTCCGCCGAGGATCCAGCGGATGAGCAGCGAGACCGGGTAGAGCCCTGCGAGCACGGTGAGTGCTTGCTTCCATCGGGTCGGTCCGGCGGCCGTGCTGGCGCCGGAGAACCATCCGGCGAACCCGCCGACGACGTTCAACGTGCGGTCACCGTCGACGATGGCGTCGAGCGCCGCCGTGACCGCTCGACGCTCGGGCGAGGAGAGCCAGCGATCGAGGTCTTCGCGGGTCTCGAACGAGAACACGACCACGTAGTCGTCCTGCACGCCGGCGACAGGCGCACGCACGTCACTGCGGACGAAGCCCGGGAAGCCGGCGATCTCGGCCGACACCCGGGTCATCGCCGCTTCGAACTCGGCGGCCCGATCCGGCGGAATCCGTTGGCTGATGACGCCGGTGACGACCTCGCGCTGACCGGAGGGGACCGCGAGGCGCTGCTCGATCATCGGCGCGACCAGATGGTCGTGACCCTCCTCGATCAACGCCTGTCGCTCGGGCGAAACGAGCCAGCGATCGAGCTGCTCGGGTGTGGCGAATCGGTAGATGGTGACCCAGCGGTCCGGGTGGCTCGGCGACGGGGCCTGGGTCTCGTTGCCGAGATGGCCGTCGAACGCCTCGGCTGCGGCCCGGATGCGTGAGTTCCATTCGCGAAACGCCGTCTCGTGTCCCTCCCGGACGCGCCGGGAGACCACGACGGTGGGGGCGTGTTCATCCACGCCACCATCCTGCCCCGCCGAGGGCGCTGACCGCAGTCGTCTCGGGGCGCCGGTCTGACGATGCGGCAGACCTCGCCCCGGGGGCGCTCAGCCCCATTCGGCGGGAGGCATCCAGGCCATCTCGACGGTCCGTTGTCCGTCTCCCGCCACGCTCGTGCGCTGGAGGAGCACGCCGCCCGGCGAGGTCGCCGCGACCTCCCACCCGATCGGCAGGAGCCGAACGTCGATCCGGCCGTCCTGACCGATTCGGATCACGACCTGCTCGGTGGGCGAGCCGCCGAAGTCGCCGCTCGGATCGGTGCCCGGTCCGATCCAGGTCCACAGGACGAGCTCACCGTCCGGCCCGTACGACATCGGCGACGGGCCGACGAAGGGGTCCGCGGCATCGGGGTGACGGCGAACGTCCAGCCGAACGGTTCGGCCATCCGACAGCGTGATGATTCCGGACGCCTCGTCATACCCGGGCACGTCCGGCCCACGGACCTGGATGCCGGGCGACTGCTGACCGCGCTCGTCGACGTAGTGGATGACGGTCGTCCCGCGGGCGCGAAGCAGGTCGACCACGCCGGCCCGGCCCAGTCCGAACGACCCGACGGGGAGCTCGAGGTACTGGTTCGGGTCGACCTCGGACCGAGCCACGACCGCGCCTGCGTTCGATCCGCTGAGCGGGATCGCCACGAACTCGGCCGTCGGTGGCATGGTCGTCCCGAAACGCAGTCCGTAGAGGATGTCGGCATGGACGACCGCATCGACGACTCCGGGAGCGGGCACGCTCGTCCCCGTGTTGCCCGAGCCGTCGTAACGGGTGGCGGTCTCACCGTCGACGACGACGAAGCCGGAATCGTCGTCGAGCACGGCGAAGCTCATCGTCGTGTCAGCGGAGCCCGTGAGCGTCCCCACGGTCTGGGGAGTGACGAGGGGTGGCGGAGCGGCGTGATCGACCGTGATCACGTCGGGGAGCGGAACGGTGGCGAAACCGGTCGTTCCGGGCACGGTGGTGGTGGGCTCCGAGCCGGTGCTGGTCGGTGCGGGCGTCTCGGCGACCGACGATGGCGCGCTGCCCGTCCCGGTCGGCAGGCTCGTCGACGCGGGCAGTGTCGTCGACGGTGGGGCCACGACCGACGTGGATTCGCCGACCGAGGGTCCGGGCTCGACGGCGGTGCTCTGGACGACGGTGTCCGGTGCGTTGCCGATCGTGGAGACCGAGTCGTCGTTGCCGAGCACGCCGACGAGGGTCACCGTCCCGATCGCCACCGTGGCGAACGTCGCGAACGCCAGGTTCCGGCGGTGGCGGCGTTCGAGGGCGTGGGCCCGGACTCGCACCACCTCGGAACTCGGCGGGGGAAAGGTGTGGATCGGAGTGCGAGCCGCGTGCGCGTCCCGCAGCTCCCGTTCGAGATCGTTCATCGGGTCACCACCTTGCGAAGATCATCGAGCCCGCGGCTCGTGAGTGATTTGACGGTGCCGAGGCTGCATCCCATCAGTTCCGCGGTCTCGGCTTCGGAGCGGTCTTCGAGCACCCGGAGCGTCACGGCGATGCGACGTCGGGGCGAGAGTCGCGCCACCGCATCGAGGAGCTGGCGGTCGCGTTCGGGAAGTTGAGCGAACCCTTCGGGTGGGTTCGGAGTCCGGCGGCGGATTCGTCGCTTGCGCAGCTCGCTCCGGGCGGCGTTGACGACCCCACGACGCAGATAGCCGCCCGGATTGTCGAGCTGCTCCCAGCGAGGTAGGGCGCGGGCGAAGCAGTCCTGCACCAGCTCCTCTGCCCGTCCCGGGTCGTCGACGAGACTGACCGCGAGTCGACACAGCGGGCCGTACTCGCGAGCGAACACGTCGTCGATCGTCGGTCTGGTCGCGTCGGCCGGCTCCGCCATCGGTTCCCTCACTTCCATACCCTGACCGACGCATCGGCCCCCCGAAAGGTTGCCGCCCGAAAGGTTGCCGCGCCGCGGTCGGTTCATCGACGAACGCGGCGACCTTCTAGGTTTCGCCGCCATGGAGTTCAACCTCGCTGCCGTGTCCGAGGCGATCGCTGCCGCCAAACCCGACGCCGAATGTCTCGTGTGGCGCGATCGCCGGTTCACGTGGGCGGAGTTCACCGAGCGGAGCCGTCGGTTGGCGAACTACTTCCTCGGCCGCGGGGTCGGCGGCGACGAGCGGACCACCCCGCGGTCCGAGCTCCAGGGGTGGGAGACCGGCCAGGACCACCTCGCCTTGTACCTCACGAACGGCAACGAGTACCTCGAGGGGATGATCGGCGGGTACAAGGCTCGCCTGGCCCCGTTCAACGTCAACTACCGCTACGTGGAGGAGGAGCTGACCTACCTCCTGCGCGACAGCGGCGCCCGGGCGATCGTGTACAGCTCGGCGTTCGCGCCGACGCTGGCCGCCGTGCTGCCGAACCTTCCCGACCTCACCGTGCTGGTCCAGGTCGACGACGGGAGCGGCCACGCGCTGCTGCCCGGGGCGGTCGAGTACGAGGCCGCACTGGCCAGCGTCACGGCCGATCGGCCGGCCGCCGAGTGGTCACCCGACGACCTCTACATCCTCTACACCGGGGGCACGACGGGCATGCCCAAGGGCGTGCTGTGGCGGCAGGCCGACATCTACGTCGGTGCCCTCGGCGGTCACCAGAACGGCACCGAGTGGGAGGACCTCGACCAGATCGCCGCCGGAGCCGTCGGCGGGATGCGCTTCTTGCCGTCGCCGCCGTTCATGCACGGCGCCGGGCACTGGATCGCGTTGTCCGGGATGCACGGCGGCCACGTCGTGGTCATCCAGGACGAGACGGCCACGTTCGTCGCCGACGACGTGTGGCGCACGGTCGAGCGGGAGCGGATCAGCTTCTTGTTGATCGTCGGCGACGCCTTCGGGCGGCCGCTGCTCGACCAGCTCGCCAAGGCCTCCTACGACCTGTCCTCGCTGAACATCCTCCTCAGCGGAGGCGCAGCACTGAGCGCCTCGCTGAAGGCCGAGTTCCTCGAGCACCTCCCGCATCTGATGATCATCGACGGCGTCGGGTCGTCCGAGGCGGGCGGCCAGTTGAGCCACGTGACGACCAAGGAGACCGGTGCGTCGACGGGGACCTTCACGGCCGGGCCCGGCAACGTGGTGCTCGACGACGACCTGACCCGCGTGCTCGAGCCCGGCCACGCCGAGACCGGGTGGCTGGCCAAGACCGGACGGATCCCGCTCGGGTACCTGGGCGACCAGGCCAAGACGGAACGGACGTTCCCCACGGTCGGCGGGGTGCGGTTCTCGGTGCCGGGTGACCGCGTTCGGATGCGAGCCGACGGGGTGGTCGAGTTGCTCGGCCGCGACTCGGTCACGATCAACTCCGGCGGCGAGAAGATCTTCGCCGAGGAGGTCGAGCACGCCCTCATGCACCACCCGGGCGTCTACGACGTCGTGGTCTGTGGCCGTCCGAGCGAGCGTTGGGGATCCGAGGTGGTGGCCATCGTGCGCATCCGCGAAGGTCATGACGTCACCGAAGCCGACCTCCTCGCCGAGGCCGAACGGCACCTTGCTCGGTACAAGCTCCCGAAGGCGTTCGTGTTCCGGGACGAGATCGTCCGGTCCCCGGCCGGCAAGGCCGACTACCGCTGGGCCCGGGGCATCGCCGCCGAGCCCGGTTGAGCGTCCGCGTGCGCCGGCTCGTCCGGATGGTCTCGGGTCGGTCCCGTCGTGCTCGCGGGGCTCGACCGTCGTAGCGTGGGCGCCGACCACCTGCCGTTGGGGACGGCGGAGCGTCACGAGGAGGGGACATCGATGACCATGCAGCTGCCCGGCGAGGTGGAGCAGGCGGAGACGATTCGTTTCGTCGCGGACCATGCGCCGCGGACCTTCTTGTGGGAGTACCAGCGCGAGCGCCCGCAGCTCGTCACGCTCTACAACAAGGCGATGGCCTCCCAATGGTCGAGTGTGAACGAGCTCGACTGGTCGATCGAGGTCGACCCGGAGCGGTTGATCGACTGGAACGCTCCGGTGATGACGTTGGCCCGGGAAGCCAAGGAGCTGCCGGGGTCACCGATCGCCTCGTGGGGCGAGCGTGAGTTCACCCAGCTCGGGCTGGAGTCGCTCAAGGCCCAGCTGAGCCAGTTCGTCCACGGCGAGCAGGGCGCGATGCTGACCGCGGCCAAGATCACCGAGACCGTGCCGTGGATCGACGCCAAGTACTACGCCGCAACCCAGACGATGGACGAGGCCCGGCACACCGAGGTGTTCCAGCGCTACCTGTCGGAGAAGGTGGGCGAGCAGTATCCGATGAGCCCGTACCTGCAGGGCCAGGTGTTCGGACTGCTCGAGGACTCGCGATGGGACATCGCCTATCTCGGGATGCAGATCATCATCGAGAGCCTGGCGTTGGCGGCCTTCGGCGAGATGCATGCTGCGCCGGACCGAGGAGCCGCCGCTGCTCCGCAAGCTGCTGCGCTACGTGCTCGCCGACGAGGCCCGGCACGTGCGTTCGTGATCCCTCAGCCTCGCAGGAGTACTACGCCGAGCTGTCCGAGCCGGAGCTCAAGGAGCGTCAGGGAGTTCCTGGCCGAGAACACCCTTCGCAACTCCTCGCGCTCGACCACGCCAGAGATGTGGGAGCGGTCGGTCGATGAACCATCCGTACTTGCGGGAGGCCACGCTCGCACGGGCACCAATCCCGCCGCAGCGTTCCAGCGAGCGTTCTTCTCGAAGCTGGTTCCGGAACGTGGCAAGCTCGGGCCGCTCGATGCCAACGACGGCTACCTCCGCGGGCTCTGGGCGAAGCCGGTCTGCTCCAGTTCGAGTTCGCCGAGGACACCGCCAGCGACTACGCCGACTACGACGCCGTCGCCCAGGACCGTGCTGCGGCCGCAGCAGTAACCAGAGCCTCGGCGTCCTAGCTGTACCGAACGCCCGGCCGGCGCACGCAACACCCCCGCTGAACGCCCGGCCTGCGCACGCAGCACCCCGCCGAACGCCCGGCCGGCGCACGCAACACCCCCGCCGAACGCCCGGCCCGCGCACGCAGCACCCCGGCCGGCGCACGCAACCCGCCCGCGACTCGCCCGCCCCAACACACCGGCCACCGCCGCGCCCCGACGCACGCCGGCGGGGATCGAGCCCAGTTGCCGGCCATGCCGCCGAAGACGCCCTGCTCCACCAGTCTCGATGAGAAACGGCAACTCGTAGGCCTGCTCGGGCGTGGCCTGAACCTGCTCGTCGATCAGGATGGCGTCCTCGCCAACGAGGATCCGCCAGCGGTTGGCGCAACCCGTCGAGAATGATCGTCGCTGCCCTGGAGGCCGACAGCGGAGCGTTGTCCCGGAACGCTTCGGCGCGTGAGCCTGGAGGGCCGCTTGAGGTCCTCGTCCCCTACCTCGCTCAGGGTCGAGCCCGCCCGCCCCGACCGCTCCCGGATCTGCGCTGGGGCTGGTCCTCGGTGAGTTCTTCGGTCGGCGCCGTGGGCCCGACTGGAGTTGATCATGATCGCCGTGCCGACATGCCGGCATCACGACCGACACCCGGCGTGCGGCATGCATGCCGAGGTCGGTGATCAGCGCCTCGCTGAATCCCTTCACGGCGAACTTCGCCGCCGAGTACGCCGTGTGCGGCACGTTCGGACCGAGGTACGCCCAGAAGCCATTGATGCTGCTGGTGTTGATGAGGTGGGCGTCGGGAGCGGCGATGAGCAGTGGCAGGAACACCCGGGTCGACAGATACACCCCGCCCCACGACCGAGAACGCTTTCTCCACTGCCTCGCGGATCGGTGACAGCTCCCGCCACCACCGATGCCGGCGTTGTTGAACAATAGATGCACGTGGTCGGTCCCCAGCTCGGCGAGGGTGGCATCCTGGAACGCCACGAGCTGCGCCTTGTCCGACACGTCGGCCACACCGGTCACGACCTGGACCCCGTCGGGAGCATCGGCCAGCGCCAGGGACCTGGTCTCCTCCAGCGTCTCGGGTCGACATCGCAGGTGGCTACGGTCACCCTGCCGCCGCGGCCAGCTGGCGCACCAGTTCGCGGCCCATGCCGCTCCCGCCTCCGGTCACGACAGCGATACGGCCTCGAACTGTTCCACGGTGTCCCCCTCGATCGTCGACGGTGAGCGTAGTGATCGGGATCGTCGCCGCTACGACCGAAACGGTCGCTGAGGAACGATCGACGCCGGGGCTGCAGCTTGCGGGGATGAGCGACGCGCCACCCTGACGCGCGTCTCGGCCTGCCTGACCCGGCACCTGAGACGTGGGTCGGCGTGGCCGCCAGCCGCTCCGGCGCGGTTCGCGTGGTTGGCCATCCGGGCCGGCTGGAACCGACGTGGACGGGTCGATCCGACCGTTCCTCCTCGGCGTGGGCGACACCATGCGCGCAGTCCTCTCGGTCCCACCTGGTCCCAGGAGGCAGGCCGAACTCATCCCCGGGCTCGACGCCCTGACCGGGCCGACCTCGGTGACGCTCTCGGTCACGCTCGGCGTCGGCCCGCCTGGCTGAGGGTGTTCCGGGTGGGCCGCCCGAGTCGATCCGGACCTGGAGGATCTCGGTGTGGTTCCCGGAACAGGTCGACGGACTGCTCGAGGGCTCGCCCTGTTCAATCGGCCCCGCCTGGTCGCCTTCGGGGACGCCGGCGGAACCATTGGCCGAGGGATCAAGATCTACGACCGGTTCGGCTACGAGCTCGCTGTCGTGACCGAGGAACCCGGGCGGGGGCGTGGTCTGGCGCGTCGCCTCGTCGCCACGGCCGCCCGTTGGATCCTGGCGCAGGGGGCGGTGCCGACCTACCTCCACGCTCCGACCAACGTCGCCAGCGCCCACGTCGCGGCGGCGGTCGGCATTCCCGATCTCGGGTGGGGGATCTACGGCCTCTGGCCGTCGGACGGCAACTGATCCCGGCTCGGCCGACGCAGTGTCGACCTCGATTGGTGACCGGATGGCCCGAACCGACGAGACTGCTCGGCATGCGGCTGCTCGCCACCGATCTCGACGGAACCCTGCTCGGCCAGGACGGTCAGGTGTCGGCCCGGAGTGCCGCTGCGCTCCGGGCGGCGCGTGAGGCGGGATGGTACGTGGTGCTCGCCACCGGCCGCCCGCCGTTCATGGTCGACCTCCTGATGCCCGTGCTCGGCCACGCCGTCACCCACGGGGTGATGGCCAACGGCTCGGTCATCGCCACCCTGCCGGAGCAATCCGTGCTGCGATGCGGTGCGGTTCGAGTTGTCGGTCGCCACGGCGGTGGTCGAGCGACTGCGAGCGGTCGACCCCGGCTACCGCTTCGCCTTGGCCACCGACGCCGGCTTCGGGCATGAACCCGGCTTCGACGAGCGGATGCCCGCCCGCACCCCGACCCGCCGACGGCTGACGCGCTCGAGGCGGCGGTGGGCGCCACCGAGGCGATCAAGCTGATGGTCTTCCACGACGAGCACTCGGCTCACGACCTGCTCGATCGGCTGCCGCCGATTCTCGGTCCCGATGTCTCGGTGACCCACATGGGAGCCGACTGCGTCGAGGTCGGCGCCGCGGAGTCGACAAGGGCACGGGCTCCGCTTCCTGCGATCGCCTCGGCGCCTCGGCAGCCGATGTCGTGTTCGGCGACGAGTTCGGCAATCGACCACGAGATGCTCCTGCTGGGCGGGCCACCTGTGGCGGTGGCCAACGCCCAACCCGGAGACCCGCGCCCTCGCCGACGAGGTGACGTCCACGAATCTCGACGACGGAGTCGCCGTGGTCGTCGAACGCCTGCCGCACGGCTGAGCTCCCGCGACAGGGGACTGGGACGCGTCGCCGTGGAGTCATCCCGCCAGGTCCCATGCTCGTTGCCCGTCGGTCGCCGACGAGCCGTCCGGCCGGCCTCGTGCCGTTCGTTGGCGAGGCGGTGAAGGAGATGGAGCTGGGCGCCCGGCCGCGGTCCGAGGCGCTGCGGTGATCCCAGCCTCCACCGTCGAGCCAGGCTCGGGCGGAATCTGGCCGTGCCGCGGTTCCGGGCTGTGCTGCGGCTCCGGCGGTGCCGTGGTTCCGGGCGGTGCCGCGGTTCGGCTGTGCCGCGGTTCCGGGGTGTCCTGCAGCGGCGCCGACTCGGCTGGGCGGGAAGAGGTTGGCGGGCCCACCCGGTTGTTGGGTGCCGCCCGGGTCGGGGGACCACCAGGCTCGACCCGTCGTCGTGCTTCGTCGGTTCCGTTCCGCACTTGCCGTGGTCGTTGACCGGTGCGGAGGTCGGGCTGACCGGTCGCCTCGGCTCCACCGGACTGACCCGGCGGGCGGCGTCGGTGTCGCCGTCCGCCTGCGTGCCCTTGCTCGATCGAGTCCGCGGGTGCTCGCCCTCGGGCGTTTGCCACCGCGCCGTCAGATGATGAACGCCGTCGGGCCGGTAGAGGTTGATCGTCCGGTCTGCCGAGAGGGTCAGGCGCCAATGCCCGTCGTGAACGAGATGATGGTGCCGAGCGCACAGCGGCAGCATTCGGCCGAGATCCGTGCGGCCGCCGTGTTCCCAGAAGTCGACGTGGTGGACGTGGCAGTCGTCGAACCGGACCTCGCACTGGGGATGCGCACACGTCTGGTAGAGCTTGCGGAGCGCTCGGCGTTGTGCCCTGGTCGCGGTCCGATGCTCCCTCCCGACGTCGAGCGGTTCGCCGTCGCCGCCGAGCACCATCGGAATGATGCGCGCCTCGCAGCACAACCGTCGCACCGCCGAGACCGGCAGGTGCTGCCCGCCGGACAGGTAGGAGACCCCTTCGGCCCGTGCACCATGAAGCAAGGACTCGAGATCGATGAAGACCACGACTTCGGACAATCCCGGGTCGGCGGCCCGGCCGGAGTCGAGGATCAGCTGGGCCACGGCGTCGGCCATCGAGGTGGCCAGACCGAGCTCCGGGTCGCCCGCCTGAAGCTGCGCGGCGTGCTGCTCGACCCGCCGGACTCGGCGCCAGTCTCGGGATCGAACTGGCGAACAGCGTCTCCATCCTGTCCGAGGCTCGTTGGCCGAATCGTGCCGACCGGTCGGCACGCTGTTGTTCCGATCGGCGCTCACCGTCGTCGCGGCGAGCCTGGCGGACTGGCGCGCGACGGCGCGAAAGCGAAGTGTTCCTCGGTCATGACGTCGAGCACCGGCCAGCAGCTCCGGGTGTCGGTCCTGCACCGGCCTTCTGCCCCTCGTCGAGCTGTCGGGTCGCTTGTTCGTAGGCCGCCAGATGACCCTGGCCGAGCGCTCCGGCGTCGAGCGCAGCGGCGAGGTCCGGATGCTCGGCGGCGACCTTGGCCGCCGACTCGACCGACTTCCCGTGACGAGCCGAGGACCTCGCGGTCTCGGCGATCGTCTCGTCGACCGGGGCGCCCGTGCCGGCCGCGGCGAAATCCCGGAGCCGACCTGCCGCCCGAACTTCGGCCGCCTCGACGAACCGCCGGAGGCAGCGCAGATCCGACAAGTACGACCGAACACCGTCCCGTTCGAGCAGGGCGAGGTCCGTGGCCTCCACTCGCTCCAGCACCGGGATCAACGTCATGGGAACAGTTGAGCACATGCACTCGAACATGTGTACCCATCGAGGTCGATCTTGACGAAATCCGGAGGCGCGACCTGGTCGGACGCGGCCGGCGTTCGGATTCCCTCGCTGAGGGTTGCCGCTGACCAGCGCATTCGGAGGCTCGGGTGCCGCGATGCGACCTCGGAGTGAGATGGCCAGTCCCGGGCGATCTGGGCGGAGCCGGGCGATACGGTGCGGACATGGCCATTTCGCGCAAGTCCGACGAGCCGGCTGGGATCACCAACGCCAAGGGCGAGCCGGAGCTGATCCTCGACATCGACGGTCTGACGTTGTCGTTCACGCCTCCGGCCAAGCGCTCGGGAGCGGGAGATGCGACGGGCGACGAGGCCGACCACGCATCAGGTGACGATCCCGACCGCTGATCGCACCGAAAGTTCGAACGGTTCGAGAAACTCCAGCACAACAACGGCGATCGTGGCTTCCCCCCTCCGTCGAACGGGCATACCGTCGCCGGCGAGGAGGCCACGATGGACGAGCCGGTCGCGAAACAACAGCATTCCCTGACGCTCCGCTGGATGCACTGGATCAACTTCCCGGTGCTGATGGTGATGGCGTACTCGGGGATGAGGATCTACTGGGCCGACGTCCGGGACCCCTACGCCATCGGGATCGGGAGCTGGACCTGGTTCCGCTTCTGGCCGGATTCGGTCGAGGAGAAGCTCCAGCTGCAGCGACACCTCGCCGCCGGCATCGCCTTCCATCTCACCTTCGCCTGGTTCTTCGTGGGCAACGGCGTCGCCTACGCCGTCCATCTGATGCGGAAGAACAACTGGCGCCGGATCATCCCGGACGGCCGATCCGTCCGGGACTCGGTGCGGTCGGTGCTCCACGACCTCCATCTCGTGAAGGAGCGCCCACCGCAGGGCAAGTACAACCCGGCCCAGCAGATGGCCTACACCGTGGTACTCGTGATGGCCACGCTCCTGGTCGCCAGCGGATTCGCGATCTACAAGTCGGTCCAACTCGCCTGGCTGACCTGGCTCCTCGGCGGTTACGAGACGGCTCGCCTGATCCACTTCTCGATGACGATCGGGCTGCTGTCGTTCTTCGTTGTGCACGTCCTGCAGGTCGCCCGGGCGGGATGGCGGACCTTCTCGTCGATGATCACGGGGTATCGGCTCATGCCCCGGACCGAGGCCGAAGCGTTCACCGAGCCGGACACGGATGCCCCCAGCGAACTCGCCACCCAGGAGGTCGGATCATGATCGAGGACCCGACTCACGAGGAAGGCCAGTCCGGCCAGGTCGATCGTTTCCGCCACCGAACTGCGCACAGAACGAGACCGCATCGCTGACCGAGACCTCGACGCCGACCGAGACCGCACCGCTGGTCGACACCCCAGGACCGACCGACACCCCAGCGCCGGGCGAGACGGCGCCGCCGACGGACACTCCCGCCCGAGCCTCCGCCGACGAGCAGGGAGGCGGAACGGGAACGCGAGCTGCGCCGCCTCACCGATTCCGGACGGTCATCGACCGCGCAGCAGTACACCGCTGCCCCCGTCGATCCTTCCTGACCTTCGGTGCGCCGGCATCGCCGGATACCTGGGCTTCCGGGCTGTCCGAATCAGAGCTGCAGCGACGGTGTCCTCGGGTTCGTCCGGGGCGGTCTGAACTGGAACGAGCGATGGGGAACGATCGAACGTGACGGCGCCGACGGACGCCCCTTCGACGCCTCAGACGCGAGGACCCGCGAGAGCCGGCATGGCGTCGAGTCCGATCTCCCGGCCGACTACGCGATCACCGTGTCGGGAGGCGGCTCGTCGGCCACGTTGTCGGTCGCCGACATTCAGGCCCTGCCGGTGCACGGACATGGTGTGGCAGTACAAGTGCGTCGAAGGTTGGAGCAACGTCGTTGGCTGGACCGGCGTGCGATTCTCCGACTTCGTCCGAGCGTTCGCTCCGGACGAAGACGGCTGGGACCACGTCGCCCTGACCACTCCCGACGGCGACTACTACGTCGGGGTCGACCGCTACACGATGCTGCACGACCAGACGTTGCCTGCCTGGAAGCTCAACGGTCAGAGCTCACCCCGAGCACGGTGCACCGCTGCGGCTGGCGACGCCGTTGAAGTACGGCATCAAGCAGCTCAAGGATCGGGACCATCGAGTCTACGGTCGGGCGCCCCGCCGAACTACTGGTTCGAGCGCGGGCATGACTACCACGCCGGCTTCTGACCCAAGCCGACACGGCGACGGGGGGACCGGCATCCCGGTCTCCCCAAGGGATCACTCGGCTTCGTCTCCGCGATGGCATCGACGACGTCTCGCGGGTCCGTTCCGGAGCAGTCGTCTCACGGTCGGAGTGTCGCCGAGGAGACCCAGACGTCGACCGTCACGCTCGTCGGTCCCGCCGGGGGTGGGACGGACTGCCAGCGGAGCGGAGTCATCGAGAACAGCTCCTGGGCCTGGGCGAGGTCGAGCCCGAGCGAGAACTGCAGCCGCTCGGCCCGCTCCGACTCCTCCGGCGGTCGCATCCGGCGTTCGAGCTGTTCGGCGTCGCGGTAGGCGCCCTGCGCTACCATCCAGGCGCGGTCGGAGCTCGGCGAGATGGCCGGAACCGGGCGTGACCGTGATCCATCGTCCACTGGGGCGGAGCAACCGCCGGAACTCGTCGAACGGATGCGGGGCGAACACCGACACCACCACGTCGACCGACGCATCCAAGATCGGTGCCCGAATATTGGCCGCGCTGCCGACCACGAACTGCGTGTCGGGGTACGCGCGCGCCGCCATCTGGACCGCCGCCTTGGAGATGTCGAGCCCGACGCGCTCGATGCCGGGAAGGAACGAGAGGTAGTAGCCCTCCCCACAACCGACGTCGAGGATCGATCGGGCGTCACCTCCGACCCGCTCCGCCAACGCCTGGGCGATCGGCGCGTAGTGGCCGGCTCGAGGAAGCGGCGCCGGGCCGCCAGCGCATCCTGGTGTCACCCGGCGTGACGCTCGGCCCGAGGCGTCCGCCGATCAGAGGTTGAGGTGCACCGCCATGGGCCGGTCAGGGAAGGTGTGGCCGGTCCGGCGCGAGCAGCACCGATCGAGGACGAGCGGCGACCCGCAATTCGGGCAGGCGAACGCTCAGGCGTTCGACCTCGTCGCGTCGCCCACCCGTGGGCGTCCACCACTCGACGACGACATCGTGGCCTCGGCGTTGAGTCCGGTGACGATCACCCTCGTCGATGTCGGCCACGAACAGCTCAAGCCCTCGGGAGCCCGGGAGCCTCGGGAGCCTCGGGAGCCTCGGTGTCGTCGGTAGCGTCGCCATCAGGACGCCGCCGACTGGACCGGCGAACGTCGCCTGTCCCGAGACCTTCGCTTCGCCCGGCCACTCGCTCTCGCCTTCGGTCGGGTGGAAGGTGGGTCCGCAGCGCGAAGCGGGGATCACGGTGGAGGTCGGCTTCAGGCGCCCGTCATCGAACCGAAGCGGAGCTGACCGTCCACGATCTCGCATTCGATCCCGGAGATCCGTGGTGAATTGTCGGCCCGCAACGTCGCGATCGTGCGGTGCCGTCCTTGCCTCGAGGAGCCGCCGGACGCGTCTGGCGAACTCGGGCTCGGGCTGACTCGAACCCGCGCTGTGCCACGTTGCCAGCGCTGATGAGCGTAACGCACCGCCGGGGTACCGCGAGCTGATGGAGTTCCACACGATCATCGAGCCGTTCAGGATCCACTCGGTCGAGCCATTGGCGATGACGACGGAGGAGGCAGCGTCGCTCGGCGCTTCAAAGCCGGCCAACCTGTTCGCCCTCCGTGCCGAGGACGTCTGTGGACCTGCTGACTGACTCCGGCACCGGAGCGATGTCGCGGACCAGTGGGCCGCGATCCAGCGAGGCGACGAGAGCTACGCCGCTCGCCGTCATGGTTCCGGTTCCTCGAGCGCAGGACCTGTCCCGTTCGAGCAGGTCATCCCGACCCATCAGGATGGGCGGCGGAGAAGATCCTGTTCTCGTGCTCGGCGGTCCCGGTCGATCGTCCCGAACAACAATCACCTTCTGACACGACCCGGGCCAACGTCGAGTACACTGGCGCGACAGCGGTGGACCTCGTCATCGCCGGGGAAGGTCGGGACCCTGCGCTGCTCCATCTGTCTATTAAGGGCAACATGGACCTGGATGCCCTGGAGGCCGTGCTGGCCGAACACGGACTCGAGGTCGTCCCGGTCGTGTTCGTGACGATCACCAACACCCGCGGCGTCAGCCGGTGTCGCTGGAGAACCTCCGTGGGGCTGGTTCGATCCGTGACCGATACGGCGTGCCGTTCTTCCTCGACGCCTGCCGCTTTGCCGCTGAGAACGCCTGGTTCATCCGGAGAGCGCAGCTGGCCAGGGCGACCGGACGTGCGCGCGCATCGTTCGCGAGATCACCTCGCTCGCCGACGGCACAGCGACCATGAGCGTCGAAGATCCGCTTCGCGCTGGTCGAGGTTGGCTGCGATGAACGACGCCGAGCTCGCCGACCGATGCCGAACGATGCTGATCCTGACCGAGGGCTTCCGACCTACGGCGGGTCTCGCCGGCCGGGATCTCGATGCGTCGCCCAGGGCCTTCGCGGCCGTCCAACACGACTACCTCCGCTACCGGATCCGTTCGACGGCGTATCTCGGTGAGGCGCTGACTGCGGCCGGCATCCCCGTGGTGCAACCGATCGGCGGCCACGCCGTGCACTCGACGTAGTTTGACTGCTTCCGCACCTCGATCCGCCTCGAGTTCCTGGCCAATCGCTTGCGGTCAAAAGCTGCTGTACGAGCTCGGCGGCGTGTTCGCGGCTGTGAGATCGGCTCGGCCGCGTTCGGACTCCAACCCGATGGAACAGAACGGCCGGCGGCGATGGAACTCGCAGGCTCTGCCATCCCTCGCCGGACCTATACCCAGAGCCACATCGACTACGTGATCGAGGTCTGCACCGCCGCCGCCGAGCGCGCCGAGTCCTTGCCCGGCTATCGGATCGCGAGCGAACCCCGGCCGCTTCGACACTTCACGGCGAGGTTCGAACCGATCGCCTGAGGGCCTCGCCCGCGACGGTCGGGGAGAGCGTCGAATGGCTGGTCAACCAGTGGGTTCGGCGAGTGCCTCGATCGCGGCACGGAGCCGGGGGAGGACGCCGCTCAGGGAGTGGTCGGGGACCGGAATGCGAATCACCGGATACCCGGTGAACACCGGGGCGAGCAGATCGCGCAACGCGTCCTGATAGGCGCGTTGGGCCTGACGCCCGGCGGGAACCGGGAAATCTCGGGGCTTCTCCCGGGCGAGGATGGCGTCGGCGGCTTCGTAGTGGGTGTCGATCATCTCGAGGTACTGGCCGAGATCGAAGCCGAGCGAGGTAGCGGCGGGGTAGCGAGCGAACGTGGAGCGCCGCACCGACGTGAAGTGCGGGAGCTCGTCGATCTCGATGATGCAGCCGAGCTCGGTGTGAACGAGGTCCGGTGCCGAGGGGGTGCCCGAGGCATGGCGAGCAAGCCGCACCTCGTCACCCCCGAGCACACGGTGGATCGTTGCGATCGCATCGATCACGTCGCCGGGCGCCGCCGTTCGCACCAGCTCGGACAGGTGCCCGGAGCGGCTCAACCAGGGCTGCGGACGGTCGACCTCGACGGGGATCCCGTTGATCGCACAGATGCGGGCGAGGTCGTGGTGCAGGCCGGCCATCGACCGAACCGTAGGGGAGCCGACGACCTTCCGGCGTCATGCGTCGCCGATCCCACTCGTCAGGAGCGGAATACGACGCGTGCCGTCAACGCCACCGGCGCCGGAGTTCGACGTAGACCTCGTCGCCGGTGACCGCTCGCAGTTCCTCGGCGAGGCTGTCGATCACCGGGCGGTCGCCGACGTAGGCCTCGGGTTCTTCGGTGCACACCCAGGCCATAGCGTCGCCATCGCGGCCCCAATCGCGCCGGGCCCAGCCGCGAACCGTGGCCACTTCGACGTCGTCGTCGCCCATCTCCCAGTCCACCTTGATCGGCAGCTGCCAGCACACCGACGGCTTCCAATCGAGGGGCGACTCACCGCTCGCGAGCGCGGCCAGGTGCAGTGCACAGCCGGGCCCACCGGCGAACCCCGGACGATTCAGGAAGATGCACGCTCCATCGACCACCCGAGTGTTCGAGTAGGTGTCGTCGGCGAACACACCGTCGCACGAGGCAACGGCGTGATGCTCGAACCGGTCCGGCGCAAGGGTCGCCGCCAGTGCGGCGATGGTGCGGGCCTCGTCGACCCCGTCGAGTTCCGCCCCGAGCGAGCAGCACCCGTGGTGCAGGTGAGCGGCGCGTTCGGGTCCGATGCCGTGGCACCCCCGGCCCCAGATGCAGGTCCAGTTCGAGCCGAAGAAGCTCCGTTCGAAACGCCACTGCGTCTCGCCGGCGTCGACGGTCACGTAGGAGTCGTCGGGACTCACGCCGGCGAACCGTGCCCGAGTGCTGCGACGGCACGCGCGGCAGCATCGGCTCCGCACGTGCCGTGCGCGCTGCACCCCGAGGCGTCAGCGTCGGGGCTGGTCGGTCACTTTGCAGCAAGCGTGCCGGTTCAATGGATGTCCTGCTCCGTCGGCGACTACGTGATGTCGGGACCTGTGGCCGGACGGGCTCGGAATCGAGCCTAGGTCGAGATCGGTTCGGAGCAGAACGCCCGGGGAGACGTGCCTGCACCGTTCGACTGTGGTGTGCTGGAGACGATGGAGATGAAGCAGCCCTACTCCTTGGTCGTCAGCAGCGCCCAGTTCCGCGAGACATGACCGGCGACGGCACCGTCCGCATGCTCGCGGACCGGGCGGCCATCCAGGACGTCCTCACCCGCCTGGCCCTCGCCCAGGACCGGCGGGAGTGGGACGCGCTGGAGGCCTGCTTCCTGCCCGACGCTCGGTACACGCACCCCGGGGGCGAACTCAGGGGCGCCGCCGAGATCGTGGAGCGCTCCCGGCGAGCGCTCACCCCGCTGGACGCGAGCCAGCACCTGCTCGGCACGATGCTCGTCGAGGTCGGCGACGACGGGGATCGGGCCTCGGCGACCACCTACTTCCAGGCCCAGCACGTCCGTCGTGGTGTCGTCGGTGGTGACCTGTACGTCATCGCCGGGACCTACATGGATCAACTGCATCGCGTCGATGGCCGTTGGCGGATCGCGCATCGGGCCCAGGAGTACTCGTGGCGGGACGGCAACCCCGACGTCATCGTTCGCGCCAGCGGCCCGGAGGGTGCTCGCTGACCGCGTCGCCGAGCTGGGTTGCCGCTCCGCTACCGGTTCCGGGCCTCGCGGTAGGGCAGACCCTTCGCCGGATCGGGCTCACGGGGCAAGCCGAGGGCCTTCTCCCCGAGGATGTTGTGCTGGATCTCGTCGGTCCCACCGGCGATCGACTGGGCCGGGACCGAGATGAGCACCTCGGCGATCACGCCGTCGAACGGGCTGTCCCGATCATCGCCGGCCAACATGCCGCTCGCACCCGCGACCGTGGAGTGGACGGTGGCGGCCTGGCGCGCCATCCGGGACAGGGCGAGCTTGCCGATCGACCCCTCAGGGCCGGGCGGGCGCCCGAGGGTGCGCGCCGCCTTGGCGCGCTCGGCGGTCCACTGGCTGACCCGTTGCATCGACAGGAGGCCGGCGAGCTCTTGTCGCACCCGCGCGTCGTCCGACGCTCCGGCGCGTTGGGCATGGGACACGGCGAGATCCGGTCGACCCGCCCGCTGCGGATACCACGAATAGACCTTGGCCGACTCGGCGGCTTCGTGCCGAGCCTCGTCCAAGGCGGTGCCGGGATGGACGCCATCGAGACGAGTGCGGCCGAGGATCCCGAAGCGTCGCTCGTGGGCGAGGGTGGCCAAGGCCGCCGTCCAGCCCTGGCCGACCTCACCCACCACCCAGTCCTTGGGGATCCGGGCGTCGGTCATGAAGACCTCGTTGAACGACGAATGGTCGTTCATCTGCCGGAGGGGTCGAACCTCCACCCCGGGCTGCTTCATCGGGAGCACGAAGTAGGTGATCCCCTGATGCTTGGGCGCGTCCCAGTTCGTCCGGGCCACCAGCATTCCGAGATCGGCATGGTGGGCGCTGGTGTTCCACACCTTCTGGCCGCTGACGATCCACTCGTCACCATCGAGCACAGCGGTCGTGGTGAGGCCGGCCAGATCCGATCCGGCCGTGGGTTCGCTGAACAACTGGCACCACACCTCGGCGCCCGTGAGCATGGGACGCAAGAAGCGCTCCCGCATGGTGTCGGGCCCTTGTTCGAGGATCGTGGGACCGGCGAGACCGGACGGGACGTTCGCCACTGCTCCGCAGCGAGCGATCTCGTCGTACACCACGTCGTCCGCCCATGACGGCAGTCCCTTGCCGTACCAGCGCACCGGCCACGACGGCACCGCCCAACCGGAGTCCAGCAACCGCTCGCGCCACTCGCGCAGCGAGAGGTTCGGATCCCAGTGAGCCAGCGTCCACTCGCGCGCCTCGGCCCGCAACGAGGCCTCCGACACCGAGCCAGCGGTCGGACCTGACGGTGTCGAGGAGGTCGCGGGCATCTCGTCAGTGTAAGTCCGCGTCGCGGTCGACCTCGGTGGCGGGCGGGACCCGATCGAACGGCGAATCCAACGCTTCGTTATGGTTCGGGCGATGAGCTCCCGAGCGACCAACGACCCGGAGACGACGGTCGAACGAGGTGTCGCAGTGACGCTCGATGCGGAGCGGCACCTCGCGGTGGTGGAGATCCGTCGTGGCCCGAACAACTTCTTCGACCTCGACGTGTTGACCCGACTCGCCGAATCGATCGAAGCGCTCGCGGCCGGGACGACACGCGCGGTCGTGCTGTGCTCCGAGGGAAAGAACTTCTGCGCCGGTGCCGATTTCAGCGGAGCCCGAGGCTCGATCCGCCAGGAGGGCGCTCCTCATCTGTACGACGTGGCGATCCGGCTGTTCGAACAACCGTTGCCGATCGTGGCGGCCGTGCAGGGAGCGGCGATCGGGGGCGGGCTCGGTCTCGCGCTGGCGGCCGACCTCCGGATCGCCTCGCCGTCGTCGCGCTTCGCGGCCAACTGCGCCATGGTCGGGTTCCATCAGGGTTTCGGGCTCAGCGTCACCCTGCCGCTCGTCGTCGGTCACCAGGCGGCGATCGATCTGCTGTACACGGGACGTCGGATCGACGGGACCACGGCGCATCGGATCGGGTTGTGCGACCACCTGGTGCCGGACGAGGAACTGCGATCCCGGGCGATCGAGGCGGCCGGCGAGATCGCCGCTGCTGCGCCGCTCGCCGTGCGGTCGATCCGCCAGACGATGCGGGGCCGCCTGGCCCTTGAGGTTCGTGCGGCGATGGCCCACGAACGCGCCGAGCAGGAGCGGCTGCAGCGCACCGCCGATTTCGCCGAGGGGATCGCTGCGATGGGCGAACGCCGCACGCCACGCTTCCTCGGACGCTGACCGCGCTGCGAAAGGACCGCTCGGCGGGGTTGCCCCCCGTCTCGGCGGAGGCGGAGGCGGTGGCGGTGGCGGTGCCGGTGTCGTCATCCCGGACGTCAGTCGCGCACGTCGGTCACGAGGACCTTTCGTGCCTCGATGGCGACCCGGAGCCGCCGAGCGCCGGCGCCGTCGAAGGAGCGCATGTCGGTGTCGTACCGCTGACCGAGACGGTCGGCGAACACGTAGTCGTGGTCCGGTTCGATCCGGGCGATGCCGCGGATCTCGGCGTAGTAGTTGGGGGTCTCGGGATGGAAGATCAGCACGCTGCACCGGCTGTCGACCGCGAGGTTCTTGGCCTTCCTCGTCGACTCGGTGATCGAGATGCAGATCTGGTCGTCCTCGACGACGTACCAGACCGCCGTCAGTTGGGGATGTCCGTCGGGGCCGTTGGTGGCGAGCACGATGGTGGGGTTCGCCAGCAACGCGGGATCGAGCTTCGCAATGGTCATGACGTGGCTCCTCCCGACTCCTTCGCGATCAGCAGTTGTCGCAGGCCGTTCTCCAGGGCGGCGCGGTTGCGTTCGGATCCGATGGCGCCCGTGACGAAGGCCGTCTCGTAGCGGGTGATCACGGGCACGGCTTCGTCGATCATCTCGAGGCCCTTCGGCGAGAGCGTGATGAGGGTCCCGCGCCGGTCGTTGGGATCGGGCAGCCGCTCGATCAGCCCCGCTGCCTCCAGCCGGTCGAGGCGTTTGGTCGTTCCTCCCGAGGAGAGCATCAGCGAGAGCTGCAGATCCCGGATCTTGATGGGTTCGTCGACGGCACGCCTTCGCAAGGTCGCGAGCATGTCGAAGTCGCCGAGGGTCAGGCCGAAGCGAGCCAGCTCCCTCCTCGCGTCCGGCCTCGACGTAGCGAGCGAGCCGAAGGATCCGCCCGGTGATGGGAAGTCCTGACGAGTCGACGCCGGGAGCCAGCCCGTACCTCCTCGACGATCTCGTCCATCGCATCGCTGTCTCGTTTCACGCTCACGAGAGAATCTTACCAGCAAGAGTCTTGACAGCAAGTCTCCTCGTTCGCATACTCGATGTATCACGCCGGAAAGAAACTTCTGAGTGTGAAACATCTGACGCCGACTGAGCGAGGCCGCCGCCATGACCGCCACCATGCAACGACCGGAGTCCAGGACGCGACCTGCAAACGCGCCCGGCCGCCCGGGACCCTTCGATCCGATCATCACCGGCCTCGCTCCGGCGGCTTGGGGCCTCACCTACATCGTCACCACCGAACTCCTGCCGCCCGGGCGCCCGCTGCTCGCGGCCTCGCTCCGGGCCCTCCCCGCCGGCCTGGCACTGGCGGCCCTCACCCGGCGGCGACCGACGGGTTCGTGGTGGTGGAAGGCAGCCGTGCTCGGCGTGCTCAACATCGGCGCCTTCTTCGTCCTGCTGTTCGTCGCCGCCTACCGACTCCCCGGTGGTGTCGCTGCCACCCTCGGCTCGATCCAACCGCTGGTCGCGGCAGGGCTGGCCGCGGCGTTCCTGGGCGAACGACTTCGCCGCTCGACCGTGGTCGCCGGCATGCTCGGAATCGTCGGGGTCGGGTTGCTGGTGCTGCGGTCGGGCGCCGCAATCGACACGGCGGGGGTCCTCGCCGGACTCGCCGGGGCACTGTCCATGGCCACCGGCGTCGTCCTCACCAAGCACTGGGGCCGTCCGGTCTCACTCGCCGCCTTCACCAGCTGGCAACTCATCGCCGGCGGTGCCCTGCTCGCGCCGATCGCGCTCGCGGTCGAGGGACCACCCCCGTCGCTCACCGGACAGAACCTGATCGGGTTCACCTGGCTCGCCACCGGTGGCGCCGCCGCCTCCTACCTGATCTGGTTCCGAGGGGTCGCCCGACTCCCGGTCGCCCAGGTGTCGCTCCTCGGCCTCATCAGCCCGGTCGTCGCCACGATCGCCGGCCTCGTCGTCCTCCACCAGACCCTCACACCGGCCCAGCTGCTCGGCGCCGCCCTGATCCTGACCGCGATCTCGGTCGGTCAGGGGGCCACGCCAGCTCGCCACGACGATCCCATCACCACCATCACCACCACACCCACCACGAAGGAGCACCAGTCATGACCATCGAGACCCATCCCAGCCGTCCGCCCGCCTCGGGGACCGGCCCCCGGCCGCACCGTCGTTCCACCACCGCACGAACCGCAGGCGTGCTCTACGTGATCATCATCGCCTGCGGACTGTTCGCCGAGCTCGGCGTTCGCTCCCGGCTCATCGAGCCCGGCGACCCGAGCGCCACGGCCGGAACATCGTCGACGCACCGATGCTCTTCCGAGCCGGACTGGCCGCCGACATCGTGATGTTCATCGCCGATGTCGCCATCGCCGTGGTGCTGTACCAGCTGCTCAGGCCGCTCGGCAGAACGATGGCGTTGCTCGCAGCGGCGTTCCGCATGACCCAGACGGCGGTCATCGGCCTCAACCTGCTCAACATGTTCCAGGCGGTACGGATCCTCGACGACGCCGAGTACCCGGGGCGTTCGGTTCGGGCCAGACCGACACGCTCGCGCTGTTGTATCTGGACGCCCACAAGTACGGCTACATCCTCGGCCTGGCGTTCTTCGGTGTCAGCACCGTCATCGTCGGCTACCTCGCGCTGTCCTCGCGGCGGATGCCACGGCCGCTGGGCGCGCTGCTCGTCCTCGCCGGCGCCGGCTACCTCATCGACACCTTCAGCTTCTTCCTCATCCCCGGCTATGACGGCTCGGCGTCGCCGATCGTCCTGGCTCCTGCGCTCGTCGCGGAGATCTGGTTCGCCCTGTGGCTCCTCGCCAAGGGCCGCCGACTCGACCAGCCGACCGAGCACGAGGCCACCTCGGTGTCGTCGACTCGCATGGACGACATCCGCATGGTCGGAGCCGTGTCACGACTGCGTCCACGGCAACCACCGTCTCCCTGGAACAGCGAGCGCCGCGATCGGTGACGACCTCGAGGGCCGTCGTCAGGGACCGCTTCGGGTCTCCCGACGTCTTGTCCCTCGGGACCATCGACCGGCCCCGGATCCCGAGCGGGCACGTGCTGGTCGAGGTCCGCGCCGCCGGGGTCAATCGCGGCGACGCCCTCGAGTTGCGGGGCTGGCCCTACCTCACCCGGTTGATGGGATCCGGCCTGCGTCGCCCCAAGCGACGGGTGTTCGGAACCGACATCGCCGGAACGGTGATCGCCCTGAGCGACGATGTCACCGGCATCGAGATCGGCGAGGCGGTCGTCGGCTTCGGGATCGGAGCCTTCGCCGAGATCGCACTGATGCCTGCCACGACGTGCGTTCGACGCCCCGACTCGATGAGCCGGGAGGCAGCGGCCGCCATGCCGACGACCGCGGTCACCGCGCTCCAAGCGATCCGCGACGCGGCCCGAACTCGGCCGGGAGATCGTGTGGCGGTCATCGGTGCATCGGGAGGCGTCGGCACCTTCGCCGTACAGCTGGCGAAGGTGCACGGGGCCGAGGTGACCGCGGTGGCCAGCGGACGGCGCGCAGATCTCCTCCGGTCGCTCGGCGCCGACCACGTCATCGACTACGCGAGCGACGACATCGCGACACACACCGGCCGCTACGACGCGATCATCGACCTCGTCGGCAACCAGCCGATCCGCAGCCTTCGTCGGGCCGTGGCACCGAAAGGAACCTTCGTCGTGGTCGGTGGCCAGAACCCCGAGTCGATCACCGGCATGCGCCGCTTCGCCTCCGCCGCGATCCGGTCACCCTTCACGCGCCAGCGACTGGTCCCGTTGTTCTCCAAGCCGAACCGGGACGACCTCGAAGTGGTGATCGAACTCGCACGCACCGGAGAGGTCCGCCCGATCATCGGGCGCACCTTCGATCTGCGCGACACCGCGGCAGCCATTCGTCACGTCGAGACCGGACACGGCACCGGCCGGACCGTCGTCACGACCTGAGCTCGTCGAACGCCACAGGAGGCACGACCATGAAACCCGCACCCCACGACCCCTTCGACCACATCCACCAGGATGACGTCACCGGAGCATCGACCGCCCGGATCCTGGAGGGGCTCACCGATTCCGAGCTGCTCGACGCAGCCGGTCGCCTGCTGTCGATCCCTCGCTCCGGGACGGCGACCTCGTTCACCCTTCATGCCCCGCTCGAGCTGATGGCACGAGCTCGCCTGCTCCGGTTGGTGTCGGCGCCGCGGCGGGAGGCGGCGAGACATCGCATCGCCCAGATCGCCGCCGCCTGGTCGGCCAGCGACGAACCCGCCCAGGTGGGCGACGACGTCGAGCCGGAGGGGCCGCCGCTCCACGTCCTCGTCGAAGCGGTGCGCGACGGCGACCCGGAGACGGCCGACCGTGCGTTCGTCGCCCTCTGTGCCCACCGAGACCAGGACCAGATCGTCGACGATCTCGTCGATGTCATGCTCCCTCGGTTGGGCGGCGCGGCCCACGGCGCGATCTTCCTCGAACTGTTGCCCCAGTTCCGTCCCGCCGGCGTCAACCCGGCGCTCATGGCTCGGACCCTGCTCCGAGACATCGCTCGCCACCCTGACTGGCGGCTCCGCTGGTTCGAGCGGGCGCGGCCCGAGCGCACGTATGGCG
>JAWKHV010000011.1:0-182676 GCA_041394645.1 Ilumatobacteraceae bacterium | reverse complement strand
CCGATGTGAGCGGGGTCGCCGCGTCCGATGTCGAAGCGATCCGGGTCGGCGAAGCGGCGCGGATCGCGCTCGGCCGCGCCGAACAGCATCGCGACCTCGTCGCCCACCGCGAGCGGCTGACCCGCGATCTCGACGCCGTCGGCGAGCACCCACCGCTCGAAGAGCTGGAGCGGGGCGTCGAAGCGCAGCAGTTCCTCGACCGCGGTGGACGCATCCACCTCACCGGCGACCAATCGCTGCCACTGATCGGGGTGGTGCATGAGGGCCCGCATCCCGTTGCCGAGGGTGTTCACCGTCGCCTCGTGGCCCGCTTCGAGCAGCACCATCGTCGTCGAGACGATCTCGTCGTCGGTCAGCACGTCGCCGTCGTCCTCGACCTGCACCCGTTCCGACACGAGCAGCCCGTCGGGCGAGCGTCGCTTGTCGGCGATCAGGGACCTGGTGTAGTCGATGTACTCACCGGCGGCCCGGTCGGCGGCGCCACGGATCGCGTCGGTCGCCGACAGTTCGTACATCTTCACGATCGCGTGGGACCAGTCGAGCAGCAGCTGGGTGTCGGCACGGGGCACACCCAACATCGAACAGATCACCGCCACCGAGTACGGCTGGGCGTAGTCGGCGAGCAGGTCGAAGGTCGCCTCGTCGGCGCAGCGGTCGAGCAGCTCGTCGGAGAAGCCCTCGATCGCGGGGCGGAGCGCGGCGACGGCGCGCGGGGTGAAGACCTTGGCCACCAAGCGGCGCAGGCGGGTGTGGTCGGGCGGTTCGAGGTTGAGCAACGACCAGCGCTCGTGCTGATGGAAGCGGCTCCACCGGGGGTCGGGGTCGGGCCGCCCGACCTCGGCGTGCGAGTAGAGGTGGGTGTAGGCCCGACCCAGGCGACGGTCGCGCAGCGTCTCGTGCACGTGCTCGAAGCGGGTGAGCACCCACTGGTGGCTGCGTTCGTTCCAGAAGATCGGCGTCGTCTCGCGCAGGGCGCCGAGCACCGGGTACGGATCGGCGATGAACGCCGGATCGTCGACATCGAAGCGCTCGATCAGCTCGGTCAGCTCGCGCTGTTCATCCATCGAGCGCCACCGTAACGCGACCGGCCCCGGCGTACCCCGGTGTCAGGTGATCGGCTCGGACGCGGTGCTGAAGCGGGGGTCGAGGTGGCTGGTGTCGTTGAAGCAGCGGATGATCCACCGGTCGCGGTCGATCACGAGGTGTGAGATCGAGGCGTTGTCGGCGCCCATGAACCGGAACCCCTCCTGGCCGGATGCGAGGTTCATGATCTGGTTGATCACGCCCCCGTGCACCACGGCCACCACCAGCTCGTCGGCGTGGGCGGCCGCGATCGTCTCGACGCCGCGGCGCACCCGGGCGGCGAAGTCCTCGGCCGATTCGGCGCCGGGGATCACGTCCCAGCGCTGGCGGGTGAGCAGCTCGGCTGCGATGGGATCTCGGTCCTCGATCTTGAACGGCACGATGCCCTCCCACTCGCCCGCGAAGACCTCGCGCAGGTCGGCGACGACCCGGGGCTCGAGTCCGAGACGCCCGGCCAGTGGAGCCGCCGTCTGCTGGGTCCGCTGCAGGGTCGTGACGTAGATGGCGGCGATCCGCTCGCCGGTGGCGATGAGCCGGTCGGCGATGCGCTCGGCCTGCTCGAAGCCATCGGGGTCGTAGAGCGGAGGGTCGATGTGGCCGTCGACGAACGGGTGGTCGAGGTCGTCACCGAAGGGTCCCGACTCGCCGTGGCGGACGAGCAGGATCTCGCACGAGCCGGAGGGAGGGGGCGTAGCGGTGCTGGCGGTAGCGGCGGGGGGTGCTCACCCGGAGGACCGTAGACGAGGCACGGCGGCGTCGCCCACGTGCGCTTGCTCGAGTGCAGCAGGATTCTGCCGGTCACCCACCGACGCCAAGCCGCCGACGACACAGACGCGAACGGCCGAGCGACGGCTGAATCAGGAGGCGGCGCCCAGCGCAGCGTCATCGACCGGTGAGCCCGGTTGGTGCTCGAGCGCCATGCCCTCGCCGTGTGCCACCACCGCCCGGCCGAGGCGGTGGGGAAGTGCGTTCCGATGACCAGCGCAACCGGTCCGCTCGGCCTCGGCGAACATACGGCGCCGGGTCGCTTCGGACACCACCGTGTCGATGTCGGCGATCTCGGCCCAGGCCGGTTCCGAGAGCTGCACCGGGTAGCACGAAGTCGCCGGTGATCAACAACCGCTGCCCGTCCCGCTCGATCCACAACGACACGTGGCCCCCACAATGGCCTGGGGTGGCGACGAGCGACAGTCCCTCTCCCAGATCGAGTGGTGCATCGGTCGGTTCGTCGATCACATCGGCGAGGCCGGCGTCGAGGATCGGCTGGATCGACTCGCGCAGCACGCTCGTGCGGTCCGGGTTGTCGACCGAGGAGGCCCACGCGTCGAGCGCGGTGCGGATATAGAGGTGGCGCGCGTTCGGGAACGTCGGTATCCACTCGGCGCCGACCAGGTGGGTGTCCCAACCGACGTGGTCCTCGTGCAGGTGCGTGTGCACCACGAGGTCGATCTCCGTCGGGTCGAACCTGAGCTGCACCGAGCCGTTCGAGGAACGGCCAGTGCTGGTCGTTCCAGAACGGCAGGGTGAGCGACTTGCCGTTGCCCACACAGGGATCGACGAGGACTCGCCGGGTGGGTGTCTCGACGACGAGCGCTTGAACGCGTAAGCCCGATCCGGACCCTGCTCGTCGGCCCACGTCGGAACGACCCACTCGTGGACACGCACGGCTTCGGCCGTCGCCGCGGAAAGAAGAACTCGGGTGGGATCTGATCCAGTTCCGGTGCCTCGACCACGTTCGTGATCGTGATGTCGCCGACGGTCCAACGTTCGCTGCGCTCGCGAGTGGTCACCTCCGGAGCTTCGCACTCCTGATGTCCGATCCTCGATGACCAAGGGACTCGTCGCGCAACATCTTGTCGAGCACGTCGTCGTCGAGCGGCGGGTCGATGGCGTTCGGGTCGCTCGGTCAGCGTTCGAGGATTCGTAGGACCTCGTCGGACGCGCAACACCTGTCCATAGCTGCCACCCGTGGTCTCGCGCAGGAGGCCGAGCTGTTCGAGGCGAGCGACGGCGTTGTTCACTGCGGATAGCTCACGCCGTACTGGTGTTGCACCCATCGCTGGAGTGATGATCGGACGGGCGACGAGACCTCGGCAACATCGACGGCGATCCTGCGGATGTTGTTCGTACGGCAGATCTCCTTTCGCCCGATCCTGCACCGCGAGGAGCTCGTCGATCTTGCGGGTGGTGTCGACCGCCTGATCACGCAGACCGGCGACGAAGAAGGCAACCCAGCGATCCCAGTCACCTGTCTCGCTGACGCCTGTAGCTCGTCCGGGTAGTCACTGCCGGGCTTCGAACCATGGCGAGACGGTGAGCAGCGGCTCGTGCAGCGGCTGAGCATCAGGTGCAGCACGATGGCGAGCCGTTCGATTCGCCCGTTGCCATCGTTGAACGGATGCAGCGTCTCGAACTGATAGTGGGCGAGCGCAGCGGCGACCACCGAGTGCGCGTCGGGATGGGGCGTGTTCACCCAGTCGACCCAGGTGCGTGGCCCAGCCCTCGAGGTTTCGGCGCCGGTTGGTGGCGGCACGAACCGTGCGTCCCGAACCCGGCCGGAGGCCAGCGGGCGCAACCGTGGCCACGCGGGGGCGTCGCAGCCTCTTCAGTGCCAAAGTCATTCCTCGGCGGGGAGCACCAGGTCAGAGGGCACCAGCAGCCGTTCGGCGAAGGGCTGCACGGAACTCTTACTTGAGTTCGTGCTCAAATGCGACGATTACTTACACTGTGAAGCAGACTGTGAAGTGGATGCGACTGAACAGATGATCAATGCGCCCGTTCCCCAGCTCAGCAGTTCCCGAGGTCCTGCTGCCCGACGCTCCGCTCGTTCGCGCGCTTGCTGCAGCTGAGGTACTCCACGATCGCCTCGCTGACGCGGATGGAGTTCATCGCTCCGTTCCAAGAGGCGCTTCGAAGCGGCTATCCCGCGATGGAGGACAGAAGAGGGGAGGTTCGCCTGCGCTCGGGCCTGACGGAGTCACCCAGTCCACTGGCGACCGGCAATGGAGAAACTCAGTAGTCGTGACGGAACTTGACTGTCAATCTCACGCCGTCCTTTACAAGCTTGGAAACCACTGCGTATGAGTCTCGTGGCGACTTCGTGTCGCGACTACAGGTCGCGCTGCGCTCAACGCACTCGTGGGAGACCTGTCGGTGGATCGGACTTGGGGTTCGGTACACAGACCGTCTAACCGGAGCCCGCGCTAGCAGCGAGGCCGAACCGGCTGGTCAGGGAGGAGGCGCTGGGGCCCGCACGCCTGAGCTTGATGGCGTCGAGCTGCTGGCGTCGGTCAATGAGACCGAGTTCGCATTGGATGATGGCACTCGCATGACCGCTCGTTGGGGGGTGCTGCCCCCTGGGGCGACGCTCACACCAGACGTGCCGCCGCTTCAGGAGCGCTCTTGGGTTCTGATCTCGACGCAGCGGTGTCCAACGTGCGACTGTCCAAGAGAGATCATTGAAGACGCTGCCGATCGGCTCTGCAATCATGCCTACGGCTTCTTTCGCTGGGTGATCACCGACGAGTTCATCCGAGTCCATGGAGGCGAAGTGGAATGACGAGAACCCACCCAGGCCCTATGTGTGGGGACAAGGACCCTCGGTTGTCACACGGAGACGTCTCCAGCTCAGGACTGGGCTGTGCCCACGCCTACACGGATGGCAGTTCTCGGTGCAGGCACTTTGACAGCGTCCTGCCTACTGTTCGTGTCGAGCCGAGTCTCACTTGTGGCGTTCTCCGCATATGACGTTACGTCCGACAGATCTGAGGACGCCGCACCGGCTTCGACCACGGAGGCGTTCATTTCCGCAGCGGCGACGGCCAAGTCTGTACGTGACCTTGAAGGAGCGCAGCGGGCTCACGTGGGATCAGCTGGCGAAGGGCTTCTCTGTATCGCGCCGGTCGGTTCATGGCTGGGCCTCCGGTGCGCGCATGAACGCAGCAAATGCTGAGCTTCTAGCGCGGCTTACGGGCGCCCTTTCCCAAGTCGAGGTGCCGGACGACACGGATGCCACCCGTGCTGCGATTCTGCCCGTGTTGCTGTCGCTTGCCACCCCGACTACCGACGATGCTCGCCGTGTCCCAGTCCGTTGACCGGATCTCTGTGATGCACGAAGACGAGTTGTGGCAGTCTGCTGCCGGCGAGCGAATCACTACGGTCGATTCAGACTGATCCCGTGGCTGTACCGGACTGGAGCGCTGGAAAGGGGACTCGCCCACGAGGTCGATCGCGCGGCTGCGAAGTGGCAGCAGGCGACATTCTTGAGGGGCTATCCATAGTCCGGCTCGCGGACGCAGATCAGTCCTCTTTACCGAGGCAGCGGCAACTGCAGGTACGGGGTTCGTTGCTATTCGCGAGCGGTTGCCTCGGGCGATCATAATTTCCCAAACATGCGAGGTGGTGCGGCCGTGCGCTGTGCGGCCGATGGCATCGCTGCCGTCGTCGAGCCAACGGGTGCAACACGCGACGAAGCCAGACGAGGCTGGCGTCCGCAGTATGTGCCTGTTCCGTGGGCTGACCTTTCCCGATCACTTCGTGGCCGACCTCGAGCGACAGGGAACGGTTGAGAAGTCGATTCTGCTTGATGCGGTCCTGAGGAGGGCGTTGTGCCGATGCCGAGGGCCAGATGGAATTTGTTCCTCGCTCGGTCGGCATCGATCACGGTTCGCTTTCCCGGATGATGTCAACCCGACGCTCAAACCTCATTTCCGCCTACGCGAGAAGGCGGAAGGAATTCACCCTAGGGCCGCTTCTCGAATCGACGAGATTCGCAGAGATCCGGGCGAGAGCTGCGCTGAGCTGGGACGCCGACCGGCTGTCGGTTGAGCTCATCTTCTTGCGAATGGAGAACAGCCTTCCTCCGGTGCCCGATGACATGGATCCGAGCACTCCGCTTGAAACCATCGCGGACGGCGACGCTCAACGTCTCGCCGAACGGCTCGACACCGAAACGGATCCCGTTGTTCGGAACTTGCTCTGGCAGGCGTTGGTCGACGGATGGGCTCGACGAGCTCAGCCCACCGGCGTGCTGACCGATGTGATCGCGGCGCAGCCGTACCGATATCCGAGTTCAGCCGGGCCGAAGAACTCCAATGCCCTGAGCTTGACCTCGATCACTCCGTCGCCATCCTGATGGACTTGATCCCGTCGCCCAACGACCCACTGAGCGACGACGAGTTCGCTGGGTTGCGCGCCGTGTCGGCCCCGAGTCGTCGACCCACGCGTTGACAGCTGGGAGATGGGGGCGTGCCCAGACTCGTACAGGAGCAGCTTCATGGTGGGCGCTCACCGCTGAGCGCCCAGGCTCCCTGCGTCGAGGGCGGCGTCCAAGCAATCAAATCGCCGCAGCTAGACCGGCGAAATGACCAGCGGAACGGGAGGGATTCGAACCCTCGGGCCTTGTGGGCCGTCCGCTTTCAAGGCGGGTGCATTCGTCCGCTCTGCCACCGTTCCGGCGACGAGGCTAGCCGTTCTCACCCAACGGGCCACCGGGTGACCCCGTCGGCCGCTCGCTGAGCCCTGCTCCGAGCGACCGCACGTTCTCCGGGTCTGTCGAGCGGGTCTGTCGAGCGAGGTGCTCGATCGTTGGCCGATCGAGCACCTCGTCGGGGCGCGGGTAGCGCCCCGACCGGGCTCACGTTGCCGGGGTGTACTGACCGGTCACGTCGACGACGAGATGCGCGGCGACCGTCGAGACGACACACACCTTGCCCGAGTTGAGCGACACCGTCGCGGCGTTGGCCACGGTCTGGCCGGTCAGGAAGTTGAGGGTCGACACGTAGGGCACCTCCCCACCGCACGGATACACGGTGAGGTAGCCGTCGCCGGCCGGCTCGGTGATCGTCATGTTCAACGCTGCGGCCACTGCGTTCGCGCTCACACCATTGCGTCCGGCAACCGTGATCTCCATCGGCGTGCCGGCCACGAGCGGCGTGCCACCGCGCGTGTCGAGGACACGGTCGGGGCTCAGCGCTCCGAAGTGGGTCGGTCCGGAGACGCTCATCGCCGCGGTCACGTCGACCACGAGGTGGGTCGCCGCACTCGACACGAAGCACACCGCACCACCCGTACCGAGCTTGACGTTGACGAGGTTGGCCACCGTCTGATCTGCGACGAAGTTGAGGTTCGACACCTCGGGCACGTCCGCACCGCACGGATACACCGTCACGTACCCGGCCGCCTCCGGCTCGGTGACCGTGACGTTGAGGACAGCCGCGGTCGCATTTGCGGGCACGCCTCCGGCATCGGCCACCACGAACTGCTTCGGCGTGCTGGCCGCCAGCCGGGCGCCGTCGGCCCGGGTGTCGAAGAGCCGAGCGGGAGCGAGCGGCAACAGGTGCGCGGCACCTTCGGAACTGCTGTACGCGCCGTTCACGTCGATCACCACGTCGGCATCGGCCGACGAGTACACGCACACCGCGCCACCCTGGCCGACCTGCACCGTGACGCTGTTGGCGACGTCACGGCCTGCCGCGAAGTTCACCGTCGAGGTGTTCGGGCGATCCTGCCCACACGGATAGAGGGTGAGGAAGCCGTCCGCCGCCGGGCGGGTCACGGTCACGTTGAGCACGACCGCCGACGCGTCGGCGGGAACGCCGTTGGACCCGACGACGACGAACTGACGACCGCTCGCTCCGCCGGTCAGCGGGGTCGTGCCTCGCGTGTCGAACAGGCGCTTGGGCGTGACAGCGACGAACTCCGCGCTGGGCAGAGCCGTCCACTGGGCGAACAACGTCGTGTTGGAGGAGAACGGGTACGTGCCGCCCTCGGCGTAGCTGGTGCCGCTGCCGTCGGCGGCGGTGTTCCAGCCGCTGAAGGTGTAGCCGCTGCGGGTGAATGCGTTGGCGGACAGACTGGCTTGGCTCGTCGAGGTCTGGTTCGCCATCGAACCCGATCCGCCGTTGGCGTCGAACGTCACTGTCGCAGTGGCGTTGTCGAGCACCTCTCCCGGTGTCAACGCCCGCGCGTACAGCCGGATCGAGCGGATCGCCCCTTCGAAGTCGTTGTCGACGACCCAGTTGCTGCGGCCGAGGAGATTCGAGTTGCGGGTGACGACCGAGGGCAACGCGCAATCAGATCCGTCGGTCGTCGGAGCGGTGGTACCGCCACCCGTCACGATCACCGTGTTCAGCGAGACGCCGTTCTTGTAGATCTTGCAGGTGGAGCCGCCGAGACCGTCAGGCTCGAGGGTGAGGAGCCACTTGTTGAACTCTCGGGAACCACCCGTGCCAAGGGCGGTGCCCGAGGTAGCGGTCGAGCAGTATCCCTGCGACACGCCGGCCTTGATGATCTCGAGGGTGAGCTCGTTGGTCGTCGCCCGCTGACCGACCCAGAGCACGTCGCCGGTCGAGCCGACGCCGGCGGCGAAGTCGAAGATCCGTTCCCAGGCCGCCCGGGTGGCGCCGAATTCGCCTTCGAACTCGATCGTGACGCCGGTCGTGAAGTCCGCGAACGCACCGGCCAAGGACACCCATGCGGTGCCGTTGGGTCCGCCGGGGAAGCTCAGCGCCTTGTTCGTGGCGTCGAAGGTGATGCCCGAACCGGAGATCGTGCCGTTGCGGCTATTGCCGGACAGATCGGTCCAGGTGCTCCCAGATCCGGGATAGGACGCCGGATTCGTGGCGTCGAGGTAGAACAAGGGGGTCGCCGAAGTCGCCGCCACCGGGTGGCCGCCGCCAACGACGCCCGTCGCCACTGAAGATGCGACGAAGTCGCCATACCGAGAGCGTGCCACGCTCTGCGTCGAATGTGCTCATGGCGTGAATTATCGCTCGCCGCGCTTACGAAGTGTCCGCGGGCGACGACCTTTCTGAGGACGGATTCTCGGGGGATTCCTCTGCAGAGGTCGCTCGAAAGCGCTTCCCGAGCGGTCTGCCAATCGCGGCGCCACGCCTCAACCGGAGCAGCGGGCTCCGATCGATCTGAACCGGCGCGGGTCGAAGGGGCGATGTCGAAGTCGGGCGGCGCACCGCTGACCAAGCGGGCCACGATCCGCGCCGTGGCGGCGGCGAACGAGAGTCCCACCATCTGATGCCCGGTCGCGATCACCACTCGATCCGACGCCGGCGACACCCCGATGATCGGCAGCCCGTCCGCCGACACCGGACGGTGCCCCACCCACGGAACGAGTTCGGGATCCTCGAACTCGACCTCGACCCGCTCCTGCGTTCGGCGCACGAGACGCCTCGCTTGTGCCGAGCCCACCCGAGGTGCGCCGCCCGATCTCGAACCCGCCGCTGAGGCGCACGTCGTCGCCGAGCGGCGCTACCGCGATGTGGCGTTCGCCGAGCAACAGCGGGATCGCCGGCATGCGCACCGCAGCCCCCGTCACGCTCAGACCCCGGGCACCGATCACCGGAATGCGCACCCCGAGCAACTCCTGGAACGTCGCTGTTCCGGTCCCCGCCGCCACCACCACCTGCCGGGCCTCGACCGCGCCGCGCCTCCCAGCACCGCTGGAGACGGCAGCCCTCGTCGTGATCACGACCCGATCCGGCTCGACCGACCAACCGGTCACCGTCGTGCCGGATCGGACCTCCACGCCGAGCGACGACGACGCCGTGCATCGCGGCTGTGAACTCTCGGGATGCAGCGGCGCGTCGGTCCGATGGAACACGCCGCCCCGGACCCGATCGGTCAGTGCGGGCTCCAGGCGACGAGCGGCGGCCGCGTCGAGGACGTCGGGCCCCAGCCCGAACTCGGCCAGACCCGCTGCCGACGCCGCCGCGTGCTCGAGCCGGCGAGGGTCGCCGTACACGTCGAGCACACCGCCGCTGCCACCGGCACTCCAGGCCGTACCGGTCGATCCACTCCGCGACCATCGCGATGCTCTGATCCTTGGCGCGTGCATCGCTCGCATCGCCCGCTCGGGATCGACCCCGAACCGCGACAACTCCGCACGAACCGCGCCACCCACCACCACCACGAGGGAGCGAGCGACGGACGCACCGAGATCGAGTCCTGCCGCCCGATCATCGAGCGAGTGAACTCACCGATCGCACCCGGCGCGGCGAGCGGGGCGATGAGGCTGGGCGCGATGAACCCGGCGCTGCCCACGGCGACGCCACCCGGCGCCGCATCGCGGCCGGCGTCCAACAGCACCACCGAACGACCGGCCTGCGCCAGTTCGTGCGCAGTCGCCAGCCCGACCGGCCCGCCCCCGATCACGGCGACGTCGAACGGGCTCATGCCGGCCGGCGCTGGCTCCACGTGTCGATGCCGACCGCAGCGAGGATCACACAACCCTGGATGATGCGCTGCCAGATCGGATCGACCTGGTGAAGGTTGAAGCCGTTCGTCATCAGCGCGATGAAGAACGCCCCGGCGACGGTCCGCCACACCGCACCCTCGCCACCGGCGATCGAGGTGCCCCCGACGACCACCGCCGAGATCACCCCGAACACGAAGCTGAAGTCGTCCGACGGCTGCGCCGACAAGGCCCGCGACGATGCGATCACACCCGCCAGACCGGTTGCCGCACCGGCCAGCGCGAACGCCCCGACCATCACACGAGACACCGAGACCCCGGCGAGGCGGGCCGCCTCCGGGTTGCCCCCACCGCGAACACCTGGCGGCCGAATCGCGTCCTCGTGAGCACGATCCATGCTGCGATGACGACCACGAAGCGATCCAGGTGCGGTGGTCAGCCCGAACCAGCGTGCGCGCGAGCTTCGGATAGAGGTCGGTGGTGGAGCGCAGGATGCTGCGGTCGCTCACCAAGAACCCGGTACCGAACACCATGAACGACGTGGCGAGCGTGGCGATGAACGAGTTCACCTTCAACACCGTCACGATCGTTCCGTTCGCGAGCCCGACCACCAGGCCGACGGCCACACCGGTCACGGCGGCCAGCACCGCGTTCCCGGTCTGGTGCTCGACCTGCAGGGCGAACAGCGGAGCGACGACGAACACCGACGCGACCGACAGGTCGAAGCCGCCGGCGATCATCGTGATCGTCACGAACGACGCCGCGATGAGCAACGTCGACTGTTGATCCAGGATGTTGCGGAAGTTGGGCGACGTGAGGAACCCGTCCGTCGTCCCGGCGAGGAACAAGAACAAGGCGACGGTGACCACGGCGATGCCGTAGCGCCGAAACACCGTGAGGGCGACGCTCATGCGTGCTCCGATCTGGTCGATGCGGCGTCGCCGACATCGGCGAACGCAGCGGTCAAAACGTTGTCCTCGGTCATCTCGGCACCCGTGAGCTCGGCGACGATCCGGCCGCCGCGCATCACGGCGATGCGATGGCTCAGCCCGATCACCTCCTCGATCTCCGAGGAGATCAGCAGGACGCCGCACCCATTGGCCGCCATCTCCACCACGAGTTCGTAGATGCTCTGCTTGGCGCCGACGTCGACCCCGCGCGTCGGTTCGTCGGCGATCAGCAGCTTCGGTGCCGCGAGCAGGGACCGCCCGAAGAGCACCTTCTGCTGGTTCCCACCCGACAGCGAGTCCACGGCGATCGCCATCGACTCGGCCTTCACGCCGGCTCGGCGGCATGCGTCGGACGCCACCGTCGAGATCTGCCGGCTCGAGAGGCCGAACATCGTGCGGAACCTATCGAGCAGCGGGAGCGTGACGTTGTCGGCGACCGAGCGCCGCATCACGAGCCCTTGATGGCGCCGGGATTCGGGGATGAGCGCGATGCGCCGCCGGATCCCGTCGGCGACCGTGCCCCGATGTGGTTCTCCGTCGATGGTGACCCGACCCGAATCCGGACGGGTGGCGCCGTAGATCGCATGGGCCAACTCGCTGCGCCCGGCCCCGACCAACCCGGCCAGACCGACGATCTCGCCGGCCCGAACCTGGAGATCGATGTCGGAGAACTGACCCTCGCGGGTCAGACCCTCGACCGTGAGGACGGCCGGCGCGTCGTCCGGCGCGGGCACCCGGTCCGGGAACAGCTGGCCGGAACGCCGTCCCGTCATCGCCTCGACGAGCGACGTGTGGGTCTCGTCCGAGGCGGCCGAGGTCCGCACGACCTGCCCATCGCGCATGATGGTCACGCGGTCGGCCACGGCGAGCACCTCGTCGAGGAAGTGGGAGACGAAGACCACGGCCACGCCCGATTCGGCCAGGGCGCGAACCGTGCGCCGGAGCTCCATCGCCTCATGGCTCGCCAGCCGCGCCGTCGGCTCGTCGAACACGACCAACCGGAGATCGCGGGCGAGGGCGCGCAGGATCTCGACCTTCTGCTGATCGGCGACGGACAGCTCGCGGACCCGAGCCGACGGATCGAGGTCGAACCCGTGCTCGTCGATCAGTTGCTGCACCCGGCGCCGGGCGCCCCGGTCGTCGACGAACGGCCAACGCTCCGAACCGAGCACCACGTTGTCGGTCACCGATCGGGCCGGGATCAGCGACAGCTCCTGGGCGACCCCGACGAACCCGACCTTGGCCGCCGCCGCCGGGTTGGCGAACGTGGTCTCCACCCCGTCGACGAGCAACGCTCCCTCGTCGGCCGAGTGCACGCCCACGAGCACCTTTCCGAGGGTCGATTTCCCGGCACCGTTCTCCCCGACGAGCGCGTGCACCTCGCCGCGAGCGAACGAGACGCTGACGTCGCGCAGCGCCTGTCGCGCCGAAGCGCTTGTGGACGCCTCGGGCGACGACAAGCGCTTCGGACATGTTCATCTCGGTCAGGCCCGGTGTTGGGTCGGGACCGTCAGCCGGCCCACTGGGCCGTGAACTGATCGACGTTGTCGGCGGTGATCGTGCCGTTCTCGGGTGCTTCGGTCAGCGGGTCGTAGCCACCGAAGTCGCCACCACCGGACAGGACCTGCACCATCGCCTCCATCGCGACCCGGCCTTCGTCGGCCGGTGCGCCGAACACGCCGCCGAACCAGGTGCCGTTGCGGATGCCTTCGAGCGCCGGCTCCGAGCCGCCCTGCCCGATCAGCTTGATGTCGCTGCGACCCTCGTCGCCGAGCACGATCGCCGCGCCCTGCATCGACTGGTCGGCACCCACGATGACGTTCACGTCCGACGCGATCTGGAGGATGTCCTGGGTGGCGGTGATGCCGCCGTCCGGACCCAGGTACTTGCCCTCACCCTCGGCCACGACCGTGATGTTCGGGTGTTCGGCGGTCACGTCGTCGAATCCGGAACGCAGCGCCTCGTCGAGCGGGGTGCCCTTCAGGCCGTAGATGTAGGCGACCTTGCACGGATCCACGTTCTCACACGCCTTCACGGTCAGCTCACCGAAGCGGCGACCGTTCTGGTACGGCGGCGACATCACGCTGGCGGACACCCCGGCGACCTGAGGATCGGCCGTGGTGAAGTCCTCGCCCACGACCTGGTTCAGCACCACGACCTTCATCCCGGCCTCGGTGGCGGCCATGATGTCGGGCTCCGAGGCGATACCGGTCAACGAGACGAGGATGACCCCGTCGTAGCCGCCGGCGGCGATCACGTCCTGGAACTGGGTGGCCTGCTTGGCCGGATCGAACTGGGCGTCGAACTCGACGATCTCGACGTTGTTGGCGGCGGCGACCTTCTCCATCTCCACGAGCGAGGAGGCCAGCCAGGTGTTGGCGCTGCTCGCCGAGAGATACGCCACCTTGTACCCGTCCGCGCCCGCCTCGGCGGCGGCCGTCGTCTCGCTGCTGCTCTCCGGCGCGGCCGTCGACTCGGCTGCCGCTGCAGTCGTCGCCGTCGTCTCGCTGCCAGCGTCGCTGCTGGAATCGTCGCTTCCGCATGCGCCCGCGAGCAATGCGACGGCGCCGAGTGCGGCCACCGCGGCGGTCTGATGCCGGCGCACTCGCCGCGCTCCTGGCATGAACGCTTCGCTCATGTTCGTCTCCCCTTGTCGTGCCCCGGCGTGAACGGCCGGGAACCCTTCAGGACCGTACGAAAGGGCCGATTCCGGGTGAAGAGGCGATTCGCACAACCAGGGAGCGAACTGGTTGCACCTTGCACACGCACCGGTGTCGGATGGGGAGCGAGGCCCGGTCAGGCCCGGTCAGGCGCTCAGACGAACCATACGGCACGCCAGCTGGAGCGAGAGCCGCACCTCGGGATCGGCGAGATCGACCCCCAGCAACGCCTCGACTCGCTGCACCCGGTTGGCGACGGTGTTGCGGTGGACCGACAACTGGCTCGCCGCCGCCGATCCCGAGCCGGCCGCGTCGAGATACGCCTCGAGCGTGGTCAGCAGCGAACCGTCACGGTCCGCGGCGACGAGTGGCTCCAGCATCGAGTGGGCGAACCGTTTGAACTCGTCCGACCCGAACCACCCCATCAGCACCCGTTGCACCCCGAGTTGGTCGATGTGCGCCGCGCCCGAGGTGCCTCGCAGCCGAGCGACCGCGATCAGCGACGCCTCCTGGGCCTCGCCGAGGGAGCGCCGCAACCCGGCGATGTCGGTGTCGGGGCGGCCGATCCCCGCGTGGGCGGTGAGCCCGGGGTGGGCGGCCACGAACCCGGCGAGCGCGTTCGACACCGCCGCGGTGATCTCGGCGTACGTCGTCACCGCCGGCTCCTCCTCGAAGGTCACCCATCCGGTCCACCCGTCGGTGCGTTCGATGATCGGGCCGCGGACCTTCTGGTCGTCGAGGCGTTCGCAGATCTCGGCATGGAGGTCGACGATCCGACCCTGATCGGTCAGACCGCCGAGCTTGATGTGGATCCCGAGGTTCCAGCCCGACACCGTCCACGCCATGTCGGCGAGCTGACGCTTGAGATCGAACTCGGCGCGCCCGCCGGACTCCAACAGCTCGTTCAGCACCGCGATCCGCCGTCGAGCCGCCCGCTCGTGTCGCATGCGCGCCGAGGCCAGCAAGGCGGTCAGGTACCAACCGCAGACCTGCAGCACCGTCTGCAGCACCGCATGAGCGATCTCGGGACCTCGCGACTCCGCCAGCAACCAGTAGGCGATCGGCTCCTCGTGGGAGAAGGTGAGGGGTGCGCTGTGCAGGGCGCTGTCCTGGGCGTGGTCCACCAGATGGGCGACGGTGGTCGCGATCCGGCGGCCGGTGATGTCGATCGGGACGCCGGCGATCAGATGGTGGTTGCGGTCGACCAGCGCGAACCTCACGCCCGTCAGGCGCTCGGCCAGGGCCAGGACCGAGTCGGCATCGCCGTGCTTCATCAGCGCCAGCTCCGAGAGCAGACGGTTCACCACCGCGGTCCGATCCACATCGGCAGCCCAGAACGTCGCCCGCAGGGCATACGCCAGTTCGAGCGCAGGCGTTGCTTCCACGACGATGAACGGCACGCGGAACTGGTTGGCGAGCCGAGCCGGGCCGAGGTCGGGCGCTCGGCGCGGCGCGGCGACGATCAGCCCGGCACCGTGGAACTCCATCAGGATCCGCAGCGCGTGATCCACACGGTAGGCGTGCTCGTCCAAGGCCGAGCCGTCGAGGACGACGAGCGATCCCGCTCCCGGCGGCGACTCGCGGGTGATCGAGGCCGACAGCACGACCTCGGACACCGCGCGGTCCAGACCCTCCGCCCCACCGACGACACGTGCGTTGCGCAGGATCGGACTCTCGAGGAGTTGCCCGACCGTGGCGGGACGACTCGCGGGCATGAGTGGGAACCTACTCCCCGCGTGCTCGCGGCCGGCCGAGATCACAACACGTGGGAGAGCGCCGCCGGGTCGAGGTACAGACGAGCCTTGGTGATCACGGGACGGCCGTCGACCTCGGCGATGGTCGCGATCGTGCATCCGGCGGTGTCGAGGTCCGGCACGTCGCCCGTTGCGCTGCGCCCTCGCATGGTCCACTCGGCCACGACGATCGCATGATCGGCATGGTGGTCGACGTGATCAGCGTCGTACACGACGTGCAGATCGACGACCCCGCGCCGGTAGTCCGGGTACATGGCGAGGAGGCGGTCGGTCGCCTCGGCATCGGCATCACGATCCGCGAGCTGCGCGACGCCGTTGATCGCCACCGACATCGTCTCGCTGAGGCACGCCTCCATCGCCGCTCGGTCGCGCTCGTTCTCGCCGGCGATGTAGGCGCGATACACCGCCTCGGCGTCGGCGGGCGTCACCATGCCGCACCGCCGGGAAGGTGGGCGCGGAAGAAGTCGATCAGGTTCTCGCTCGCGAATCGCCGGGCCGAGTCCGGCTCGAGGCGCTCGGCCAGCCGCGTCGTCAGCGGTCGAAGTCCGCTGGCGCCTGGAGGCCCTCGACGAACTCGATGTCCTCCAGTCGGACGAGCAACTGCCGACCGAGGATCGGGTCCACCAGCCGAACCAGATCGTGGATGAAGTCGGCACCCAGTCCGACCCCTCGATCGCCGGTTCCGGCCGCCGCGGCGGCGTGGAGGAGGTGGTCGATGTACGCATCGATCGACGCCGGCCCATCCGCGACGAACGGGGCGAAGGCGTTGATCCCGACGAAGCCGCCCGATCCGATGACGGCCCGGATCTGTTCGTCGGTCAGGTTCCGGGGATGATCCCGAAGCGCCCGGCAGGACGAATGCGTTGCGACGAACGGACGAGTGGCGATCGACGCGAGATGGGCCACGCCCGGCGCCGACAGGTGGCTGATGTCGACGATCATGTGGAGCCGCTCCATCTCGGCGATCGCCTCCACCCCGAGCGACGACAGCCGCCCGCCGGTCTCCTGCTCGGCGATGCCGTCGGCGAGCATCGTCCGGCGGTTCCACGTCAGCGACGCCATCCGGACGCCGAGGCGCCACATCGTCTCGATCAAGCTGATCGACGAGCCGATCGGTTCGGCTCCTTCCAGCGCGAGCAGCAGCGCGATGCGACCGCCGGCGAGCGCTTCGTCGAGCTCCCCGGCGGTCGTCACCAATGCGACGTCGTCGCGATGGAGCGTGGCGATCTCGTGGGCGAGTTCGATCAGCTCCAGCGTTCGACGCAGCGCGGCCTCACCGATGAACTGGTCCTCGGTGAACATGGGCAGGACCTGGAACGCCACGCCGCCCGAACGCAGCCCCGGGAGCCAGTCGTCGCCGAAGGGATCCTGCACGCCGCGCTCGCGGCGATGCAGGCAGGCGAGGAGCAGATCGTTGTGGGCGTCGGCGACGGGAAGCAACCCAGGTCCTTTCGTCAGGCCAGCGGACCGGCCGCCTTGACCAGCACCCGGCAGCCGCCGCCCGGGACGTACGTCATCGGGACCTCCACGACCGAGGTGATGCGCACCGAGTCGGCGGCGCAGCCGGCCCGGACCGCGGCGTCGACCGCCAGGGAGCGGGCGTCGTCGAGGCACTCCTCGCGGCTGCTGGAGTCGTAGCTGTAGACACGGTCGATGGCGCCCGACGCCTCGGCGATGCACGCTCCGAAGGCATTCGCCACGGCGTGATTCCGCGGCCTGAGCACCTCGGAGATCCCCTCGATCGAATCAGGAACGAGGTGAGCACCGCCTCCGACGACGAGCAACGGGACGGCGGCCCGGCTGGACTTCATCCGATCGCACATCACCAGGATCTGCTCGTCGACCCACGCCAGCGCAGCGTCGACGGCCTTGCGATCGACGCCCTCGACGAGCGCCGGATCACCGAAGCCCCGGAGCCGGCCGGCGGCCAGCGACACGTCGGAGAGGGTGAACTGTCCGCCACCCACGCACAACGCCTCGGTCGAGACCGCGTAGCCGACGGAGTCCGGGCCGACCCGGAAGGTGTCGGCGTCGTACGGTTCGCCGCCGCGCACGATGGTTCCGCCGCCGAGGCCGATCGAGATCAGGTCGGGCATCCGGAAGTTGGTGCGGACTCCGCCGACCTCGACCGCCGCGCTCGACTCGCGCGGGAACCCGTTGACGAGGATCCCGACGTCGGCCGAGGTCCCGCCGACGTCGATCACGATGGCGTCGTTCACGCCGGCCAACGCGCAGGCGCCGCGCATCGAGTTCGTCGGCCCGGAGCCGAGGGTGAGCACGGGGTAGCGGCTCGCCTCGGCGGCAGACATGAGCGTGCCGTCGTTCTGGGTCAGGTACGAATCGACCGTCAGCCCGTGCCCTTCGAGGGCCCGCTCGAAGCCGGAAGCCACCCGATGCGCCACGCTCAGGAGCGCGGCGTTGAGGATCGTGGCGTTCTCGCGCTCGAGCAGACCGAGCGAGCCGATCTGATGGCTGAGCGAGATGGAGAACTCCGGCCCGACCTCGGCGAGCAGGAGCTCGAAGGTCCGCAGCTCGTGCTCGGCGGAGGCGGGGCTGAAGGCGCCGGCCACGGCGATGGCGTTGCACCCGGCCGCGATGGCCTCGGCTCCGAACCGCTTGACCGCGTCCTCGTCGAGCGGGGCGATCTCGGCCCCCGTGTACTCGTTGCCGCCTTCGATGATCGCCGAATGGGCGATGACCGCGGCGCGGATGTCGGCCGGCCAGGCCGCGCCGGGACGTACCGCGAGCGACGACGGCGCAGCGAGGCGCAGGATGCCGACCCGATCGAGGCCCTTGCGCTGGATGATGGCGTTGGCCGGGTGGGTGGTGCCGAGCATGGCCTTGGTGACCTGGCTGCGGTCGATGTCCTGCAGGACCGAGCCGAGCGCGGCCTGGATGCCGTCGATCGGGTCGAGCGTGGTGGCGGTCTTGACCGACTTGAGCACCGCGCCCGACGCGTCGATCACGACGGCGTCGGTGTTGGTCCCTCCGACGTCGATGCCGACGCGCAGGTCGGCGTGGGGAGTCGTAGCGGCGGTGTTCATCGGGGCAGCTCCACGAAGTCGATGTCGTAACCAAAGGCGCGGGGACCGACCAGTTCGAGCATCCCGGGTTGGTGCCACTCGGGCGCACACGGCATGCCGATGACGATGGCCCGGTTGCCGTAGGCGAGGTACTCGGTCGTGATCGGGTCGTAGGTCTCGCAGTCGAGGAGGCAGATCAGGTTGGGGGTCGTGATGACCGGCTCACCGTCGAGGAAGGCGACGAGGTTCTCGTTCTGCACCTCGATCCGCATCGTCCCCTCGCGTCCGTCCAGGGACTCCATGATGATCGTGGACTTGGCGAAGCCGTCGGAGGTGCGGCGGTCCAGGTCGACCACCTTGCCGGTGAAGAACTCCACGCTCCCCGAGGCGTCCAGGAACTCCTGCCACGCCCCCTCGACCCCGGCCTTGACCCGGCCGAGGAGTCGACCGACCTCGGTCCCGTAGGTGAGCGAACCCTGGATCCCGTGTTCGGCGATCTGGCCGGCGGTCAGCGGGTAGCAGCTGATGGCGTTGGCCAACCCGAGCTGGATCACCGCCGTGCGGGCGAGCGTCTCGGCGACCTGGTTCGTGGTCGTCTCGAACACGCACATGTTGCCCTTCTCGTCCGCGATGGACATGGGCGTGGCCGGAAGCCCGGCGAGGGTGAACACCGTCATCTCGATCTGGGGGAAGGCCCGGCGCATCGAGTCGGCGTTGACGATCGGCAGCCCCATCTCGGCCGCCGTGGCGATCGGGAGGAGGGTGTTCAATCCGCCGACCTCGATCGCCATGATCGCCGCCGGCTCCTTCCCGAGGAACGACGCCAGCGCCCGCACCGATCCGAGGAACTCCGTCCCGGCCGGGATCTTCTCCAGGATGACGGTCGGCGCTCCGATGACCGCGGTGGTGAGCACGAGCGCGTCGGGCGGCAGGTCGGCGGCGTCGACCACCTTCACCGGGCCGTACTTCTCGAGCGCCTCGAACGCGACGAGCTTGGCGATGTAGGGGTCCCCGCCACCACCGGTGCCGAGCAACGTGGCGCCGAGGCAGAGGTCTTCGATGTCCTCGGCAGTGATCTGATCCATGAAGGCTCCTAGGGGTGAGACGGCAGTCAGGGGCGGGGTCGACGGAGAGCGTCGGCTCGACGATCGGGATCCAGGCCAGCTCGGCCTCGGGCACGGGGTCGTAGCCGAGGCCCGGGCTGGTCGACCAGCCGTGGCGGCCGAGCGAGGCGAGGAACTCCGCGTACCGAAGCGGCGCGGTGATGGCGTCGATCACCGGCACGCCGATCTTCTCCTGGGCGACTCGATAGAAGCCGAACTCGATCGTGCAGCCGAGCACGACCACGTCGGCGCGATCCTCCGAGACCGCGAGGCTCGCCTCTTCGAGGATCCGGTCCTCGGTGCACGCGGGTCGGCCTGGAACTCCGACACGCTCATGCGCAGCTCGCGAAACGACGCCAGCCGATCGCCGAAGCCGTACTTCACGACGTTCTCGTGCATCTCCGGGATCCACTTCTTGCGACCGACGAGGATCGAGATCCGCTCGCCGACCGTCGACGCGATGTGGAGGCACGCTTCCGCGGGGGCGGTGACGGCCATCGGCCCGGCGACCTCACGGGCGGCCCGGAGGAAGGGGTCGTAGAAGCAGCCGATCACGGCGGCGTCGTAGCCCTGTTGCCGTGCCCACCGCACGACCCCGATCGTCGGACCGGCGACGACGGCCTCCAACGCGTTCCATTCGAGATGCTGCGGGCCGTCGATCCCCGGGACCGGTGGCAGTGAGCACACGTCGACCCGGGTGTCCGGGTCGGCCTCCGAACGAAGCTCGGTGCCGATCGGCTCGTCGAACGCATCGAACGGCACCGGGTTGATCCACAAGATCCGGCTCATCGAGTCCCCTCTCTGTCCAGCGAGAGCGACGGTAACGATCGCTGACCGGACGTTCGAGAGGCGGATCGCACAGTGCGCTCGGCGCCGTTGTGCAGAGTGCCGTCCCTCGCGGCGATCAGGTCGTGAGGGCCAACTGGGCCGTGAGCAGATCGGCCGCGGCGAACCCGACCGACTTGAACACCGTGATCTCCCCGGCGTCGACTCGCCCGGTTGTCGGGCCTGTCCGGTCTGTGCGGCTCGCTCGGTCTGTCCGGCCTGGCTGGCGGCTGCACAGCGCGGCCAGGTCGGCTCCGATGTCGTCGGGGTCGAACGCTCCGCCGGCGACGGCACCGTGGAGATCGCCCGACTGGAGCGCGCCGGCAGTCACGTCCACGAACACCGACCCGCGACGCAGCACCTCCTCGTCGGCCTCCCGCATGTCGGGCCGGAACGCTCCCAGCAGGTTCACGTGCACGCCCGGCCGGAGCCAGGCCCCGCGCAGGATCGGGTCGGTCGCCGCCGTCGCGGTCACGATCACGTCGGCGCCCCGGCCGCCTCGGCGAGGTCGGAGACGGCCGAGACCTGCACGGGGGTGGTCGCACGGATCGCAGCGCAGGATTCGGCGGCGCGCTCGGGTTCCGGCCCCACACCTCGACCGTGTCGATGCCCGAACTGGTGACGTGGGCATCCACGATCGACGGCACGAGTTGCCCGGTGCCGAGGACGAGCATCCTCCGGGCATCGGCGCGGGCCAGCAGCCTGCTCGCGAGGGCCGAGATCGCCGCCGTCCGCCGCACGGTCAGCGCATCGCCGTCGAGCACCGCGAGGGGCTCGCCCGTGATCCGATCGAAGGCGAGATAGCTCGCATGGATGGTGGGCTTGCCGGCCGCCGAGTTCGTGGGCACGAAGGTCACGACCTTGACACCGAGCAGCCCATCCGACACGGCCCGTTCGCTCCACGCCGGCATCAGCAGCAGCGCCGCATCGGGGCCGAGGGCACCGCCGGGCCCGGGCGGGGACTCGAACCCGAGCACCTGCCGATCCGGGGCCGCGACCCCGCCCGCGGCGACGCCGTCGGCGATGGCGTCGATGAGCGCGCCCCACGGTGTCGCCTCGGTGATCTGTGCCCCGTCGAGAAATCGCATCATCGTCGTCCTGTTCCCTCTCGGCCGCCGGCACGGTGCGCAGCACGGTAGGCGGCGGGCGGCACGCCGACCACCCGGCGGAAGTGTCGGGTGAACGAACTCTGGTCGTAGTAGCCGCACTCGCCCGCCACGTCGGCGACCGGAACGGTGGTGGTCGACAGCAGTCGCACCGCCTCCTCCAGCCGGAATCGCATGATCAGTTGCTTCGGGGTGAGGCCCAACCAACGCTTGGCGGCGCGGGCGAGCGCGGCTTCGCTCATCGCCGCGGCCTCGGCCAGGTCGTGCACCGACAACGGCTCGGCGAACCGACGACGAGCCACGTCGACCGCGAGCGCGAGGCGTCCGTGGGGAGCCGCGGCGTCGGCCGGCGTCTTGAGGTCCACCGAGATCGAGAGGATCCCGAGCACCTCGCCGGCCGGCCCGACCCAGCGCGACTTGGACGTCACGTACCACCCGATGCCGCCGTCGGGCCGGGTGATCAGCTCGAGCTCGTTGCTCAACACCTGTCCCGATGCCAGGACCGATCGGTCCTGTTCCTCGTAGCGCACGGCCAGATCGGCCGGGAACAGCTCTCCTGCGGTCCGGCCGACCACCTGTGCCGGCTCGGCGACTCCGGCCCGTTCGGCGAAGGCCAGATTGGCGGCGAGGTACTCGCCCGACGCCGCCTTCACGCACCACATCACCCCGGGCGTCGTGGCCAACAAGGCGTCCACCGAGGCGAGCGTGCGATCGAGCATCTCGACATCTCACCACGATGTGGCCCGGCCTTGGCACGAACCCCCGCTTCCGCCACGCGAGTTCGTACAAGATCCGAACCGAAAGTGGGTATTCGATAGAGCCATGGCGCCCACCACGCATTCGTCCCGCCCGACCGACGCCCGGACCGAGCGCGCCGTCGAACTCGCCCGTCGCCTCCTGGTCGCCAGCTCCGCCACCGAGACCAAGGCCGAGCACCGGCGCGGCGCCCGGCTCGACCGGCTGCTGACCCGACCCGGCGGACGCGAGCTCCTCTTCGCCCTCTCCGACGAAGTGCTGCGCATCGAGTCGGCGTCTCGATCGGCGAAGCGCCTCGCCGCCGTGGTCGACCGGCCCGGCGCGCTCGACGGGCTCGGCGCGATCGACCGAGTCCTGCTGCGGGCCGGAGCGCTCGCCGCGCCGCGCCTTCCCGCTCTCGTCATGCCGCTCGTGAAGCGGCGCATCCGGGCCGAGACCCGTGGGGTCGTGCTCCCGGCCGACGAGCCGGAGCTGGGCCGTTACCTGAGTCGGCGGAGTGGCCAGGGCGTGCACCTCAACGTCAACCCGCTCGGCGAGGCGATCCTCTCCGACGCCGAGGCCGATCATCGCTTCGCCCAACTGTGCGAGCTGATCGGACGCGACGACGTCGACTACGTGTCGGCCAAGATCTCGGCCCTCGTCGCCCATCTCGACCTCACCGCGTTCGACCACACGATCGACCGGATCTGCGCTCGCCTGCGCGACCTGTACCGGGCGGCCGATGCCGCGACGCCGCGGACGTTCGTGAACCTCGACATGGAGGAGTACCGCGACCTCGAGCTGACGCTGCGCGCCCGTTCATGATCGTGCTCGACGAGCCGGAGTTCGAGCACACCCAGGCCGGGATCGTGCTCCAGGCCTACCTCCCGGATTCCCACGGTGCGCTCGAGCGGCTGGGCACCTGGGCGGCCGCCCGCCGGGCCGCGGCGGCGCCCGGATCAAGGTCCGCATCGTCAAGGGCGCGAACCTGGCGATGGAGGAGGTCGACGCCGAACTGCACGACTGGACCTGTGCCACCTACGGGTCCAAGTCCGATGTCGACGCCAGCTACAAGGCGTTGCTCGATGCGGCCCTCCGGCCCGAGTGGGCCAACGCGCTACGGATCGGCGTCGCCAGCCACAACCTGTTCGACGTGGCGTGGGCGATGCTCGCCGTCGAGGCACGATCGAGCGAGGCAACCCGGTCGACCAGGGTCGAGTTCGAGATGCTCAGAGGCATGGCGCCCGCCCAGGCCCGGGCGGTCGAGGACTGCGACGAACGAGCTGCTGCTCTGCGCCCGTCGTTCGCCAGAGCGACTTCACCGCCGCCATCGCCTACCTGACCCGCCGGCTCGACGAGAACACCCAGCCGGAGAACTTCCTCCGTCACCTCTTCGCCCTCACCCCGGAGAGCCCGGCCTTCGCCGAACTCGCCGATCGGTTCCGCGATCTCCGTCGCCGCCCATCACCACGTGGAGACGGCCCGCCGCCGGCATCGCTGCGCCCCCAGCCGAGTCGGTTCGAGAATCAGCCCGATGCCGACTTCACCGACCCCGCCACCCGCACTGCGGTCGACGAAGCCGTGGCCCGGTTCACCGATCGGCCGACGGCGCGGCCTCGATGGATCGAGGGCGTCGCCGAGGTCGATGCGCTCGCCGGGCGCACGTCGGCGTTCGCGCGGGTGGCGAGACAGCTGATCGACGGACGCTCCTCCTCGCCGTGGCCGACCTCCTCGAGGCCGAGCGAGCCCGACACCGTTGCGCTGATGGTGACCGAAGCCGACAAGGCGATCCAGGAGGCCGACCCCGAAGTGAGCGAGAAAGCCGTCGACTTCACCTACCGCTACTACGCGATCGAGGCTCGCCGCCGCCGAGCGCCATCGCCTCGGGCCTCGAGGTGAGCGGAAGCGGTGTGATCGACGTCGTGGCCGGACCGTGGAACTTCCCGTACGCCATTCCGGTCGGTGGCGTCGCCGCCGCTGGCAGCCGGCAACGCGGTCATCCTCAAGCCGTCCCCGGAATCGGTCGCGGTCGGCGCCCGGATCGTCGAGCAGTTCCACCGCGCCGGCGTCCCCCGAGACCTCGTGCAGCTCGCCCCGTGCCACGACGACGATGCCGGCCGACGGCTGATCACCCATCCCACCGTCGACACCCTCGTCCTCACCGGTTCCTACGACACCGCGAAGCTGTTCCGGTCGTGGGTTCCCGAGCGGCGGCTGTTCGCCGAGACGAGCGGGAAGAACGCCCTCGTCATCTCGGCGACAGCCGACGTCGACCAGGCGATCGCCGATCTCGTGCGATCCGCGTTCGGTCACTCCGGCCAGAAGTGTTCCGCCGCCAGCCTCGCCATCCTCGAAGCGCCGCTGTTCGACGACCTGCCTTCCGAACCCGGCTCCGCAACGCCGTGGTCAGCCTCCCCGTCGGCCGGAGCACCGATCCCGGTGCCGTCATCACCCCGCTCGTGCAGGAGCCCGGCGACGACCTGCGCCGGGCGCTGACGGAGCTCGAGCCCGGCGAAGCGTGGCTCGTGCGCCCGCACCTCACCGACGTCGAACGACTGTGGACCCCCGGGGTCCGCTGAGGCGTCGCCCCGCAGAGCTGGTTCCATCTCACCGAGTGCTTCGGAGCCGGTGTTGGGCGTCATACGAGCCGACGACCTCGATCACGCCGTCGAACTGCAGAACGCCACGGCGTACGGGCTGACCGGCGGACTGCACAGCCTCGACGACGAGGAGATCGAGCGCTGGCTGGCGAGGGTCGAAGTGGGCAACGCCTACGTCAACCGCTCGACGATGACCGAACTGATCGTGCGACGCCAGCCGTTCGGTGGCTGGAAGCGATCCTCGGTCGGCGGCGGCGCCGGGCCGGCGGTCCGGGTTACGTCGAGCAGTTCCTCCGCATCAGCGACCGTGCCCGGACGCCTCGGCGACGGCTTCGTACGCCGACGCCTGGCGGACCAGGTTCTCTCACGTGCCCACGATCCGACCGGGCTGGCTTGCGAGCAGGACCTGTTGCGCTATCGGCCGCTGCACACCGTCGCCGTCCGCCACGACGGCACGATCCGGCCGCCCTCGACCTCGTTGCGCGCCGCATCACGCACGACCGGCGTCTGCTCATCGAATCGATCGTAGGACGAGACCGATGCATCGTTCGCCGAGCGGGCCCTCACCGCAGGCGTCGACCGGGTCGGTGATTTGTGCCCGATCGATGCCGGTGCGTCGTTGCACGAAGCAGATATCGCCGTGGTGGACGACCCGCCGGTCGGCGACGGCCTGATCGAGCTCCGTCGCTGGGTGGTCGAGCAGTCGATCAGCAGGACGCTGCACCGTCGGCCGGATCCGTGCCGGGGCGCCGGCCAGTCGGTGATCGCCCAGCACGTCGAGCAGCGCTCCCATCGCATCGAGCGAGTGGCCACTCACGAGATCGTCGACGTAGGGGAGGGCGCCCGCCATACCGCCCACGAGGGCGGTACTCCGGTCGCTGGACCGCGGGTTGACCCACACGACCCGGTGGGCGAGCCTGGACAGCCGGCCCATCTGCTCGCCGAGCATGGCGGCGTCGCCGGTCTCCCCAGCCGTCGGACACCACGATCACCACGGCACCGCGCGCCATCCGCGCCGGCCCCAGTTGTCGAAGGAACTCGCCGATCGACTCGCCGATCCGCGTCCCGCCGGACCAGTCCGGCTGGCGCGGCGGCGGTCGCCAGTGCCACCGCGAGGTCAGTGAGCGTTCGCGCAGCGCTGCCAGTGACCCGGGTCAGGCGGGTCGAGAACACGAACGCCTCCGCCGCTGCAGCGCGCACTGCGCCGTGCACGAGCCACAGGTACGCCCGCCCGTACGGCTCCATGGACCGAGACGTCGGCGAGGAGGGACGATCCGGCGGTGCCGTTCCGGCGCCGCCGTCGCAACCGCCGCACCGGATCCCCGCCGGTTCGGTGGGCGGCAAGCGTGGCGCACGTCGAGTTCCCGACCGTGGCGGTCCGTTCGGTCCGTCGTCCGCTGCGCCGGGCGGTGGAGCTCCGGGCCGCGATCCGCGGAGAGCCGACCCAGCTCCTCGAGGTGAGCAGGCAGCGAAGTCACTTGTGCCCCAGGCGTTCCTGGACGTCGGCCAGCCCGAGCAGGACCACGTCGGACGAGTCGATCGCCTCGCCCGTTCGCCGTGCTGGGCGCGCCGTCGAACCCGGGTCGAGTCCCCCGGCTCGGTCGGATCTACGGCTGGCGGGAGGTCGCGACCAACGGGCCGTGTCCGGCGGAGCGGCAGCGGCGAGCGATGGCTGAAGTTCGCGTCCCCCCGCGCCGCGTCATCGACCAAGCCTCGGAAGACCTGATCGAACACCGCGTCGAAGGCCGGGACCTGTGCCGGGTCGCACTGAAGTTCGTTCGGGCGAGCCAGTACAGCTCCGAGGTCCTCACCGGCTCGACCAGCGTCACGCAGCGGGCGAAACGACCGGCGCGTTCCGGCGTCGCCGGCAGGCCCGCCGACCGCAACCAGGCGGCGAACCGCCCGGCGATGTCGGCCAGGTCGAGCCTCCGCTCGGAGGTCGACACCGCTGATCAGCCACGAGGCCACAGTCGAAGCCGCGGGCGCCCGCCAACGCACGGCGTCGTCGCGATACTTCAGCACCGAACCGATCGTCGCCTCGGTCGCGCTCGCATCCAGTGCGCCCAGACCGAGCAGCTCGAGCGCGTTGACCCAGCCGATCGCCTCGGCGATCCCGGGCCGCTTCTGCACATCGAGACTGCGCAACCGCAGCGTCGCCGCCGCCACCTGCTCGACGAGCGTGGTGGCGGCGCCGGGAACCCGGGCGCGAATGATCCGCACCGTCTCGTCGACCGAGGGGAACTCGATCCAGTGGTAGAGGCACCGTCGCTTGAGGGCGTCGTGGAGATCGCGGGTCCGGTTGGAGGTCAGCACCACGATCGGCGGGTGTGCGGCCCGGATCGTTCCCAACTCCGGGATCGTCACCGAGGACTCGGCGAGCAGTTCGAGGAGGAACGCCTCGAACTCGTCGTCGGCTCGATCGACCTCGTCGATCAGCAGCACCGCCGGGAGCGGGCCGGGATGCTGGACGGCGCGCAACAGGGGGCGGGCCACGAGGTAGTCGGCATCGAACAGTTCGGACTCCGCGAGGGGTCGCCCGGTCGCCTCGGCAAGCCGGATCGCGAGCAACTGTTTCGGATAGTTCCACTCGTACAGTGCCTCGGCCGCATCGATGCCCTCGTAGCACTGCAGCCGAATCAGCGGGGTGGACAGCACGGCCGACAACGCCTTGGCCGCCTCGGTCTTGCCCACCCCCGCCTCGCCTTCCAGCAGGATCGGCTGCGGCAGCCGGACCGCGCAGAACAGCGCCGTCGCCAGGCCGTCGCCGGCGAGGTACCCGACGGACGCCAGGCTCTCGCCGAGTGCCTCCACCGACGACGGCAGCATCAGCTGGTGGTGAGGAACGAGTCAGGGGCGGCGGCGAACGCCCGCAGGCAGCCGCTCCCGCAGAACCAGAACCGCTCGCCCTCGTGGTCGAGGTGCAGCGACGCCTCCACCATGGCGACCGACATCGCGCACACCGGGTCGATCGCCGTGTCCGGCTCGGCGGCGGCCGGGCCGTCCGCGCCGACCGTCCGGCCGGAGGGGCGCGGACGTTCGGCGACGATCTCGGCCAGGATCGAGAGGGCGATCTCCTCCGGGCTCCTCGCACCGAGATCGAGCCCGGCCGGGGTGTGCACCCGGCCCGTCATCGAGCAACACAGACCGAGCGACGCCAGCACGGCCTCGCCCCGTTTCCGGCTGGCCACCAGCCCGATGTACGGCACGTCGGCCGCGATGGCATCGCGCAGCGCGTCCTCCTCGTCCCGGCCGTGGGAGGCGACGACGAGCCCGGCCGCGTCGGCCGGTAGGTCTCCGCCGGCCGCCACGACCGTGGTCCGGTACCCGAGCGGTGCGGCGAGCGAGACCAAGGCGCGAGCGATCGGAGTGTCGCCGATCACGGCGATGTTCGGCGCCGGCAACTCCGGCTCGAGGAAGATCTCCAGCGTGCCTCCGGACAGGCAGGGGTTGTGCACCACGGCCTTGCCCTCCTGGGCGGGCTCCGGCTCCGGACAGATGCGCAGCAACAGTGATGCGCCGCTGTCGAGCAGCCCGAGCCCTTGCGCCCGCACGGTCGACTCCGCGCATGCGCCGCCGACGAATCCCTCGATCGTGCCGTCGCTCAGCACGATCGCCTCGTCGCCGGGCTTGGCCGAGGTGGGCCGCTCGGCCAACACGACCGTCGCGTGCACGAACGGCACGTGTTGATCGCGCAACCGAGCGGCAAGCCCGGCGATGTCCGGGCGGCTCACGTGATCGCCAGATCCGTACGCATCGGGCGCCCTTGCATCGTCATCCACACCTGGGCCGGTGTGAACGGCATGTCGGCGTGGCGGACCCCGAACGGCTTCAGCGCATCGATGACCGCGTTGACCACCGCCGGCGGCGAACCCACGGTGGCCGACTCCCCGACCCCCTTGCAGCCGAGCGGATGATGCGGCGACGGCGTCACCGTCTCGCCGAGTTCGAAGGTCGGGATCTCCATGGCCGTCGGCAACAGGTAGTCCATGAACGAGCCGCCGAGGCAGTTGCCGTCGGTGTCGAACGCGATCGACTCCATCAGCGCCATGCCGATGCCGTCGGTGAGTCCACCGTGAACCTGGCCTTCGACGATCATCGGGTTGATTCGCGGCCCGCAGTCGTCGACGGCGATGAAGCGGCGCACCTTCACCTGACCGGTTCCGGAGTCGACGTCGACCACACAGATGTAGGCGCCGAACGGGTAGGTGAGGTTCGGCGGGTTGTAGACGGCCTGAGCATCGAGATGCCCCTCGACCCCCTCCGGCAGCTCCAGGCTGGAGTGGGACAGCATGGCGATCTCTTGGATCGTCTTGCCCTGCTCGGGGTCGCCCTTCACCTGCCAGCGTCCGAGTGTCCACTCCAGATCGTCGGGCGAACACTCCAGTGCCGCAGCGGCGATGATGCGGGCCTTGTCCCGTACCCGGCGGGCGACGACCGCGGCCGCGGCGCCGGACACCGGCGTGGACCGGGATCCGTAGGTGCCGAGCCCGAACGGGGTGTTGTCCGTGTCACCGTGGACCACCTCGACGTCCTCGGGCGGAATACCGACCTCGTGGGCGACGATCTGGGCGAAGGTCGTCTCGTGACCCTGACCCTGGGTCTGCACCGAGAGACGCAGCTGGGCCTTGCCGGTCGGGTGGACCCGCAACTCGCAGCCGTCGGCCATGCCGAGCCCCAGGATGTCCATGTGCTTGCGCGGGCCCGCACCGACGCCCTCGGTGAAGAACGAGATGCCGATCCCCATCAGCTCGCCCCGCTCACGCTTGGCGGCCTGCTCGGCGCGCAACTCGTCGTACCCGGCGATCTCCATCGCCAGCTTCAGCGCCCTCGGGTAGTCGCCCGAGTCGTACTCCCAACCGGTCGGTGTGGTGTACGGGAACTGCTCCGGTTGCAGCAGGTTCTTCATCCGCAACTCGGCGGGGTCCATGCCCAGCTCGTCGGCGAGGCAGTCCACGAGCCGTTCGACGAGGTACACGGCTTCGGTGACGCGGAACGAGCAGGCGTACGCCACACCGCCGGGCGCCTTGTTCGTGTAGGCGCCGGTCACCTTGCAGTGCGCCGCGCCGTAGTCATAGGAACCGGTGAAGATGTGGAAGAAGCCGGCGGGGTACTTGGTGGGCTGGGCGGTGGCGTTGAAGGCGCCGTGGTCGGCGAGCACGTCCACCTTGAGGCCCAGGATCTTGCCGTCTCGGGTGGAGGCGATCGAGCCGTTCATGTGGTAGTCCCGGGCGAACCCGGTGGACATCAGGTTCTCCGAACGATCCTCCACCCACTTCACCGGCGCGCCGGTCACGATCGAACCGACGATCGAGCACACATAGCCCGGATAGATCGGCACCTTGTTGCCGAAACCGCCGCCGATGTCCGGGGCGATCACCTGGATCTTGTGCTCGGGCAACCCGGCCACGAGGGCGTAGACGGTGCGGTGGGCATGTGGCGCCTGGGTGTTGGACCACAGCACCAGCTTGCCGGTGACCTTGTCCATGTGGGCAACGGTGCCGCACGTCTCCATCGGCGCCGGATGCGAGCGGGGATAGAGCATCGACTGGGACACGACTACGTCGGCCTCGGCGAACGCGGCCTCGGTCGTCGCGGCGTCGCCGGCCTCCCAGTCGAAGATGTGGTTGGAGGTCTGGCCCTCCTTGTCGTCGCGAATGATCGGTGCATCCGCATCGAGCGCGTGCAGGGCGTCGATCACGGGGTCGAGTGGTTCGTACTCGACCTCGATCAGCTCGAGCGCGTCGCGCGCCGCGTAGCGGTCCTCGGCGACGACGAAAGCGACTTCCTGACCCTGGAAGCGAACCTTGTCCGTCGCGAGTACGGCTTGGGTGTCGTAGCTCAGGGTCGGCATCCACGCGAGGCTGAGCCCTTCGAGCGTGGCGCCGGTGATGACGGCACGGACCTTCGGATGGGCCTCGGCGGCGCTGGTGTCGATGCTGACGATCCGGGCGTGGGCGTACGTACTGCGCAGGATGGCGCCGTGCAGCATCCCGGGCAGGTTGATGTCGTCGACGTAGTTGCCCTTCCCTCGGACGAACCTGACGTCCTCCTTGCGCAACATGCGCCCGAAGCCGATCGGGTTGCCTCCTGGCGAGATCGGCGGCGGATCCTCGAGGGTGGTCATGACACGGCCTCCTTGGCGGCGGCGCCGTGGGCCGCCGCCCACTGCACCGACTTGACGATGTTGTCGTACCCGGTGCAGCGGCACAGCTGGCCGGACAGGGTGTCGCGGATCTCGGCTTCGCTCGGATCGGCGTTGCGGTCGAGCAGCCAGCGCGACGTGAGCATCATGCCCGGCGTGCAGAAGCCGCACTGCAGGCCGTGGCACTGTATGAAGCCTTCCTGGATCGGGTCCAACCCGTCGGGGCCCTCGAGCCCCTCGACGGTGCCCAGCTCGTGCCCGTCGGCCATGGCGGCCAGCACGGTGCAGGACTTGACCGGAGTGCCGTCCATCAGCACGACGCACGCTCCGCAGTTGGAGGTGTCGCATCCCCAATGGGTTCCCGTGAGGCCGAGGGCGTCACGGATGAAATGGACGAGGAGCATCCGCGGCTCGACGTCGCGGCTCATCTCCTCGCCGTTGATGGTGACGGTCACCTTCATGAGGCTGCTCCTCGTGCTCGTTCGATCGCTGTTCGCAGGGCCCGGGCGGTGAGTTCGCCGGCCAGATGTCGCTTGTACTCGGCCGGTCCCCGCTGGTCGCTGACCGGGTTGCATTCCTCCCGCACGGCAGCGGCTGCGGCGGCGATGTTGTCGTCGGTGGCCGGCTTGCCGCGCAGTGCCTGTTCGGCGGCGGGCGAGCAGAAATGTGGTGCGCCGACGGCGGTCAGGCCGATTCCCACATCGCTCACCGTGTCGCCGGCGAGCCACACGCACGCACCGGCGGCCGCCACCGCCCAGTCACCGACCCGGCGCTCGACCTTCTCGTACGCGCTGCCACAACCCGGCCGGATCGGGACCCGGACCTCGGTCAGCATCTCGGCGTCGCCGACGACGGTCTCGTACGGACCGTCGTGCAGTTCCCAGGCCGACACCACCCGCTCACCGCCGGATGACGCGATGACGACCGAGGCACCGATGGCGGCGAACACCGCCGACAGATCCTCGGACGGGTCGGCCTGGCACAACGAACCACCGACGGTTCCCCGGTTGCGCACGATCGGGTCGGCGATGACCCGTTCGGCGTCGTGGAGGATCCGGAAGTGTTCCCCGGCGACGGCGGAGGCGAGCAGGTCGGCGTGGCGGGTCATCGCCCCGATCCGCAACTCGTGGTCCTCCAACCTGATGTAGGCGAGCTGATCGACCAGCGGGTTGATGTCGATCAGGTGCTCGGGCCGGGCGAGGCGCAGCTTCATCATCGGAAGCAAGCTGTGTCCCCCGGCCACGAGGCGAGCTTCGGGCCCGAGACGTTCGAGCAGCGCGATGGCCTGCTCGACGCTCGACGCCCGTTCGTACTCGAACGGCGGCGGTGTCTGCATGAATCCCCCAAGATCCAGTGAGTTCTCGATTTTCCCCGGACGTAGCTTCGACCATCGCGCGTGGCAGCGAAACGGTCTCCTAAGCGAAGCGTTAAGCAGGGCACCGTGTATCGGCGTAGCGCGACGTACAGTCCAGGCCGGGATGACGTTGGGTCAGTTGAAGGTGTTCGTGCTCGTGGCGCGTCTCGGCTCGGTTCGGGCTGCGGCGGCTGCGCTCGACGTCAGCGAACCGGCGGTGTCCCAAGCGTTGGCCGCGTTGCGGAACCATCTCGGTGATCCGCTGATCAGCCGGGCCGGGTCCACCATGGAGCTCACCGCGGCGGGTCAGCGCGTCGTCGGCCTGGCCTCGCAGATCGTGAACCTGGCCAGCGAGGCCGAGGAGGTGGTGCGACGGTCCAACGGCGCGCCCGATCTGTTGCGGGTCGTCACCACGAGCACCCTCGCCCACGCCGTGGTGCCGTCGCTGCTCGAAGCCTTCGGGAGCCGCCAACTCAGCGTCGAGGCGACCCTCGGCACCGCCGACACCCACGAGATGGAGGCGCTGGTCTCGGAGCGGCTGACCGACGTCGCGCTCGGGCCGCGCCTCGGCGGCGAGCTCGATTCCGAACCGATCATGCGGTATCGCCTGACCGCGCTGCGCGCCGCGAGCGGCCACGACTCCGAGACCTGGCTCGTCGATCCCACCGTGGCCGACTCGATGAGCGATGCCAGCCGGGTCCTGCAACGTCTCGGGGTTCCCGAACATCGCGTCCGCGTGTTCCCGAATCAGGCTGCGGCCTGTGCGGCCGCTGCCGCCGGGGAGGGAACCGTCTTGGCGGTCGAGCACCTGGCCGTGAGTCAGATCCAGCGCGGGGTGCTGGTCCCGGTGCCCCTGCCCGGGCTGCCGTTCGACGCACTGTGGTACGTGACGACCCTCGCCCCGGATCGGCGCACCGTCGCCGCCACCCGGTTCCGCCGGTTCCTGTCGACGCCCGACGCGATGCACGCCATGCACCGCGCTGATGGTGGGGTGCCCGCCAGCCGGTTCAAGCCCCCCGTCTACGTCACGATCTGGTCCTGAACGCCCTCCCACTGCGCCGACGTCCTGCGCCGACGTCGAGTCCCGTAGCGGCGACGGTGTAGACACGATCGGGTGGAGCCGGACGCAACCCTCGACGACCTCGCGACCCGCTGGCGCGACGCCCTCGCGTCCTGGGCCATTCCGCCGCGCATCCTCGACGCCGCGCCCGAGTCCCCGTGGTACCAACCGCCGGCGCTGTTCAAGGCGCCGAACGCGTCCGGCGACAGCCCGCCGTCGCCGGCAACGCAGCGAGCCCTCGACCTGCTCGGCTCAGGCGGGAGCCTGCTCGACGTGGGCTGCGGCGGAGGGCGCTCCTCGATCCCACTCGCCGGAGCGGCTCGGGACGTCCACGGCGTCGACGCCAACCCGGCCATGCTCGCCACCTTCGCGGCCGATTGGGAGCGGCGCTCGCCCGCAACCCCGCTCCACACCTACGAGGGGGACTGGCCCACCATCGCCGGCGCCGTCCCACGGGTCGATGTCGTCATCTGCCATCACGTCGCGTACAACGTCGCCGACATCGTCCCGTTCCTCCGTGCCCTGGCCGAACATGCGGATCGCGGGGTGGTGATCGAACTCACCGGCCACCATCCGATGTCGCCGCTGAACCCGCTGTGGAAGCACTTCTGGGACCTCGATCGCCCCACGGAGCCGAGCGCCGATCTCCTCGTCCGCATCGTCGAAACACTCGGGTACGAGCCCACCGTCGAACGCAGCCGTCGGCCCAGCCGCCCGGCGGCCAAGGACGGACACGACCGGGCGGACCGGGTGGCGTTGGTGCGGCGCCGCCTCTGCCTGGGCGCGGAGCACGACGAGGAACTGGCGGCGTTGCTCGGAGACGAACCGATGGAGTCCTCCGACGAACTCGTCGCGATCTCCTGGACCTCGACCGCTCGGCGCGAGGCCTCGTCGCCGGCGCGAGACTGACGCGGTGCTCATCCCGATCGACACGCTGCGGCGCATCGAGACCGGCGAGGTGGATCTGGCCTTCCGCCGGTGGACCAAGCGAGCGGCGAAGGCCGGCGGGACCCAGCAGACCGCGATCGGCGTCCTCGCCATCGACGCGGTGGACGCGATCGATCTCGACGACCTCACCGAGGACGACGCCCGCCGAGCGGGTAACCGCGACCTCGCCGAACTGCGAGCCTTCCTGGAACCCAAGCCCGGCACCGTCTACCGGATCACGCTCCGCCTCGCCGGGGCCGATCCTCGCATCGCCCTCCGCAACGACACCGACCTCGACCCGACCGCCATCGCCGACCTCGTCGCCCGCCTCGACCGCATGGACGCTCGCAGCGCGGCCGGGCCGTGGACCCGAGCGACGCTCGAACTGATCGATGCCCACCCCGAGCGGCGGGCACCCGACCTCGCGGCCATGGTCGGGCGGGAGACCGCGCCGTTCAAGCTCGACGTCCGCAAGCTCAAGAGCCTCGGCCTCACCGAGAGCTTCAAGGTGGGGTACCGCGTCAGCCCTCGCGGGCGGATGATTCTGGAACACCTGCGCCGGGAACGGCCATGATCGTGGCGAACGACTCGGATCGAACCGGACGATGACCCAGAAGCAGCCCAAACCCAAGCTCCATCGAGACGAGCACGGCGAGCTGATCGACGCTCGGATCGACCGGTGGCTCTGGAGCGTGCGCATGTTCACGTCGCGCTCGGAGGCGACGAGCGCGTGCAAGCTCGGGCGCGTCGACCTCAACGGCAAGCCGGCCAAGGCGTCGGCGACCGTGAAGCCGGGAGACCGGATCGAGGGTCGGTTCCACGATCGGGAGCGGATCCTGGAAGTCGTGAAGCTGATCCCGAGCCGGGTCGGGGCCAAGATCGCCGTGGACTGCTACCTCGACCACACCCCGCCGCCCACTCCGGAGGAGGAGTGGCTGGTCGGTCAGCGCGACCGGGGCATGGGCCGCCCGACCGCGCGACCGGCGCCAGATCGACCGCCTCCGCAACTGGTGACCGGGAGGCCGCCGGCCGGGCCTGACACTGACTCCGACGCCGTGCTTCATCGCGCCAACCGGACCGGTCAGCGGGAGCGATCCTGCGATGAACCCGTGGGGCGAGCCGCGGCAGACGTGCGGCGAGCCGCCGCACTCAGGCGGTGGCCGAGCCCGGCGCCGGGTCGATCGCACCGACCACCGCGGGGCCAGATGGCGGGCGAAGCCGGGGTGGCGAAGGTGGCGTCGTCATGGGTGATGACGAAGCCGTCGTACCCTCCCGGGCCATCAGCCACTCGAGACCCTCGACGCCCATCACGAACACCGCGGTGGCGTAGGCGTCGGCGAGGCCGAGGTCGGGCCCGACGACCGTCACGCTGGCCAGTTCCGTCGTCGGTTGCCCGCTGATCGGATCGATGATGTGGGCGCCGCGCTCGTAGGTGGCCGAGGTGGCAACGCCGACCGAGCCGTCGACCTCGAGCACGGCGGCGAGCGCGGTGTCGATCTCGGGATGCCGGATGCCGATCCGCCATCCCTCGTCGGTCGACGGGCGCCCTCGCACGGCGATGTCGCCCCCGGCGTTGATCGTGAAGTTGCCGAGCCCTGCCTCGACGAGCAGTTCGGCGGCTCGCTCGATCGACCAACCCTTCACCAGACCCGAGGGGTCCAGCATCGTGCCGTTCGGCGCCGGGACGGCGAAGGCGTCGAACGCGCCGTCGGTCAGCACCCGGAGGTCCTCGCACTGCAGCAACACGTCGCGGACTTCCTCGTCGAGTTCGTCGAGGGTGAGCTCGCCGCGACCGAGACGGGTGATCGGGCTCCGTCCTTGTAGGGACTGAAGGTCCGATCGACGTGGTGCAGCCAGAGCAACACGTCGTCGAGCCCGGGCGTCCCGGCGACGTCGTCACGCACGTCGATGCTCACGGCCATTCCCATGACCAGCTCGACGTGATGGAACCCGGTGGCCGTCACGCCAGCGTCGTGATCCCGGCGGCGCGGGCGGCGTCGATCGCGGACTGGAGCGACCGGCGGTAGTCGTTGCTGGTGTAGGTGGCACCCGAGATGGTGTGGACCTGGGCGCTCTGCACCGAGAGGGCCTCGGTCGTGAGGCGGGGCACGGCGTAGTTGTTGATCTGGACGCTCTTGTTGCGGTTGTTCGGTGTCTGCAACGGGGTGACGTCCATCAGTGAGCCGTCACCGGCGAAGGTCACCTCGACCTGCACGTTGCCCCACTTGTTCTGGTACACCGCCCCGTCGACCACGACGGGCTGCGGCGGCAGGGTGGTGGGGGAAGCGTCGTCGGCGCAACGGTGGTCGGTGCATCGGTCGCCGGAGCCTGGGCAGTAGGCGTCTCGGCGACCGGCGCCCCGGTGTCCGCAGGGGAGGGTGCGGAGGTGGAGTCGGCGTGGAAGGCAGCGACCGGTCGAGGGTGCTGCGTTCGTCGGCAGCACGGCCGGAGCGGTCACCGGAGCAGCCGCCCCGGCGCCGGCTCCCGCTCCGGTGCGAACCACGGCCGCCCCCGCGACCTGGTTCGACTGTGTCGGACCGAAGGCGAACAACGCAGCCAGGCCACCGGTGGAGGCCAGGCTCATCGTCATCGCCGCGACCTTCGCACCTCGGGCAGGGGAGCGGCGTCGTTGGCCTCCGCCTGCCCGGGGCGCGGAGTTCCGTGCCGAAGCGGTCCCGGACCGGTCGGTCGCCGACGAGCTCGGCGTCCGTGTGGCCTGCTTGCGTTGGACGGCTGCGAGACGGGCCGCGAGCGCTTCCTCTCGCGTGGGGGGGCGGGGGGTCGACTCGGGCATGGCCACAGTCAGCCACACCGGTTTCTGAGCCGGGTCCATCTCAGCTGTGTCCCCGCTGAGAAAACCTCGGAACCCTGCTCGAGCCCTGGTCAGCGGCTCAGGCCGAGCGTGCGGAGCGCTTCGAGATCGCGCCGAACAGGCGCAGACCGAGCGGATACATCCCGACTCCCACGAGGATCACGAGCGCGGCCTTGGCGATGAGCCCACCGGCGTCGGTTCCCATGCGGTAGCCGTGGAGCAGGGCGAGACCGGTTCCGAACACCGAGCCGAGATGGATCCAGCGCCACACGTCGCGGGGGAAGCGTCGCTTGGGCCACGAGGTGAACACGGCGATGGCGAACAGGTACATCGCGACCACGCCCCACGCGAGCGACACGTCGTCGGAGGAGGACATGCTCGGGACGAAGACCTGCCGGACCCCGATCGAGGAGTCGCTCTGCAGGAACGAGCACAACACGTGGGCGCCGGTGAAGGCCAGGGTGGAGCCGCCCAGCCAGTTGTGGAGATCGAGCCACCAGTTCGGTCGCCGCCGGTTGCCGGTCGCACGCGCCGAGAACAGGAATCCCCAGCTGAGGGCGGCAACGGCGAGCACCGTCGCCACGATCCCGGTCGCTCGGGTCAGGTACCACAGGATCTCGTTCACTCGGTTGCCTCCGTGGCGTCGTCGAGCGGAAGGGTCACGGTCACGGTCGTTCCCGCGCCGGGGGCGGAGTCGAGGGAGACCGATCCGCCGTGGCTCTCGATGAGCGCGGCCACGATCGACAATCCCAGCCCGGCACCGCCCGAGGCCCGGGTTCGCGACACGTCGGCTCGGTGGAAGCGGTCGAAGGCGAGCGCAGCGTCGTCGGCCTCCATGCCCGGGCCGTCGTCGCGCACGCGAAGGACCGCCGCGTTCCCGACCCGATCGACCTCGACGGTGCAGGCCGTGCCGGGAGGCGTGTGGGTGCGGACGTTGCCGAGCAGGTTGTCGACCACCTGCCGGAGCCGGACCCGGTCACCGGGGACGACCACCACCTCGGCGATCCGCAGCTTGACCGGGTGCGACGGATCGACGGCTCGGGCCGAGTCCACCGCCTCGAGGGCCAGGTCGGCGAGGTCGACCGGGGCACGATCGAGGGGCCGACCCTCGTCCAACCGGGCGAGCAACAGCAGGTCGTTGACGAGGACGGCCATCCGGCCCGTCTCGGACCGGATGCCGGTCATGGCCCGCTCGAGGTCCTGGGGCCGATCCTTGGCCCCCCGCTCGAACAGCTCGGCGTACGCCGCCGTCGCGGCGATCGGTGTCCGCAGCTCGTGCGAGGCGTCGGCGACGAACCGGCGCATCCGGGCCTCCGATTCCTGCAGCGTGGTCAGGTCCCGATCGCGCTGGTCGAAGGCCCCCTGCAACCGATCGAGCATCGAGTTGATCGCTCCGGCGAGCCGCCCGACCTCGGTCGTCGGGTCCTCGCCCGGCACCCGTTCGGCGATGTTGTCGTCGGTGATCCGAGCGGCGGACCGCTCGACGTCGATGAGAGGACGCAGGCCGATCCGGACGAGCCACACGCCCACCACGAGCACGGCGAGCACGGCCCCGGCCGTGGCGGTGGCCAGCACGGCGAAGAGCACGCTGCGCGTGTGCACGACGGACTCGATCGGCCGAGCGATCACGAGGACGCCGCCGTCCTCTTCGAGCGAGATGCGGGCCCGCAGCTCGGTGTCGCCCTCGGTCCTGATGGTCCGATAGGTGGACAACCCGGCCCGACGGGGCGCCGGCAGGTTGGCGCCGATCAGCGTCACGTCGTCCTGGCCCGGGCGTCGCAGCGGAGCGACGATCGGCGGTTTGCCGTCGGCGGGCCGGAACTCGACGTAGAACTCGGGGGCGAGGTCGCGCACCGTGTCGATCAGGCTGCCTTCCTCGGTCGTGTCACGATCGGCCCTGGTCTCCTCGCCGAGGTCGACCAACGCCCCGTTCGCGGCCCGTTCGATCGGGATGTGGGCTCGGTCGAGTTCCTGGTCGACCAGGTCGAGCTGGGCCCGGTTCACCAGCACGTAGGTGCTCACGTCGACGACCAGCAGCCCGGCGACGGCCGCACCGAGGGCGACCAGCAGCAGGCGGGTTCGCAGCGACAGTCTCATCGGCGGCCGCCCGCCGCGACCGGCGTGCGATCAGCGGCGGTCACAGCGTGTCGTCCCGAAGGACGTACCCGACGAGGCGAACCGTGTGGATCAGCGGGGGCCCGAGCTCGTTCAGCTTTCGCCGGAGGTAGCTGACGTAGGTCTCCAACACGTTGGAGTCACCGTCGAAGTCGTAGTGCCAGACGTGGTCGAGGATCTGGGCCTTGGGCAACACCCGGCCGGCGTTCATCATGAACAGCCGGAGGAGGCGGAACTCGGTCGCGGTGAGCTGGATGGGGACGCCGGCGCGCCAGGCCTGATGGGCGTCGGGGTCCATCACCAGGTCGGAGTAGCGCAGCTCGGATCCGCTGGACTCCTCGACGTGCGCGCCGGTCGATCGACGCAGGATCGCCCGCACCCGCATGACGATCTCGGCCAACGAGAACGGCTTGGTGACGTAGTCGTCGGCGCCGAGGGCGAACGCCTGCGCCTTGTCCTCGAGCTCGCCGCGTGCCGTCAGGAACAGGATGGGGGTCCGGATCCCGTCGGCCTGCATCCGGGTGGCGACCTCGAATCCGTCGAGGTCGGGCAGCATGACGTCGAGTACGACGAGATCGAAGGGCTGCTCCTGGAGGGCGCTCAGCGCGGCTCGACCGGTGCCGGCCTCGGTCACGTCGAAGCGCTCGTAGCGCAGGGCCGTGGCGACGGCGTCGACGATCGAGTGCTCGTCGTCGACGACCAGGATGCGTTGGCGGTCGCCACGATCGGGATCCATCCTCCTAGCCTGCCCACTCCGAGCGAGCCCCGCATCCCATTCGGCGCGAATCGACGACGACGCTCAGCTCGCACTCAGCGGGCGTTGAACTCGGTCGAGTCCGCCGGGCCTCGTCGGCCCCGGGTCATGCCGTCCCGTGGAGGTGGGCGCGAGATCCCCGCGGTGCGCAGGGTGGCCGCGCCCGCGAGCGCGCCGCCGTCAGTGGTCGGTGCCGGGGTTCTCCTGGACCAGCTCGATCAAGGTGCCGAACGAGCCCTTGGGGTGGATGAAGGCCACGGTGGTGCCGCGTGATCCGGGGCGAGGCGCCTGGTCGATCGGGGTGGCCCCGGCGGCGACCATCGCCTCGAGCGCGGCGGCGCAGTCGTCGACCCGGTAGCCGACGTGGTGGAGGCCCTCGCCCCGCTTCTCGATCGCCTTGGCGATGGGGGAGTCGGGGCGGGTGGCGGCGGTCAACTGGATGTAGCTGTCCGCCACCTTGACCAGTGCCTCTTCGACGCCGTCGCTCTCGACGATCTCTCGGTGGTGGACCTCGGCGCCGAAGCCCTCGCGGTAGTACGCGATGGCCGCCTCGAGATCCTTGACGGCGATGGCGATGTGATCGATCTCGGTCAACAGCATCCCGTCATGCTGGCAGATCCCGCCGCTTCCCTCGCAGGCGACGACACGATCCAGCAACTTCGGAGAAGCCGGGCGGGTGTCGGGATCCGTACGGTGCGGACGATGAGCAGTCCAGGACCTCGGTCCCGGCGATCTGACCCCATCGTGTCATTGCGGACAGGATGTGGCCGCATGGTCGTCGAGGCTGGTCCCACGAACACGATGACCACCGTCCCACTCCCGCCCCTGAGGACTCCCGAATGAGCGCCATTTCCACCCGTTCCCTGACTCGCCGCTTCGGCGACTTCGTTGCCGTCGACGGCGTCGACCTCGAGGTCGCCGACGGCGAGATCTACGGTCTGCTCGGCCCGAACGGTGCCGGCAAGTCGACCACGGTCCGCATGTTGTGCACCCTGCTCGCCCCGACCGAGGGCCAGGCCCTCGTCGCCGGCCATGACGTGGCGACCGAACCGGGCCAGGTCCGGCTCCGGATCGGCGTCGCCCTGCAGGAAGCCGCCCTCGACCCCAAGCAGACCGGACGCGAGCTCCTCCGCCTCCAGGGCCGGCTGTACGGGCTGACCAAAACCGAGGCCACGAACCGGGCCGACGAGCTGACCGAACTGATCGGGATCGGCGACGCCATCGATCGACCGATCGGGGCGTACTCGGGCGGGATGAAGCGTCGCCTCGATCTGGCCACGGCGCTCGTGCATCACCCCGAGGTCCTGTTCCTCGACGAACCGACCACCGGTCTCGACCCGGCCAGCCGGGCCAAGGTCTGGGACGAGGTCCGCCGCCTGAACCAGGAACTGGGCATGACGATCCTGCTCACCACCCAGTACCTCGAGGAGGCCGATCTCCTCGCCGACCGCGTCGGGATCATCGACGGCGGACGACTCGTCGCCCAGGGCACGCCGACGGAACTGAAGCGCACCGTCGGCACCGACGTGATCGTCGCTGGGATCGACGGTGACGCGGCCTCGGCGCGAGCGGCCGTGAGTGGTCTGCCGGGTGTGGCCGACGTCGAGGTCCACGGTCACGAACTCGTGATCTCGACCAGCGACGGTTCGGCGACGATCGGACCCGTCGCCGTCGCCCTCCACGACCGTTCGATCGGGGTTCGCAACCTGACCCTGCGAACCCCGACCCTGGACGACGTCTTCCTCGAGCTCACCGGGAACCGCATGCAAGCCGACGACGAGCACTTCACCGGCGACGACCCGACGACCGAGCACCCGACCAGCCAGCCCACCAGCCAGGCGACGACCCAGTCGCCGACTCAGCCCGTATCGACCGAACGTCCGCCGTCGACCCTCGAGGAGGTCTCCCGATGACCGCCATCATCGCCCCCGCCCGCACCACTCCCGTACGCGCTCGGCCCGCCGGGTTCGTCCACGACACCATGACCGTGGCCGGTCGCCCTTCGCGCCGTGCCCCGGGATCCGAGGCCGTGATCCCTCCGGTCTTCATCGCCATCTTCTTCTTCCTCGTCAACATCGCCACGCTGAAGAACCTGACCGAGGGCAACATCCAGGGCTTCGACTACACCGCGTTCCAGATGCCGACTGCGATCCTGCTCGGCGTGACGGGCGTGAGCCGAGCGCCCGCCCTCGTCCTCGACGTCCAGAACGGCTACCTCGACCGGCTCCTGCTGACCCCGATCCGACGGCTGTCGATCCTCGTCGGCCACCTCATCGCCGACGTCGTGGTCGCCGCGGCGCTGACCATCCCGATCCTGTTGATCGGGCTCCTGCTCGGCGTGCGCTTCGAAGCCGGGCCGCTCGGCATCGTCGTGTTCGTCGCCCTGGCCGCGGTGTGGAGCCTGGCGTTCGCCGGGTTCGGCTACGCCATCGCCCTCAAGACCGGGAACCCGGCCGCGGTGCAGTCGATGTTCATGCTGTTCTTCCCGTTCCTGTTCCTCACGACCAGCTACGTGCCCCGCTCGCAGCTGTCGGGCTGGCTCGACACCGTGGCGACCTTCAACCCGGTGACCTACCTCCTCGAGGGTCTGCGGTCCCTGGTGTTCCAGGGCTGGACCAGCGATCTGCTCGCGGCGGTCATCGCCGTGGTGGTCATCGGAACCCTCAGCATGAGCCTGTGCTTGGCGGCGCTGCGCTCGCGAGTGAACACCGGCTGACCTTCCCCATGTCCGACCCCACCGCCCGAGCCCTCGACCTGCTCTCGCTACTCCAGACCCACCGTCATTGGCGCGGTCCCGAGCTGGCCGAGCGGCTCGGTGTGAGCGAACGGACGCTGCGCCGGGACGTCGATCGGCTGCGCAACCTGGGCTACCCGGTCGACGCGGTGCCGGGCCCCGACGGCGGATACCGCCTGGCGGTGGGGGCCCACCTGCCGCCGCTCGTGATGGACGACGACGAGGCGGTGGCCCTCGCCGTCGCCCTGCGCACCTTGACCAGCTCCCCGATCTCGGGCATCGAGGACACCTCGCTCCGGCTGCTCAGCAAGTTCGAGCACGTCCTTCCGGACCGCCTCCGCCAGCGGGTGGAAGCGGCGTTCGCCAACGTCTCGGTGGTGACCTGGGCCGGCGAGACGGCCGAGGTCTCCGCCGCGGTCCTCACCACGCTCGCCGAGGGATGCCAGGAACGGGTCGAGGTCGGCTTCGACTACGAGGCCCACGATGCGACGCGGTCGCGCCGACTCGTGCATCCCCATCGGCTCGTGACGGTCGGGCGCCGGTGGTACCTGTTGGCGTGGGACGTCCGGCGCACCGACTGGCGCACCTTCCGGGTCGACCGGATCGACTCGGCGAGGGTCCTCGGTGGCCGTTTCGAGCCCCACCCGATCCCCGGGGGTGACGCCGCAGCCTTCGTCACGGAACGGCTACACCAGGACGTCACCGAGTTCGTGATCCGGCTGCGAGTGGATGGGGTCGGCGACGAGCTCGACCGTCGTTGTCGGATGGCCGGGGCGCGGGTGGTCGACCGCGGCCTCGATCATGCCGAACTCGAACTCACGGATCGTGCCGCCGACTGGCTCGCCGTTCGAACGCTCTCACTCGCGATGTCGGGTCCCGTGGCCGTGGTCCACGCCAGCGACGAGGTCGCCGAGGCGCTGCGCCGAGCGATCGACGGAGTCGCTCCCGGCGGGGTCGTTCGCGGTCTGGGTCAGCCGAGCTGATCGAGGGCGAGCACGCAGAACAGCGTCGTGACCACGCAACCAGAGACGTGCGGGTCGGCAACCCGGTCGACGGACACGTCCCAGCGGCGAGATGTCAACGCCCGCTTGGCCTCGCCGATCACGTCGGTCTCGCCGGCGCGTCGCAGCTCGTAGCGGCGAGGCACCGGTTGGTTGAATCCGGCGAGGAGTGACCGCACGGGTCCTCGCTCGTCGAGGGTCAGCACCTTGTGGTCCTCGGCGTCGAGCACGCTCCAGTGATCTCGCACCTGGTGCAGCTCGGGGTCTCGGAGCAGGCGCCCGACGACTCGGTCGACGTGGTCGACGACCTCCATCCGGATCGATCCGGATCCGGCGAGCTTGACACCGCTCCAGGAGAGGACCCGGCGACCGTCGGCGTCGACGAGCGAGCCGGTGTGGAGTCCGTCGCCTTCGCTGCGTACGGTCGCCAACGCCGTGCTCTCCTCGTCGGTCAACACGAAGGGCCCGTGCTTCCCGACGGCTCTCAGCGAGAACCGGTCCAACGTCGCCCATCGACCGATCACACGACGAAGGATGGAAGATCTGGCCTCCGGTCGCGAGACAGTTCGAGACCCAAAAGGCCAGGTCCACGCCTTATGAGTCGTTGGGCCCTGAGTCGATCGGCCCCGTTTCTTGACCCTTCTGGGACCGATGACACACCGGGGGTGAAGGTGATCACCCCCGGTGACAACGGACGGGTCGTCGCGTCAGGCGCCGTAGCGGCGGAACAGCGTGATCTTGTCCTCGCCGATCCGGTCCCGCTTCTCGGGATCGTCGATCCCGAGGCCCTCTTGCGGCGCGAGGCACAGGATGCCGAGCTTGCCCTCGTGCTCGTTGCGGTGGATCTTGAGCGCGGCCTCGCCGGTCTGCTCCAGCGGGTACACGCCGGACAGCAGCGGCTGGATCTTGCCTTGGTCGATCAGGCGGTTGGCGTGCCACGCCTCGGCGTAGTTGGCGAAGTGCGACGCCTTGAGCGTCTTGAGCTTCATCCAGAAGTGACGGTTGTCGAACTCGACCATGTAGCCGGAGGTGGCGGCGCAGGTGACCACGGTGCCGCCCCGCTTGCAGGCGAAGATCGACGCACCCATCGTCTGGCGGCCGACGTGCTCGAACACGATGTCGGCGTCCTCGCCGGAGAACGAGCGGACCTTCTTGCCGAAGCGGCGCCACTCGCTCTCGTCCTGGGTGTGCTCGTCGGACCAGAACTGCCACTTCTCCTCGCGCCGGTTGATCACCGCTTCCACGCCGAGTTCGTTGAGCAGCGCGGCCTTCTCCGGGGAGGAGACGATGCAGATCGGGGTGGCGCCGCCGTTGAGGGCGTACTGCGTGGCGTAGCCGCCGATCCCGCCGGTGGCACCCCAGATGAGGATGGTGTCGCCCTGTTTCATGTTGGCGCCGTTGGAGGACACGAGCATCCGGTAGCTCGTCGAGTTGCACAAGGCGTTGACCGCAGCCTCCTCCCACGTGAGGTGAGTCGGCTTGGGCATGAGCTGGTTCGCCTTGACGATCGAGAGGTCGGCCAGGCCGCCGAAGTTGGTCTCGAACCCCCAGATCCGCTGGTTGGCAGCGTGCATCGAGTCGTCGTGGGCCGTGTGGTCCTGGTCGTCGACGAAGTTGCAGTGCACCGTCACCCGGTCGCCGGGCTTCCAGTTCCGGACCGCGCTCCCGACTCGCAGCACGACCCCCGAGGCGTCGGAGCCGACGACGTGCTCGTCGAGGGCGTGGCGCTTGCCCCACACGCTCTCGCGCCCGAGGCGATCGAGGAACCCGAACGTGGGCAGCGGCTCGAAGATCGAGGTCCACACGGTGTTGAAGTTGATCGAGCTCGCCATCACGGCGATGTAGCACTCGTCGGGCGCGAGCTCGGGCGTGGCGATCTCGCCGATCTGGAGGCTCTGGCGCGGGTCCTTGTCCGCCGAGTCCACCCCTTCGAACATCCCGGCGTCCTGCCGACGGACGTACACGGCGCGATAGCTGTCTGGGATGGGGAGCGATGCGAGTTCTTCGCCCGATGCTCCCGCCTGGATGGCTTCGAGGATGTGCTGCATGGACGGACGTTACCGGCGGGTAGCTCCGGGGCTCAAAGCGCGGCTACCGTCGCCTTCGACGCGCAGGGAAATGTCGAGAGGGAGCGCCCACATGGCTGGTTCGTACATCGTCGCCGGAGCCCGGACACCGATCGGGAAGATGAGTGGAGCCCTGGCCTCGCTCAGCGCCGCCGACCTGGGTGGTCTCGCGATCAAAGCCGCGCTGGAACGAGCGGGGGTCAGTCCCGACGAGGTCGAGCACGTGATCATGGGCCAGGTGCTCATGGCCGGCCAGGGCCAGGTTCCGGCCCGCCAGGCCGCGGTGAACGCCGGCATCCCGATGCGCATTCCGTCGGTCAACATCAACAAGGTCTGTCTGAGCGGCCTGAACTCGATCTATCTCGCCGACCAGATGATCGCGGCGGGTGAGGCCGACATCGTCGTGGCGGGTGGCATGGAGTCGATGACGAACGCGCCGTACCTCGCGATGGGCGCCCGGGCCGGGTTCCGCTACGGCCACACCGAGCTCTCCGATGCGATCATTCGCGACGGTCTGTTCTGCGCCTTCGACGTGTGCCTGATGGGCACGAGCACCGAGCAGTACAACTCCGGCGGCATCAGCCGCGAGGAGCAGGACGACGCCGCGATGAAGTCGAACCTGCGGGCCGCCGAGGCGACCGCGTCCGGCAAGCTGGCCGAGGAGATCGTCGAGGTCGCCATCGCCCAGCGCAAGGGCGATCCCAAGATCGTCAGCCAGGACGAGGGCATCCGGCCCGAGACCACGATGGAGTCGCTCGGTGGGCTCCGGCCGGCCTTCACCAAGGACGGCACGATCACCGCCGCCAACGCCTCCCAGATCAGCGACGGCGGCTCGGCCGTGGTCGTGATGTCGAAGCGGGCCGCCGAGGCCCGGGGCGTGACCCCGCTCGGCGAGGTCATCGGCTACGGGATGGTGGCCGGGCCCGACAACGCCTCGCTCCTGCACCAGCCGAGCCGGGCGATCAACAAGGCCCTCGAGCGGGCCGGGATGAGCATCGGCGACATCGATCTGTTCGAGCTGAACGAGGCGTTCGCCGCGGTCGGCATCGCGTCGATGAAGGAACTCGGCATCAAGGACGACATCGTCAACGTCAACGGCGGTGCCATCGCCCTCGGCCACCCGATCGGGATGAGCGGCAACCGTCTCGCCCTCACCATCCTCCACGAGCTCAAGCGCCGGGGCGGCGGCGTGGGTGCTGCGGCCCTCTGCGGTGGCGGCGGTCAGGGCGACGCCCTGCTCGTCCGGACCGTGTGATCGACGCGCTCGACGCGCTCGACGCGCTCGACGCGTCCGACGTGGCGGGCCCTCGGGCCCGCACCTCGGCTCGCTGATCACGATGCCCGACCCGGCCTGAGTCACCCGGCCGGGCGACCTCGAACCACCGCCCCGCATGGTCGGGACGGTGGTTCGCTCTTCCTGCCGATCTCGCGATCGGCGCGCCCACCTCGATGGGATGGGCACGTCGTCCTTGAGCGGTTCCCGAGACACCGTCGCGTCGAGGTCGACCGGGGGCGTCGGCCCCTCGCTGACGGTGAGGACCGGGATGGGTCTCCCGACCCCACCCGTCCGGTTTGAGGCAAGCGCGGTCCAGCGCCACTCCTCGCCGCACATGGTCAGCCTGCGTATGACCGCATCGCCACGAGGGGACTCGGCAGCGTGACCGACGAGCAGCGCAAGAAGAAGGAACCGAAGCGTCCTTCGGCGCGCCTCGCCATCACCCCCGATGACGAGTGGCGCTCCTGGAGCAAGCTCCCGCCCAAGTCTGCGGCGGAGGAGGAGTTCGAGGACGAGTACGAGGACGAGGACGAGGTCGATCTCGAGGACCTGTCCCGCTTCTCCGGTTCGATGATGGTCGTCGGCGGCCCCGGTGACGTCGATCAAGAGGGCGCTCCCTCGACGCCGGCGCAGGCGCGACGGGCCAAGAACTCCGAGCGGACCGCAGCGTTCGAGCGGGCCAAGGCCGAGGTGCTCCAGCTGCGCGGCGAGCGTGAGGCTGCTCGGGCCGAATTCGCCAAGCTCTACGCCGAGCGGGACGCGGCGAAGGCCCAGATCGCCCAGCTGACCGAGCGTGTCCAGCAGCAGGCCGCCACCATCGCCACGGCCGAACAGGCCATCGCCACCGCTGAACAGGTCATCGCGGCGGAGCGCAGCGCCCGCGCCGAGGCCGAGAAGTCGGCGACGACGCATGCCGCCGCGGCCGTCGCGGCGACCGAGCAGATCGAACGGCTCCGGACCGAGGCGTCCGGCCACGCCGACGAGCGGCAGCACGCCCTCGAACAGGCCGTCGCCACGGCCCAGGCCGAGGTGGACGCCCTGCGTCGCGAGCTCGACCAGGCTCGCCAACAGCTCGAGGAGCAGCGGGCCGAACACGAACTCGAGCTGGCGTCGGAACGCCGACGGGCCACGGCCTACGCCCGATCGATCCAGCGCGAGCAGGAAGAGCGGGCCGACTCGACACCGGGCACGCCGAACATGTCGAGCACACCGAGCGCGACCGCAGCGCCGGAGTCCGATTCGGCGGTCGGACGATTCATCGCCGCGGCGGCAGCCACCATCGAGCGGCAGACCGGCCGGCGCGAGGCCGAGACCACGGCGGTCCTCGCCGAGCTCTTCGAGCGTCACGGCAGCGAGCTCGGTCTGAACGGCGGACTCGACCCGGCGGTCGAGGACCGCATCCGAACCTCGTTCCTCCAACTGGCCCAGCGGATCGAGCGGATCGAGAAGCAGGCGAACAGCGTCAGCGTCGTCGACCGCAGTGGAGCGTCGACCGGGGTCGAGCGGTCCGAGGTCGTCGAGCTCGGGTCCAAGCAGACCGCGATCGCCGCCGAACTCGAAACGCTGCGCGCCGAGGTGACCAAGGTCCGCGAGGGCCACCGGTCACTCGCCAAGCAGCACATCCAGCTGGCCGAAGTCGAGCGCAACCTCGTCGACCAGCAAGACGAGACCGAGCGCAGCCTCGCCGACATCCTGGGCCAGGTGGGCTCGCTCGCCGAGCAGGTCAAGTCCCAGCTCGTGATGGTGCCGGCGCTGGAACGACGGACCTCGGTCCTCGACGCCGAACTGCGCGGCGCGCTCGATCGTCTCGGGAGCAACGTCGATCAACTGGCCGAGCGGCTCCCCGGGATCGAGGACGCCGCCGAGCTCGCCCGGCACACCGCGGATGGCCTCATCGCCCTGCAGGAGACCGTGGTTCGGTTCAACACGAAGCTGGAACGCGATTTCAACGCCCTCACCAGCCAGATGGCCGGCCTGCCTCCCCTCCAGGAGAAGGTCGACGGTCTGGTCGAGGACGTGTCACGGGCGATCTCCACCAGCGACCGCACCGCCGCCGACTTCGCTCGCCTGCAGGCCGAGGTCGACCGCCACACCGACGGCGTCGAAGGACGCCTGCTGGAGCTGGAAGACGTGGTCGGCAACGAGGCCGGCGTCGACCGCCAGCTCGTGCTCGATCGCCTCGAGGAACTCGAGCGTGGCATCACCGAGCTCGACCCCGCCCGATTCGCCACCGCCGACGAAGTCGGCGCACTCCGCCATCGCATCGACGCTTCGCCGCCTGAAGAGCACGGCTGAGCAGGGAAGGAACAGTCGTGGCTCTCTTCCGCCCCAAGTCCCAGGATGCGCCGAGCGCGGAGCCGATGGCTCCGCCTCCCGGCGCGTTCGGCGCGCCGGGTACCGCTCCGCAGTCTCCCGCATCGGGGACGGCTGCGGCGTCGGCGGCCGCTCCCTCGGCCGTCGCTCCCTCGGCCGTCATGGCTCCGCCGCCTCCGCCGGGGGCTCCCGCTCCCGTCGCGCCGGGCGTGTCCGCGCCGCCGGCCCCAGTTCCCACCGGTCCTGCCCCTGCCACCGCATTCGCGGGGGCAGGGGCGCCGGTTGCTCCGAGTCACGCCGGTGAGCTCGACGATCTGCTGAAGCGATTCGAGTCGAGCAGCGAACAGCGCTCGGCCGCTGCGGTGGCGCATGCCGCCCAGGATCAGTCGAACGCCGAGACCGCTCCGGTCATCCAGGTCGTCAACATGATCGTCTCGCAAGCGATGCGCGATCGAACCTCCGACGTCCACATCGAGCCCCTGGAGCACACGCTCCGGGTGCGGTTCCGCATCGACGGCACGCTGGTCGAGGCGTTCCAGCTCCCGATCGGTATCCACCTGGCGTTGATCAGCCGGATCAAGATCATGAGCGGGCTGAACATCGTCGAGCGCCGTCGCCCTCAGGATGGCCAGTTCTCGATGGTGGTCGACGAGAAGCCGGTCGACGTGCGCGTCTCCACCGTCACGACGGTCTTCGGCGAGAAGGTCGTGCTCCGGTTGCTCGACAAGAGCCGGTCGATGATCGGCCTGTCACAGCTCGGGTTCCCGCGCGACACCTACGAGGACTATTCGGCGCTCGTCCATTCGCCGTTCGGCATGGTGCTGTGCGCCGGTCCGACCGGCGCCGGCAAGACGACGACGCTCTACGCCACCCTGCTCGAGATCAACTCGACCGGCAAGAACATCATGACGATCGAGGACCCGGTCGAATACATCTTCCCTGGGATCAACCAGGTGCAGACGAACGACGCCGCCGACGTCAGCTTCGCAACGGGCTTGCGGGCCATGTTGCGACAGGACCCCGACGTCATGCTGGTCGGTGAGATCCGCGACATCGAGACGGCTCGCATCGCCGTCCAGTCCGCGCTCACCGGTCACTTCGTGCTCTCGTCGGTTCACGGCACCGACGCCGTCGCCGCGCTGCACCGCTTCCTCGACATGGGGATCGAGTCGTTCCTCATCGCCTCGGCCGTGGTCGGCGTCGTCGGCCAGCGACTGCTGCGCAAGATCTGCACCAACTGCAAGGAGCCGTACACCCCGAAGCCGGAGGACATCGCGTTCTACGAGCGTCAGGGGGGCTACCCGAAGTCCACCTACTACCACGGGGCCGGGTGCGATGCGTGCGCCGGCACCGGCTACCGCGACCGGCAGGGCATCTACGAACTGCTGCGAATCACCCCCGAGCTCCGCCGACTGATCGTCGGCTGGGCCACACAGGACGAGCTGCGCAAGCTCGCCGTGGCCCAGGGAATGCGGACGCTCACCATGGAAGCCCTGGCAATGGTCGACCAAGACGTCACCACCATCGCCGAAGTCGTCCGGACCCTGTTCGGGAGCTAGGAGCAACGATGCCGAAGTTCAAGTACGCCGCCGTCGACGCGACCGGCGCAACCGTCGAGGGTGTCGCCAAGGGCGAGACGATCGGAGCGGTACGTCAGATCCTGAAACAGAAGGACCTGGTGCCGATCCGGATCGTGGAGCACCGGGGTCGTCTCGACCTCGAGGTCACGACCGAGAAGCTCAGCAAGAAGGAGCTGATGCACTTCAGCCGCCAGTTGGCGGTCTTCGTGCGATCCGGCATCCCGATCATCGACTCGCTCGACACGATCGCCGAGGAAGCCCAGGACCGTGTGCTGCGCAAGGTCATCACGTCGATGACCGACCAGCTGCGCCAGGGCTCGACGTTCTCCTCGGCGGCGAAGTCCCACCCCGAGGCGTTCCCCGCTTACTACCTCGGCGTGCTCGAGTCCGCCGAGCTGACCGGCAACCTGGACGACACGCTCGACAAGCTGGCGTCCTACATCGACCGCGACCTGCAGTCCCGCTCACGGATCACCGCCGCACTGATGTACCCCTCGGTCGTCGTGGTGATGTCGATGGGAACCGTGGCGATTCTCGCCGGCTTCGTGCTGCCGAAGTTCAAGGATCTCTTCGCCGAACTGAACGCCGACCTCCCTCTGGCGACGAGGGCGCTGCTCGCCTTCGCCAGCCTCTTCACCGATCTGTGGTTCATCCCGGTGATCGGGTTCCTCCTGACCGGCGTCAGCGTTGCGTTCTTGATGTCGGCCCGTGGCAAGCCGACGCGTGACCGGCTCGTGCTGAGGCTCCCCGTGGTGAAGGGCATCGTCAACTACTCGATCCTGGAGCGCTTCTGCCGAGTGTTGTCGGCGATGCTCGAGGCCGGTGTCCCGTTGCCCGAAGCAATGCGGGTCACGATCGAGTCGACGAGCAACGTCGAGTACGTCTCGAAGCTCGTGACGGCTCGCGAGCAGATGATGGAGGGCGGCGGCTTCACCGGACCGCTCTCGGAGACCGACCTGTTCCCGGGAGCGGCCCGCCAGATGTTCCGAGTCGGCGAAGAGACCGGAACGCTCGACGCTCAGCTCGAGACGGCCGCCCACTACTTCGATCGCGAGCTGGCGGTGCGCGTGCAGCGCTTCGTCGGAATGTTCGAGCCGGCGATGATCCTCTTCGTCGGTGGGGTCGTCGGATTCGTCGCCATCGCCCTCGTCCAGGCCATGTACGGCGTGCTCGGCGGGATGCAGTGATCGACGCCATCCGGCGCCTCCGGAGTCGACGAAGGTCGACGAACCGGGACGATGCGGGGTTCACCCTGCTCGAGATCAGCGCGGCCATGGTCCTGTTGGGCCTGGGCGGTCTGATCGTCATGGGCGGGCTGTTCACGGTCGTGCACGCGTCCAGCATCAACAACGATCAGGCCCGGGTCGAGGCGGTGCTCTCGAGCGCCGCCGACCGCCTGACGAGCTGGACGTACGTGCCGTGCCCGCCGGCGTCGGGTGCGGGCAGCTATCTCGACGTCGTGCAGCCAGCGGCCTCGACGGTGGGATGGGACCCGTCCACCGTCTCGATCACTTCGATCACCTACTTCGATCCGACCGCGCCGGCGAGCAATCCCTGGTCGACCTCGAACAACGCATCCGGCGGCTGCAACCCGAACATCGCAGCGACCTCACCGCGCTCGTTGCAACGAGTGGTGCTGCACGTGTCGACCCCCAGCGGGTCGTACACCCGAGACCTCGAGGTGGTGAAGAACAATGTCATTCCTGCGAGCAAAGACGCAGCGACGTGAGCGCCGGAACACCTCCGACGCTGGCATGACCTTGGTCGAGATGGTGCTGGCGGTCACCATCATGGGCTTCATCATGAGCGCCATCGCCATGTCGCTGCTCGTGATCGTCCGCTCCGACAAGCCGACGTCCGAGCGCCTCACCGAGGCCAAGGACGTGGCGTTCCTGCAGACGTACCTCCCCGTGGACTACTCGTCCGCGATCTCGCGCGACGTCACCCCGACGCTGCAGCCGATCAGCGGCGAGACGCTGCCAGGGACGAACGTCCTGACCCTGTATCGCCAGGAGGGCGCGACCTCGATCATCACGTCCTACCGCTACGAGCAGGTCGGCGAGGACTGGCAACTGGCGCGCTACGAGTACGGCAACCCCGACTCGAGCATCGCCCTCACCCGCACGGTCGTGGCGCACCAGCTCGCCGAGCCACCGGCTGGTTGGACGGCCTCGGACTCGCCCGTCCACGCCGTCGTCGTGAACGCTCGCAACCAGACCCTGGTGCGGCCGGTCGGCGACGACATGTCGCTCACCTTCAAGTCGGGCAACGGGTTCAGCACCGGGGGGTCCGGGCTGGCCTCGAACAGCGAACTGTCCACCGACTACTCGGGAGGCACCTCCGACCCGACGGTCGTCAGGAGCCGGTGTGGCGGACGCGTCACGTTGCTGCTCGACAAGTCGGGCTCCGTCGACTTCGCGGGCGCCGCCCAGGACGTCAAGGACGCCGCGCTCGGGTTCCTCAGCGCCTTCCAGGGCACCCCCTCCGATCTCGCCATCGTGGAGTTCGCCACGACGGCATCGATGACGTATCCCTCGACCGGTGGCACCTACTTCTCGGTCCTCGACCCCTCGGCGACCGATCTGAACGGGGCGACCAACGGGATCAACGCGCTCTCGTTCCCACCCACCAACCTCACGAACTGGGAGGAGGGCATCTTCAGGACGTACAAGGCGTCGAACGGCGCCCAGTACGCCCTCCAGCCCGAGCTCGTCGTGTTCGTGACCGACGGCGATCCCAACGTGATCATGAATCCGCCGTGGAACTGGTACTACAACTGGGATCCGGGCGCGTCGTGGCGTTTGACGACGGCCACCGACAATGCGTCGATCCGGGCGAACGAACTCCGCTCGGGCGGCGCCCGCCTCGTCGGCATCGCGGTCGGGAGCGCGGCCAACTCGAGCGCCTCGCTCGATCGGCTCAAGCAGGTCGTCGGGAACACCGCGTGGAACGGCTCGGTCGCACCGGACGGGACCATCGACATCGGCAACGCGGCCAACGCCGACTACTTCGTCGCCCCGGGTGGAGACTTCACCAAGCTCGGATCGGTGCTTCGTGCCGTGGCCGCCGGCCAATGCGGTGGCACCGTGACGATCAGAAGAAGATCGACGTCGGGGGAACGCTCGTCGATTCCGGCCGCACCTGGGTGTACACCTCCGAGGTCGGCGTCCGAGAGTTGAATCCGAACCTCGAGGCCTCGATCACGATGGACTTCACCTTCTCCCAGGGGGAGATCACCAAGGACATCGAGATCGTCGAGCAACCCAACTCCGGCTTCGCCTTCGATCGGGTGGAGTGCCGCAGCGCCGGTGCCCCACTGCCGAACAACCGGGTCAGCAAGCTGCCGAGCCATGAGCCCGGCGTCGCGCTCACCATTCGGCCCAACGAGGCGATCTCGTGCACCTTCGTGGGGGTGCCGGCATGATCGCTCGACGGAGGCGTGATCGCCGTCCTCAGCGCGCAGCTCGCACGGCCCGTCGACGCCGTCGCTCCGACGAGGGCGCGGTGCTGCTGATGACGATCCTGTTCATCGTGGTGGGCTCGCTGATCGTCAGCGGGCTGGCGACCTACTCCATCGCCACGTTGCGCGCCATGCCGACGGCTCGCTCGCGAACCACACGGGTCGAATCGGTCAAGTCTGCGCTGCGCGTCGCCGCTGACCCTGCAGCGACGCAGGGCCGGCCGCCTGCTACGACGACGTCTCCTCCATCACGATCAACCAGCTTCCCGTCACCGTCTCGTGCTCGTCGGTCGACTACTACGCGACCGGCAACGACCGGTACGGGATCATCACGACGGCCAACACGAACAACGTGACGAGCCTGACCGGGCGGACCGGCGGTTCCACGTTCGTGAAGCCGATCGACGGCAAGATCCTGCTCAACGCCGGGTTGCTCAGCGGCAACAACGCCGACCTGAACCCCAACGGTTCCACGGTGGAGATGTCGCGCTTCACCGATGGCTCGACCCCGCTGGCTCGGTATCGATCCTCCTCCTCCTGGTTCTCGTCGCCGACGAACTGTGACGACCCGACGATCGCCGCCAGCAACACCCTCGCGAGTTCCCCCGCATCGTTCGCCCTCACCTGCACCGACGATGCGTGGTGGGCGGTCGCCGGCGATGACGACGGGAGCGGGCTCAGGCAGTACCCGATGCTGCCTCAGCTGCCGTCCTACACACGCTCGGGTCCGATGGCCACGCTCGCCGGCTGCAACATCTTCTTCCCTGGCCGCTACGAGGGCGGTTCGACCCTGACGCTGACCGGCACGAACTACTTCGCCTCCGGCATCTACTACTTCGAGCGACCGTTGGTCATCGACACCAATGCCACCGTCGTCTTCGGTGAGGGCAAGGTCGCCGGGTGCGTGTTCGACAGCGATGCCGCCTTCGCCCCCACCGCTCCCAAGGCCCACGAGATCACGGGCCGCGGCGCCACGCTGCTGCTCGGCAAGTCGGCCACGGTCACGATCAAGTCCGGGGCCAAGGTCTCGTTCAACCGTCGGGTCTCGAGCGCATCGACCAAGGGCTCCGAAGGCCAGGCGATCCACGTGGTGTCCACGGGCATCTCGTCGTCGACCCTCACCGTCCCCCAGGATCAGGTGCGCCTGTCCGACGGATCGTCGGAGCCGGTCTCCGCGCACGAGATCCCGATCGGTACCACCGGCGCCAAGGCGAAGTACACCTCGTCGACGCTGTCGGCCTCGACCGCGGCGTTGGCGATCACGCTCGGTGTGGGCAGCCGGGTGACGGTGGACGGCTACGTCTTCGCCCCCCAGGCGAAGGTCACCGTCGACGGCAGCTCCGGCGTCAGCGACTACCAGCTCAACCTGCTCGGTGGCATCGCTGCGACCTCGGTCGCCCTGAACGTCGCCACGCCGTCGTCGGTCGCCAACGGCTGGTTCGTCGGTACCCGGAGTGAGGTCATCCAGCGCAAGTTCCTCCTCACGGCCACGGCCGTGGTGAGCGGACACAACGTGACCTCGCAGTCGGCGTTCGAGCTGAACGAGGACAAGAGCTACGCCATCAACTACTGGACGGTGGACGCGTGAGCCTCGAGAGCGCGGTCGCCGTACCGCTCGTCAGCTTCGGTGCCGTGTTCGGCTCGTTCCTCAACGTCGTGATCTATCGGGTCCCGGCGAAGCAATCGGTGGTGCTGCCGCCTTCGCACTGCCCGTCGTGCGAGACCCAGCTCGCCGCGATCGACCTCGTGCCGATCGTGTCGTGGCTCACGCTCGGCGGGAAGTGTCGCTACTGCTCGGCGCGGATCTCGCCTCGATATCCATTGGTCGAGGCCCTCACCGCGGCACTGTTCGCGATCATCGGGTTGCGCATCGGGCTCTCCTGGGAGCTCCCGGCCTACCTCGTCCTCGTCGCCTTCCTCGTCGCGTTGTCGGGGATCGACATCGACACCACGACGCTGCCGCGCCGCCTCATCTACTGGTGCTCCGCGGTCGGGGCCGTGCTGCTGACGGCGGCGGCGGCGCTCGACGGCGAACTGCATCGCATCCGGTGGGCGGCAATCGGCGCGGCCGGTGTCTACGTGACGTTCCGGATCCTCCACGCCGCGGCCCGCGGCGGCTTCGGCTACGGCGACGTCCGTCTCGGCACCATGCTCGGCGGCTTCCTCGGCTGGCTCGGCATGGGCTATGTGCCCATCGGCATCTTCATGGGTTTCGTGCTGGGCGCGTTCGTCGGCTCAGCCCTCATGGTGTCCTCAAGAGCCGGACGCAAGACTGCGGTCCCGTTCGGTCCCTTCCTGGCCGCAGGAGCGTTGTTGACCATCGCTGCGGGCCCCTCGTTCGTGGAGACGCTCTGGTGGTTCTGAATCAAGGAGACCGGTCATGACGATGCTCACGTCCATCGACTCGACGTTGGGTCGATATCTCCAACTGGTGTGGGACCGCGGGGCATCCGACCTCCATCTCACCGCGGGATATCCACCTGTCGTGCGAGTGGACGGCATGCTGATGCCGATCGAGGGTGAGCCGAAGCTGCTCCCACCCGACGTCGCCCGCATGATCCGATCGCTGTTCACCGAGGATCACTGGCGGCACTACCTCGAGCACAAGCAGCTCGACTTCTCCTTCAGCTGGCAGGGCACGGGTCGTTTCCGAGGCAACGCCTATCAGCAGCGTGGCGCACCGGCGCTCGCCCTGCGAGGCATCCCCTTCTCGATCCGCACGCTCGAAGAGCTGAACGCGCCGGCCGGCGTGCACCAGTTGCTCCAGCAGCCGTACGGGCTCGTCCTCTGCGTGGGCCCGACCGGTTCCGGCAAGTCGACGACCCTCGCCGCGATGGTCGACCGGATCAACGAACAGCGCGCCTGCCACATCCTCACCATCGAGGACCCGATCGAATATCTGCACCGGCACAAGCGCTCGTTGGTGAACCAGCGCGAGGTCGGCGAGGACACCCCGTCGTTCTCCGAAGGTCTTCGGGCTGCACTTCGCGAAGACCCCGACGTCATCCTCGTGGGTGAGATGCGCGATCTCGAGTCGATCGGGATCACGCTGTCGCTCGCCGAGACCGGCCACCTCGTGTTCGCCACGTTGCACACCAACGACGCCTCCCAGGCCCTCGACCGTCTGATCGACGTGTTCCCGGCGGACCGCCGCGACCAGATCCAGATCCAGCTGGCGGGTTCGTTGATGGGCATCATCTCCCAGCGTCTGTTGCACGCGGTGGGCGGAGGCCGGGTCGCGGCCTACGAGGTGCTCGCGGCCAACGATGCCATCCGGAACCTGATCCGCGAGGGCAAGACCCGTCAGATCCGTAACGTCATCGCGACGAACCGGATCGAGGGGATGCAGACCCTCGAGCACGACCTGAACCGTTTGGTCGCCGCGGGCAGGATCACCTACGAGACGGCGATGAAGGTCGCGACGTTCCCCAAGGAAGTCGTGGCTCGCGGGCCCAACCCGCAATTGCTCGCCACGCTCGAATCCGGCCAGTCCATCCAGGCTGCCTTTGCCTCCAACGGCGGGAAGCTCCCGCCGCCGGCTCCCAAGCGCTGACCCCCGGGTCGGCTGAGGGACGCGCACCACGATGGCCCAAACCCGCAAACTCCCGTATACGACGATCGGCTCTGCCGTCCCGTGCCCGGGCGGCTGGCTGGTGATGCCCGGACGCCTGCTCGGTGCGACGGTGCTCGCCGAGGAACCGATCGTGATCAAGGACTTCCGCGACGTCCTCGACTACAAGCCGGCGTTCACCGCGCTGATCGTCGGCGCGCCGATCGCGTTCCCGGATCGACCTCGTCCGGCAGGGCATCGAACCGCCGAGCTCGAAGCGGCGGCCAAGCTGGCCTGGCCGCGCCGGCTCGCGATCGACCCCATCCCGTCGATCCCGGCGCTGCGCGCCAAGACGTTCGAGGAAGCCCAGGCGATCGAGCCCTGGCTGACCCGTCTCGCCTACCGACGCTTCCGCGCCTACCGCGACGTGGAGGCCTCGATCGAGCTCTATCACCTGCGGCGCGTGTTCTCCGCCCAGCCGGAGCTGGCGTTCCAGATGCTGAACGGCGACGAGCCGCTCGGCACCTCGCGCCACACCGTGGCGGGGCAACGCCAACGCCTGGCCCTGGTCGAGGACCGGATCCCGGGCATCACGATGATCGCCAACGACGTCCGGTTGCGGGGCGTCGGGTTCCGGCACCTGGTCGACGCCGCCGTGCTCCTCTGGAGCGCGCGCCGGGTCTCGGGCCGGGTGCTGTCGCGAGTGCCGGTCGATCCCGAGTGGAACGACATGGGCCTGCGCATGGAATTCGTGCGCTGACCGCACCCTCCGGTCTCGTACGTCGTCACCTTCCCTCGCACGCCTCGCACGCCTCGCACCGGCGCGCACGCCTCGCACCGGCGGTCCCCGCACTTCACGGTCGGCTCGAGCGGAGCGTTCCCGCCGTTCCCGCATCACTTTCAGGTGTGGTGGGCGCGAGAACCCGGCGTGGTGCGGGGGTTTCGCGCCCACCCCGATCGGCTGGGCGCGAGATCCCGGCGTGGTGCGGGGGTTTCGCGCCCGCCCCCGATCGGCTGGGCGCGAGCGGGGACGCGAGAAGGCCGGGCCTTCCATGGCCCGGCCTTCGTCATAGGTTTCCGATCGGGTCCTCGTCGTGACCGATCAGACCAGTTCGGCCCCGCCCGAGAGCGAGGCCGACGGTGATGTCAGCTCAGGGTGCGGTCCAGCCCGGGGTCTCCGGGTCGTACTGCGTCTGGCAATCGGCGCTGGCCGCCGTCACGGCGCCGGTCGCACCGACGTCGTAGTTGGCCGACTCGTTGCGGAGGAAGCCGCCCGAGACCAGTGCAGCCTGGTCGGCCGGGTATGCGCCTTCCTGGGCGTAGAACGTCTCGACGGCCGTGGCCATCGCGTTGTAGTCCGACTTGCAGGCCGAGGCCTTGCCCTGATCGGTGATGCCGCCCACCGAGATCACGACGACCGTCGACAACACGCCGAGGATCACGATCACGATGAGGAGCTCGATGAGGGTGAAACCCTTGTCATTCTTCTTGGAAGCCGGACGAACTTCGTCCTGCTCGATTTCGATGTCCACAGAGGACCTCCCGCCGTAGGTGTGGTGTGGGGTGGCTCCCCCGCCGGGAGAACCTCTCGGCTGTGTGCCGCCGACACGCATAGTAATGAACGGACCCCTCTCTGTATTTAAGGGCAAGGCAAGCTTTCGTATTTCATTCGCTACTTTCAGTGGCCGATCTTGAGTCCGCTGACGTAACGACTGCAACATTCGAGGTCACGGCGTATCTTTGTTGCAATCGTTGACATCTGGTCGTCATCGTCGTAACGTAACTGCAACAACAGATCGTGCTGACCGGCAAGATCGCTCGATGACGAGGGATGCCGCCGGAACGCACCACACCTCTGGGGCATCGTTTCAACGACTCGGCCTGTCCGCCCGCTACCGAGTCGATGGGGCGGTGCCCCAGACTGTTGTTTCCCCAGGTCGACGCCGGTCCGCGGACCGTGGCTGAGCAGCGCGGTGACGACCGAGCCGGGCCGGACGAGCAGTGTCGGACGGGCCGTGCGCATGAGCGGTGCCGGATGAGCGGTGCGGGATGAGCGGTGCCGGACGGGCCGTGCCCGATGAGCGGTGCGGGATGAGCGGCGCTGCGCCGGACGGGCAGGGTAGGGCGGGTGTCAGCCCTCGACGTTGCGTCGGCCTTCGAGTGCTCGGCCCAGGGTGAGTTCGTCGGCGTACTCGAGGTCACCGCCGACCGGCAGGCCCGACGCGATCCTCGTGACCATCAACCCGATCGGCTTGAGCAGGCGAGCCAGGTACAACGCCGTGGCCTCCCCCTCGATGTTGGGGTTGGTGCACAAGATGACCTCCTCCACTCCCTCGAGCCGGGTGAGGAGCTCTTTGACCTTGAGCTGTTCGGGCCCGATTCCCTCGAGCGGACTGATCGCACCGAGGAGCACGTGGTACCGGCCCCGGTATTCACCGGTCTTCTCCACGGCGATGATGTCGCGCGACTCCTCGACCACGCACAAGATCGTGGCGTCGCGCTGGGAATCGAGGCAGATGCCGCACAACGCGCCTTCGGCCACGTTGAAGCACTGCTGGCAGAAGCTCACCTTGTCCTTGGCATCGGTGATGGCCCGGGCGAGCCGTTGGGCGTCGTCGACCGGCAGCTTCAACAGATGGAACGCGATCCGCTGGGCCGACTTGGGGCCGATGCCCGGCAACCGGCCGAGTTCGTCGATGAGCGCCTGGACGGGCGGGGCGTAGGTGGCAGCCACGTCAGAGATCGTCCTCGACGAGTTCCGACCCCGGGAAGGCGACCGCGAGCCGTTCGACGCTGCTCAGCCCGGCGTCCTTGGGCGCGTCGACGAGCTCATCGGGGTCGATGTCGTCCTCTTCGGGCGGTGGGGGTGCGTCGTCGACGGCCCGCACCGGCGCCCGGCGCGGTGCAGCGTCGGCGGGGGCAGCCCCCGAGTCGGCGACGACCTCGATCGAGACCGGCCGGCCGAAGTGGGCCGAGACCGCCTGTTCGATCTCGGCTCGCTGGTCCTCGGCCCGTCGTCGCAGCGCATCGGACGGGAGGGCGAAGACGATGCGACCGTCGCGGACCTGGGTGAAGGTGCCGGCGCCGAGGGCCGCCTTGGCCAACGGCCGCACCGAGTTGGTCGCGGCGGCGTGGGCTGCCTCGAGCTGGGCCGCGTTGGCCTGGAGCTCGCCCGCCGCGGCCGGCGCCGGTGTCGGTGTCGGTGTCGGGCCATTGGCTGGCGACGGGCTGTTGGACGGAGCTGGCGACGAGGCGTGGGCGTCCGGCTCCGAACGATCCGGGCTCGCGGCCGCCCCGGGGCGCTCGGCGCGAGCAGGCCGCTCGCTGGCCGGCCGGGACGAACCGGCCGGGTTCATGGGCCGTTGTGGTGCCGGCCGACGCGACTCGGGTTCCCTCGACGCCGGCGGTTCCGATGCGTCGTCGCGCCGTTCCGGTTCGCGTGCCGGTTCGGCAGGAGGCGGGGTGGGACGGCGGATCGACCCGGTGCTGTCTCCGCTGCGTGCTCGTCCGCCGAGCACGGCGCGGCCCGTGGCGGGATCCTTCGGCACCGCCGCAGCGGGGGCCCCGGCCGCAGCAGGGGTGGCGGGAGCTCGCCCGCCGCTCGGAGCGGCGACGGCGCCACGGGCGAGGGCCTGCTCGAGCTTCTCGATCCGGGCCACCAGGGCGGCGGTCCCGGTGTCGGCGGCGGGGGAGGACAGCTTCACCAACGCCACGTCGAGCAGGACCCGAGGATCGGGCGCGTGACGCATCTCGATCAAGATGGTGCCGAGGGTCTCCAAGGCTCGAACGGTGCTGGCGGCGCCGAGACGCTCGGCTTGCTCGCCGACCTGTTCGGCGCGAGCCGAGGTCAGCTGGACCAGCTCCGGCGCCATCAGACACAAGAAGCAGTCGCGCAGATGGGCGACGAGCGCTTCGGTGAGCGTTCGGGCGTCGCGTCCCTGGGCGATCGCCGCCGCGGCGGCGGCCAAGGCCCGGCCCGGATCGCTCTCGATCAACGCCTCGACGAACTCGTCGAGCGGCGTCTCCTCGCTCATCGAGCCGCCCGAGGAGGCGATGACCTCGAGCGCGGACAGGGTGTCGCGAGCCGAGCCGCCGCCCCGTCGCAGCGCCGCCGCGATCGCGGCGTCGTCGACATCGAGCGACGCGTCCTGCGCCAACCAACGGACGTGGTCTTCGAGCACGTCCATCGGCAGCAGCCGGAACTGCAGCTGCTGGGTGCGGCTGCGGATGGTCTCGGACACCTTCTGCGGATCGGTCGTCGCCAGCACGAACACGACGTGGGGCGGTGGTTCCTCGAGGGTCTTCAGCAGCGCGGCCTCGGCTCCCTTGGAGAGCATGTGGACCTCGTCGAGGATGTACACCTTGTGCCGGCCCGGGGTGCCGAGCATCGCCTTTTCGATGAGGTCGCGCATCGCCTCGACGCCGTTGTTGCTCGCGGCGTCGAGTTCGTGGACGTCGTAGCTGGTGCCGGCCTCGACCGCCTTGCAGGATTCGCACTCGCAGCACGGTTCGCCGTCGACCGACTGCTCGCAGTTCAGCACCTTGGCCAGGATCCGGGCCGAGGTCGTCTTGCCGGTGCCACGCGGGCCGGAGAACAGGTAGGCCTGACCTTCGCGATGGTTCATCACGGCGTTGCGCAGCGCGGCGACGACGTGCTCTTGTCCCTTGACTTCCGAGAAGCGGCGCGGCCGATAGCGGCGGTAGAGGGACTGGGTGGCCATCGCAGCGAGCCTACTCAGGGGGTGTCGCGGAACTGGCCGATGAGTCGTCGGGCTGGCAAGAACCGTCGCCCTCCCCGAATCCACACCGGGGCGCAACTACCGTGACGTCGGATGTGCCGGCAGCGACTCCTCCGCGCCCTCGTGGCAGTGTTCGTGGCGCTCCTCGTCATGACGCTCGAACCGACGCCGAGCAGTGCCGCGCCCGAACTCACCGACCTCACCGATCCTGGTGACGGGCAGACCGTCGCCAGGCTCACCGAACCAGCTCAGCCTGGTCTTCACCGAGGACCTGACCCAGGCGCCCGGGATCGTGATCCAGTCGAGCGACCGCCAGCCGATCACCGGCGTCGGCGAGATCGCTCGGGGCGACGACGCCATGACCTGGTACGTGCCGCTGACGGTCCAACTCCGCCCGACACCTACAAAGTGACGTGGTCGGCCGACGGTGCCGCCGGCGTCTACCAGTTCACGGTGGGAACCGGCGCCGGTGACGTGGCCACGACGACCGCCACCGCCGCCCGCGGCCAACGACACCGCGAGCGCCACCGGTGACGCCACGTCCACCACCGGCGGCGACGGACTCGACAGCCGTCCGGACGACGGCCGGCGACGAGTCGGCCGGGGCCCACCGGGTGAGGGGTGATCGTCCGGTTCCTCGCCTACCTCGCCCTCGCTGCCCTCGCCGGTGGGTTGCTGGCGATCGCCCTGATCTGGCCGGAGGGGTCGAGTACGTCCTCACCGGGCGCTACCTCCGGCTGGTGTGGCTCGCCGCCGTCGCGGCGGCACTGCTCGACGTGGTGGTCCGCGTGCCGTGGTCGCCGACGCCTCGCTCGGATCGTCGATCAGTCCCGCCTCCTGGGGTGATCTCGCCGATGGGCTCGCCGGACTGGCGGTCGTGATCCGCTTCGTGCTCGTCCTCGCGACCGCCTGGTCGGTGTTCGGCCCAGGCGCGTCGTCGACGAGGCGACCCAGATCCCTCCTGCTCGCCCCGCTGCTCGCCGTGGGCACCTTCGGGTTCACCCGGGCCAGCGACGGCTTCGACCTCCTCGTCACCCCGGCGACGTTCGTCCACGTGATCGCTTTCGCCGCCTGGTTCGGCGGGCTCGCCTTGCTCTGGCGAGTCACGCTCGCCGGGTCGGGGAGAAGGACCTGGTCGGCGCGGTCCGCAACTTCCGCAAGATCTCGAATCCCGCCCTCGTCGCCATCGCCGTCACGGGCTTGTTGCTGCTCGTGAAGCTGGTCGGCGGGTTCGGCAACCTGTTCTCGACCGGATACGGCCGCCTCGCATTGCTGAAGGCCATCGTGTCAGCTGTCGTGATCTACGTGGCGTTGGTCAACCGGACCACGGCGGCGGCCCGGCTCGGGCGGCTCGGGTTGATGCCGGCTCGCCTGGCGTTCCGGCTCCGGCGGGCGATCGGCACCGAATTGACCATCGGCGCCCTGGTCCTCGTGCTGACGGCGTGGATGGTCGGCTCGCATCCGCCGGGCCTCGACGCCTCGGCCGCCCAACGCAGCAAGCCCACCCTCATCGTCGGGCCGATGACCAACAGTGCCGGGCTCGATCTCGAGGTCGGCTTCGCGCCGGCGCTGTCCGGGCTCAACACCGTCACGATCACGGTCGACAAACCGGCGACCGGGCTGGTGACCCTCGTCGTGCAGTTCGATCCGATCGATCAGTACGTCGAGAGCATCGTGATCGAGGCCCCCACGACCCTCACCGGCCGCGGGGAGTTGGTGGTCGAAGACGTCCCGTTCAACGCCCCCGGCCGCTGGAAGGTCACCGTCACCGGGACCGGGACCGACGGGAGCCTGGGCACGTTGGAGAGCGAGTTCACCCTGGCCCCGGGCACGACCGTCACGACCGCCGACCAGAGCACCGTCCCGGCCACACCTTCGACCGTCACCAGCGTGGTGGACGACGCAGGAGGCTGAGACCCGGTTCGGCGCTCACTCCTTCGCGAACAGCTCCTCGAACACCACCGGCTCGGCCACCTCGAGCTGGTCGTAGGTGCAGCTCTCGGGGGTGCGGTCCGGGCGCCAGCGCAGGACCTTGGCGCCGTGACGGAAGCGCATCCCCTGGAGCTGGGAGAACTTGACCTCGACCACCCGCTCGACCCGGAGTGGGACGAAGGACAGGTCCTTGCCCACACTCCAGCGGCTCTGCGCCCCCGGCATGCGGGTGTGCTCGTGGGCCTGGGCCTCGGCCCAGGCACCCCACGGGTGGTTCTCGGTGGCCCCCTCGGTGAGTGGGGCCAGCTCGTCGAGGAGCTCGGCGCGCCGCTTCACCGTGAACGAGGCCGCCACGCCGACGTGGTGGAGTACCCCGTCGGCGTCGAACAAGCCGAGCAGCAGCGACCCGACGCCCTTGCCGTCCTTGTGGACCCGGTATCCGGCCACGGCGCAGTCGGCGGTGCGGTCGTGTTTGACCTTCACCATCGTGCGCTGGCCCGGTGAGTACGGGAGGTCCAGTCGCTTGGCGATCACGCCGTCGAGCCCTGCGCCCTCGAACCGGCCGAACCATTGGGCGGCCACGGCGGGATCGGTCGAGCTGGGGGAGCGCAGGATCGGCGAGCGGGCGGTGGCGAGCAACCGGTCGAGCGAGGCGCGTCGCTCGGCGAGCGGGGTGTCGAGGAGCGACTCGCCGCCCAACGCGAGGAGGTCGAAGCCCACGAACACCGCAGGCGTCTCCTGTGAGAGCCGGCGGACACGCGACTCGGCCGGATGGATGCGCTGCAGCAAAGCGTCGAAATCGAGCCCGGCCGGGCGGCCCGGCACCACGATCTCGCCGTCGACGAGCGTCCCCGGGGGGAGCTGATCGATGGCCGGCTGCAGGAGCTCGGGGAAGTAGCGGGTGAACGGTCGCTCGTTGCGGCTGGTGAGCTCGACCGGCGCCAAGCCACCGTCGATCCGGTCCTGCGGCGGCCGCACGACGATGCAGCGGAAGCCGTCCCACTTCGGTTCGTACAGCCAGCCGTCTCCCTCGGGCAGCGCGGCCGCCGCCTTGGCCAGCATCGGAGCGACGGGTTCGGCGTACAGGTCGGTCACCGGGTCAGCCTGGCAGACGGGAGGGGCGTCCGGCATTGGGGGCACCCCCCGATCCCGAACTAGTTTCGCGAGGCGTGACGACGAACCCGATGCAGGACAAGCTCGAGGACCTCCGCCAGCGCCGTGAGCAGGCACTCAACGCCGGCTCGCCCCGAGCCGTCGAGCGTCAGCATTCCAAGGGCAAGATGCTGGCCCGGGAACGCATCGAGTACTTCCTCGATCCCGGTTCGTTCCAGGAACTCGATCTCCTCGCCCGGCACCGGGCCCACGCGGCCGGACTCGAGGAGCGTCCCTACACCGACGGTGTGCTCACCGGGTGGGGCACGGTCGAGGGCCGCAAGGTGTTCGTCTTCTCCCAGGACTTCACGGTGTTCGGCGGCGCCCTCGGCGAGGTCTTCGCCGAGAAGATCCACAAGCTGATGGATCTGGCCCTCAAGGTCGGGGCCCCGGTGGTCGGCCTGAACGACGGCGCCGGTGCCCGCATCCAGGAAGGTGTCGTCTCCCTCGCCTCGTACGGCGGGATCTTCTACCGCAACGTGCTCTCCTCCAGGGTGGTCCCCCAGATCTCGGTGATCCTCGGGCCGTGCGCCGGTGGGGCCGTGTACTCGCCGGCCATGACCGACTTCATCTTCATGGTGCGTGAGTCGTCCCACATGTTCATCACCGGTCCCGACGTGGTGAAGACGGTGACGGGCGAGGAGGTCACCCTCGAGGAGCTCGGCGGGGCCATGTCCCACGCCTCCAAGTCCGGGGTGGCGACCTTCGTGTCCGAGGACGAGAAGGCCTGCCTCGACGACGTCCGGTACCTGTTGTCCTTCCTGCCCTCGAACAACCTCGAAGAGCCGCCGGCCGAGACGCCGGGCGACGATCCCGATCGTCTGTGCGAGTCGCTTCGCGACATGCTGCCCGCCTCCCCGAACCAGCCCTACGACATGAAGAAGGTCATCGCCGAGGTCGTCGACGAGGGCGACTTCTTCGAGTACTTCCCCCACTGGGCCAAGTCGATCGTGTGCGGGTTCGCCCGGATCGACGGCAAGCCGGTCGGGGTGGTCGGCAACCAGCCGATGGTGCTCGCCGGGGTCCTCGACATCGAGTCGGCCGAGAAGGCCGCCCGATTCGTGCGGACCTGCGACGCCTTCAACATCCCGTTGATCACCTTCGTCGACGTGCCCGGGTTCCTGCCCGGTGTCGACCAGGAGTACGGCGGCATCATCCGCCACGGCGCCAAGCTGCTCTGCGCCTACTGCGAGGCCACCGTCCGCGGATCCAGATCATCACCCGCAAGGCCTACGGCGGCGCCTATGTCGTCATGGATTCCAAGTCGATCGGCTCGGACCTCTCCTACGCCTGGCCGACCGCCGAGCTCGCGGTGATGGGGCCCAACGGCGCGGTCGAGATCGTCTACCGGCGGGAACTCCAGCAGGCGGCCGACCCGATCGCTCGGCGCGCCGAGCTCGTCGCCGAGTACACCGAGCGCTACGCGAACCCGTACGCAGCAGCCGAACGCGGCATCATCGACGACGTGATCGACCCGGCCGAGACCCGGCGCAAGGTGATCGCCGGGCTCGCCATGCTGCGCACGAAGCGGGAGAACCTCCCGGCCCGCAAGCACGGGAACATGCCGCTGTGAGCTGGGAGGCACCGACCCAGGAGATGGCCCGGCCCGCGCCGGCGCTGCTCGAATCGCTCGACGTCTCGCCGGCGCCGACCGACGAGGAGGCGGTGGCGATCGTCGCCGCCATGGAAGCGCTGTGGCCCAAGCCGGTCGTGCTCGCCGGCGAGGAGCGGCCGCGCCAGGGCGCCTGGCGCTTCTCGGGCCGGTGGTGGGCCCGCCCCGTCGCCGCCCGCCGCGACCGCCCCTGGTACTGATCCCGAGGCGGTCGCTTCGCTGGCGTCAGCGGCGGATCTGGCTCACGTCGCGCACCGCGCCCCGGTCGGCCGAGGTCGTCATGGCGGCGTAGGCCTGTAGCGCAGCCGAGACGCGCCGCTCGCGGGGAGCGGGCTGCCAGGCGTCGGAGCCTCGCGCCTCCATCGTCTCCCGGCGCGCCGCGAGCACGTCCGGCTCGACGAGCACGTTGATGGTCCGGTTCGGGATGTCGATCTCGATGATGTCGCCGTCTTCGACGAGGCCGATCGTTCCGCCCTCGGCCGCCTCGGGGGAGACGTGGCCGATCGAGAGGCCGGACGTACCGCCCGAGAACCGCCCGTCGGTGATGAGGGCGCACTCCTTGCCGAGGCCGCGGCTCTTGATGTAGGAGGTCGGGTACAGCATCTCCTGCATCCCCGGCCCGCCCTTGGGTCCCTCGTAGCGCACGACCACGATGTCACCGGCGTTGATCACGGCCGGATCGAGGATCGCGGCGCACGCTGCCTCTTGGCTCTCGAACACCTTCACGGGCCCGGAGAACTTCCAGATCGACTCGTCGACGCCGGCCGTCTTCACGATGCAGCCCCGCTCGGCCACGTTGCCGTACAGGACGGCGAGGCCGCCCTCGGTGCTGTACGGCGACTCGGCCGAGCGGATGCAGCCGTTGGTCCGATCGAGGTCCAGGTCGGGCCACCGCTCGGACTGGCTGAACGCCACCTGGGTCGGGATGCCGGCCGGACCGGCCCGGAAGAACTCGACGACCTCGGCGCTCGGGTCGCGCATGACGTCCCACTGGTCCAGACCTTCGGCGAGGGTGGCGGAGTGGACCGTCGGCAGGCTGGTGTCGAGCAGCCCTGCCCGGTCGAGCTCGCCCAGGATGGCGGGGATGCCGCCCGCTCGGTGCACGTCTTCGATGTGGTAGATCTGCGTCGACGGGGCGACCTTGCACAGGTTCGGGGTCCGGCGGCTCAAGTGGTCGATGTCGGTCATCGTGAAGTCGATGCCCGCTTCCTGCGCCGCGGCGAGGATGTGGAGCACGGTGTTGGTCGAGCCACCCATGGCGATGTCGAGGGTCATCGCGTTCTCGAACGCTCCCTTCGACGCGATCGAGCGGGGCAGCGCCGACTCGTCGTCCTTCTCGTAGTAGCGGCGGGCGAGGTCGACGATGCGCCGGCCCGCTTCGAGGAAGAGTTGCTCGCGATCGGAATGGGTGGCGACGACGGTGCCGTTGCCGGGCAGCGAGAGGCCCAACGCCTCGGTGAGGCAGTTCATCGAGTTGGCCGTGAACATGCCGGAGCACGAGCCGCACGTCGGGCAGGCCGAACGCTCGATCTGGCCGAGTTCCTCGTCGCTCACCGACGAGTCACCCGCCTTGATCATGGCGTCGATGAGGTCGAGCTTGACCAGGGTGCCCGCGAGCGGTCTTGCGCAGCCTCATCGGCCCGCCGCTCACGAAGATGGCCGGGATGTTGAGCCGCATCGCCGCCATCAGCATGCCGGGGGTGATCTTGTCGCAGTTGCTGATGCAGACGAGGGCGTCGGCGCAGTGGGCGTTCACCATGTACTCGACCGAGTCGGCGATCAGGTCCCGGCTCGGCAAGCTGTAGAGCATCCCGTCGTGGCCCATCGCGATGCCGTCGTCGACGGCGATCGTGTTGAACTCCTTGGCCACCCCGCCCGCTTCGGCGATCTCTGCCGCCACGAGTTGGCCCATGTCCTTCAGGTGGACATGGCCCGGCACGAACTGGGTGAAGGAGTTGGCGATGGCGATGATCGGCTTGTCGAAGTCACCGTCGGTCATGCCGGTCGCCCGCCAGAGCGCTCGCGCTCCGGCCATGTTGCGCCCGTGGGTCGTGGTGTGTGAGCGGTACTGCGGCATGTTCCGAGCCTACGCACCGACTTCCGTCGGCACGCACCGGGGCCCGGGTCAGCCGCCGAGGAGTTGGCGGACCCGCTCCTTCGGCCGTCCGATGAGCGCGACCTCATCGGTGACGACGAGCGGGCGCTGCATGATCATCTTGTTGGCCAGGATGACCTCGATCACCTGCTCGGGCGTCTCCACGTCGGCATCGGTCAGGCCGAGCTTGTCGTACAAGGCGTCGCGGCGCACCAGGTTCGTGACCGGATCCTCGAGCTTGGCGATGATCGCCTCGAGCGTGGCCCGGTCCGGCGGGGTCTTCTGGTAGCGCACGACCTCGTGCTCCACGCCGAGTTCCTCGGCGATGGCCACGGCGTTCTTCGACGAGTTGCAGTTCGGGTTGTGGTAGATCGTGACTGCCATGGCGGGCACCCTAGCCAGGCTCGCGAGTCGGTCAGCGGGTGAGGTGGTGGTGTCCCGGCGTTCATCGCGGCCATCTGCCCGCTGAGGGGGCGAGATCCCGCGATGAAGGTCGAGCGGACCGGTCGACAGGTGCGAGGGGTCGGGGATCAGCCGACCACCATCACGATGATCACGCCGACGAGGACGAGGGCGCTCGCGGCGTAGTCGCGCCGGGGGTGTCGCTCGTGGAGCCACAGCGCCGAGACCGTGAACGTCAGCAGCAACTCGACCTGGCCGACGGTGCGGACGACCGCGGCGTTCTGGATCGTCATCGCCCAGGCCCAGCCGGCCGAACCGAGCACGCTCAACCCGCCGACCGGGACGGCCCGCCGCCAGTGGATACGGGCCAGCCGCAACTCGCCGGGTTGGCGAGCCACGAGGTAGGCGCCCTGCAGCCCGGTCTGGATCGTGTTCATCACCGCCAACGTGACGAGCGCCCGCACGACGGCGGGATGCTCGCCGAGCGAGTTCGACGACGCCCGGATCCAGACCGCAGCGAGTCCGAACAGCCCGCCGGCGAGGATTCCGAACAACGCGGCTGGATCCCGGACCGCCGCCAGGGTCTGCAACAGGCGTCGGCCGGTACCGCCTGGGTTCGGACCGCTCGAAGGAGTCGTGCGCGACAGCGTGAGGATGACGACCCCGGCCAGGACGACGGCCGCGCCGACCCACGCCAACGGATGGAGCGGCTCGCCGAGGAGGAGCCAGGACAGCACGCCGACCTGGACCACCTCGGTCTTCGCGTACACGGTGCCGATGGCGAACGAGCGCAGTCCGAAGGAATGGATCAAGGCGTTGGTGCCGAGGATCTGCGCCACGCCGGCACCGCAGACCGTCAGCCAGAAGCGGCCGGGGAGGGCGGGAGCCCCACACCGGACAGCGACGATCGCAACCGCCGCCACTGCGAACGGCGCGCCGAAGGCGAACCGCACGAATCCGGCCCCGTTCACGCTGAACGTGGAACGGAGCCGTTGTTGGGCGGCGGTACGCAGTGTCTGGCACACCGCGGCGACGAGCGTGATCGGGATCCACACCGGAAGTCTCACATTTCGGGATTCGGTTCTCGTTGAGTGAGACTACCCGGATGATGGTGGGCCGTCCACGCCGTCGTCGTCGGAGCATCAGGGGCCGGGCCGGCAACGTCACCGCCGACGCCACCCCGGGGATACGGTTCGCTCATGAACGCAGTTCAGGGTCCGGATCTCCAAGGTCGGCGGATGCAGGCCTCCCAACGGGCGATGGAGGTCGCTCCGTTCCACGCCATGGCGATGGCCCGCGCCGCCGGGGAACGCGAGGACGCCGGCCGCCGGGTGCTCCACCTCGAGGTCGGCCAGCCCTCGACCCCGGCCCCCGTCAAGGTGCGCGACGCCGCCCACCGGGCGCTCGACCGCGGTCAGTTCGGCTACACCAATGCCGCCGGTATCGCCCCGCTGCGCCGGGCCATCGCCCATCACGTGCAGGACTGGTACGGGACCGCGGTCGACCCGGCGCGGGTGATGGTGGTGTCGGGGGCCTCCGCGGGCTTCTCCCTCGCCTTCCTCGCCGCCTTCGGTCCGGGCGACCGGGTCGGCGTGCTCGAGCCCGGCTACCCGTGCTACCGCAACGCGCTCGGCGCGCTGGGGGTCGAGGCGGTGGGCATCCCGGTGGACGACGCCACCCGTTGGGCGCCGACCGCGACCTTGCTCGACGCCGCTGGACCGCTCGACGGGCTCGTGGTGGCGTCGCCGTCCAACCCCACCGGGACGGTCGTCGATCTCGAACCGATCGCGGCCTACTGCCGCGAGCGCGGCATCCGACTGGTGAGCGACGAGATCTACCACGGGCTCACGTTCGGGGCTCCGGTGGCCACGGCCTCCGCCCTCGACCCATCGGCCGTGGTCATCAACAGCTTCTCCAAGTACTTCTCGATGACGGGCTGGCGGCTGGGGTGGATGGTCGTGCCCGAGGACCTCGCCGACCCCATCGAGCGGCTGCAGCAGAACTTCTACATCTGCGCCCCGACCCTCTCGCAGTACGCGGCGATCGCCGCGTTCGAGAGCCACGAGGAACTGCAGGGCCACGTCGACCGGTGCCGAGCGCACCGGGACCTGCTCGTCGAGGGGCTGGCCGCGGCCGGCATCACCGAACTGGCGGTGCCCGATGGCGCGTTCTACCTCTACGCCGACGTCTCGCACCTGGGCGACGACTCGATGGCGCTGTGTCGGCGCTGGCTCGACGAACTCGATCTCTGTGCCACCCCAGGGGTGGACTTCGACCCGGTGCGCGGCCATCGATTCGTCCGATTCTCGTACGCCGGCCGGCGCGACGACCTCGTCACTGCAGCCGAGCGGCTAGCAGACTGGACCCCGTGACAGCACTCGCCGGGCTCCGCGTCATCGATCTCGCCACCGTCGTGGCCGGGCCCAACTGCGCCCGCTATCTCGCCGACTTCGGGGCCGACGTGATCAAGGTCGAGCGTCCCGAGGGCGACACGCTCCGCAACCTGGCCTGGGCCGATCCACGAGACGGCGTCGGCTACTGGTGGAAGCTCGCCAACCGCAACAAGCTCACGATCGCCCTGGACCTGAAGGATCCGGCGGATCTCGACGTGTTGCTCGGCCTGGTGGACGAGGCCGACGTGCTCGTCGAGAACTTCCGCCCGGAACGCTCGAACGCCTCGGCCTCGGCCCCGACGTGCTCCACGGTCGCCGCCCGTCGCTCGTGATCACCCGCGTCACCGGCTTCGGGCAGGACGGCCCGACTGTCGCGTCGGGCTTCGCCACCATCGCCGAGTCGATGAGCGGACTGGCGGCGATCAGCGGGTTCGACGGCGGGCAGCCCTTGCTCCCGGCGATCGCGCTCACCGACGAGGTGACCGGACTGGTCTCGGCGTTCGCCACCTTGGCGGCCGTGCACTCCGGTGTCGGCCAGGTCGTCGACACCAGCCTCCTCGAATCGATGTTCCAGGTCATGGGGCCGTTGCCGTCCTACTTCGGCGTCGCCGGCGGCATCCAGGAGCGGCTCGGCGCCGGTCTCCCCTACTCGGTGCCGCCGGCACGTATCGGTGCTCCGACGACCGCTGGATCGGGCTGTCGGCATCGGCCGATTCGGTGGCCGTGCGGGTGCTCGAGGTCCTCGGCGTCGGCGGCGATCCTCGCTTCACGACCTTCGCCGCCCGCATGGAACACCGCGACGAGCTCGAGGCGATCATGACTGAGTGGTGTGCGGCCCGTCCTCGCGACGGGTGCTGGCGACGTTCACCGCTGCCCACGCCGCGGTCGGCCCCGTGCTCGGGATGGAGGAGATCTTCGCCGACCCGCACTACGCCGCCCGCCACGCCATTCAGGACGTCGGGCGGAACCCCGATGCAGGGATTGGTGGCCAAACTGAGCGAGACCCCGGGTGCCCTGCGGTGGCCCGGTCGAGGGTCGACGCCGATGGGGAGGGGCTGCGGTCGACGGGCTGGTCGCACTTCGAGCGCTACCGGGACACGCCGCCGGCACCCTCGACCCGGTCCGGCGGCCCTCGAGGAACCCTCCACCACCACGGCCCGTCCTCGCCCGCCACAACTAGGCCCCGAGTTCGAAGATCTCGGCGTCGAACAAGCCATCGCCCAGCCCCCGTTCGCGGCGCAACTCCTCGAGTTGCTGGAGTGGCTTCTCCAACTGCCGCCGCCGGGTCCCGGCCAGCTGATCGAACTCGCGCTGGACCGAGTCGAACCGGGACTTCACCTTCTCGAGGCTGTCGGTGTACTTGCCGTACTGCTTGGAGAACGTGCCCAGCAGGGCCAGGATCTCGTCCGAGGTCTGTTCGACGACGAAGTTGTCGAACGCCTGGCGGATCACCCCAAGAAGGCGAACAGGGTGAGCGGCGAACAGATCACCACCTTCTGTTGCAAGGCCAGGTCGACGAGCTCCGGATCGTGTTCGTGGATGAAGGCGCTGATCGTTTCGTTCGGCAAGAACAACAGCGTGTAGTCGACCGCGGGGGCCTTCGACTGGGCGGGATACCGGCGGTCGGCGAGCTCCTTGACCCGCAGCCGGACGTCGCGGACGAAGGTGTCGCGGTGGCGGAGACGATCCGAGTCGGACTCGGCCTCGAGGTATCGCAGGTAGCTCGCCACCGGGAACTTGACGTCCATGAAGAGCTGATGCCCCTTCGGGAGCTGGAAGGTGAAGTCCGGCAGGCCGGTCCCGCCCTCCACGGCGCGCTGCTTCTCGTAGTTGACGTGTTCGATGAACCCCGCCAACCGCAACACGTCCTCGGCCATCCGCTCGCCCCACTGGCCGCGTGACTTCGGGTTGGCGAGGGCCTCGCGCAACGCCTGGGTCGAGGCGCTCAACGAGGCGGTCAGTTCGGTCTGGGCCCGCAACCCCGCCTCGACCCGACCGAGTTGCTCGGCCGAACGCTGGCCCAACTGGTGCACGAGCGCGCCGAGGCGATCGAGTTCGGCCCGCACCGATTGGCCGACGTGCTCGACGTCGTGGCGACCGGCGTCGAGTCCGGCCCCGAGCTGCTGGCGGGCCACGACCGCGACGTGCTCCACCGCTCGGCGCAGGGCGTCGTCGTGTTCCTGGCGAGCGATCGATCGCTCCTGGCCCACGGCTTCGGCGACGGCTCGGGCCGCGACCTGGGCGGCGTGGACGGCGGGGTCTCCGACCGATCGGCGTCCGGCGGTGATGCCGGCCGCCGCACCGATGGCGAGGCCGATGAGCAAGAAGAGGATGCTGAACAGGGCGAGCAACATGCCTCCACCGTGCCCGAGGGGTGTCGGAGAGTACGCGATCGCCGAGGCCGGACCCTCGAGGTCGAACCTCCGCCTCGGTCCTCGCCCATCACTCAGGGTGGCGATCGCAGTGCAATCCGGTCGAGTGCCTGCCGAATCAGATCAAGGCTTGCCGCGCAGGACCGCCCAAAAGTCTTACGTTGGGTGAGCAACGAACACCCTTCGTCGAACTCCGACGAGCGACCTGCCGCCGAGCTTCCCTGGCTCGACCGGCGAACGAACACTCCCCGTCGCCAGACGCCACGCTCGGAACCCTTCGACACCCTCCGACAACCTCCCCACCGGAACTCCCGGTACCCCGGCTCACCCCGGCCCGAACCACCACCCATCCACACCGACCACCCACTCGGAGAAGTCCACGTCACCTGACGTGAAGTCTCCGCCATGGAACCACGGATTCTTGACGAAAATGACTCCGAGGTTCCCTCCAGGAACGGTTGTTCGCACACCACGCTACGTGTATCTTTTCCTCGAGATTCCCCCACCAATGCCGCGTAGAGTGGCAATCGGGTGCACGGCGGGGCCGTCGACGAGAAGCTAGTGCACGTGGAATTCCCACTGCTCGGACAGGAAGCCCACCCAACGTGACCCTGAGAATCATGAGTGTCTTCGGTACGCGACCGGAGGCCGTCAAGATGGCCCCGATCGTCGCCGCCCTGCAGGCCGATCCCCGATTCACCCCGCTGACCGTGCTCACCGCCCAGCACCGCGAGATGCTCGACCAGGTCGTCGACCTGTTCGGGATCACCCCCGACCTCGATCTGGACCTGTGCCGCGCCGGTCAGACCCTCACGTCGCTGACCTCCGAGATCGTCACCCGGGTCGGAGACGCCATCGCTCGGATGCGCCCCGACGCCGTCCTCGTCCAGGGCGACACCACCTCGACCTTCGTGGGTGCCCTCGCCGCCTTCTATCACCGGGTACCGGTGGTGCACGTCGAGGCCGGACTGCGCACCGGGGACCTGGCCAGCCCGTTCCCGGAGGAGGGCAATCGTCGCCTCGTCGGTTCGATCGCCGATCTCCACCTGCCGCCCACCGCGACCTCGGCGGCGAACCTGCTGCGCGAGAACGTCCATCCGGAACAGATCTTCATCACCGGGAACACCGTCATCGACGCCTTGCAGCTGGCTCTGCAGCGCCACGATGTCGTGCCGGACGTGATCCGTGACGTCCCGGCCGATCGCAAGATCATCCTGGTGACTGCCCACCGCCGCGAGTCGTGGGGCGCGCCGATGGCCGAGGCGGCCTCGGCCGTGGCCGAGCTGGTCCGCACCGAGCCGGACCTCGAGATCGTCTTCCCGATCCACCGCAATCCGGTCGTGCGCGACGCGGTGCTGCCGGTGCTCGCCGGGCTCGATCACGTGCGCATCGTGGAGCCCTTGCCCTACGGGGATTTCTGTCAGGTCATGAATCGTGCCCACCTCATCCTCACCGACTCCGGCGGGGTACAGGAGGAAGCGCCGAGCCTCGGCAAGCCGGTGCTCGTGCTGCGCGACACCACCGAGCGCCCCGAGGCGGTCGAGGCCGGAACGGTGCAGCTGGTCGGCACCAGCCGGCCCAGCATCCTGCGCGAAGCCCGACGCCTGCTCCAGGACCCGCTCGAGTACGCGGCGATGGCGACGGCGGTGAACCCGTACGGCGACGGACGTGCCGTCGAGCGCACGCTCGACGCCCTCCACCATCGCTATGCCGGCGGTCCGGCCCCCCTTCCCTTCAACCCGGAGGTCATCTCCGGTTCGGTTCGGAGCTGACTCACATGTACGGACACGGACACTTCACGGCCTTCACCGGCTTCGCCGTCGCCGCCGATGCATCGGGCCTGTTCTCGAAGCTCGGCCTGGCCGGCCCGGTCCTCGGCCTCCTCCACGTGCTGGTCGGCGTGCTGCTCGTCGTGTGGTCGGTCGCCTTCGTCGCCGCCCTCGTGAGCATCACCGCCCATCGGCTGTCCCGGCGCGAGCGGCTCGCGCTTTCCCGGACCGTTCTCACGTCGTCGGACGCCCGCAGCTGACGGACCCTCGGCCCACCGGCCGGGTTCGGTGCCGACCTCGCGGCCCGGATCGGATCCGGCGAGCAGAGGCGAGCTTGAACCACCCTCCCCTCGGGCCGATCAGCAGTCCTGGAGATGCGGTCGGCGCGCGGCATGGTTGCTGCCACGATGCCGAATGCGGAGCGGAACAGAGGAGGCGACATGCTCACGCCCGATGAATTGCGGGTCAAGGAGTTCGTCGCGTCGCGTCGCGGGTACGACGCCGACGAAGTTCGTGCCTTCCTGGACCAATTGGCCGACGAACTCACCGCGGAGCGAGCGAACCAGGCGGCGCGAGAGGTCGCCATCCGTGAGGCCACGTGGCGCGAAGCCGTCACGGCAGCGAACGCCGAGTTCCAGGTCACCGTGGGCGGGCTCCAGACCGACATGGCCCGACTCCAGACCGAAGTCGCCCGGCTCCAGGCCGAGGTCGCGGCGCGCGATGCGCTCGTCCACGAGCTCCGCCAGGGCATCGGCGTGCCGAGCCCGTCCTCGCCCGGCAACGAACTCGACCGTACGGTGACCCGGCTCGGCGAGGAACTCGATCTCGCCGTGTGGACCATGCGCCGTTTGGAGGCCGGGATGCAGCGGCTGGAAGAGCGACTCGACACCTGGGACGGCCCAGGCCCTCGTTCGCGCTGACGCGATGACCTGGGTCCCCATCGTCATCGCGCTGGCCGGTCTGGCCTACGCCGCGTTCCTCTTCGCGTCGTCGCGGCGAGCCCCGGAGGCATGGACGACCCCACCCCCAGGACTGTTCTACGTCTTCGTCGTGCCCTGCCTCAACGAGGAGGTCGTGATCGGCACCACCATCCGCCGTTTGCTCGACCTGCCCGGGCCACCGTCGGCCGTGCTCGTCGTCGACGACGGATCCGACGACGGCACCGCCGATGTCGTGCGCTCCTTCGACCCCGAACGAGTCTGGCTCTTGAACCGCGAGTTGCCCGAGGCCCGTCGAGGAAAGGGCGCCGCCCTCAACCACGCCTACCTGCATCTGTTGCGCAGCGACCTGCTCGGGGGCCGGAACCTGGAGGACGTGATCGTCTGCATCGTCGACGCCGACGGTCGCCTCGCCCGCTCCACGCTGGTCGAAGTGGCGCCGATGTTCAACGACCCGCAGCTCGGCGCGGTCCAGATCGGCGTGCGGATGTACAACGCCCACGCCAACCTGCTGGCCCGGATGCAGGACATGGAGTTCGTGATCTTCACCGAGATCTTCCAGCGGGCGAGGACCCAGACCGGCTCGGCGGGGCTCGGAGGAAACGGGCAGTTCGCCCGACTCTCGGCGCTGACCGATCTCGGGGTCGCGCCGTGGACGGACTACCTCACCGAGGACCTCGACCTCGGGCTCCGGCTGTTGCTGGAGGGCTGGCGGACCGGCTTCTGTCCCCGGACGTGGGTCGATCAGCAGGCGGTCACCGACATGCCGCGGCTCCTGCGCCAGCGAACGCGCTGGTACCAGGGGCACCTGCAGTGTTGGAGCCGCATCCCGTCGCTGATCCGGTCCCGTCTGTCGTGGCGGGTGGCCGCCGACCTCACGTATCACCTGATGATCGCGGTCGGCGTGCTGCTGATGGGCATCTACAGCCTGGTGATCATCGCCGGCATCATCGTCGGCTCGATCATCGATCCCGAGCTGATCCGCGAGTACTTCCTCGCCAATCACGGATTGCCGTTGGTCGCGTGGTACTTCGCCGCGTTCGCACTGGCCTGGTTCTACGCCTGGCTCTACTGGTTGGCCACGCCGAAGCTCAGCTTCTGGCGGATCCTGCTCTACGCCCACATCTACTGTGCCTACACCTACATCTGGGTGATCTGCGGCGTGCGGGCGCTGTGGCGGATGGCGACCAAGAAGTCGGGGTGGGCCAAGACCAGCCGGACCAACGACGTGCCGCCGGCCGGCGCGGCGCCGCCCGGTTCCTGAGGGCGATTCACGCCGTTCTGTGACACCCCTGGGCCATGATGGCCCGGTGAGCCAGCCCGCCTTCGACTTCGGTGACGACTTCGAGGACGGTGGCGTCCCCACGTACACCGTGGGCGAACTGGCCCTGGCCATCAACGCCTCGTTGCGGCGCTCGTTCTTCGACGGGGTGTGGATTCGAGGCGAGATCCAAGGTTGGCGTGAGGGTCCGAACGGTCACGCCTACTTCAACCTCGTCGACGACTCCGGCGAGACCACGGCCACGATCGCGGTGTCGTTCTTCGCCAACGTCCGGATGCGGATGCGGCCGTTGCTCCGCAAGCACCGCCTGCGCCTCGGCGACGGCATGAAGGTGCGCATCCACGGGCAGCTCGACTTCTACGGGCCCTCGGGACGCCTCGGGCTGAAGATGTCGGGGATCGACCCCCGGTACACCCTGGGCGAACTGGCTCTGGCGCGCGACGAACTGGTCCGCCGCCTGATCGCCGATGGTGTCTACGACCTCCAGCGCGCCCTCCGGTTCCCTGCCGTTCCCCTTCGGGTCGGCGTCGTCACCAGCGTCGGGAGCGCGGCCTGGCACGACTTCACCCACGAGCTCGGGGCGAGTGGGTTCCGGTTCCGACTCTCGGTGTGCGACGTCCGGGTCCAGGGCGACGGGGCCGATCGGATGGTCGCCGGCGCGGTGCGGGCCCTGTCCCGTCGGGCCGAGGCGGGCGGGCTCGACGTGATCGTGGTGGTTCGCGGGGGCGGCTCCCGGTCCGACCTGGCCGCGTTCGACTCGGAGCGAATCGCCCGGGCGGTGACCGAGGCGCCCATCCCGGTGCTGACCGGTCTGGGGCACGAGATCGATCGATCGGTGTGCGACGAGGTCGCCCATCGCTCGCTCAAGACACCCACCGCGTGTGCGGGAGCGTTGATCGAGGCGGTCGTCGAGTATCGGCAACGGACCGAGCAGGCCTTCGCCGGGATCATGGGTTCGGCGTCGCGGCGGCTCGAGCACGCCGACCGCCGACTCGACGACCTCAGCGCGCGCATCACCGCCCGTCGGCGCGGCGCGGTCGAGGTCGCCGCGGTGCGACTCGATCGGGACGCCGACCGCCTGGTTCGCTCCGCCCGCCGGGTCGTCACCTCCGAACGGTCGCGCCTGGACCGTCACCTGGGGCGGCTGCCGGGTTCGGCCCGCTCCCACGTCCGGGCGGCCACCCTCGCCGTCGAGAGCGTCGACGCCCGGGTCCGCCTCCTCGATCCGGCCGCCGCCCTGGCCCGCGGTTGGAGCCTCACCCGGCGCGCCGACGGAACCTTGGTACGGTCCATCCACGACGTGACGATCGACGACGAGGTCGTCACCTTGGTCGCCGGGGGCGAGTTCGCCAGCCGCGTGACCCGATCCTCGCCGTCCGCGCCGCTCGGCGGTGCGGACGGATCACCCACCGGAGACGACCGACCGTGACCGACGCCCTGGACCCCGCCGCCGACGCCCCGCTGACCTACGCGGGAGCGTTGCGCGAACTCGAACAGATCCTCGCCCAGCTCGAGCGCGACGACGTCGACGTCGATCACCTCGCCCAGCGCGTCCAGCGGGCCGCGGTGCTCATCGCCCATTGCCGGGAGCGGATCTCCGCGGCCGAGGTCGAGATCGAGCGGGTCGTGGCCGACCTCGACCAGTAGCCGACGTGGAAGATCCCGATCGCTCCGCCCCTCCCGGTCGCTCCGTTCCTCCCGATCGAACCGGTTCCGATCCGCCGCCGACGGGCCTGGCGGCGCGCGCCCGGCGGTTGCGCCCGGCCAGCGTCATCGTGAGCGTCGTCGTGGTCGGGGGTCTGGCCGCGTGGGGCATCTTCGGCGACCGGGGCAGCCCCGAAGGGGCCGGCCCGAGCACCACCCAGGCCGCCACCGTCGGCACGGGTGACAGCGGCGGTGGTCCCACCGGGACCGGAGCTCCTGCGGTGACGACGAGCAGCGAGCCGCTCGCGCCCGGTGCGGGCTTCCCGTCGTTGGCGGGACTGGCCAACCGGGGCCCGGCCGGGCGACGCACGTTCGGAGCCGACGTGTTGAGCTACGCCCCACCCGAGGTGTTCGCCACCAAGCCCGGATTCGCGGTGTTCGTCACCGATCCGGCGCAGGGCACGGTGGACTCCCTCGACGTCACCACCGGTGAGTCCACCCAGTTCGCCGCGGCCGACACCGACGCCGTGAGCAGCGTCGTGCGCGGGGTCGGCGCGTCCCCGGTCGTGCTGGCGGTGGGTCCCGAGGGAGCCGCTCCCGTCCCGGCCGGCGGCACCGTGTGGTTCCTCGAAGACGGCGACCTCGTGCGCCGGTTGCTGACCCAGGCCGCCGTCGATGGCGGCGGTCAGGAACTCGAGCGGGTCCATCCGGATTCGTCGGCCTGGGAACGCGAACCCAATCTGATCGGCACCGCCGGCGACAGCCGCCCGGTCGTTCAGCTCCCCGACGGCAAGCCGTATGTCGTGGCGACCTCCGGTGCGCTCACGCGCCTCGCCGAGGGAACCATCGACGCCGTCCGAAACGGGTGGTACGCCGAGACGGTGTGCACGCTGTCCGGCCGCTGCTCGTTGGCGATCCACGGCAGCGCCGATCCGCTCAACGTGGCCGAGGCGGCGTCGGGCACCCGGGTGTCCTTCGCCCCGGGTGGCGGCAGCGCCGCGGTGCTGGAGCCTCGTCCGGAAGGGACCCGTCTCCAGGTGCTCGATCTGACGACCGGACTCTCGCTCGGTGAACTCATGGTCACCGACGGATCCGTCCTCGATCCGACGGTGGTGTGGTCACCCGGCGCGAAGTTCGTGATCGTGGTCCGCGACGGCGCCCTCGTCGTGCTCGACGTGAACGCCCACACCGTGCTGGACCTCGGCCTGGCCGTGCCCGAAGGAGGTCGCCTGGTCGGAGCGGCCTGAAAGGCTCCGAGCGGTTCGACCGGTTCGAGGGGCTGAGCGGCTCGAGGGGCTGAGCAGCATGAAGGGCCGGTGGGGAACACGCCGCGTCGGGATGGCGACCCGGTGTCGTCTCGACGCTGGCCCAAGTAGGGTCGCGCCGTGGGTCGTCGAGCCGAACCGAGCGGACCACCGCTGGAGATCGAGTACCTCGACGGCGATCTGGTGCCGACCGACGACGTGGACTTCTCCGCCTTCCGGCTCGGCGGTGCCCGGGATCCGGAGCGGCCGGGACGGGGCCCATGGCCGTGGGTGATCACGGGGCTGGTCGGCGTGGCCCTCGCCGGGGGCGCGTACTTGCTCGGCCGGACCGACACCGCCCTCACGCAAGACGCCGCCGCCACGACCTCGGTTCCCGCCGCGAGCACGACCGAACCGGCCGTGTCGACCAGCCGGACCACCGCGGTGCCGAGGTCGACGACCACGACCGTGTACCAAGCGCCGCCCGCGCTCGCCGAGTTCGGCTACGTGGTGACGTTGTGGGACTGGGACGCGAACGATCGGATCGACCTCGACCTGCGCACGGGTGAGACGACCACGTCGAGCGACCCGAACCTGATGTACACGGGCAACCGATTCTTCGTCGGGACCGATGGCCGGACCTGGACGGTGAGCTATGACACCAGGGGAAACAGTTGGGCGCTGAGTTCCACGTCCGCCGACGGCGCGACCGAGACACGATCGGTCCCCGAGTCGTGGCGGGATGACTACCCCGGGGATCTCGTCGGGCTCGACCCGTTCGACGACCCCGTGCTTCGAGGCCCCGACGGACGGGGCTATGCATTGCGGGAGGACGGCTCGGCATCTTTGGTCAGCGAGGGGATGGTGCTCGCAGTGTCGGGTACGTCCCTGGCCCAGATCCGCTGCGACGAATCCGGCGACTGCCGGGCCGTGGTGAGCCGCGACGGCACGGACCTGCCGGTGGAACTGGTCGCTCCGTCGATCTACCAATCGGCGGTGTTCTCGCCCGATGGTCGGTGGCTGACGATGGACGACCCGATGCTCGGTGGGTCCACCATCAAGTCGCTCGACGGGTCGCCGGACGTCAACCTTCCGATGACGAACTACGGCTCGGTCACCTCCGGGACGTGGACCCCGGACTCGTGGTGGACGTTCGTCGAGGGGTCGAACCTGGTCGTCGTGAACCCGGAGACCGGGAACCGGCTCGAGGTCCGCCTCCCGCCCGAAGCCCGCCTCGGCGAAGTCGTCGCCCTGGTGACCCGACGCTCGGATGGTTGACCTCCATCGCTGGATTGGGTGACGAGCAATCCGGGGAACGGTCACGCACATGTCCCGGCGACTGCCTACCCTGACGCCCGTGCCCGCCCCCGTTGCGCTGAGAGAGATCGCCGAGCGCGTCGAGACGCGCCTCGACCGGCTGCTCTCGGAGGAGACCGCCCGCTGGGGGTCGCTGGATCCCGTCCTCCAGGCGCCCCTCCTCGCCCTGCGCAGCCTCGTCGACGCCGGCGGCAAGCGGTTGCGACCCGCCTTCTGCCACTGGGGATTCGTCGCCGCCGGGGGAGACCCTGGTGCGGAGATCGTGGTCGATGCCGGCGCGGCATTCGAGTTGCTCCATGCGTTCGCCCTGTTCCACGACGACGTGATGGACGGCTCGCCGGTCCGCCGCGGGCAGCCCTCGGCTCACGTCGCCTTCGCCGACCTGCACCGTCAGAATCGTTGGGTCGGTGAGTCCCGCCGGTTCGGCGAAGGGGTCGCGATCCTGATCGGCGACCTCGCCTTCGTGTACAGCGATCAGTTGCTCGCCGGCGCTCCGCCCGAAGCGTGGCGGGTCTGGAACGAGCTCAGGGTCGAGCTGAACATCGGTCAGTACCTCGACATCATGGGCACGGCGACCTCGGCTCGTGACCTGCTCACCTCGGAGCGGATCGCCCGCTACAAGAGCGGCAAGTACACGATCGAGCGGCCATTGCATCTCGGTGCGGTCCTGGCCCGCCCCGATCGACCGGAGCTGCTCGACGCCCTGTCCGCCTACGGATTGCCGCTCGGCGACGCGTTCCAGATGCGCGACGACGTGCTCGGCGCCTTCGGGGACGAGGCCCGCACCGGCAAGCCGGTCGGCGACGATCTGCGCGAAGGCAAGCCGACCCCACTGCTCGCCATGGCGCACGCCCGGGCCAAGTCGGCACAACGAGCGGTGCTCGCTCGGGTCGGCGCCGCCGATCTCACGATCGAGGAGGTCCGGGCGATCCAGCAGGTCATCGTCGACACCGGTGCCCTCGCCGAGCTCGAAGCGCGCATCGATCACCTCACCCACGAGGCCGTGAACGCGGTGGAGCGGGCGCCGATCGAGGACGAGGCCCGGAGCGCGCTGGTCGAACTCGTGGACTTCGTCGCCTTCCGCGACGCCTGAGGCGCCCCGTGCACGTCGTCGTGATCGGTGCCGGACTCGGCGGGCTGTCGGCCGCGGCACACCTGCGCCACGACGGCCACGAGGTGACCGTGCTCGAGCGATCCGATCGTCCCGGCGGGCGAGCCGGGGTCGTCGAAGGTCGGGGGTTCCGGCTCGACAACGGCCCGACGGTGCTCACCATGCCGGAGCTGCTGGCCGAGGCGTTCGAGGCCGTCGGCGCCGACATGGGCGAGTGGTGCCCGATCCAGCCCGTCGATCCGATGTATCGCGCCGTCTACGACGACGGGTCGGTGCTGCACGTCCGTCATGGCCGCCAGGCGATGACCGAGGAGATCCGGGCCTTCGCCGGTGACGCCGAAGCGGACGCCTTCGGTCGGTTCGCCGACTGGGTGACCGAGCTCTACCGGGTCGAGCAACCCCACTTCATCGACCGCAACTTCGATTCCCCGCTCGACCTCGTCCGGGCCTGGCGCCCCGGCCTGCAACTCCTCCGACTCGGCGGCTTCGGTCGGCTCGGCCCGAAGGTCGCCTCGTTCTTCTCCGATCCGCGCCTGCAACGGATCTTCTCGTTCCAGTCGATGTATGCGGGTCTCGCGCCCTACGAGGCGTTGGCGCTCTACGCGGTCATCACCTACATGGACTCGATCGAGGGGGTCTACGTTCCCGAGGGCGGTATGCACCGGATGGCCAGCGGGCTCGCCGGTGCGCTCGAGCAGGCGGGCGTGCGGTTCGAGTACGAGACGCCGGTGTCCCGCATCCTGCGACGAGCCGACGGCTCGGTCCGCGGGGTGGAACTCGGGACCGGCGGCGAGCTTCGTGCCGATTGCGTCGTCGCCAATCCGGACCTGCCCGCGGTGTACCACGAGTTGCTCGACTCGGTGCCGTTGCGACGACGGGTCGAGCACGCCGCCTACTCGCCGAGCTGTCTGCTGTGGGTCGCCGGGGTCAAAGGCCTCGCCCCGCCCGACGCCGCCCATCACAACATCCATTTCGGTTCGACGTGGGACGAGTCGTTTCGCGAGCTGATCCACGACGGGGTCCGCATGCGCGATCCCTCGTTCCTGGTGACGCTCCATTCGCTCGACGATCCGACCTCGCCCCGGCCGGCTGCACCTCGTTGTACGTCCTGGAACCGATCCCGAACCTCGACGGCCACATCGACTGGCGGCGCGAGGGGACCGGATCGTGGACGACCTCAAGGCCCGCACCGCGCTCGCCGGGTATCCGACCGAACCGGTGATCGAAGCGGTGTACACGCCGGAGGACTGGCGGGCGATGGGGATGGAGCGCGGCACGCCGTTCGCGGCGTCGCACACCTTCCTCCAGACCGGGCCGTTCCGAGCGCCGAACGTCGACCGGCGCGTCCCCGGGCTCGTGCTCGTCGGTTCCTCGACCGTGCCCGGCGTCGGTGTGCCGATGGTGCTGATCTCGGGCAAACTCGCGGCGTTACGAGTGCGCGAGTACGCATCGCGCGCCGTGAGGACCCGCCGAGGGGCGACGAATGACCACGCTGGAGGCCAGCTACGCGGTGTGCCGCGATCTGAACCGGCGCAACGGCACGACCTACTACTGGGCCACGAACGTGCTGCCGAAGGTCAAGCGGCACCATGTCCATGCGTTGTACGGGTTCTGCCGGTACGCCGACGACATCGTGGACGATCTCGGGCCGGCACCGGTCGAGCAGCGTGCCGCCGCGCTGCGCGAGTTCGGGGACCGGTTCTTCGCCGACCTCGAAGCGGGTGGGTCGGAGCACGAGGTCCTCAAGGCGGTGGTCCACACCGTGCGGGCCTTCGATCTGGATCCGGACTGCTTCCGCCGCTTCCTGCGATCGATGACGATGGATCTCACCGTCGACCAGTACGAGTCCTGGGAGGATCTCCTCGACTACATGGACGGTTCGGCCGCCGTGATCGGCGAGATGATGCTCCCGATCCTGGAGCCCTCGACCGGCGCGGCGCTGGGACCGGCTCGTGACCTCGGGAACGCCTTCCAACTCACGAACTTCCTGCGCGACATCGACGAGGACCTCGATCGTGGACGCCAGTACGTCCCGCAGGAGGACCTGAAGCGCTTCGGTGTCGATCTGACCGATCGTCGAACGGACGGTCCGATGCGAGACCTGATGCGCTTCGAGATCGACCGCTGCCGTGAGCTGTACCGCTCCGCGGATCTCGGGATCGACATGCTTCCTGCGTCGTCGGCCCGATGCATCCGCGCTGCTCGCACCCTCTACTCCGGGATCCTCGATCGGATCGAGGCCGCCGACTACGACGTGTTCCGCGAGCGGGTTCGAGTGCCGACGTGGCAGAAGGTGGCGATGGCGGGCCGCTTCGGGGTCGGCCGTGCCGCCGACTCGATCACCGAACGTTTCGGCAGGTCGGGCTGACGTGACGGGCCGGAGCACCGCCGCCTGGCGAACGGCGAGCGCGGTCGTGACGGGCGCAGCGATGATCGGCACCCCGCTCGCCGCCCCTCGGGGTGCGATCCGACGGGTGCTGGCCAGCGTCGTCGTGACCGGCCTCGGCTCGACCACCCTGGCGGCGACGACGTCGCGTTGGGGCGCCCGGCGAGCCCTGGCGTCGTTGGCGGTCGTGGCGACCGGCACCGGTGTGCTGGAACGCGTGGGCACGCAGTCGGGGAGGCCGTTCGGGGCCTACGGCTACTCGGGTGCCCTGCGCCCCGAAGTGGCCGGGGTGCCCGCCATCGTCCCGGTCGCCTGGTTCGCGATGGCGGTCCCGGCCCGAGAGGCGGCGCACGGAGCGCTCGGCCGGCGCAGCTCGGCGCTCGGTCGCGTCGTCGTCGGCGCGGCCGCGTTGACGGCCTGGGACCTGTTCCTCGATCCCCAGATGGTCGGGGAGGGGTACTGGCGCTGGGAACGCGGCGGCCGGTATCGAGGCATTCCGTGGACGAACTTCGCCGGCTGGTTCCTCGCCTCGACGGTGTTGATGGGCGCGCTCGAGGTGGCACTTCCCGTCGATCGTCCGGACCCCGACCCCACGCTCGTGGCCGAGTACGGCGCGATGTCCGTCATGGAGACCCTGGGGTTCGCCGCCTTCTTCCGTGACCGCCTCGTCGCCGTCGTCGGCGGTGCCGCGATGCTGCCGATCGCCGGTGCCGCGCTGTGGAGGTGCCGATGGCGCGGGCGGTGATCGTCGGTGGCGGTGTCGGTGGGCTCGCGGCGGCCATCCGGCTGCGCGGGCTGGGTCACGACGTCGTGGTGCTCGAACGCAACGAGGTGCTCGGCGGCAAGCTCGCCGTTCGCGAGCGGGACGGGTTCGTGTTCGATCTCGGCCCCTCGCTCGTCACCTTGCCCCACGTGTACGACGATTGCTTCGCGACGGTCGGCGCCTCACTGCACGAGGAGGTCGAGCTGATCCGGCTCGATCCCCAGTTCGCGTATCACTGGCCCGATGGTTCGACCCTCGTCGTGCCCGATGACCCCGCCGCCACCGAGGCGGCGTTCGAGGCCTTCTCGCCGGGCGCCGGATCGGCGTGGCGCGACCTCGCCGATCGGGGTCGCACGATCTGGGAGCTGAGCGAACGCACCTTCTTCGCCGGGCCGATGGGCAGCCCGATCGACATGCTCCGCCGGATGCGCTCGCCGATGGATCTGGTCCGGATCGATGCCGGCAAGACCTTGGCCGGACGGGCCCGCACGACCTTCGACGACGAACGCCTGTGGCAGTGGGCGGGGCGGTACGCGACCTACTCGGGATCGTCGCCGTTCGCTGCTCCTGCGACGCTCGCCTGCATCGTCCACGTCGAATCTCACGTCGGTGCGTGGTACCCGATCGGTGGGCTCGGATCGTTGCTGGCGGCCTTCGTGCGCGTCGCCGAGCGGGCCGGGGTCGATCTCCGCACCGCCACGGAGGTGGTGCGGATCGAGCGCACCGGCGACGGTGCCGGACAGGTTCGAGCGGTCGTCCTGGCCAGCGGCGAGGAGCTGCCCGCCGACCTCGTCGTCGTGAACGCGGATGCCGAGCATTTGTTCGCCGACCTCCTGCCGGATCCGAAACGGCTTCGTCGAGTGCGCCGGGCCGGCCGCTCGACGAGCGGGTTCGTCGTGTTGGTGGGGGCCGAGGGCACCACGCCGGGGCTGGCCCATCACAACGTCTGGTTCGGCCCCGACGAGCGGGTCGAGTTCACCACCATGCACGAGGACGGTCGCTTCGCCGAGCACCCCACGGTGTACGGATGCGTCTCGTCGGTCACCGATCCGAGCCAGGCGCCCGACGGGTGCGAGAACTGGTTCCTGCTGGTGAACGCGCCGGCCGCGCCGGAACGAACCCCCGCCCAGTACGAGACCGTGGTGTTCGACGAGTTGGCCCGTCACGGGATCGACCTGCGCTCGCGGGCCCGGTTCGTCGAGACCGTCGCACCCGGCGATCTGCAGGCTCGGTACCGGGCCCCGGGCGGGGCGATCTACGGCACGTCGTCGAACGGGCGGCGGGCGGCCTTTCTCCGCCCGGGCAACCGCGGGCCGGTGCGCGGGCTCTATCTCGTCGGTGGTTCCAGCCATCCCGGCGGCGGGCTCCCGCTCGTGACGACGAGTGCCCGCATCGTCGCCGACCTCGTTCAGGAGGACGGCTGGTGACGCCCGTTCGCCGCGCCGGCAGCGCTCGCCGCATCGGGCCGCTCCGACGGATGCCGGCCGTCGCGCAGGCGGTCGCGTTGGCGACCGTCGTCGCCCGGCTCGCCCGACGGCCCGCCACGCCGACGTTGGCCGTTCCGGCTCCGGACCTCGCCACCGAGCCGATCTCGATCGTGATCCCGGCCCGGAACGAGGTCGGGCGGCTCGGCCCGTGCCTCGACGCCCTGCGCGGAGCTCCCGGGGTCGCTGAGGTGATCGTGGTCGACGACGAATCGACCGACGGGACCGCAACCCTGGCCCGTTCGCTCGGAGCCGAGGTCCAGGCCGGGGTGCCCCTCCCCGAAGGCTGGGCGGGGAAGGCTTGGGCCCTGTGGCAGGGCGTCGTCGCCGCGAACCACGAGGTGATCGTCACGTTCGACGCCGACACCCGCCCGGATCCTGGCCTCCCGACCCGACTGCGGGAGCGACTCGCCGCCGGCGCCGATCTCGTGACCGTGGCCGGCTCGTTCGAGACGCCGACGCGTCCGATGGCGATCCTCCACCCGGCTCTGCTGACCACGCTCGTCTACCGATTCGGCCGGCCCGGCCCGGCCGATCCTCGCCGCCGGATCCTCGCCAACGGCCAGTGCATGGCGATCCGTCGCTCGGTTGCGCTCGACGGCGCGCTCGACGCCGTTCGCGGTGAACTCGTCGAGGACGTGGCGTTGGCCCGGCACCTGGCGTCGGCCGGTCGGAGGGTCGAGTTCGTCGACGCTGCCGACGGCTTGCGGGTCCAGATGTTCGAGAGCGCTCGTGACACCTGGTCGGGATGGGGGCGCTCCCTCGCCCTTCCCGGCGTCGACGGCCTGGCTCGCCAGCTGACCGATCTCGCCGTGCTCGGCCTGGTGCAGGGCCTCCCGGTGATACGGACCGCAGGTCGACTCATCGCCGGCCGTCGCCCGTCGCCGTTCGACCTCGCCGCGCTCGCCATCCGGGTCGGCACCCTCGCCGGGACCCGCCGGGCGTATCCCGACGCCGGGGCGTGGTACTGGGCATCGCCCGTGGCCGATCCGGCGGCGGTCGTCCGTCTGGGGTGGAGCATCGCTCGTCCATCACGATCGTGGCGGGGCCGGACCTATCCGACGGCGTGACCCGGATCCCGTCGATCGGCCAACGCCGCCATGCCGAACCGGATCCCGATGAACGTCATCAGCACGCCGGTCGCAGCGACCCGCGTCAAGGGATCGAACATCGCCTCGACGAACGGGAACCCGAACACACCGACTCGCGCCGCCCAGTCGAAGCGTCGGGTCACCGCCCAGACCGCCCCACAGATCGCCAACGCGACGACGGCAGCCAACGGAGCCGCGACCAGCATCGTGCCCACGAAGCACAACACCGAGCGCCCGCCACGGAAGCGGGCGAAGACCGGCCAGGCGTGGCCGATCATCGCCGCGAGCCCTCCGAGCCAGGGCAGCCACCAATTCCCGCCCTGCGACCCGTGCATCATCAGCGCCCCGACCCCGGCGGCGGCGGCGCCCTTGGCGACGTCACCGGCGAACACGGGAAGGGCTGCCCTGCGCCCCAGGGTGGCCTTGGCGTTCCAGTAGCCGGGGTTCCGGTCGCCGCGTGTGCGCAGATCGATGGCGGCGCGCCGTCCGGCGACGAGGTTGGCGATCGGCAGCGAGCCGAGCAGATAGCCGAGGACGGCGACGAGGAACGGGCGCATCGGTGCCAGCATGGTCGACCGTGACCGCCTGCGCCTCGTTCCACCTCACCACGGTCACTCCCGCCCGCGCCCCGCTGGCGTTCGTTCGCCTCGGCACCGACCGGCTCGGGATGGGTCGGCGCGATGGACTGCGGTTCATCCGCCTGCTCGGCACCGGCTCCGGAAGTGACACCGGTCCGGGGTCGGATGGTGCCGGACGGCGGCGTTCGCGGTGTGGGACGACGACGCTGCGCTCGACGCCTTCGAAGCCGAGCGAGCGCGACGCCGGGCGGTCGAGCGCTACACCGTTCGTCTCCGGCCCATCGGCGGCCACGGGACGTGGGCCGGGTTCGACGTGCTCGGTGCGCTCGGCGAACCCGACGGCGAGCGCGGCGACGGACCGGTCGCCATGCTCACCCGAGCTCGGGTGCGCCCGCCACTGGCGGACCTTCGCCGTCGCGTCTCGGGTCGTGAACGACGAGCTGGCTCGCTCCGACGGCCTGCTCGCAGCGTGCGGGATCGGCGAAGCCCCGATCGGACTCCAGGCCACGTTCAGCCTCTGGCGCGATCTCGGCGCGGCGCGCGCCTTCGCCCGTCGGGGAGAGCACCACGTCGACGCGGTCCGCCGCACCCGGGCCGAGGGCTGGTTCGGCGAAGAACTCTTCGCCGCCTTCGAGCCCTACGCGTCGAGCGGTAGCTGGGACGGGGTGGATCCGCTCGCAGCGTTGCGCTGAACCCGGCGCCGGACCCGGCTCGGACGGATCGTGGGTGCCAGCATCCCGTACGGCTCACCACCGCCTCGGTGGTGCTCGAGGTGGGCGGCCGCGAGGTACTCCATTCCACGGACCGGCACGAAGCGATCCAGGATGCGTAGCCGGCGATGGACGTACACGTCGTGCACCATTGCGTACGCCATGCCGTAGGAGGTCACCCCGATCCCGATCCACACCAGCCAGAACCAGCCGTCGACGTTGAAGCCGATCGCCATGGCAGCCCCGACGATCGAGGCGAACATGACCGGGAACCCGTCGTTGGCCTCCAGCCCCCGCGCTCCGTCGAGACGTGACGCCCGATGGTGCGAGCGGTGGAGCACCATTCCGGGTCCGTGCATGACCCACCGGTGGGCCGCGTAGGTGATCGGCTCCATGGCGACGAATGCCGCGACGACGAGCAGGACCGGATTCACCGGTCCCACGCTACCCCTGGGCGGCGAACCGTCTCAGCGCAGCGTCCAGGTCCTCGACGACGACGCTCGGATCCTCGACCACGGCACGAAGCCACGCCGGACGGGCGGAACCCACCACGCTGATCGGATCGTCGAGCTCGCTCCCCGTCACCGCCAGACGGGTGACGGTGCTCGCGTAGTCGGCCGGGCGGACGTCGCGTGACAGTTCGGCCAACACCCACGGATCCGGGGACACGCCGGCCGCCGCCCGGATGAGCGATCTCACGGCGGTCGGGGAGACCGCATCGGCGGAGCCGCCGACCAACCCGGGCCCGTCGTCGATGATCGCGCCCCGGACCAGCGTCGGGCGTCCACCGGCGATCAGGAGCGCCACGTAGCCGCCGAGCCCTTCGCCGTAGACGGTGCACGGTCCGAGCTCGGCGAGGGCCGCGTCGACGTCGGCCATCAGCAGTTCGGCGGAATAGCCGCCGCCGACCGGGACCGTGGACCGACCGTGTCCCGTGAAGTCGAGGCCGGAGATCGGCCCCGGCCAGTCGGTCAGCCACGACGGCACGGTGTCTGGCGTCGCCCGGCCGAGCGCATGGAGCAGCAGGAGCCGGGGACCGGTGCCGCCGCGCAGCTCGTGCAGCGCGAGGTGGAGCCGGCCGTGGGCGACGAAGGTGACGCTCGGGTCAGGGACGTCGGTCATGCCAGGAACTCCAGGGTCATCTCGGCGAGACGGGCGGGTTGCTCGATGTGGACGAAATGGCCCGCTTCCTCGATCAGCTCGATCCGGCCTCGTCGCGGGTGACGCCTCGCAGGCTGTCCAACGTGGTCTCCCAGCCCATCGGTTCGGCCTGGCCCACGAGCACCCCGAGGAACGGGATCGGGACGGCCGCGAGGTATTGCACGCTCCAGTCGGGACGCCAGGGCCCGAATCCGCCCATGCGAAGGCTCGAATCGACGTTCCATCGCCAACCGTCCTCGGACTTGTGGGCGCCGGTCGTCACGAGGAACCGGAGCCAGTCCAGCCCGAGCCGAGGGTTCATCCGTCGGCGTCGCTCGGCGAGCTCGTCGAGGCTGCCGGGCCGGCGCTGGGGATGGCCCGAGATCTTGCGCCGATGATCGAGCCATTGGCTGACCTCGGTGGCCGCCATCCGGGTTCGTTCGTGATCGGCGACGTCGGGCATCGGCCGGCGCGACGGCACCCCGTCGAGGTTCACGAACCGGGTGATGAGATGGGGCGCCGCGTTCACGATCTGGAGCCCGATGCTGCCGCCCTTGGAATGGCCGAGCATCGCCGCGGGGCGATCGGTCACGGTGGTGATGACGGCGATGGCGTCGCGGATGTCGGCATCCCAGCCGTAGAGCAGGGCGTGGTCGCTGTCACCATGACCGCGCTGATCCCAGCCGACCACCCGCCAGCCGCCGGCCGCCAGGAGCGGGGCGAAGGCGCTGAAGGTCAGGGCGAAGTCGAAACCGCCGTGGAGCAGGAACAGCACCGGCGCCCCAGGGTCGCCCCATTCGTGGACGGCGATGCCGATCCCGGCGACGTCGACCCGGTAACTGCGCTCGGGGAGCACCGCTCCGGGGAACCGCCGGGCGACGAGCTCGTCGGGGGTCAGGTCGGACTCGGGTACCGGCATCCGGGCGATGTTAGGAGTCGTTCGGTCCTCCGGCCGAACTGCACTAGGGTTCGCATGAGTCGAACGGCTCATACGGAACCATCAGCTCGCCGGCCGCGTCGCCGGCGAGCGCGAGAGAAAGAGCGCCGATGCGAGGACGCACACCTGGTCAGGCGGCCTGCCGCGCGATCGTGTGCATCGCGGGACCGTTGGTTCTGGCGGTCGGTTGTGGCAGCGATGATGCCGCCGATGCCACGACCACCACGAGTGCCCCCGTCACCGCGACGGCGGCACCGACGACCACCATCCCCGCCACGACCACCAGCCTGGATGCCTACTACGAGGTCCAGCCGGGCGATTCCCTCGGTGCCATCGCCGGAAGATTCGACGTCCGCCTCGAGGACCTGATCGCCATCAACGAGATCGCGAATCCTGACCACATCCAGGTCGGGGACCGGTTGCTCATCCCGCCGCCGACGATCCTGCTCAACGATGTCTCGACGAGCACTGGTTCGGCGAGCACCAGCTCGTCGAACGACGCAGCGGGGTCATCCACCAGCGTTCCGTGAGTGGTTCCCGGACCATCGGGGATTCTTGCCGGCAGAATCTTCGGCCTGGTGGCAAGTTGAGCGCGCTGTGCGCGAAGATGCTCGCGGTAGGGCGCCGGCGGAACCGAGGGTGACGAATGCAGGAATCGAGTGAGGTCGACGCGGGTCGTGTCCGGCTCGGCGACGTCAGCGAGTCGGAACACCGAGAAGTCCTGGCCTCCGGACTCGCCCTCGACGAGTACTCCGGGCTGCGCCGAGTCGGGGCATCGCATCACGAGGTGATGGAGGTCCACCTGATCGGGGCCGACCTGCGGGTGTACGCCGCGTTGCGTGCCGAGTACCCACACCGCCACGCCCTCGACGAGGCCACCGGCGCCAATCTGGCGCTGGTCCCGGTCGAAGAGCGCCTGGTCACCGAGCGACAGGTCCACGATCTGCGCCGCCGCGACGAGGCGACCATCGATGACTACTGGCTGCGGATCCGTCGCGGCGAGCCCGCGCCGGCGTCGGTCCGGATCACCCGGATCAGCGACTACATGGTGGCTCGGCGAGCAGGCACCGACCACGACACCGCCCTGGCCTTCGCCATGCAGGTCGCCCGGCTCACCCCTCGGCCGGGTGCTCGCGAACTCTTGCTCTGGGCCCGCTGTCGAGCGGCGGGACTGCCCCCCGATGCACTGTTCCAGACGGTGCCGCGCCTGCGCGGTCGGGCCCTGATCGGCCAGCAGCTCGAAGCGCTCGCCGAACTCCTCACCGTCAGCCGGTCCGACGGCCTCCCGGTGCCACAGATCGAGGAGATGTTGTGGGTGGCGTCGTTCGCGGACCAGCGCCGGATCGATTTCGGCCGCTATCTCGAGGCCCGGCGAACCGGGCGGTCACGGCGGGGCGCGCTGCGCGGCGCCATCATCGAGCACCGCGACTGAACATCGGGCTGTGCCCGAGCTCGTTGCGCCCCATCCGGCTCCGTCCCGGGGTCAGGGCGCGGGTTCGGCGTCGGCCAGATCGGCGATCTCGGCCATGATGCGGGCCAGCTCGTAGTCCTTCGGCGTGTACACCGCCGCGATCCCGGCTCGACGGAGCTGAGCGGCGTCGTCGTCGGGAATGATCCCGCCGACCACGATCGGTGCGTCACAACCTTCGGCCCGCACGAGTTGCAGGACCTCGGGGACCAGCGCGAGGTGGCTGCCCGACAGGATCGACAGCCCGATGACGTCGGGGTCCTCGTCTCGGGCCGACGCCGCGATCTGAGCCGGTGTCAACCGGATCCCGGAGTACACCACCTCCATGCCGGCGTCGCGCGCCGCGACCGCGATCTGTTCGGCGCCGTTCGAGTGGCCATCGAGACCAGGCTTGGCGACGAGCAGCTTGGGCGGACCACCGGCTCGGGCCTTCATCCGAGCGGCGATCTCGGCGAGGCCCTTGCCTCCCCGCCCGGCCGCGGCGCCGACGCCGGTCGGCGCTCGGTACTCACCGAAGATCTCGCGCAGCGCCTCGGCCCATTCGCCGGTCGTGCCGCCGGCCTTCGCCAACTCGATCGTGGGCGGCATGATGTTCGACCCGTCGTTGGCCGCGTCGCGCAGCGCGGCGAGCGCCGTGTCCACCGCCGCCTGGTCGCGCGCCGACCGCCAGGCCGCCACGTCCGCCTTCATCTCGTCCTCGACCGCAGGGTCGACGCGAAGGATCGACTCGTTCCCTCCGAGCGGTGAGTCGGTCGACTCGGTGAACTTGTTGACCCCGACGACGATCTGATCGCCGCTCTCGATCCGTCGCGACCGTTCGGCCATCGAGGTGACCAGGCGACCCTTCAGCTCGTCGACCGCTTCGAACGCGCCGCCGAGCGACAGGACGTCTTCGAGTTCCGCCCACGCCGCATCGCGAAGCTCGTCGGTCTTGGCCTCGATCACGTGGGAGCCGTCGAAGAGATCGCCGTACTCGAGGAGGTCGGTCTCGTAGGCGAGCACTTGTTGCATTCGCAACGACCATTGCTGGTCCCAGGGTCGGGGAAGGCCGAGCGCCTCGTTCCACGCGGGCAGCTGCACCGAGCGGGCCCGGGCTCGCTTGGACAACGTGACGGCGAGCATCTCCAACACGATCCGCTGCACGTTGTTCTCGGGCTGGGCCTCGGTGAGCCCGAGCGAGTTGACCTGCACCCCGTACCGGAAGCGGAGGGCGCGCTCGTCGGTCACGCCGTAGCGGTCGCGACCGATGCGTTCCCACAGTTCGGTGAACGCACGCAGCTTGCAGATCTCCTCGACGAACCGGATGCCGGCATTGACGAAGAACGAGATCGAGCCGAACACCTGGGCGAAGCGGTCCTCGGGGACCTGCCCGGAGTCGCGCACCGCGTCGAGGACGCCGATCGCGGTCGCGAGCGAGAACGCGATCTCCTGGACCGGCGTGGCTCCCGCCTCCTGGAGGTGGTACGAGCACACGTTCATCGGGTTCCACTTCGGCGCGTGCTCCGAACACCAGGCGATCATGTCGACGATCAGCCGACGCGACGCCTCGGGCGGGAAGATGTACGTGCCCCGACTCAGGTACTCCTTGACGATGTCGTTCTGCGTCGTGCCGCGCAGCGCCGAGGCCTCGACCCCTTGCTCCTCGGCGTTCGCGACGTAGAGGCCGAGGAGCCACGCCGCTGCGGCATTGATCGTCATCGACGTGTTCATCTGCCCCGGCGGAATGCCGTCGAGCAGCGTTCGCATGTGGCCGAGATGGGCAACCGGGACGCCGACCTTGCCCACCTCGCCGCTGGCGAGCACGTGATCCGGGTCGTAGCCGGTCTGGGTCGGGAGGTCGAACGCGATCGACAGACCGGTCTGGCCCTTGGCCAGGTTGGTGCGGTAGAGCTCGTTGGACGCTCGAGCCGTCGAGTGACCCGAGTAGGTCCGCATCATCCACGGTTGATCCATGGGGGAAGTGTGGTCGTCCGATGCTGCGGTGTCCAAGTGTCGGGCCGCCGCTGGGTCGAGCGGCCCGTTCACCGGCGATCGCCCGGGGCGGACGGCCCAACCGGCCGACGGGGCGGGCCCTCGTGCGGTCCGGGCCCCGCACGGTCCGATGCATGAACAACCTGCACCACAACCGCGCCGGCGTGCGCTGGCTCTGAGCCAGCGCCTGACAACTCAGCCCGGGACGATCGCCTCCGCGAGCCGCGCGAGGTACTCGTCCCGGGCGATGTCCACCGCTCCCAACGACACGAGGTGGGGCGTCGACCATTGGACGTCGAGCAGCGTGAATCCGTCATCGCGCAGCAGCTCCACGAGGTGCACGAGGGCGACCTTCGAAGCATCGCGGGCCGTGTGGAACATGGATTCCCCGGCGAACAGTCGACCGATCGACACCCCGTAGAGTCCGCCGACGAGCGCTCCCTGGCGATCGTGGACCTCGATGCTGTGCGCCCAGCCGAGCTCGTGGAGCCACGTGTACGCGTCGACGAACGCCGGGGTGATCCACCCGTGGGGTCGACGAGGATCACCGCAGCGCCGCATCACCGATCGGAAGTCGGTGTCGACGCGCACCTCGTAGCGCCGGCAGCTCTGGCGCAGCGAGCGACTCACCCGGAGCCCGTCGAGGGGAAGGACGCCGCGCGGATCGGGTGACCACCAGCCGAGCTTCTTGCGGCCGAGCGGCATCGGGAACAGCCCGTGGCGATAGGCACGCAACAACGTGCCCGGCAGGAGGTCGCCGCCGGCGGCGACCAACCCGCCCTCGTCGGCGAGATCCGGATGGGGGAACTCCCAACGCGACGCGGGAGGTTCGATCGGGCCGCCCGTCGGCACCCGTCCCCAACTCGGTCCGCTCACCCGGTCAGTCTCGCCGATGCCGATCCACGTGCCCATGACCGATCGAGGATCGACCCTCGACCCCTCGACACGCGGCCCTCGATTCTCGACGCTCGACCCTCGAGCGACGCTCAGTAGGTGAAGAAGCCGTGCTTGGTCTTGCGGCCGAGTCGGCCGGCGGCGACCATCCGGCGCAAGGTCGGAACGGCGGCGTAGTTCGGGTCCCGGAACTCGTCGTAGAGCGCGTCGAGGATGCTGAGCGAGGTGTCCAGGCCCACCAGGTCGAGGAGGGCGAACGGCCCCATGGGGAAGTTGCAGCCCCCCTTCATCGCGGTGTCGATGTCCTCCATCCCGGCCGTCCCGTTCTCGAGCATCCGGATGGCGTTGTTCAGGTACGGGAACAGCAGGGCGTTGACGATGAATCCGGCCCGGTCCTTGACCTCCACGGCGTCCTTGCCGCACTGCTGGGCGAAAGCGGTGACCGTGGCGATGGTGTCGTCGCTCGCCGTGAGCGGGCGGACGATCTCGACCAGCTTCATCGCCGGTGCCGGATTGAAGAAGTGCACCCCGCACACGCGGTCGGGTCGCTGGGTGACCATGGCCATCTCGATCACCGGCAGGGTCGAGGTGTTGGTGGCGAGGATGCCCTCGGGCTTGACGATCTGTTCGAGTTCGGCGAACAGGGCCTTCTTGATCTCGAGGTCCTCGACGACCGACTCGATCACCAGATCACAGTCGGCGAGCCGGCCCAGGTGGTCCGTCGCCGAGATCCGCCCGACGATCTCGTCGGCGTCGGCCGACTCCATGCGTCCTTTGGCGACCTGGCGGGCGAGTCCGGCGGCGACGCTCGCGACCATCTGGTCCGCAGCTTGCTGGCTACGGGAGCGGACGATGACCTGATACCCGGCTCGGGCGGCGACCTCGGCGAGTCCGGAGCCCATGATCCCGGACCCGAGGATGCCGACGGTGGTGATGTTGCTGGCCTGCATGGCCGGATGTTACCGAGCGGTAAGCAGCCGACTCGAAGTGGGCCGCGCCGGTAGGCTCATCGACCTGGGTGAGCCGGGAAGTCTGGTCGGCACGGTCGAAGCGGCCGACCGTTGCGGACCCCCTAGCGATTCCGGAGACACCCCCCATGGCTCGATCCCGCCGACTGTTCCAGCCGTTGCGGACCTTTCTCGCCACCGAGACGGCGGGCGGGGTGCTGCTTCTGGCCGCGGCGGCGGTCGCCCTCGTGTGGGCCAACACGCCGCTGTTCCACGCCTACGAATCGCTGTGGGAGACCCACGCCGGCTTCTCGCTCGGCGACTACCACCTCGAGCTGAACCTGCACGAGTGGGTCAACGACGGGGCGATGACCTTGTTCTTCCTCGTCGTCGGACTCGAGATCAAGCGAGAGCTGGTCCAGGGTGAGCTGGCCGATCGGCGCCGGGCCACCCTCCCGGTCATGGCCGCACTCGGCGGCGTCGTCGTCCCGGCGCTGATCTTCGCCATGTTCGCTGCGGGCACCGACGTCTCCAAGGGCTGGGGGATTCCGGTCGCCACCGACATCGCCATGGCGATCGGCGTGTTGAAACTGGCCGGAGCGGGCCGGGTCCCCGACAGCCTCACCGTGTTCCTGCTGGCGCTGGCGATCGTGGACGACCTCGTCACGATCTTGATCCTGATCGTCTTCTACTCCGGCGGCGTCGAGTTCTCGTGGCTGGCGCTCGCGGTGGCGTCGATGGTCCTGATGGTGGTCCTGAAGCAGGTCAGGGTGGACCGGACGGCGATCTACATCGGCATCGGGGCGGCGTTGTGGCTGTTCCTCCACGAAGCGCACGTCCACGCCACCCTGGCCGGGGTGTTCTGCGGATTGCTCGCCCCGACCTCGCCAGCGCTGCAGTTCGACGAGGTCGACGAGGGTCCGGCGCTCGGCGTCGCCGCCGTCCACGAGGTCGTCCAGACCCGTGAGGTGGCCCGGCGGTCGATCTCCGTCGTCGAGCGACTCGAGCACGCCCTGCATCCCTGGACCAGCTTCGTCGTGCTGCCGGTGTTCGCGTTGTCGAACGCCGGCATCCGATTCGAGTCGGAGTTGCTCAGCGGTCTGGGCGGCTCGGCGTTGTTGCCCGGGATCGTGCTCGGCGCCGTGCTCGGCAAGCCGATCGGGATCAGCGCCGCGGTCTGGCTCAGCCAGAAGGTCGGGATCGCCTCGATGCCCACCGGCGTTCGCTGGCCCCAGTTGATCTCCGTTGCCGCGCTGGGCGGCATCGGCTTCACGGTGGCGATCTTCATCGCCAACAGTTCCTTCGACTCGGAACTCCTCGTCGGTGAGGCGAAGTTGGCGGTCCTCCTCGCCGCCCTGGTCGCCGCGGTGCTCGGGAGCATCGCGGTTCGCAGCACCTCTCGCGGTCCTGCCGATGCGCGACACTGACGCGATGACCGGCACGATCGCACTCATCGGCGGTGGCGAGTTCACCGAAGTCACCGCATCGCTCGATCGGCGGCTGCTCGAGCTGTCGGGCGGCACCGAGGTGGTGGTGTTGCCGACCGCCGACGCCTTCGAGCGTCCGGACGAGCTGGTCGCTCAGGCGACGGCGCACTTCACCACGCTGGGTGCGACCACCATCGGGCTGAAGGTGCTCACCCGGGTGCAGGCGAAGGACCCCGATGCGGTCGCGACGCTCGAGTCGGCGCGCTTCGTCTACCTCGCGGGGGATTCACAACTCCACCTGCGGTCGGTGTTGAAGCAGACGCCGTTGTGGGATGCGTTGCTCGGCGTCCTCGCCCGCGACGGCGTCGTGGCGGCCTCGGGAGCCTCGGCTGCGGCGCTGTGCGACCCGATGCTGGACTCCCGAGGCGGCGGGGTCACGCTCGGGCTCGGGCTGGTGCCGACGCTCACCTTCGTCCACCGCAGCGAGACGCTCACCCCGGACTGGCGCAAGCGGGTCGGAGGGCTGGCGTGGAGCGCCGCGTCCACGATGGCCGAAGCGACGTCGGGCTCGGCGCTGATCCACACCGCGGCCGGATGGGAGCAGTTCGGCGCGGTCTCCGTGGTCGGCGAACTGCCTGCGGTGCCCGACGCCGCCTGAGCCGTTCGCTCAGGAGCCGCCTGCGCACTTGGTGCCGGTCACGCAGACCGTCACCGAGATCATCTGGATCGGCTCGGTCGGGTTGCCTTCGCTGGAGCGGGATCCGAGGCCGTTGAGCCGATCGATCACCGACTCGCCGGCGACCACCTGTCCGAACAGCGTGTACAGCGGGCGCCCGAGTTGCTGCGCGGTCGAGGTGCTGGTGGCGATGAAGAACTGCGAACCATTGGTGTTCGCACCGGCGTTGGCCATCGCGACGGAGTACTGGATGTACTGATCGATCGACGCCGGCAGTTCGTCGGGGAACCGGTAGCCGGGCGAGACGGTCCCTTGCTGATCGACGCCACGACCCGTCCCGCTCGGATCGCCGCACTGGACCACGAAGTCGGTGATGACGCGGTGGCAGCTCACCCCGTCGTAGTAGTGATACCGCGCCAGCCCGATGAAGTTGTTCACGGCCTGCGGGGCCACCGCTGGATCCAGTCGGATCGTGAAGCTGCCGAGGTTGGTCTCCACGACCGCGTCGTAGGTCGTGGTCGTATCGAGGGCGCAGAGCCCCGGCGGCGTCTCGAAGGTGATCGTTCGCGGTCGGCTCTCGTCCGCGCCGAGGCAGGGGGTCGGGCCGCTCAGCGCCGGCCCCGGGGGTTCGGTCGGCTGGACCGCGACGGTCGACGACGTGGTCGAGACGGCCTCGCCGACGGTCGGTGACGAGGCATCGCTCCCCGCTGAACCGCAGCCGGCGAGCATCGCCAGCAGCCCGGTCAGGCCGAGGACGCGACGCGCGGTCCGGCCGGACCGCGCCCGGTTCATGACGAGGTTGGCGTGGCGACGGTCGTTGCGGGGACGGTGGTGTCCGCCGGGTTCGAGTCGTCGCTTCCGCCGAAGACCGAGAACAGTGCCGCGAGGGCGATGGCGACCACGACGATGGCGCTGATCTGGAGCACGCGCTTCTTCGTGCCGGCCTTGCGCTGGGCGCGCAAGCGGTCTTCCTCGGCCTTCGCCCGGTTGAGACGCTGGCGTTCGCGCTTCTCGGTTCCCACGAGCGCAGCAGGCTACCGGACCCTGGCCGGCCAGACGTGACACCTGCCCCGCTGACTCGCAGGCACCACGGCCACCGGAGGCCGTCGTGCCCGCTAGCCTCGTTCGATCGTGGCCCTGATCGTGCAGAAGTACGGCGGCACTTCGGTTGCCGACCCGGACCGAATCCGCGCTGTTGCCGAGAACGTCGCCATCACGGCACGCCACGGCAACAGCGTCGTCGTCACGGTGTCCGCGATGGGCAAGGAGACCGACAACCTCATCGCCCTCGCCAACGCCGTGTCCCGGGTCCAGCCCGGTCGTGAGATGGACATGCTGCTGACCGTCGGTGAGCGAAAGAGCATGGCCCTGCTGTGCATGGCGCTCGCCGAACTGGGGGTGGAGGCGGTGTCCTTCACGGGCAGCCAGGCCGGCATCATCACCGAGCCGGTGCACGGCAAGGCCAAGATCCTCGAGGTGAAGGGCGACCGAGTGCGCAGGGCGGTGGCGGCCGGAAAGGTCGTCGTCGTCGCCGGGTTCCAGGGTGTGAGCACCGAGAAGGAGATCACCACCCTCGGGCGGGGTGGCACCGATGCGACCGCCGTCGCCCTTGCCGCGGCGCTCCAGGCCGACTCCTGCGAGATCTACACCGACGTCACGGGCGTGTTCTCCGCCGATCCCCGCATCGTTCCCGAAGCCCGCAAGCTGCAGCACATCGGGTTCGAGGAGATGCTCGAGATGGCCGGTTCCGGCAGCAAGGTCCTGATGATGCGGTCCGTCGAGTTGGCCCGCAACCACAACGTCCCCATCCACGTGCGTTCCGCTTTCACCTGGGAGCAGGGCACGTGGGTCTCCAGCGACGAGGAGCGCGAACCCTCCATGGAAGATCCGATCATCTCCGGTGTGGTCCACGATGCGAGCGAGGCCAAGGTCACGGTGTTGTCCGTGCCGGACCGCCCGGGGATCTCCGCGTCGCTGTTCGAGGAGTTGGCCGAGGCCAACGTGATCGTCGACATGATCGTCCAGAACACGTCGAACGCCGGCACCACCGACATCTCGTTCACCGTGCCGCGGGTCGATCTCGCCTCGGCGCTCAAGATCGTCGAGCGCGTCGCCACCGAGATCGGGGCGGCCGGCGTCGCCCACGACGGTGAGATCGCCAAGGTCTCGATCGTCGGCGCCGGCATGAAGACGAGCCCGGGAATCGCGGCGAAGATGTTCCGGATCCTGGCCGACGAGGAGATCAACATCGAGATGATCTCCACCTCGACGATCCGCATCTCGGTCGTCGTGGCGTCCGCCAACATGGAGCGCGCCGCTCGGGCGCTGCACACCGCGTTCGGGCTCGACAGCGGATCGGCCTACTCGGCTCCGCTGCCCGAGCGGAAGTGACGTCAGGAGCACCTGGGTCGAGCGCGGCGTCCGACGATCGCACCTCAACCACTACCTTGGGCACCGTGCCGAGCCGCCGCCCCCAACTCGCCCCCTGGCGTCGCGCCGGTCGGGTCGCCGAAGCCCAGGTCACCGGGGACGACATCGTTCGCGAGACCGGGTGGGTCTTCAACAACGAGACCGGCGAGGAACTGACCCTCGAACAGTTCGTCGCCACCGGGACCGAGGAGATCAGGTTCTTCTGTCATCACCTCGACCTGTTCTGGCAGCCGAACTCCGGTGACAAGCGATTCGTGGAGATCGGCTCCGGCATCGGCCGGATGACCGCCGCCCTCACCCAGAACTACGGCTCGGTGGTGGCCTGCGATCTCGACGCCGCATTCCTGGAACGGTGTCGGGAGACCGTCGCTCTCCACGGGGACGTCTCGCGTCTGGAGACCGCGCACGTCGCCGATGGCCACACGCTCGATCTGCCGAATGCATCGGCCGACGTGGTGTTCTCGTACATCACCCTGCAGCACTGCGAGCGAGCCGACGCCCTCGCGTTGATCCAGGAGGCGCTGCGGGTGGTGAAGCCGGGCGGTCGGGTGGCGCTGAACCTGCGGACCTGGACCGGACCCGATGTGGCACTGGTTCCGGCGGGAGCGCTGGTCCGGACGGTCTGGCGCCTCGTGCCACCCCTGGCCCGGGCCCCTCGCCTCGTCACCCGATTCGGCTGGCAGGCCAACCGGCTCGATCCGACCGAAGCGTGCGTCGCGGCGCGACGAGCGGCCCCGGACGCCGAGTTGGAGATCTACCAGTCCGCCCGCAGACGGCGTCGACTCGCCGCTCCGGTTCCGGTCAAGGACCTCGCCGGCCTGCATCCGGCGCACTACTGGCTCGTCGCCACCCGCTGACGCGCCGGGTCCAGCCCACCCGGTCGGGGGCGCGGCCCAGGAGTCCCCAGGTCCCGGAGCATCCGGCACCAGGTCACGGGCAGAACGGAACACATAATTCGGAACGCGAGCGAGTGCGCATGGGTAGCGTTTCGCTCATGAGTTCGGCATCCGATTCCGGTTCCTCGCGTCCCGTTCGTCTCGGCGTCGTCGGCGCCACCGGCCAGGTCGGCAGCGTCATGCTCGCCTTGCTGGAGGAGCGGGACTTCCCGATCGAAGAGCTCCGGCTGTTCGCGTCCTCCCGATCCGCCGGGCGAACCCTGACCTTCCGGGGTCGCGAGATCGTGATCGAGGACGCCGAGACCGCGGACCCGAGCGGGCTGGAGATCGCGTTGTTCTCCGCCGGTGCCTCCTCGTCCAAGATCCTCGCCCCGAAGTTCGCCGCCGCCGGCGTGACGGTCATCGACAACAGCTCGGCCTGGCGCATGGATCCCGACGTTCCGCTCGTCGTGTCGGAGGTCAATCCCGACGCCGTGCGGGACCTGCCGAAGGGGATCATCGCCAACCCCAACTGCACGACGATGGCGGCGATGCCCGTCCTCAAGCCGCTGCACGACGAGGCGGGTCTGGTCCGCCTGATCGCCGCGACCTATCAAGCGGTGAGCGGCGGCGGCCTCGCCGGCGTGAACGAGCTGGACGAGCAGGCTCGCAAGGTGGCCGACGGCGCCGCCGCGCTCACGTTCGACGGGGGTGCCGTGGAGTTCCCCGCACCGCAGAAGTTCGTGAAGCCGATCGCGTTCAACGTCGTGGCGTATGCCGGCAAGCTCGTCGACGACGGATCCGAGGAGACCGACGAGGAGCAGAAACTCCGCAACGAGAGCCGCAAGATCCTCTCGATCCCCGATCTGCTCGTGAGCGGGACCTGCGTGCGGGTCCCGGTGTTCACCGGGCACTCGCTGTCGATCCACGCCGAGTTCGAGCGGCCCATCTCGCCCCAGCGGGCCCGGGAGGTGCTCGACGCCGCCGACGGGGTCGAACTCAGCGACGTGCCCACCCCGCTCGAGGCGGCGGGCAAGGACCCGAGCTACGTGGGCCGGATCCGGCAGGACCAGGCGGTCGCCGACGGTAAGGGACTCGTGCTGTTCGTGTCGAACGACAACCTGCGCAAGGGTGCCGCCCTGAACACGATCCAGATCGCCGAACTCCTGCTCGAACCCCGCTGACGGCGGCAACTCGGGACCGAACGAGAACGACCTCACCCGCTCGGGTGAGGTCGTTCGACGAATCGGGGAAGGGGCCGTCCAGACGGCCGGGTCACGTCGCGGGCGGCGACTGATCTCCACCCAGCCGGTAGGGCGCCATCGGCTCGGCGTCGGGGCCGGCCGGGCGGCGGCTGTCGCCGTAGAGCGCCTGCGATCGGGACGATCTGGACGATCGACCCGGTGCGTCGTCGGCGATCTCGTGATCGGCGGCGAGTTCCGGGTGACGGGGGCTGACGGCGAGCCACACGACGACGGCGATCGCAACGACGGCGGCGATGATGGCAATGGTCGGAGCCATGGATCCTCCTCGAACAGACCTTCCTCGGGTTCCCGCCCGGCGGACCGGACAAACCCCCGGCTCGACGATCGAGCCCTCGGCCCGGCGGGCGGACCCCTCGATCGGTGGGCGGGTCAGCCAGCCGGGCAGGCGCAGGGGAGCGCCCCGCACTTCGGGCACGTCTCCCGGAAACGCACGAGGCAGTCCTCGAGGTCGACGCCGACCTGGTTCGCCAGCGAGGCGAGCCAGGCGAGCACGTCGCTGAACTCGTGGCGGATCTGCTCGTCGGTGCCTTTGCGGACCGCCTGGGCCAGTTCGCCGAACTCCTCGGCGAGCCATGCCACGGTGGCCGGGACCCCTCGGCCCCGGTCCCGCTCGCCGTACATGGCTTCCATCTGGCGTTGCAGCTCCGACAGCGTCATGCACCCGACCCTAGGAGTTGCGTCCGGCTGGTCCGGGGCCGAACCGTTCAGGAACGCTGGGTCGCGAGGAGCGCGGCGCCACCGGTCGCACCGACCTGGATCTTGGCCATCAGCGTGGTGCTCGACGACTCCGAGACCGCTTGGCTGGCCACGATGACGACGGCGTGGCCGTCGAGCTCACCGTTGGGTGCGCACGTGATCGTCAGCGAGGTGAGACCTTCGCGGAGGTCCTCCGGTACGGCGAGGGCTTCGACCGAGGTACACGGGGCCCAGGCTCCGGTCCGGTACTGGAACAGGGCGAAGTCGACGCCGAGCCGAGCGCCGGCCGCCGACACCGCGGTGCGTTGGGTGGCGGTCGAGGTCCGGACACCGGTGACGGAATAGTTCGCCAAGGCGACGAGCATGAAGGAGAAGACCGTCACGAGGACGACGGTGAGGACCAGGAGCGCGCCGCGATCCGCGGCCGGGTCGGGCCGGCGTCGGGCTCGTCGGCGCCGTTGCGGGACGATCGGGCCGTTCGATTCGTGGCGGCTCACGTCTGCCCCCACGGATCCCACGGGAAGATCCCGGTGTAGCGACGATCCCAATCCATCGAACCACCGGTGACGGTGAGGGTCTGGGCCACGACGTTGCCCCGGAGATCCGAGTGCGCCGTCACGTCGGCGAACGGTGCGAAGATCGTGCCCCACATCGGGCCGTTCAAGGTGATGCTGGTCGCGTTGGGGAAGTTCCACATCACGAAGGCCGGGATCGACTGGGTCCACAGCGGGGGCGTGAAGTTCAACGCCCCGGCGTCAGTGACGTTGACGAGGATGGCGGTGTTCGCCTGGATCGGAGCGCTCGTCGAGGCGAAGTTGGCGTTCACGATCGAGGCCATCTGGGCCAGGCTGGTGTCGAACACGTTGAGTGAGCCGGCTGCCAGCTCGATCCACACGTCGCCGCTCCCGGACCAGGGCGCGCCCCCGCTCGATCCGTAGGTGACGAGGGCCGCAGCGTCGGTGCAAACACCGACCACCCCGGTCAGCGCACTGGACGCCTGACGCAGTTTGGCCATCGCATCGCCGAAGTCGACCAACCCGGCCCGCTCGACCCCCATCGTGCCGGTCCACGGCTGGGCGACGTCCTGGACCCTGATCTTTCGCGTGGTGTCCGAGCCGGGCGCCGCCGACGATCGTCTCGTTCGGATTCCCGGCGCCGGCGACGGCGTTCGACGCGTCGCCCAGGTGGACCGGTGTCCGATGCACCGTCAGCTCGCCGCTCGAGGTGCTCCAGTCGACCGACCCCGACGAGCAGCCCGTGCGCGACGATCTCGCCCGGCGCCTGATAGCCCGCGGTGGTCGATCGCGGTGTGACGAGGTAGCTGCTGAACGACAGGTTCCCACCCACGGCGACCGGCCCGTACGAGTCACCGCTCTGGAGCCGGACGTCGCCGCCGACGAAGGCCTCGAACCCGCCGGTGTACCGGAACGGATTCAGGGGCAGGCGGGCGGGAGGGTCGCGTCGGCGGCCATCGGAGCGCCGACCACGGAGCGGACCGCGCCGGTGGGAGTCGTCACCGTGAGCGTGGCCCGCAGGACCAGGCCGGCCGAGTCGACGATCGTCATGGAGGCGTCGGCGGACACATCCAGTTCGTCGGCCACGTTCCAGGCCTCGGCCGGTCCGAGGGACGACGAATCCGGCCCGGAGCACACGAGGCGGATCATCCGGCGCATCCCCTGGAACGGCCCGACCGAGCGATAGCTCGTTGGCGATGGTGGCGCCCGAGCCGAGGTCGCGCCGGATCATGCGCACGACGTTGACCCCGTCGTCGGTCGCGCCGGCGCACCCGGAACCCGTCCCGGGCGACGTGTCGAAGTTGGCGAGGTCGGGTCCGGTCGCCGCCACGTCGCTCGGGAAGTAGCGGGTGAGTTGCTCCAGGTCGTGGGCTTCGGCCAACCGGTGCTGGACGGTCGGCGAGGTGCGGAGCATGACGATCGACGAGGTCGCGATGGCGGCCATGAGCATGCTGGTGATGCCGATCGAGATGACGGTGTCGACCAAGGTCAGGCCGCGGTCGTCGTGACCTCCGATCGCTCGTCGCGTTCGTCGGTGACCACGGTTCCGGAGACGCCGTCGCATCGAGGGCGTCGGTGCGGCGACGGACCGGGTCAACTGGTGACCTCGGGCAGCTTGATGACGGCGATCGGCTCGTCGGTCGATCCGGTCACCTGGAGCAGGACCCGCTGCATGGCGTCGGGTGCAACGCACGACGAGACGAACTCGGTCCCGGCCCAACTCTGCACCGCGGTCACGGTGACGACCACCGAGTCGTCGATCGGCGCCAGCGCCCCGATCTCGTTGCCGTAGACGCCGGCCACCTCGGCCGAGGTGGTCGTGCACGGGACGTAGCCGACGGAACGGCTGTGCAGGATCTCACTGGCGGCGATGACGGCCGACTGCTCCCGCGCGTGCTGGTCGGTCTCCACCGACGCCCGGATGGAACCCATGAGGGCCACGAGCATTCCGGTCACGCTGATCCCGAGCACGACGGTCGAGACGAGGACCTCGACCAGCGTCGATCCGGTGTCGTCGTGAGCGCGGGCGCGGGTCAGTCCCAGGCCTCGGTTCCTCGACGTCGCGTCCGACGGTTCGCTCACGTCGTGAACCGTGAGGGGTCTTGACGTCTCCCGGCCCACGATCGGCCGGAAACGACGGCGGAGCCGAGCTCCGGCGCCCACATCGCAGCCGGAGCGACTGGCGTCGTAGCGTCCGGTTCATGGTCGAACACGAGTTGGTCATCGACACGTCCGAAGGAGCGATGGGAACGTTCGTCGTCCGCCCCGACGACGACACGCCGGTCCCGGTGGTGCTGTTCCTCATGGACGCACCCGGAAAGCGCCCGCTGCTGCACGACATGGCTCGGCGTCTGGCGTCGAACGGCTACTACGTGATGTTGCCCAACCTCTATTACCGCACCACACCGGCGTTCGAGCTCGACTTCGGCAGCAAGGAGTCGTTCCAGCGCATGGTCGAGCTGATGAGCAACCTCGGCAACAAGGCCGTCGGGCGCGACGTCGCGGCGCTGCTCGCGCACGCATCCACCGACTCGGCGGCCGACGCCTCGACGGTCGGGTGTGTCGGATATTGCATGAGCGGGCCGTTCGCAGTGTGGTCGGCGGCCGAGCATCGAGCCGTCGTGCGCGCCGCGGCGTCCTTCTACGGCGTCCGCCTCCACGTCGACGCGTCCGACTCCCCGCACACGCGCCTCGCCGAGATCGACGCGGAGTTGTACATCGCAGCGGCGGAGCACGACGACTACGTCCCGCTCGACATGATCGACCGGTTCGAGGCGGCGATGCAGGACGCCGAGGTGGCCGGGCGGGTCGAGCGCTACTGGGGGACCCACCACGGGTTCGCCTTCGACGACCGACCGGCGTACGACCGCCGCGCGGATGATCGACACTGGGCCGCGCTCCTCGATCTGTTCGCCCGAAACCTCCGTGGTCGCGGTGCCACTGCGCCATCCCGTTGAGTTCGTGAACGACTCGGGGCGGCCGCATCACACCGCCCGGGATCCGAGAACGGAAGAAGCCCGGTCGAGTTCCGAAGAACTTCGACCGGGCTCCAAGAGCCGGAGCCGACCCGCTCACCCAGGCCTTGTCGGCCTGGGGTTCGAGCAAGTCCGCTCTGGTCGGGGTGGGGAGATTTGAACTCCCGGCCTCCACGTCCCGAACGTGGCGCGCTAACCAAGCTGCGCTACACCCCGGAAGGCGGATGCACTCTATCCGGTCGTGACCGTTTCATCCTCAGCCGATGGGTCAGATGTCATGTCGGCATCCTGCGGATCGTGGGTGACCTGATCGGCCGGGTGTGGGACCCCCTCGAAGAAGGACCCACCCTCGGTGACGAGGCGGGCGGCCTTGCGGAGCCGCATGGCATCGAGGGGCTTGATGACCCAGCCGTCGACCCCGCTGCGCTTGGCGAGGTGGATGTCGGCTGATCGGTCCAGGAGCATCAGGATCGGCACGTGAGGGCCGGTTCCCGCCGACTCGTCCAGCCGGAGCGCCATGGCCACCGCCATGCCGCCCATCGACCCCACCTGGAGGTCGAGGATGGCGAGATCCGGGGTCCGTCCCGCCACCGTCGGTGCGACGTGTCGCCCGTCGGTGCAGAGGGTGAAGGTGGTTCCGGGCTCTTCGAGCGCGGCACGGAGCTCGTCGACCACCCAGTCGGCGTCGGTTGCGACCACGATGTGCACGGCTGCGACCCTACCCGCGTCGACGAGCCGACGCGAAGAGATGTCCGGCCACCGTGGCCAGGCCGTCGAGATCGTGGACGTCGTCCACGAGCAGCGGAACCGAGACCACCGGGATTCGATCGTCGTCCTCCGCAGCGCGCCCCACGATCGGGGCCACGACGGCATCCTCGTCCTCGGCGACCCGGGTGAGCTCGTCCAGGTTCGCCCACAGCCCGGCGTCGGGCGCCCTGTCCGCCTCGGCAGCTGCGGCGCGCCTGGCCACCTCGCTCGACGTCATCGATCCGAACCGGGGATGACGTCGGTTGACGATCACCGCCGAGACGCTCAAGTGGTGCTCGGCCAGGCGCTCGGCGAAGTAGGCGGCCTCGTCGACCGCGGCGCGACGAGGGGAGGTCACCACGACGTAGTTCGTGTCCGGATTCGAGAGCAGGGCCTCCACGGCGACGGCTCGTTCCTTGAAGCCGGCCTCCATTCCGTCGAAGGCGTCGAAGAAGGCGATCACGTCGGCGATGACGGCGCCGCCCACGACCTTCGAGATCGTGCGCAGCATCGCTTGCGCAGCGGCGTTGACGACCCGGAGCCCGAGCTTGGTCGGCAGCATCAACGCTCGGTAGAGCCGGTGGTCCAGGAAGCGGGTGAGCCGACCGGGCGCATCCAGGAAATCCAGGGCGTTGCGCGTCGGCGGGGTGTCGATCACGACCAGGTCGAAGCGATCGTCGTGGTGCAGCTCGTAGAGCTTCTCCGCGGCCATGTACTCCTGGGTCCCCGACAGGGCGTCGGCGAGGTTCCGGTAGAAGGGGTTGGCGAGGATGCGTTCGGCCTGTTCCGGTCCGCCGGCGTAGCGGTGGACCACCCCGTCGAACGTGGCGCGGTGTCGAGCATCGTCGCCCAGAGCTCGCCGCCGGCGCGCTCCCACGCCGCCGGGAGTTCGATCCGAGCCGGGGTGTTCGGCAGGCCGTCGGCCAACCCGAGGGCGTCCGCGAGGCGACGAGCAGGGTCGATGGTGACCACCACGGCCCTGCGTCCCCGCCGGGCCGCCGTGAGGGCCAGGGCTGCGGCCGAGGTGGTCTTGCCCACCCCACCCGGTCCCGAACAGACGATGATGCGCGCCGAGGTGATCAGGTCGGCGAGGCGGCGCTCGCCGGTCACGCCAGGTCCGCCAGTTGGGCGACGAGGGCCTCGGCGAGCGCGTCGGTGTCGGCCGGTCCGACCGCCGCGGTGAACCGGAAGGGCAGCACCAACTGGGGGAGCGGCAGTTCGGCCCCGAGGCGGGTCAGGCGCTCGGCTTGAGCGGCGAGGCGGGTCCGCCGGAACTCGGCGGCTTCCTCGAGGACCGGATCGTCGCTCGGTGGGAGGTCCCGGTGGGCGTAGACCGCGTTGACGACGACCGGGGTCAACGCCACCCCGACCCGGTCCTCCAGCGCGAAGGCCGTCTCGATCACCTCGTTGACCGGGGTCTCCTCCGCCAGCGTGACCAACATCACCTGACACCGCGCCGGGTCGGCGAGGAGTTCGGCGACGTCGCGTGCCTGGACCTGGATCGGTCCGACGTCGACGGCATCGAGCAGCCCTGCCGCCGCCTGGAGGAACGCGATGGCGTGCCCCGCCGCCGGGCCGTCCACGACCACGAGATCGAAGCGGCCGGATCGCTCGAGCTGCTTGATCTTGCCGAGCACGAGGATGTCCTCGATCCCCGGAGCAGCGGTGGAGACGACGTCGAGGACGCCGGTGCGCGACAACCGCTTGGAGATCCGGTGCATCCCGTGGCCGTCCAGGTACTCGAGCAGCGCCGGGCCCGGCGTGATGGTGGCGAACGACAGCGTGCCGGTCCCGTCCGGGCCCAACCCGGTGTCCAACGGTTCCACGGTCCCGCTCACCGTCGTCGCTGCCTCGCTCACCGGTGGTCGGGTCCCGACGTCGAGCAGCGCCCGCAGGCCGGTGTGCTCCTCGACCTCCACGGCGAGGACGCGGAGTCCGTGACGGGCTGCGGCGCGAGCGACGACAGCCGTTACCGTGGTCTTTCCGACCCCGCCTTTCCCGGCCACGATGATGAGCCGGGAGGCGCTGAAGAACTCGAGTGGTTTCACACTCCTCCCGGAGGGTTTTCGTGCGCAGACTAGCGATCGCCGTGATGGCCATGGGGGCCCTGCTGGGTCTCGGTGCGTCCGGTGCCTCGGCCCAGGATGCCCCGGCGGACCCGGCCGTGACGGTCGACGGCGCCGCCGGCCTGGCTCCGGTCGACGTGTTCGAGGTCTCCGGCCTGGTCGACGACATCGTCGCCGAGGAGATCTCCAAGGCGATCACGCGGGCAGAGACCGACGATGCCCAGGCGCTGATCCTCCAGCTCAACTCGACCCAGGCGGTGGTCTCCGACGAACGGATGGTCGACCCTCGCCGAGCAGCTGCGCGACGCTTCGGTGCCGGTCGCAGTCTGGGTCGGTCCGTCCGGTGGCCGGGCCCTCGGCCGCCCCGGCCAACTCGTGCTCGTCGCTCCGGTGTCGGGCATGGCACCGGGGGCGACTCGGGGACTTCGGTACGCCGCTGGAGCTGAGCGACGGCCCGATCGACTTCGGGACAGCAGGCGACCGAGCTGACCACCGGGACGATGAACGCCGTCGATGTCGAGCCGCCGGTGTACTGCGACTCCCGAGCGGTCTGCCCGATGCCAACGTCATCCGCGACATGATCCGCGCCCTCGACGGCCTCGAGTACCGGGGCACCACCCTCGACACGATCGTCGACGTGGCGGCCGCCGACGGCGGGGTCGAGTCGTCCTCCACCACGCCCCGCTTCTTCAAGCTCGGGCTCGTGCCCCGGCTGTTCCACACCGTGGCCAGCCCACCGGTGGCCTACCTGTTGTTCGTGATCGGCGCGGCGTTGCTCGTGTTCGAGTTCTTCACCGCAGGGGTGGGCGTCGCAGGTGTCGTCGGCATCGCGTGTCTCGTCCTCGGCAGCTACGGCTTCGGGGTGTTGCCGATGCGCGGCTGGGCGCTCGCGTTGTTGATCGCGCCGCTCGTCGCGCTGGCGATCGACGTGCAGGTCGGCATCCCTCGGTTCTGGACGGGAGTGGGCATCCTCGGCTTCACGTTGGCGTCCGTCGTGCTCTATCGCGACGGATCTCCATGTCCTGGGTGACCCTCCTGACGGGGATCGGCGGCATCGCGCTGGCCTTCATCGTCGGAATGCCCTCGATGGTCCGCACCCGCTTCGCCACCCCGACCATCGGCGAATGGCTGATCGGCCAGACGGGAACCGCCGTCGCCGACATCTCGCCCGAGGGGGTCGTCAAGGTCGAGGGCGCCACCTGGCGGGCGCTCACCAACCGCGCCACGCCGATCCCGGCCGGCGACGAGGTCCGGGTCGTCGCCATCGACGGGGTCACCCTCGAGGTCGAGCCGCTCGTCGGCGCGGCCCGCGACCATCGCGAGCGCCGCACCGCACCGGACCGAGCGCGGATCGAGACCCGCTCGGCCGGGGTCCTGCCGGGCGGACCGGCCGGTCTCGATAGGGTCGACGCGGTGTTCGTGCTCGCGTTGATGTTCCTCGTCGTGCCGTTCGTCGAGCTCTACCTGATCGTGCAGGTGTCGCACTCGATCGGCTTCTTCAACACCCTCGGTGTCCTGATCCTCGTCTCGATCGTCGGCGCCGCGCTTCGTCAAACGCCAAGGCGTTCGGGTCTGGGCCCGGTTCAACGAGTCGATCGCCGGCGGGCGGGTCCCGTCGACCGAGGTCGCCCAAGGGGTGTGCCTGCTGGTGGCCGGAGCGTTGATGATCACGCCGGGCTTCTTCACCGACGCCATCGGGATCCTCCTCCTGTTCCCTCCGTCCCAGGCCGTGCTCCTCCGGTTGCTCAAACGCCGGGTCTCCGGCACGACGAAGATCGTGACCGCCACCTACGGTGGGCCGATCGACGTGGACGGGCGCGAACAGCCCGGACCGTCGGATCCGAATCGTCCACCATCAGGAGAGCTGGGGCCGTGACCACCGACTTCGATCCGTTCGCCGTACCGATCAGCGATGCCGCAACCGTGATGTTGTTGCGGGACCGGGCGAGCGGCGAGGGCATCGAGGTCTTCATGTTGCGCCGCACGATCAAGGCAGTGTTCGCCGGCGGCCTCTACGTGTTTCCCGGCGGGCGCGTGGACCGGGCCGACTCGAGCCCCGAGATCGACGCCCTGTGTCCGGGGATCGAGGACGACACGGCGAGCGACCGCCTCGGTATCGACTCGGGCGGCCTCGCCTTCTGGATCGCTGCGATCCGGGAGTGCTTCGAGGAAGCCGGCGTGCTGCTCGCCCGGACCGCCGACGGCGCTACGGTGTCGTTCGACGATCCGGAGGTCGAGGCGCGCTTCACGGCGTATCGGGATCAGGTCCACGACGGGACGCTGCCCCTCGACGAGCTGTGTCGCCGCGAAGGGCTCGTGCTCGACGGGGCGTCGATCGGGTACGTCGCCCATTGGCTCACGCCGATCGGGGAGCGACGCCGCTTCGACACCCGGTTCTTCGTCGCCTACGCCCCCGCCGGCCAGCGTCCGCTGCACGACGACGGCGAGACGATCGAGAGCTTCTGGGTGGAACCGAACGACGCCCTCGGGCGCCACGAGGCCGGGGAACTGGCGATGCTGCCGCCCACCAAGGCGAATCTCGAGTTCCTCGCGGCCTTCGCCACGGTGGCCGACGTCATGGCGCACGTCGCGGATCGCCCCGACAAGATCATGCCCAAGTCGAAGATCGACTCGAACGGGAAGATCCTCGGCCTCTAGTCTGCCCGGGGACCCCGGCTACGACGAGCGCCCCGACTGCGAGGTCGTCGAGGCCTGATCCGCGCGTCCCGGCGTCCGGCCGACGCACGCTGATTTTGCTCTGTAACCGGCCGCTCACCACCGACGTCCAGCTGGCTCGGGACCGGGGATGTCCCGAGGGCAGGTGGTGAGAACATGCGGACTCGGACGGGGGCGCCCGCAGGCGCCGGATGGCAGCAGGCCTGATCGCGGTGCTGGTCGGGACCTCGACGGCAGTGGTGGCGCCTGGCGTACCGGGTGCTCACGCAGCACCGACGTGCGACGGCGAACCGGCATCGATCGTGGCCAACCTCGCGCCCGGGTCGTGTTCGGAACGCCGGGCGACGACGTGATCGTCGCCAACGATCGAGCGAACCTGGTCCTCGGCCTGGGCGGTGACGACCTCGTGTGCGCAGGAGCGGGCAACGACCTCGTCATCACCGGCGGCGGCGCCGACCGCGCTCGGCGAGTCCGGCTCCGACACCGTCCTCACCGGCGGCGGCGCAGATCTCGCCGACGGCGGTGCGGGTGACGATCTGCTCGACACCGGTTCCGGGGACGACACCGCGTTCGGTGGGGCAGGTCGCGACCGGATCGAGACTCAAGCCGGCGCCGACGTCGCCCACGGTGGCGCCGACGCCGATCGGGTCAACGGCGGTTCGGGCGACGACCAGCTGTGGGGTGACGACGGCCGCAACAGCCTCGACGGCGGCCGCGGCACCGATGTCTGCGACCCTGGTCCGGACGGCACCATGCGGGGGTGCGAGGTGATCGCCGGCACCGCCTTGGTGATCGACGGCATCACCCCTGGCGAGGTGCTCACCACCGGCGAGGACGGCGCCACGGCGTCGTTCACCGTCTCGCTCTCGACCCGGCCGCTCCGGAACGTTTCGGTCTCGATCTCGGTGTCGGACCTGTCGGAAGCGAGCGTCTCGCGCACCTCCCTTCGTTTCACCCCGTTCAACTGGTCTCGGCCCCAGACGATCAGGGTGACCGGTCTCGACGACGCCGAGACCGACGGTCCGGTCAAGTACGACATCGTCGTCGGGCCGCCGACGGGTGGTGGGTTCGACCTGGCGCCGTCGGTCACGATCGACGCGGTCAACCTCGACGACGAACCGGCCACCGGCTCGATCTCCGGGTTCCTGTGGGCCGACGACGACTACGACGGTTTGCGCGACGCCGGCGAGTTCCCGATCGGTCGGCAGGTGTCGCTGCATCGCGCCGGTGACCCAGCGCCGCTGCGGACGACGACCGCGACCGCTACTGGCTACCGGTTCGACGACGTCGAGCCCGGCTCGTACCAGGTGCCCACCTTCGTCGCCGGCGTCGAGACGCTGAGCCCGCTCGATGCGGGAGACGACTCGATCGACAACGACTTCCTGCCCGAGGCGAACGGCATCACGAACGTGACGAATCCGTTCGACGTGGTCGCCGGAGTCGAGGTCTCGAACGTCGACGCCGGCATCGTGGTCGCCCTGGAGGTGACCGGCACCGTCTTCTTCGACGCCAACGCCGACGGCATCAGGGATCCGGGCGAGGACGGCACGCCCGCACTGGTCCGTCTCATCGACGGTGACGGCACCAAGACGCTCGTGGACACCGCTGCGGATGGTACGTACACGATCCCCGTGCCGCGACCGGGCACCTACACGTTCGAGGTCGAGGTGGCAGGCGCGACCTACACGAGCGGCCCCGACAGCGACGTGGACGAGACCGGCGCGACCACCTTCTCGATCGACGCGGTGAACCCGACGGTCACCCTCGACGCCGGCGTCACCGCCGGCGCGACCGGCCTCTCGGTCTCGGGTGTCCTCTGGATCGACACCGACCTCGACGGCGTGCGCGACGGCGGCGAGGAGCCGGCGACCAGCCCGATGGTCGAACTCCTCGACGCCGCCGGAACAACGGCGGGGTCGACCGCCGTCGGGCCGGACGGCGCCTACTCGCTCACTGCGTCCACGCCCGGTACCTACACCCTCCAGATCGTGATTCCCGACGGCGCCCGCGTGGTGCCCGGGCCGGACACGGGTGTCGACGCAGCGGGAACCGCTCTGGTCACCCTCGGCTTCCTGACGCCGACGGCCACCGTCGGCGCAGGGCTGGCGTTGATCGCGCCCGAGGTGGAGTACGGCGGACCCGACGTCATCGAGTGCGCGGAGAGCGATCAAGTTTCCCCCATCATGAACGGTTTTGTCTGCTTCAGCACCGCCTTGCTCCTGTCCGACCGGCCGCTCGGACCGGTGACCGCCACGATCAGCTCGTCCGATCCGACCGAGGGCCGCGAGTCGACCATCGGCCCGAAGCCGTACGACCCCGACGAACCGCTCGTCTTCTGGCTGGTCTTCATGAGCGCCGACGACACTGACATCGATGGGGCCGTCGAGTTCGAGTGGACCGTCACGCTGTCCGGCGGTGGCTACGACGGATTCGTGTTCGTGATCCCGGCCATCAACCACGACGACGACCAGCCGGTGCTCGGCATCTCGGTCCTGACCGAGTCCGTGACGACGACCGAGACCGGTGGCACCGCGACGATCGAGGTGGTCCTCGATTCGCGGCCTCCGTGGGGGCCAGTGCGCATCCCGGTGAGCGTCACGGACTCGAGCGAGGCGTCCCTCGACGTCGGAGAACTCGTGTTCTACGGGTTCGATTGGGACGTCCCGCACCTCGTGACCGTCACCGGCGTCGACGATGCCCTCGACGACGGTGACGTCGCCTACACGGTCGAGTTCGGTCCGGCGACGGGAGGGAGCTTCGACGGTATCGATCCCGCCGACGTGCCCGGCGTCAACCAGGACGATGACGACCCGCGCCTCGCCGGTGTCGTGTGGAACGACCACGACATCGACGGCGTTCGCGAGCCGACCGACTCGCTCGCAGCCAATCGCCAGGTCTGGCTCGTCGACGACGCGACCGGGTCCACGCTCGACACCGCGATCACCGGGCCCGACGGGGTCTACGACTTCGGGAACCCCGGCCCTGGGACCTACCGCGTGGTGGTGTTCCTCGAGGAGGTCTTCCTGTGGCCCAACCCGCCCGTCGCCCCGCTGTTCCAGACGGGCGGCGACCCGACGCTCGACAACGACTTCGTCGACGACCCGTCCGGGCTGACCAGCCTGCCGTTCACGTTCGGCGCCGGCATCGTGGAGACCCACCTCGACGCGGGCATCGCCCGCCCCGTGGACGGACTCGCCTTCGTCGTCGGCGACCCGTCGACGACCTCCACGACGGAGACCGGCGGGACCGCCACGTTCACCGTCGCCCTCGACCGGGCACCGCTCGTGCCCGTGACGGTCGACGTGGCGACGAGCGATCCGTCCGAAGGAACCTCCGATGTCGGCACCTTGGTCTTCGGCCCGGCCGACTGGTCGGTGCCGCAGACCGTCACGGTCACCGGCGTGGACGATGACCTGCTCGACGGCGACCAGGTGTACTCGATCGAGCTGAGCTTCGCCGGACATCCCGGCTACGTCGTGAGCGTGCCGTTGACGAACGTCGACGACGACCAGGGCGAGATCATCGTCGAGCCGACCACGATCACCACCGGCGAGTCGGGCCCCGCTGCGACCTTCACCGTCCGGCTGACCGCAGCGCCCACCGGGACCGTCTACATCCCCCTCTCGGTGAGCGATCCGACCGAGGGGCGTCTCGCAGGAGGGGACCGAGACCTCCCGATCACCCCGTTCAACTGGGGCAGCGGGGTCACGGTCACCGTGTACGGGGAGAACGACTACATCGCCGACGGCGACGTGCCGTACACGATCGTGCTCGGCGCCGCGACCGGTGGGGGCTACGACGGGCTCGATCCCGATGACGTGTCGGCGGTCAACGTCGACAACGACACGGCCGGGTTCACCACTGTCGTCCGACCTCCCGGCGCCACCGATGAATCCGGGGGCTCCACCGTGATCGGCATGCGGCTCACCAGCCAACCCAGCGGGACGGTCCGGGTGCCGGTCAGCACGTCCGATCCGACCGAGGCGACGACCGACGTCACCGAGATCGTCTTCGACGAGCGGAACTACGAATTCCTGCAGCCGGTGGTCGTCACCGGTGTCGATGACACCGACGTGGACGGTGACGTCGAGTACACGGTGGTCTTCGGCCCCGCCTCGGGCGTCGAGTACACCGGGCTCGACCCCGAGGACGTCGTGCTGGTGAACTTCGACGACGACGTGGCGGACACCACGCCGCCGACGATCGTGGCGCCCGCCGACGTGACGAGGCAGGCGACGGGTGTCGCCACCGTGGTCGACCTCGGGCTGCCGACGGTGTCGGACGACACGGACCCGGCACCGGTGGTCACCAACGACGCCGGCGACCTTCCCGGTCGGGACGACCACCGTGACGTGGACCGCCACCGATGCGGCCGGCAACCAGGCCATCGACACCCAGACCGTCACGATCGAACCGATCACGGAGGTGGGGACCGTCCGGGGCACCGTGTTCCAGGACTTCGACTACGACGGCATCCGTGAGGAAGTCGGCCGGGCGCTGCTGATCACCGTGATCGACAACGACGGCAACATCGTGACCGGCGGAACGAGCTCGTCGACGGGCGTCTACTCCTTCCCGAACGTGCCCGTCGGTGAGTACCGGGTCCGTATCGCACTGCCGGCGAACTGGGTGGCGACGCTGCCGGACGTCGGGAACGACGATTCGATCGACAGCGATCTCTCCGACGGTGATCGCACGGCGCCGTTCACCCTCGGCGCCGGCGAGACCGTCACGCTCGACCTCGGCATCGTCGCCGACCTCGCCGTGTTCGGTTACGTCTTCGACGACGCCGATGCGGACGGCGTCCGCGATTCGGTCATCACCGAGCCCGGCGTGGGTGGCGTGATCGTCGAGTTGCTCGACACCGGCGGGTCGACGCTCATGTCGACCTCCACCGACGGCAACGGCGACTACCGCCTGGCCTTCTCCACCGACGGGTTGGTCCCCGGCACGTATCGGATCCGGATGACGCCACCGGACGGCTGGGAGTTCACCGCCACCACGTTGTTCGAAGTCGGCCTCGACGGCATGACCGATCCGTTCGATCTCGGGTCGGGTGGTGCCCAGATCCGCGCCTCGATCACCGAGAACGTCGCACCTCCGGACACGACGCCGCCGACGATCGTGGCGCCGCCGGATGTCGTGGTGACCGACGGGGACCCGATCCTGATCGGCACCCCGACGGTGAACGACGACACGGACCCGACGCCGGTCGTCACGAACGACGCCCCGGCCCAGTTCCCGCTCGGGACCACGACCGTGACGTGGACGGCCACGGACGCCGCCGGCAACAGCGCCTCGGACACCCAGGATGTCACCGTCGAACCGGTGCGCGGACTCGTCGTCGAGATGACCTCGCCGCCGATCACGACCGAAGGCGGGGGAGCGGCGACGTTCACCGTTCGTCCGACGAGCCGGCCCGACGGGGTCGTCACCGTGCCGATCTCGTCGTCGGATCAGACCGAGGGCCGACCCGATTTCGTGCTCCTGACCTTCAACTGGCATAACTGGGAGACTCCGGTCACGGTCACGGTGACCGGTCAGGACGATGCCCTCGACGACGGCGACATCGAGTACACGATCGTGTTCGGCGAGCTGTTCGGGGGCGGCTTCGCCGGCATCGACCCCGACGACCTCACCCTCACCAATCTCGACGACGACGATCCGCTGCCACCCGCGATCAGGGTGACGCCGACCGCCGGGTTGCTGACCTCGGAGACAGGGGCGACGGCGACGTTCGCGGTCTCCCTCGACGCCTTGCCGACCGGGACGGTGACCATCCCGGTGTCGTCGTCCGATCCGTCGGAAGGAACCGCGTCCATGACGTCCCTCACGTTCGACACGACCAACTGGCAAGTGGCGCAGACGGTCACCGTGACGGGCGTGGACGACTCCGATCTCGACGGCGCCCAGCCGTACACGATCGTGTTGGGCGCGGCGACCGGCGGCGGCTACGACGGGATCGACCCGACGGACGTCAGCGTGATCAACGTCGACGACGAGGCCGCCGCGACGGGGACGATCTCCGGGAAGAGCTGGTTCGACAACGACTACAGCGACACCTACAGCTTCGGTGACGATCCAGCCGTCGGTGTGACGGTCTACCTGGAAGACGCAGTCGGCAACGTCCTGCGGTCGACCACGACCGGCAGCGACGGAACCTACGTGTTCGGTCCGCTGGCGGCCGGCGAGTACGTCGTGCGGTTCGACCCACCGTCGGGCGGCCTGTCCTGGCCGGTCGGTGAGTTCGGGGGGCCGCCGGACGTCGACAGCGACATCTACTACGGGACGAACTCGACCGACGTGCTGAGTGTCGGTGCCGGTCAGCAACTCGTCAACATCGACGCCGGCTGGAGCCCGCAGATCCTCGGCTGATCGTGACGACCGCGACGAGGACGTGTCAGCGCCTCGCCCGATCGGGTTTGGTCGTGACCGAGGGGGAGAACCCTCGGTCACGACACTCCCCGACCCCTGGAGGCCGGCCATGACCCGAGCCAACCGCATCCTCGATCCCGAGCCCGTCGCCGACCTGGCGGCCTACCGAGCCCTCGGGGGTGGTCGAGCCCTCGAACTCGTCGACGAGGTCGGCGCCGAGGCGATCATCGCCACCGTTCGCGACGCCGGCATCCGAGGGCGAGGCGGAGCGGGTTTCCCGACCGGGATCAAGTGGGCCACGGTGGCCGAGTTCTCCCACGAGGAACGGCCGACGATCGTGATCAACGCCGCCGAGGGCGAGCCGGGCACGTTCAAGGACCGCGCCATCCTGCGCACCAACCCGTACCGGACCCTGGAAGGCGCGCTCGTCGCGGCCAAGGTCATGGGCAGCGACGAAGTCGTCATCGCGATGAAGGACGGCTTCGAGATCGAACGGGCACGCCTCGAGCGCGCCGTCGCCGAGTTCGCCCCGCTCGTCCCCGGGATCACCATCGACATCGCCACCGGCCCGGCCTCCTACCTGTTCGGTGAGGAGACCGCGATGCTCGAGGTCCTCGAAGGCCGACCGCCGTTCCCGCGGGTCACCCCGCCCTACCGCCGGGGAATCGAGCCGGGCGGCGAGACGCATTCCTCGAGCGATGTCGAGTTGACCGGGGACGAGGAGACCGGGGGCGAGGCGGCGCTGGTCGACAACGTCGAGACCTTCGCCAACGTGCCGCTCGCCGTGGTGAACGGCCCGGAGTGGTTCCGCTCCGTCGGCACCGAGAAGTCGCCGGGGACGATCGTGTGCACGGTTTCGGGCGCCACCGAGCGCGACGGTGTCGGTGAGTTCGAACTGGGCACGCCGCTCGCCGAAGTGATCCGGGAACTGGGCGGGCACGTGCGCGAAGGCGCCAACCTGTTGGCGGTGCTCAACGGGGTCTCCAATGCGCCGATCCGCCTGGAGCACCTCGCCGTGCGGCTCACCTACGAGGACTTCGCCGCCATCGGCTCCGGACTCGGGTCCGCGAGCTTCATCGTCCTGTCCGACCAGGATTCCGCGGTCGACGCCGCCGCCGAGGTCGCTCGGTTCCTGGCGGTCGAGTCCTGCGGGCAGTGCACGGCGTGCAAGGGCGATGCCGTCGCCATCGCCGAACGCCTCGGTGCGTGGCACGAACTCGCCCGGTACGACGACGAGAACCGGGAGGCCATCGCGGCGGCCCTCACGACGGTCACCGACGGCGCCCGCTGCGCCCTCGCCACCCAGACCCAGACCGTGGTCGGCGCCCTCCTCGCGATGGCGCCGGCCACCCCCGTCCGGGTCCGCCGGTCGCTCCACATCGGCCCGGCCCTCGACCTCGTCGACGAGGTCCTCATGGTCGACGACAACGAGCGGCGCAAGCGACCCGATTGGTCGATGGCGTCGAGCACCACCGAGATCGTCGAGGACGGCCTGGAGGCGTGGCCGGCCCAGCTGGCATCGGACGGCACGTGGCGGTTCTCCGAGGAGCACGGCCACGAGTGGGTCACGCGTCGAACAACGTCTCGGGCTCGTTGAGGGTCGGATCCGGGAGCGGGGCGAGGCCCGGCACCAGCGCCGCCACCTGCTCGTGCAGGAGCCGGGCGAGCGCGGGCACGACCTCGTTCCCGGGGGTGTGCACGAACACCGTCGGCGAACGACCCTCCTCCAGCCACTGGGCGAGCCGAGGCAGCCAGCGTTGCCAGCCGGCGACGGTGGCGTCGAGATCGTCGCGGCCGAGGTAGCGCAGGACGGGTCGATCGGTGAGGCACCGGGTCCGTCGGCGCACGCGCGGCTTGTTCTCCCAGGCCACCCGCTCCGCCTCCGAGGTCGGCGGGGCGGCGAACATCGTGGTGGTGTCGAACACGATCCACTCGACGTCCGCGGCGGCAGATCGCCTCCAGGCGATGGGCCGGCGGGGCGTCGGCGAAGAACTCCGGATGCCGGACCTCGATCGCGTACCGATGGGTGGACGGCAGCCGCTGGACGAACCGGTCGAGGTCGCCGAGTTGCTCCGGTGGGAACGATCCGGGAGCTGGATCGCGACCGGGTCGCATCGCTCGCCGAGCGGAGCGATCACCTCCAGGAACCCGATGGCGTCCTCGATCGCCGCACCACGCAACCGGTGCTCGTGGGTGACGGTACGCGGGAACTTGAACATGAACCGGAAGCCCTCCGGCGCCCCGGCCGCCCAGGAGTCGACGGTCTCCGCCGACGGCACCCCGTAGAACGTGGTGTTCCCCTCCACCGCGGTGCACCACGAGGCGTAGATCGGGAGTTGCTGCTCCGAGGGAGTCGCTCGGGGAACAGCGGTCCCTGCCATGGTTTGTGGGCCCACATCGGACACCCGACGCGCAGCACCGGGCCGCTCCGAACTCGCTGGTCCTCGGGGCGCTCCACGAAGGCGACGGTAGCGTCGGAGCCCGTGACGGCGTTGAAGATCGGTCCGCTCGAGCTCGCGGCTCCCGTGGTGCTCGCCCCGATGGCGGGGGTCACGAACGCGCCCTTCCGCACGTTGTGCCGGCGCTTCGGACCCGGTCTCGTCTACGTGAACGAGATGGTCATGGCGACCGCCCTCATCCACGAGAATCCCAAGACCGACAAGATGGTCACCTTCTCCGAGGGCGAGCACCCGCGCAGCCTGCAGATCTACGGCAGCGATCCCGCCTTCGTCGGTGCGGCCGCCCGGCGGGTCTGCGACGCCGGCCGGATCGACCATCTCGATCTCAACTTCGGTTGCCCGGCGAACAAGGTGACCCGCCGCGGCGGGGGTGCGGCGGTGCCGTTGAAACGCAACCTGCTGCGCGCCATCCTGCGGGCCGCGGTGTCGAACGCCGCGCCGTACGGGATCCCGGTCACCTGCAAGTTCCGCATCGGCATCAACGACGACCTCGTCACGTTCCTCGACACGGGCCGCATCGCCGAGGACGAGGGCGTCGCGGCGATCGCCCTCCACGCCCGCACCGCCGAGCAGCACTACGCCGGTCATGCTCGTTGGGACGCGATCGGCGAGTTGAAGCAGGCGGTCACCTCGATCCCGGTCCTTGGCAACGGCGACATCTGGGAGGCCCACGACGCCCTCGAGATGATGGCGCAGACCGGGTGTGACGGCGTGGTGATCGGACGCGGCTGCCTCGGGCGCCCGTGGTTGTTCGGCGATCTCGTCGCGGCGTTCGAGGGCCGTGAGGTCCCCGCCCCGCCCCGCTTGGGAGCGGTGCTCGACGTGATGGTCGAGCACTGCCGGCTCCAGATCGAGCACTCCGGACCGCACGGGATCAAGGAGTTCCGCAAGCACGCCAACTGGTACATGACCGGCTACCCGGTCGGGTCCGAGGTCCGCCGCCGCCTCTCGATGGCCGCCAGCCAGTCCGAACTCGAGGACATCGTCGCCGACCTCGATCGCTCGATCGAACTGCCGCCCGGCGGACAGCGGATCACTCGCGGCCACTCGAACGGGCCGATCAGGGTGACCCTGCCCGAGCACTACTTGGACCATCTCGACGACGACGTCCCGCCGGACGATGCCGCGGTGATGGCGCTGTCGGGAGGGTGACCATGTCGATCGGATCCACAGCACCGGTGGTCCTGGCCTCGCAATCGCCTCGTCGCCGGGAGCTGCTCGGGCACTTGTGCCCGGAGTTCGAGGTCGTCCCGGCCGACATCGACGAGACGCCGTTCGCGGCCGAGGACGCGTTGACCTACGTCGAGCGTCTGGCCCGCACGAAGGCCGAGACCGTCGTGCGGCTCCGCCCCGCCCACGCGGTCATCGCCGCCGACACCACCGTCGATCTCGACGGCGAGATCCTCGGCAAGCCCGAGACGGCCGAGGAAGCCTGCGAGATGCTCCGCCGACTGTCGGACCGAACCCACCGGGTGCACACCGGCGTCGCCATCGGCCACGACGGTCAGCTCGCTCACGGCGTGTCGACCGCGCTGGTCCGGTTCCTTCCGGTGACGGAGCGAGAGATCGCCTGGTACGTCGGCACGGGCGAGCCGATGGACAAGGCCGGCGCCTACGGACTCCAGGGTGCCGGCGGCGCCTTCGTCGAGCAGGTCACCGGCAGCGTGTCGGCGATCGTCGGGCTCCCGCTGACCCTGCTGTTGCAGCTGGCCGGCCGGGTCGGGGTCGACCTGCTCCGCCGTCAGGCCTGACCCCGCGACGCTCAGCCGCCCGCCGCAACGGCGGTCGTTTCCACGGCGATGCCGCCGTTGTTGTCGAACACCTGGCCGGCCTCGGCCTCGGTCGACGACACCGTGACACCGTCGGGTCCGACGATCTCGGCGGTGAAGGCCACGTCGGCCCGAAGCCCCACCGCAGCCGCGCTGGCCGGCCAGTCCGGCCGCACGGTGCGCAGCGGTTCCTCGATCACGGTGCCGTCCTCGGTCGTCACCCGCAGCACGTAGCCGGTGGGGTCGAGGGGCCCGAAGCCGACGATCGCCCGGGACTCCATGCCTCCTGCCGCCACGTAGAGGTTCGGGAACTCGGTGACCTGCTGCGAGGGGTCATACCCCATTCCGGTCGACCCGTTCGCCTGCATCTCGTTCAGCGACACGACCAGTCCAGGCGGCCCGTCCTCGTTGTCGAGGAGGCTGCCCTCCACGATCCAGGTGGTCGAGGAATCCAGCTCGCCGGCGCCGATCAGCCACGCCGGTGGCGGATTGTTCCAGAACTCCTCCTGGCGTCGTTGCTCGGCGAGCATCTCCTCCTGAGCAGCGTCCCATGCCGCCGAATCCGCCTCGATCGTGCTCTCGGCCAGCGCCATCAGGTCGAGGTCCGACTGGGTGTAGAGGTACAACACCGAGTCCCCTTCGGCCCACACCACCGCTTTGGCGTCGAACCCTCCGCCGAACTGGTCGGCGCTCGGCCGACCGAGCACGGCGGGCTGCCCGTGCACGGTCACGTCCTCGGCGTCCGACAGCAAGAAGCGCGCCACCCGGAGCGGATCGCCCGTGGCGTCGCGAAGCCGCTGATTGAGCATCAGGAAGCCTCCCTCGCTCGTGGGCGTCGCGGCGTTGTAGTTCACCGAGATCGGTCCGTAGGCGAGCGCCGAGGGGCTGGTGTCCCAGGAGGCATCAGAGGTCGTCACGACCTCCATCTCCACCGGGAGGACCGACGGGTCGAGCCGCGGCGCGCCTCCGGCCACCTTGAGCGCGGCACCGATCGTCACCAGCTGCGCTCGCGTCAACCCGTCGGCGGCCAGGGTGACGGCGTAGTCGGTGTCGACCGGACCGTAGGTGAGCTGCTCGCTCCCATCCCACGAGGTCCCCGCCGCCCCGTCGAACTCGCCCACGCGGACGTTCTCGGGTCGCTCGACGTTGAGCATCATCTGCGGGTCGAATCGGCCGCCGGTCATCTCGGCGAAGGTCCGTACCGACACGGTGAGCCACGGGCCCTCGTCGACCGTGGTACCGGGCGCCGCCAGGAGCACCATCGTGCCCGACGGCGACTGGCCGAAGTCGTTGTTCTCGCTCGAGGGGTCCGAGATCCAGCTCAGGGCGAAGTTCTCGGGGATGGGATCGAGCAGCCACCGCGAGCTGGGCAGCTCGAACTGGGTCGCCGACCCGGCGCCGGTCGACCCGCCAGGATCGCCGGATTCGGTCGTCGCGGAGGCGGAAGCGTCGCCGTCGTCGGAGTTCCCACCGAGCAGGACGGCGGTCCCCCCGATCCCCAGGCCGAGCGCGGCGATCACCGCGACCGGCAGGACCCAGCGCCGCTTCTTCGGTTCGGGAGCCTCCGGGCGAGCGGCGGGCGAGGCCGAAGGTGCAGCGGGCGAGGCCGCAGCGGGCGACGCCGAAGGCGCAGCGGGCGATGCCGGCGGCGCACCCGGCGAGGGTGCAGCAGGCGGAGGGGGAAGCGGGGTACCCGAGCCCGATTCCGACGACGACGTCTCGGTCATGAGCGAACGCTACTCGCTGGGCCCGCGATCCTCGATCGAATCATTCCGTCGTTGGCACTCGCGTGCGGCGGTTGCTAACCGGGTGATCGCGCGCGTAGCCTTAGCACTCGCAATGTCCGAGTGCTAACGCTTCATGGAGGCTCGCACAATGGCTCTCAAGCCGCTCGAAGACCGCATCGTCGTGAAGCCCGGCCAGGCCGAGGAGCGCACTGCTTCTGGTCTCGTCATTCCCGATACTGCGAAGGAAAAGCCCCAGCAGGGGACCGTCCTGGCCGTTGGCCCCGGCAAGCGTGCCGAGTCCAGTGGTGAGCTGATCCCCGTCGGGGTCGAGGTCGGTCAGACCGTCCTCTACTCCAAGTACGGCGGCACCGAAGTCAGCGTCGAAGGTGAGGATCTCCTCATCCTGTCGTCGCGCGACGTCCTCGCCGTCGTCGACAAGTGAGGTCGTGACCCGATGTCCAAGATGATCAAGTTCGACGAGGATGCTCGTCGTGCGCTCGAAGCGGGCGTCAACAAGCTCGCCGACGCCGTCAAGGTGACGCTGGGGCCCAAGGGCCGCAACGTCGTCCTCGACAAGAAGTTCGGCGCGCCGACCATCACCAACGACGGCGTGTCCATCGCCAAGGAGATCGAGCTCGAGGATCCCTTCGAGAACCTCGGTGCTCAGCTGGTGAAGGAAGTCGCCACCAAGACCAATGACGTCGCCGGTGACGGCACCACGACCGCCACGGTCCTGGCCCAGTCGCTCGTCTCGCACGGTCTGCGCAACGTCACTGCGGGTGCCAACCCGATGGGGCTCAAGCGTGGCATCGACCAGGCCGTTGCGGCTGCCGTCGAGTCCATCCGGGCCCAGGCCAAGGACATCGACGAGAAGTCCGAGATCGCCAACGTCGCCACCATCTCTGCCGCCGACTCCGCCATCGGCAACGTCATCGCCGATGCGATCGACAAGGTCGGCAAGGACGGCGTGGTCACGGTCGAGGAGTCGAACACCTTCGGGATCGAGCTCGACTTCACCGAGGGCATGCAGTTCGACAAGGGCTACCTGTCGCCGTACTTCGTGACGGACCAGGATCGCCAGGAGGCCATCCTCGAGGACCCGTACATCCTGCTGTACTCCTCGAAGATCTCGACCGTGCAGTCGATGTTGCCCGTGCTCGAAGGCGTGATGAAGACCGGCAAGCAGCTGCTCATCATCGCCGAGGACATCGAGGGCGAGGCCCTGGCCACCCTCGTGGTCAACAAGATCCGCGGCACGTTCAGCTCGGCCGCCGTCAAGGCGCCCGGGTTCGGCGACCGCCGCAAGGCGATGCTCCAGGACATGGCGATCCTCACCGGAGGCCAGGTCATCTCCGAGGAGGTCGGTCTCAAGCTCGAGAACGTCACCCTCGACCTGCTCGGCCGGGCCAAGCGCGTCATCATCACCAAGGACGAGACCACCATCGTCGACGGTGCCGGTGAGAGCGAGGACGTCCAGGGCCGCATCTCGCAGATCAAGACCGAGATCGACAACACCGACTCGGACTGGGACCGCGAGAAGCTCCAGGAGCGCCTGGCCAAGCTCGCCGGTGGCGTCGCGGTGATCCGCGTCGGCGCGGCGACCGAGGTCGAGCTCAAGGAGAAGAAGCACCGCATCGAAGACGCTGTCTCGGCGACCCGTGCGGCGATCGAGGAAGGCATCGTCGCCGGTGGCGGCACCGCCTTGCTCGGGCTCGCCCGGCGGTCGAGAAGGTCATCGAGAACCTCAGCGGTGACGAGGCGACCGGGGCCAAGACCGTGCTCGACGCCCTCGAAGCCCCGGCCCGCAACATCGCGGCCAACGCCGGGCTCGAAGGTGCCATCATGGTCCAGCGCGTGCTCGAGGCCAGCGGTTCGACCGGCCTCAACGCCGCGACCGGTGAGCTGGTCGACCTGCTCGCAGCCGGCGTGGTCGATCCGGCCAAGGTGACTCGTGCTGCGCTGCAGAGCGCGGCGTCCGCGGCCCTCGTCCTCACCACCGAGTGCCTCGTCGTGGACAAGCCGGAGAAGGCCGATCCGGCCGCTGCGGCTGCGGCCATGGGCGGCATGGGAGGCATGGGCGGCATGATGTGACCTGCTGCGCCGCTCGATGCGGCGCGGTCGTTCACTCGACGAACCCTCTGGCGATGCCCGGACCGATCGGTCCGGGCATCATCGCGTCCCGGCGTCGGTCGTGTCTGGGCGTCGGTCGTGTCTGGGCACCCGTCGTGTCCGGTCATCGCACCGCTCGGGTCCGGCGCAGGTGGCCTAGCCTCCAACCGTGCCCATCCGCCGTCGCCCGTTCTGGATCCACCAGCTCGTCGAGTACCTCCTCGGCCTGGTGATCCTCCAGCAGGGCCTGCAGTCGTCGGAGCCGATCCTCCCGCTGGTGTTGGGCGCCCTCGTCCTGGCCAACGCCGGACTGGTGGAGGGCCCGCTCAGCGTGCTGCCCAAGATCGCCCGACCCGCCCATCGTGGTGCCGATGTCGTCGTGGCGGTCCTCGTGACCGCGGCGGCGTTGTTCGGCGGATCGAGGGTCACGGACAACGTGCGCTGGGTGCTGTACCTGGTCGCGGGACTGATGGCGTTCCTGGTCGTGGCGACCGACTACACCGAACCTCGCCGGGTGGCACGGCGCCGCGCCGCCAGAGCAGCGGCGGCCAACGGCACCTCGCCGGGCGCGAGGACGACGAACCACGCCGCAGCACCGTCCGCCGACCCCACCGAGGATGCCGGACGGTCCGCGAGCCCCGACCGCAGCGAGGATCTGGGGCGCAAAGCCGGTCGGGTCGCCGGTGTGCTCTACAAGACGGCTCGGAACCGCAAGCGACGCTGAGCCCGCCCTAACCTGGGTGTCATGTCGTCGACCTTCGAGCCACCCGCCCCGGACGTCCAACTCCTCATCAACGATTGGGAGGAATGGGAACGTGGTGAGGCCACGCCGGGCAAGGTGCTCTCGAACCTCAAGACCCATGGGATGCGCGATCTGTTGCAGGCGCTGGCCGCATCGGGCTGGCAGCCCCAGTCGTGACGACCCCGCTCCCGCCCGGCCGCCGGCCCGGCGGGGCGCAGATCATCCCTCGGCCCGAGCTGTGGACCACCGGCCCGCCGGCGCCGTGGATCGAACGTCATCCGCAGCCGCCGCAGCTCTCGGTGGCGGAGGTGCTGCGAGCGATCGACGACCACCGTCATCCGCGCCCGTTCCTCCCGGGGCCCGGCGATCGCCCGAGTGCCGTGCTCGTGGCGCTCGTCGACGGACCCGAGGGAGCCGAGGTCGTCTTGACGAGGCGCAGCTGGCAGCTCACGAACCACAAGGGTGAGATCAGCTTCCCCGGTGGGCGGATGGACCCGGGTGAGACGCCGATGCAGACGGCGCTGCGCGAAGCCTGGGAGGAGATCCTGCTCGATCCGGGTCGGGTGGCGGTGCACGGCGAACTCGACCATCACCGCACGTTCGTGTCCCGCTCCTACATCGTGCCCGTCGTGGGGACGCTGGACGAGCGACCCGATCTCCGGCCCGGGACCGGAGAGGTCGAGCGGATCCTGTTCGTCCCCTTGGCCGAGCTAGCCCGGGCCGACACCCACCGAGAAGAGATCTGGCATCGTCCCGACGACGACTTCTCGCTCCAGTTCTTCGAACTCGACGACGAGACGATCTGGGGTGCGACCGGTCGGATGCTCTATCACCTGCTGGAGCTGGTCTACTCCTGACCTGACCTGACCTGACCCGGCTGGGCGTTGTTCGGGCGAGTGCGTGCTCAGGTGGGGGCGTGGGCTCAGACCTCGTCGGCGAGCCGCTGGAGCAGGGTCCAGCCTGCTTCCACGTGGGTCCGTTCGGTCGCGAGCACCGATCGAGAGCGCAGGGCGCTGCGACCCGCCAACACCGTTCGCGTGAAGAGCGCGTCGCCGGTGGCGTTGGCTCGTTCGATCAGGGCGTCGGTCCGAGCGCCGTCGGGGTCGTCGAGGAGGCGGAAGCACACCAGATTGACGGGGTGGGGCGCCACGATCTCGAAGCGCTCGTCGGTCGCGACCCACGTCGCCAGCTCCTGGGCCAGCGCCACGTGGCGGCGCAGCATCTCCTGTGTCGCCGCCACGCCGGTGCAGCGCAGCACGAACCACAGCTTCAGGGCCCGGAATCGCCGCCCGAGCGGGATGCCCCAATCTCGATAGTCGATCGCCGCGCCGGCCTCGGCCGCCGTCGACCGCAGGTACTCCGGGAGGATGGACAGGGCCCCGAGGAGGGCGCCTCGATCGCGGGTCCAGAACAGGTCACAGTCGAAGTTGACGCCCATCCACTTGTGCGGATTGGTGCAGTAGGAGTCGGCGAACTCCATGCCGTGGTTGATCCAGCGGAACTCCGGGGCGAGGGTGGCGGGATCCCGCTCATCGCCGTCGGCGTGGAGCCACAAGCCCTCGGTCCGAGCGATCCGGCCGATCGCAGGCAGCGGATCGAATGCGGTCGAACTCGTGGTGCCGAGCGTGGCGCACACCCAGAACGGGACGAGCCCCGCGGCACGGTCGGCCGCGATCGCCTCGGCGAGGGCCTCGGGTTTCATGGCGAACTGGTCGTCGGTGTCGATCCACCGGATCCGTTCCGTCCCGATCCCGGCGATGCGCAGACCCTTCTCGATGGAGGAATGGGCCTGGGCGCTCGAGTGGGCGACGAGTCGCTCCAACCCGACCGCCGAGGAGTTGATCGACCCGCCCATCGCCTTCCAACGCGCCGCCAGGATCGAGGTGAGCGTGGCCTCGCTCGCGGTGGCTTGGATCACGCCACCGCCGCGCTCGCTCGTCGACCGGAACGCGTCCGGCAGACCGAGCAGTTCGACCATCCAGTCGAGCACGTGGGTCTCGAGTTCGGTCGCGGCGGGGCTGGTCACCCAACTCATCCCGTTGACCCCGAGCCCGGCCGAGAGGAGCTCTCCCAGGATCGACGGGAACGACGAGTTGGCGGGGAAGTAGGCGAAGAACGACGGATGCTGCCAGTGGGTGGTGGCGGGCAGGATGATGGACTCGAAGTCGGCGAAGACCCGGTCGAACGGCTCCGGCTCGGTGGGGGGCGACACGGGCAACGCAGCGCGAACGGCGCCGGGCTCGATCGCCGGCTGAACCCGATGGTCGCCGACCCCGGCGAGGTAGTCGACGATCCAATCGATCATGGCGTGGCCTTGGGTGCGGAACTCCTCGGGGGTCATGGCCCGAGACTACGGCGCCCCTCGCAACCGAGCCCCGACCACCGAGCCCTCCCACCCTCGCCAGTTTGGTGGTGGATCTGCTCACCGGTGAGCAGATCCACCACCAGAACGCTCCGTCAACGCGGTGGCCTGGTGAGATGCGGGGCCCAGGTCTGCACCGCGTCGCGGATCTCGGTCGCGATTCGTTCGGGCTCGGTCGTCAACGCCCGCCAGGTGATCCGAACCACGACGTGGCCCGCGGCGACGAGCGAGGCGTGACGGGCCCGATCGAACTCGAACTGCTCTCGATCCCGGCCGTGGACGCGCCATCCTTCGCACTCCAGCACGATCGGCGAATCGTCGATCAGGAAGTCGACCTCGAACCCGGCCACCCTGGCGTGGAAGGTGGCGGGCGGAAGTCGGTGCCGTCGCAGGAACGCCGCCACCCGCAACTCGAGCACGCTGTCCGGGGCCACGACCTCGCGGTCGAAGTCCCGAAGCGCTCGGCGGAGCGCGCCGATCCCGTTTCGACCGGGTCGAGCGTGTCGGGCGAGGGCGGCGTCGAGGGCGGTCGGTCGACACCAACCGGCGACCACGAAACACTCGAGCGCGCCGACGACCTCGTGCGGGGCGACGGCACCGAGGTCGAGCAACGTCCGCAGTGGGTTCGTGACCGGGATGCCGTTCCACCACACGGGGCGCAGGTCGCCTCGGTCCCGAGGATGGTGGAGGCGGATGCCGCCGATCGGCCCCCGCCCGGCCTGCCGAGCGACGATCACATCGACCGGATCGATGCCGCAGATGGCCGCACCCCAGACGGTGGCGGCCGAACGATGCGAGGCGATCGAGTCCGGCAGCGCCAACGTGGCCGCTCGGATGCGCTGGGCCGGAGTCTCGGGGCTCCCCGACAGCCGCGCCACCCGGTCGAACACCATCACCAGCCGACCGTCTCGCAGCATCCGGTACCACGTCGCCGAACTGCCTCCGAGGGCGAGAAACCCGGTCCGAGTGACGAGCCCGTGTTGCGGGCGGGCGTGAGCCTCCAGGGCCCGGTGATCCAGGTGCGGTCGGTCCACGGCATCAGGTGGGCCGGGCCGGGACCCGAACGGCAGGACCGGGTCGGCGGCACCCGGGTCCCCCAGCCGCTTTCCGCAGTCTGGTGGTGGATCTGCTCACCGATGAGCAGATCCACCACCAAAACGCAGTCCGGGCGGATGATGGTGGCGGCGGTGAGCGAGGGTGGTGTGGTGGCGGCGGCGACTGAGGGTGGCGGCGGCGAGCGAGGGTGGCGGCGGCGAGCGAGGGTGGCGGCGGCGGCGGCGAGCGAGGGTGGCGGGTGGCGGGACGGTTGGGGTGAGGGACAGAAGTGCTGGGAGACGATCGCGGAGGGGGAGCGGCATGCTCACCGCGCTGAAAGCGCGGGCCGAGTTCAAGTCTTGTATTGCACGAATCGGGGGCGCATGGTGGTCACAGATCGCTCCACTGTTTCGACTGGCTCCGGGCGTTCCCACTACAACCGGGACGGGCCTGATCCCGGAATGCGAACGTGGCAGTTCAGCACGGTTGGACGATCGACGAGGGTCCGCCCCGCACCGGGCGGGCCCTCGGCGCGTCCCGCCGCGAATGGCGGCGACGATTCGCGCTCGACCGGCGCCAGCAGGTCGTGGAAGGTTCGCTCTCGAAGGCGGCGGGGAGACGGAGCGAGGAACCTGGCGGACGCCGGGATCCGGGAGACGAGCACCCGGCAGACGAGCACCCGGCCGGCGCCGGGATCCGGCAGTCGAGCACCCGGCCCGACGCCGGGATCCGGGAGACGAGCACCCGGCAGACGAGAACCCCGGCCAGACGCCGGGATCCGGCAGTCGAGCACCCGGCCGGCGCCGGGATCCGGTCAGCGATCGGCGGGCACGTCTCGTTCGGTGAGGAGGGCGTCCTGGGTCGCCCGTGCCTCGCGAACCGTTCGGGTCACCCGCCACCCGAGGAACGCCATGCCGAGGAACATCACGCCGAACACGGCCATCTGATGCCAGTCGGTGTCCTTGCGGGTCGTGCAGTTCGGCTTGGGCGCGGCGCTGATGCAGTCGGTCAGGTTGGTGCCTTCGGGCAGGGTGATCGGCGGGTCGGTCGCCGGGGTGGCGGCAACCGGTCGGGTCGCAGCGGGACGAGCGGCGACAGCGGCCGTCGCCGGGCCCGGTGAGATGACGACGAGGAAGGCGGCAGCGCTCACGAGAGCCACCAGGGCGAGCAGGACACGACGCACGAGCCCATCGTCGCAGCAGGATCGCTCGGAGCCACCCTCGATCGGCCAGGAATTCCCACGTGACTCGTTACAGTCGCTGGCCATGGCCGGCCACGACCCCATCCCCCACGAGACCGTCCTCGTCGTCGACTTCGGTGCGCAGTACGCCCAGCTCATCGCTCGTCGAGTGCGCGAGGCGCGAGTGCACTCCGAGATCGTTTCGTCGAGCCTCACCGCGGCAGAGTTCGCCGAACGCAAGCCCCTCGCGATCATCTTCAGCGGCGGCCCGAAGAGCGTCCGGGTCGAGGGGGCACCGACGATCGATCCTGCCGTCTACGACCTCGGCATCCCGATCCTGGGCATCTGCTACGGCGCCCAGCTGATCGCCCGGCAGCTCGGCGGCGAGGTCGAGCGCTACGACAAGGGCGAATACGGCCGGACCGAGATGGAGCGCACCGAGTCCTCGGAGCTTCTCCACGACGGGATCCCGGCCGGTCAGACCGTTTGGATGAGCCATTTCGACGCCATCGCCTCCGTGCCGCCCGGGTTCGTGGCGACGGCTCGCACCGCGGCGGCGCCGGTGGCGGCGTTCGAGGCGCCGGACCGGCGGATCTACGCCGTCCAGTACCACCCCGAGGTGCACCACACCCCGCACGGGCAAGCGATCCTGGAACGGTTCGTGGAGCTGGCCGGCTCCCACCGGGACTGGACGATGAGCTCGGTCATCGAGGGCCAGGTGGCCGCGGTGCGCGAGCAGGTCGGTTCGGGTCGGGTGCTGTGCGCGTTGTCGGGTGGCGTCGATTCGGCGGTGGCCGCCGCCCTCGTCCACCGGGCGATCGGCCATCAGCTCACCTGCATCTACGTCGACACCGGCCTGATGCGCAAGGGCGAGAGCGAGCAGGTCGTGGAGACCTTCAAGCGGAACATGGGGATCGAGTTGATCCACGTCGACGCCGGCTCGCGGTTCTTCGAGAAGCTGGCCGGCGTCACCGAGCCCGAGACGAAGCGCAAGATCATCGGCGAGCAGTTCGTCCGGATCTTCGAGGAGCACACCGGCGGCGTGACCGACGCCGAGTTCCTCGTCCAGGGCACCCTCTATCCGGACGTCATCGAGAGCGGTGGCAAGGACGGCACGGCCGACGTCATCAAGAGCCACCACAACGTGGGCGGTCTGCCCGACGACATGACGCTCAAGCTGGTCGAGCCGCTGCGGGACCTGTTCAAGGACGAGGTCCGCAAGGTCGGCACCGAGCTGGGCCTGCCCGACGAGATCGTGTGGCGCCAACCGTTCCCGGGACCCGGGCTCGGAGTGCGGATCATCGGCGAGGTCACGCCGGACAAGGTGGCGATCCTCCAGGAGGCCGATGCCATCGTTCGCGAGGAGATCCACCTCGCCGGGCTCGACCGGGAGATCTGGCAGGCCTTCGCCGTGCTGCCCGACATCCGCTCGGTCGGCGTCATGGGCGACGAGCGCACCTACGCCCACCCGGCGATCATCCGCGCCGTGACCAGCGAGGACGCCATGACCGCGGACTGGGCCCGCCTCCCGTACGACCTGTTGGAGCGCATGGCGAACCGAATCATCGGCGAGGTCCGAGGCATCAATCGAGTGGCCTACGACATCACGAGCAAGCCGCCCGGCACGATCGAGTGGGAGTGAGCGGCGAGCGGGACTGACCGGCTCGCAGGAGTGAGCATTGAGCGGGAGTGAACGACGAACGGGGAGGGCCCGTCACGGAGGGCGGTGGTGGCAGAACCGTCACCCTTCATGACAATTCCAACGGCCCTCGCAATCAGTTCGTAACACTTGGTAGCGTTCCGCAGTCATGAGGCAGAGGAGCGGAGTCCGAGCAGTCGCGCCCGTTGCGACGTGGGCGCGCGCCGGTCGAACCCTCCGTCGCCGTCGAATCCTTCCCAGCGCGATGCGCCGATTCGGGGTGCCGGGGTTCTTGCTCGTCTCGTTGCTCGGCCTCATCGCCCCGCTCCCGGCTCGCGCCGACAACGTGTCCGACGCTGCAGCTGCGGTGCAACAGGCCCAGGACCGCATCGAGTACCTCCAAGAGCAGGTGGCCAAACTCGAAGAGGACCAGCGCGACGCCGAAGCCAATCTCGAGCAGGCCGAGGTCGACGTGGCCGACGCCGAGGCCCGCATCGCCACCCTCGAGACGAAACTGTCGGCCCTCCGATCCGATCTCGGCGCCCTTGCCCTCGACATCTTCATCAAGGGGGACGAGGCCGGAGGAGGCAGCCTGCTGACCGGGGCCGCCACCGTCACCGAGGCGGTGGAACGCGAGCAATACGCCCGTGTCGCCATGTCGGCGGGGCAATCATCGACCGATCAGCTCGATTCGGTGCTCTCCGACCTCGAAGCTGCTCGCCAGGACCTCCAGGCCAAGCAGAAGTACGCCGAGCAGACCGTCGCCTACGTCGCCCAGAAGCAGAAGGAACGTGACGCGGCCGAGGTCGCCGCGGCCGATGCGCTGGCCCAGGCCCAGACCCGGTACGGCAATGCACTGCAAGAGGAAGCGGCTCGTCGGCAGGCGGAGCTGATCGCCAAGCAGCAAGCCGAACGCGAGGCGGCGGCGCGTCGCATCGCGAACGCCAGCAACAACAACGGCGGCGGCAGCTCCTCGAACTCCGGGGCTGGGGGCAGCTCCAACTCGGGCAACACGAGTTCGGGCAACAACAGCAACGCCAACGCTGACGCCGGGACCGGTTCGAGCAACAACTCCAACAGCGGCAGCACCTCGAGCGGGAACAGCGGCGCCGGGCGCAACGTACCCGCACCGTCGCCGGGCGCCGGCGGCGCGGTCGCGGCGGCCAAGAGCCAGGTCGGGGTGGGCTACAGCTACGCCACGGCGAGCCCGGGGGTGTCGTTCGACTGTTCCGGGCTGACGTACTGGGCGTGGGCCCAGGCCGGCGTGATCCTGCCCCGCAACTCGCGAGCGCAGTACGCCGCCATCAGCCACGTCTCGCCGAGCGACGTCCAGCCCGGCGACCTGATCTTCTTCTACAGCCCGATCAGCCACGTCGGCCTCTACATCGGCGGCGGGATGATGGTCGACGCCGCGAACAAGACCGTCGGGGTCCGTCAGACCGCGGTCAATTGGGGCAAGGTCACCGGGGTCGGACGCCCGGGCTGATCCGGCTCGTTGCGCTGCCACCGGCGCCCGTTCGCTACGGTCCTGCGCCATGCGAGGGATCGAGGAACCGAACGTCAGCAACTGGCTCGCCGCGCACGTCGAGGGTGCCGTCGCTCCGTTCGAGTACCACCTGATCGCCGGGGGCCGTTCGAACCTGACCTATCGAGTCGTCGATGCAGCCGGGACGGTCTACGTGTTGCGTCGTCCGCCGCTCGGTCACGTGCTCGCCACCGCCCACGACATGGCGCGAGAGCACAAGCTCATGGCCGCGGTCGGCAAGACCCCCGTCCCGGTGCCGCGGATGCTGGCCCTGTGCGAGGACCCGGCCGTGAACGGGGCGCCGTTCTACGTCATGTCCTACGTCGCCGGCACGGTGATGGACTCCCTCGACAAGGCGGCGTCGCTGCCGGTCGAGCTTCGGCGCACCGCAGCCTTCGACCTGATCGACGTCCTCGCCGAGCTGCATGCGGCCGACATCGACGCCATCGGACTCGGCGATCTCGCCCGTCGCGAGGGGTACATCGAGCGCCAGCTCAAACGCTGGACGACGCAATGGCAGAACTCCAAGACCCGTGAGCTCGCAGCGATGGACGAGGTGGTCGCGGCGCTCACCTCGCGGGTGCCCGAGCAGAAGGACGTGGCGATCGTCCACGGCGACTACCGGTTCGGCAACGTCCTCACGAACACCGAGACCGGGCGGATCGCCGCCGTGCTCGACTGGGAGTTGTGCACCCTGGGTGATCCGCTCGCCGACGTCGGCTACCTCGGCATCTACTGGGCCCGCGACGACCAACGGCTCGTCAGCAACGACCCGAGCGCAGCACCGGGATTCCCGAGCTACGACGAGCTCGTCGCCCGGTACGCCGAGCGCACCGGCCGGGACGTGTCGCAGATCGAGTACTACGTCGCCTTCTCCTATTGGCGCCTCGCCGTCATCTCCGAGGGCGTGTACGCCCGATATCTGAACGGCGCGATGGGCGAGCAGGACATCGACCTGACCGTCATGAAGGGCTCGGTCGAACATCTCGTCGCCAGCGCCCTCGCAGCAGTGCGCCGGCTCGGGTGAGCGTCGACCGATGAGCACCATCGACGGGTGGGACGAGGAGACGTTCACGGCGGAGGGCTACACGAGGACCGTGTTCCGCCGAGGCGTCGGTCCCGGGGTGGTCGTGATCCATGAGATTCCCGGCGTCACCCCTCGTGTGATCGCGTTCGCCGAGGAGGTGGTGGCCGCGGGGTTCACCGTCGTGATGCCGTCGCTCGTCGGCGACCCGGGCCGGCCATTCTCTCCCCGGTACGCCATGACGAGCATGGCCAAGGCATGCATCGCCAAGGAGTTCACGACGTGGGCGACGGGTCGCACCTCGCCGATCGTCACCTGGCTTCGTGCCCTCGCCGCCGATCTCCACGATCGCTGCGGAGGGCCTGGGGTCGGGGCGGTCGGGATGTGCCTCACCGGAGGATTCGCCCTGGGGATGATGGTCGACGATCGATTGATCGCCCCGGTGTTGAGCCAGCCGTCGTTGCCGCTGGCGGTGCCGAAGCTTCCCGGGTGGCGAACGCGTGGCGCCGATCTGAACCTGTCGCCCGAGGACCTGGCCCGGGTCGAGGAACGGGCCGCGGCCGGCTGTCCGGTCCTGGGACTGCGTTACGAGGGCGACGCCCTGGTCGGCACCCGCTTCGAGACCCTGCGCCGGGAACTCGGCGACGCCTTCATCGCGGTCGAACTGCCGAGCTCGTCGTCTCGCGACCATTCCGTGCTCACGGAGCACCGCCACGATCCGACCGTGGTGCAGGTGCTGGAGTTCTTCCGCGATCGACTCCTGCCGGGCTGATCGGCCCGAGCCAGAACCGGGTGAGGTTCGTTTCGATGAGTGAAAATCTGCGCTGGTTCACCAAGGCGATCTACCAGATGGACCACGTCGTCCGGTTGGCGTCGCCCGATGACCCGACAGTGTGGGACCGGCCGTCGCCGTGTGCGGGGTGGGCGGCGCGAGACGTGCTCGGCCACGTCATCGCGGTCCAGCGATCGAGGATGGCCAAGATCGAGCCGGGCTCGTGCGAGGCGCTCGACCCGTTCGACCGTCCGGGACGCCACGGTGGCGACGATCCCGCCGGCACCTGGGCGCAGGTCCGTGACGAGGTGCTCGCCCTGTTGGACCGACCGGGTGTCCTCCAGCGCGCCATCCGCACGTCGAGCGGTGAGGACACCGTGGACGCCGCGCTGGGGTTCAACATCGCCGACACGACCATTCACGCGTGGGATCTCGCCAGGGCGCTGGGCGTCGACGACCGGCTCGATCCCGGGCTGGTGGCCAGGGTCGTCGAGGTGACCGAGCCCCGCATCGAGATGCTGGCGGCCGCCGGGCACTTCGCCCCGGGGCGAGCGCCCGACGACGATGCATCTCCCCAGGAGCGTCTGCTGGCGCTCGTCGGCCGAGCGGACATGGGGCGATGACCGCTGGGGTGTGACACGTGGAACGTCGACACCCCTACCCCCTAGGGGTATGTCGGGGTACGCTGGGTCCCGTGACGACGCCTGGCTACCACGACCAGAAGGACGCCCTCTTGAAACGGCTGCGCCGGATCGAGGGCCAGGTCCGCGGGCTGCAACGGATGGTCGAGGAGGACACGTACTGCATCGACGTGTTGACCCAGGTGTCGGCCACCACGCGAGCGCTCGAGGCCACGGCGGTGCAGCTCCTCGACGAGCATCTCCGCCATTGCGTCGCCAACGCCCTCGCCAGCAACGACCCGGCCGAGTCCGACCGGATCCTGACCGAAGCCCGCCGCGCCATCGAGCGCCTGGTGAAGTCCTGACCCGGATCGGGTAGTCCCGCTCGGCCCGACGTCATCGCCCGACCCTTCAAGTACTCGACCTTTCACTACTCGACCTTTCACTACTCGACCATCCAACGCTCGACACTCGAGGAGCACCCCATGTCCGCCACCATGACGTTCAAGGTTCCCGGCATGACCTGCGGCCACTGCGAGGCCGCAGTGAAGGACGAAGTCGGGAAGGTCGCCGGCGTCGCCGACGTCGCGGTGGATCTCGAGTCCAAGGACGTCGTGGTGACCGGCGACGGTGTCGACAAAGCGGCAGTGTGGGCCGCGGTGGACGAGGCGGGCTTCGAGGCCGTCGAATGAGCGGCCCGGCCGCGGCCGGGGGAGCCGGAGCGGAGCTCGCCGGCACACGACTCGATCTTCCCGTGTCCGGCATGACCTGTGCCGCCTGCGCGATGCGGATCGAGAAGAAGCTCAACAAGCTCGACGGCGTCTCGGCCAGCGTGAACTACGCGACCGAGAAGGCGAGCGTGACGTTCGACCCAGAGCGGGTCGAGCCGACGGCCTTGATCTCGACCATCGAAGCGGCGGGCTACGGCGCCTCGCTCCCCGAGCCGGCGAACGGTTCGCCTCGCCACGGGCCCGGCCACGGAGCAGCCGAGTTCGGCCGTGGGTCGGTTGGCGAGGACCACCAGGACGCCCGCGCTCACGCGACGGGATCGATCGATCCCGGTGAGGCGCGGCTGCGAGACCTGCAACAGCGCTTGATCGGATCCCTCGTGCTCGGGGTGCCGGTGATGGTGCTGTCGATGATCACTGCCCTCCAGTTCCGCAATTGGCAATGGTTGGCGTTCGCGCTCGCCGGCCCCGTCGCGACCTGGGGTGCCTGGCCGTTCCACCGTGCCGCATGGAAGAACCTGCTCCACCGCAGCGCGTCGATGGACACCTTGGTGTCGGTCGGCGTCATCGCGGCGTTCGCCTGGTCCACGTGGGCGCTGTTCTTCACCGACGCCGGACTGAGCGGGATGAAGATGGAGATGTCGCTCGACGCGAAGGTCGACAACGCGTCGATGCCGCACCTCTATCTCGAGGTCGCCTCCACGGTCGTCGCCCTCATCCTGCTCGGCCGCTGGTTCGAGGCGCGCGCCAAGCGGCGGGCCGGTGGGGCGCTGCGGGCGTTGCTGGAACTCGGGGCGAAGGACGTCGCCGTCCTCGACACCGAGGGGCGCGAGCGCACCGTGGCCATCGCCGAGCTCGGGGTCGGGGACCGGTTCGTGGTTCGCCCGGGCGAGAAGATCGCCACCGACGGGGTGGTCGAGGAGGGTTCTTCGGCCGTCGACGTCTCCCTCCTCACCGGCGAGAGCGTGCCGGTCGAGGTCCAACCGGGGTCCGAGGTCGTCGGCGCCACCGTGAACGCCGGAGGCCGGCTCGTCGTGCGGGCGACACGGGTGGGATCGGACACCGCGCTGTCGCAGATGGCACGGCTCGTCGAGGACGCACAGTCCGGCAAGGCGCCGGTCCAGCGGCTGGCCGACCGAGTCGCCGGAATCTTCGTCCCCGTCGTGATCGGCTTGTCGATCACCACCTTGATCGTCTGGTTGGCGATCGGGCAGCCGGTCGTCGACGCCTTCAGCGCCTCGGTCGCCGTGCTGATCATCGCCTGCCCGTGCGCCTTGGGTCTGGCCACTCCGACGGCGTTGCTCGTCGGGACCGGACGAGGGGCCCAGCTGGGCATCGTCATCAAGGGCCCGGAGATCCTGGAGTCGACCCGGACCATCGACACGATCGTGCTCGACAAGACCGGAACGGTGACGACCGGTGAGATGGCGCTCGTCGACGCCCGGGCGATCGACGGGTTCGAACGTGGCGAACTCCTGCGGCTCGCTGCGAGCGTCGAGCACGCCAGCGAGCACCCGATCGCCCGGGCGATCGTCGCCGGCGCTCGGGAAGACCGCGTCGAGCCGACCGCGGTGGAGGGGTTCGAGAACCGGCCCGGTCTCGGCGCGATGGGCACGGTCGACGGTCAGCGGATCGAGGTGGGCCGATCCGACGCCGGTCCGCTCACCGGCCTCGTGCGCGACTGGGAGGCCGACGGCCGGACCGTGGCCGTGGTCCGCCGCGACGGCGACGTGATCGGTGCGCTGGCCGTGCGGGACACGGTCAAACCCGGTTCCGTCGACGCGATCGAGCGGCTCCGGGCGCTCGGCTTGCGGCCGATCCTGCTCACGGGGGACAACCGGCGCACCGCCGCGGCCGTCGCCGCCGAGGTCGGGATCGTCTCCGAGGACGTCCACGCCGAGGTCCTCCCGAGCGACAAGGTCGAGGTCGTGCGGCAGCTCCAGGGCTCGGGAGCGGTGGTCGCGATGGTGGGCGACGGGGTCAACGACGCTGCGGCCCTGGCCCAGGCCGACCTCGGCATCGCGATGGGAACGGGCACGGACGTCGCGATCGAAGCGAGCGATCTCACCCTGGTTCGAGGCGACCTGATCGGCGCCGTCGACGCGCTCCGTCTGTCGCGACGCACGCTGGCGACGATCAAGGGCAACCTGTTCTGGGCCTTCGCCTACAACGTGGCGGCCATCCCGCTCGCGGCGTTCGGGCTGCTGTCGCCGGTCATCGCCGGCGCGGCGATGGCCGGGTCCAGCGTGTTCGTCGTGTCCAACAGCCTCCGGCTCCGGCGCTTCCGCCCGACCCGTGGCGCTGCTGCCTGACCGGGTCGTGTCCCCTGTGCCCGGGGCGGGCTCGCCACGTGATCAGGTTCAAGGAGAAAATTGCGGGGTAACCCAATCCGTTGTGCGGACTCGTGCGAATGACCAGTCGATGATCGCCGAGCCCGAACGGCGGCTCACCTACCTCCTCGGCAAGGTCGCCTGGGGGACGGTGACGCCTACGCCGAGCTCTACGATCACGTTGCCGGACCGGTCTTCGGTCTGGCGAAGCGAATGCTCCGCGACGAGCGGATGGCTGAGGACGTGGTCCAGGAGGTGCTGGTAGAAGTGTGGCGAACCGCTGAACGCTTCGACCCCGCTCGGGGGTCGGTGATGACCTGGGTCCTGACCCTCGCTCATCGCCGCACCGTGGACCGGGTTCGTCGCGAGCGTTCCCAGGCCGACCGCCTGGAGCGCGAGCAGGTGCTGGCCACCTCAGCCCCGGGTGACGGTCCGGCCGAGGCGCTCGAGCGGAGCGAAACGGGCGAGCGGTTGCGAGCCGCCCTGGCCACCCTCACGGTTCCTCAGCGCGAAGCCCTCGAACTCGCCTATTTCGGTGGTCACTCGTACCCGGAGGTCGCCGACCGTCTGGGTGTGCCCCTCGGAACGGTGAAGACCAGGATCCGTCAGGGCATGCTCCGACTTCGCGACCGCCTGGACGACGTGCGATGAACGGACCGGTCGACGACGACCTCCTCGCCCTCTACGCCCTCCATGCGCTGCCTCCGAGCGAGGCCGAGATCGTCGAAGCGGCGTTGGCCGCGTCACCCGAACTGCAGTCCCGGCTGGAGTCCCATCGCGACGCCTTGGCCGGGATGATGGATGGCTACGCCGAGGCTCCGCCCCCGGAACTCAAGGCCAGAGTCCTCGAGGCGGCGTTCGCCGTTCGAGCGCCGGAGCCGGTCGTAGCGGAGCGCTCGGCCGGCACGAGCGAGCCGCCCGGCGTGGTGATTCCGATGGCGTCGCGGCGCCGCCGCCCGATGATGTTCGCCATCGCCGCACTCGGGGTCGCCGCGGCGTTGGCGGTCGGGCTGGTGCTCGTGAACCGGGGTGGCGACGCCCCGACGTACGTCGCGGCGCTGGCTCCGCTCGCCGGCGGCGACGACGCCCGCATCCAGGCGTCGGTGTCCGATGGGCGGGTCGTGCTCGACGGCTCGAACGTGCCGGTGCTCGATGCCGGACACACGTACCAACTCTGGATGCTCGACGAGGACTCCCAGGTCCGTTCGGCCGGATTGTTCGTGCCGCGCGAGGACGGCACGGTGGCCGCCACCCTCGACGTCGAACTCGACGACGCCCAGGCTCTCGCCGTCACCGTCGAACCCTCGGGCGGATCGCCCCAGGCGACCACGGACCCGATCTACTACGGCGAGTTCGGCTGACCGAGGCCGCCGCCGGCGCCGTAGCGCTTCGGGACCTCGACTCGCTGGGACGGGTAGATGCCGCGATGTGAACTGGCGAGATAGGCGACGGCGCAGGCCATCGCGGCCGGCAGCAGCGCGGCCGACCCGAACAGCTCGACGAAGAGCATCGTGCAGGCGATCGGCGTGTTCGCCGCCGCACCGAACACGGCGACGAACCCGACGGCGGCCAGGAGCGGAGCCGAGACCCCGAGCGGTCCGGCCAACGCCGCGCCGAGCAGGGACCCGATCACGAACAACGGCGTCACTTCGCCGCCAGGTATCCCCGCCCCGAGGCACGTGGCGGTGAACACGATCTTGCCGAGCCAGGCCAGCGGGGCGACGGCCGCGCCGGACAGCGCCACGGCTGCCATCGGGAGACTCAGGCTCAGGTATTGGTCGCCCAGTACCAGCGAGCCGGCCACGACGAGGCCACCGGCGATCGCGGCGCGCGCCGGCGGATAGCCGAGCCGCCCGAGGAGCGACTTGATCCGATGGGTGAGCCAGACGAAGAGGGCGGCGGCGAGCCCGAAGGCGATGCCGGCGAGTGCCACGCGAACGGTCGTCCACACGTTGCCGTCGAAGGCCACCGGACCTCGATGGGAGTGTTCGTGGCCGAGCCCACCGACGATCGCATCGCCGACGAACGCGGCGGTGAACGACGCCAACACCGCCTCGAACTTCACCCGACCCACGCTCTGGACCTCCAGGGCGAACACGGCACCGGCGACGGGAACGCCGAAGACGGCGCCGAAGCCCCCGGCGAGCGAGGCGACGAGCAGCTCTCGCCGGGTGACCCCACGGAGCCGGAGGAGGTGGGCCGTGTTGTCGGCCAAGCTCGCCGACATCTGGATCGCCGAACCCTCGCGGCCGACCGACGCGCCGAACAGATGGGCGCCGACCGTTCCGAACAGCACGAACGGCGCCATCCGCCGGGGAGGGCGATGCCGGGCTGCTGCACCTGTTCGATGACCAGCGTCGTTCCTCGGGTCGCTCGTCCTCCGAAGTGGTGGTAGATCCCGACGATGACCGCGGCTGCGGCGGGGAGGAGCCACTTGATCCACGTCGCGTGTTCGGTGCGCAGCTCGATGGCCCGATCGAGGAGCTCGAGGAAGATCCACGACGAGATGCCGGCCGGAACCCCGGCGAGCACGCCCAGGGTCACCTGCTGCGCCAGGTGGCCGAGCAGCGAGCGGACTCGATCGATCGGCAGGTCCGACGGCGTCATCGAGGCGGGCCGGCGAGGATCGTGTGCTCGACCTCCGCTGCACCCGCCGTGGCGCCGAAGGAGTGCATGAGCCAGGTCACGGGAGTGTTCGCCCACTCGTCACCGTCGGCGCCCGGTGCGACGGGGCAGGCGATGTCGAAGCCGTCCAGTGAGCCCCGGATCTCGGCGACGAGCTCGGCGACCTCACGCACCCGGGCGGGGGTCATCTCGATGACGTCGATCCCGTCACCGAGCAGCGCGGCCCGTCGCACCGGTCGGTCGGCGTCGCCTCGGGCCGCGAACCACAGGGGTGGATGGGGACGCTGGATCGGTCCGGGTCGGAACCGGACGCCGTCGGCCGTGAAGTGCTCACCGTGGAAGTCGACCGTCTCCCCACTCCAGAGCTCCTTCAGCAGTCGGGCTCCCTCGTCGAGACGATGCCCGCGCACGACCGGATCGACGATGTCCCCGAACCTGGAGAGTTCCCCGCCGCGATCGACCCCGAGCCCGAGCCCGACCACCAGGCGACCGTTCGACAACCGGTCGAGGGCGATCGTCTCGCGGGCGAACACCTGGGGTCGGCGACGCGTGATCGGGGTGACCATGGCGCCGATCCGGATCCGCTCGGTGCGGGCGGCCAACGCGGCCATCGTGACGGTCGCCGAACCGATCAGTTCGGTCTCGTGCGCGTCGCGCATCACGTGATCCCACACGAACACCGCATCCCAGCCCGACGATTCGGCGGCCACCCCCAGGTCCACCACGGTTCGAGGATCGCTCAGCTCCTCGAACGGAGCGATGACGATGGCGTGCTGCACAGGCGTCGACGGTAGTCCCCGCGACCTCACGACTTCGGCCGGGTCCCGAGCCCTTCGACACCCCCTCCGTAGGATGGCCTCGATGTCGGTGTTCGTGGAGGGCCTCAATCCGGACCAGCTCGATGCCGTGGTGCACACCGGCGGCCCGTTGCTCGTGGTGGCCGGCGCCGGTTCCGGCAAGACCCGGGTGCTCACCCATCGGATCGCCCACCTGATCGCCGAACACCACGTGCACCCGATGCACATCCTGGCGATCACGTTCACCAACAAGGCCGCCGACGAGATGCGCCATCGCGTCGGCGAACTCGTGGGCGACGTGGCCAAGAAGATGTGGGTCTCCACGTTCCACTCGGCCTGCGTGCGCATCCTGCGACGCGACGGCGACCGGATCGGCTACCCCAGGACGTTCTCGATCTACGACCAGTCCGACGCCAATCGGCTCGTCGGCTACGTCATCCGCGATCTCGGGCTGGACTCCAAGCGCTTCACCTCGCGTGGGATCCACGCCCAGATCAGCCAGTACAAGAACGACCTGATCGGTCCGGACGAACTGGCCGAGCAAGCGTCGAACGTGTTCGAGCGCAAGATCGCCGAGATCTATCGCGACTACCAGGCCCGCCTGCAGAAGGCCGGAGCGATGGATTTCGACGACCTGCTCACGAACACGGTGCGGTTGTTCCGTGAGTGTCCCGACGTGCTCGATCAGTATCAGCAACGGTTCGAGCACGTGCTCGTCGACGAGTACCAGGACACCAACACCGCTCAGAACGAGCTGGTGCTCATGCTCGGCGAGGTCCATCGCAACGTCACCGTCGTGGGCGACAGCGACCAGTCGATCTACAAGTTCCGCGGCGCCGACATGCGCAACATCTTGCAGTTCGAGGAGAAGTTCCCCGACGTCACCACCGTGGTGCTGGACCAGAACTACCGCTCCACGCAGACGATCCTGGATGCCGCCAACTCCGTCATCGCCAACAATCTGGGCCGCCAACCCAAACGGCTGTGGACCGATGCCGGCTCGGGTGACCGCATCGTGCGCTATCACGCCCAGGACGAAGCCGACGAGGCCCGATGGGTCGCCGGCACCATGCAGCAGCTCCACGACACCGACGCCACGCGATGGAGCGAGATGGCGGTGTTCTACCGGACCAACGCCCAGAGCCGGATCCTGGAAGATGCGCTGATGCGAACGGGCGTGCCGTACAAGGTCGTGGGGGGAACCCGCTTCTACGACCGCAAGGAGATCAAGGACGCCATCGCCTACCTGCGGGCGATCGTGAACCCGGCCGACGAGGTCTCGATCAAGCGGGTGCTCAACGAACCCAAGCGGGGCGTCGGCGACACCACGGTGGCTCGTCTCGACACGTGGGCGGGCCAGCTCGGGCAGCCGTTCATGGAGGCGCTGCGTCACGCCGAGGATGCCGGCGCATCCGCGCCCGCCCGTCGGGGGATCGATCGGTTCCTCGAACTGGTCGACTCCTTGGCGGCGCGCACGGACCTCGGCCCGGGCGATCTGATCCAGGAGGCGATGGAACAGAGCGGCTACCTGGGCGAGCTCGAGGCCGAGAACACCGTCGAGTCCGCCGGTCGCTTGGAGAACCTGGGCGAGCTCGTCGGCTCGGCCCGCGAGTTCGCCACGATCGAGGAGTTCCTCGAGCAGGTCTCCCTCGTCGCCGACACCGACGACCTCGACCCCGACGATTCGCGAGTCGTGCTCATGACCTTGCACTCGGCCAAGGGGCTCGAGTTCCCGATCGTGTTCCTCGTCGGCGCCGAAGAGGGGGTCTTCCCCCACATGCGCGCCCTCACCGAGCCGGACGAACTCGAAGAAGAGCGGCGCCTCGCCTACGTCGGGATCACGCGCGCCCGCCAGAAGCTCCACGTGTCCCATGCCTGGAGCCGTTCGCTGTTCGGGTCGACGAACTACAACCCGCCGTCGCGCTTCTTGGACGAGATCCCGGCGGAGTTGATCGAGTCCAAGGGATCCACCTCGCGCACGAGCAGCGGCCGATCCAGCTATCGGTCCAAGTCGCCGAGCGACTGGGCCTCGGATTGGTCGCCGAGCCGATCGAGCCGGGAGGAGCGCGAACAACGGCGGTCCCGGTTCGACGAAGAACGCACGATCGCCCATCGTGAGCGGGTCGTCGATGCGGCGCTCGCGGCCGGACGACGTCCCGAACCGACCCACGCCGAAGCGATCGGCTTGCGGGTCGGCGACGACGTCCGCCACGCCAAGTACGGCGACGGCGTGGTGCTCGAGCTACGCGGCTCGGGCGAGAGCACCGAGGCCCGGATCCGCTTCCCCGAGGTCGGCGAGAAGTCGTTCGTGCTCGCCTGGGCGCCGGTCCAGAAGATCTGAGCCGGCCCGATCTCGGCCCGGACCACCCGTCACGAGCCGACACCGAGGGGACGCGGTTCGGCAGGTGAACGTGTCAGCACCGGGCGCGGCGTGGCAACATGTCCCGCCATGAAGGCCGTCGTCCTGTACGAGAGTCTCACGGGGAACACCCGCAAGGCTGGCGAGCTCATCGCCGACAAGCTCCAGACCGGAGGGAATCGGCATCACCGAGGTGTATTCGGTGCGCTCGCCCGACCTCGCGGCGATCCAGGCCGCAGATCTGGTCATCGTGGGGACCTGTCTGGCGTCGTTCGTCGTCGGGCAGGCGGGCCGTGGAATCTCGGGGCGCTCCGGGCGCTCCCAGCGATGGCCGGCAAGCAGGTGGCGACGTACTGCACGTTCGCGCTCAACCTGAAGAACAGCCTGGACAAGATGGCCATCGCCCTCGAGTCACGTGGTGGCCAGGTCATCGGCGGACTCGCCTTGCATCGTTCAGCTGACGAGCACACCGACACCTCGTCGACCGACTGCTCGCCAGCGTCAGCCCGACGCCTGACCGCCGGGATCGTGCTTCGGTGACCGAGCCGGCCCAGTCCCCGACCTGGGCGCCACCCGACGCCGGGCTGCGTCGCAGTCCCGGCTCGCCCGAGGCCGCGCCTCCGTCGGTCCGCCGCCGCTCGGATCACCGCCGCCGCTTCCCCCGCCTCCTCGGGGACCGAACCTCGACCCGAGGACGGGCCGGCTCAGCCTGACGATCGACCTCGCGACCGCTCGAAGGCAGCTCGGCGTGCCCGTCGTCGGCGGGCGATCGGAGGGTGCTGGCCGTCGCCGCCGGGTGCTCGGAGGCGTCATCGGTGCGCAACTCGCCGAGCCAGAGCTGGTGGTGCCGCCGCCTCGGGCCCCGGTCGAGATCCCCGGTGACCGGCTCGACGTGGCGGCGATCGCCGACCTCGCTGTGGGCCCGTCGGTGGTCACGGTGATCGCCAACGGGAGTCGTGCCGCCACATCGACCGGCACCGGCATCGTGTTGTCGACCGAAGGCGAGCTCGTCACCAACGCCCACGTCATCGGCGACGGCACGAATCTCACCGTGCGCTTGCAGGGCGAGCGTGAGCCGAGGGTCGCCGTCCTCGTGGCGATGGACGTCGAGAACGACCTCGCCGTGCTGCGCCTCGACGATCCGGCCGGGGTCGTTCTGGCGGCGTTCGCCGTCGCCGGGTGACGTGCAGGTCGGCGAGCCGACGTCGTCGCCATCGGATACGTACTGCACTGACGGCGCACCAGGACGAGGGGGATCGTGTCGGCGATCGATCGCACGCTCGACGTCGACATCGGGGTGCTCAACGGTCTGATCCAGACCGATGCGGCGATCAGCTCCGGCAATTCCGGCGGACCCCTGGTGAACGCCCGGGGCGAGGTCATCGGGATCAACACCGCGGTGGCCCGGTCCGGCCCTGCCGTCGAGGCCAACAACGTGGGGTTCGCCATCTCGATCTCCGAGGCGATGCCCGTGATCGAGCGCCTCCGCACCGGCGATGGAACCCTCGGGGCATCGCGCGCCGCGGGCTTCCTGGGCGTCGATCTCGCCAACCGCCGAGACGGTGGCACCGGTGCCCTGATCGTCGGCATCGCGCCCGGGACGCCCGCCGAGGACGTCGGTCTGCTGGCCAACGACCTGGTCGTGGCGGTGGATGGCATGCCGATCACCAGTTCCGCCGGACTGGCCGCCGCCATTCGGGACGCGGAACCGGGCGACACCTTGACCTTGGACATCGAGCGCAACGGGGATCCGCTCCAATTCTCGGTGGTCCTGGCGGAACGTCCCAGCTGAGCTCGGTTCCATCGGGGACGGCGGCGGGGCCGGACGGGTCCGGCTACGCCCGTCAGGCGATGCCGCGATCCGTGACCGATACCACCGCTTCGTAGTGACGCACGTCACTACGAACGCGGAAGGTGGTCCTTCGCGCATGGCGTGATGGCCAGGTGACGAAAAGCGCTGGTTGACCTCGCCGCTCCCCCGGTCGATCGAGGGGGAAATCGCGCAGAGCGTGGTGACGACTGGCCGGCACCGCGACCAGATTGAGGATTCCTGCACGGCGGCGTCATGGCGCGGTCGTCCGGGCGTCTCCACCTGACATGCGAAGTGTGGGACGGGAACCGAAGCGCCCGGGTTCGGGCCGAGGAGCACGGGCACGCAACGGTGCAGCCGGCCGGCTGGCCCCGGCGCTGCTCTCGTTCGGGCTGATCGGCCTGATCGGGCTCTCGGCCCTTCCGTCGGGCGCCACCGAAGGCGGGGCGAGCGACCCGGCGGTGGCCGCCTCCGACACGAGCGTGCCCGACGCCGTCGTCCCGGCGACCGCGGCGTCGTCGACGGTTCCGAGTTCCACCTCGACCACCTCGACGCCGGAATCGACCACGTCGGATCCGTCCACCTCGGTGCCGGCCTCGTCGACGTCCACGTCGGTTCCGGACACGTCGGCCCCGGGCGTGCCGGTCCCTGCGACCTCGGTCCCGGACACGTCCTCGACAGCGCCCGGTTCGACCAGCCCGGTTCCCGACCAGGATCCCGACGTCTCGACGACGGTCCCGGTCGGCGACGAGCCGGAATCGACCACCACCGTCCCGGTCGATCCCACGCCCACGACCGTCCCGGCCGATGAAGCCCCGAGCACCACCACACCCGTTGACGGCGAGGGCGACACGAGCGGCGACACCAGTGGCGACACCAGCGGTGATGGATCCACGTCGGATCCGGAGGTGGCCATCCCGGTGCAGCCGGTGGTACCGAACGGCGGCTGGCCGCTGCGGATCATTCGGTTCCCGGTGGCGGGCCCGGTCACCTACTCCGACGACTGGGGCGCGTGTCGCGACAACTGTGCTCGGCACCACATCGGCAATGACCTGATCGGTCATCGTCTCCAGCCGCTGCTGGCGGCGGTCGACGGCACGGTGACCCACTTCGTCGAGAACCACCCGACCGCCGGTTGGGGGCTGGTGATCACGGACTCCGACGGGTGGGAGTATCGCTATTACCACGTCAACAACGACACCCCGGGCACCGACGACGGGCTCGACGACGGGTCGTGGCGGTTCCCCGCCGGCATCGTCCTGGGGGCCGAGGTCAAAGCGGGTCAGGTCGTGGCGTTCATGGGTGACTCGGGCAACTCCGAGTACAGCGTGCCCCACGTCCACTTCGAGATCCATCGCCCCGACGGCTCCGCGGTCGACCCCTACATCAGCCTTCGCGCCGCCGAGGTGACCGATCGCTGTTCGAACGTGGGCGATCTCTACGGCAACGCCCTGTTCCCTCAGCCGGGTCGGGCCAGCGCATCGATCGAGGTCACCACGATCACCGGCAAGGGTTCGCTGCTCGTGGGGTCCGACGGCGCCTATGAGCCGATCGGTGACGGGGTGCTCGTCGGCAACCCGAACAACACCTACTCCGGGTTCGACTGTGATCGAGCCGGCTCGATCATCGCCTCGGCCGGGGTGTGCTCCGACGAAGCAGCCATCTTGGCCACCATCCGCCAGATGGAGTCGGGCAACAACTACACCGCCAAGGCCGCAGGGGCCTCGGCGTCGGGTGCGTACCAGTACGTCAACTCGACCTGGAACAACTTCGGAGGATTCCCGGCCGCCTGGCTGGCCCCGCCGATGGTCCAGGACGCAAAGGCGCTCAGCGACGTGCGAGCGATCCTGGCCCGACACGGTGGTGACGTCACCAAGGTTCCGGTCATCTGGTACTGGCCCCGAGCGGTGAGCCACCCTGAGGACCTGACACGTCCCGGATGCCCGGCGCCGGGAACAAGCTGACGGTTCGCCAGTACCAGCAGCGCTGGCTGGCGCAGTACGCCGCTCAGCAATCGGTCAGCGTGTCCTGCGGCTGAGCTGTTCCGGACCAGAGTCGAGACACGACCGAGCCGCAGGCCCAACGGCCTGCGGCTCGGTCGTGTCGGTTGTCTAGCCTGGCCCCATGACCGGCACCCTCGTGATCGTCCGCCACGGTGAGAGCACCTGGAACCAACAGAACCTCTTCACCGGCTGGCACGACGTCGAATTGTCCGAAAAGGGCGTCGCCGAGGCCTCGGCGGCGGGCGAGACGATGAAGGAGGCGGGGCTGTTCTTCGACGTCGGCCACACCTCGTTGCTGACCAGGGCGGTGGTGACGGCCAATCTGGCGCTCGGGGCCATGGGGCAGTCGTGGCTCCCGGTCCAGCGGTCGTGGCGCCTCAACGAGCGCCACTACGGCGCCCTGCAAGGTCTGGACAAGAAGGCGACGACCGAACGCCACGGCGCCGAGCAGACGCACTTGTGGCGGCGCAGCTACGACGTCCCGCCGCCGCCGGTCGAAGCGGGCGACCCCGAGCACCCGTCGAGCGACGCCAGGTACCGGCTCCTGCCCCCCGACGTGCTCCCCGCGACCGAGTGTCTGAAGGACGTGGTGGCCTGAGTCCTGCCCTATTGGCACGACGCCATCGTTCCCCCAACTCCGTGCCGGGCTGAGCGTCGTCGTCGTCGCTCACGGCAACTCCTTGCGGGCCCTCGTGAAGCATCTCGAGGGCATCTCGGACGACGACATCGCGGAGCTGAACATCCCGACCGGCGCCCCCCGCCGGTACGACTTCGACGCCGACCTCGGCGTGACCTCGGCGGGGTACCTGGGCGACGCCGAGGCCGTCGCTGCCGCGGCTGCTGCGGTCGCCAACCAGTCCAAGGCCTGAGCGCACCCCCTCAGAAGCGGCCACGGAAGGTGGCGGACTTCCAATCACTGTCCGTCACCGTTTGGGCCGAATAGCTCCGTGGCCGCGTTCCGGCACCGGCCGTAAGGTGTCCTCGTGCTGCGGCGTCCACGCCATGGCGGCGACGGGACTGCGGCCCTTTCCAGGCAAGTGAACGAGGTTTTGTGGAGCAGATGACCGACACCCTGGGCGATGGGATCGATGGTCGTTCGCTGCAGGCAGTGCCCGACCCTCCGATGAACCTTCGGCACCGGTTGGTCACGCTCGATCTCATGGCGGTGACGGCGGGCTGGCTGTTGGCGTTGGTCGTGCTGACGTCGGAGAAGCGGGCGCCGTTCGAGACCGGTTTGATCACCGTGTCGGCCATCGCGCTGTCGATGTGGCAGCTGGCGGCCAACGAGCTCTATCTCGCTCGGGTCAGTGCGGTGCGCGCCGTGGAACTGTCCCGCCTGATCCGGACCGTCGCCGTCGTGCTCGGCGCGGTGCTGATCATCTTGCGCCTCTACAACACCGGTGGGACCCAGATCCGCGACGTCCTGCTCGGCAGCGTGTTGTCGTTGCTGTTCCTCCTGATCGGCCGCAGCTTCTACCGCGCCTATCTCGACGCTCAGCGCCGCCAGGGCAAGTTCGTCCGTGAGCTGCTGATCATCGGGACCAACCACGAGGCGGCGGAGCTGATCAACCTCTTCACCGACCATCCCGAGACCGGGTATCGGGTCGCCGGCGTGGTCGGATCGCGGATGGAGGCCCTGGCCAACAACCTCAACCACATGTGGAAGGGCGTGGCCGAGGACGCCCCGGCGGTCATTCGCGGGACGGCGATCAACGGCGTGATCGTGGTCGTGGGCGCGCTCGAGACCAAGGAACTGAACGACCTCGTCCGCGAGCTGCAGACCCACAACATCCACGTTCACCTCTCCAACGGGGTGCGCGGGATCAACTATCGCCGCCTGCGCGCGGTGCCGATCGCCCACGAACCGCTGTTCTACGTGGAGCAGGTCACCCTCCAGCGCCGCCAGGTCATCGCCAAGCGAGCCCTCGATCTCGCCGGTGCGATCGGCGGGCTGATCGTGCTGTCCATCCCCTTCGGACTCATCGCCCTGGCGGTGAAGCTCGGTGACCGTGGTCCGGTCTTCTTCAAACAGACCCGGGTCGGCCAGGACAACCACCACTTCAAGGTGTACAAGTTCCGCACGATGGTCGTCGATGCCGAGGCCCGCCTACGCGAGCTGCAGGAGACCAACGAGCGCTCCGGACCGTTGTTCAAGATGGAGCGGGACCCGCGAGTCACCCGGGTCGGCCATTTCCTTCGCGAGACGAGCCTGGACGAGCTGCCCCAGCTGATCAACGTGATCAAGGGCGAGATGAGTCTCGTCGGACCTCGTCCGGCGTTGCCGTCGGAGGTCGAACACTTCGACACCCGGCTCTCGGAGCGGACCAAGGTGCCGCCCGGCCTCACCGGCCTGTGGCAGGTCGAGGCTCGTGACAATCCGAGCTTCTCCGCCTACCGCCGCCTCGATCTGTTCTACGTCGACAACTGGTCGATGTCGCTCGACTTCGTCATCCTGATCGCCACCGTCGAGCAGGTCGTGGCCAAGGCCGTGCGGTCCATGCGACGCAGCAAGGCCGAGACGGCGCCGAACCCGACGATCTCGTCCGCGCCGAACCGCGCCGCCTGACCTGCGGGTTCGTCGTCACCCGGGGAGCGCTCCGCTGACGCGCGGGCCCCGGCGGCAGGCGTAAGATCCCCGTCCATGGTCGGCAAGAAGTCCGTGGAACATCTGCACCAGGTCGAGTTGTTCTCGGCGTGCTCGAAGAAGGATCTGGAGAGGATCGCCAAAGCGGGCGACGAGGTGAAGATGCCGGCGGGCACCGTGATCGTCGACCAGGGTCAGATGGGACGCGAGGCGTTCGTCATCCTGGGCGGCACCGCACTCGTCAAGCGCAACGGCCAGCAGGTCGCCGAGCTCGGCGAAGGAGCGGTCGTCGGCGAGCTCTCGCTGCTCGATCACGGTCCGAGAACGGCGTCGGTGATCTGCCAGACCGACTGTGAGCTGCTCGTCATCGACCAGCGTCACTTCCTCGCCGTGCTCGACGAAGTCCCGGCCATCGCCCACAAGCTGCTCGCTCAGCTGGCCTCCAAGATCCGCGACTTCGACCGTCAGTACTACGGCTGAGCCGTCGGCTCCCGGTGACCGGACCACGGTCCGGTCCGTCGAACATGGTGGGTCAGGCGCTCAGCAACTAGTTTTGCCCACGCCATGAGCACCCACGACACAACTCCTCAGGCGCCGGCGGGTCCCAAGCGCGTCAAGCCGCATCAGATCGCGCTGGGCTTCGGCATCTTCATGGGCGTCTTCACGCTCATCTCGGGCATCGTTCCGCAGATCACGGAATGGCATGACGAGAACGCCATCCACCGCGCCACCTTCGAGAGCATCCCGGGGCCGATCCAGGCCGCGTTCTACACCGTGATGCCCGTCGTCATCGTGTGGGGAGCCTGGACGTTCGCCCAGCGGATGAAGAACTGGGAACGGGGCGGCCCCGACCGTCGCCGCACCACGCCGAAGAACGTCAAGCAACGTTTGGTCGACTTCCGCGCCGGGGCCTACATGCAGACGCTGCTGCGCGATTCGGCCGCCGGGGTGATGCACTCGATGATCTACTTCGGGTTCCTCGTCCTGCTCGGCGTGACCACGATCCTCGAGATCGATCATCAGCTGCCCGAGGAGCTCAAGTTCCTCCACGGCCGGACCTACCAGGCGTACGCCTTCGTCGGTGACGCCGCCGGACTGGTGTTCCTCGGGGGAATCGTGTGGGCGATCCTGCGTCGCTGTTGTGTGCAGCGGCCCTATCGCATCCGGATCAAGACCAAGCCGAGCACGCCGTCATCCTCGGCACCTTCTGCTCATCGGCGTGTCCGGGTTCCTCGCCGAGGCCTTCCGCATCGCCGAGAACACCGCACGCGGCGTCGACATGGGCTGGGAGAAGTACAGCTTCATCGGCTACCCGCTGTCGCAGCTGTTCGACGGCGCCGGCCTGCGCACCCTCGACACTCTGGCACCAGGTCTGGTGGCTGGCCCATGTGCTCGGCTTCGTCGCCTTCCTCGCTGTTGCCGGTCACGATGCTGCGCCACATCTTCACGTCGCCGTTGAACATGTACCCGAAGGACCGAGCGGCCCAAGGGCGCCATGAAGGCGATGCCGAACCTGACCGAGACCGAGCCTCGAGTCCTTTCGGCGCCTCGGTCGTCGAGGACTTCACGTGCGGAAGCAGCTGTCAACACCGACGCCCGCACCATGTGCGGCCGGTGCACCTCGGTGTGTCTCGCTCATGCCACGGGCAAGCCGCTCGACCCGCGAGATCGTGCTGAAGACCGGCGAGGTGATGGCCGCCACCGCCCCGCACGGTCACGTGTCGCCGCCGCTCGGCGTCGACTCCGAGATCACCATCGGGGCCAACTCGTTGTTCGAGCGGATCACCGCCGAAGAGGTGTGGAGCCGCACGACCTGCAAGGCCTGTGACGAGATCTGCCCGGTCAACATCGAGATCCTCGACAAGATCCTCGACATGCGGCGCTACTTGTCGCTCATGGAATCGAACTTCCCACCGAGCTGGGCAACGCCTACCGCTCGATGGAGAACCAGATGAACCCGTGGGGCATGAACCAGGGCGAGCGGGGCGACTGGGCCAAGGGATGGAGGACGTCATCGTCGATCCCTCCGAGCCCTTCACCCACGAGTACCTGTACTGGGTGGGCTGCGCCGGCTCGTTCGACGACAAGAACAAGAAGGTCACCCAGGCGATGGCGAAGCTGCTCAAGCGGGCAGGGATCGACGTCGCCATCCTCGGGCCCTCGGAGATGTGCACCGGGGACTCCGCTCATGCCTCGGGCAACGAGTACCTGTTCCAGATGCTGGCCATGCCGAACATCGAGATGCTCAACGGCATGGGTGTCCGCAAGGTCATCACCCAATGCCTGCACTGCTTCAACACCCTGCTGAACGAGTACCCGCAGCTGGGTGGGCACTACGAGGTCGTGCACCACACCCAGTTGCTCGAGCAATTGATCGCGCAGGGCAAGCTCGACGTCTCCAACGCGACCTTGGAGGAACGGATCACCTATCACGACTCGTGCTACCTCGGTCGGCACAACGACGTGTACAGCGCACCGCGCAAGGTGATCGGTTCGCTCAAGGGCGTCCAGATCGTCGAGATGCCCCGCAACGGCACCAAGGGCATGTGCTGTGGCGCCGGTGGCGCCCGGATGTGGATGGAGGAGTCGATCGGTACCAAGGTCAACGACGAGCGGGCTCGCGAGGCCCTCTCCACCGGGGCCAGCCGAGTCGCGACCGCCTGCCCGTTCTGCTACATCATGCTCGACGACGGGGCCAAGGCCGCCGGCGCCGAGGAGAGCGACGTGAAGGTGGCCGACCTGGCGATCCACGTGCTCGATGCCATCGAGGCCGGAGAGCGTGCGCTGGCGAATCCCGCGGCCCCGTTGCGAGCCGACGAAGCCGGAGCGCCCGTCGCCGGCGAATGATCCCGACGTCGCCGACGTCGATCCATCTGTACAACGACCCGCTCACCGGTGAAGTCTCGGTGACCGGGTCGTTGCCGTTGTGGCGAACCCGCTGAAGCAGTGGTCCTGCGTCGTTACCGTCCCGGCGACACCGACAAGGGGAGGACCACGATGCGATATCACAGGATCATGTCCCGGCGTTTGGCCGCCGGACTGACGGTCGGCGCGCTGAGCTTGGCCGCATGCGGTTCGGACGGAGGCGACGTCGCCTCCGACACGACCGCTGCGACGACGACGTCCTCCGCCGCCGCCGAGACGACGGCCGCCACGGCCGAGACGACGGCCGCCACGGCCGAGACGACGGCCGCGACGACTGCCACGACTGCGGCTGCGTCGGGTGGCGGCGAGCTCGCGTCCCTCGCCGACGAGTGCGCCGCCGAGGGTGCCGTCAACCTGATCGCCTTGCCCGACGAATGGGCCAACTACAAGGGCATCATCGCCTCGTTCAAGGAGAAGTATCCGGACGTGGATGTGACCGTTGCCAATCCCAACGGCTCCTCGGCCGAGGAGATGGAAGCGGTCGAGACGCTGAAGGGCCAGAAGGATCAGCCGGACAACGTCGACGTGAGCCCGGCGATCGCTCAGGAGATGGTCGACAAGGGATTGTTCGAGCCGTACGTCCCCACCGTCGACGCCGAGATTCCCGCCGGGCTCAAGGACGTCGACCAGAACTGGGTCGCCTCCTACTACGGGATCATGGCGATCGTCACCAACACCACGATCGTGACCAACGGCGCTCCGACGAGCTTCGCCGAGCTGAAGGATTCCAAGTACGAGGGCCTCGTCAACCTCAACGGCGATCCGCGCGAATCGGGTGCGGCGTTCGCCGCGGTCATGGCGGCCTCGATCGCCAACGGTGGGAGCGCCGACGACATCATGCCCGGCATCGAGTACTTCGCCGAACTCAAGTCGTCCGGCAACCTCGGTGGCACCGACGTCACGCCGGCCACCGCCATCTCGGGCGAGACCCCGATCGCCATCGACTGGAGCTACAACGTGCCAGGTCTTCAGGCGCAGCTCGAGGAGGCCGGCTTGACCGTCGAGGTGAACTTCCCTTCCGACGGCATCTACGGAGGGTTCTACTCGCAAGGCGTCATCGCCGGATCGCCCCATCAGGCGTGCTCGAAGCTGTGGGAGGAACACATCCTCTCCGACGACGGTGCGCTCGGGTATCTGGAGGGTGGCGCGGTGCCGGCTCGGATCGTGAGCCTCACCGAACGAGGACTGGTCACGGAGGATGCGAAGAAGAATCTGCCGCCGGCCGAACTGCTCGACCAGGTGTCGTTCCTGACCCCGTCCCAGATCGCTGCAGCCAAGCAGGCGCTCGCGGACAACTGGGGTCCGATGGTCGCCGACGCCTGAGCCGGTGACCGGTCTGGTTCGTTCCGGCCTTCGGGGCCGCGCCGACGTCGGTGCGGCCCCTGCCGTGCACCGCGAGCGGTCGGCGTGGGTCGACTGGATGGGTGTGGCGCCGTTCTTCGCCTTCCTCGCGTTGTTCCTGCTGGTCCCCGCGGTCAGTGTCTTCCTGCAAGCGCTGCGCCACGAGGACGGTTCCTACGGGCTGACCGCCTTCCGGGAGGCCTTCTCGGGCCAGAACCGCAGCGCCTTTTGGTTCTCGATCCGCTTCTCGGCCCTGGCCGCGCTCGTCGGGGTGGCGTTCGGGACTCCACTCGCCTACGCCGCCGCGTCGCTTCAGCGACCGCGTTGGCTGCGCAGCGTCATCAGCTCCTTCAGCGGGGTGGCCGCCAACTTCGGCGGCGTCCCGCTCGCCTTCGCCTTCCTCACCCTCCTCGGACGGCAAGGCGTCTTGACCAAGATCCTGTCGAACGTCGGCCTCGACCTGTACCAGTCCGGCTTCGGCTTCGACACCATTCGAGGTCTGGTCACGGTCTACGCCTACTTCAACATCCCGCTGATGGTCCTCGTGACACTGCCTGCCGTGGACGGACTCAAGCGGTCGTGGCGGGAAGCCAACGCCAACCTCGGCGGCACCACCTGGACGTACTGGCGGCGAGTCGGCCTTCCGGTGCTCACCCCGTCACTGCTCGGGGGGTTCCTGTTGCTGTTCGCCAATTCCTTCAGTGCCTACGCCACGGCGAGAGCGTTGACCGATTCCTCGATGATCGTGTCGCTCCGGCTCGGCTTCTTCCTGGGCGGCGACGTCAAGGTCGGCGAGGACGCCGTCGGGTACTCGCTCGCCGCATGGATGATCGTGATCATGGGAGCCGTGATGGCCTTGTACTGGCCGTTGCGCCGGAGGGCCGAACGATGGCAGCGATGACGGGGGCGGGACGCCGATGGCTGACCCGGCTGGGAAGCGTCGGCCCGACGTTCGTCGTGCTGCTGTGTGCGTTCTTCTTCATCGCTCCGTTGCTGTCGATGGCGCGATTCGCGCTCCAGACCGTGCCGGTCGTGAAGCTCGGCTGGTCGACGCTGTTCGACAAGTGGTCGCTCGCGCCGCTCGTGCAAGCCTTCGACGAGCCGCAGTTCCGATCGTCGCTGTGGCTGAGCGTCCGCCTCGGCCTCGGCACGGTGCTGTTGACACTCGCCCTGCTCGTTCCGACCGCGGTCTGGGTGAACCTCCGGCTCCCTCGTCTGCGGCCGGTCATCGAGTTCATCACCGTGATGCCGTATGTGATCCCGGCAATTGCCCTCGTGGCCGGCATCAAGGTCGTCCAGCCACACGCCCGCTGGTTCCTCGACTCCAAGATGTCGTTGATCCCTTTCTACGTGGTGCTCGCGTTGCCCTTCACCTATCGATCGATCGACGCCGGATTGCGGGCGATCGATCTGCGAACGTTGGTCGATGCATCGAGGAGCCTCGGTGCCGGCTGGGGGACCACGCTGTTCCGTGTTCTCCTCCCCAACCTGCGCACGGCGATCATCTCGGCGTCGTTCCTGATCTTCGCCATCGTGCTGGGCGAGTTCACGATGGCGAACGTGCTGGTCCGCATGACGTTGCCGGTGTTCATGCTGCAGTACCAGGGGTCCAAAGCCCAGGCGGGGACCGGACTCGCCCTCATGGCGATGTTCGCCACGATCGTGCTGTTCGTGGTCGTCAGCCGCGTGACCCGCCCTCGGAGCGAGCGCCGCAGCGCCACCTCGCTCTCCACCGCTGCCGCCACAGGAGACGACGAATGACCACCCTCACGTATCGCGGCGTCCGCAAGACCTTCGGCCCCACCGTCGCGCTCGAGGGACTCGACCTCGAGGTGCAGGCCGGCGAGCTGATCGCCCTCCTCGGGCCGAGCGGTTGCGGCAAGACGACCGCGCTCCGGGTGGCGGCTGGTTTCGAGCCGGCCGACCGTGGCTCGGTGGAGGTTTCCGGCGAAGACATCTCCGGCATGCCGCCCCACCGGCGAAACATGGGCATGGTCTTCCAGAGCTACAGCCTGTTCCCCAACCTGTCCGTCGCCCAGAACGTCGAGTACGGGCTGCGGACCCGCAAGCTTCCCAAGGCCCAACGCGCCGCCCGGGTCGGCGAGATGCTCGAGATCGTCGAACTCGGTCGGCTCGCCGATCGCTATGCCCATCAGCTGTCCGGCGGCCAGCAGCAACGCGTCGCGCTCGCCCGCGCGCTCGCCATCCAGCCCCAGGTGCTTTTGCTCGACGAGCCCCTGTCGGCGCTCGACGCAAAGGTACGCCTCAGCCTGCGCGACGAGATCCGTCGCATCCAGACGTCGCTCGGGATCACGACCTTGCTCGTCACCCACGATCAAGAAGAGGCACTCGGGATCTCCGATCGCGTCGGCGTGATGTCGAACGGCCGGCTGGAGCAACTCGGCTCGCCGATGGAGATCTATCGCGACCCAGCGACGGCCTTCGTCGCCCGTTTCGTCGGCTCGATGAACGAGTTCCCGGCGATGGTGCGCGACGGTGCCGCGGTCGCCGTGCGAGACCTCACCTTCGAGGTGCCGAGTGCGTTGGCCGTGCGAGCTGGATCGGCGGTGACCTTGTTGCTCCGACCGGAGGACCTTCGCCTGGCCGAGACCGGATTGCCCGGCACAGTGGCGGCCACCACGTTCCAGGGCTCGACGACCGTGGTCGCCGTGCGCCTCGATGGGTTGGACTCCCGGGTCGACGTGGCCGCCGGCCGGAACGAAGCCGACCATTACCGGGCGGGGGACCGTGTCCATGTTTCGCTCGACGGCACCCGTGCCGTCTGCGAGCCGATCGGAGGCTGACCGGTCAGCGGTCGAAGTTCTCGAAGTAGCGGCTCGGTGTCGGGCCCTGCTGGCCTTGATACTTCGAGCCGCTCGCGCCCTTGCCGTAGGGTCGTTCGGCGGGCGTGGTCATCTGGAGGAAGCTGACCTGTCCGATCTTCATCCCCGGGTAGAGCGTGATCGGCAGGCTGGCCACGTTGGCCAGCTCCAGCGTGATGTGTCCATCGAATCCGGCGTCGATGAAGCCGGCCGTGGAATGGATCAGCAGGCCGAGCCGGCCGAGACTGGACTTGCCCTCGACCCGGCCGACGAGGTCGTCGGGTACCCCGACACGCTCCAACGTCGAGCCGAGCACGAACTCGCCGGGATGGAGCATGAAGCAGCCGTCCTCGTCGATCTCGATCGCTTCGGTCAACGAGGTCATGTCCTGCTTCACATCGATCACGCCGGCGGTGTGATTGCGAAAGACGCGGAACAGGTTCGAGATACGAACGTCGATCGATGACGGCTGGATCAGCGTTTCGTCGAGCGGTTCGATGACGATTCGTCCCGTCTCGATGGCCTCGCGAATGCTCCGGTCGGAGAGGATCACGCCCCGGACCCTAGCGATTCCGCCGCCCGTGCTCCCAAGGGCTCCGGCGCCGGCCGACGGTCGGGAGCCTCAGCGTTCGGCGGCCCGAGCTCATAGAGCGGCACACCCGCTCGTCGAGCGATCCACATCCCGCCACCGAACTGGACGAAGTACGGGGCGAGCCGGTCGCGGTACCAGGACGCGTGCCGCCAGTGAACGTCCAGGTCGGTGTGATCGGCATCGATGACGGTGACGCGATCGAACGCCGTCGGGAGCTCGAGATAGAGCATCCCGTCGCACGCCTCGGCCAGGTGCTCGATCGCGGCGTCGGCGCCGGTGTCGTCGAGGTACTGGATCACGCCTTGGGCGACGACCAGGTCGTAGGTGTCGTCCGGGCACCAGGTCGTGATATCTCGACGGTCGTGCCCGTATCGCTCGCAGGCGTACTCGCTCACGTCGACGCCGGTGTACGCGACGTCCGGCTGGTGCTCGGCGAACCAGTCGCGCCAGTACCCGGGCCCCGCTCCGACGTCGAGCACGGACGTGACGGGGAGCTCCAACCATCCACACATGCCGTGGACGCCGGCGGCGAGGTGAGCGATCCGTTCCGGAGTGTGGACGGGATCGTCTCCGTAGAAGCGGTCGTAGTAACGCTTCGAGAACTGAGCCGGCACCCTTCCACCGTACCGGTGGGACCGAGGTGGCCACCGCCTCGATCGAGCGGTGGATCAGATCCCGAATTGCGCGGTGCGGAGAGCGGCGACGGCGTCGTCGTCGCCGACGTACCCGACTCGGGCGTGGGCCTGGCGACCGAAGATGAACAACACCAGTTCGCCCACCGGTCCCGAGACCGTGACGGCGCCCTCACCGGACTTGGCCACCACCGGATCGTGGCCGTCGTCGGGCACCAGCGTGAACGGGGACGGTGCGGAGCGAGCGAACAACTTGGCGCTTCGGCGCAGGGCGCCGTGGAGGTCGTCGACGAGCTCTGCGTCCAACACGCGTGGTTCCCAAGCCGGCTGGGCTCGGCGGAGGTCCTCGAGGATGCACGAAGAACTCGGTGGTGTTCATCAGCCGGTCGATCGCGCCGAGCCGGGCCGGGGCGAAGAACGGCGGTCCGGAGCGAACCCGTTCGACGAGCTCCGGTAGGGCGCGCTTCGGCCTCACCGCGCTGGACCCGATCGGTGTAGCCGGAGAGGAAGGGGAGGAACAGGCCCGGAGCGGTGTCGGGCCGGTGTCTCGGATCACCACGTGCGCAGCCAGATCGCGAGCGTTCCATCCCGGTGCACAGCGTCGGGGCATCGGGCCCGACGGCGAGGAGTTCGTGGCGAATCGGTCTCGTTCTCGCTGGGCAGGCGTCATGCCCGGACGCTACCCGTCCCGAAGCGAGCGCCGAACGATGTCCGATATCGGCCAGCCGGCCGCGACATCGATTCGTACCGTTGGGCGCCCCGGCCCTTCCTGACCCCGTCGAAACGAGGATCGCCATGACCCCCAAGCAGACCGTGTCCGCGCTCTACGGCGCCTACGCCACTCGCGACCCCGAGGCGATCAGGGCGCTGCTGCACCCCGACGTCACGTGGATCGCTCCCGCCGGGAACGCCACCCAGGTCGGGCTGGGCGAAGGACGGCCGGACGAGGCAGGCGCACCGAGCGGCACCAACACGCTCGACCGCGAGAGATCGTCGACTTCATGTCCCGACGCTTCGCGCCGTTCTTTCCGCGATGCGTCGATGGAGTTCCTCCCGATGACCGCCGAGCACGAGGTCGTCGTCGCCGACCTGACTGTCGGCCACGCTGCCCAATGGACGCACGTACGTGAACGAGTATTGCTTCGTGCACGAAGTGGTCGATGGACAGGTCATGAGGATCCGCGAGTACATGGACACTCGGGGCGGATGGGTCCAGGTGTTCGGGGACGCAGAGCCCGGCCCGTTGTCGTGATGGCGATCGCCGTCGGGACGGTACGCACGACCGGCATCTACTGTCGTGCGTCGTGCTCGGCGCGCCCGCATCCGAGCAACACGGGGACGGCGCCGACCCCTGTCGCAGCGGAGGTGGCCGGGTACCGGGCGTGCCTCCGCTGCCGATCCGATCACCTTCCTGTCGCACCGGTCTCCGCAGCGACCGACCCCCTGGTCGCAACGGCGCTGGACCGCATCGCGGCCGGCTTCTCGACGACGGGACCCCATCCGATCTCGCGATCGAGGTCGGACTCAGCGTCCAGCATCTGCGCGGTTGTTCCGCGAGCATCGGCGACGCCCTCCTCAGTCGCCGCGTCGCGGCGGCCCATTTCGCTCGGATGTTGCTCGACGACACCGATCTGCTCGGTCACCGACACCGCGTTCGTCCGGGTTCGGCAGCGTCCGACGGATGAACGAGGTGGTGCGCTCGACGTTGCCCGTGCTCGCCGACCGAGCTCCGGGCCAAGCGTCGGGTCCGCCCGATCGACGCCGCCGACGGCGGCTGCGGCTGCAGCTCCTCGGTCAGGACACCGAGCGCTTCCGCGATCAACTCGAATGGCTTCGCCCACGGTCGATCCCGGGGTGGTGTCGATCACCGACGCCGCCTATCGCCGCACCATCCGAACGTGCGGTCACGGTGGCGTGGTCGAGGTCGCGGCCCTGAGCGGGCCGCCTGGAAGTCGTGGCGCATCCGCCGTCCTTGTCCGGCTGATGGATCTCATGGCCGAGTTCGGTGACGTGTTCCGACTCGACCACGTCGACGATCACCTCCCCGCGCCCTGGTCGCCGGCCGAGGAGGAGGTCGTCAGGTGGGCCGAGGGTGAAGACGGGGACACGAGCGAGATCTTGCAGGGCTGGATCGCCGAGCACGGCGACGTGTTTCCGGCGTGGACCGGCTCGGTCTCACCCACCTGTTCCCGAGTCAGCTGACCGGGCAACAGCCTCACGAACAGCGCCGTGCACTCGGCGCACACGGTGCCGCCGTCGAGCAGTTCGCCGGACACGAACAGCTTCCGACCGTCCTCACGATCGAGCCGGCCGACGAGCGTGATGTCGCGCTGCAGTCGGGTGATGCTGCGGTAGTCGACCTTCAGGAAGGCCGTGGGCCGGCGGCAGATGCATCGGGTTGGTCAATCCGGGCCGAGCACGTCGTCGAACAGGAGCGGGAGCGTGCCGCCATGGGCCGCGGCGTTGCCGCCGAGGAAGAACGGGCCGAAGCGGACCGTCGCCCGCACGGTGGTCTCGGTCTGTTCGTGCAGGATGAACGGGGGAGCAGTGGGTTGCCTCGCCCGGGCAGGTCGTTGCGTCGCCCGACGAGGATGTCGCGCGGAGCAGTGCGTAGGTCAGCGGCTCGTCACGAAGGTCCTCGAAGCGGTTCGTCATCGACGTCAAGACCTCGGCCGGCGGGTTGCTGCCGGCGAAGGCGTCGAGCAGTCCTCGAACCGCCGCAAGGGCCGGACCGAGCTCGGCTCCGCCGTCCCAGTCCGGCGGAGGCTGTCGATGGAACGGGTCGGGTGCATCGGCGGCGGAGGAGGACACGGAGTTCAGGATGGCACGAGCGATGCGGTCCGCTTCGATCCACCTCGTCCGCGTTCCTGTCACGGCGGTCACGAGGGCGAACGGCGGCGGTGTACGGTCCCGCCAACGTGTCGTCGACCGATGGCCGAGGAGGCCCGGATGGATCCTGTGCAGGGTGCCCGTTCGTTCCAGGTGTCCGGCGACGCCTACGACTCCTTCATGGGTCGGTACTCACGTCGTCTCGCCGACGTGTTCATCGACTCGCTGGACCTCGGCGACGTGGCGTCGGTGCTCGACGTGGGCTGGACCGGGCGCTCTGACCACCGCGCTCGTCCGCCGCTTCGGCTCCTCGTCGGTCGTCGCTTGCGACCCGTCGCCCTGGCTCGTGACGGACTGTGCCGAGCGCCATCCCGGTGTGGAGGTCAGGCTGGGCCGGGCCGAGGCCATTCCCTACGACGACGAATCCGTCGACGCGCTGCTCGCCCAGTTGGTGTTCCACTTCGTCTCCGATCCGGAGCTGATGATGAGCGAACTCCGGCGCGTGGTTCGTCCGGGCGGTCTGGTGGCGGGATGTGTCTGGGACTCGTCGAGGGCATGGAACTGCTATGGCGCGCCTTCTGGGACGCCGCGCTGGAACTGGATCCCGATGCTCCCGACGAGGCGCGATCGCTGCGCTTCGGGAAACCCGGTGAGATCGTCGAGCTCCTCGACGGGGCGGGGTTCGTCGACTCCCGGGAATGGACGCTGCGGGTCACCTCGACCTACGTGGACTTCGACGAGTTGTGGGCCGGCTTCATGCAGGGGATCGGCCCCGCCGGCTCCTACTGCGTCGGGCTGGCGCCCGTGGCGCGCCTGGCGTTGCGGTCCACGATGTTCCGAGGCCTCGGCGAACCGGCCGGCCCGTTCACCCTGTCGGCACTGGCCCGTGCTGCGTCGGCCCGGCGCCCGACGTAGCGATCGTATTCAACGAAGTGATTGACAACGATCGGGTGTCGTCCTAGCTTCTACTCAACACATCAGTTGAGTAGAAGTTCGGAGCAATGATGGGGCTGCCGGCCGAGGACGGATTGTCGAGCGTGTTCGCCGCCTTGGCCGATCCGACGCGGCGCGACATGGTCGCCCGGCTCGCCGAGGGCGACGCCACCGTCAACGAACTGGCCGAGCCGTACGACATGCGAGTCTCCAGGCCGTCTCCTGTCACCTGAAGGTGCTGGAAGCCGCCGGTCTCGTGTCGCGCTCCCGGAGGCCCAACGCCGCCCGGCCCACCTGGAGGCCCAGGTGTTCGACCTGATGACCCGATGGATCGAGCGTTACCGCGTCCAGGCCGAGGAGCGCTACCGGCGCCTCGACGCCGTCCTCGCCGACCTCGACGATCCGGATCCTCTCGACACCCGGGCTGATTCCGAGACCTGATGCTGAGCCCACACGAGCATGCCGGACCCACACGAGCACGCTGAGCCCACACGAGCATGCCGGACCCACACGAGCACGCTGAACCCAGACGAGGAGCACCACGATGACCGCCACCTTCCACCCCGACACCGAGATCCTGGCCGATCCGAAGGTTCCGTTGATCCGCATCGTGCGCGCCTTCGACGCCACGCCGGCCAAGGTCTTCCGGGCCCACGCCGACCCCGAGCTGTACGCCCGGTGGTGCGGGCCGCGCAGCCTCACGACCTTCATCGACACCTGGGATTTCCGCAACGGCGGCAGTTGGGTGTTCCACCAGGAGCGAGGTGAGGACCGCTTCGACTTCTACGGCTGCTTCCACGAGGTTCGACCCGACCAGCTCATCGTCCAGACCTTCACCTTTCGCCGGGTTCCCCGACGGCGTCGCCCTCGAACGGCTCGAGTTCGAGGAGCTCGGCGACGGACGCTGCCGGCTCGTGGCCACATCGTTGGTCGACAGCTTCGAAGGGCGCGACGCGATGATCGCGAGCGGCATGGAGTCCGGGATCCGCGAGGGCTACGAGAAGCTGGACGAACTGCTCGTCCCCTGAGTTGCCGGCCGACCGGCCGACCGGCCGATCGTCCCGGCTCTGGGGTCGGGTGACGAGCGACGCCTAAGCTCGCGGTCGACCCGAGGAGGACGATCGTGTCGACCGATCACCGGAAGTTGAACCTGGCGGCCGCCGTACTGTGCGGGCTCGGAAGCCTGGCGGCGTTGGTGCCGTCGCTGCTGACCGGGCGACCGCGGGACGCCGCGGCCCGGGCGGCGGCGTTCTCGGCGCTGTTCGGTGTGATCGGATCGGCCGCCTGGGCTGCCTCGGCGTATCAGGACCTCGAAGCGGCCAAGTCCGCCGACGCAACCGCCTGAACGTTCCGTCAGCCGCCCGGGCTCGGTCGAGCTCTACGGTGGCGTGATGGTCGTCGTCCGGATCCTGCTGATCCTCGTCGGCACGGCGATCATCGTGGTCGGGGCCGAGCTGTTCGCCGAACATCTCGCATCGGCCTCGCAACGGCTCGGTGTCTCGTCGTTCGCCTTGGCCCTGTTGCTCGCCGGCGCGGAGCCGGAGGAGCTGGCGACCGTCGTCACCGCATCGGGTCGGGGAGTGGACGGGGTGGCGTTCGGCGACGTGATCGGTGCAAATGCATCGATCGTGACCCTCGCCCTCGCCGCGGCGGCTGCCTTCGTGGTGGTGCCGATGGGACCACGCATCCGGCGCTGCCGTTCGGCGGGCTCGCCGCAGGGGTCCTCGCCACCCTCCTGCTCTGGGACGGGAACGTCGGACGGGTCGCAGGCGCCGCTCGTGCTCGCCTACATCGCATTCGTCGCCGTGATCTGGCGAGCCGAGCGTCGACCGCCGGCGCTCGGCGAGGTCGGGGAGCTGGAGGAGGAGCACGAGGGTGGCCGAGTCGGCAAGGAGTTGTTCCTCGTCGTGTCCGGCGTGGCGCTCCTCACGGCCGGCTCGATCCTGGTCGTCGAGTCCGTGCGCCGTCTCACCTCGAGCGAGCTGAACCAGACGCGACTCGGCCTCACCGTCGTCGGGCTGGCGACCTCGGCGGAGCTGATCGTGCTGGCGTACTCGACGGCCAGGCGGGGGATCACCGAAGCGGCGATCGCCGGCATCGTCGGATCGTACGCCTACAACATGACGATGAGCCTGGGCGCGGGCGCGGTCGTCGCTCCGATCCACGTCGTCGACGCAGCCGCGCTGCGGGCGCCGGCGGTGGTCACCGTGTTGCTCCTGGCCGGGCTCGTGGCATGGACCGCTCGGCATCCCGCACTGGGTCGTCGTTCGGTCCCGATCTTGCTGCTCGGGTATGCCGTGTTCGTCGTGGCGTCGCTGGCCTGACCACCCGCGTCGTCGGGTCACCTGCGGTCCGTCGCCGTTCCGGTACTAGGTTTCCCGACTGTGATGCGCCCTGCCCGGCTTCCCATCGCGCCCGCGCCGAGGCGGGTTCCATCGGCTGCGACGCGACGATGATCCGGCTCGATCCGGTCTGGAAACGGGCGCCGGGTGGCTGGCGCCGCTGGCCGTGGTGGTCGGGTGCGATCGCCCTCGGCATCGCGGTGTTCCAGCTCGCCGGAGTGACAGCTCCGCTCGCGTCCGATGCCGCAGCAGACCGATCGTTCGAGGCCGAGGTCGAACTGGCGGCCGACACGCCGCCCGGACAGGGCCTCGATGCCCGGGCTGCCTCGCTCGGCCTCGACGATCCCGAGGTCCTCGAACTCGTCACCGACACCTTCGACGCCGTGGAGGTCTACGGCGCCCCGGTGCGGACGATGTGGTCCTACGACCCGTTCGAGGGGGCGTTGGCGCCGGCCCCGGTCGTGTATGGCCCCGGCGGCGACGAGGGCGTCGGGCTCGTGTACGGGCGGGACGGGCTGCTCGATCGGCTCACGGCGTCGGCGGGTTCACCCGATCCGCGCGACGTCCCCGGAGCGGTGTGGCTTCCCGACTCCCTGGCCACTGCGATCGGCGCGAGCCCCGGCGATGCGATCAGCCTGCAGCTGCGCTACCGGGAGGGCTCCAAGCGTCAGGAGGGCGCGGCCGAGGTTCGCCGAGTCGTCGCAGGGATCTACGAGACGAACGGTGATCGGCCCGTCCTGACCGGAACCGACGACGGGTGGGTCCCACCCCTCGATCCGACCGACCGTTCCGGGCGGATCGCTCTGGTGCTGATGAGCGCGCCGGACGCAATGGCGCTCACGGACGAACTGTCGGGCACGTTGTTCACCACTTGGGATCTGCCCTGGACCGGCCCGGCCTCGCTGGAGCAGGGGCGGCGGGCCGCGCCGTCGTTGGACCGTGCCAATTCGCTCCTCGCGGATCGCTCCTCGACCGTCGGTCGGCGTCTCGTGGAAGCCGACGCCCGGGCGATCTCGATCCAGTCCGCCGCCGGTCGCTTCGTCGACCACGCCGAACAGGCCGCCGGCGAACTCGAGCCGCTCGTCCGGTCGATCTCCCTCAGCGGCCTGGTGATCGCGTCGGCGATCGTCCTCGGTGGGGTGTGGCTCCTCGCCCGGTCACGTCGCCGCGAGCTGGAACTCGCCATCTCGGAGGGCTCCTCGCCGGTACGGCTGGCGGTGCTGCTCACCGTCGAGCTGATCGGACCGATCGTCACCGGCCTGGTGGCCGCGTACGGGATCGTTCGGTTCGCTCCGAGCATCGTCGCCGGCAGCGGGCACATCGATGCAGCCACGCTCGCTTCCTCGCGCCGCGCGCTCCTCTGGCGCGCCCCGTTGATCCCGATCGGTCTCGCAGCCGCGGGGTTCGCGGCCGCGTGGCCGATCGACACCGCATCAGCGAGCCGGGCCCGCCGGGTGGCCCGCGCCCTCAACCTGCCGGCGGTGCTCGTCGCCGCCACCGTGGCCACCGGGGCCCAACTCCTCACCCAGTCCGGCCCGGCGCTCGAGAGCGGATCGGCGCTCCTGTTCCCGCTCTTCGCCGTGCTGACCGCGGCGCTCGTCGCATCCTCGGTGGTGGTGGCGATCACGCGGGCAGCAACGGCGGGAGCGGTCTCGCGACTCCACCTCGCTCGGTCGGTCGTTGGCTCGCCGTCCGTCGGGTCCGGTCCGGCGCCGCGGACCTCGGAACCCTGATCGGCCTCGCTGCGGCGGGCGTCGGGCTGATCGGCTACTCCACCTCGGTGGCGTCGAGCGGCGAGCAGGGTCTCTCGGACAAGGCCGTGGCGATCGGGGGCGCCAACTCGACCCTCGCCATCGACGACGCCAGCGCGCCCACGCTCGGAGCGAACGGGCTCCCCGATCAGCTCCCGGCCGGCACGACCGTCGTGTGGCGTGCGACGTTCCTCCACATGGGCCCGGGGTTGGCCAGCGACCTCCTGGTGGTGGACCCCGCGACCTTTCCCGCCGCCGTGGACTGGCGCGACTCGTTCTCGCCGGGCCGCTCGCTCGGCGACGTCCTCGATTCCCTGGACGCGGTCGGCACGGACGAGGTCCCTGTCGTGCTCGCCGGGCCGTACACCGACGAGTTTCCCGACGCCGGCGTCATCGAGATGGTCCCCGAGCTGGTGCGGTACCGAGTCGTCGGCCGGATCGTGACCACGCCGTGGCAACGGGTCGGCGCCGATGATGCTCACGACGGCGAACGGCATTGCCCCGCAGTTGCCGGCGGCGATCGAACTCGCGAACGAAGCAGCGGCAGCGGCCGACGCCACCGGGGGCGGGCCCGATGACGTGGTGCCGCCGACCGACGCCGCGATCCTCGACAAGTCGTTCAACGCCTACCTCTGGTCCGCGGGCGACGCGCCGGCGCTGGCCGAGCTCGCTGGAGCGGCCGCTACCGACCGAGACCGACAACGTGCGTTCGGCCACCGCAGCCGGCGTTCGTTGCGTTCGCGCCTCGCTGCCGTACCTGCGAACGGTCGGAGCCGCCTTGCTGTTCGTCGCGGCCGTGGCGGTGATCGTTCTCGGGGTCCGTCGGTCAGAAGCGTTGGCCATGGAATTGGCCATGGCAGATCTGATGAACGTGCCGAAGCGGGCGATCGTCGGTGCCGCCGTCACGGCATCGCTGTGCATCGCGGCCGTCGGAAGCATGGTCGGGGCCACCGCGGCGTGGCTGCTCGTGCGCCTCATGGTCGGCCGTGTCGACCCGGATCCGAGGTCGCTTCCAGCGTTCCACGGCAGCCTGGCGATCGGCCCGCTCGCCGGGGCCGCCGCGCTGATGGTCGCGAGCGCGGTGGCGGGAGCAGTCGTCGAGTTCGCCCTCGCCCGTCGTCGATCACCTGGGGAGGTGTTGCGTGCCGCGCCATGAGCCCGCCATCGTGCTGGAGGGCATCGTCCAGATCTATCGCGTCCCGAGCGGTGAGGTGCATGCGCTTCGTGGGGTGGACGCCGCCTTCGAGGTCGGCCAGTTGACCGCGGTCGCCGGCCCGTCCGGAAGCGGCAAGAGCACCCTGCTCGGCATCCTCGCCCTGACGGAACGGCCGACCGCCGGTGCGCTGCGCGTCGCCGACACCGACGTCATCGGGGCGTCGGCCCGTACGGTGCGTCGGCTGCGGAGAACGTCCATCGCCACCGTGACGCAGCGCCCGACCCACAACTTGATTCCCCACCTGAACGTTCGGGAGCATCTCACCCACGCCGCACAGGTCCGTCGGATTCGCGACCTCGACGCCGCCCAGGTCGCGGCGAGCGTCGGACTCGAGCATCGGTTGGCCCAACGGCCCCGCCAACTCTCCGGCGGCGAGCAACAACGACTCGCCGTGGCGATGGCGATGGTCGGCACCCCACCGATCGTCCTGGCCGACGAACCGACGGCGGAACTCGATGCCGAGAGCGCCGCGACCGTCATCTCCCTCTTGGCCAGGTGCGCGGCGGCGGGCAGCGCGGTGATCGTGAACACCCACGATCCATCGGTGATGGCGGCGGCCGACCGAGTGCTCACGTTGCACCGAGGAACGATGCACAGCGAGCGAGTCGGGTCCGACCAACGGACCGTCGCGATGATCGACGGCGTCGGGCGGATCCAACTGCCCCCGGCTGCGCTCGCGTCGTTTCCCGATGGCCGAGCCGAGATCGAGCTCATCGACGGCGCCATCGTCCTGCGTCCCCCGGCGAGGCCGACGTGAGCGCGGCGATCGTCACGGGGGTCGGCGTCGGGCGTACGATCGAGTCGGACGGACGCTCGCTCACGCTCCTGCGCCCGACCGACTTCGAACTCGTCGCCGGCCGACTCGTCGCGCTCGCCGGGCCGAGCGGCTCGGGCAAGACGACACTGTGCAGCATCCTGATCGGGTGGGATCGCGCCACGGAGGGGACGATCACCTGGGCCGAGGATGCCGGAGACCCCGGCGCGCCATCGGGAAGCGGCGGTTGGGCACGGCGGTCCCTCGCCCCTCAGCGGTTGGCGTTGTTCGCGACCTTGACCCTGGGCGAGAACATCGCCTTGCCGCTGTTGGCGGCAGGCCGGCGGGAGGACGTGGAGCCGGCCGTTCACGCGGTGGCCGAATCGCTCGACATCCTCGGGTTGCTCCACCGGTTGCCTCACGAGGTCTCCTTCGGCGAACAGCAGCGGGCAGCGATCGCTCGAGCGTTGGTGGGTCGACCGGCGCTGGCGATCCTCGATGAGCCGACCGGCCACCAGGACGCCGAACGGACGGCGCTCGTCGTCGAGGCGCTGCTCGCGCTCCGCACCTCGGGGTCGTGCTCTGGTGGCCACCCACGACGACCGCGTGATCGGGGTGGCCGACGAGGTGATCCGGCTCGGAGCGACCTCGGAGTTCGGCGCGTAGCGGGGGCGTCGGAACGATCGTCCGTACTCGACCGAGCCGATGCGGGCGTGTGAAGATCGGGAAATGACCGGACTGGAGTCCTCGTTCACCTCAGCGGCCGACGGCATCGAGATCGCCACCACCGCATGGACCGCGGTGGAGGGCCCGCCCCGCGGTGCCGTCCAGATCGCCCACGGCCTCGCCGAGCACGCCGCTCGGTACGAACGGTTCGCCGGCGCCCTCAACTCGGCCGGGTTCCTCGCCTACGCGACCGACCATCGCGGCCACGGCCGCACGGGCCAGGCCGCCCTCGGCGATTTCGGACCGGCCGGCTTCGACGGTCTGATCGCCGACGTCCTGCAGTACGGAGCCCAGATCGGATCGGAGCACGCTGGCGTGCCGGTGTTCCTCGTGGGGCACTCGATGGGATCCTTCGCCGCCCAGTCGGTCATCGCCGATCATTCGGATCGCTACGCCGGTGTGGTGCTGTCGGGCTCCACGGCGCTCGATGTCCTCGCCGCCGGGCTCGCGGCCTCGGAGGGCCCGGTCGGTCTGGAGGCCTTCAACGCCGGCTTCGAGCATCGGACGGGGTACGAATGGCTGTCGCGCGACACCGCCGAGGTCGATGCCTACGTCGCCGACCCGTGGTGCGGGTTCGACGTCCCGGCCGACACGATCCCGTCGCTGTTCGGGGCGGCCGCTCACCTCGCCGATCCCACCGTCCTGGCCGGCATCCGCTCGGACCTGCCCGTCCTCGTCACCTCCGGCACCGACGATCCGCTCGCCGGCGGCGGCCAACTGGTGGAGTTGCTCGGCCAGCGTTATCGGGAGGCCGGCCTCACCGACGTCACGGTCACCCTGTACCCCGGCGCCCGTCACGAGATCCTGAACGAGACCAACCACGAGGAGGTCACCGCAGCGATCATCGCCTGGCTGCTCGCTCACTCGGGTTGAGCCCGGATCGCTCGGCGACCGGTGTCATCGCCCAGCGACCAAACGATGCCTGCGTGAGGTCGAAGGTCCCGGGTCTTTGAGGCTCGGAGGGCGGACGCTCGATTCGTGACGTTGCCGACCATCGAGGCGAAGCATCCGGCCGGGCCCGGACTGCGGCGGTCCCTGGGCGTGGGCGTCGCGGCGTTGGTGTGGGCGGCGCTCTACGAACTCCACGACCGGTTCTGGACGTGGTTGGTGTTCGACGTCGTTCGCCTCGATCCCGAGTCCCGCCTCGGAGACGCCGTTCACTTCTTCGTCTACGACGTCACCAAGATCGCCCTGCTGCTCACCGGGGTCATCTTCGTGGTGACCGTGTTGCGCAGCTTCATGTCCGTCGAGCGGACGCGAGCGCTGCTCGGCGGGAGGCGGGAGGGCATCGGCAACGTCGTTGCCGCCGGCCTCGGCGTCATCACCCCGTTCTGTTCGTGTTCCGCGGTCCCGGCGTTCATCGGCTTCGTCGCCGCCGGCGTGCCGATCGGCGTGACCCTGTCGTTCCTCATCGCCAGCCCGTTGGTGAACGAAGTCGCCATCGTGCTGCTGTTCGGCATGTTCGGCTGGAAGGTCACGCTGCTGTACATCGGCGGCGGAATGGCGGTCGCCGTCGTCGCCGGCGCGGCGCTCGGACGGATGCACGTCGAACGATGGGTCGAACCGTTCGTCTTCGAGACCAGGTTGCGCGGCCGGGTCATCGACCCGGCGCTGGGCCTGACCTGGGACGACCGGATCGCCATCGGGCGCGAAGAAGTCGGCACGATCCTCCGCAAGATCTGGCCCTACCTCCTGGCGGGAATCGCGTTCGGAGCGGTCATCCATGGCTGGTTGCCGGCCGACTGGTTCGCGGACCACGCCTCCGGGTGGTGGGGCGTGCCACTCGCGGTCGTGATCGGGGTGCCGCTGTACTCGAACGCTGCCGGTGTGATGCCGCTCGTCGAAGCCCTCCACGAGAAGGGTCTGCCGATCGGGACGGTCCTCGCCTTCATGATGAGCGTCGTCGCACTCTCGACCCCGGAGATGATCCTGCTCCGACGAGTGCTGAAGCCGAGACTCATCGCCACCTACTTCGCCGTCGTCGCCCTGGCGATCCTCGCGACCGGCGTCGGCTTCGACCTCATCCTCTGACCCACCAGCTCCCAGGAGAAGCATCATGGAGATCAAGATCCTCGGGTCCGGCTGCGCCAACTGCCAGCGGCTCGAAGCCGTGGCCCACGAGGCCACCGCCCGGCTCGGCATCGATGCCACGTTCGAGAAGGTGACCGATCCCGGCGAGATCGCATCCTGGGGCGTCATGCGAACGCCCGGATTGGTGATCGATGACGAGGTCGTCCTGTCCGGACGAGTCCCCAACACCGACGAGGTCGCTGCGCTGCTCCAAGCGTCGTGGAGCGGGTGAGGAGAATCGAACTCCCGTCACTTGCTTGGGAAGCAAGAGCTCTACCATTGAGCTACACCCGCGGGCGTCGACAGACTATCCCGCCCTCCCCGGGGTTCGGCAACCGTCCTGGGCCCGAGGTGCTCGGACCTCAGTGGCCGGCGGTCTCCTGCATCGCTTCGGTGATCCCGGCCACGTTGCGCAGCGGCAGCTCAGGGAGCCGAACGGCGTAGTACAGCCCGACGAACATCGTCAACGCCGACACCAGCTGGATGAGACCGACGCCGTCGGAGATGGTGTCGACCACCGCAGTCCTCATCCCGGCCGCCAGGGATTCGATGTCCTCGGGCGTTCGGAGCAGCGCGACTGCGTCGTCGGCCGCGAGCCCGGTCCGTTCCGGCAGCGTCGAGCGGGTGTAGCTGTTCAGGAGCGCGCCGTAGCCGGCGAGGGCGAGCGAGCCGCCCAGGTTGCGGAAGAACATGATCGTGGCGGTCGTGACGCCGAGGTCACGCAACTCGCAGGCGTTCTGGGCCGCGATCGAGGTCGTGGTGTAGATCGCACCCGACCCGAGACCGATCACGGCGAACGGGATCGCCAGCATCGTGTAGGAGGTGTCTGCGGTGATCCGGCTCACCGCGAACAGCCCGAGCAGGACACCGGCGAATCCGGCGATCGGGAAGATCTTGTAGCGGCCGGTCCGCGAGATCAGCCGCCCGCACATCGTCGACATCACGACGACACCGAACATCACCGGCATCATCCGCAGCCCGGAGTTCGTCGGTGAGACGAACTGCGAATCCTGGAAGAACAGCGGCATGAACTGGAAGGCCCCGTAGCTGACCGAGCCGATGAACAGGCCCATCACCGCAGTGCCGAGGACCGTCTTGTTGGCGAACAGCCGCATCGGGATCATCGGTTCGTCGACTCGTCGCTCCCACCAGACGAACAGGACGAGCACGGCGCAGCCGCCGACGAGCCCGACGACGACCGGCGGCTCGCCCCAGCCGTCCTTGCCGACCTCCAGCGCGATCATGAGTCCGCCGAGCCCGAGACACAGCATCCCTGCCCCGAGCCAGTCGATCGAGGCCGAACGCCGGGTGAACGGGAGCTTCAACGTGAAGTGGGTCGCCAAGGCGGCGATGGCGATCAGGGGCAGGTTGATCAGGAAGATCCAGTGCCAGTCCCAGCGTTCGATGATGAACCCGCCAACGAGCGGTCCGAGGAGAGCCGCCGCCGCGAACGCCATCGTGAAGTAACCGATGTACCGGCCGCGGTCGCGAGGCGAGAGGATGTCGCCGAGGATCGCGAAGGCGAGGGCCTGGATGGCACCACCGCCCACCCCTTGGACGGCCCGTGCCGCGATCAGCTGGGGCATCGTCTGGGCGATTCCGCACAGCAACGATCCGACGAAGAACACCCCCATCGTGGACTGGAAGATCGTCCGTCGGCCGTAGAGATCGGACAGCTTGCCGAGGATCGGGGTCGAGATGGCCGCGGTCACCACGTAGGCGGCGCCGACCCACGCGAAGCTCTCGAACGCGTCGAGCTCACCGGCGATGGTGGGCAGCGCCGTGGCGACGATGGTGGTGTCGAGGGTGGCGAAGAGCACGGCGATGATCAGTGCGCCGAGCGTCGCCGCCAGCCGCCCCGACGTGAATCCGGCGACGCCCGACAGACGCGCCGAACCGGCCTTCGCCGTTCCGCCCGTCTCGGTGGTGTCAGCATCGGTCTGAGCCATCGATCCTCTCCCCAGCTGATCGGCTGGCGGCAAGCTATCCCGATCGTTCTGAGGCCTACGAGCCGGGAGGCGGTTAGCGTGTCCGACGGTGACCTCCGGAGCGACGATCGGCCTGCCCGCCCGGCCGGCGGCACAGCGGCCCGGCTTCGCCGACTCGATCGCAGCCCTTCGTGCTCCGTTGCTCGTCCTCGTCGTCCTCGTCGGCTACTGCGCCGGTGCGCTGTTGGCCTTCGAGTTGCTGTCGGTGTCCGACCTCGGCGCGGTCTTCTTCGCCCCCGCCGGGCTGACGGTCGGAGTCCTGTTGCTCCTCCCTCGACGCCGCTGGTGGCTGGTGGCGGCGGCCATCGTGGTCGGCGAGGTGACGATGGACATCCGGTATGGGGTGCCCCGAGAACGGATCCCCGGCCTCGTGCTGGCCAACCTCGCCGAACCGTTCGTCGGGGCGGTGACGGTGTCGGAGCTGCTCGGCCGATCGGGCGAGCTGCCACGGCTCTCGCTGGTTCGACGCCGGGACCTGTTCGGGTTCTTCCTCGGGGCCGTCGTCATCGGTCCGTCCGTCGCGGCGGTGATCGCCTCGTTCAACTCGCTCAGCGGTATGGACCACGACGAGGTGTTCCGGTTCGCCGGAGAATTCTGGCTCGGTGACAGCCTCGGCGTGCTGCTCGTCGCGTCGCTCATCCTGGCGTACGCCGGCGAAGGGGACCGCCGCTCGTTGGCCAGCGTCGAGGGAGTCGGCCTGGTCGTCGCCACGGTCGCCCTCGAGGTCACGGTGTTCTGGTCGATCGACCTCCCCCTCACCTATGTGGTCCTCGTCTGCTTCGTCGCCGCCGGCCTGAGATTCGGCTGCCGCGCCGTCACGACCATCGCCGCCTTCGTGGGCGTGCTGTACGGCCTCGCGGTCGTGTCCGGCCACGAGTTCTGGCCCGGCGCCGACCCGTCGACGTCGCTCACCCTGGTGAAGGTCCAAGTCGGCGTGTTCGCCGTGACCGGGCTCGTGATCGCGGCCGAGGCCTTCGAACGGGAGTCCGCCGTCTGGCTGGCGGCGGCGTCCGCGGTCCGGCTCGACCGCGAGACCGAACTGGTCGAGGACCTGCAGCGAGCGCTCGTGCCCGCCGAGCGCCGGAGTGGGGACCACTTCGTCGCGTGGGGCGACTACCGGCCGGCGCGCCGGGAGCATCGGGTCGGCGGGGATTGGTACGACGTGTACGAGCTCCCCGACGGACGGGTCCTGCTGTCCGTCGGAGACGTGGTCGGCCACGGGCTGGAATCGGCGTCGTTCATGGGTCAGCTCCGGGCGGCGGTCTCGGCGCTCGCGAGCGTGGAGGGCGATCCGGGCCGCATCGTCGAGCACCTCAACGCCTTCGCCCGCCGGATCGGATGTCCCTACGCCACGGCCTGTGTGGCCCTGTTCGATCCCACCGATCGGACCCTGAGGTACGCGCTGGCGGGGCACCTGCCGGTGCTCGCCTTCGGCGTCGAGGAAGTGGGGGCCGGCCCTGGGGTTCCGCCCGCCCGGCTCGAAGCAGCGCGATCGGTCCCGCTCGGTATCACCGACGTGGTGGTGGGCGTGTCGGCCACGTCGACGTTGCACGAGGGAGCGATCCTCGCGCTGTACACCGACGGGCTGGTCGAGCGACCGGGCGAGGGCATCGATCGGGGCATCGAGCGGCTCCAAGCGGCTCTCGTGCGGCTCGCCGGAACCTGGACCTCCGATGCCGATCCGGGGCTGAACGCCATCATCGCCAGGTCGCCGACCCTCGTGTCGCGACGACGCCGTCCTGCTCCTGGTGCACCTCCCCTGATCGGCGTGGCCTCGAGAAGCGCCGCTACGCGGGCGGAGCGATCGTGCTGCGGAACTTCTGCATCAGATGGGTTCTGGTCGCGGCTGGGCGCGTGGCGCGACTCCTCGTGGGGCGCGAGGCAGGTCAGGATGCACCTCGACCCACGCGTCCCAGTTGGCGTTGTGGAAGAACGGCAGGCTGAACCGTCTGTCGACCCGGCGGGCGTCGGCCGGAGGGAGCACGACCCGCAACGTCGAGCGCCACCGGTCGTTCGTCCACTGCTGTACGAGGTCGCCGATGTTCACGACGAACGAATCGGGGCGGTGCGGGACCGGGATCCAGCGGCCGTCGACCGCCTGCACTTCGAGCCCGCTCCGGGGCGGCGCCCTGACGCAGGATGGTGAGCGTCCCGTAGTCGCTGTGCGCTCCGGCCCGGAGCTGCCCGGGGCGGGCGTCGGCGGGGGACACGTGGGGATACCGGACCATGCGCATCGCCGAGCCGTGCCGGTCGATGAACGGGGCGAAGAACCCCTGGGGCAACCCGAGACCGAGGGCGAACCGTTCCATCAGCCGCGAGGCGAGGTCCGCCATCGCCCGGTAGTACGCCTCCCACGCCGGGCGCAGCTCGGCAACGTCGGCCGGCCAGAGGTTCGGGGCGAAGATCGCCGCCTCGTCCGCATCGGTGAACTCGGTCGACGCGGGGGACTCGGCCGGCCGCGGGTCGACGGGACCGATGGCGTAGGTCTCCTTGAGGTCGGGCGGCGACTCGGTGCCGAGCGAGTACGAGAGGGTCTCGGCCGACAGCGGGCAGTAGCCGTACGGGTAGCCGGGTTCCGGCATGGCGACGGTCAGCCGCCGTTCGAGCGGCAGCGCGAAGAACGCCCGTCCGGCCGCCCACGCCTCGTCGATGACGGCGTCGGGCACACCGTGACCCTCGATGCAGAAGAACCCGATCTCCCGGCACGCTTCGTCGATCGCGGCCCTGGCGGACTCCGCGCCGCAGCCAGATCGATGACCGGGACCGTCCCGATCGACGGTGGTTCGGTGCTGCTCACACCGTCAGCTTGCCAGCAGGGTGCCGTACGCAGTGAAGAGCAACCCGAGCCTGCGCCTGTCGTCAGATCGTACCCTGCTGCATCTTGTTCATCATGTAGGCGAACGTCACCCGGCGATCGACGTCGACGAAGATGATCGAGCCGCCGTATCCACCCCAGAAGCAGACCCGCGAACCGGCGAGCGGCGGGAACTCGTCGCCGAGCAGCCCGTAGCCGAGGCCGAACCGTTGCTGGATGCCCAGGACGAGGTCGACGCCGTTGGTGCGCTCCTGGAAGATGCGGTCGATGGTGGCCTCGGAAAGCAGTTGCAGGCCCTGGGAGGTGCCGCCGTTGGCGACGATGCTCTGCAGCAACGCCACGGAGCGAGCATTGCCGTGCCCGTTCGCAGCGCCGATCTCGGCCTGGCGCCAGCCGGCGGTCCACACGTGGCTGGCGTCGATCATCGGGTTGACGAGGGTCTTGAGCGCCATCGGCGGCGGGTTGTCCGCGAAGGACGCCGGATCGAGCGGCGGCGGCGGGATCACGTTGCTGATCCGGTCGAAGTGCTCGGGACCGGTTCCGATGTGGAAATCCGCTCCGATGGGCCCGGCGATCTCGGAGGCGAAATAGGAGCCGAGGGTGACACCGGTGATGCGTCGGACCACCTCGCCGAGCAAGTAGCCCTGGTTCAGGGCGTGGTAGCCCGACGCCGTGCCGGGCGGCCACCACGGGGCCTGCGCGGCCAGGAGCGAGGAGCACTTCTCGAAGTCCTCGAGGTCGGCGAGCGTGATCGGCTCCTCCCACCCGGACAGGCCCGAGGAGTGGCTCATGAGGTGGGCGACGGTCACCTCCGCCTTCCCGTTGGCGGCGAACTCCGGCCAGTAGTCGGCCACGGGCCGATCGGGGTCGAGTTCGCCGCGTTCGATGAGGGTCAGGCAGACCAGGAACATCATCGTCTTGGTGGTCGACCACACGTTCGTGATCGTGTCCTGTTGCCAGGGCTGGGTCTTGGCCTCGTCGGCGTAGCCGCCCCACAGGTCGACGACGAGCTCCCCGTCGATCGTCATCGCGACCGACGCGCCGACGTCGGCCCCGGAGTCGAGCGACGAAGCGAGCTGGTCGCGCAGGCCGACGAACCGCTCGTCGACCTGGCCTGAGATCTCGGCCATCGGTGAATTCCCCCTTCGCGAGGTGACCCCCCGGCCACCGCCGAACGACAAGGTACCGCCGTCCTTGAGCCGACGCCGAACGAACCTGAACCCAGCTCTCGCGTCATAGCCGTCCCGCCACGGAGTCAGACATCTCGAACGGGACCCGGCTCGTGCTGGCGACGAAGGGACGCATTCGTGGTGAAGCGGCGGAAATGGCTCGGCATCGTGACCGCGGTGCTGTCGCTCGGCTCGGCCGTCGCGCCGCTGAGCACCCCCGCTGCCGAGGCCGCCACCATGTTCCGCGACGCAACCTGGCTGGAGGCGGTCAACTTCTATCGGGCGTC